>CAWBLD010000017.1:0-121656 GCA_963789455.1 uncultured Alphaproteobacteria bacterium | reverse complement strand
CAAAAAGGCGCGTGCGGAGGTGGCCGCGCGCAGAGACGAAGCTCAAGGTTGAAGGACCGGACAAGACCGACGTTGCCGGCAGCCGTTCAGTCGGATGGAAATCCGGACGTTCCTGCGAGATATGAAGCTCCGAGGTAGCTGACGCAGGTACTTTGCCAAAGTATGGCGACAATCTGCCAACCGAAATCGCGCAGGCGGTGACCGAGTTGCCGGCGGAATATTCCGGCGTCCCGCAAAGCCGACACGATCTGCTGACCGAACGCGCACTTGACGCACAATTCGGAAACGAGGTCGCAGAAATTCAAGAGATCGAGCACTCAATCGAAGCTGCAGAGAGCGCCGTCGAAGCAGCCAGAGACGAGGTCCGCATCGAAGTCGGCATTCACGATGTGGCGAAGTTCAACGCACTCGCGGCACCCAGTCGAGCAAAAGCATAGCAGCGCCGTGGCTCCGGCGAAGACAGGGCGCAAACGGTGCGGAGGAAGTCCGCGTGGTCGATTTGGAGCGCGGCGTCGAGACGCCTGGCGGCGCCGGAGGAAATCGCCGAGGGCATCGTTGCCGCAGACGCTGGATGAGTACAACACAGAGGAAAGTAGCATGACCAACTATGTACCGCAGTCAAAGAACCAACCCGATCAACGCCGGGACAAACAAACCGAAGGATCAACTCGCCGAGAGCCGTCGCGTGCTCAAGGAAATGAACGATGCGGCGGACAAAGCGGCGGATGAGTGAGTGAGCCGCCTTCGACGGCGATGACGCCGAGGAAGTAGCGGCTACGGCCCTTCTGTAACGTATTGTGCGTCGCAAAACTTGTCGCCTATTGGGGCAACAACGGACAAAGCGGCAACGGAGGGCCGCAGAGCTCCGCAGCGAATGACCGAGAGCGGACATTTCGTCGCGCCCTGACGTAAATTGGTTGAGACGCTTGTGGCCAAAATAACAACTACCTATCCTCTACTCTGATACCACTATTTCAATTGTCATAAGGGAGGAACAAATGGTGACACAATCGAAGTGGCATTTGTCCGGCGACTATTTCGAGAACTGCAATTGCAACGTGGTGTGCCCATGCCTCGTCTCGCCCGCCGCGCCGCTAACGGCTCGAGCCGAGCCAAGGCGTGTGCGACGTGGCGCTCGTCTTCCACATCGACAAAGGCAAATATGGCGAAGTTTCGCTCGACGGACTTAACGTCGCGTGATCGCCACACACCAGGGGCGATGGGAGAAGGTAACTGGACCGCTGCCGCCTATATCGACCAACGCGCCAACGACCAGCAGACTGCTGCACTGGGTGCGATTTTCGGTGGCGCCGAGGGGGGCCCGATGGCGGCTTTCGCCCATTGATTGGCACTCATCTTCCCGCGAAAAAAGTGCCGATCACATACCCGATCAAAGGCAAAATCCGCTCTGTAGAAATCCCGGGATTATGCACATGGCGGTGGAGCCCCTGGAAGCATGCATCCAAACGGTGAGATCTGGGGCGCCTTGGGACATCCGGTTGCACCGGACAGGCAAGCATTCGCAGTGGGCAGCAAGGGAAGTACCTTCAGCCGACCACGGCATGCGCTGGGACAATTCCGGCAAGAACGGCCACTACGCGCCAATCAACTGGTCCGAACTAGTAGTCTCGCCAGACCCCCGGCCGAGAACCGCAAACAGGCAGAGGCTCGCGCATGGCTGATGCTGGGACACGGTCGCTGCTGCTGCAGCGAAATATTATCCTCGCCCTATTGATCGCCATCGCTGCGGCGGCGTGGGTTTTGCTCATTTGGCAACAGATGAGCATGGGCATGGCTATGAACACGCCCACGATGGGCATGCAGGCGCCGCTGTTTCTCGCCGTTTGGGTAGTCATGATGGTGGCCATGATGTTTCCTACTGCGGCGCCCATGATTTTAATTTTCCATCAGGTGCAGGCTGGCAAGCGGGCACGCAGCGAGACGTTTGTCTCGACCTGGGTTTCGTGGCCGCCTACATGCTGGTTTGGGCCTTGTCAGGCGTGCTAGCCTATGCAGGCGCGGCCAGCGCCGAGGCGATTGCCGCGGAAGCAAATTTATCGGGGGCTACGGCTGCACGCATTGGCGGAATACTGCTCGTCATTGCTGGCGCCTACCAACTCTCTCCACTCAAGAATATGTGCCTCGCCAAATGCCGTACGCCAATTACTTTCATCCTGACCTCGTGGCGTGACGGAACCGTCGGGCGCGATGCGCATGGGTCTGGAGCATGGTTTCTTTTGCCTTGGCTGTTGTTGGCTTCTGTTTCTCATCCTATTCCCGCTTGGCATTATGAATATTGCGGCGATGGCTGTGGTCACTTTGCTGGTCTTTGCAGAAAAGGCGTTGGCCACTGGAGATCGGATTGCAAAGGCGGCAGGGATTGCGCTCATGCTCTACGGCGTGACCATTCTTGTTTTCCCGCACGCGCTGCCAACATTTATGGCCGCGGGTGGCATGAGCATGAATTGACGCCCTATGTCGCTAATTGGCACTTAACGGACAAACGAACTCAGCCGTCGAAACGTCGCTATTGGACTAACAACGGACATTGACAGGCACCGGAGCGAGGCGGCTCGGTCGCAAATGACCCGGAGCGATCATTGCGGGTCTCGCTTACGACAATTCGAGGGTGTATTTTTTGGCATCAGAGGTAAGAACGATGGCCGACCGAGTAGCAAGCCACTACAGCGAAAACCTCAAATTGGCGGATGCAATCGCGGAGAAGCTGCGGAGCGTCGGCAAAGATCTCAATAAATTGACGACCGCCGATCTTGTAATAGTTGATGAGTTCCATATCCGCGGTCGGAAAGCGACGCTGGAATTGGGCGAGAAAATGAATTTGAATGCCCGCTCGCACGTTCTTGACATCGGGAGTGGTTTGGGCGGCCCAGCACGGACGCTGGCCGAGACATACGGCTGCCGAGTCACCGGCATAGATTTGACTCAAGCATTTTGCGACACGGCAACTGCAATGTCCGTCTGGGTCGGTCTCGATAGCCGCACGTCATTCAAGCAGGGAGACGCCACGAACTTGCCCTTCGGGAACCAGGCATTCGATGCGGCGATGACAATCCATGTTGCGATGAATATTGCCGCTAAGGACAAGATGTATGCGGAAGCTCGCAGGGTTCTAAAGTCCGACGGAGTTTTCGCAGTTTATGACGTGCTGCAAGGCGAAGGCGGCGAAGTTCTTTATCCGGTGCCCTGGGCGCGCAACCCATCAATCAGCCATCTCGCGACGCCTGACGAAATGAAATCTCTCTTGGCTGGTGCTGGATTCAAACTGCTGGATGTTCAAGACTCCACCGAAGAGAGCCAGAGTTTTTTCGAGAAAATGACGGCGCAAATGGCGAAAACTGGCGCGCCTCCCGTCATATGGCAACTTTTCCTTGGCGATGACTTTCCTGTGATGGCGCGCAACCAGGTTCGTAACGTGACTGAACGGCGAATAAGGACCGTCAGCTATATCTGTGTCGCGTGAAAGCTACGTTCAGCCCAATGATGTCGGCTTTTGGCACAAAGCGGACATTCGCGGCACCGCAACATTTTGTCCGCTTTTGGGGAGAAGCGGACATTGACCAACGGTTGCTTACCGTGCTTTGAAATTGATCTTTGTATTCGCCGCACGGGCGGAGTTGCAATCTCACGGACAAACTCACGACGATCAGCGCCCCGGCTTCGGCGTTCCCGTCCAATGCGATCCGCGCGCCTCATCCAATGCACGCTCGATCAGATAGCCGACAATCGGCTCGCTCGCCTGTTCGGAGAGCATCAGCGCCTTTTCCAATAGCTCGATGATCTCTGCACGATGCTTGGCCGTGTCGCGCATGTTAGCCTCTTGCAGTCCAATTGCCCGGACGTTCATTCCAGTTCGGTCGCGCATCTTTTGTCTAGGTGCCCGCAATGCAGTCTCAGGCCGAATGATAGCATCGGCGAATGCCCGTTATTCGGGGCAGGTCGAGGTAACGCGGCTTAAGGCATTGCCACCCACACGACCGAGTGTAGACTTCCTTCCAGTTGTAAATGTAGCGCCCCACTAGCAGGTGCTGCTTGACTCCAGGTGACCCTATGGAGATAACAAAAGGCGACCAGCCGAACTCGACCGCATCTATCCGTTCCATGGTTCGGTGCCCGCAAGATGGCACGCAAACTAGTGGTTGAAGTTCAAGAGCTGCGCGCACAGCGTGACGCAGCATACAAACAGCTCGAAAGACTTGGCGCTCTCCCAATCCTGCGGCTCGAAGCACGGCGGGTTGAGCTCGAACGTGAGATTGCCGAACAGGCGGCACGAATTAGCCGAGGGTGGTCTGAAGGAGCCACAGCCTTAGAGGCTCTGAAAAGACAAATCGTGGAAGCTCGCAAGTCGATTGTAGCGACCGAAGATTTAGCTTTATTGCAAGAAGTGGGAGTTTACCAATATCGGCATCCGTTGACTGATGTAGTGGCTTACGAAAAGCAACTCACAGCGATTGAAGATGACATAAGAGCCATGACCCGAAAGGACGGAGGAGCTGTACTCGCGACGACCAACTGGACGGTCAACGGGTCTGCTACTGAGGGCCGAGCGATGGTCCGCGATTTTTCGAAGTTGATGCTGCGTGCATTCAATGCCGAGGCCGATAATCTTGTGCGAGGCCTTAAACCTTACAAGCTAGATGGAGCACTTGATCGGCTAAAGAAGGTCGCCGAGACAATTGAACGCCTCGGCAAGACAATGAATATTCAAATTTCAAAACCATACTACCAACTACGGGTGCGGGAGTTAGAGCTTACTGCGGATTTTTTACAAAAGCATGCCGAACAGAAAGAGGCCGAACGTTTAGAACGAGAACGCTTACGCGAAGAGCGGAAGGCCCAGCAAGAAATTGAGTTTGAACGTGCTCGCCTCGCGAAGGAAGCGCCAGCACCACGCCAACGCGCTCGAAGTCTTGGTTGCAAAAGGTGAAGAGGCTGGAGCCGCACGGTTGCGCGAGCAATTAGCCGAAGTGGATCGCGCCATTGAAAGTATGGACTATCGGGCCGCAAATATTCGGGCCGGATACGTTTATCTAATCTCGAATATCGGTTCTTTTGGAGAAAGGATGGTCAAGCTCGGGCTGACCCGACGGCTTGACCCCATCGATAGAATCCACGAGCTAAGTGACGTGTCAGTGCCATTTAACTTTGACGTTCATGCCCTGTTTTTCTCGAAGGATGCCGTCGGCATCGAAAAGGCCATGCACGACCGCTTGGCGGATTTGCGCGTGAATATCGTCAACCAAAGACGTGAGTTTTTCCGTGCAACTCCGCTGGAAGTGAAAGCGCATCTGGGTGAGCTTGCGGGTGAATTACTAGAATTTAAGGAGGCGCCGGAAGCTCTTGAGTACCGTCAAACCTTACGCGTGCAGGCGGGTGGCAATCGTCCAATTTAGCAGTCGAAGTGACTCTCGGTGATGTTTAAGCGAACACGTCGAGAACCCGATGGTGATTGCACCCGCGACCGAGACACCACGCGGCGAGCGTGCTCACACCTTGGGCGCGCATGTTGCCGAGGGTCATGGGGGCCGGGGTTTGCATCGGGTAAGCGTAGCGCGGTCCGACATCGCTCGCGGCTCCCTCTTGGCTTTGCCGAAAGCGAGGCGGCGGCCTCCCGGAATTTGGATCACCACGCAACATACTTTCAGGGTTGGGGAGCCGAGGCCATATCTATCATTGAAAGAAGAGGCCATATCTATCATTGAAAGAAGATGATCGCGGTCGCGAAATCGGACTATGCCGCCTTGCATCAAAATCTCAATTTCGCCGCTCGGGAGGACACGATACGGCTTGTCCCCGACAATTCCGTCAAGCCGAAAAACACCTTCCCGCCTGTCTCTTTCAATCCGCTCTTGCGCTAGCCGTTTCGCTCTCCGGTTTTTCCCGCCCGGTAATAGGTCGATTAGCCCCGTACTTTCGTCTACGTATGCAAATTCTTTGCGCGGAAGAGCTAAAAGAAATAGTCCAGCAATCAGCGGAGAAATGATAACGGCGAAAAAAAACCAAACGCCTCCGTCCCGTCCGCGCGTATTGGCGGCTACGCCAACAACAGCCGCGAGTGCGACCCAAGGGACAAGGGTTATGAGCAGTAATTCCATTGGTCAGCCAGCTAACAATGCAAGTGCCGTTACCATTGATAGAATGTCGCCAAATGCCGACAAAGATCAATTGGAAAAGGCGATTTACATGCTTGGAGTTATCAAAAAAAACCGCCCGCAACCGCTCCCTCGCTGGATCGAGCAATCGGTCCGGCTTCCTATCGGCATCGTCGCCCCATAATTTGAAACAGCGCTCAAAAGAACTAATATGGCTTAGGAAAGAAAAGGTGCTTGTCGACCGCATATTTTAGGAAGCCACGACCGTAAGGCGTCGTTTGATAATTGTTTTCAGTACGAACCGCCAAGCCACTATTTACGAGAAACGTAACCCAAGCCTCAAAGGAAAACGTTTTATAGACTTCGACATATTGTGCAGCCGCCGGCGCGTAGATTTGCTTGAGAGTCTCTTCCGACGCGCCACCTGCAACGTTCATGGCAACAAGCGCGTTAACTTGACTACCAAAAATGTTTCTGTAGGTACGCTCATGAGCAAGTTGGATGTTTAGCGATGCTACCCCGTAAATCATAATTTCGAGCTGTTCATCCTTGTCTGTGGTGTGCCCGCGTAATTCCTTCTTTAGTTGTTCAACAGCTGGTTCAAGCTGTTCTGGTGAAATGAATTGCTTAATCCCCGCGACGAAATCAATTCTTGTCGCAGCTGTGGCGGAGGTTGCTTGTTGGGTGGGCGGGGGCGTGTCAAGCTTGACGCCCGATGGTCCAAATTCTTTGATGCGCGCGAATGCTGCTTTGATCTCGTTACGAAAATAATACCCACCGCCTAAGAGAAGCAGTGGCCATGTGATGCTTCCTAGATCAGACATCAGTTAATCTCCGTTTCAGATTCGCAAGGACCGGTGTGTTGGAAAATGCAATCCGCCTAAAGTGCAACCAAAAATCTTTATCGCGAAAATTGCGTCGTTGCATGGGTTAGTTGCCGGTTTTGCGAGCTTTTTCTAAGTACGGACGCGCGGCGTCGGCGCAACGTGGCCAACGCGCAATCAGTGCACGTTCAACCAACCAATCCGCAGGGGCTACACGGTCAATTATCGAGGGGCCGCCAATCTTCTCTATCGTATCGATGACAACGATGTAGATGCGATCAATCAACATTGGGATTTCGGTGTAGCGATTTGGACAAGAGCCAGCTAAAGCCTTGGCGTATGCCGGTGAGAATGACGCTGACGAAGCCAATAAAAATCCAGCCTTGTCCATACTCTCTGCTACGATAGGGGTACATCGAGCCCAAAGAGCGGCTTGGCTTGGGTTATCAGCTTGCACGTCATTGAAGCCACCAACGGCTTTTTCTTTTGCTCGTCGTTCCCAGCAAGCTTCGTAAAACTGGGACCCGGTCTCATAAAATATGCCGTGGTACGCTGCTGCGACTGCGCTGACGATGAGCAATAAAATCACAAAAAGTGCCCGCACGGAGTTTTTGCCCTCTCCTTAATGGAGTTCATGTTAATTTCGCAGCAACACCTATAGACACATCCGTGAGGCGGGGCCGCCCCCAGTAAGTTTTTAAATCATAGTTTCAGGAAGGACCGCGCACAATCGATCTCTTCCTCGCTGGATCGAGGCCGTTGTCCGGCTTGCTATCGGCGTTGCCGCTGATCCCCGTCCGATCAAGCTTTACAGCTATTAGCGCGGTTTTGCCGCCGCGATTGGCGACCCAAAGTCACGCGCATCAGCGTCACTGCTGCGCTCCGCAACGCGATGCGTTTGAAATGATCGCTCAGCTATCGGACATCGCGGCGCGAGCGAATGGGGGCGGTCGCCCGCCGCGCCTACGTTTGAAATAGAAGAGGCCGCCAACTGATGAGGCGGCCTCTCACATGAATTTCAAACGATATGCGGGATCAGAGATAACCCTATAGCCAGCGCCAGCCGTGCAAGGCGGGAACATACCAACCACGGTGCCAGCCGTGGTGATGGTGCCACCCACCGCCGCGCCAGCCCCGGTGACCACGCCAGGCATGGTGACCGTGCCAGCCCCGGTGACCGTGCCAGACATGATGACCGTGCCAGGCATGGTGACGGTGCCAGCCACGACCTGCATGGGCGGAGGCATCGGTCGGAAAGGCCGCGATGCCAATCGCGGTTGCCGCGACAAGCGCGACTATCAATTTACGCAACATGAGTTAGCTCCTTGGGTCGGGCGCCCCTCAGCAGTGGCATGAGGATGAGTGCGTCAAAATGAATGTGACGTGAACGAGGTCGGTGCTTTCTCGCTCGCCCGGTTCCCCTGACACCACCCGCCGACCAAAACGCACCAGCGGCGTGGGTTTGCACCTGCATAAGTCGGCCTAGGAAGGCCGCTGGTGCGCTTGCCGGGGCTTGGCCTGCTCGGTGGGTTGGGGCAAAAATTAACCCGTCGGGGCATAGTATCTCTCGCCGCGCCATATCCCGGATTTCCCTTATTTAGGGTCACGCACAAATAAGGTCCGGCGCGCGCCATCGTTAATATTTCTTTAATTACAAATGATTAGATGCCGCCGCGCCACAACAAATGCGTGGGATTCAATAACCCTCCATTAGCCCGCCCGTGAGAGATAAAGGCGAAGATTTTCGCCATTTCCACACGTTTTGGGGACTGGTTTTGGCCTATCACGCCGATCGTTTGACGCTTTCCGCAGTCCCGCGGGCGAACCGCCGCGCCGCGTTGTTCCGCGAGAGCCCGGTCGGCAGGGCCGAGCGCTGGGCGCTCGGGCTCGCGCGGGCGCTGACGCCAAGCCGTATCGCCGGCTTGCCGGGCTTGCTCAAGCTCTGCTTCGACGAGATTCTGGCGCCCAACTATGCGCTGCCCGATCCCGAACGCGCGCTCGCCAACCCGCCGGGTCTTGCCGGCATCGTGCACGATCTCTCATTGCCGACGCTGCTCGCCGCCTACCGGCGCGGGCTTTATCCGCTCGCACATGTCGCGCCGCTAAAATGGTGGTCGCCGCCGCAGCGCTCATTGCTGTTTTTCAGGAATTTCCATATCTCGAACAATCTGGCGCGGTTGATGCGCCAGCACCGCTACAGCGTGACCTTTGACCGTGATTTCGAAGCCGTGATCGCCGCCTGCGCTGGACGCCGGCCGGGCCGCTGGCATCTCACCTGGATTACTCCGCGCATCATGCGCGTCTATGCCGAGGCCTACGATGCCGGTCACGCGCATTCGTTCGAAGTCTGGAACAGGGCGGGCGAACTGGTCGCCGGCGGCTATGGCTTCGCGACCGGCGGCAGCTTCACGTCGGAGTCGCAGTTCACTTCGGTGTCGAATGCCTCGCGTATCGGCATGACCGTGCTCAATTGGCATCTCGCGCAATGGGGTTACCGGTTCAACGACGGGAAGCTGATCGGGCGGTTATGGGCGAACATGGGGTTCCGTGACGTGCCGCGGCACGAATTTCTGGTGATGCTTGCCGATGCGGTGCAAGCGCCGGGCAAGAGCGGCCCCTGGCAGGTCGAGGCCGACATCGAGACCGTGTCGCGTTGGCAGCCGGACAATAACTAGCCGCACTTTAAGACGCTGACGAAAAAGCCGTCGGTTTCGGTCGTGCGCGGCGTCATCAGAATTCCCTCGCCGGACAATCGCGCCGCCTTGCGGAACATGAAGGCGCGCTCGCCGAGCGCATTTGTAACTTCGGCCGGCGGCTGCACGGAAAATTCCGCATGGCGTGCGAGGAATGCACGCACTTGCGCGCCGTTTTCCTCATCGAGCACCGAGCAGGTGATATAGACAATGCGGCCGCCGGCCTTGAGCAAGGGCACGGCGCGGTCGAGGATTTCCACCTGCTCCTTCCGGCGCTGTTCGAGCGCGCCGGGACGCATGCGCCATTTGGCATCCGGATTGCGCCGCCAGGCGCCGGTGCCGGTGCAGGGGGCGTCGATCAGCACCAGGTCGCAGCGTCCGGCCAAGTCGGCGATTTCGCCGCCGACCGATTTCGGCGTGCGCACTTGCACGTTGCGCGCGCCCGAGCGCTTGAGACGATCGTGGATCGGCGCCAGCCGCCGCTTATCGTCGTCGGTGGCGAAAAGCTGCCCCTTGTTCTCCATCATGGCGGCGAGCGCCAGCGTCTTGCCGCCAGCGCCGGCGCAGAGATCGACCACTTGTTCACCCGGTTTGGCGCCGGAAAACAGCGCGGCAAGCTGCGAGCCTTCATCCTGCAATTCGATCATGCCTTTGAGAAAGGCGGGTTCGGCATGGATTGCCGGGCTCTTGGCGTCGGCGGCAAGCCGAATACGCAGGCCCCAGGGCGACCAGCGCGCCAGCTCCGGCTGCAAGTCCGACAACATCTCGGCAGCCTTGTCACGCTCTGCCTTCAATGTGTTCACCCGCAGGTCGAGCGGCGCGCGCGACGACAAGGCCGCGCCCTCCTCCGCGCGCGAATCGCCAAAGGCACGGGTGAAATGCGGATCGAGCCATTCCGGATAGTCGCCGGCGACGGGCGCGGGCGCGCCAGCCATGTCGGCGGTATCGAGGCGTCTTGCGTTCTTCGTCGCTCAGCGCTTCCGGTCCATATTGTGAACCATCGGCGAGCTTGTCGATTGCGCCGGTGGCGAGGCCGCGTTCGCGCTTGAGCATGCCGAGCAAAATGGCGCGCGGGCTGTCGGCACCCATCAGATAGGCGCTCGAGGCGCGCCTGCGCAGCGCGTCGTAGACCAGCCCCGCGATGGCCGCGCGGTCGCCGGAGCCGGCGAAGCGATGGCCTAAGCCCCAGCTCTTAAGCGCGTCGGCCGCCGGGCGGCGCTCGCTCTCCAGGCTGGCAAAAATTTCGATAGCGGCGGCGAGCCGCGCGGCCGGGGTCATGACAAACCCAGCAGGATGCGGACGGCGTAGATCAACCACATAGCCAACAGGATCATCGCACCGAGCACAAACACATTGAAGCGATGGCGCACGACATTGCTGCCGGTGTGGATGTAGGCATGCAACAGGCGCGTGAGCACGAACGCCCAGGACAGCACCACGAACAGCAGATCGGCGGACCTGGTCAGCAGCGCCAGCGCGACCAGCCCGTAGTACAAAACTGGCAGCTGGAATTGATTGGCGTAGCAATTGGAAATCTGCTGCACCTTGACCGGCCAATTCGGCTGGCCGAGCGCGACGTCGGCGATCCTTGTTTCCCTGCGTTTGACCGAGCCAAACCGCGACCAGCCCATCCAGAATAGTAGGCCGAAGGTCAACGCGACCTGGATGAACAGCGGCAGCAATATGGCCTGGATCGACATCGCCAACCTTCTCAAGCGGGTTCGAGGACTAAGTAGCGCTTCTATCAGAGCCTAATGCCGAGCGCGGCCTTGTGGCCCACGACGACGTCGGCGACTGAAACCCGCACGCTACACCGCGCTCGGGACACGCGAGATCACCGCCCGCTCGGGTAATTCGGGCTTTCGCGGGTGATCGTCACGTCGTGCACGTGGCTCTCGCGCAAGCCCGCGCCCGAGATGCGCATGAATTCCGCCCGCTCATGGAATTTGTCGAGCGTCTTGGCGCCCACATAGCCCATGGCGGCGCGCAAGCCGCCGGCGAGCTGGTGCAGCACATTGGCGACCGGGCCCTTGTAGCCGACCTGGCCCTCGACGCCCTCCGGCACCAGCTTGAGCGCGTCTTTGATGTCCTGCTGGAAGTAGCGGTCGGCGGAGCCGCGCGCCATGGCGGCGACCGAACCCATGCCGCGATAGCTCTTGTAGGAACGGCCCTGATAGAGGAACACCTCGCCCGGCGTCTCGTCGGTGCCGGCGAGCAGTGAGCCGACCATGGCGCAGTCGGCGCCGGCGGCGAGCGCCTTGGCGAGATCGCCGGAATATTTGATGCCGCCGTCGGCGATCACCGGCGTGTTCGAGGCTTTCGCCGCTTCGACTGCATCCATGATGGCGGTGAGCTGCGGCACGCCGACTCCGGCGACGATGCGGGTGGTGCAGATCGAGCCGGGACCGATGCCGACCTTGATGGCGTCGGCGCCGCAATCGATCAGCGCCTTGGCGCCCTCGGTGGTGGCGACATTGCCGGCCACCACCTGCACCGCGTTCGACATGCGTTTGATGCGGGTGACCGCATCGAGCACGTAACGCGAATGGCCGTGCGCGGTGTCGACCACCACCAGATCGACGCCGGCGGCGATCAGCGCCTCGGTGCGCATGAAACCCCTGTCGCCGACCGTGGTGGCGGCGGCGACGCGCAAGCGGCCCTGCTCGTCCTTGCAGGCATTCGGATTGGCCACCGCCTTCTCGATATCCTTCACGGTGATCAGGCCGACGCAACGATATTGATCGTCCACCACCAGCAGCTTCTCGATGCGGTGCTGGTGCAGCAGGCGCTTGGCTTCGTCCTGGCTGACGCCCTCGCGCACGGTGATGAGCTTGTCCTTGGTCATCAGCTCGGCCACGCGCTGGCGCGGATCGGTGGCAAAGCGCACATCGCGGTTGGTCAGGATACCGACCAGCTTGCCGGCCTTGCCGTTGCCGCCGCCTTCCACCACCGGCACGCCGGAAATGTGGTTCTCCTTCATCAGATCGAGCGCTTGTTGCAGCGTGGCCCGTGGCTCGATGGTCAGCGGGTTCACCACCATGCCGGACTCGAATTTCTTCACCTGGTGCACCTGCGCCGCCTGCTGCTCCGGTTCCAGATTGCGGTGGATGACGCCGATGCCGCCGGCCTGCGCCATGGCGATGGCCATCTGCGCCTCGGTCACCGTGTCCATGGCGGAGGCGATGATCGGGATATTGACGGCGATCGAGCGGGTGACGCGGGAGCGGATATCGACGTCGGCGGGCAGCACCTCGGACAGGCCGGGTCTGATCAGCACGTCGTCGAAAGTGAGCCCTTCGCGCGGACTTCCGTTGCTTTTTCCGGCCATTGCCAACTCCGTCTCACCCGAAAAGGAAAACGCGGCCGGCAGCCGAAGGCTTATAAAATGCCTGTCGCGAGGGGGTTCCTCGCCCGGCGTCACGGCCCGCTTTTGGGTTGGCGCCGGTGGTTAGCACGGGAAGGCGCCAATTCCTAGGGCATTCGCGGATGGCTGTTATGAACGCGGCCGCCTTCGTTCCGCCTCCGCTCTGCTATTGAAGGACCCAGCCTCCAACCCTTGACCGCCGCACCCGGATGCCCATGCGCCGTGACCGTATCATACCGCTGATCATCGCGGTCGCCCTGTTCATGGAAAACATGGATTCGACCGTGATCGCCACCTCGCTGCCGGCGATCGCGGCCGATATCGGCACCAATCCGCTGGCGCTCAAGCTGGCGATTACCTCCTATCTGCTTTCGCTCGCGATTTTCATCCCGGCCAGCGGCTGGACCGCAGACCGCTTCGGCGCGCGCACGGTGTTCCGCGCCGCCATCGCGGTATTCGTGCTTGGCTCGATCGGCTGCGCGCTGTCGAACTCGCTCACCGATTTCGTCATCGCCCGCATCGTGCAGGGCATGGGCGGCGCCATGATGACGCCGGTCGGCCGCATGGTGCTGGTGCGCTCCATCGACAAGCGCCAGCTGGTCAACGCCATGGCCTGGGTGACGACGCCGGCGCTGATCGGCCCGGTGTTGGGTCCGCCGGTTGGCGGCTTCATCACCACCTACGCGACCTGGCACTGGATCTTCATCATTAATGTGCCGATCGGCCTCATCGGGATCGTCCTCGCCACCCGCTACATCGATGACCTGCGCGCCGAGCAGCGCGAACGCTTCGATATCATCGGCATGGTGCTGGCCGGCCTCGGCATTGCCGGCGTGGCTTTCGGCTTCTCGGTGCTGGGACTCAACTTTTTGCCCTGGACCGTGGTGGCGGCGCTGATCGTGGGCGGCGTCTGCTTTATCGCGGCTTATCTGGCGCACGCCAGGCACACCGCCAATCCGGCGCTCGATCTCACGCTGTTTCGGCTGCCGACTTTCTTTGCCAGCGTGACTGGCGGCTTCATCTTCCGGCTCGGCCTAGGCGCGCTGCCGTTCCTGCTGCCGCTGATGCTGCAGATCGGCTTCGGCATGTCGCCGTTCCAGTCCGGCATGGTTACTTTCGCGACCGCGCTCGGCGCCATGGGCATGAAATGGGCGACCGCGACCATCCTGCGCCGGTTCGGCTTCCGCGCCATCCTGGTGAGCAATGCCGTGATCAGTTCGGCATTCCTGGCAGTCTGCGCGGGCTTCACGCAGACCACGCCGGTGGCGGTCATGGTGGTGCTGCTGCTGATCGGCGGCTTTTTCCGGTCGCTGCAATTCACCAGCATCAACACGATCGGTTATGCCGAGGTCGAAACGAGCCGAGTCAGTAAAGCGACCGCGCTAATCAGCGTCGGACAGCAATTGTCGGTATCGACCGGGGTGGCGCTGGGGGCGCTGGCGGTGGATCTCACGTTCCAGTTCAAGGGCGGCGGAACTCTGCAAGCTAGCGATTTTCCACCCGCTTTCCTGGCAGTGGCGGCAATTTCCGCCCTTTCTGCGCTGATTTTCGCGCGGCTTTCGCCGCATGCCGGGGCGGAATTGGCCAATCGGCTGCCGGAGCCAAGCCCGACCGATACGCCCGACCAGCGCGTTGGCTGAATTAGCCGGCGCCACCTCGAAATCCCATCGCCAGCAGATAAAGCTCGGCCGAATCCGAACGGCTTGCCGCCGGCTTCACATGCTTCACGCTCTTGAAGTCGCGCTTGAGAGCGGCAAGCAGCGCGGCTTCGGTGCCGCCTTGCAGCACCTTGGCGAGGAACGTGCCGCCCGGCGCCAGTACCTCGCGGGCGAATTCCGCGGCCATCTCCACCAGCGCCATGATTTTCAGGTGATCGGTACGCGCGTGCCCGGTGGCGTTGGCTGCCATGTCCGAGAGCAACACATCAGCCGGTCCGCCAAGCATAGCCTTCAGTTTCTGCGGGGCGTCGTGATCGAGGAAATCGAGGTGCACAAAATCAACGCCGGCGATCGGCTCCATCGGCAGGATATCGATGGCGACGATGCGGCCCTGGCCAGGGGCGCCGACGCGCTTGGCTGCCACCTGGCTCCAGCCGCCGGGCGCCGCGCCAAGATCGATCACGCGCGCGCCTTTCTTGAGGAAGCGCGCCTTGGCGTCGATCTCGATGAGCTTAAAGGCGGCGCGGGAGCGAAAGCCTTCGCGCTTGGCGCGCGCGACGTAAGGGTCATTGAGCTGGCGTTCCAGCCACAGCTTGGAGGACAGCTTGCGGCCCTTGCCGCCCTTGACGCGGACCTTCAAGGCGCGCGAGCCGCTGCCCTTGCCGCTCGCCGTCACGATGCCGCCGGCTGGTGGCCGCCGCCCCACACGCCATCCTCGCGCATCATCTGCACCAGCATGCCCTCGCGCAGGCCGCGGTCGGCGACGCGCAGACGCGGACAAGGAAACGCGCGGCGGATCGCTTCCAGAATGGCGCAGCCGGCGAGCACAAGATCGGCGCGTTCGGCGCCGATGCACGGGCTCGCGACGCGCTCCTGGTAACTCATGGCCAGCAGTTTCTCGATCACCGCGTTGATTTCCTGCGCACTCATCCAGCAGCCGTCCACGCGGTTGCGGTCGTAGCGCTTGAGATCGAGATGCACGCCGGCGATCGTCGTCACGGTGCCGGAAGTGCCGAGCATGTGGATGCCGCGCAAACCGTCGCCGCCGTGCTCCTGCGCAAACGGTGCGATCAGTGCCGCCACTTCGGCCACCATGGTTTCATAGGTTTCAGGACTGACGGTAAGGCCGCCATGGCGTTCGGCCAGCGTCACCACGCCGTGCGGCAGCGAGATCCAGCCGCGGATCTGTGGCAACGGCGGCCCGCCGTTGGATTTCTGCGATCGGTTGAGTCGCACCAATTCCGAGGAGCCGCCGCCGATATCGAACAGCACCGCGCCGTCGGCATGCGGATCGATCAGTGTCGTGCAGCCGGTGGCGGCGAGTCTCGCCTCGGTTTCGCGGTCGATCACCTCCAGCTCGAGGCCCACCTCTTGCGCGACACGGGCACGGAAAGCCTCGCCGTTTTCAGCCGAGCGGCAGGCCTCGGTCGCGATCAGGCGGGAGCGGGTGACGCCCTTATTCTTCATCTTGTTGCGGCAGATCGTCAGCGCGGCGATTGCGCGTTCGATCGCCGCCTCGCTCAAACGCCGGGAGGTGGAGACGCCTTCGCCGAGCCGGATGATGCGGGAGAAGGCATCCACCACGCGGAAGCCGTTACCGGCCGGACGCGCCACCAGCAGCCGGCAATTATTGGTGCCGAGATCGAGCGCGGCGTAGCTCCGGCCGCCGCGATCGCTGCCCAAGCCGCTATCGAGCCGTCCAGGCGACCGCCGACCCCACCGGGACCGCCCTGGCGGCGCCCGATTAATAGCGGGGTCGAGGCCGGGGGTATCCCTGGCCTCGCCGCTCATATGTCACAGCCTTCCTGCCGCCCCCGGGGGCCGCTTCCCAGCGCGCCAAGGTTGCGGCAATGTTCCGTCGATCACGAAAAGTCTAACAGCGCCCGTGGCCCACGCAACCCTCCTGCCCAAAACCCATTCTTGTTTGGGGGGCTGGCCTGCTTTATCTCGTGCTTTCCACGCAAACGACCGCTAAAGCCCCGACATGGATGACAGAACTACCGAAGCCGCCCTTTCGCTGACCAAATTCGGCATCGGCCAGCCCGTACCGCGCAGCGAGGACCCCGCGCTGGTACGGGGCGAAGGCCGCTATACCGATGATGTCAGCCGGCCCGGCCAGGCCTATGCGGTGATGGTGCGCAGTCGTGACGCCCATGGCGTCATCCGTGGCATCGACACCGCCGCCGCCAAGGCGATGCCGGGTGTGCTTGCGGTCTATACCGCAGCCGATCTTGCCGGCTATGGCCCGCTCAAATGCAACTTGCCGCTCAAGAACCGCGACGGCTCGCCGATCCGCTATACGCCGCGACCGGCACTTGCCAGCGACAAGGTGCGTTATGTCGGCGATCCGGTTGCCTGCGTGATCGCGGAAACCGTTGCGCAAGCCAAGGACGCCGCCGAAACGATTGCCCTCGACATCGAGCCGCTCGCCCCGGTGCTTACGCCGGCTGACGCCGTGAAGCCGGGCGCGCCGCTGCTGTTCGATGCGGCGCCGAACAACATCGCACTCGATTATCACTACGGCGACGCTGCGAAAGTCGCGGAAGCTTTTGCCAAAGCCAAACACGTCACGCGGCTTGAGACCTCCAATCAGCGCATGGTGGTCAACGCCATGGAGCCGCGCGCGGCGATCGGCGAATTCGATCCCGCCACCGGCAAGTGGACGCTTTATTCCACCAGCCAGGGCGTCTTCGGCATGAAGACCACGCTGATGGATATTCTCAGCGCGCCCGCCGACAAGGTCCGCGTAATCACCGGCCAGGTTGGCGGCTCGTTCGGCATGAAGGCTGCGGTCTATCCGGAATATATCTGCATCCTGCACGGCGCCCGCGCGCTCGGCCGGCCGGTGAAATGGACCGACGAGCGCTCAGGCAGCTTCGTGTCCGATCATCATGGCCGCGCGCAGGACATGGTGATCGAAATCGCGTTCGACGAGAACGCGCATATCTTGGCGTTGCGCGAGAGCGGTTATGGAAACATGGGCGGCTATCTCGCCCAATTCGCGCCGCTGCTGTCGACCGGCAACCAGGTCAAGAATATCGCCAGCGTCTACCGCACGCCGCTGATCGAAGTAGCGGTCAAATGTGTGTTCACCAATACGGTATTCGTGTCCGCCTATCGCGGTGCGGGCCGGCCGGAAGGGAACTACTACGTCGAGCGCGCCCTCGATCTGGCGGCGAGCGAGCTCGGCATCGACCGCGTCGACTTGCGCAGGCGCAACATGATCCGCAAGAGCGACCTGCCATTCAAGGCCGCCTCCGACATGGTCTACGACTGCGGCGATTTTCCCGCTGTGTTCAAGCAAGCCTTGCATCTATCCGACTACAAAGGCTTCAAACGGCGCAAGCGCGAAAGCAAAAAACGCGGGCGCCTGCGCGGCTTCGGGATCGGCTGCTATCTGGAAGTAACCGCCGGCGGCGGCAAGGAATTGGGCTCTATCCATTTCGAGGCCGACGGCATGGTGACCATCGTCGCCGGCACGATGGATTTCGGCATGGGCCACGCCACCACCTATGCGCAGATACTGATCGACAAGCTCGGCGTTCCGTTCGATCGTATCCGCACCGTGGAAGGCGACAGCGACCGCATGAGTTTCGGCGGCGGCAGCGGCGGCTCGCGCTCAGTCATGTTCGCCGGGACGGCACTTACCGAGTCCTCGGCCATGGTCATCGAGCGCGGCAAACGGATCGCCTCATATGTTCTGGAAGCTTCCGTCAGCGACATCGAATTCAAGGCCGGCCGTTTCGTGATCGCCGGCACCGACCGATCGATCGGCCTGCTCGAGCTGGCCGAGCGGCTGCGCGGCGGTCTCAAGCTGCCGGACGGCGTGCCGAACTCGCTTGACGTCGATCACGTGGGCAACGAGCCGGTGCCTTCCGCTTTCCCGAACGGCTGCCACATTGCCGAGGTGGAAATCGACCCGGAGACAGGCCACGCGCAGGTGGTGAAATATTTCGCCGTCAACGATCTCGGCACCGTCATCAATCCGCTGCTGGTCGAAGGCCAGATCCAAGGCGGCGTGATGCAGGGCCTCGGCCAGGCGCTGCTGGAGCGGGCGGTCTACGATGCCGACGGCCAGCTGGTGACCGGCTCGTTCATGGACTACGCCATGCCGCGCGCGCACGATGCGCCGATGATCGAGGTCGTCAGCCATCCGGTGCCGACCAAGAGCAATCCGCTCGGCGCCAAGGGTTGCGGCGAGGCCGGCACCTCCGGCGGACTGCCGGCGGTGGCCAATGCGGTGATCGATGCGCTTTCGGAATATGGCATCCGGCATTTGGAGATGCCGATGACACCGGCGCGCATCTGGCAGGCGATAAAGGCGGCCAAGGCCAAATCAACCGCCAAATAGCAGACGGGGCCACCGTTGCCGGCGGCCCCGCTTATCCGACAGCGCCTCCGCTCAAGCGGGTCCCGCCAGCTTCAGGTTCTTGAGCGGCAACGAGCGCACACGCGTGCCGGTCGCCGCGAATACCGCATTGGCGACCGCAGGCGCGGTCGGCGGCGTGCCGGGCTCGCCGATGCCACCCCATTTCTTGCCGCCGGAGAGCGCGAAATAGACCTCGATCTTCGGGGTGTCGGCCAAGCGTAGCACTTGATAGTCGTCGAAATTGCCCTGCTCGACGCGCCCGCCTTTGATGGTGATCTCGCCATAGAGCGCGGCGGAGAGAGCGTAGATCACGCCGCTCTCGATCTGCGCTTCCACGATTGCCGGATTGACCACATGGCCGCAATCGACCGCCGCGACGACGCGGTCGACCCGCACCTCGCCTTTGCGGCTGACGGTCACCTCGGCGACCTGGCCGACGACCGAGCCGAAGCTTTCGTGAATGGCGATGCCGCGGCCGCGGCCGGCCGGCAGCGGTTTGCCCCAATCGCCTTTGTCCGCGATCTTGTCGAGCACGCCGACGACGTCGGACCGATGCGCCAGCAGCGCGCGGCGGAACTTGTAAGGGTCCTGTCCCGCCGCGTGCGCCAGCTCGTCGATATAGCTCTCCATGAAGAACGCGTTTTGCGAGGAGCCGACCGAGCGCCAGAACATCACCGGCACATGGGTATTCTTAAGCATGCAGCCGACGCGCAGGTTGGGAATCTTGTAATTGGTGTTGGCGAAGCCTTCGACGGCTTGTGCCTCGATGCCATTTGCCACCTTGCTCATGCCGACCGAGCGCAGGATCGACCCGACGGCGATCTTGGCGTCGAATGCGGCCGGCATGCCGTCGGCGCCGATTGCCGCTTTGAGCCGTACCGCCGCCTGCGGCCGATAGCGGTCCTTCGTCATGTCCTCTTCGCGCGTCCACACCAGCTTGACTGGCTTGCCGATCTGCTTGGCAACCAGGATCGCCTGTCGCATCTCGTCGTTCATTGAGCGCCGCCCGAAGCCCCCGCCGAGGAAGCAATTGTGGATGACGATTTGTTCCGGCTTGAGACCGGAAGCCGCCGCCGCCTGGCGGATGGTGCCCATCGGGGCCTGCGTGCCAAGCCAGACCTCGAGTTGGTCGGCCTGCAGATGCACGGTGGCGTTGAGCGGCTCCATGCAGGCATGCGCCAGATGCGGCGCCTCGTAGAGCGCTTCGACAACCTTGCCGCCCTTGGCGAACACCGCGTCGACATTGCCGTCGTCGCGCGCGCTCACCATCGGCCCATCGAGCGTGTCGCGATAAAGCTTGGCGAACTGCTTGCTGTCGGTCTTGCCGGCCGGGCCCTCGTCCCACTCCGGCTTGAGCAGTGCGAGCGCCTCCTTGGCGCGCCAGAAACGGTCGGCGATCACCGCCACGGCGTTGTCGAGCTTGACCACCTCAAGCACGCCGCGCCGGCCCTTGACCGGCGCGTCGTCGACGCGCTTGAGCTTGCCGCCGAACACCGGACAGGCAGCGATCGCCGCATAGACCATGCCGGGAATTTGCGTATCGATCGCAAACTTGGCCGCGCCGTTGATCTTGAGCGGGGTATCGAGGCGCGGCAGCGATTTCCCGATCAGCTTGAACTGCTCGGGCGCGCGGATCGCCGGCTCTTTGTTGAGTTGGATCTTGCCGGCGTCGGCTGCAAGCGCGCCGTAATCGAGACTGCGCCCGGACTTTTGATGGGTGACCTTGCTGTTGGCTGCTTCGCATTCGGCCTCCGGCACGTTCCAGCGCCGCGCCGCCGCCGCGATCAGCCGCACACGCGCGCTGGCGCCGGCCTGCAGCAGCATCCGCCACGTGGTGCGCACGCCGCGGCTGCCGGCCGTCACCATGTCGCCGTAGACATTCCCTTCGCGCAGATTGCGCGCCGACGAGGCATATTCGACCTTCACCTTCGACCAGTCGCATTCCAGTTCCTCGGCGACAATCATCGGCAGTGCCGTAATGGCGCCCTGCCCCATCTCGTTGTGCGGCGAGCGGATGAGAATGCTGCCGTCCGGATCGATCGCCAGGAAGGCGTTGATATCGTTCGGCGTCGCGCCTTCCGGGCCGTAGGCCTGCGGCCCGATGCTGGCGGCACCGGCAAGCCCCGGCAAGCTGACGCTAATGGCCAAGCCGCCGGCGGCGGACACCGAGGCGACGACGAATTGGCGGCGGGTGACGGATGTTATTTGATTCATGGTTGCCTCCCGCTCACGTCTTCATCATCGCCGCGGCGCGATGGATAGCGCGGCGGATGCGTGGATACGTGCCGCAGCGGCAGATCTCGCTGAGATTGCCGTCGATGTCGGCATCACTCGGCTGCGGATGCTCCTTCAGGAACGCAACCGCCGCCATGATCTGGCCGGACTGGCAGTAGCCGCATTGCGGCACGTCCTCGGCGAGCCAGGCCTGCTGCACCGGATGTTTGCTGTCCGGCGATAGGCCTTCGATGGTGGTGATGGTCTTGCCGGCGACGTCGCCGACCTGCACGCCGCAGGAGCGCACGGCCTCGCCGTTCACATGCACGGTGCAGGCGCCGCATTGCGCAATGCCGCAACCGAATTTCGTGCCGGTCAAACCGATTTCGTCGCGGATCACCCAGAGCAGCGGTATCTCGGGCTCGACATCGAGCCGATGCAGCTTTCCATTGACGGTGATGGAGATCATGGCCATACCCGCAGCGCCTTGATTGCGCGCGGCAGGCGGTTGGCGCCCGGAGAACCGCAGCCGCCAGATAATTTATTTAATTATATTAGCACCAAGCGCGGGCGTCCTGTTTTATTAAGCCATGCGATGTTTTATAGGCCGCCCTGCCCGCCGCACATGGCCAACGCACTGGATATCCGCTGGATTGACGCGGCCGCCCGGGCCATAGTCCGCCCCCTGCCGGGAACCCATACCGCATGAGTCAAGCGACCGAACGGCTGGCCGCGAGCCGCGTGCCCCGCGTCCGCATCGTCGGCGCGGTGAGCGCGGCGCATTTCGTCTCGCATTATTATATCCTGCTGCTGGCGCCGCTGCTGCCGTTCGTGCGCGCGGACTATGGCGTGAGTTACACCGAGATCGGCTTCGCGTTCGCCGCCTTCAACGGCGTGTCGGCCGCGCTGCAAACGCCGGCCGGGTTCCTGGTCGATTGGCTGGGCGCGCGCATCCTTCTGATTGCCGGGCTGACGATCGGCGCGGGCGCATTCGTGGCCGCGGGCCTGATCGATTCGTTCTGGGTCATGGTGGCGATGTTCGCGCTCGCCGGCGTCGGCAACACCGTCTACCACCCGGCCGATTACGCGTTGCTGTCGCACCATATCCCGCCGGACCGCATCGGCCAGGCGTTCTCGATCCACACCTTCGCCGGCATGCTCGGATCGGCGGTGGCGCCGGCCAGCCTGCTGATGATGCAAAGCCTGTGGGGCTGGCGCGGCGCCTTCATCGGCACCGGCATTCTCGGCTTCGCGGTGGCGGCTGTGTTGCTGATGGTGCGCGATAACGCGGAAACGAAGGCGCCCGCCCCGGCGCCGCGGGCAGGCGCAGACAACGCCGCGGCCGGCTGGCGGGTGTTGCTGTCGGCCCCGATCCTGCTCAATCTCGTTTTTTTCGTCCTGCTCGGGATGATGAGCGGCGGCCTGTACAATTATTCCGTGGTCGCGCTCGGCGCGCTTTATGCAACCCCAGTGACCACCGCCAATGCGGCCTTGTCGGGCAATCTGTTGCTGTCGGCGATCGGCGTGCTGACCGGCGGTGTGCTGGTCGGCCGCACCGCGCGCTATGGCACGGTGGCGACCCTCGGCCTCGCCGGCATCGCGCTGTTCACCGCGCTGGTCGCTCAGATCGATCTCGGCACGCTGGCGCTTGATCGCAGCGATGTCGGCGGCCGGCTTCTGCTCGGGCGTGATTATGCCGTCGCGCGACATGATCGTGCGCGCGGTCACCCCGCCCGGTTCGTTCGGCAAAGTATTTGGCTTCGTCACCAACGGCTTCAATATCGGTGGCATTATTTCGCCGCTGATTTTCGGCGCCATCATGGACCACGGCAGCCCGCGCCTGGTGTTCCTGCTGGTGGCGGCGTTCAGCCTGATCGCCATCGTGACGGTGGCGACGCGGCCGCGCCGGGCGGCCTGATCCCGCGGCCGGTAGGCGGGGGCGGACTTGTCAAATCGGGCGAATTGCCCCATGTCAGGGGCCTCCGGCATCGCGACGGCGGCTCATTTCGGCTGTCATCGAAACCGGCCTGCTGGGGGATAGTTCAACGGTAGAACTGCGAACTCTGACTCCGTCAATCTAGGTTCGAATCCTAGTCCCCCAGCCAACCCCGCTCCCTTTTCACAAACTGAAACTATCGAATGCCGTCCGACGGCTAGTTTCCGCTGGCCATCGGCTTAGCGGCGGGCAACAATTCGCGGCCTTCACGACGGAGCCATCAACGCATGACCATGAAGTTCGGCCGGCTGGCCCTGCACATGTGGACCATCGACACCACGCCGCTCGCCACCGCGCTCGATGCGGCGAAGGTTGCCGGCTTCGACGCGGTGGAATTGCGCCGCACCGATTTCAAGCGCTGCTTCGATGCCGGCATGAGCAACGCGCAGGTGCTCGACCTGATCAAGCACAGTGGCATTCCAGTCGGTGTGCTCGGCGTCGAATATGGCTGGCTGTTCGCCACCGGCGAGGAGAGCAAGCGGCTGTTCAAGGTGTTCCGCGAGTCCTGCGAGAACGCAGTGGCGCTTGGCTGCGACATGCTGATGAGCGCGCCCGGCCAAATCAGCGGCTCGATTCCGCAGGCGATCAAATATCTGCGCGAGGCCGGCGACATCGCAGCCGAATACAAACTGCGGCTGGCGATCGAGTTCAATTCGCAGCATGACGTGCTCAACAGCCTGGGGGTGCTGACCGAACTGATCGAAAGCGCCGACAAGCCGAATTGCGGCTACCTGATCGACGCCTATCATTTCACGCGCAGCGGCGCCGGCGGCCGCGGCTTCGAGAGTGTGCCGGCGGACAAGATTTACTGTTTCCAGTACAGCGATCTGTCGCCCAATCCGGTGACCGGCGTGCGGCGGCCGACCGACCGGCTGCCGCCCGGCAAGGGCGTCGTTAAATGGCGCGAGATGCTCGGCCTGTTGGCGGAGAAAGGCTACACCGGCTATCTCTCCTACGAAGCGCCCAACCCCGAGCAATGGGCGCGCTCGCCCTATGACGTGGCGCGCGAAGGCGTCGAGCTCACGCGTCAATTATTGCGGGACGCCGTCCCGAGCTATGTCAGCACATGATCCCGAAAAGTGGGAACCGGTTTTCGGATTAGATCATGCGCAAGCTAAATTGAGGATCATCATGGCAGCAGAACAGGAACTTCCGCTCTTTCTCGGCCTGAACGACAAATCGATCACTGCCATTCCGGCAACGGTCGAGAAGCAGCGCTATATGACCAGCGTCGCGCCCACGGCCGCCAATCCGGGCAAATGGGTGGAGCAGCCGCGCATGCCGATCCCGACCGGCGAACATGCCGTGATCGAGTGCCAGGGTAAGATCCACTCCATCGCCGGCTATGCCAAGCACCGGGTCGATCAGAATTTTCACCAAGTCTACGACCCGGCGAGCAAGACTTGGTCGCTGAAGGCGCCCTTCCCTCACCCGTGCAACCACGTCGCCGGCGCTTCCATCGGCACGAAAATCTATACCTTCGGCGGCTTCGTCGAGCAGAACCGCTGCCCGCATACCAAGTGCTTTGTCTACGACACCGCGACCGACCAGTGGGCACCGATCGCGCCGATTTCGCGTCCGCGCGGCGCGATTTCGGCCATCGCGCTCGACGGCAAGATCCACCTGCTTGGCGGCCGCGACGTGCGCTCGGTGGAATGGCACGAGGTCTACGATCCGGAAACCAACAAATATTCCGACCGCGCAAGCATGCGCGGCTCGACCGGAACGCAGCCCTTCGTCGGCCAGCGCGACCATATGGGCGTTGCGGTCGTCGACGGTAAGATCCACGCCATCGCCGGCCGCATGGATTCCTACGATTTCAACACCAGCTTGAATGCTGTCTACGACCCAAAAACCGACGGCTGGAGCTTCCGCGCCCCGCTGCCAACCGCGCGCAGCGGTCCCTCATGCGTCCATATCGGCGGCAAGATCGTGGTATTTGGCGGCGAAGCCACCGGCCGGGTATTCGGCACCAACGAGGCCTACGATCCGAAGACCGATAGCTGGGAAGCGCTCACGCCGATGGCGATCCCGCGCCACGGCCTGCATGGGGGGACCTGTGCGGTGATCGGCAACATGGTGCATGTGCCGGGCGGCGGACCCGTCCCCGGCGGCCAGGTGCAGGGCGCCTATCACGACGCCTTCACTTTCGGCTAATGGCTGAGCGATGGCTGCCGGCAACCGCTAGGCTTGCTCCTGCGGTCGATGTGGAGTAGTCCCTGCATCAGCACTTAAGCCAATAGCGAGGCCCGCTCGCGGCCAGCACTATTGGCGATTTGACGCCCAATTCATCGCGTGCCGAGGCTGCGTCGCCGCGATCAGCCAGTGGCATTGACGCACCGCTTGCACGCAACTCATGGACTTTCGGAATTCGGCGCCTCGGTCTATTTGGCATTTCGCTGCTCGCGCTCGTGGTCGGCATCGTCACCGGCTTCGGCGCGGTGTTTTTCCGAGCCTTGATCGCGCTTATCCATAACATCGCTTTTCTCGGCTCATTTTCGATCACCTTCGACGCGAATCAGTTCACGCCGCCCGGCCCGTGGGGCGCCGTGGATCATCCTGGTCCCGGTTATCGGCGGCCTCATCGTGACGTTTCTCGTGGTCAACAATTTCGCGCCGGAAGCGCGCGGTCATGGCGTCCCCGAGGTGCTGGACGCCATCTATTACAAGGAAGGCAAGATCCGGCCGGTGGTCGCAGCGATAAATCGCTCGCCTCCGCGGTCTCGATCGGCACCGGTGCGGCGGTAGGGCGCGAAGGACCGATCATCCAGATCGGCGCGACGCTCGGCTCGTCATTCGGGCAGCTGTTGCAGATGGCGCC
Organism: uncultured Alphaproteobacteria bacterium; assembly: GCA_963789455.1. Lineage (GTDB taxonomy): Bacteria > Pseudomonadota > Alphaproteobacteria > Rhizobiales > Xanthobacteraceae > Pseudolabrys. The sequence goes on along the minus strand of CAWBLD010000017.1, from coordinate 95,607 downwards.
CTGGCAACGCATCACGCTGGTGGCCGCGGGCGCCGGCGCCGGCATCGCCGCCACCTTCAACACGCCGATCGGCGGCGTGATGTTCGCCATCGAACTGATGCTGCCGGAACTGAGCGCGCGCACATTCTTGCCGGTGGCGCTTGCGACCGGCGCCGCCACCTTCGTCGGCCGGATTTTCCTCGGCCTGCAACCGGCCTTCGTGGTCCCCCAGGCGTTTTATCTGCATACCGAGCAGGCCCCGATTCCAGCTTTGCTGATCTGTTCGGCCTGCTCGGCGCGCTCGATCGGCCTCGCAGCGACAGCCTTCATCCGAGGCCTGGTGTTCGCGGAAGATACTTTTCCAAAGATCAAGAATCCGTACCTGCGCCACGGCATCGGCATGCTGATGGTCGGCGTCCTGATGTACGCGCTGATGCGCTTCAGCGGGCCACTACTTACGTCGAGGGCGTCGGCTACGCCACCATCCAGGCCATCCTGGAGAACAATCTGGTCAGCATCGGCCTGCTGCTGATCCTGTTCGTCGCCAAACTGTTCGCCACCTCGGTCAGCCTCGGCTCCGGCGCCTCGGGCGGCATCTTTTCGCCGTCGCTGTTCATGGGCGCGACGCTGGGCGGCGCCTTCGGCAGCCTTCGTCACCATGATCGGCCCGGTGCCCGGGCTCGACGCCGTCACCTGCGCCATCATCGGCATGGCGGCGATGGTGGGCGGCGGCACCGGCGCGGCCATGACCGCGGTCACCATGATCTTCGAGATGACGCGCGACTACGACATCATCATGCCGATTATCGTCGCGGTCGCGCTCAGCATCGGCGTGCGCCGCCTGCTTTCGCGCGAGAATATCTACACCGTCAAACTGGTGACGCGCGGCCATCTCATTCCCAAGGCGATGCACGCCAATATGTTCCTGGTGCGCCATGCGGAAGAGGTGATGGACCGCGACGTGATGCTGCTGCCGGCGGAGACCGATTTTGCCGCCTTCCTGCGGCAGACCCCGTATGGCGGCTTCCGGCATATCGTCGTGACGCGCGGCGACCGCATCGTGGGCGTACTGCGCGTCAACACCGAACTGCGGCGCGGACTGGAAGGCGCCTATTCCGGCGTCCTGCTCGGCGACATCGCGCAGAAAAATTTCACCATCGCGCGGGCCGGGGACGTCGTGTTCGATGTGGTCGAGCGTATGTGGCGGCATGGCGCGGCTTTGGCCATCGTCACCAAGGGCAGCGGCTGGTTGCCGCGCGGCAAAAACATCGTCGGCATGATCTCCAAGGAGCACATCGCGGATTCGGTGGCCGACAGCATCCGGCCCTACGGCAACGAACCAAGCGGATCGGTTTAGCCGGCAATCACCCCTCGCTCTGGCATCGCGCGCGTCCCTGCGGCACAATACGAAAAACAGCATACGCCGCGGCGGGGAGAACCAGGCGCAATGGCGCTCATCGAAATCGACGGCGTAAGCAAAACCTATGCGCTGGAAAACGATCGCGAACTGACCGCCATCGATCGGATCGCGCTGTCGATCGGCGAAGGCGAATTTGTCTCCATCATCGGCCCGAGCGGCTGCGGCAAGAGCACGCTGCTGCACATGATCGGCGGCTTCGTGCCCTGCTCGGCCGGCGAAATCCGCGTGCGCGACACGGCGATCCGCGAGCCGGGACCGGACCGCGGCATCGTCTTCCAGCATTTCGCGCTGTTTCCCTGGATGACGGTGATGGGCAATGTCGAATACGGGCTGGCCGAGCGCGGCATCGGCAAGGCCGAGCGGCGGCGCACCGCGCAGGCCTTCGTCGACATGGTCAAACTCAACGGCTTCGAAAATACCTATCCGAGCCGGCTGTCCGGCGGCATGCAGCAACGCGTCGCTATCGCCCGCATGCTGGCCTGCGAGCCTTCGATCCTTTTAATGGACGAGCCATTCGGCGCGCTCGATGCGCAGACCCGCAAGATCATGCAGGAGGAGCTGCGTGAGCTCTGGCAGCGCTTCCGCAAAACCGTGGTGTTCGTTACCCACGACGTGCGCGAGGCGGTGTTCTTGTCCCAGCGCGTGGTGGTGATGAGCGCGCGGCCCGGCCGGATCAAGACCATCGTCGAGACCGGCCTCGGGCCTGACGCCACCCGCGCGGCCATTGACGAGAAAGCCGACGAGCTGTGGGACATGTTGCGCGACGAGGTGGTGCGCACCATCGCCGAGGAAAGGCGCGGGCTATGAGCAAGGCGATGCGCATTCCGATCTTCTATCTGCCGATCTTCGCCGCGCTGGCGCTGTGGGAGGCCGCGGGCCGCGCCGGCCTGCTCGATCCGTCGCTGTTTCCCTCGCTCGGCTCGGTGCTCACCGCTTTCGTGCGGCTGATCGAGCACGGCCATCTCATCGAGAACGCCGGCATATCGTTGTTCCGCCAGTCGAGCGGATTTTTCCTCGCCGCCGTGTTCGGCGTGCTCGCCGGCATGCTGATGGCGGAAAGCCGCATCGCCCGTAACATCCTCGAGCCCTTGTTGCGCGCCACCTTTCCGCTGCCGAAATCGGCGTTGATCCCCTTGTTCATCCTGTGGCTGGGTATCGGCGACCAGACCAAGGTCGCCGCCGTGTTTCTCGGCTGCCTGCTGCCGATCGTGGTGACGACCTATAATGCCGCGCGCGGCATCAACAAGCAGCTCGTCTGGTCGGCTTGGAGCCTGGGCACGCCGACCTGGGCCATCCCGTGGAAGATCGTACTGCCGGCGGCGCTGCCCGAAGTGATGAGCGGCTTGCGCATCGCGCTGGCGCTGTCCTTCACGCTGATGGTCTCCGCGGAATTCTTGATCGGCCAGCGCGGACTCGGCTTTCTCATCGGCACGCTGGGTGAGGACGGCGACTATGCCGGCATGTTCGCCGCCGTCTTGGCGGTGACGCTGCTCGGCTTTGCCGCCGACCGGCTGTTCCTGTTCATCAATGGCCGGGTGCTGGCATGGCGCGCGTGAAGCTCTCCCCGTTCGGCTGGCTCAAGCACGCGCTCGCGCGCAACGCCTCGATCATGGTCGTGCTGGTGTTGTGGGAATTGACCACACGCACCGGCGTGTTCAACAATTTCCTGCTGCCGCCGCTCACGGACGTGCTTTGGCGCGGCTGGCTCGACACCGCCAATGGCGACATTCCGCGCCATGTGCTGGAAACGGCCTATTGCGCCTTTGTCGGCTTCGGCAGCGCGGCCGTGATCGGCGTCGCCGCCGGCGCGCTGATGTCGATGTCGGCGATCGCGCGGCGGATCATGGAGCCGCTGGTGTCGGTCGCTTTTCCCATCCCGAAAATCAGCTTCCTGCCGATCTTCGTCCTCTGGTTCGGGCTCGGCAATGTGTCCGAGATCACCATGATCGCTTTCACCTGTGTGGTGCCGATTATCAGCGCCACTTATCTGGGCACCACGCAGGTCGACAAATATTTCCTCTGGTCGGCGCGCAATCTCGGCACGAGCCCCCATCGCCTGTTCTGGAAAGTGGTCATTCCGGCGGCAGCGCCGGAGATCGTCAGCGGATTGCAGGTTGCATTTCCCCTCGCGCTCATCATCGCGGTAGTGACGGAAATGCTTTCGGGCGCCGACGGGCTCGGCGGCTACATGATCCACGCCGTGCGCTTTGCCCAGTCGGCCAAGATGTTCGCCGGGCTGTTGGCGACGCTGCTCACCGGCCTCGTGTTCATCCAGACCTTAGCCTTCCTGCGCCGCCGCCTGCTGGTCTGGCACGCCGAGACCGCCGCGGCGGTAGCCTGAAGCGGAATATGGCTGCAAGTGCGCGCGAAAACACGCTACAGTCGCCTCGCCAGTTCGCCGCACTCAACTTTGGGCGGAGCAAGGCCAACAAAGACAGGGAGGACAAATCATGGTGAGGACAACGGTCAAGCTCGGCCTGGCGGCTGCGCTTGTGGCATTCGCGGCGGCGGGCCCGGCTACCGCCGAGCCGTTCAAGCTGCGGGTCAGCTACGACACGATCCCGACGCATCTCGCGCCGATCATCTTCAAGATGCCGGACCAGACCAAATATTTCGGCAAGGACTACACGATCGATTTCATCCGCTTCAAGGGCTCATCGCTGGTGCTGCAGGCGCTCGCCGCCGACCAGGTGGACGTCGGCGTGCTCGCCTTTTCGACCTTCGCCTCGGGCATCCTCAACGCGCACCAGCCGATCGTCGGCATCGCCGACGTGGCGCAGGACGGGCCGAGCTTCTCCACCATCTATGCCGTGAAGGCCGATTCGCCGATCAAGACGGTGAAAGACCTCAAGGGCAAGACCATCGCCGTCAATGCCATCGGCGGCGCGGTCGACATGGCCGCGCGCGGCGTGCTGCGCAAGAACGGGCTCGTACCCGACAAGGACGTGCGCATCATCGAGGCGAGCTTCGGCGCCATGGAGGCGATGACCAAAGCCGACAAGATCCAGGTCGGCGCCTTCCTCGCGCCATTCTGGGCAAAGGCGCTGAAGGACGGCGGCGGCTTCCGTCCGCTGTTCCAGCAGAAGGATGCCATGGGCACCACCCAGTTCCTGTTTTTCTGCGCCAAGGAGGATTTCATCAAGAAGCATCGCGCCGTGCTGGTGAAATTCCTCGCCGACTATGTGCACGGCATCGGCGTGGTGCACGATCCGAAGAACCGCGATCGCGTGCTCAAGATCATGTCGGAGCTGACCGGCCGGCCGGCCGGCGCCTTCGCCTCCTGGGCGCTGCTGCCGGGCAAGGACTTCTATCACGATCCGCACGGCGAGGTGAACGTCAAGGCCTTGCAGAGCAATATCGACACGCTGGCCGAGTTGAAGATGATGCCGAAGGCATTCGACGTCAGCAAGCACGTCGACAATTCGCTGGTCAAGGACGCCGGCAAGGGCATGTGACGCCGCATCGTGCGGGTGTCGAAATGATAATGGCCGCCCTCGCATTGAGGGCGGCCGTTGCAATAACAGCATTGCAACAAATTACCGTGCCGGGCGCAATTCAAGTCCGGCCACGCCGACCGCCAGATTGAGGCCGGCCTGCCCCTGCACCGATATCGGCCGCAAGGTTACGGTGTGGTTCGAGCCGCCGATTAGGATGTTGGCGCCGACCTTCGGCTCGGGACCGGCACCGCCGTAATGGCCGGCGAGCGCGCCAACCCGTCGTGTGATCGGCGCATAGACCGTCCAGACCATCTCGCCGCCTGCGGTGGCGCCGAGATCGAGGCCGAATTTGCTGATCGATCCGGTGTAGACCTCACGCGGCCCCGGCTGGGACGGCGTGAACATGCACGCGACTTCCTTCTTCGACGTGACGATAAGGCCGATGCCGCCAGAAATGTCGCAAGTCAGCGTGCCGGCCTTCGTCCGCTCCCGACCTTGGGCCACAGACGGTGCCGGCCATGCCACCGTCGCGACGACCGCCAGGACTGCAAAGGCGCTAAGGGGTCTATGCATACGGGCGCATTCCTGCCGGGCGACGTTTACTCCGATTGCAACTCGATCGGAGTGGAATTCCGCGCCGCGGCGTCCAGCACCGCAACTTGAATTACCGGATATTTTTGCTTGAGTTTTTGGCCCGCCGTCATGGCTTCTTCCGAGGTTTCGTAGCGGGTCTTCAGCTTTCCATCGACGATCAATACATAACCGTCGATCGGTGTGACATTCGCTCGCAAATTTGCGGGTTTTACTGCGGCCTTGCTCATTCGATTTATCTCCAAAATATTGGCAAAACATCATCTGAATGCTGTTCATTCAAATAATGCCCTTATATGGGGACGAATTGCCATAAGCCCAAGGCTGGAGAGCGCCCTTGCAAAATAGATTGCGGCCGCGACAAGCTTAATGATCCGCAATTGCCTGTCGCAGGTTAGAGCCCCGCTATGACGACTAACGACACCGAGGTCGCGATCATTGGCGGCGGCGCGGCCGGCATAGCGGCCGGCCGGCGGCTGCGCCAGGCGGGCATCGACTGCCTGCTGATCGAGGCGCGGCCGCGGCTGGGCGGACGAGCCTGGACCGTCAGCGATGCATCGGGTTTCGCGCTCGACCTCGGTTGCGGGTGGCTGCATTCGGCCAACCGCAATCCGTGGGTGGCGATTGCCGAAGCCCAAGGCCGCACCATCGACAAGACGCCGCCGCCCTGGGCGCGGCCTGCGCTGCCAATCGGTTTCCCGCTGACCGAACAGCGCGATTTCGGCAATGCCATGGAGAGATTTTATACGCGTGTCGAGGCGGCCGCGGCCCATGAGCCCGACATTCGCAGCCGCCGAAGTGCTCGACCCAGGCGGCCGCTGGAACAACCTGATCAACGCGGTCGGTACCTACATCAGCGGCGCTGAGTTAGACCGCTTGTCCGCTCGTGATTTCGCCAATTACGACGACAATGGCGTGAACTGGCGCGTGGTCGAAGGCTTTGGCGCGACCATTGCCGCCAGCGGCGAGGAATTGGCCGTGGCGCTCGACTGTCCGGTGCGCCGTATCGACCACGGCGGACGGCGATTAAAGATCGAAACGGCGAAGGGCACGATTGCGGCCGATCGCGCGATCGTGACATTGCCGACCACGGTTCTCGCTGAGAACGAAGGTCTGTTCACGCCGGCATTGCCGGAGAAAACGCAAGCCGCGCGCGGCCTGCCGCTCGGCCTTAACGACAAGCTGTTCCTGTCGCTCGACGGCGCCGAGGAATTCGAGCAAGACACCCACATGCTTGGCGCCATCGATCAGAGCGCGACGGCCACCTATCATCTGCGGCCGTTCGGCCGCCCGCAGATCGAGGTCTATTTCGGCGGACGGTTGGCGTCCGACCTCGAAGCGCAAGGCAAACGCGCCTTTTTCGACTTCGCCGTGGCGGAACTCACCGGTCTCCTCGGCGGCGCGTTCGCCGGCCGCATCAAACCCATCCATACGCATCGTTGGGGCGCCGATCCGTTCGCGCGCGGCTCCTATTCGTTTGCGCTGCCGGGCAAGGCGGAATGCCGGGCAAAGCTTGCCGCCCCGGTGGATGGCCGCTTGTTTTTCGCCGGCGAGGCCTGTTCGCACGGCGACTTCTCGACTGCGCATGGCGCCTGGTTCACCGGAGTTTCCGCCGCCGACCAGGTCATTGCCGGGAGGTAAGACCGACGATGAGGCGCTGGGCCCGGCCCGCCGCTCGATGAAAAACAACGATATTTCAATTGCTTGCGATAGATCAATGCCGCCATCACGAGAACGCGGTTTAATAAAAAATAATTTTCCCAGAGTGGTCTAATCCAGCGTTTGTCGCGTAAGGAGTAGCGCCCATGGCACCGCGTCCAAACTGGAACGGCTTCCTCAAATTCTCGTTAGTGTCCTGCGCGGTGGCGCTTTATCCGGCCACCAGCACCAGCCAGCGCATCCGCTTCAACATCATCAACCGCAAGACCGGCAACCGCATCCGCAACGACATCGTCGATGCCGAGACCGGCCAGCCGGTCGAGCCGGAGGATCGCGTCAAAGGCTACCAGGTCGAGAAGGACCAGTATGTGCTGGTCGAGGAAGACGAACTCGACAACGTGGCGCTGGCAAGCACACATACCATCGACATCGAGAAATTCGTGCCGATGTCGGAAGTCGACCGCATCTATCTCGACGAATCCTTCTACCTGGTGCCGCAGGACGAAATGGCGCAGGAAGCCTTCGCAGTGATCCGCGAGGCCATGCGCAAGGAAGACCTCGCAGGTCTGGCGCGCGTGGTGATCTACCGGCGCGAACATCTGCTGCTGCTGCGGCCGCGCGGCAAGGGGTTGATGGCGACGACGCTGCGCTACAAAAACGAGGTGCGTAACGAACACGATTACTTCGACGAGATACCCGACATCAAAGTGCCGGCCGACATGCTCAAGCTCGCGACCCACATCCTGGAGACGAAGAAGGGGCATTTCGATCCCGGCAAATTCGAGGACCGCTACGAGAACGCGCTGACCGCCCTGATCAAGGCCAAGCGTGCCGGCAAGGCGCCGCCGGTGGTGGCCGAGCCGCGGCCGAGCAATGTGATCAACTTGATGGACGCGCTGCGCCGCAGTGCCCAGGCCGACCGGCGGCGCCCGGCGAGCGCGCGCAAGAGCGGCATTCATCGCAAGCGGCCAACGGCACGGCGGAAGGTGAAACGGAGCGCTTGATCTCGAAACAGAAGTGCTGGCTTTCCGACAAGATCAGGCGAACAAGAGAGATTATATATGGCGGGGCTGAAAACCTACCGCGCCAAGCGTCGTTTCGGTGTCACGGCCGAACCGCGCGGCAAGCCAGTGCGGCGGCGCGGCCATGCCTTCGTCATTCAGAAGCACGCGGCGCGGCGGCTCCATTATGACCTGCGCCTTGAACTCGACGGCGTCATGAAAAGCTGGGCGGTCACGCGCGGCCCCAGCCTGGTGCCGGGCGAGAAGCGGCTCGCCGTGCAAGTCGAAGACCATCCGATCGAATACAACAAGTTCGAAGGCACAATTCCCGAAGGCGAATACGGCGGCGGCACCGTAATGATCTGGGACCGCGGGTCCTGGCAGCCGGAGGACGATCCGCATGAGGGGCTGCGCAAGGGCCATCTGTCCTTCACACTCGACGGCGAGAAGCTGCACGGACTCTGGCATCTGGTGCGCATGCACCGCAGGCGCGGCGAGAAGCGCGACAATTGGCTGCTGATCAAGGCGCATGACGAGTATGCGCGCGCGCCCGGTGACAAGGACATCCTCGAGCAGAAGGCGCGTTCCGTGGTGTCCGGCCGCGCCATGGATGAGATCGCCAAGGGCGCGCCCAAGCGCAAGGCGGCCGCTAAAAAACCGCCGACACGCAAACGCGCATACGCGGCGGCGATTTGGCCCATGCAAAAGACCGCAAACTTCACGCGCGCACATAGCGATCCGCTTGCCGGCGCCAAACGCGCTCCCCTGCCCGCTTTCATAAAACCGTGCCTGGCCACGCTCGCCGAGACGGCGCCGGACAGCGACAGCTGGATTCACGAGATCAAATTCGACGGCTACCGTATCCAGGCGCGGCTCGACCGCGGCAAGGTCAAGCTGCTGACCCGGCGCGGCCTCGACTGGACCAAGAAATTTCCACCGATCGCGGAAGCAATCGGCAAGTTGCCGGCAAAAACCGCGCTGATTGACGGCGAACTGGTGGTGGAAGGCGCCGACGGCATTTCCAGCTTCTCGCTGCTGCAGGAAGACCTCAAACACGGCCGCCAAGACCGCATGATGTTCTATGTGTTCGACCTCATGCATCTCGATGGCGCCGATCTAAAGCCGCTGCCGCTTGCCGCGCGCAAGGACGCGCTGGCGCGTCTGCTGGCCGAAGCGGGAAAGCGCGGGCCGTCTGCGCTTGAGCGAATCGCTCACTGAACCGGGCCTCGTGCTGTTCAAACATGCCTGCAAAATGGGCCTGGAAGGCATCGTTTCGAAGCTGGCCGCCTCCGCTTATCATTCCGGCCGCGGCCGCGACTGGATCAAGACCAAATGCTCCGACCGGCAGGAGCTGGTGGTGGCGGGCTTCGCGCTGTCGAGCGTCGATGCGCACGCCGTCGGCGCGCTGGTGCTCGGCTACTACGCCCGCGGCAAGCTGCGCTATGCCGGGCGTACCGGCACCGGCTTCACCCGTGAAAGCGCGCGCGAGCTTTACCGCAAGCTCAAACCGCTCAAGCTCGACAGATCGGCGCTGGAGACGGTGCCGAAGGAGGAGCGCGGCGTGCGCGCGCCGATCTGGGTTTCGCCCAAACTGGTGGCGGAGGTGGATTTCCACGGCTGGACCCATGGCGACCGGGTGCGGCAGGCCTCGTTCCAAGGTCTGCGCGAGGACAAACCGGCAAAGCAAGTGGTGCGCGAGGTCAAGGCCATGGCGGCGGCGCGCAAGGCCGCGGTGAAACGCAGCGCGCCGGCGCGCCCTGCGAAGGCGGTGGTCGGCGGCGTGACGCTGTCACATCCCGATCGCGTCTATTGGGCGGATGCTGGCGTGAGCAAGCACGCTCTTGCGGAGTTTTACACGCAAATCTGGAAATGGATGCGCCCGCATGTGGTGGGACGCCCGATCGCGCTGCTGCGCTGCCCGGAGGGGGCGGCCGGGCAATGTTTCTTCCAGAAGCATGCCACCATGGGCATCGCCACCGAGCATCTGCATCTGGTGCCTGAGAAAGGCGACAAGATCATCTCGATCGATAATCTCGCCGGGCTTATTTCGCTGGTGCAGGCCGGCGTCTTGGAAATACACACCCGCGGCACCACGATCGGCGATCGCGAGCGCGCCGACCGCCTGGTGTTCGACCTCGATCCCGGGCCGGGCGCCGGCTGGAAGGATGTCGTGGCCGCCGCGCGCGAGGTGCGCCAGCGGCTTGAGCGTCTCAAGCTCAAGAGTTTCGTCAAGACATCGGGCGGCAAGGGGCTGCATGTGGTGCTGCCGATCAAGCCGGTGCCGTGGCATGCGGCCAAGGATTTCGCGCAAGCGGTCGCCGCCGCCATGGCGGCGGACCATCCGGACCGCTATACGGCGACCGCCACCAAGAGCAAACGCAACAAGCGGATTTTTGTCGACTACCTGCGCAACAGCCGCGAGGCGACCGCCATTGCGCCCTACTCGACCCGCGCGCGGCCGGGCGCGCCGGTGTCGACGCCGGTGGATTGGTCGGAGCTCGGCACGCTGAAGGGCTCTAACCAGTACACCGTGCTCAATCTGCCGGCGCGGCTGGCGCGCTTGCGCGAGGACCCCTGGGCCAATATCGGTCGCTTCAGGCAGGCGCTGCCGAACAAAGTCTGACCTGGCGCCACCGGGAACTTTTTGCTGCGCGCCACGATTAACCGCACGAATCGCGCTTAAGTTTTCCACTGGACGGGCAGCTTCGCCCCGAGCGGTTGCTTGGGCCGCCGGGTTTTTTTATCAATGCCGGTAAGATTGCAGGGGCGGAGACACTCAATGGCCCGGAAGATCGGAATGGCGGTCGGTTTCGCGCTCGCCTGCAGCGTTGCGAGCTGGCAAACATCCGCGCAGGACCCGAAGCAATTTTCCGGCCTCACCGCCTTCTACAGCAAGGGCTACAAGGGGCGGACGGCGTCCGGCGAAATCTACGATCCGAAGAAATTCACCGCCGCGCACCGCACGCTGCCGTTCGGCACCCGACTGCGCGTCACCGACAATAAGACCCATCGCAGTGTCGTCGTGGTGGTCAACGACCGTGGACCGTTCAGCAAACGCCTTGTGCTCGACCTCTCGCTCGCCGCCGCCAAGGCGCTGCATATGACCAGCCGCGGCGTGATGAAAGTGACCGTGGCGGTGGTGCAATAGTTCGCGCGATTATAGCGCCGGCGGCACTCTCAACGAACTAACCGACGGCGAACATCGTATCCAGGTTTCCGCATTGGCGGCGAAGGCTTCGCCCAACCGCAAGTGCACGGTATTTTCGTCCAGCAACGTCATAAAGACGGTCTTGCCGGCGCCGAGCTCGGACGCCGGCACCGCATATGAAAAGGCGTGCCGGCTGTAATCGCCTTGTATACGCGCGCCGCCGGGCGTGACGATGTCCGGCCCGCGGATCGAAAAGTGGCGGCCATCCGGCTTAAAGCACCAATCGCCGTCGATAGCGTCGGCGAAGGCGGGCGCGGCGAGCAGCGTGAGGCCGAACGCCGCGGCGATGATCTTCAGATAGCCGGTCATGATGGTCATCCCCTTACGATCCGTCCTTTTCAATCCACTTTGGCTTCGTCGCGATACATGACCTTGTGGCGCGTCTCGCGCACCCAGGCGTCGATATCGTCGATGGTCATGTGATTTTTCATATCGAAGCGGTCCCAACTCATGATCTGCGGCAGCGTCTTCTTCCAGCGCTTGTATGGCGGTTTCGCCGGCACGCCAAACAGCATGATGTCGATGATGGCGAGATCCTCCGGCACGCCGAGCAGCGGGCGCAGCGATTTCTGCGCATCGTCCTGGCCGATCGCGGTCACCCACCAGACCTGATAGCCGAGCGCTGCGGCGGCCAGATGCGCCGACATGGTGGAGGCGGCAACGCTTTGCAGCAGGATGCGTTCGGCATTGGCCTGGTAGCGCTTGTCAAGATCGGAGCCGTCGAGCAGCACCGGGAAAGCGCGCACGAAACGGAAATCCGCCACCACTACGATGAAGCCCGGCGCCGTCTCCAACCCGCGATAGTTGGGCGTGGGAAATTTCATTTTCATCTTGGCGCGGGTCGTGGCCTCGGCGACGAAATAGTCGGCGATCTGCTTTTTCGCCGCGGGGTCGCTCACCACGATGTAATGCCAGGGCTGCGCGTTGGCTCCGGACGGTGCATGGCGCGCGGCCTCCAGTACCATTTCGATATGCTCGCGCGGCACCGCGATTTCCGGCCGGAATGCGCGGGTGGTCATGCGGTTGCGCACCACCTCCATCAGCGCCTCGTAGCGCGCCAGATTCGGAGTGAATTTGGTGACGTCGTCCATGCGGGTCCTCCCCGGAGATTTTGGGCTATAGTAATCGCGTTTTACGTGCCGCGTCATGTCCCTCCCTAGCTGCCCCCGCCATTACAAGGACCCCGCCCATGCCCGCCAAGCGCCCGGCGCCACGCCTGCCCGAAATCGACGAAGCGCACATGAACGACGCCCAGCGCGTGCTGCTGGAGGCGATCCGCTCGGGGCCGCGCGGACAATCGATTACCCCGCGCGGGCCGTTTGCGGTCTGGCTGCATGCACCGGAATTCGGCCACCTGGCGCAGGCGCTCGGCGGCCATTGCCGCTACCGGACGGCGCTGCCGCCGCGACTGTCGGAGTTTGCGATTTTATGCACGGCCCGGCTGTGGCGCGCGCAATATGAGTGGTTCGCGCATGCGCCGATCGCCGAGAAAGCCGGGGTGGCGCCGAAGACGATTCAGGACTTGCGCGCCGGACGCACGCCGAAATCCGTACCGAAGGACGAGCGCGCAATCTACGATTTCATCCAGGAACTCTATAAGACCAGGCGTGCGAGCGAGCGCACCTACAAACGCGTGCACGCATTCCTCGGCGATAGCGGCACGGTCGAACTGGTCGGCATCCTCGGCTATTACGCACTGATCTCGATGACGCTCAACGTTTTCCGCATGATGCCGCCAAAGGACAGCAAGCTCGCTTTCGCGGAGTCGAAATAGGCGGTCAGCGTCCACGCCAGGTCACGGAATAAAGATCAAAGCGGCGGTCCTTGAGGTTTTGTACGGTGCCGCCCTGGCGCGCGGCGCGCAGGCTGTCGAGCGGAAGGTCGGCGATTGCCACCATCTCGACGTTCGGCGTCGTGTCGGACGCGATGCCATCACGCGCAAACGGAAAATCGCAAGGGGTCAGCACGCAACTTTGCGAATATTGAATATCCATATTCTCGACCTTCGGCAGGTTTCCCGTATTGCCAGCCATGACGATAAAACATTGATTTTCCACCGCACGCGCCTGCGCGCAGTAGCGCACCCGCATATAGCTTTGCCGCTCGTCGGTGCAGAACGGGATGAACAGCATGGCCGCGCCTTGATCGATCACATGTCGAACCAATTCCGGAAACTCGCAATCATAACAAATGAGCACTCCGATCGGCCCGCAATCGGTGTCGATAATGTTTGCCCGGTCGCCGCCCTTGATGTTCCACCAGTATCGCTCGTTCGGGGTCGGATGAACTTTTCGCTGCTCGTGCACACTGCCATCGCGTAGAAATATGTAGGAGACGTTGTAAACTTCGCCATCGGCTTCGCGCGTCGGGTGCGAACCGCCGATGATGTTGACATTGTAGCTCACCGCCAGTCGGCTCATCATTTCCTTGAAACGTGCAGTATAGTTGGTGAGGGCTGCGATCGCTTCGGCCGCCGGCACGTGCCGGTTTTCGATCGACAGCAATTGCAGCGTGAACAGTTCCGGGAACACGGCAAAGTCTGCTTTGTAGTCGGCCACCACATCGACGAAATACTCGACCTGTTGCGCAAATTCTTCGAATGAAGTGACGGCGCGCAATTGATATTGCACGGCCGCAACCCGCACCGTTCGCGCGCGGCGCATAATACGCTCCGGGGCCGTCGCGGTCTCGACTGGTACCTGCGGATTGCGCCAGATCATATGCGTGGCAAAGCCGCGCGATTCGTGATCGAGCGGGAGATAGTCCGGCAAGACCCCTATCGGCTCGAAGCCGTTGCGAATTTGGAATCCAATCACCGGATCGCGCTGTTTACCTTCGAGCACGAGTTTGAGGTAGTTCTCGGCCGAACCGACGGAATTCCAGCGGCGCGCCAGGTTCGGCATGCGGCCAGCAAATACGACGCCTTTGAGCCGCAAATGCTGGCACAATTTTTTACGTTCATTGTAGAGCCGCTGACCGATGCGTCGCCCGCGAAAGTCGGGATCGATGCAGACGTCCATGCCGTAAACCCAATCGCCATCCGGATCGTGCCGCGAGGCGTAACCGCGACCGGTAATTGTCGCCCAATCGTGCGACCTGAGCGCAAGCGATTCAGAAATCAGGAAGGTGGCGCAATAGCCGATAATGCGGCCTTCGTATACGGCGACAAATTGGCCTTCGGGAAATTGGTGCATTTGACCGAGCAATTGGGCTTCGGAATAGATGCCGTGCGCGCCGAGCGACGCATAGGCCTTGGCCATCACCGCACGGACACCATCGATATCGGCCGGGACCGCATTTCGGATGACGAGTTTCGGAGCTGTTTTCGATTTTTGCTGCATATTTTTCGATATGGCGTGTTTCGCGGGCATTTGCAACGCAAATGCGACGCCGCATCGCCGTTGATCCTCTTGAACGCATGCCGGCGAAATCCCGGCGCCGCGGCGCCGGGATTCGATTTCCGCGACTTAGACAAGCACGAATATCAGGGCGCTCACTTCATCTTCATGCCGCCGTCCTGCATCTGCATCCCGGGCATGGCGTCAGCGCCGCCGGTCTTGGCGCCGATACCCTCGACGGTGAAGTCAACATCGACTTTGCCGGCCTTGGCGAATACCAGGGTGACTTTGAAGTGTTCGCCTTGCATGAGCTGCTTCTTCAGATTGACGAACATCACGTGGTAACCATTGGGATCGAGCGTGACGGTCTGGCCCGGCTTGATCTCGAGGCCGCCGGCGACCGGCCGCATCTTCATCACGCCGTTTTCCATGGTCATTTGATGGACTTCGAAGCGTTTGGAGATATCCGTGGAGCCGCCGACCAGGCGGTCGGGCGCGGTCCCGACATTGGTGATCTTCATATAGCCGCCGCCGACGCTGGCGCCTTTCGGGGTGGCGCGCGCCCAGGGCGCGGAGATTTTCAAACTGCCGACGGTGATGTCTTTGGCTTGCGCCGGCACTGCCGCCCATGCGGCGAGAATGGCGGCGATCATGAATATAGTGCGGGTCATCGTTCTAACTCCTGACGACGCAGCGCGCGCTTCGATGCGGCGCGGCTTGCGCAATGAAAGATGTGATGTGGATCGGAAACGAATTCGTCAGGCGGCGGGTGGCGCGCGCGGGATTTGCGGGCTGCGATCGGCCAATCGGATGACAGGCGTAAGCACCGGCGCCGGTATCATCGCGACGGCGCCCGTCAGGTCGAGCGCGACCACACCGGGCGGCGGAGCGGCCAACGCGTGCACACAGCATTGCATCCCGCAGCCGGCGGCACAGGGACAGCCCGCGTCGTGACCGGCCGGCGACGACGAGCCATCGAGCGATGTAGCCGCAGTGCAGAGACTAAAATTGAACGTGCCACCGGCCGCGACCGACAGCGGCAGCAACAAAGCCTGTAAAGCGATTACATAGGCCGCGGCCAGTGCGACAAGGCGCCGGGATTGGAACAATTCGCTCATCGGCCCACTCTAGGCAGCTCGCCTCCGGGCGTCCACTTGGCCGACGACCATCCGCTCAGACCGAGGCCGGATAGCGGCGAATCAATTGGGTCTGCCGGATCAAGCTCCCGACAAAATCTCCAATCCTGGTCGGCTGGAAGCCGCGCTCGCGGTTGCGTTGCCCGATCAGGAACAATAGCCGCTGCTGATTGGCCAGGCGCCGATAGACTTCGCCGACGGCCAAGCGAGGATCCCAGCAATCGATCGCCTCCCCGCCGATGCCGTTGATTTCCACGATCGAGAAGTCCTCGCCGCGCATGAATGCATCAAGCGATTCAAACCGCAGGTCGAAGCGGCCGTAATGGAACTCGGTCATGCTGCGCCCGATCGTATCGAAGCGCTCCTCCAGCGCGGCGGTGATGTGGCGGCGCCCGTCACGGTAGAGGGCGCCGGCGCGTTGATTGCCGATGAGTGCGATGCGCACCACCTCGCCGCGCGCCGGCACCATATCGAGATCGCGCGGATCAACGCCGCGGTGGCTCGGATCGATGCCGAGATGCAGAGCGGATTTCCATTGCGCGCGCTCGTCGCTGCCGATGAGCTGGCGCACCGTCAAGGAGCCATTACCGACCACGTGCGGGAAATAACGGAAGGTGAGCGACAGGATGCGCCCTGAGGGTTCTTCCGGGAGCCGCGCGTAGAGCACCGCTGCTTCGCCGGCGTGCGGTACGAAACGCTGCAATATCAGCGTGGCGGATTCAGGATACCGCGCGATGTAGCTTTCGAGTTGCGTCAGGTCGTCGATGAGGCGCACGCCGTAGCCATGCCAGCCGATGTCGGGTTTGGCGATCACCGGAAAGTCGAGCCCGGCCTCCGCAAGCGCGCGCACCGCCCGATCGATATCAGTTCCCAGGTTCCAGACACCGGCACTGCGTTGGACGACGACGAAATCGGCAATCCATCTGCGCAGCGCCGGATCGACGTCGAAAAAATAAGAACTCTTCGATTCGCCCCACATGCCGCCGGCGAAAATCTTGGGGTTCGCCGCAGTCGGCAAGGTCAGCGACCGATAGCGCAGCCCGAGCCGGAGCCAGTTCAACACCAGCGGCACATAAAACAGCCCCGGCGGAATGCGCTCGGCCTTGGCAACTTTGCGGTCGGCGCGCGTGAGCGGCGGCATGCCAAAGCAGGTTGCCGGCAGCACCGCTTCGCCGGCCGGCTCCGGTTCGCTCGCCTTGGCGAAGGCGAACACGCGCTTGCGCGCGAAGCTGGTGGCCGCGACAACGAGGAACAGCATCGGCCACGCCCAAAGCCCGAGCCGATCGTTGAGCGAGTCACCGAATACGATCACCAGATAAAGCATCAGCGGCAGATACAGCGCCGAAATGACCAGGCTCGCGGCGGTAAACCGGGCGAGCGAAACACGCGTCCAGCCGCAGGCGACGAAGGCGACGAACACCACGCCGGGCACCACCCGACACAAGGCGACCAGGCCGAACACGTTGCGCTTGAGCGTCTCGCCGAAGCGGAGGACCCGTTCGTCGACCGCAAACCGGCTCAACCATGGCACATAGCGCGCCGCCGCGCCGATGCCGTAGAGCGCGAAATCGCTTGCGACAATGCCGCCATAGATGCTGGCCGCGACCAAGCCGACCGGCATCAAATCATTCACGACGATGTAGCCGCCGAGGACGATTGCGAGGTCCTCGTGCGCGAACGGCAAAACCAGCAAAACCGCTATTCGCGCGAGTCCGGATACATCGAGAGCCGAAAAATGTCCGAACGCTGCAAGCGTTTGAATCAAGCCATCCCCCACCCTCGTCTTTTCGGCGTTGCGAAAAGACCGATAACCCTTCACCCGCCGCGGCTTTAGCGTCGCGATCGCGGTTCGGGACTGGCGCCCGATGAAAGGTAGAGCCTTATTTTTATCACCCCAGCTCCAAAATTCATTTTGGCTTAATGGGATGCGGGGCACAAGGAACTTCGCAAGCGGCTGCCAAGGCCGCCAGCCGAAAATCTTGCGATATTTCAAAGCGTCGCGGGACCGTCCTGCACCCATTTTCGTACCGCCAAGCTGCGGCCAGGCGCCGTCGAAATGGCCTTGGGCGCCGTGGTAGAGTTGCCCGCCATGACCAGCGATAGATCGCCTTCGTCCGACAACGAGCCGCGGGTGGTGAGCTTCCCCCACGGCCGCGCCGGCACACGCGCGCCGGTGACCGCTCCACCGGCGGTTGCCGATCTAAGGAAATTCGAGCAAGGGGCGGATAGCGATGATTATCGCCACCGCATGATCGTGAACACAGCGGCATTCCTGTTCGTGATCGCATTGATCGGCGCCGGGCTTTGGCTGGCCGATACCATGGCGCAGATGCGCAAGAACCAGGATTGCGTCTTGTCGGGGCGCCGCGGTTGCACGCCGGTAGAGGTAACCAAGGACCGCTGGTAAGGCTCGCTCGCCCACGCGTTTCGGCCTGTTCGGCCTCATTTTCCAGTAAATGCCCGCCGCCATTGAACTTAACCGTGCGCTTCGCTATACGGGCAGCCAACCGCATGCTGGTGAATGGCCGTGCCGGGAAGCTGTCGCGCGGGACCGGGCACCGAGGCCGTATGATCGCCAGAACTCCATATCAATCAGAGAGTTACCGATGTCTTCGACATTTGATACCATCGCCAATATTATCGCCGAGACTTGCGATATTCCGCGCGACACCATCACGCCCGACAGCCACGCCATTAACGATCTTGGCATCGACAGCCTGGATTTCCTCGATATCGCGTTTGCCATCGACAAGGCATTCGGGATCAAGCTGCCGCTTGAGCAGTGGACGCAGGAAGTCAACGACGGCAAGGCCACTACCGACCAATATTTCGTGCTCAAAAACCTGAGCGCCCGTATCGACGAGCTCGTCGCTGCCAAGGGGGCCTAAAGCCCGTTAAAGTCATATGCGCATTGAATATTTTCAGCTGATCGACCGGATCGTCGACCTCAATCTCGCCGGCCGGAAGATTAGCAGTGAGGCGCTGGTCCCAGAGGCAAGCACGATATTCGAGGGTCATTTCCCCGGCTATCCACTGATGCCGGGTGTGTTGCTGATCGAGGCGATGGCGCAGACCTCGGGCTGGCTGGTGGTGGCTTTGCACCGCTTCGAGCGCATGCCGTTTCTCGTCGCGGTGAAAGAGGCGAAGCTGCGCACCTTCGTCACGCCCGGCCAACGGCTGTCGATCGATGCCCATCTCGATCATGACGGGTCCGGCTACGCGGTTGTCGACGCAAAAATAAAAGTCGAAGGCAAGCTGATTTGCGACGCCACACTGACACTGCGCGTCCTCGATTTTCCCAATGTTGAAATGGAACAGCAGATGCGGGACCTTGCCGCCCGGATCGGACTAAAAGTCGGGGCACCCGTCGATGGCTGAGGCTGCCCGCGAAGCATGGATCACCGGTATCGGCATCGTTTCCTGCCTCGGCGAAGGCCCGCAAGCGCACTGGCAAAAGCTGACGGAGGGGCATCCCAGCGCCGATACCAAGACATTTGCCCCGTTTATCGTGCATCCTTTGGCGCCGATTAATTTCGACGCGCAAATCCCGAAGAAGGGCGATCAGCGCCAGATGGAGCCGTGGCAGCGCATCGGCACCTATGCCGCCGGCCTGGCGCTCGAATCCGCCGGCGTCAAAGGAAAACCTGAGATTCTTTCGCGTATGGACATGATCGTGGCCGCCTCCGGCGGTGAGCGCGATCTCTCGGTCGAACTCGACCATCCTCAGTGGCGTGCCGCACGCACAAAATCCGGCGGCGTTCCTCAACGAACGGCTGATGGGCGACTTGCGGCCGACGCTGTTCCTGGCGCAACTCTCCAACCTGCTGGCCGGCAATATCTCGATCGTGCATGGCGTGACCGGTTCTTCGCGCACTTTTATGGGCGAGGAATCGGCTGGTATCGACGCCGTGCGCATCGCCCTCTCGCGCATCAATGCGGGACAAAGCGACATCGCGCTGGTCGGCGCCGCTTATAATTCCGAGCGGCCCGACCTGCTGATGTTCTATCAATTCGGTCAGTTCGCGCTGAAGGACCGCTTCGCGCCGATCTGGGAGCGCGGTGAGAGGGGCGGCTTCGCGTTGGGCTCGCTCGGCGCTTTCCTGGTTATCGAGGCGCGCGAGCATGCCGAGAAGCGCGGGGCTAAACCGATGGCACGGCTGACGGCGGTCATTTCCGACCGCTCCGACCGTAAACCCGGCGCAGTTACCGCAACGCTGTCGCGATTGTGGGGCAAGATCAAGGATAAGGTCGTAAGCGGGCATGCCGCCGTGATCTCGGGCGCCACCGGCGCCCAGCCGGCTACCGGCGAGGAACGCGCATTTCTGAGCGGCCATAGTGACCTTGCCGTGCGCGCCACCGGTTCATATCTCGGACATGGGCTTGAGCCGCAATTCGCCATGAATGTGGCGCTGGCGGTGGTCGCGCTCGACCATCGCAGTTTGTTTCCACCCTGCGACGCGACCGGCCTGGAACGGCCGATGAGCGGGGATTTGAGCCAAGTCGTGGTGACCAGCGTCGGACACTGGCGGGGCGAAGGCCTGGCGCTAGTGGAGCGGGTTGGCTGAGGGAGAGCAAAGATGGCGACCACAAAGGACAAATTGGGGCGGCCGATGGTGGTGGTAACCGGGCTCGGCGTGGTTACCTCGCTCGGCGCCGGCAAGGTCGACAATTGGGCCAAGCTCACGGCCGGGGAATCCGGTATTCGCGCCATCACGCGCTTCCCGACCGACGGCCTGAAGACGCGTATCGCCGGCACCATCGATTTCCTACCGCCGCAAGCCTGCTCGGCCGCATTGTCGGAAATAATCGCCGATCTCGCTGCCGAAGAAGCCATCGCTGAAATCCGGCGTCGGTATGCGCGGGGACTTTCCCGGCCCGCTTTTCCTCGCCGTGCCACCGATCGAGATCGAGTGGCCGCAGCGCCTGGAAGTCAGCGCGCGCGCCGGGGCGAACGGTCAAATTACCTATACCGATCTGCTGCGGGTCAGCGACCAGTTCCCGGCCTATCACCAGCGCTTCCTGTTCGGGTCGGTGGCCGATTATCTGGCGCAAAAATACGGCACCAAAGGCTCACCGATTTCGCTGTCGACCGCCTGCGCCTCGGGCGCGAGCGCGATCCAGCTCGGCGTCGAGGCGATCCGGCGCGGCGAAACCGACGCTGCGCTCTGCATCGGCACCGATGGCTCGATCAATCCGGAATCGGTGATCCGTTTCTCGCTGCTCTCGGCGCTCTCCACCAATAATGACATGCCGCAAGGTGCAGCGCGGCCCTTCGCCAAGAACCGCGACGGTTTCGTCATGGCCGAGGGCGCCGGTGCGCTGGTGCTCGAAAGCTACGATTCCGCCAAGGCGCGCGGGGCCAAGATTCTCGGCGTGCTCGAAGGTTGCGGCGAGATGGCCGATGCCTTCCATCGCACCCGATCGAGCCCGGACGGCAAACCGATCATCGGCTGCATCGCCAATGCGATCAAAGACGCCGGTCTCGCGCCCAGCGACATCGACTATGTCAATGCGCACGGCACCGGTACGCCGGAAAATGACAAAATGGAATATCTCGGCCTTTCCGCCGTGCTCGGCGAGGGCGTGAAGAACGTGCCGATCTCGTCGAACAAATCCATGATCGGCCACACGCTGTCGGCGGCCGGTGCGGTCGAGGCTGTGTTCTCGATCCTCACCTTGCAGCACCAGCGTATTCCGCCCACCATCAACTACGAGGTGCCGGATCCGGCGATCCCGCTCGATGTGGTGCCGAATAAGGCGCGCGATGCGCGGGTGAGCCACGCCATCTCAAATTCATTCGGCTTCGGCGGACAGAACGTCTCGCTGGTGATGGGCATCGAGCCGGCCTGATGGCCGCGCCCGCCTAACCCCGCCATGCGCTCCTTACGCCTTATCGCCGATCGCAAGCTTGAACTTGCCGAGGTCGCGGCGCCACCGCCGCCCGGTGACGGCGAGGTGCAAATCCGCATCAAAGCGGTCGCGCTCAATCATCTCGATTTGTGGGGCTTTCGCGGCATGGCTTTCGCCAAGCGCAAGCTGCCGCTGGTGGTTGGCGCGGAGGCGTCCGGCGAAATCGCCGCAGCGGGCGCCGGCGTGATCGGATTTAAGTCTGGCGACAAGGTAGTGATGTATGGCGCGATGACCTGCGGGCATTGCGCCGCCTGCCGCGAGGGCCGCGATAATCTGTGCGAAAACGTCGGCGGCATCATGGGCTTCCATATCGACGGCTTCGCGCGCGATCTGATCAATCTGCCGGCGCGGCTGGTGATCCCGGTGCCGGCCGGCGTATCGCTGCGCGATGCCGCCTGCGCGCCGATCGCCTTCGGCACCGTCGAGCACATGCTGTTTGACAATGCCAAGCTCAAGCCGGGAGAGACAATTCTGGTGCACGCCGGCGGCTCCGGCATCGGCTCGGTCGCCATCAAGATGGCGAAGGCCTTGGGTTGCACCGTCATCACTACCGTCGGCGATGACGCCAAGGCGGAGAAAGCCAAGGCCCTCGGCGCCGACCACGTGATCAACTACAAGACCGAGCGCTTCGAGGGCGTCACCCGCAAGCTCACCGCAAAGAAAGGCGTCGACGTGGTGTTCGAGCATGTCGGCGGCGAAGGCTTCAACGCTTCCCTGCTCTGCCTCAAGCGCGGCGGCCGCCTGGTCACCTGCGGCTCGACCGCGGGACCGACCGTCACCATCAATTTGATGCAGTTGTTCCAGCAGCAGTACAAGATTTTAGGATCGTTCGGCGCCTCGATGCGGAATATCCGCGACAGCCTGTCCAAGATCGCCGCCGGCATGGCGCCGATCATCGATACCGAGGTGGCGCTGGCGGATTTCGAGCGCGGCCTGGCGCGGCTGGAGAGCCGGCAAGTGTTCGGCAAAGTGGTCGTGAATTTCTAGTCTCAACCAATTCGGCGTGGCCCGATGCGCAATGCGATGAGGCGAACAATGCGGCGCCTGCAGCGCGGCGGGAGACATGCCCGCGACTCGTTGCTGGGTGCGCTCACGGTCGGCCTGCTCAAGGTTCTGCGTCGCACCGACCCCGACCGAATGGCCGATTTCGGCGGCTGGCTGATGCGCACCATCGGTCCGCTGCTGCCGGAAAACCGCATTGGCCGCGAAAATCTCACGGCCGCCTTTCCGGAAAAATCCGCCGTTGAAATCGACGCGATCCTGCGCGGGGTGTGGGACAATCTCGGGCGCGTGGGCGCCGAATTCGCCCATCTTGACCGGCTATGGGATGTCGACCCCGACAATCCAGAACGGCCCGGCCGCATCGAAATCACGCCGGAAACCATCGAACGCTTTGTCCAGCTCCTGCACGACGGCAAACCGGCACTGATCTTTGCCGCGCATCTGGCCAACTGGGAACTGTCGGCGATCGCCGCGGCAACCTACAAGCTCGACAGCGCGGTGCTGTATCGGCGCCCCAATATTGCCGGCATCGACAAATGGCTGCGCGAGACCCGCACCGCCAATATGGGTGAATTGATACCAACCGGTCTCTATGCACCGCTGAAAATCACCGAGGCGCTCCAGCGCGGCGCCCATGTCGGCATGCTGGTGGATCAGTATTACTTGCGCGGCGTCGAGGTGACGTTCTTCGGCCGCCGCACCATGGCTAATCCGCTGCTGGCCCGGCTCGCCCACCATTTCGACTGCCCGATCCTCGGCACCCGAATCGTCCGGCTGCCCGGCCATCGCTTCCGCGCCGAACTCAGCGAGGAGATCGCGCCGGTGCGCGATGCCGAAGGCAAGATCGACATCGCCGGCACCATGCAGATCGTCAGCAACGTGATCGAAGGCTGGGTCCGCGAGCATCCCGAGCAATGGCTCTGGTTGCACCGCCGCTGGCGGCCGCAGGATCAACAAGCGATTGCTAACTGACTTGGACCAGCTGAGTTTCAGGTTTTGGTCGGAAGGCCGGCCGCTTTCCAGGCAACGATGCCGCCGGCCAGATGGGATTTGTAGGGATAACCCTGATCCTGGGCGGCGAGCGAGGCCGTCACCGAGCGGTGGCCGGCGCGACAGGCGAACACCACCTGGCGCCCTTTCGGGTCCGGGATGGCGGCCGGATTGAACCTCGAGAGCGGCACGATCACCGCGTCAGGATAGCTTTCCGCCAAGATCTCGTTCGGCTCGCGCACGTCGACCAGCAGCATGCGGCCTTCGGTGAGCCCGCGCGCCACTTCCGCCGGCGTCAAATTCTGCACTTCATCGGCACGCGACATTTCCTCCGCCATGACGCAACTCCGTCCCCCAAAACGCGTGCTTTTAGCCGGTTTCGAAGCGCGCCACAGCAGCCTTTTAGACCGTCACCTGGGTGCCGACCTCCACCACCCGCCCGGTCGGAATCTGGAAATAGTCGGTGGCGTCGTTGGCCACCCGGGTGAGCGCGATGAACAGCCGGTCCTGCCAGCGCGGCATGCCGGAATGGGCCGCTGGCTTGAGCGAACGGCGTGACAGGAAGAAGGATGTCGACATGATGTCGAACTGCCAACCGAGCTTGCGCGCGATCACCAGCGCCTTCGGTACGTTCGGCGTCTCCATGAAGCCGAACCGCAGCACCACGCGCGAGAACGTCTCGCCGATGGGCTCGATGCGCACCCGCTCGGCGGCATCGATGCGCGGTGTATCGACCGTCTCGATGGTAAGAATGACATTCTTCTCGTGCAGCACCTTGTAGTGCTTGAGGCTGTGCATCAGCGCGGTCGGTGCGCTCAACGGATCGCTGGTGAGGAACACTGCGGTGCCGGGCACCCGGATCGGCGGCTTCTTTTCCAAGCTGGCAACCAAAGATTCCAACGGAGTTTCCAGCCGCCGCGTCTTCTCGAACAGCAACCGGCTGCCGCGCTTCCAGGTGTACATTACCGCCATCACCAGAGCGCCAAGCGCCAGCGGCATCCAACCGCCCTCCACGATCTTGAGCAGGTTGGCGGCGAGGAATGTGAAATCGATAAACAGGAACGGCAGCATCAGCGCCAGCGCCCAAATCAGATGCCAGTGCCACACCCGCCAGATCACCACGATCGCCATCATCGCGGTCACCACCATGGTGCCGGTGACGGCGATGCCATAGGCCGAAGCAAGCGCGCTCGACGAACGAAACAGCGCCACCAGCAGCAGGACGCCGATCAGCAGCAGCATGTTCACCCGGGGCATATAGATCTGCCCAAACAGCGCTTCCGAGGTGTGCCGGATTTCCAGGCGTGGCAGTAGACCAAGCTGGATCGCCTGTTGGGTAAGCGAATAGGCACCGGTGATTACCGCCTGGCTAGCGATCACGGTGGCGGCGGTCGCGAGCGCTACCATCGGCAACAGCGCCCAGTGCGGGTAAAGCAGGAAGAATGGATTCTCGATCGACTTCGGGTCGGCCAGCACCAGCGCGCCTTGCCCAAGATAATTGATCGTGAGCGCCGGCAGCACCACCACCAGCCAGGCAAAACGAATTGGACCGCGACCGAAATGGCCGAGATCGGCGTAGAGCGCTTCCGAGCCGGTCACTACCAGGAACACGGCGCCAAGCGTGAACAAGGCGATGATGCCGTGGTGGAGTAGAAAATGAATGCCGTAATACGGGTTGAATGACAGCAAGACACTGAGATGTTGCCCGATATGCCAGAGGCCGGCGGCGGCGATGGCGGCGAACCAAACCAGCGTAATCGGGCCGAACACGGCCGCGACCTTCGCTGTGCCGCGCGATTGCACTGAGAACAGCATGATCAGGATCACCACCGTGATCGGCACCACGTATTCGTCGAAGGCAGGCGTCTCCACTTTCAAGCCTTCGATGGCCGAGAGCACCGACAGCGCCGGCGTGATAATGGCGTCGCCATAAAACAGCGCGCCGCTGATGATGCCGAGCAGGATCACGACACCGCCGCCGCGGCCACTGCCGAGCGCGCGCGAGGCGAGCGCCATCAGCGCGAGCGTGCCGCCCTCGCCGTTGTTGTCGGCGCGCAGCAAGATCAGCACGTATTTGGCGGTTACCACCAGCAGCAACGCCCAGATGATCAGCGACAGGATACCGAGTACCACCGGCTCGCTCGCCGCATGGCCGGACCCGACCGCCGCCAGCACGGACTCGCGCAGCGCATAGAGCGGGCTGGTGCCGATGTCGCCGTAGACGACGCCGATGCAGCCGAGCGTGAGCGCCCAGAAGCCGGCCTTTAGCGGCGCGTCGCCGTTTTTCTCGGCCGCGAGCGAGCCGCCGCGTCCGGCTGCGATCACCTGAGACATGGGGGATTGGCCTGGGGGTTGTTGCAATGCAAAAAAATTGAGTTGCGGCTTATAGCGCCGGCAAAGGCACCCCGGCACCATCATTTACGCAAATCGAATAGACGAGCCATGCAAAAAGCGCAGGCCGAGGCATTTAATTTTATATTATTTTTCAATGCGTTAGTTGGAATTCCCAGGGCGGCGCGGATTTATTCAGACTGTCACCTGGGTGCCGACCTCCACCACCCGCCCGGTCGGAATCTGGAAAAAGTCGGTGGCGTCGCTGGCCGAGCGTGCCAACGCGATGAACAGATGATCCTGCCAGCCCGGCATGCCCGACTGCGGCGACGGCTTGAGCGAGCGCCGCGACAGGAAGAACGAAGTCGACATGATGTCGAATTGCCAGCCGTGCTTGCGCGCGATCGCCAGCGCTTTCGGGACGTTGGGCTGCTCCATGTAGCCGAACTTCAAGGACACGCGCGAAAAATGCTTCGACAGCGGCGTGATCTGCACCCGCTCATCCTCGCGCACGCGCGGCGTATCGGCGGTAACGATGGTGAGGATCACATTGTGCTCGTGCAGCACCTTGTTGTGCTTGAGATTGTGCAACAAGGCGGTCGGCGCGAAGTCCGGATCGCTGGTGAGGAACACCGCCGTGCCCGGCACGCTATGCGGCGGCTTCTTCTCGAGACTGCGCAGCAGGGTTTCGACCGGCACCTCGGTGCGCCGGGTCTTGCTGATCAGGATCTTGCTGCCGCGCCGCCAGGTCATGATCAGCAGCACCATGGTGGCGCCGAACAACAGCGGCGCCCAGGCGCCCTCCAACAATTTCAGCAAATTCGCCGAGAAGAATGTCAGGTCGACAATCACGAATGGCACGATCAGTAGCGCCGACCTCCACAACGGCCACTTCCAAAGCTTCCATATCACGATGAAAGCAAGCAGTCCGTCCACCACCATGGTAGTGGCGACCGCGATGCCATAGGCAGAGGCGAGCGCGCTGGACGTGCGGAACAATCCGACCAGCAGCAGCACGCCGATCAGCAGCGATACCGTCACGCGCGGAATATAAATCTGGCCAACATGGGAGGCCGAGGTATGCAGGATGGTAAGCCGCGGCAGCAGGCCAAGCTGGATCGCCTGATGCACCAGCGAATAGGCGCCGGTAATCACCGCCTGGCTTGCGATCACGGTCGCCGCGGTCGCCAACACGATCATCGGCACCAGGAAAGTCTCCGGCACCAGACGGTAGAACGGATTTTCGATCGCCAGTGGGTCGGCCAGCACCTTGGCGCCCTGGCCGAAATAATTGATCAGCAGGGCCGGCAGCACCAAGCAAAGCCAGGCGGTCTGGATCGGCTTGCGGCCGAAATGGCCAAGATCGGCATAGAGCGCTTCGCCGCCGGTCACCACCAGGAATACTGCCCCTAGCGTGACCAGGCCGATCTGGCCGTGATTAAGCAGAAATTCGATACCGTAGAGCGGATTGATCGCGGTAAGCACGTGCGGATCGTCGCGAATATGCAGCGCCCCGGCAATCGCAATGGCGACAAACCAGACCACCATAATCGGCCCGAACAGTGCGGCCACTTTGGCGGTGCCATGGCTTTGCGCGGCGAACAATCCAATCAGAATCCCGACTGCGAGCGGCGCCACGTAGTCGCTGAAGGCGGGACTGGCGAGCTTAAGCCCTTCCACCGCCGAGAGCACCGAAATCGCCGGCGTGATCACGCTATCGCCAAGAAACATCGCGGCGCCGATGACGCCGACGATGAAGACGAATGCGGTACGCCGTCCGATCGCGCGGCTCGCCAGCGCCGTAAGCGAGAGCGTGCCGCCCTCCCCGTTGTTGTCGGCGCGCAACAGGATCAGCACGTATTTCAGCGTCACCGTGACGATCAGCGCCCACAAGATCAGCGACAACACGCCGAGCACGATGCCGCGAGTGACTGGGTGATCCTGGCTCGCCGCCATCGCCGCTTCGCGAAAGGCGTAAAGCGGGCTGGTGCCGATATCGCCATAGACGACGCCGACGCTGCCGAGCGCGAGCGCCACAAGGTTCGGCGGCGCTTCTTTCGCGCCATTGGAGATATTGGCCTCGGCGGAAGCCGCGCTTTCGTTCACGCCGTCACTCATCGAGGTTGTTTCGGTCCGCCGCTGGGCTGGAAGGCGGGCCTTATATCATCGTCAAGCTTGATAGAATACCGGCCATTTTCCCCCACCAATTGACCCGTATCAAAGGGGTCGAGCCGGCCACAGGTGATTTTGCGGGGATAAATCGGCCGGGAATCGGCGGTTTTCCGCTTCTGGCGAATGGTGACGCGGCGATTCGGCGACCTATACGGGTTGTCCGGAATCGGCCGATTGGCGTCGGCCTTACCCGCCGCCAGGTCGCTAGACGCGGGCGGCAATGGCTTGGAAGCCCCGGCGGTTTCCGATTTTTTGCAAAGCCGGGCGCAACGAGGCGAAAGCGAGCGCGCATATCTGATCTTTCTTTAAGCGCTACGCGCCCGCCCTGCGATGCATCGCGGATGCGAATTTGGCGCCAAGCGACCGGTCGCGACGCGCATGCCTTGCAGAACACGATGGGACAACTGCCGCCGCAAACAACCCTGGACTGGCGCTGTAGAGAGGCGGTACAGGCTACCCCTTGATGAAAGAGAAACCGCCGCACCGGCTGTGCTCACCCCCCGTGACCGGCCGGAAAAAAGCTGCAAAAATCGCTGCAAATTGACATTGAAGCCCTTAGGTCCCGTGCCGGACCTTTTAAAACCCGGAGGAGTGCGACCCATGCGTGAGATCGGCCATTTTATCGGCGGCAAGGCCGTCAAAGGAACCTCTGGGCGGTTTGGCGACGTCTTCGACCCCAATACCGGTGAAGTGCAGGCCAAGGTTGCGCTCGCCAAGCATTCCGAGGTCGAGCACGCCATCGCCAATGCGCAAACCGCGCAGCCGGCCTGGGCCGCGACCAATCCGCAGCGCCGCGCCCGCGTGATGTTCAAGTTCCTCGAACTGATACAGAAGGAACACGATAGCCTCGCCAAGCTGCTCTCCAGCGAGCACGGCAAGACCGTTCCCGATGCGCGTGGCGACGTTCAGCGCGGCATCGAGGTGGTGGAATTCGCCTGCGGCATTCCGCATTTGCTGAAGGGCGAATTCACCGAAGGCGCCGGTCCGGGCATCGACCTCTATTCCGTCCGCCAGCCGCTCGGCGTAGTCGCAGGGATTACGCCATTCAATTTCCCGGCCATGATCCCGCTCTGGAAATGCGCGCCGGCCATCGCCTGCGGAAATGCCTTCATCCTCAAGCCGTCGGAGCGCGATCCGTCAGTGCCGATGCGGATTGCCGAACTGTTCATTGAGGCCGGACTGCCGGAAGGCATCCTCAACGTGGTCAATGGCGACAAGGAAGCGGTCGATACGCTGCTCACCGACGACCGCGTGAAGGCGATCGGCTTCGTCGGCTCGTCGGCGATCGCGGAATACATCTATTCAACCGGCTGCGCCAACGGCAAGCGCGTGCAGTGCTTCGGCGGCGCCAAGAACCACATGATCGTGATGCCCGACGCCGACATGGATCAGGCGGTCGATGCGCTGATCGGCGCCGGCTACGGCTCGGCCGGCGAACGCTGCATGGCGATCTCCGTGGCGGTGCCGGTCGGCAAGAAGACTGCCGATATCCTGGTCGAGAAGCTGATCCCGCGGGTGGAGAACCTGAAGATCGGCCCCTCCACCGATCCGCAGGCCGATTATGGCCCGCTGGTGACCAAGGCGGCGCTTAACCGGGTGAAGGACTACGTCGATCTCGGCGTCAAGGAAGGCGCCAAGCTTTTGGTCGACGGCCGCGGCTTCAAAATGCAGGGCTACGAGAACGGCAACTTCATGGGCGGCTGCCTGTTCGATGATGTGAAGCCGTCGATGCGCATCTACAAGGAGGAAATCTTCGGACCCGTGCTGTCGGTGGTGCGCGCCAAGGACTACGAAGACGCGGTGCGGCTGCCATCCGACCACGACTACGGCAACGGCGTCGCCATCTTCACCCGCGACGGCGACACCGCGCGCGATTTCGTCAGCCGCGTGCAGGTCGGCATGGTCGGCGTCAACTTCGCCATTCCGGTGCCGCTCGCCTATCACACCTTCGGCGGCTGGAAGCGCTCCGGCTTCGGCGATCTCAACCAGCACGGACCGGATTCGATCCGCTTCTACACCAAGACCAAGACCGTCACCTCGCGCTGGCCGACCGGCACCAAGGAAGGCGCCGAATTCGTGATCCCAACCATGAAGTGAGGGTGCGCCAGGGCATGATCCCGAAAAGTGGGCACCGGTTTTCGGAAAGGATCATGCTCAGGCAAAATGTGCTGCCGGCAATTCGGGCCGCCGGGTGCGTTTCCATCGCATTGCTGCTGGCGGGCTGCGCCGCCGGCACGTTTGGCGACTCGATACCGGCGGCGCATCCCGCAACGATGACTGGGCGCTGGATATTGGCGGCGCCGGACGCACCGTCCTGCGGCATGAATTTCGGCGGCGCGCCCGGCGCGCAACAAGGCACCGTCACACCGGAGGGCGGCTGCCCGGGCAAGTTCTACACGAGCCAGCGCTGGACGCTCGAACAGGGCGCACTGGCGATCAACGATTACGCGAACCAGCCGCTGGCGCATTTTACTTTCGCCAACGGCCGTTTCGAAGGGCAAGACACCGCCGGCACGGCAGTGACGCTCGCCCGCTAACGCTTCTCGCCACGCAGGATCTCCATGACCGAGTACCAGCTTTATTGCTTCGCCCAGTCCGGCAATGCCTACCGCGCCGCGCTGATGCTCAATTTGATCGGCGCCAAGTGGGAGCCGATCTGGGTCGATTTCTTCGCCGGCGGCGCCACGCGCAAGCCGGAATACCGCGAAGCGGTCAATGAGATGGGCGAGGTGCCGGTGCTGGTGCACGGCAACAAGAAGCTCACCCAATCGGGCGTGATCCTCACTTACCTCGCCAACCATTCCGGCAAGTTCAAGCCGCAGGGCGAGGATGAAGAGCTGGAAGCGCTGCGCTGGATCATTTTCGACAATCAGAAGGTGAACGGCTTCCTCGGGCCATTCCGATTCCTGAAGAACTTCGCGCCGAAGCCGGCCGACCCGGCAGTCATGACGTTCATGAAGGCACGCATCGATGGGGCGCTCGCCATCGTCAACAAGCGCCTGAGCGGGCGGCAATTCCTGGCGAGCGACAAGCCGACCATCGCGGACATTTCGATGACCGGCTATCTTTACTATCCGGCCGAGGAATTCGGCTTCGATATCGCCAAGGAGCATCCGGCGATCGCCGCCTGGCTCGAGCGCATGAAGGCGCTGCCCGGCTGGAAACACCCTTACGACTTGATGCCCGGCTATCCGTTCGGCACGCGCGGATATCGCAATCAATGATCGTGGCGATGCCCATGGCCATGCGAATGGCCATGGTGATCATGCGCATGGTCATGATCGTGGCCGTGATCATGCCGGTGCGATGACTCGTAGGCGCCGCCTTCCGGTTCGAACGGCGCTTCGATCATCGTCACTTTGGCGCCGAGCGATTTGAGCAAGGCCTCGATCGCCGCATCGCGCCGCGCCCGAATGCGGTTAGGCAGCAGTTGCACCGCTACATGGCGATCGCCGAGATGCCAGGCAAGCCGCGACAGCGCCGCCACGTCCCCTGCCCGCGCCTCGAGCAACGGCTCGGGCGCGGCCACGACTTCCACCAGTCCGCCATCGTCGAGGACCAGAAGATCGTCGGTACGCAGCCGCGCAGGCTGGTGCAGATCGATTTCGATGACGCCGCCCTTGACGCCGGTGACCGAGGTCTTCCGCGCGCTGCGCTGGGCGTAGTCGAGGATCACGGTATCGATGACCGGCCGATTTTGGCGGTCGGCGGCGGCAAGGACGCTGGTTGCGCGCGGCATGTGCTTGTGGAGCGTCGTCGATCAGTTCAGCCGCGCCGGGCGATCATGATCGGAATCGCTGGCCGGAACCTGGCCGGGCGCCACTGCTGTTTCGACGGGGGGCGCCGCCGCAGCCTCGGCGGCAGCGGCAGCGGCTGCGTCCTTGCGCTGATATTCGCGATAGGACATCCAGCCGAACGGAAGACAGCCGAGATAAGCGAGCGAGCCGACGGTGAGCACTTCCCACGGATAACTAATCAGCAGCGCGAAGAACAACACCACCACCACGAACACAGGCAGCACCAGATCGGGCGGCACGCGCTTGCCCACGCGCTTGCCGGAAAACACCGGCAGCCGCGAGACCATCAACAGCGCGATCGCCAGCGTGTAGAAGAATGTCAGCCATACCGTGATCAGCCCGTTGGAAACGCCGAGGAAATTGAGATAAATCGGCAGCAGCACGGTGATGGCGCCGGCCGGCGCCGGAATGCCGGTGAAGAAATTCCCCGCCCAGGCTGGTTTGTTGGGGTCATCGATCATCACGTTGAAGCGTGCGAGCCGAAGTCCCGCGCAGATCGCGAACACCAGCGCCACGATCCAGCCCGCCGACTTGAGCTCGTGCAGGCCCCAGAAATACAGGATCAGCGCCGGCGCCACGCCGAAATTCACGAAGTCGGCGAGGCTGTCGAGCTCGGCGCCGAAGCGCGAGGTGCCCTTAAGCATGCGTGCGAGGCGGCCGTCGATGCCATCGAGCAGCGCGGCGAACACGATCGCGGCCAGCGCCAGGTCAAGCTTGTTCTCGATCGCCAGGCGGATCGAGGTCAGGCCGGCACACAATGCCAAGAGCGTGATGAGATTGGGCAGCAGCGTGCGCACCGGGATCGCCTTGAAGCGGCGGCGCCGGGGCGGCGGAGCGGGATCGAACGGCGGAAACACCATGGGTTGAATATATACGCTTCAAGCCGCGCGCGCCACGGCGCGCCGATGCCGTATTGCGGCTCCGTTAACGATTTACCCGCTGCGAAAGGCGCGGCCGCCATCGGCAACGCGCAGGTCGGCGAGCACGGTTTCGCCGGCGAGCGAAGTCTGCCCGACCGCGACCATCGGCAGCGTGCCTTCGGGCAGATAGACATCGAGGCGCGAGCCAAAGCGGATCATGCCAAAGCGCTCACCGGCACCGAGCGGCTGGCCCTCGCGCACGAAGCAGACGATGCGGCGCGCCACCAATCCGGCGATCTGTACCACCGCCACCTGCGCGCCGGCGGTGGCGATCACCAGCGAATTGCGCTCGTTGTCGGCGCTCGCCTTGTCGAGGTCGGCGTTGAAGAACTTGCCCGGCTGGTAAACGATCTTCTCGATGCGGCCGGCCACTGGGCTGCGGTTCACGTGGCAGTCGAACACGCTCATGAAGATCGAGATGCGCGGCAGCGGCTCGCCGCCGAGGCCGAGTTCGGGCGGCGGCGATGCGGTCGTGATCTGGCTGACGCGGCCGTCGGCAGGTGCCACCACCAGCCCCTCGCGCACCGGCGTCACGCGCGGCGGATCGCGGAAGAAATAGACGCACCAGATCGTCGCCACCACGCCGAACCAGCCGAGCGGACTCCACAACCAGAATAGAACCAGACTGACGAGCGCGAAGACGCCGATGAAGGGGTAGCCTTCCGGCGTAATCGGCACGATCTGCGAACGGATCGAATCGTAGATCGACATGTCTTATCCTACTCCGCGGCGTCGGCGGGCGCCTCGATCGGCACCGCGGCAGCGGCGGAAATGACGTCATCGAGCGGCGGCGGATTGCGGTTGGGCGCGACCTCTTCCTCGGCCACCCGGGCGAGCTTCTCGCGCGCCTCCTCGGCTTCGCGCTGACGGTTCCACATGCTGGCATAGAGCCCGTTCGCCGCCAGCAGCGCGAAATGCGTGCCACGCTCGACGATCACACCCTGATCGAGCACGATGATCTCGTCGGCGCCGACGATCGTGGAGAGCCGGTGCGCGATCACCAGCGTGGTGCGGCCCTTGGATATCCGCTCCAGCGCATCCTGGATTTCCTTTTCGGTGTGGCTGTCGAGCGCCGAGGTCGCCTCGTCGAGCACCAGGATCGGCGGTCCCTTCAGAATGGTGCGCGCGATGGCGACGCGCTGCTTTTCGCCACCGGATAGCTTCAAGCCGCGCTCGCCGACCTCGGTCTCGTAGCCCTTCGGCGCAAGCCGGATCAGCCCGTCGATCTGCGCGAGCTTGGCGGCTTCCTCCACATCAGCGTCACTCGCTTCCCAGCGCCCGTAGCGGATGTTGTAGCGGATGGTGTCGTTGAACAGCACGGTATCCTGCGGCACCATGCCGATCGCCTGGCGCAGCGAGCTTTGCGTGACTCTGGCGATGTCCTGGCCGTCGATCAGGATGCGGCCGCCGGCCAGATCGTAGAAGCGGAACAGCAGCCGCGAGATCGTCGACTTGCCGGCGCCGGACGGGCCGACCACCGCCACCGTCTTGCCGGCCGGCACGTCGAAGCTGATCCCTTTCAGAATGCCGCGCTCGGGTTCGTAGGCGAAGCGCACATCCTCGAAGCGGATGGTGCCGCTGGTTACTTTGATCGGGGCCGCGCCCGGCGCATCCTTGATCTCCGGCTCGCGCGCCAGAATCGAGAACATGGTCTCGATATCGGTCACCGCCTGCTTGATCTCGCGATAGACCATGCCCATGAAATTGAGCGGCTGGTAGAGCTGGATCATCATGGCGTTGATCAGCACGAAATCGCCGACCGTCTTGCTGCCGGCCTGGATTTCGTAGGCGCACATCACCATGGCCGCGGCGAGCCCGCAGGTGAAGATCGCGGCCTGCCCGGCATTGAGCACGGCAAGCGAGGTATAGGCCCGCACGCTGGCGTCCTCGTAGCGCGCCATCGCCTTGTCATAGCGCTCGGCTTCGCGCTGCTCAGCGCTGAAATACTTCACGGTCTCATAATTGAGCAGCGAGTCGACCGCTTTGACGTTGGCATCGGTGTCGCTTTCGTTCATCCGCAGGCGGATGCCGATGCGCCATTCGGTGGCGTAGTAGGTGTAGACCATGTAAAGCGTGACGGTCACAACGATCACCGCCACATAGCGCCAGTCGAACTGCCACATCAGCACGCTGACGATCAGCGTCAGCTCGATAATGGTGGGCGAGAGCTGCAGGATCACCATCCGCACGATGATCTCGATGGCGTTGCGCCCACGCTCGAGTACGCGGGTCAGTCCGCCGGTCTTGCGCTCGAGGTGGAAGCGCAGCGACAGTTCGTGTATGTGCACGAAGGTACGGTAAGCGAGCCCGCGCACGGCATGCATCGACACTTTGGCGAACAGCCCGTCGCGAAATTGCGTGAGCGCCGCCATCAGGATGCGCATGCCGCCATAGGCAATGGTCATGGCAACCGGCGCGGCCAGCGCCCAGACCAGCCATTCGGAGGTTGCGACCGGGGCGCTGCCGTGACCACCGAGGGCGTCGACCGCCCATTTGAAAGTGAAGGGCACCGAGATGGTCGCAAGCTTGGCGGCCAGCAGCAGGCCCATGGCGCCGATCACCCGCAGCTTGAGGTCGCGGCGGTCGGACGGCCAGATATAGGGCCACAAGCGGACAACGGTGGCGAGCAGCGCGCCGCGGCTCGCGGAAACGGGCGGATCGCTTTCGGCTGCCCGGTGATGGTGGTGGTGGTCGCTCATTCAGGGCCTTCATATAGGAGGATTCTCAGCCACAATCACCCTGCCCGCCGGCATGGCGGCTCCGATTAAGGATTTTCGGCCGCAGTCTTGACGCTGCCGCAGACGCGATGCACATGCATGGCCATGAACAAACGAGAAAACCCCAACAAAATCCGAAAAATCTGCGTTTACTGCGGCTCCAGCTCGGGCACTGATCCGGCCTTTGTGGAAGCCGCCCGCGCCTTCGGCGCCGTTCTGGCCAAAAACGGCATCGGACTGGTCTACGGCGGCGGGGGCGACGGCATAATGGGCACACTGGCGCATGCCACCCTCGACCACGGCGGCACCGTGATCGGCGTCATCCCTGAGTTTCTGACCAAGCGCGAACACGCTCTGCGCGACGCACAGGAACTGATCGTCACCCGCGACATGCACGAGCGGAAACAGAAAATGTTCGATCTGGCGGATGCCTTTGTGGCGCTGCCCGGCGGCGTTGGCACGCTGGAGGAACTGGTTGAGCAACTCACCTGGGTGCAGCTCGGCCGCCACCGCAAGCCAGTGCTGATCGCCAATATCGAAAATTTCTGGGAGCCGCTCCGCGCTCTGTTCGACCACATGCGCAAGCTCGAATTCATCCGCGGCGATCTCGGCTTCGATTTGCTGGTGGCCGACACGGTCGACGACATCCTGCCGACGCTGCGCAAAGCCGCGGAAGCGGTGCCGGAATCCGCAAAGAGATTGGCAACTGAGGCCGCCGACAAGTTGTAGCGGCTACTTGACCGCAACGAACGTCACCGCCTCGATGCGGTTGCCGTCGGGATCGCGGATGAACGCGGCGTAATAATTCTCGTAATAGTGCGGGCGGAAGCCCGGCGCGCCATCGGACGTTCCGCCGGCGGCAAGCGCTGCGGCATGGAAGGCATCCACCATGGCGGCATCGCTTGCACGCAAGCAGATGTGGACGCCGTTGTCGGCGGCGATGGGCGCCATATCCAAGCGGGCATTGATCCAGAACTCCGGATATTTTTTGCCGAAGCCGATCGCGGCATCCGGCCATTCGCGTAGCTTGCTCATGCCGAGCGTGGCGAGCAGCGCGGTCGTAGAAGCGCCCGCTCGCTTTGAGGTCGCGCACCGCGATGGAGACGTGGTCGATCATCGTTTCTCCGGTCGTGCCCGCGAAGCGGGGACCCATAGCCACTGCCCTATCGAGGCCCTGCGGAGTATGGGTCCCGGCTCTACTTCGCTACGCTCAGTCGCCCGGACGACCATCTACGCCGGGGCGCCCGACTTCACGAGCTTATAAATGATGGAATCCATCAACGCCTGGAACGAGGCGTCGATGATATTGGGCGACACGCCGATGGTGGTCCAGTGATCGCCGTTCTCATCCTCGCTCTCGATCAGCACGCGCGTCACCGCTTCGGTGCCGGAATTGAGGATACGCACGCGATAGTCGGTGAGCTTCAGACCCTTGATATAGTCCTGATACTTTCCGAGATCCTTGCGCAGCGCATTGTCGAGCGCGTTGACCGGCCCGTTGCCTTCCGCCGCCGAAATCATGTTGTCGTTGCCGACCCGCACCTTCACCACGGCGAGCGTAACCGTGACGCGTTCGCCCTTGGCATTGTTGCGCTGCTCGACATTGACGTCGAACTGGTTGACGTCGAAATAATTCGGCACGGTGCCGAGCGTGCGCCGCGCCAGCATTTCGAACGAGGCGTCCGCCGCCTCGTAGGCGTAGCCGGCGGTCTCGCGCTCCTTGACGAGCTCCAAGAGGCGGCCGATGCGCGAATCGTCCTTATCGGCCTTGATGCCGATACGCTCGAGCTCGGCCAGAATGTTGGATTTGCCGGCCTGCTCCGACACCAGCACCTTGCGCCGGTTGCCGACGCTCGCTGGCGACACGTGCTCATAGGTCGCCGGGTCCTTCATAATGGCGGAGGCATGGATGCCGGCCTTGGTGGCAAAGGCGCTCTCGCCCACATAGGGCGCATGCCGGTTGGAGCCGCGGTTGAGCCGCTCGTCGAGCGCATGCGAGACCTGGGCCAGCTTCTTGAGCGCGGCGTCGGAGACGCCGATATCGAAGCGTTGCGAGAATTCTGGCTTGAGTTTGAGCGTGGGAATGATCGAGACGAGATTGGCGTTGCCGCAACGCTCGCCCAGCCCATTTAGCGTGCCCTGAATTTGCCGGGCGCCGGCGCGCACGGCGGCGAACGAATTGGCCACCGCCTGCTCGGTGTCGTTATGGGCATGGATGCCGACGTGATCGCCCGGGATCGCTTTCACGACCTCGCCGACGATCGTTTCAACCTCGTGCGGCAGCGTGCCGCCATTGGTGTCGCACAGCACCACCCAGCGCGCGCCTTCCTCGTAAGCCGCCTTGGCGCAGGCTAGCGCATATTTCGGGTTGGCCTTGTAACCATCGAAGAAATGCTCGCAGTCGAGCAGCACTTCGCGGCCCTTGGCCTTGGCGGCGCGCACGCTGTCGCGGATCGAGGCGAGGTTTTCCTCCTCCGTGGTCTCCAGCGCGACCCGCACATGATAGTCCCAGGACTTGGCGACAAAGCAGATGGCGTCGGCCTTGGCGTCGAGCAGCGCGGCGAGCCCGGGATCGTTCGAGGCCGAACGGCCGGGCCGGCGCGTCATGCCGAAGGCGGTGAAGGTGGTGTCGAATTTGCGGTCTTGGCCGAATAGTTCGGTGTCGGTCGGATTGGCGCCCGGATAGCCGCCCTCGACATAATCGATCCCGAGTTCGTCGAGCATGCCGGCGATCGCCAGCTTGTCGGCCAGTGTGAAATCTACACCATTGGTCTGCGCGCCATCGCGCAGCGTGGTGTCGAACAGATAGAGGCGCTCGCGTGTCATGGCCGCCTCACATGGCCCGGTAGAAGATGAAGAGCGCGAGCAGCACCGCGGCAGCGAGGATCGCGAATTTGAGGCCGATGTAATAGAGCCAGTGGCGCGGGAACGGGGTGTCGGGCTTTTTCATGGAGCGCCCCCTTTAGCGGGAAGTTGTTTGTGCAGCGTGGTGTTGGCGAGCCATTCGCCGCCCACTGAAACGGTATTGCGCTGCTGGGCGACATAGCCGCGCTTCTCGAAGAAACCGCGCGCTGAGTCGCTGGCATCGACCGTGAGCAGCGCGGCGCCGCGCGAGCCTGCAAGCTTTTCCAGCGCGTCGACCAGCAGGGCGGCGACGCCCTGCCCGGCGGCCGCCGGATGGACATAGAGCATGTCGATCTTGTTGCCGCCGGCGAGCGTGGCGAAGCCGACCGGCGAGCCGGCCAGCGTCGCGACCAAGGTTAACTGGCTGCCGAGCTTCTTGCCGAAAGCGGCCTCGTCATCGGCGGCGGAGGCCCAGGCCTCCTGCTGCGCTTCGCTGTAGTCGTCGGCGGCCAATTCCGCGATGCTGTCGCGGAAGATTTCGCGCAGCAAAGGCGTATCCGCCGGCAGCATCGGCCGCAGCGCCAGCTTGGGATGCGCCTGCGCCATCATCGCGCGATCTCCCAGGTGGTGCCGTCCTTGGAATCCTTGAGCACGACGCCCATGGCGGCGAGCTCGTCGCGGATGCGGTCAGATTCTTTAAAGTTCTTGGCTTTGCGCGCGGTTGCGCGCGCCTCGATCAGGCTCACGATCTTGCTTTCGTCAATCGCGAGCGAAGCCGGACGGAACGCCGTCCAAGCCGCGGCGGGCATTTGCAGCAGGCCGATCAACTGTGCGCTCGCCTTCAAGCATGCAGCGGCGGGTTTGGCGCCCTTGGCCGCTTCGCCACGCAGCTCGTGCAGGGCGGCGAAGGCCTTCGGCACATTGAGATCGTCGAGCAATGCATCGAGCGCGTCGGCGCACAGATAGCCCGGCTGCACATCGGCCGTCAGCGCGTACCATTGATCGAGGTTCTTTTGCGCTTCACGCAGACCCGCAACCGTCCAATTGATCGGCTGCCGATAGTGCGTTTGCAGCATGGTGAACCGCACCGCCTCGCCCGGCCAATCCTTCAGTAACTCATGGATGGTCACGAAGTTGCCGAGCGACTTCGACATCTTCTCGCCTTCCACCTGCAGGAAGCCGTTGTGCATCCAGTAATTCGCCATCACCGGCGTATGAAAGGCGCAGCGCGATTGCGCGATCTCGTTCTCGTGGTGCGGAAACACCAGATCGATGCCGCCGCCGTGGATGTCGAAGGTCTCGCCGAGATGCTTCCAGGCCATGGCCGAGCATTCGATATGCCAGCCCGGCCGGCCCGGCGCCTGGATGCCGGCCGGCGACGGCCAAGCCGGCTCGCCCGGCTTCGACGGCTTCCACAGCACGAAGTCCATCGGGTCCTTCTTGTACGGCGCAACCTCGACGCGGCTGCCGGCGATCATCTCATCGAGCGAGCGGTTGGACAGCTTGCCGTAGTCCTTCATCGTCGCCACCTGGAAAAGGACGTGGTCTTCCGCCACATAGGCGCAGCCGGCTTTTATCAGCCGCTCGATCAGCGTCTTCATTTCCTCGATGTGCTCGGTGGCGCGCGGCTCGACCGTCGGGGCGAGGCAGCCGAGCGCCGTCACGTCCGCTTCGAAATTCTTGTAGGTTTCTTCGGTCAGGTCACGGATCGACACGCCGCGCTCGGCGGCGCGCGCATTGATCTTGTCATCCACGTCGGTGATGTTGCGTACGTAGGTCACGTGGTCGGCGCCATAGAGATG
The DNA here is from genome assembly GCA_963789455.1 of uncultured Alphaproteobacteria bacterium. Lineage (GTDB taxonomy): Bacteria > Pseudomonadota > Alphaproteobacteria > Rhizobiales > Xanthobacteraceae > Pseudolabrys. The sequence continues at coordinate 55,353 of CAWBLD010000017.1, read as the reverse complement.
GCGCAGCAGCCGGAACAGCACGTCGAACACGATCAACGGGCGCGCGTTGCCGATATGGGCGAAGTCGTAGACCGTCGGCCCGCACACATACATGCGCACGCGCGCGGGATCGATCGGGGTGAACACCCGCTTCTCGCGTGTCAGCGTATCGTAGAGCCTCAAGCTCCATGACAAAAGCGCTCCCTGGCGCCTGCTGGCCCCGGGCGTTGCTTTATCTCGATGGAGAAAAGACGGCCGCAGCCAGCGTGGTGCGCTAGCTAATAATCTCGCGGCAAATGCCGCAGATATGGTTAAGGCCGTTCATGACCGGCGCACAATGATGCCTCGCGCGCAAACCGTCAAGGCCCGCTTCAGCGGGGCCGGTACGGTTAAACGGCCCTTAACGATTTTACCGGCATTCTAGTCATCGGTGCCGGTGAGGCGCCTCCAAGCAAGCGGGCTTTTTCATGCGGACACTCCTGGTCGGCCTCGCCGCCACTCTGTGCGTTTGTGTCATCGGTTCCGCGCAGGCGGAACGCCGCATGTTCATCATCGCCAATGACGGCGACGGCTACGGCATCGACCGCTGCCTGGCCTCCGGCGCCAGGTGCGGCGCGGCGGCGGCCAACGCCTATTGCAGGACGCACGAATTCGCCCAGGCCGCGTCCTACCGCAAGGTTGACCGCGGCGACATCACCGGCGCCATCCCGGCCGGCGGCGCCGGCGGCTGCCCCGGCAATATCTGCGACGTCGTCGCCATCGTCTGCACACGGTAGAACCGCATCGGCCGCGCACGGCCCGTACCGAACGCCCGCGCTAGACCCGCCGCCGCCAGCGCACGAAGACCACCACGGCGAAAATCAACATCGTCAGTTCGCTGAGCGCCACGGCGACCGATTTCAATTGCGTGGTCATTGACGCCACCTGCACGACCGCGTCCGACACCGCCGGCCCGGCGGCGAGCATCTTGCTGATCAGCGCGTTCTCCCAGTAGTCGAAGCCCGCGGCGGCCACCGGCGGCACGAGCAAAACCCAGCGGATCGCAGGTGCAAGCGGCGCCGCGCGCAGGCGGCCGGGCATGGTGAGCCACCAAATCGCGAGCGCGCGCGACACTGCATAGGTCGCGGGATAGATCGTATCGAGCGCAAGCTGGACGTCGGCATAATAGGCGCGGCCGGCATCGCCGAGCATCTTCAGCAGCGCGCGCGCCTCGCCGACGCTGTAGCCGCCCGGGCGCAAGTCGAACGGCTGCGCCCCTTCCGCCGCCGCGGAAAGATGCGCCAGCGTGCCGAATACCATCGCCGCCCACAGCACCATGCTGACGGCGAGCAAGCCGAGCACCAATCGTCCCGACGGAAACCGCATGCTTCCTCTCTCCGACAATCTGCGGGGACCGCCGTTAAACCTTTGCCTTGGCCAGCGCAATGGCTTGCTCGAGCACATCGAGTTCGCCGATATGGTTGGCGAGGATGAGCACCAGCTTGGTGTCGAGATCGGCGGCTTCCTGCTCGCTCAAGCCGCGGCGCGCCTGCGCCAGCGCCACATAGGCAGCGTCGGGTTCTGCGAATTGCGAGACGGTAATGAGCTTGGCCATATCATCCTCGTTTCAAGTTCGCGTATGACTCTGTCGGAAAACCGCTTCCCACTTTTCGGCATCGTGCGTTTCAACCCCCGAGCGCCCGGGCGCGCGCCACCGCCACCTTATCGCGATCGAAACTTCGCCAGCGCGCGCACAGATGCTGATCGGGACGCAGCAGATAAGCGGCGCCGGGCGTCGCGTCGTAACGCCGAGCAACCGCGCCCAGCGTATCGATAAAATCCCCACCGATCGTCGCGACGCGTATTCCGGCCGGCACCTGGGGCGACTCGCCATTCGTGAAGTGGAGCAGCGTGAACTCACCGCCGAGATTCTCAAGCAAATGTCCATCGCGCCCGGCGCGGGTACGGACCGGCGCATCGGGCGCCGGCGCGCCGAGGCGGGCCTCGCCGGCGAACCGGTTCTCATCGGGCGTGGACAAGTTCGTGTCATAGATGGTCGCCACCGACAGCCGGCCGAAATTGATCATGCGCCGTGCGAACTCGGCCTTGGGCGCTAGCGCAAGCACGGCATTACGCAGTTGCCGTTCGGCGGCCGTATGCGGCGCGATAAAATCGGTCGAACGGGTCGAATTCGTAATATTCTCGTCCGCTGCCTGCATGCGCTCGCGCTCGTAAGAGTTGATCAGCGAAGGCTCTGCCTCGCCCTTGAGCACCGCCGCCAACTTCCAGGCCAGGTTTTCCGCATCCTGAATGCCGGAATTGGCGCCGCGCGCGCCGAATGGCGAAACCTGATGCGCGGCATCGCCGATGAACACCACGCGGCCATGCACGAAGCGGTCGAGCCGGCGGCAGTTGAAGCGATAAATCGAAATCCATTCGAGTGAAAACTCACGTTTCCCGAGCAAGCGCCTGAGGCGTGCACCGACACGATCCGGTTTCTGCTCTTCCGTCAGATCGGCGTCCGGCCCGAGTTGAAGATCGATGCGCCAGACATTGTCGGGCTGCGGATCCATCATCGCCGACTGTCCGGAATGGAACGCCGGCTCAAACCAGAATCGCCGCTCATTGGGAAAATCCGCCGCCATGCGAATGTCGGCGATCAAGAACTTGTCCTCGAAGGTGACGCCGGAAAATTTCAGGCCCAGCAGATCGCGGGCGCTGGAGCGCGCGCCGTCGGCGGCGATCAGCCAGTCGGTATCCAAGAAATAGTGGCCGTCCAGCGTGTCGATCGTGAGCCGGACATGATCGTTGCGTTGCTCCAGCCCGATTAAGCGGTTCTTCCAGCGCAAATCGAGACCGTCAATCTCGGCGGCGCGGTCGACCAGCGCTTTTTCCAGATGGAATTGCGGCAGATTGACGAAGGCCGGCATTTTGGCGTCATTCTTCGGCAGCAGATCGAACGAATAGACGAGCTTGTCGCCGTGGAGCACCTTGCCGTGCGTCCAAGTCACGCCCTGCGCGACCAGCCGTTCGCCGACCCCGAGCCGATCGCAAATATCGAGCGTCCGTTTCGCCCAGCAGACGCCGCGCGAGCCGGCGCCGATGCGATCGGCATCGTCGATCAGCACCACCGGCACACCTCGCAATGCAAGATCGATGCTGGCGGCAAGCCCGACCGGCCCGGCGCCGACGACGACCAGAGGACGGCGCACGACGGCGCGCGCGTCCTGATCCGCCGAACGGCGGTAATCGTAACGGTAGACACTGCTATGCGTCGGCGAATCCATCGTCACCCCTGCAGCGCGGCCCACATTTCACGGTCGCGCTCGGCGGTCTCTGGTCGAAGGAGACCTTCTTCTCGGCCGGATCTTCGGTGGATGCAAAACCCTTGGCGGTCATGGCATCGCAGCTCCCGGCCTGTCCACGCGTCGAGCAAGCCCACAGCGGCGCCGCGCACGGGCCCATGCAATACCACGATCGGCCAGCACAGCGGATATGCGATGCTGCGGCATTTTCAGGCAAAGCCGGGTTGCCGTTCGAGGTTGCCATTATGCGCCCGCATCGCATTTTAGTTGCTTATGTAACCATATTTTCGCAAGCGATGCCGATGCGGCTATGGCTGTCGTCCAACTAGGCCCTGCGCATCCAAATTGGAATATTTCCAAATTCGTTGCGCCCGGTCGCAACTTCAGCCAGATTTCCATTGACGCGCTTAATGGCCGTTGAACCGTAAAGGACGGCCGCGCGCGAGTGGAACGTGGCAGCGCAGCAATGACCGACGAGATTGCTCACAGAGCGCCTTGCCACCCGGGCAATCCCGATCAGGCCGCGCTCAAACTGGAAGAGTTTCTGCCTTACCGCCTCAACGTCTGCGCGAGTCAGGTTTCGCAGGCGCTTTCGCGCGTCTATGCCGAGCGTTACAAGATCGGCGTACCGGAATGGCGCGTGCTGGTGACGCTCGGCCAATTCGGCATGCTGACAGCCAAGGGGATCGGCCTGCACAGCCACATGCACAAGACTAAGGTTTCGCGCGCGGTTGCCCTGCTCGAGCGCCGCAAGTTGGTGGCCCGCCGCATCAATCGTGCCGATTTGCGCGAGGCTTTCCTGTCGCTCACGGCCGCCGGGCGGACGGTCTATGACGAGCTTACGCCGATCGTCCTCAATTTCGCCCGCCAGTTGCAGCAGACGGTCGATGTTGCGGATCGCGCCGCACTTGATCGCGCGCTGAAAAAGCTCACCGAGCGCTCCGCGCAACTCGCGGCGGAACTCGCCAACGGACCCGACCGCGGCTAGATTGTCACCATCGCGGTCAACGCCGGGGGCACGTCCTTGAAGCTTTATTCCTATTTCCGCTCGTCCGCCGCCTACCGCGTGCGCATCGCGCTCAATCTCAAGGGACTGCCCTACGAGATTGTGCCCGTCCATCTGACCAAGGAAGGCGGACATCAACGCAAGCCGGAATTCCGCGCGATCAATCCGCAGATGCGGGTGCCGGCGATCGAATTGTCCGGCGGCGAGATTCTGACCCAATCGCTGGCGATCATCGAATATCTCGATGAAATCCATCCCGAGCCGCCATTGTTGCCGGCCGATGCGCTCGAACGCGCCAAGGTGCGCGCCATTGCGCAAATAGTCGCCTGCGACATTCACCCGCTCAACAATCTCGTCACGCTGCAATACATCAAGCGGCAACTCAAACACGAGCAGGCGGAAATCGACGCCTGGTATCATCATTGGGTGATCGAGGGCTTCACCGCCATCGAAACAATGATCGCGCCCGCGCCCTATGCCTGCGGCGCGCGTGTGACGCTCGCCGACATTTGTCTGGTGCCGCAAGTGTTCAATGCGCGGCGGTTGAAGGTGCCGCTCGATCGTTTCCCTAAAATCGCCGCGGTCGACGCCGCCTGCCTGAAGCTGCCGGCCTTCGACAAGGCGCGGCCCGAGAACCAGCCGGATGCGGAGTGACGGGACACCGCAGGCCTGCTAGACCACGGCCCGCGTTCCGCCAACCCTTCACCAGCCGTCGAATCAGCCCGTGATTGTCCCCAGACTTGCCCGCGTCGTCCTCTGGATGGTCGGCGCATTGCTTTCGTTCTCGGTCATGGCGGTGTCGATCCGCGCATTGGCCAAGGCCGGCTTGAGTATTTTCGAAATCCTCGCCATCCGCAGCGGCGTTGCCCTGTTGGTGCTGTTGGCCCTTTTGGCCGTGCGCCCGGATTTGCGCGTACACGCACGACCGCGCCGCATGAAACTGAATCTGGTGCGCAATACCATCCATTACGCCTCGCAATTTGCCTGGGCGCTGAGCATCACCATGCTGCCGCTTGCCATGGTATTCGCGCTTGAATTCACCATGCCGGGCTGGACCGTGCTGCTCGCGGTCTGGCTGTTGCATGAACGGATCACGCCGAGCCGCATCGGCGTGATCGTGTTCGGCCTGATCGGCGTCCTGGTGATCCTGCGGCCCGGCATTGCAAGCTTCGATCCGGCGGTGTTTCTCGTGCTGGCGGCGGCATTCGGCTACGCCATCACCATGATCACCACCAAGCAACTGACCATGACCGAGACCACGCTCGGAATTGTGTTCTGGATGGCGGTGATCCAATTTCCGCTTTCGCTGCTCGGCAGCGATCCGATGGTGTTTTTCCATCTCGAAGCGCGCCACATTTTGCCCGCATTTGGGGTCGGCATCGCCGGGCTTACCTCGCATTATTGTTTGAGCAACGCCTTCCGCGCCGGCGACGCCACGCTGGTGGTTCCGCTGGATTTCATGCGCATTCCGCTGATCGCGGTCGTCGGTTGGGCGTTTTACGGCGAGCGGCTCGACATATTTGTGCTGCTCGGCGCCCTCATTATCGTCGCAGGCGTGTTGTGGAATCTGCGCGCGGAGGCCACCCGGCCGCATTAAGCGCGAGGCTCGCACCGCCATGATTTTAGCGTTAGAGTGCCGGTCATGAAGGGATTCACGTTCAAGCTTGCAACGGCAATGGCGGCGACGTTGGCGATGTGCGCCGGCGCGCTTGCGCAGTCGCCTAACCCGACATGTCAGCGGCTGGAAGCCCAGCTCGCCTCGCTCGACCGCGGCAACAGCGATCCCGCGCGCGCCGACCAGATCCGGCGGGCCGAGGACGCGGTCAAACGCCAGCAGTTCGAGGTCGATCGGCTGGTTGCGCAATCGCGCCGCATGGGCTGCGAAAGCTCCGGGTTTTTCTCGATCTTCAGCAATCCGCCGCCGCAATGCGGCGGACTCACCCGGCAGATCGACCAGCAGCGCTATGCGATCGAGCGCCTGCAGAATCAGCTCGAACAGCTCAATGGCGGCACCGCGCAACGCGCCGCGCAGCGGCAGTCGCTGCTGATCGCGCTTGGCGACAATGGCTGCGGCCCGCAATACCGTTCGGCCGCGGCCGCCGGCCAGCAGGGCGGCTTCTTCGATCGCCTGTTCGGCGGCAATGGCGGCGTGTTCTCGGCGCCGTCCGGGCCGATGGGCGACACTTTCCGCACCATCTGCGTGCGCACCTGTGACGGCTACTATTTCCCGATTTCTTATGCCACCACGCCGACCGGTTCCGCGACGACGAGCAAACCTGCCAGCGCATGTGCCCGGCGGCTGAGGTTTCGCTCTACACCTATCACAATCCCGGCGAAGAAGTGGCGCAGGCGGTTTCGCTCAACGGCCGGCTCTACACCGAACTGCCGACGGCGTTCAGCTATCGCAAGGCGCTCAATCCGGCGTGCAGTTGCCGTCGGCCGGGCGAAAGCTGGGCCGAGGCGCTCAAGGTCAATGGCGCCGACAACACGGTAGCGCCTGGCGACGTGATCGTCACCGAACAGAACGCCAAGCGGCTCTCGCAGCCGCGCATCGGCGCCGACGGCAAGCCGATCCGCCCCAATCCGCGCGCGAAGACAACGGCGGCGCCGGAAGCGGCGCCCATCGCGCAAGCACCGGGCGAGACCGAACCGGCCAAACGAAGCGTGCGCACGGTCGGGCCGACCTTCCTGCCGGTGCGCTAGCCGTTTCCTGTCATCGCCGGGCTCGTGGCGGGCGTGACGAAGGAGTCCAATCAGAAATCGAAAGCTTCGGTCTTCGCCGGCTTGCCGGCGACCAGCGACGCGTCCGGCGCCGGCAGCGGCGTGCCCGGATCGCGGAAGCGATTGGTGATCGGATAGCGGCGGTCGCGCCCGAAATTCTTCAACGTCACCTTCACGCCCGGCGCTGCCTGCCGGCGCTTATATTCGGCGATGTTGAGCATGCGCTCGACCCGCATCACGGTGGCGCGGTCGAAGCCGGCCGCCACGATGGCCGAGATCGGTTCCTCGCGCTCCACCAGCCGCTCCAGGATCGGATCGAGCACCGCATAAGGCGGCAGCGAATCCTCGTCCTTCTGGTTTTCGCGCAATTCGGCGGTCGGCGGCCGCGTGATGATGTTCTCCGGGATCACCGGGCCGTCGGGACCCATGGCGCCCTCCGGCTTCCAGCCGTTGCGCAGCCGCGACAGACGAAACACCTCGGTCTTGTAGAGATCCTTGATCGGATTGAAGCCGCCGTTCATGTCGCCATACAGCGTGGCATAACCGACCGACATCTCCGACTTGTTGCCGGTGGTCACCACCATGAGATTGAACTTGTTGGAGATCGCCATCAGGATGGTGCCACGCGCGCGCGCCTGCAGATTTTCCTCGGTGACGTCGCGCGGCAGGCCAGTAAACGCCGGCGCCAGCGCGGCCTCAAAACCTTCGACCGCCGGAGCGATCGGCAAGGTTTCATAATGCACGCCCAGCGCCTCGGCGCAGGCGGCCGCATCCTTGAGCGATTCCTGCGAGGTGAACTTGTACGGCAGCATCATGCAACGCACGCGTTCGGCTCCGAGCGCATCGACCGCCATCGCCGCGCACAGCGCTGAATCAACGCCGCCCGAAAGTCCGAGCACCACGCCGGGGAAGCCGTTCTTGTTGACGTAGTCGCGCAAGCCCAGCACGCAAGCCACATAGTCGGCGCGATCCGCATCGACGGCGGCGACCATCGGACCGTCCTCGCAGCGCCAGGTCGTGCCGCGCCGCTGCCAGTGCGTGGTGACAATGGCCTCCTGAAAGGCCGCAAGCTGGAACGCCAGCGAACAGTCGGCGTGCAGCCCGAAGGAAACGCCGTCGAACACCAGTTCGTCCTGACCGCCGACCTGATTGACGTAAACGGTCGGCAGTCCCTGCTCGGTGACGCGCGCCACCGCAATGTTGAGGCGCACGTCGCCCTTCTGCCGCCAATAGGGCGAGCCGTTCGGCACCACAAGCATTTCGGCGCCGGTCTCGGCCAAGCACTCGACGATTTCCGCGCCCCAGATATCCTCGCAGATCGGCAGCCCCAGGCGCACGCCGCGGAAATTCACCGGCCCCGGCATCGGGCCCGGCGCGAACACGCGCTTCTCGTCGAACACGCCATAATTCGGCAGATCGACCTTGAAGCGCAGCGCCGCGATGGCGCCGCCGTCGAGCAGCGCCACCGCGTTGTAGAGTTTGCCGTCATCGAGCCAGGGCGTGCCGACCAGCAGCGCCGGACCGTCCGATGCGGTTTCCCGCGCCAACGCTTCGACCGCAGAGCGGCAGGCGGCCTGGAACGCCGGCTTGAGCACCAGGTCTTCGGGCGGATAGCCGGCAATGAACAGTTCGGGGAAAACCACCAGATCGGCGCCCTGGGCGGCGGCGGCCACGCGCGCGCGGCGCACTTTCTCGGCATTGCCGGCAATATCGCCGACGGTCGAGTTGAGCTGTGCGACCGCAATCGCGAGTTTATCGGCAGGACGGGCGTTCATGACGATGATCTAGCGCCTGCGCTTTCGCGCCGCAATCAATTGTCTGGTCAGCGGAAAATGCAGAGCTTCCCGCGGTCACATCCCGGCCACCGCCGGCATTGGCTTGGCGTGGGCAATGCGCTCTTTTTTGAGCAATTCGGCCAGCAGGAAGGCGAGATCGATCGCCTGCTCGGCGTTGAGCCGCGGATCGCAGACCGTGTGGTAGCGGTCGTTGAGATCGGCGTCGGAGATGGCGCGGGCGCCGCCGGTGCATTCGGTGACGTTCTGTCCGGTCATCTCCAGGTGCACGCCGCCGGCATAGGTGCCTTCCGCCGCATGCACGTCGAAGAAGCCGCGCACCTCTTTCAGAATCAAGTCGAACGGACGGGTCTTGTAGCCGCTTGCCGAAGTGATGGTGTTGCCGTGCATCGGATCGCACGACCAGAGCACTACCCGGCCCTCGCGCTTGACCGCGCGCACCAGCGCCGGCAGATGCTCGCCCACCTTCTCGGCGCCGAAGCGGCCGATCAGCGTCAGGCGTCCGGCCTCGTTGTCGGGATTGAGAATATCGATCAGCCGCAGCAGATCGTCCGCCTTGAGCGACGGTCCGCATTTGAGGCCGAGCGGATTCTTGATGCCGCGCGCGTATTCGATGTGCGCGTGATCGTACTGGCGGGTGCGATCGCCGATCCACACCATGTGGCCGGAGGTCGCGTACCAGTCGCCGGTGGTCGAATTGATGCGGGTGAGCGCCTCTTCGAAGCCGAGCAGCAGCGCCTCATGGCTGGTGTAGAAATCGGTGGTGCGCAACTCGGGATGGCTCTCCAGATCGAGGCCGCAGGCCTGCATGAAGCCGAGCGCCTCGGAAATGCGATCCGATAATTCGACGTAGCGGCGCGACTGCGGTGAGTCCTTGACGAAGCCGAGCATCCACTGGCGCACGCTGGCGAGATTGGCGTAGCCGCCTTGCGCGAAGGCGCGCAGCAGATTGAGCGTCGCCGCCGCCTGGCGATAGGCCTCGATCTGCCGGCGCGGGTCGGGCGTGCGCGTCTCCGGCGTGAAGGCGATGTCGTTGATGATGTCGCCGCGGTAGCTCGGCAATTCCTTGCCGTCGCGCTTCTCGGTCGGCGATGAGCGCGGCTTGGCGAACTGGCCGGCGATGCGGCCGACCTTCACCACCGGTGAAGCGGCGGCATAGGTGAGCACCACCGCCATCTGCAGAAACATGCGGAAGAAGTCGCGGATATTATTGGCGCCATGCTCGGCGAAGCTTTCCGCGCAATCGCCGCCTTGCAGCAGGAAAGCCTGGCCATTGGCGACCTTGGCAAGCGCCTTCTTCAGGTTGCGGGCCTCGCCCGCGAAAACCAGCGGCGGGAAGGTCGCAAGCTGTTTTTCAACGTCAGCCAACGCCTGCCGGTCCGGATAGTCCGGGACCTGCAGGATCGGCTTTTTTCGCCAGCTATCGGGCGTCCAGCGCTCGGGCATTACGCGTAACTCCAACTACTTGCGGGGTTATACACGAGGCTGCCCCGCACAGGCCAGATAGTCACGAAAGTCGGTTAGTCTAAGGCCTATTCCGCCGCCGCGCGGCCGTAGCTGACGGCCTTTTCGCGCATGGTGACCAGTTCCTCGGCCGCGGTCGGGTGCACCGCCATGGTGGCGTCGAAGTCGGCCTTGGTGGCGCCCATCTTCACCGCAATTCCGATCACCTGGATCAGTTCTCCGGCGTAAGGGCCGGCGATATGGCAGCCGACCACCCGGTCAGTGACGCCGTCCACGACCAGCTTCATGAACATGCGGGTATCGCGCCCGGGCAACGTCGCTTTCATCGGCCGAAAGCTGGTCTTGTAGATATCGACCTTGTGGAGGCGCTCACAAGCCTGCGCCTCGGTCAATCCGACAACGCCGATCTCGGGCTCGGAGAAAACCGCAGTCGGGACGTTGCTGTGATCCACCGGCGTCGGCTTGCCGCCGAAAACCGTATCGGCGAAAGCATGGCCTTCCCGGATCGCGACCGGCGTGAGATTGATCCGGTTGGTGACGTCGCCGACGGCGTAGATATTGTCCACCGTCGTCTTCGAATAAGCATCGACCGCGATTCCGCCGGTCTCGCCCATCTTGACGCCGGATGCCTCGAGGCCAAGTCCGCGCACATTCGGCTTGCGCCCGAGTCGCGAACATGACCAAGTCGACCATGAGCTGCTCGTTATCGGACAGCTCCACATCGTAGCCGTGCTCCACCTTCTCGACCGCGGCCACGGTCTGCCGGGTGATGATCTTGATGCCGCGCCGTTCCATTTCGCAGCGCAAATGTTCCCGCACGTCGTCGTCGAAACCGCGCAGGATGTTCTCGCCGCGATAGATCAGGCACACCTCGGCGCCGAGCCCGGCAAATATGTTGGCGAACTCGACCGCGATGTAACCGCCGCCCTGGATCAGAATGCGCTTGGGCAATTTTGGAAGGTGAAAAGCCTCGTTCGAGGAAATGACGTGCTCAAGCCCGGCAATCTGCGCACCGTGATAGGGTGTCGCGCCGGTCGCGATTAGAATGGTTTTGGCGCGCACGCGTTCGCCATTCGCCAGCCGCACGGTATGGGCGTCTTCCAGCACGGCGCGGCTCTTGACCAGCGCGACATTGAAGCGTTCGAGCGTACTGGTATAGGCGGCTTCCAGGCGCGCCACTTCGCCGCTCACATTGGCGACCAGCGTCGGCCAGTGGAACGTCGGCTTTGGCACCGTCCAGCCGTAGCCGCCGGCGTCCTCGAATTCCTCGGAAAATCGCGAGGCATAGACCAAGAGCTTTTTCGGCACGCAGCCGCGGATGACGCAGGTGCCGCCGACGCGGAATTCCTCCGCGATCATCACACGCGCGCCATGGCTCGACGCGACGCGCGCGGCACGCACGCCGCCGGAGCCCGCCCCGATGACAAATAGATCAACGTCGTGGTCCGACATCAGCCGCTAGCGTCCTGCTCGCAAGGCTCGCCGGACCGCGGTCCGGCCATCGCTTGCTAAAGGGCGTGTCCTCTTTTCTGCAATTCCACGCGCATTTTCGCGATCACTTGGTCGGATAGCTTGTTAGCCCAGTCCTGCGCAAATTTCATGCTGGCGTCGACCACGGTCGGCTGCTGCACAAGCATCTTCTTGCCAACCGGGGATTTATAGAACGCCAGGATGGCCTTGAGTTCCGGCTCGGTGAAATGCGTCGCATAAAGCCGGGCCATCTCATTGGTCAGTTCGACAAAGCGTGGCGCCAGATCGGCGCGCAACTTGTTTGCAATCTCGTTGAGATCCTTGCCCAAGGCCGGGTTCTGCTGGAGGTACAGGAGTTTTGCCTGTTCGACTACGCCGGCAATCAATGGGTTAAACACCGCCGCCGAACCGGTAAATGCAATCAGCTCCTTGGCCGTTGCAAACGCCGCCGGGGACGGCTGCTGACTGTGAGCAGCCGGGCCGAACGAGGCCAGCGCGACAGCGACCGTGGCCAGCCGGGCGACCCTTTTCGTGGCCTGAATAACGCTCATCTTGCTAACTCCATTTGGCTCGAAAAATCACGGCCGCTCGACGACTGTAACGCCGTCCGGTCCGGCCAGTATGGCGATCTGCGCGAGGCCGATAAACAGGCCATGTTCCATGACCCCCGGAATGCCGGAAAGCGCATGCGCCAGCGCTTTCGGATCGTCAATCCGGCCCAGCGCGGCGTCGATGATCCAGTGACCGCCATCCGTGACGAAAGCATGGCCGTCCTTGCCCCGCCGCACCGTCAACGGTCCGGGCCGCTGCAACGCCGCGATAGTCTTCTCGATGGCCCGCTGCGTGGCGCCCAGGCCGAATGGCGCGACTTCGATCGGCAGCGGAAAACGCCCGAGCGCGGCAACCCATTTGCTCTGGTCGGCGATCACGATCATGCGCGCGGAGGCTGCGGCAACGATCTTTTCCCGCAACAGCGCGCCGCCGCCGCCCTTGATCAGGCTGAGATCGGGGGCGATCTCGTCGGCGCCGTCCACGGTCAGATCGAGCTCAGGCGTTTCATCCAGCGTCGTCAGCGTAATGCCGCAACGCTCGGCATCGGCGCGCGTGGCTTGCGATGTCGGAACCGCAACGATGTCGAGCCCGGCCCGCACACGTTCGCCGACCAGCTCCACGAAATGCTTCGCAGTGGAGCCGGTGCCGAGCCCGAGCCGCATGCCGGGACGCACGAATTCGACGGCGCGAGCAGCGGCTGCGCGTTTTTGGGCATCGGCGTTCATCGCGACCGGTTGAGGATTCAAGCCTGGCTTAGGGACATTTATGCCACGCCTATCTAGCCCCGATCGCTGCGCCTGAATAGCCGAAAATAGCAGGCATTTTGCGTGCGCCCAATTCCGAAAATCGGTCCCCGCTTTTCGCGATGATGCACCATGGCGGCCGCGACAATCGGCCTTGCATCGATCGCCGACGGGGGGTAGCGATCCGCCATGGCCGCCCCAACCATCGTTTTCGACCTCGACGGCACGCTGATCGATACCGCGCCCGATCTCGTTGCCACCCTCAACGTGATCTTCGCGCGGGAAGGATTGCCGCCGGTTCCCTATGAGACCGCGCGCAATCTGATCGGTGGCGGCGCCCGGATGATGCTCGCGCGCGGAATCGCGGCAGAAGGCATTGCCGTCGCGCCGGCAAAGCTCGATCAACTATTCGCCGACTTTATCGCGCATTATAGCGAGCACGTCGCCGACCATTCGCGCCCTTTCCCGGGACTGACCGATGCGCTTGATGCGCTCGCAGCCGGCGGCTCACGCTTCGCGGTCTGCACCAACAAGCTCGAACGGTTGTCGGTTCTGCTGCTCAAGGCACTCAAGCTCGCCGACCGGTTCGCGGCGATCTGCGGGCAGGATACATTCGGGATACAAAAGCCCGACCCGGAGGTGTTGCGCCGCACAGTCGCGGCGGCCGGCGGAAGCCTGCCGCATTCCATCATGATCGGGGACTCCGCCACCGATATCCGGGCCGCGCGCGCCGCCGGCATTCCAGTCATCGCCGTCGACTTCGGCTACAGCGAGCGCCCGGTATCCGAGTTCGCGCCGGACCGCATTATCAGCCACTTTGCGCAATTGCCGGCGGCAATCGCCGCTATTTTGCCCCTGAATTGATGCCGGTGGCGGCCGACATGGTTAACGCGCTATTTTTAAGGTTAATGAAGTACGAATAGTTGCGCCTCTGTGACAGCGACCGTATCCTCTTACGAGGGGACGTTCCCTATCGCTCAAGCGCACGGGTCTAATCACAATGTACCGAGTAATCGCGATCGTGGCCGGGGGGCTCGCCCTTGCGGCGTGTTCATCGACACCCGACTGGATGAGTCTCGACGCGCTGAAACCGGCGCCAGCGATGGACACCGTGCATTTTGAGTCTGTGCCGCCGGGCGCGGAAGCCAAGACCTCCACCGGAGAAACCTGCCGCACCCCCTGCGCGCTCGCACTGCCGGCCAATGCGACGATGACGGTAACTTTCACGCTCGCTGGCTATCAGCCGGCCACGGAAAATATAGAGCCGGTTTCGATGGGCACCGAATTGCCGGCCTTGAAGCCAAACCCGGTGCTGGCCGAACTCACGCCAGTGCCGCCCCCGCCGATGCAGGTGAAGCCGAAAGTGAAGCCGAAGAAGCCAGCCAAGAAACCGGTCGCGAAGAAACGAGCCGCCAAGCCCGTCGCGAAGAAGCCGGCGGCGAAGCCCCCGGCCACGACGAGCACGTCCAGTCCGCCCGCGATGGAGGCGCCGACGCCGGTGCAGCAGCAAGCGCCATGGCCATCCCCGCCACAACCAACGCGCTAGCAAAATAGCCACTTTATTGCCTATCTGAAGGCGGACCGCGGCGTTTGCGCGCGCCTATCGTCGGCTGGACGCTATGGCCGATATCGGCCACACTTCCTATATCCGAAATCCGCCAACCGCGCGGGAATACACTATGGTAGCGACCAACGGCAGTCCCATACTTGATCGCGAGCGTGCGAACAGCCGCCCGCGCGCGCTGGTCGACCCGTTTCATCGCGCCATCACTTATTTGCGCGTATCGGTGACCGACCGCTGCGATTTCCGCTGCGTCTATTGCATGTCGGAGCACATGACATTTCTGCCGAAGGCCGATCTGCTCAGCCTGGAGGAACTCGACCGGTTGTGCAGCGCGTTCATCGCCAAGGGCGTGAGCAAGCTACGCCTGACCGGTGGCGAGCCGCTGGTGCGGCGCGGCATCATGACGCTGGTTTCTTCGCTGTCGCGCCATCTCGCGAGCGGGGCCCTTAAGGAGCTCACGCTCACCACCAACGCCTCGCAATTGGAAAAATATGCCTCCGAGCTCAAGGCACACGGCGTCAAGCGCGTCAATGTTTCGCTCGATACGTTGGATGCCGACAAGTTCCGCGCCATTACGCGCTGGGGCGATCTCAACAAGGTGCTGGCCGGCATCGACGCCGCGCAAGCGGCCGGTCTGCAGGTGAAGATCAACGCGGTGGCGCTCAAAGGCATCAACGGCGACGAGATCGGCGACCTCATCGCTTGGGCGCATGGGCGCGGCATGGATCTCACGGTGATCGAAGTAATGCCGCTGGGCGAAATCGGCGAAGACCGGCTCGACCAGTATCTGCCGTTGTCGATGGTGCGGGCGGGCCTTGCCGACCGCTACACGCTTGAAGACATCGATTATCGCACGGGTGGACCGGCGCGCTATGTGCGCGTCAAGGAGACCGGCGGGCGGCTGGGCTTCATCACGCCGATGACCCATAATTTCTGCGAGTCATGCAACCGGGTACGCATCACCTGCACCGGCACGCTCTATATGTGCCTTGGCCAGGACGATGCCGCCGACCTGCGCGGGCCCCTGCGCGCCTCCGAAAGCGACGACCTGGTCCATGCCGCGATCGACGAGGCGATCACCCGCAAGCCCAGAGGCCATGATTTCGTGATCGATCGCCGCCAGCAGCGCCCGGCGCTGGCGCGCCACATGAGCGTGACCGGCGGCTAGCGCGTGGTCGCGAAAACGCCAGCCCCAGACTTGATCCGGGGGTGGTTATCGGGTTTCGGATCGGCATCCCTACTAGGTTATGGGACCCGCCCAGCTATCGCCCTGGCGAAGCATCTCAGGCAGCCTGCCTGCAGTCCCTGCCCCGGCCGCTACCAATTTCGCCATTGACGTGTCATAGCGGCATTGGATTATGGTGGGCAGGCTTGGACTCGCGTCCAAGCCGTGGGGACATAAAGTAAAAATAAAAATGCTGGCCGGCGCTGCCGCATGGGCCGAGCAGAGGGGAGATCAATGTGAGCAGCCTCGACGCAGTGCTCAAAGCGTTGCTGCCGGCAACACGCGTGATCGACGGCTTTAACACCTGGATCGGCAGGCGCGTGGCCTGGCTGATCATTGCTGCGGTGGTGGTCTCGGCGGCCAACGCGACTGTCCGCAAGGTTTTCGACACCTCATCGAATTCCTGGCTGGAACTGCAATGGATATTGTTCAGCGTCGTATTTCTGTTGTGCTCACCCTGGACGCTGCTCGACAATGAGCACATCCGCATTGACATCGTGAACAATCTGCTGCCGCAGCGCGTCCGCAACATCATCGACGCGGTCGGCCATGCATTTTTCCTGCTGCCGCTCTGCATCGTCATGATCATTACCAGTATCCCGTTTTTCCTCACTTCCTTTGAGGTCAACGAGCAATCGACGAATGCCGGCGGCCTGCCGCAATGGCCAGCCAAGTCACTCATCATGATCGCTTTCGCCCTGCTTTTGATCCAAGGTCTTTCAGAGCTTGTGAAGCGGATTGCCGTCATGCGAGACCTTATTCCGGACCCCCACGCTAACCAGAAAAGCTCGCTTGAAGTTGAGGCTGAGGAACTAATCGGGGCAATGGAAAAGCACTAGTCGCCTGCTCGTCAACCGGGGTTTCGCATGGAAGCATTCTTCATCGCAAACATGGCGCCGGCTATGTTCGTGGCGCTGGTGTTCTTCCTGCTGCTCGGTTACCCGGCGGCTTTTTCGCTCGGCGCCGTCGGTTTGATCTTCGGTCTCATCGGCATCGAGCTTGGTCAGTTCCACCCCGACTTCTTGCAAGCCTTGCCCGACCGCATCTACGGCGTGATGGGCAATGAGACGCTGCTCGCGATTCCGTTCTTCACCTTCATGGGCCTCGTGCTCGAACGCTCCGGCATGGCGGAGGATCTGCTCGACACCATCGGGCAACTGTTCGGCACCGTGCGCGGCGGCTTGGCCTACGCAGTCGTGTTCGTCGGCGCGTTGCTCGCCGCCACCACCGGCGTGGTGGCCGCCTCGGTCATTTCCATGGGACTGATCTCGCTGCCGATCATGCTGCGCTACGGCTACGACCGGCGCGTGGCCACCGGCATCATTGCGGCCTCAGGCACGCTGGCGCAGATCATACCGCCGTCGCTGGTGCTCATCGTCATGGCGGACCAGCTTGGGCGTTCGGTTGGCGACATGTATGAGGGCGCGTTTGTCCCCGGCATAGTGCTTTCGGGCCTCTACGCTGGCTACGTGTTCCTGGTCACCATGCTATTCCCGAAGGCGACGCCCGGCCTTCCGGTTGAAGCCATCGGCTTCCGCGAGCCCGACGGCAGCCGCGGCCTGATATCGCTCGGTCTGTTGACGCTTGCGAGTGCGGTTTTCGCATGGCTTGTCATGCGCAATGCAGAGTCGCACGGCGCCGATTACGTGGTACTCAGCCTGTTTTTTGGGATCCTATTCGCTTTCGGCGTAGCGGTAGTGAATTGGGTCATCGCCCGTTTCACAGGTTTCCGCTTCCTGTCCGACATGGCGCAGCAGACCACCTTCGTAATGGTGCCCCCGCTGTTCTTGATCTTCCTCGTGCTCGGCACGATCTTCATCGGCGTCGCCACTCCGACCGAAGGCGGTGCCATGGGCGCCAGCGGCGCGTTGATCCTGGGTGCCTTCAAGCACCGACTAACCTGGGACCTCGTTCGCCAAGCGGTCGAAGCCACGGCCAAATTGTCCGCCTTCGTGCTCTTCATCCTGATCGGGGCGCGTGTGTTCTCGCTCACCTTCTACGGCGTGAGCGGGCATATCTGGGTTGAGAACATGCTGGTGTCGCTCCCGGGTGGGCAGGTCGGTTTCCTGGTGTTCGTCAATCTTTTCGTCTTCGTGCTCGCCTTCTTCCTCGACTTCTTCGAACTCGCTTTCATCGTGATTCCTTTGCTCGGGCCGGCGGCTGAACATCTCGGCATCGATCTGATCTGGTTCGGCGTCATTCTCGGCGTGAACATGCAGGCTTCGTTCATGCATCCACCGTTCGGCTTCGCGCTATTTTACCTGCGCTCGGTGGCACCGCGCGAGACTTACACTGACCGGGTCACCGGCAAGCCCATGGAGGGGGTCACCACCGGACAAATCTATTGGGGCGCCATGCCGTTCGTGGTGATCCAGGTCATCATGGTGCTGCTGGTGATTTTCTTCCCGGCCATGGTCATGCACTACAAGGGCGTTGGAACGGGGATCGATCCCAATAAGGTGAAGATCGAAGTCCCACAGATCGGCATACCGCCGCCGATCGACTTCAACGCGCCGCCAAAAATTCAGTAGTCCTGGGGCCAGTCTTGGCGCCGCCACGTGACCAAAAAAGAGCCCCGGAGCCGACGGCTCCGGGGCCACTTTGCTGCAATCCGGCCGCGATCCTAAAGGTGCGTGCGCGAGCGAATCATGAAGCTGTCATAGGTGTATTCGGCGACCTGCCACCACAGATATTCGTCGTTGCGGAAGCTGCGGATCGATTCGATCACCTTTTTGTAGCTCGCATTCTTGGCAGCATCCTCGTCTTGCACCTCTTTCGAAGCCTTCAAACAGGCCTCTAAGATCGCCTGGCTGAACGGCCGCAGCTGCGCGCCGCCCGCGACCAGCCGCTTGAGGGCTGCTGGATTGCGCGCGTCGTATTTTGCCATCTGGTCATCGTTGGCATAGGCGCAGGCCGCTTCAAGGATGGCCTTGTAGTTCTTCGGCAGCGCTTCCCATTTCGCCAGATTGACCATCGCGTGCTCGGTGGTGCCGCCTTCCCACCAGCCGGGATAGTAATAGTACTTGGCAACCTTGTAGAAGCCGAGCTTCTCGTCGTCATAGGGGCCGACCCACTCGGCGGCGTCGATGGTGCCCTTCTCCAACGACGGATAGATGTCGCCGCCGGCAATCGACGTTGGTACGCCGCCAAGCTTGGCGATGGTCCTGCCGCCGTATCCGCCGATGCGGAATTTGAGGCCTTTGAGATCAGCGACCGTCTTGATCTCTTTCCGGAACCAGCCGCCCATCTGACAGCCGGTATTGCCGGCGACTAGGCAATGCACCCCAAATTTTGAGTGGCTGAACTCGTCGATCAGCTTCTGGCCGTCGCCTTGGTAGAACCAGGCATTTTGCTGTCGGGCGTTCATCCCGAACGGAAACGCGCAGAACAGCGCCCAGGTCGGATCCTTACCCCAGAAGTAATAGGCGGCCGTGTGGCACATCTCCACCGTGCCATTTTGCGTGGCGTCGAGCACCTGCAGACCCGGCACGATCTCGCCACCGGCGAAAGACTGGATCTGGAATTTGTTGTCGGTCATCTCGGCAACGTATTTCGAAATCACTTCGCAAGAGCCGTAGAGCGTGTCGAGTGATTTCGGCCAGCTCGCCGCCAAGCGCCATTTGAGTTCCGGCATCGATTGCGCGATCGCCGGGGATGCAACCGCGGTCGCGGCCAAGCCCACGCCTGCGGCCTTGATAAATTGACGACGTTTCATCCCATATCCTCCCTCTGGTTATTGATCGCCGGGGCCCCCGTCACTTGCGCCTACCCAGCTACTCCGTAAATGGGGCGTGGCTGCAACCATGACGGAGCCTGCCCGCTAAATCCAGTCTGCCCTGCTTCGACCAAAGTTGAAAGTGGGCGCGATGCTGGAAATATCGGCTACAGAGCCTCCGGAGGCGGCCTCGCTCGGCAATAGAATGCGGCTCCGGTCGTTCGAGTGCAAGCCGCCGGACGCCCAATTAGCAGCGTAGCAGCCGACTGCGAAATATCGGGGCAGCCGGCTCACCCGAGCCTGTCAGCGCACGCGAGCGACGTTGATTAGGCCTCGATCACGATCTTCGGCGCCGTGCGCCTGGCGGCGGTGCCGCCCTTGATCTGTTCGAGCACCCTGGCGGCGATCTCGCGATAGATTTTCGCGTGCGCCCCGTCCGGCTCAGTGGCGACCACCGGCAGGCCGGAATCCGATTTCTCGCGGATGGTCATGTGCAGCGGCACCTCGCCGAGGAACGGCACGCCCTGCCGCTCGGCTTCCTTGCGCGCGCCGCCATAACCGAAAATATCCGAGCGCGTGCCGCAATTCGGGCACAGGAAGTAGCTCATGTTCTCGACGATGCCGAGCACCGGCACATTGACGCGTTTGAACATGGCGACGCCGCGCCGCGCGTCGATCAGCGCGAGGTCCTGCGGCGTCGAGACGATGACCGCGCCTTTCAGCGGCACCTGCTGCGCCATGGTAAGTTGCGCATCGCCGGTGCCGGGCGGCATGTCGACCACCATGACATCGAGCTTGCCCCACTCCACTTCGTGCAGCATCTGCGTGATCGCCGACATCACCATCGGCCCGCGCCAGATCATTGGCGTCTCTTCGTCGATCAGGAAGCCGATTGACATGACCGCGAGACCGTAGCGATCGATCGGCTTGAGCTTGGTGCCGCCGACGGTCTGCGGCTTTTCATTGATGGCGAGCAGCTTGGGCAGCGAGGGCCCATAAATATCCGCATCGAGCATGCCGACCTTCAGGCCGAGATCGCGCAAGCCGAGCGCAATGTTGACTGCGGTGGTGGATTTGCCGACGCCGCCCTTGCCGGAGGCGACCGCGATCACCGCGTCGACGCCCGGGATGCCCGGTTGCGCCTTGTCGGCGGGATGAGCGGCGCGCTGTGGCTGCTGGGCGACGTGTGCCGGGTTCGGCCCGCGCGCGGCGGCGCCGGGACTGCGCTCGGCGGTCAAGGCCACCAGCGCGGACCGCACACCGGGAATGGCTCGCACGGCGTCTTCGGCACGCTTGCGCACCGGCTCCCAGGCCTTCACCGCCGCGGCGTCGACGGTGATGGAGAAGAACACCTTGCCGTCGCTGACGACGACGTCGGACAGCACGCGCGCTTCGGTAAGCGCCGTGCCGCCGGGCGACGGCACTTTCGCCAATGCGCTAAGAACCTGCTCCTTGCCCACCGCCATGATCGTCATTCCCCTTGCACCCGCCTGCCCGTTCGCGCCGACACCATAAACGCAAGAGTCCGGCGGTCAATGCGGGGCGCGCGCTGAAGAGAGGTTGACGCAGCCGCCCCTGAAATGACCTATTGGGAGACAGGCATCGGCGCGGGCCGGCCAAGGCATGGATCGAGTTTCTTGAAGGAGGACGACGATGGCGAAGGTGGCGTTTCTGGGTTTGGGCGTCATGGGCTACCCCATGGCCGGGCATCTCAAGAACAAAGGCGGGCACGAGGTGACGGTCTATAACCGCACCGCCGCCAAGGCCGAACAATGGGTCAAGCAATATGGCGGCAAGTCCGCCGCCACCCCGAAGGCGGCCGCCGATGGCCAGGATTTCGTGATGTGCTGCGTGGGCAACGACAACGACCTGCGCGAGGTCACGCTCGGGACCAACGGCGCCTTTGCCGGCATGGGTAAGGGCAAGGTGTTCGTCGACCACACCACGGCGTCGGCCGAAATCGCGCGCGAACTTCACGCGGCGGGAAAGAAGGCCGGCTTCGACTGCATCGACGCGCCGGTGTCGGGCGGCCAGGCCGGCGCCGAGAACGGCGTGCTTACGGTGATGTGCGGCGGCGAGCCTGAGCCCTTTGCCCGCGCCGAAAAGGTGATCGCGGCGTATGCCCGCGCTTGCAACCTGCTGGGCGGCCCCGGCTCCGGTCAGCTTGCCAAGATGGTCAACCAGATTTGCATCGCCGGACTGGTGCAGGGCCTGGCCGAAGGCATCCACTTCGCCAAGAAATCCGGCCTCGATATCGAGAAGCTGATCGCCACCATCTCCAAGGGCGCCGCGCAGTCCTGGCAGATGGAAAACCGCTACAAGACCATGGCGGCGGGCAAATTCGATTTCGGATTCGCGATCGATTGGATGCGCAAGGATCTTGCGATCTGCCTCGGCGAAGCGCGCAACAACGGCGCGCATCTGCCGGTCACCGCGCTGGTCGATCAATTCTATTCGCAGGTGCAGAAGATGGGCGGCAGGCGCTGGGACAGTTCCGGTCTGATCGCGCTGCTCGACCGCTAGGACTAAAATTCGATCGACAATCCGTCGTCGGCGACCAGCACGCCGGCGGCTCTGATCTCGTCCAGCCGCGCCAGCACGCTGGGGTTCATGTGCGTCACCATGATCCGCTGCGCGCGCAAATCGGGAAGCTTGGATTTGAGGATTTCCCAACTCGTGTGCCCGGTCATTTTGCCGGCATAGGCATAGCACTCGCAAACGAATAGATCGGCGCCTGCCGCGATCGGCAGCAGAGCGTCGGTCCATTCGGTGTCGCCCGAATAGGCGAACACTTTCTCACCGTCCGATAATCGAAGCGCGGTCGACGGCGCGCCGGATTGATGAATCACCTCGGCGGTCAGCAGCGAATGGCCGAGCATGTCGGCTTGAACGCCAGGCGTGACTTCAACCACGTGCCAGGTGAAACGCCATTTTGACCCAGTGGACTTCGGGAACAATACTTCAAGCGCCGCGTCGAGCCGCGCGCGCGTGCCGGGCGGACCCGCGATCAGCAGCGGCCTCTCGCCGGCGCGCCAGAAATTGTCCATCGAGCAGCAGGAATGGCAGTCCGCCGAAATGATCGCCGTGCAGGTGCGACAGGATGATCGCATCGATACGGTTCGGCTCGAGCGCGCGCGCTTTCAGCGCCGGCAGGGCGGAGGCGCCGCAATCGATCAAGAGCGTGCCCTTGGCGGTTTCCAGCCAGAAGCATGTATTGAGGCGTCCGCCCGAGCCGAAGGCGTCGCCGGAGCCGGCGATCGTTAGCCGCATGCTATGATCACGCTTTCGCGCTCGGGCGCGCCGCCACCGTGGCGTGCCAGCGTTTCACGTTACTGACCCCCTCAGGCATGGTAAGCCGCGCCGGCTTCATGAAGTCGACGGCGACGAGTGTGGTAATGTCGGCGACCGAGTAGCGCTCGCTGGCGATGAACTCACGCTTGGCCAATTCTTTATCCAGCAGTTCGAGAAACCAGATGGCGCGCGGCCGCATGGCCTCGGCGTAGGCCGGCACCTGCGGCACTTCCAATTCTTTCATTGCCGGATGCAGATGGCGGAATACCGCCGCCACGTTCGAGAAGAAATTGATCTCGCAGCGCCGGTTCCACATTTCCACCAGCGCGATTTCTTTGGCGCCCACGCCGAAGAGTGGCGGTTCCGGCTGCAGCACCTCGAAATAGCGGCAGATGGCAATCGACTCGGTGATGACCGTGCCGTCGTCGAGCACCAGCGCCGGCATCCGCTGTAGGGGGTTGATGGCGGCATATTCCGGGGTCTTGTGCTGCTTGGCCATGATGTCGACCTGCTCGGTCGGCAGCGAAATGCCCTTTTCGGCGAGGAATATGCGCGCACGCCGGGGGTTCGGCGCCTGCCTGCTGTCATAGAGCTTCATTTCCTTAACTCCGGTCCCTTATTCCCCTCAGCGTCAGCCGATCATGCGCAAAAAGCCCTGTCAAACGGGCCGGTAACAATTGTTAACCAGTGTCTTTAGGCCGGTCTTAAGCTTGGTCTTAAGGATTTTGGGCGAGGTTGGGACCAGGCCACGTGTGTTCAAGCGTTAATTCATGCCAATTCCAGGCGAACAACCCGATCTCTCCGCGCTGCCACCGCAAACCTCCCCGGTGAAGCGCCGCCTTGCCGCGCAACATGTGCGCGAGGCGCGCGACCGGCTGACCTCGTCGAGCGGTACCCGCCCCGCCTTCGATTACGAGCTACTGCGGCAATACGCGCAGAACCGGCTCTCGGCTTCGCTGGTGATCCTGCTGCTGCTGGCCACCGTCGGCTTCCTGTCAAGCCTGTGGAGCAGCGCGGTCATCGCCGGCGCCTGGACCGCATCGGTGCTGGTTATCCACGCCGTTATGGTCACCAAATGCCGGCAATTCCTCGAATTGCCGATGGCCGAGGTTTCGGCGCGCTCCTGGCGGTTGCGTTTCATCATTCTCGACCTGTTTTACGGCCTGGCCTGGATGTTCATTCTGATCCGTCCGGCCGGCATCGACGAAAGTTCGGGCACCTTCATTCTGTTCGTCATGCTGCTGGTGGTTGCGGTCTACAGCATGCTGGCCTCGAGCCTGCCGATAGCGGCCTTCGCCGCCACCTTTCCGGTCACCGCCGCAATCGCATTCGACTTCATGCTGCGCGGCACGCTGCGCGACTTCGTCCTGGCGATCATGGCCATAACCGCGCAAGGCTATTTTGCCGTGCTCGCCTATCGGCTCTATTCGACCACGCTGGCGACGCTGGAAGCGCGCGCGGAAAAAGATTTGCTGATCGGCGAACTGGAGCAGGCGAAATCGGTCTCCGATGAGGCGCGGCGGCGCGCGGAAGCCGCCAATATCTCCAAGTCGCGCTTCCTCGCGCAGATGAGCCACGAATTGCGCACGCCCCTCAACGCCATCCTCGGCTTTTCCGAAGTGATGAAGAGCGAAGTGTTCGGCGAGCATGCGGTGCCGGCCTACAAGGAATATTCCGCCGATATCCATAATTCCGGCGTGCACCTGCTCGGGCTGATCAACGAGATTCTCGACCTGTCGCGCATCGAAGCCGGCCGCTACGAGCTCAATGAGGAATCCATCTCCCTGGCCGGCATCGTCGAGGATTGTCACCACCTGCTGAAGCTGCGCGCGACCAACCGCGGCATCATCATTCACGAGATGTTCGAAAGCGACCTGCCGCGGCTGTGGGCGGATGAGCGCGCGGTGCGTCAGATCTGTCTCAACCTGTTGTCCAATGCGATCAAGTTCACGCCACAGGGCGGTGAGATCTGGCTGAAAGTCGGCTGGACCGCCTCGGGCGGCCAATACATGAGCGTCAAGGACACCGGGCCGGGCATCCCCGAGGAGGAAATTCCGATCGTGCTGGCCTCCTTCGGCCAAGGCTCCAATTCGATCAAATCCGCCGAACAGGGCGCCGGCCTCGGCCTGCCGATTGCCAAGAGCCTGGTCGATCTGCACGGCGGTTCGTTCGTGCTCAAATCCAAGCTGCGGATCGGCACCGAGGTGGTAGTCACCTTCCCGCCCGAACGGGTGGTCGCGGCGATGGCACCGGTGCGCTCGATGATGGATCATGCGCCGCCGCTCGCGCCGGCGCCGGGCGAGCCGATCCTCAGCCTGGAGGAAAAACGCCGGCTCAGCCGCCGCTCGCTGTTCCGGGCCGGGACGTGAGTGAAACCCCTTGCGACAATCCTCACGATTGCGTTCCTGCTTGCCGCGCTTATGTTCGCAGCCGATTTGCCCCCGAGACCGACGATGATCGAAAGCCCCTGCGTCAAGGTCTGCACGCTCGACGCCCGTTCCGGACAGTGCCTGGGCTGCGGCCGCACGATCGATGAGATCGCGCGCTGGACCACCATGGGCGCCTCCGAGCGCGACCGCGTGATGGGCGAGCTGCCGTGGCGCCTGGCCGCCAGCCGGCGCGCCGAACCCTCCAGCGCGACAGGATGACGCCGTGAGCCGCCGTCTGACCTGGTCATTGGTTCTTGGCGTGGCGCTGTCGCTGGCGGCGCTGATCGCCAGTAACGACCAGGATGCCATCGCCAATCTGCTGCGCCACGACATGGGATCGCTTGCGCTCAAGCTCGTGCTGTTGATTTTTGTCGGCGGCCTGGTGCTGACCCTGTTCCGCGAGCGGCTGTCGCAGGCGCTGGAGATCATGCTGTTCTGGACGGTACTCGGCCTGCTGCTGGTGGTCGGCTACAGCTACCGTTTCGAGTTGCGCGATGTCGGCGACCGCGTGATCGCGGAATTGATGCCGGGCCACGTTGCCGGCCATGGCCGCCGCGTCGAAGTCGTGCGCGGATACGGCGGCGATTTCGCGGTCCGTGCGCACATCAACGGCGCCCGCGTGCCGATGGTGCTCGACACCGGCGCCAGCTCGGTGGTGCTCACGCAGGAAGCCGCCAAGGCCGCCGGCCTGCCGCTCGAAGTGCTCGACTATACCGTCAATGTGGACACCGCCAACGGCCGCACCCGTGCCGCACCGGTGACGCTCGACCGCGTTGCGGTCGGCGGACTGATCGAACGCTCGGTGCCGGCGCTGGTGGCGCAGCCGGGTCAGCTCAAGAATAGTCTGCTCGGCATGACCTTCCTCAACCGGCTGGAAAGCTGGGAGGTGCGCGGCAACCGGCTGAGCATGCGGGGAATCCCATAAGCGCCGGCCGCTAGAACAGGCTGTAAAGAAACCGCAGCGCCACCAGCACCAGGAAGCAGCCGAAGCCGATTTCCAGCTTGCGCCGCGACATCCAGTGCGCCAGCCGTACGCCGTAGCTCGCCGTAAAGCTCGACACCGGCGCCATCAGCGCCACACCGATCACCGATACGAAGCCGACCGACAGCGGCGGCAATTGCGCCATATGCGGCCAGCCGGCCAGAATGTAGCCGAAGGTGCCGGCGATCGTGATCGGCACGCCGATGCCAGCCGAGGTCGCCACCGCGCGCTGCATCGGCTGGCCGTAAAGCGTGAGCACCGCGTTCGACAGCGCACCGCCGCTCACGCCCACCAGCGATGAAAACAGCCCGGTGATCAAGCCGTAGACCGCCAATGCGGCGCGGCCGGGCAATTCACTGCCGAGGTTCCAGCGGTCGGTACCGAACAGCATCCGCACGGCGATAAAGCTCGCAAAGATCACGAAGGCGATTTTGAATACCGGCGCCGGCGCGAAGGATGCCGTTACCGAGCCGATCGCTACGCCTGCGATCGCCGGCAGCGCCCACAGCCGCACGACATGCGGGATCACCGCCCCTTTCTTCTTATGCGCGATATACGAGCGCACCGTCGTCGGCACGATGATGGCGAGCGAGGTTCCGATGCACATCTGCATGCGGACGTCCTCCGACACATCGAGCGCGCGGAACACTTCGTACAGCACCGGAATGATGACGGCGCCGCCGCCGATGCCGAACAGGCCGGCAAGGATGCCGACCAGAATGCCGGCGCCCGCAATCCAAAGCGCGAGCAGCGCGATCTCACCGATCGGATATCCCAGCACCCTGAATTCCTTGGATGACGCGGCAGCCCGGAAAAAGGCTAGGCGGCGATGTTCGACAAATCGTGGCCCATGTCCAGCACCTGCGCCAGCGCATCAGCCATGACGGACGCGCCAGCCCCAGGCTTGACCGCCTCGGTCGCCAGATGCCGGCGGAAGGCGCGCGCGCCCGGAACGCCCCGGAACAGGCCGAGGACGTGGCGGGTGATGGCGGAGAGCCGCACGCCCTGGCGCAGTTCACGCTCGATATAGGGGACCAGCGCCAGCGCCGCAGCTTTCGGCGACGCAAACGGCGCCGGTTCGCCATAAAGCACAGGATCGACCTCCAACAGCCGCCACGGCTCCTGATAGGCGGCCCGGCCCATCATCACGCCGTCCACGTGGGCCAGTTGCGCTTGCGCCTGCGCGAGGCTGGCGATGCCGCCGTTGAGCACGATTTCGAGATCGGGGTGGGCGCGTTTAAGCCGGTGCACGACTGAATAATCGAGCGGCGGCACCGTCGCGGTTTTCGCGCGGCGACAAGCCTTGCAGCCAGGCCTTGCGCGCGTGCACGATCAGCGCATCGGCGCCGGCCGCCTTGACCGCCGCGGCGAACGCGAACAGTGCCTGATCGGGATCCTGCTCGTCGACGCCGATGCGGCACTTCACCGTTACCGGAATCTTTGACCGCCGCCTTCATGGCGGCGACGCATTCGGCGACCAGCGCCGGCTCGGCCATCAAACATGCCCCGAAGCGCCCCTCCTGCACCCGGTCGGATGGACAGCCGACATTGAGATTGATCTCGTCGTAGCCGAACTCTTCGCCGATGCGCGCCGACTGAGCGAGCGCTTTGGCTTCGCTGCCGCCGAGTTGGAGCGCCACCGGATGCTCGAACGGATCGAAGCCGAGCAGCCGGGCGCGGTCGCCGCGCAACACGGCGCCGGTGGTGAGCATTTCGGTATAGAGCAGCGCCCGGCGCGTGAGCAGGCGATGGAAGAACCGGCAATGCCGGTCGGTCCATTCCATCATCGGCGCCACGCAAAAGCGGCGCGACGGTGCCACCCGGGCAACGGTTACGGCTTCGCTCATGCGCATGAAATGGCGCAGATATCGCCTGAGGGCAAGACCATTGCGCAGCGGCGGCCGGCCCCGCATTCTCCGGCCCCACCAGGCAAGGGAAAGAGGCGGAATGATCCGGATCGGCGTTATCGGGCTCGGCTGGTGGAGCAAGCCGATCGCGCGGTAGGATCGGACCATAGGCGCCGCATGCAGCAGGAAAAAGAACAGGTCGCACTCACCTCGATCGCCGCGTCGGCCGCGCTGACGGTCGCCAAGGGCGCTGGTCGGCATTGCCACCGGCTCGCTGGCGATCCTGTCGGAGGCCGGCCATTCGCTGATCGATCTCGGCGCCACGGTGATGACCTATATCGCCGTGCGCGTTTCCGGCAAGCCGGCGGACGAGGAACACCATTACGGTCACGGCAAGATCGAGAGCGTCTCGGCGCTGGCGGAAACCGCGCTGCTGTTCCTGCTCTCCGGCGTGGTGATCTGGGAAGCGGCCAAACGCCTGATCGAGCATGAAGAGCACGCGGTGAACGCGAACGCCTGGGCCTTCGGCGTGATCGCGATATCGATTGCCGTCGATTTCTTCCGCTCGCGCGCGCTCTCGCGTACCGCCAAGCAGACGCAGAGCCAGGCGCTGGAAGCCGACGCGCTGCATTTTTCGTCCGATCTGTGGGCCTCGCTGGCGGTGCTGATCGGCCTCGGCGGCGTGCGGTTCGGCCTGTGGTGGGCGGATTCGGCGGCCGCGCTGGCGGTCGCGATCCTGATCTGCATCGCCGGCTGGCGGCTCGGCCGCCGCACCATCGACACGCTCACCGACACCGCGCCGGTCGGCGCCGCCGCGCGGATCACGGCGCTCGCCGCGCGGGTGCCGGGCGTGGTGCGCGTCGAGCAGGTGCGCGCGCGCGCCGTGGGCGAGAAGACATTCATCGATCTCGCCGTCGCGGTGAGCCGCACCATGCCGCTCGACCGCGTGAGCGCGCTCAAGGACGCGGTCGCCGCCGCGATCCGCCAGCAGATGCCGGGTGCCGAGGCGACCGTCATTACCGACCCGGTGGCGCTCGACGACGAAACCGTGGTCGACCGCGTCATGGTGATCGCGCGCAACCGCGCGCTCGCCGTGCATCACGTGACGGTGCACGACCTCGAAGCGACCGGCTGGCGATCTCGCTCGATCTGGAAGTGGACGGCAAGCTCTCGCTGCGCGAGGCGCACGCCCTGGCGGACGGACTGGAAAGCGCGATCGCCGCCGAGCTCGGCGCCGAGCGTGGAGATCGATACCCATATCGAGCCGCTGCAGCCGCACCGACGCTGCCGGCCGCGAAGCGCCGCCCGAGCGCGTGCAGGCGGTCGAGATTGCGCTGGCCGAACTCGCCGCCGATGGCCGCACCCTGCGCGACGTGCATGACGTGCGCGTGCGCGAGACCGACGAGGGCGAGATCGTCAATTTCCACTGCCGCGTCGATCCGTCGCTGAGCGTGCAGGACGTGCACGAAAAGGTCGACGCGGTCGAGCGCGCCTTGAAGCAGCGCTCGCCCTCGATCAAACGCGTGATCGGCCACGCCGAGCCGATGCGCTAGAGCCATCAGGGAATGAGCACCGCCGCGCCCTGCAAGCGGCCGTCGCGCAGATCGGACAAGCGCTTCATTGGCGCGCGCCAGCGGATAGCGCGTGACCTCGCAGGTCACGCCCGCCTGCGGCGCGATCTTCAAGAATTCATGCGCGTCGGCGCGGGTGAGATTCGCCACCGACATCACATGCCGCTCCTCCCACAGCAGCGCATACGGAAAGCTCGGAATGTCCGACATGTGGATGCCGCCGCAGACCACGCGCCCGCCCTTGCGCACCGCTTTGAGCGCCGCCGGCACCAGCGCGCCGACCGGTGCGAAGATGATGGCGGCGTCGAGCGGTTCCGGCGGCACCTCGTCCGAGCCGCCGGCCCACACGGCGCCGAGCGAGCGCGCGAAGTCCTGCGCCGCGCCGTCGCCCTTGCGCGTGAAGGCGAACACGCGCCGCCCCTGCCAGATCGCGACCTGCGCCAGGATATGGGCAGCGGCGCCAAAGCCGTAAAGGCCGAGCGTCTTGCCGTCGCCGGCCATGCGATAGCTGCGCCAGCCGATCAGCCCGGCGCACAGCCAGGGCGCGATTTCGGCGTCGTCCCTGTTTCGCCCAACGGAAAGCAATAGCGCGCGTCGGCGACCGCGTGGGTGGCGTAGCCGCCGTCGCGGGTATAGCCGGTGAACACCGGCGCATCGCACAGGTTCTCGGCGCCGCTGCGGCAATAAGGGCAAACACCGCAAGTTGCGCCCAGCCAGGGCACGCCGACGCGCTCGCCGATGGCAAATCCGCTCACGCCCGGCCCGATTGCCGCAACGCGGCCGACGATTTCGTGGCCCGGCACGATCGGCAGCTTGGGGTGTTCCAGTTCGCCATCGACCACGTGCAGATCGGTGCGGCAGACCCCGCAGGCCGCAACCGCCACCAGGATTTCGCCGGCGCCGGCCTGCGGCAGCGGCCGCTCGCGCATCACCAGCGGCGTGCGCGGCGTGTCCATTACCATGGCGTGCATGCTCGCCATCATTCTTCCTTCCAATTCTGCGGCAGACATCCTAGATCAAAGCCCAATTCTGGAACCATTAAAAATGCGCACCGATACCGCCCAGCCCATCCGCCTGAAGGATTACCGCCCGCCCGACTGGCTGGTGGAGACCGTCGCATTGGACTTTTCGCTGCATCCGACGCAGACGAAAGTCCGCGCCACGCTCGCGCTCAAGCCCAACCCGGAGGCCGCGGCCGCGCCATTGCTGCTCGACGGCGATGGGCTGTCGCTCACCTCGCTCAAGCTCGATGGCATCGCGCTGCCGGCGGAAAGCTATGTGGCGACGCCCGACAGCCTGACCATCCCGCAGGTGCCGAACCGGCCGTTTACGCTGGAGATCGAGACGCTGGTCGATCCGACCGCCAATACCCAGCTCTCCGGGCTGTACCGCTCGAGCGGCACCTATTGCACGCAATGCGAAGCGGAAGGCTTCCGCCGCATCACCTATTTCCCCGACCGTCCCGACGTGATGGCGGTCTACACCACGCGCATCGAGGCCGACAAAGCGCAAGCGCCGGTGCTGCTGTCGAACGGCAATCTCGTCGATAGCGGCGAGCTACCGGGCGGCCGGCATTTCGCGGTCTGGCACGACCCGCACCCGAAGCCGTCCTATCTGTTCGCGCTGGTCGGCGGCAATCTCGCCCACGTCGAGGATCGCTTCCGTCACCATGTCGGGGCGCAACGTCACGCTGCGCATCTATGTCGAGCCCGGCAAGCAGGAGCGCTGCGGCTACGCCATGGATTCGCTCAAGCGCGCCATGCGCTGGGACGAGCAGGCGTTCGGCCGCGAATACGATCTCGATATTTTCATGATCGTCGCCGTCTCCGACTTCAACATGGGCGCCATGGAGAACAAGGGCCTCAACGTCTTCAACGACAAATATGTTCTCGCCAGCGCCGATACCGCGACCGATGCCGATTTCGCCGGCATCGAGGCGGTGATCGCGCACGAATATTTCCACAACTGGACCGGCAACCGCATCACCTGCCGCGACTGGTTTCAGCTCTGCCTGAAGGAAGGCCTGACGGTTTTCCGCGACCAGGAATTCTCCTCCGACATGCGCTCGCGGGCGGTGAAACGCATTTCCGATGTGCGCGGCCTGCGTCTGGCGCAATTCGTCGAGGATGCCGGCCCGCTGGCGCATCCGGTCCGGCCGGAAACCTATAAGGAAATCAACAACTTCTACACCAGCACCGTGTACGAAAAGGGCTCCGAAGTGGTGCGCATGGTGCAGACCCTGATCGGCAAGGAAAAATTCCGCGCCGGCATGGATCTCTATTTCGCGCGCCACGACGGCCAGGCCGCCACCGTCGAGCAATTCATCCAGTGCTTTGCCGACGCGTCGGGACGCGACCTGACGCAGTTCATGCGCTGGTACAGCCAGGCCGGCACGCCGGAGGTGACGGTGACCGGCCGCTTCGATGCCGCCCGCAAGACTTACACGCTCGAACTGCGCGCAAAGCTTGCCGCCCACGCCCGGCCAGCCCTCGAAAGAGCCGATGGTGATCCCGCTGTCGCTCGGCCTGGTCGGCAAGGATGGCCGCGATTTGCCGCTGGCACTGGCGAATGGCGAGCGCATCGAGCGCGGCGTGCTGGTGTTGAGCGAGCCGGCGCGCAGTTATCGAATTCACCGGCATCGGCGACAAGCCCGGTGCTGTCGATCAATCGCGGCTTCTCCGCGCCGATCAAGCTCGAAAGCGACCTCGACGGCGGCGATCTCGCCTTCCTCGCCGCGCACGACGGCGACGCGTTCAACCGCT
Organism: uncultured Alphaproteobacteria bacterium; assembly: GCA_963789455.1. Classification (GTDB taxonomy): domain Bacteria; phylum Pseudomonadota; class Alphaproteobacteria; order Rhizobiales; family Xanthobacteraceae; genus Pseudolabrys. Next base: position 22,955 of record CAWBLD010000017.1, on the reverse strand, counting down.
GGCAGGCGCTGCAGACCATCTCGATGCGGCTGCTTGATCGACAATGTGGCCGCGCTGCGCGCCGGAAAGTCGCCGCGCAGCGACGATCAATTGATCGCGGCGCTGGCCGCCATTCTCGACGACGCCGCGCTTGAGCCGGCCTTCATCGCGCTCGCCCTGGCGCCGCCGGGCGAAGGCGACATCGCGCGCGAGATCGGCCGCGACATCGATCCCGATGCCATCTTCAACGCGCGCGCGCGCACTGCGCGCCAGCGTCGGAGACGGCTCGCGACCGCCGCTCATCAAGACTTACGAGCGCATGACCGTCCCCGGCCCCTACGCGCCCGACGCGGCGAGCGCCGGCCGCCGCTCGCTGCGCAACGTCGCGCTCGACTCTGCTGGCGGCGGCGGCGGCGCCTGAAGCCATTGCGCGCGCCGCCAAACAATACGAGACCGCCGACAATATGACCGACCGCATGGCGGCGCTGGCGACGCTTTCGCAGCACGCCGTGCCGGAACGCGAGCGCGCGCTCGCCGATTTCTACGCCCGCTACGCCGCCGATGCGCTGGTGATCGACAAATGGTTCTCGCTGCAGGCCATGATCCCGCAGCCGGACACGCTGGACAATGTCCGCGCCCTCACCGCCCATCGCGCTTTTTCGTTCGCCAATCCCAACCGCGTGCGCGCACTGATCGGCGCCTTCGCGCAAGGAAACGCCACCCAGTTCAACCGCGCCGACGGCGCCGGCTATGACTTCGTCGCCGACAATGTGCTGGCGCTCGATCCGAAAAACCCGCAACTGGCGGCGCGGCTCGCCACCTCGTTCCGCACCTGGCGCATGCTGGAAACCGGCCGCCGCGCCAAGGCGCAGGCCGCGCTTTCGCGCATCAAGGCCGCATCCGGCCTCTCGCGCGACCTGTCCGATATTGTCGAACGCGCGCTCGCCGCGCCTTAATATACGGCGGTTACGGGGTATTTCGGCCTCCCGCCGCGGCTGCCGCTCATGGTCGGCTCAATAATGTTTGTGGGTAACGATTTTTAAATAATTGACTCTGGGACTCTCGACAAATCACCGCTCATCGATTCCAATCGAACTGATTCGGAAAGCGATGCGGCACATCCTTCCGATCAGGGTGGTAGGGGAAATTCCGAACGGAGGCCGTCATGGCGCGCGCCGGTATGGCGAGTGCGTCTGCACGCTCAGATTCCATCCAAGGTCTCGCGCAATCGATCGCCAAGCCGGCGTATCGACGCCTGTTGACCGCTGAGCCCTTGTTGCGCCGCGCCGTTCCGGTGCTCATCATCGCGTTCCTCGCCACCATTTGCGCCGGCGCCGTGGTGCAGGTGCTCGACCTGCGCCGGCAAGCCGTCAACGACATGGCGGTCGCGCTTAACGCCGCCGCCGATATCGCCGCCGAGCGCCTGCAACAACCGCTCAAGCAGCCGACCGACCCGCTGGCGCTCCCACAGGAAACGCTGGCGCGCGCGCTGCCGCCGTGGGCCACCGGCGCCGGGCGGCGCTTCCTCCTGACCAATGCCGACGGCGTGGTGGCGGCCGCCACGCCGGCCGCCGACGCCACCATCGGCCGCCGCCTGATCGATCTGCTCGGGCCGACGCAAGCGCTCACCACCTTCGGCGCCGGGGCCGGTGTCATGGACATCACCCTGCCCGACGACAGCCGCGCGCTGGCAACCGTGCGGATGCTGAACGCCCCGTTCGGGCAACTCGCGGCGGTGCAGTCGCGCGATGCGGCGCTGGCATCCCGGCGCTCGCTCACCACCCTCACCATCACGCTGTCGGCCACCACCGGTTTCGTGGTGCTCATCCTCGGCTTTGCCTTCCACTGGCAGGCGACGCGGGCGCGCGAAGCCGACCTGATCTACGAAACCGTGCGCAGCCGCATCGACACCGCGCTCAACCGCGGCCGCTGCGGCTTGTGGGATTGGGACCTGGCGCGCGGCCGCATCTTCTGGTCGCAATCGATGTTCGACATCCTCGGCTTGCAGGCCAAGGACGACCTGCTGACGTTCGGCGACGTCAGCGCGCTCACCCACCCCGACGACCTGCGGCTTTACGATCTGGCGGCGGAGATCGCCGAAGCCTCCGCCAGCACCATCGATCATGCCTTCCGCATGCGTCACGCCGACGGCCACTGGATCTGGCTGCGCGCGCGCTGCGAGCTGGTGCGCCAGCCCGGCGAGCCGGGCCTGCACCTGATCGGCATCGCGGTCGACGTCACCGAGCAAAAGCATCTGGTCGAAAAGACGGTCGCCGCCGATATGCGCCTGCGCGACGCCATCGAGACCATTCCGGAAGCCTTCGTGGTGTGGGACGCCGACAACCGGCTGGTCCTGTGCAATTCGAACTTTCAGGAGCTGCACAACCTGCCCGACGAGGCCATCACCGTCGGCGCGTCGTATGAATCGGTGGTCGCCGCCGGCCGCCAGCCGGTGGTGCGCAGCAAGATCATCACCGGCGGCCCGAACATTCCGGGCGCGCGCACCTTCGAGGCGCAGCTCGAGGACGGACGCTGGCTGCACATCAGCGAGCGGCGCACCAAGGACGGCGGCTACGTCTCGGTCGGCACCGACATCACCGCCCTCAAGATGCACGAGGAAAAACTGGTCGACAGTGAAAAACGGCTGATGGCGACGGTCGCCGACGTGCGCGCCTCGCAGCAGCGGCTGGGCGAACTGGCCGAGCAATACGCCGCCGAAAAAACCCGCGCCGAGGAAGCCAACCAGGCCAAATCGAAATTCCTCGCCAATATGAGCCACGAACTGCGCACGCCGCTCAACGCGATCATCGGCTTTTCCGAGATCATGGAATCCGGCATGTTCGGCCCGCTCGGCGCCGACAAGTATCGCGAATATTGCAGCGACATCTTCAGCAGCGGGCAATATCTGCTCGACGTCATCAACGACATTCTCGACATGGCGAAGATCGAGGCCGGCCGCATCCGGCTCGATATCGAGGAGCTCGAACTCGACGCGCTGCTGGCGGAAGCCATGCGCGTGGTTTCGGCGCGCGCGCAGGACAAGCAGCTCGAATTGGTCACCAAGATTTCGCCGGAGCTCGGCTTGCGCGCCGACCGCCGCGCGCTCAAGCAGATCGTGCTCAATCTGCTGTCCAACGCGGTGAAATTTACTCCCGCCGGCGGCCGCGTCACCGTGCGCGGGCGCGCCGCCGACGCTTGCGTCGTGCTGGCGATCGCCGATACCGGCATCGGCATCGCCAAGGACGCGCTCGCGCGCCTGGGCCGGCCGTTCGAGCAGGTCGAAAGCCAGTTGACCAAGAGCCATCAGGGCTCGGGGCTGGGTCTGGCCATCGCCAAATCGCTGGTCGAATTGCACGGCGGCCGCATGCGCATCCGCTCCACGCCCGGCAAAGGCACGCTGGTGGTGGTGCGCCTGCCGATGTGCCCGCAATGCCAGCTGCCGAAGGAAGCGGCGGCGTGACAATGTCGTCATGGCCGGGAAAGCCCGGGCATGACAGATTAGGGCGCCTTGCCCAAAATCCGCACGAAGCTGGCGCGCACTTTCGCCTGCGTCTCGATCAGCGTGGCATCGAGCGCGGCAAAATCCGGCACGTCGGCGGCGCGTGCGAGCAGCCGCAACAGGCCGGCGCCCGCGGTCTTGGCGTCGAATGGGCCCGGTAGGCACAGCCGCAGGATCTGCGTCAGATCCTGATAGAGCCGCACCGCCGGGCGCAGCACTTCGGCATCCTCGACCGCCAGGACGTGCAACGCCCAGGCCTTGTCGAGCACGCGCGCGGTCGAGGTGTCGAGGATGCCGGGCAGCTCATGGGCGTGCACGAGCTGCAAATATTGCGCGATGAACTCGATATCGACCAGCCCGCCGGCGGCGTATTTAAGGTCCCAGCGCTCGCGGTCACCTTTTTCCTTGGCGATTGCCGAGCGCATCTCCACCACGTCCCCGGCGATCAGTTCGGCGTCGCGCGGGCGTTGCAGAACATTGCGGATGACCTCCTCCACCCGCGCGCCAAAGCCGGGCGAGGCCGACACCACCCGCGCGCGCGTGAGCGCCATGTGCTCCCAGGTCCAGGCCTCGCTCTCCTGGTAACCGGTAAAGCTGCCGATCTGGGTGGCGACCGGGCCGGCCCGTCCCGACGGGCGCAGCCGCATGTCGACCTGGTAGAGCGCGCCGTAATTGGTTTGCGCGGTCAATGAATTGATCAGCCGCTGGGTCAGGCGGGCAAAATATTGCGCACCATAAAGCGTGCGCGTGCCGTCCGATTCCGGATGATCCGCGTCGAAATCGTAGATCAGGATCAGGTCGAGATCGGAACTCGCCGTCATCTCGCGCCCGCCCAGCTTGCCCATGGCCAGCACCGCGGTTGCCTCGCCGCGCATATCGCCGTAAGTGGCTACGAAATTATCGGCGACCGCGCGGTGCACGGCCCGGATCACCGCATCGGCTAGCCGCGCGAAGGCTTCCCCTGCCTGCCGCGCCGTCACCGTGCCGGACAAGATGCGCACGCCGATCAAGAACATGTATTCGAGCCCGAACATGCGGATTTGTTCGAGCAGGTCTTGATCGTAGCGCGATTGCGTGAGCGCCGCGCTGAGCCGACGGCCGAGTTCTTCGTCATCCGGCAAAGCGCCAAAGAAGCTCGGATCGACCAGCGCATCCATCGTCTGCGGATTGCGCGCCAGCATGTCGGCGAGCCTTGGCGCAATGCCAAGCACGAGCGCGACCAGGGCGATGAGATCGGGATTTTGCCGCAGCAGCGACAGCAGCCGCGCCGCGTTGCGCAGATTGGCGAGGAAATGGTCGAACAGCACCAGCGTGGCGTTCGCGTTGTCTGTGCGCGCCAATTGCTCGAGCAGGACCGGCAGCAAAGCCTCGAGGTGGCTGCGCGCCATTTCGCCTTTCAGCGAGCGATGCTCGCCGGCAAGCCAGTGCCGGACGATGGTCGAGGCCTCCAAGGGCGACTGGAAGCCGAGCGCGGCCAGCCGTTCCATGGTCTTGCGGTCGTCGGCCTCGGCCGGAAAAACCAGCGCTGGCTTGTCGGCGCCGGGCTCCTTTTCGAACAGGTGGCTATAGTAGCGCTGCACCTTGTCGAGGTGGTCGAGCAGGACCTTGGCGAAGGCATCGCGATCGCGGAAGCCGAGAAAGCGCGCGAAGCGTTCGAGATCGGCGCGCTCGGCCGGCAAGCTTTGTGTTTGCTCGTCATTGATCATCTGCAACCGGTGCTCGACCGAGCGCAGAAAGACATACGCCGCCTTCATATCCTCACATGCGGCCGCGTCGATCCAGCGGTCCTTTGCCAGCTTGTCGAGCGTGGTGAGGGTGTCGCGGTCGCGCAGGAGCGGATTGCGCCCGCCGGCGATCAATTGCTGGGTCTGCGCGAAAAACTCGATTTCGCGAATGCCGCCGCGGCCGAGCTTGATATTGTGGCCTTCCACCGCGATCTCGCCATGCCCGCGATAGGCGTTGATCTGCCGCTTCATGGCGTGCACGTCGGCGACGGCGGCGAAATCGAGATATTTGCGCCATACGAAGGGCGACAATTCGTTGAGCATCGCCTCGCCCGCCGCGATGTCGCCGGCGCAGGCGCGCGCCTTGATCAGCGCGGCGCGCTCCCAGTTCTGCCCCACGCTCTCGTAATAGGACAGCGCCGCCGCGGTCGAGATCGCGATGCCGGTCGAGGCCGGATCGGGCCGCAGCCGCAGATCGGTGCGGAACACATAACCGTCGGCGGTGCGTTCCTGCAGAAGCTTCACCAGCCGCTGCGTCACACGCACGAACAGCGTGGCCGGCGCGGCATCCTCCGGCAAAGATGACGCGCCTGCGTCGTAGAACACGATGAGATCGATATCGCTGGAATAGTTGAGCTCGAAGGCCCCCATCTTGCCCATGGCCAGCACGATGTAACCGCTGCCGTCCTGCGGCCGGACTTTGTCTTTCGGGGTGAGGCGCTCGGCGCGCGCGGCCTCGGCCAACGCGAAGCCGACCGCGGCATCGACCGCCGTGTCGGCAAGATCGGTAAGTGCGCGGGTCGCCCGCATCACCGGCCACACGCCGCCGATATCGGCCAGCGCGATCAGCAGCGCCGCCTCCTCCTTCATAAGGCGGAGCAGCCCCATGGCCTCGGATACGTCCTCGGTCGCGGCGACGGCGCGACCGTTCGCTTCCAGCAGTGCGGCCAGATGGCGGTCGGGGTCGGCGCCCAGCAGCCGCAATAGGCGGTCGGGGTCGCGGCTGACCAGTTCCCACAGGAAGGGCGAGCTCTCCGCCAGGCTTTCCAGCAGCGTGTTGACGGTTGGGTGGGCGGTCAACAGCGCCTTGAGCGATTTTGCTTGCTGCCCCGGCAAGCCGGCCAGCCATTCGGACAGGCGCGCGCGCGCCGCCTCAGGCTCGACCAGATACGGCGCGGCCACGATGCGCTCGGCCAGCGTTACGCCACTGGGCGTATGCGGCGCGCGCCGGGCGCCGGATTTAGCGCCCGCGGCGGACCTACGCGTTGCCTTTTTGCGGGCGGGCGTCTTTTGGACGGGCGGGGTCATCCCGCACTCTGTACCGGCCCTCCCCTCGGCAAGGCAATGACGCTCTTGAGGCCCGGCGCATTGTCGGCAAGCGTCAATTCGCCGCCATGCAGCCGCGCCACCGCCGAAGCGAGGCTTAAGCCCAGCCCCGAACCCGGTTGCGAACGGCTTTGCTCGAGCCGCACAAAACGCTCGACCACGCGCCCGCGGTCGGCTTCCGGAATGCCCGGCCCGCTGTCGGCGACGGTGAGCAGGATGCGGTCGCCCTCGTTAAGCGCACGCACCACGATTTCCGGGGTCGCGCCGTTCACCGCCTGGCGCGTTTCGGTATATTTGATGGCATTGTCGACCAGATTGGCGAGCGCCTGACTGACCAGCTCGCGGTTCCCTTTGACCTTGGCCGGCGCATCGGCCTCGACTTTAAGCGCGATGCCCTTTTCCTCGGCCAGCGGCTCGTACAATTCGCCGATGTCATGGGCGATCTCGGCGGCGTCGAACTCGCTCATGTCGTCGCGCGCTTGCCCTGACTCCGCGCGCGCAATCATCAATAGCGCGTTGAAGGTGCGGATCAGCCCCTCGGATTCCTCGATCGTGGCGTCCAGCGCCGCGCGATATTCCGCTTCGCTCTTGGCGGTGCGTAGCGCTTCCTCGGAGCGATTGCGCAGGCGGGTGAGCGGCGTCTTGAGATCGTGAGCGATATTGTCGGAGACCTCTTTCAGGCCATGCATCAATGCCTCGATGCGATCGAGCATGGCATTGAGGTTTTCGGCCAGCCGGTCGAGTTCGTCGCCGGTGCCGGCGACCGGCAGCCGTTCGCCCAGATCGCCAGCCATGATGGTGCGGGTAGTCTCGGTCATGGCGTCGACACGGCGCAGCACGCGGCGGGTGACGAACAGCCCGCCAGCCAGGCCGAGCACGATGACTATGGCGACCGACCAGCGTCCGGCCGAAAGCACGATGCGGTAGATTCGCTCGCGCTCCTCGAGGTCGCGGCCGACCAGCAGGCGGAAGCCGCCGGGAAGCTGGAACACCCGCACCAGCGCGTGGTGATCGGGATGCTCGGGCGTCTCGGTCTCGTCAAGCCGGTGGTAGGCGGTCTCGGTCCAGCCCGGTTTGTCGAGGACGCCCGGCGTCAGCGCGGTCACGTTGCCGGCGAGCGCCTGCCCGGCAAAGGTGGTGACCAGATAGAGACTGGAGCCCGGCCGGCGCGCGCGCGCATCGACCACAATCACCAGCCGCCGGATGCCGCCCTGCCGGTACTGCTCGGACAGCCCGGTGATCTCCGCATTGACGGTATCGGTGATCTGTTCGGTGATCAGGCGGCGGGTGTTGAGCGCGAAATAGCCGAGCAAAAACGCCGCGAACAGCGCGAACACGGTCAAATAGACCAGCGTCAGCTTGAACGTGGTGGTGCGAAATAGTTTACCGAGCGCCGTCACGTATCATGTATCCCGCGCCGCGAACCGTATGCAGAAGCGGCTGGGAGAAACCTTTATCGATTTTCGAGCGCAAGCGCGAGATGTGGACGTCGATCACGTTGGTTTGCGGGTCAAAATGGTAATCCCACACGTTCTCCAGCAACATGGTGCGGGTAACCACCTGGCCGGCGTGTTTCATCAGGTATTCCAGCAGGCGGAACTCGCGCGGTTGCAGAGAAATCTCATCTGCCCCGCGGCGTACCTGGTGCGACAGGCGGTCGAGCTCGAGGTCGCCGACGCGCAACACGGTTTCCTCTTGGCGCGCCCCGCGCCGGCGCGCCAGCACCTCGATGCGCGCCAGCAGCTCGGCGAATGAATAAGGCTTGGGCAGGTAGTCGTCGCCCCCGGCGCGCAGTCCCTTGACCCGGTCGTCGACCTGCCCCAGCGCCGACAGGATGAGCGCGGGGGTCTCGATCCCCTTGGCGCGCAGGGCGCCGATCAGCGACAGCCCGTCGCGCTTGGGCAGCATGCGGTCGACGATGAGCACGTCATATTGGCCGTCGAGGGCCATCGCCAGGCCGTCCTCGCCGTCGGCGGCGGCGTCGGCCACATGCCCGACCTCGCGGAATGCCTTGACCAGATAGTCGGCGGCGTCGCGGTCGTCCTCGATGACCAGAAGGCGCATGGTGACCCGATCCGGTTGCGCATCGGCCGTCCGGCCGAAGGCGCGAGCCCCTTGAATATCCGCATAAGTGGGCATCGGACACACCATTTCCAGTGAAATCGTGGCGGGCCGCTTCCCGCCCTGGTCGCCCCCTTCGATCGGCCGTTTCAGCTCGGGTCCCGCAAAACGCTCAGCCCCCGCCCGCGTACGCGAGGGGGTGGCGGATTTGGCCCGCCACCCCCTCAACGACCCCACCCCAGCGGGGGCGACGGATGCCGGGGTTGGAGTTCGCTTCGAAAGCCGCCGGGCCGCCTGGCCCGCCGGCTTTTCCGAATAATGCCGGGACGGGCACGAAGCCCGTCCCGTTGAGGTGTCCCGCCGACGGGGGCGACGAATGCCGGCGACACGCCCCGAACTCTAAAATTGCCTGTGCATGATCCTTTCCGAAGACCGGGTTTCACTTTTCGGGATCATGCGCATTCTCAGCCACGGCCGACCGGCAGGGCGACAAAGCGGGTATTGTCACCCGACTTCACCCGCATCAGCACGGTGCGCTTACCGTCCGTGCGCGCGCTGGCGATCATCTTGCGCACGTCGGCTGGCGTCGAAACGGATTTGCCGGCGACTTCCAGGATCACGTCGCCGGTGGAGAAGCCGTGATCGGCGGCGACGCCCGAGGAGTCGACGCCAGTGACCGCCACGCCTTCGCTGCCGGCGCCGGCAACGCGGGTGGCCGGAGCGAGCGTGAGGCCGAGCTTGGCGAGATCGACGGTGCCGCCGTCATTGTCTTCGGAGTTGGCGCGCGCCTCCTTGGTTTTCGGCATTTCGCCGAGCGTCAGAGTAACGGTCTTCTCCGAGCCCTTATGCAGGATCGAAAGCTTGACCGAAGTCTTCGGCGGCAACGCGCCGATCTTCTTGGCGAGATCGCGGGCATCCTTGACCGGCTTGCCGTCCACCGCGGTGATGACGTCGCCGGCCTCGATGCCGGCTTTCACCGCCGGGCTTTTTGCCTGCGGTTCTGCGACCAGCGCGCCTTCCGCCTTCTTCAGGCCGAGACCGTCGGCGATATCCTGCGTCACCGGCTGGATCTGCACGCCAATCCAGCCGCGCGTGACCGAGCCGTGGTCCTTGAGCTGGCTGATCACGCTCTTGACGGTGTCGGAGGGGATGGCGAAGGCGATGCCGACCGAACCGCCGGATGGCGAGAAGATCGCGGTGTTGACGCCGATGACATTCCCTTCGGTATCGAAAGTCGGACCGCCGGAATTGCCCTTGTTCACCGGCGCGTCGATTTGGATGAAATCGTCATAGGCGCTGGCGCCGATGTCGCGGCCGCGCGCGGATACGATGCCGGCAGTGACCGTGCCGCCGAGGCCGAACGGATTACCGACGGCAATCACCCAGTCGCCGATGCGCGGCGTCGTGTCGGAGAGCTTCACATAGGGGAACGGGCCGCCCTCGACCTTGATCAGCGCAAGATCGGTGCGCGGATCGGTACCGATCACCTTGGCTTTATGGATCTTGCCGTCATCGGTGGTGACCTGCACGCTTTCGGCCTTATCGACCACGTGGTTGTTGGTCACCGCATAGCCGTCGGCGGAAATGAAGAAGCCGGAGCCTTGGCCGGTGATGATGTTATGGCCATGGCTTTCGGGCATTCCGTGCGGACCGTTCGGGAGGTCGGGCATGCCGAAGCGGCGGAAGAATTCGCGCAGGCCCGGCGGAATCTCGTTATTGCTGAAACCGGTGGTTTGCGCGCCGCCGTCGACCTTGACGCGGACCGAAATCACCGCCGGCTTGACCTTCTCGACGATGTCGGCAAATCCGATCGGCGCTTGCAGCTTGTGCGCCTGCTCGCTCAGGTTCTGCGCCAGCGCGGCCGGATAGCCGCCCGGCAGATTGAGGCCGGGGCCGATCACGAGTGCGGCGGCGCCGAGGGTCAAAACGGTGGTGGCGAGCAGGATGGCGCGGCGGGCGGAAAGCACGCGCGTTTTCTTAGGCGGCGTGAGAGCGGGGGGGACGCTCGGGTTCATCAAAAAATCTCCATCTCGATTCAGGGGCGCGCTTGCACGCCGTTTCGAACCACAAGATGGGCGGATGAGCCTTACAGCGTCCTTTCGGCGGGATTAATCTTTTGTAAGGTGGGAAAAGAAATTTCTATTGAAATTCAATGGATTGAACATTGCTCAGTCGGTGTGGGGCTCGACCAAGGTCGCAATCCGCGTCTGTTCGGCGGGTGTGAGCACCGGCGCCTGCAAATTCGCGGCCTGCCGGCGGCGCGCCATCATGAGCAGCGCCGCCAGTCCGGCCAGCAGCGCCGCCGGCGGCAGGCCCCACAGCAGCAGCGTCTGCAGTTCAAAGCGCGGCTTGAGCAGCACGAACTCGCCGTAGCGCGACACTATGAAGTTGATCACTTGGCTATCGCTGTCGCCTTTGGTGAGCCGTTCGCGCACCAGCAGCCGCAGGTCGTGGGCGAGCGGCGCATTGGAATCGTCGATCGATTGGTTCTGGCAGACCAGGCAGCGCAGTCCTTCCGACAAGTGACGCGCGCGCGCTTCCAGCGCCGGGTCTTTCAGCATTTCGTCGGGATCCACCGCGAGCGCCGCGGTGGGAGCGATGAGCGCGACAAGTAATGCGATCAATGCCAGCCGGCGCATGGGCCCTACTCCGCCGGCTGCAGCGCTGGTTTGGCCGCCGGCTTGGGCGCGCCGACGCGCAAGCGCCGGTCGGACAGCGACAACGCGCCGCCCAGCATCATGATCACCCCGCCAATCCAGATCAGAATCACCAGCGGCTTGTAGTAGAGCCTGATCGCAATGCTGCCGTCCGGTTTGCTGTCGCCCAGCGACAAGTAGAGTTGTCCGGCGCCGCGTGCCATCAGCGCCGCCTCATTAGTCGACATCTCGCGCGCAGTGAAGCTACGCTTGGACGGCTCCATCACGCCGATTACGGCGCCGCCCTCGCGCACCGTAAACTTTCCCACCTCCGCGGCGTAATTCGGCCCTTGCTGCCGCGTTAGGCCTTCATAGGTCAGCGTGTAGCCGGACAGCGATACGGTCTGCGACGGCTTGATCTCGATGATGCGCTCGGTGCCCCAGGCGGCCGCGCCGATGATACCGAGCAGCGTCACCGCGATGCCGAAATGCGCCACCGCCGTGCCCCAGGTCGAGCGCGGCAGGCCGGCCGCGCGATTGAACACGATCGCCAGCGGCAAGCGGAACAGACCGGTGCGCTCGACCAGATCGACCACCGCGCCCGCCATCACGAAAAATGCGAGGCCCACGCCGAACGGCGCCAGCACCGAACCGCCGCCCTTTGCCGCGAAGGCAACCGCGATCGCGGCAAGGCCGATACCAAACGCCGACATCAGCCGCTGCGCCACGCCCAGAAGGTCGCCGCGCTTCCACGCCAGCAGCGGGCCGAACGGCATGGCGAACATCAGCATCAAGAACAGCGGTCCGAAGGTCAAATTGAAGAACGGTCCGCCGACGGTGATCTTGGAGCCGGTGACCGCTTCCAGCGCCAGCGGATAAAGCGTGCCGACCAACACGGTCAGACAGCAGGTCGTCAGGAATAGATTGTTGAACACCAGCGCGCCTTCGCGCGAGATCGGCGCAAACAAACCGCCCTGCTTGAGCACGGAGGCGCGCCAGGCGAACAGAGACAGGCTGCCGCCGATGAACAGCACCAGGATGGCGAGGATGAACACGCCGCGGCGCGGGTCGTTGGCGAAGGAATGCACCGAGGTGAGCACGCCCGAGCGCACCAGGAAGGTGCCGATCAGCGACAGCGAGAAGGTCAGGATGGCGAGCAGGATGGTCCAGATCTTCAGCGCGTTGCGTTTTTCCATCACCACGGCGGAATGCAACAGCGCGGTGCCGGCGAGCCACGGCATCAGCGAGGCGTTCTCCACCGGGTCCCAGAACCAGAAGCCGCCCCAGCCGAGCGTGTAATAGGCCCAGTACGAACCGCCCGCGATGCCGAGCGTCAGGCACATCCAGGCGGCGAGCGTCCACGGCCGCACCCAGCGCGCCCAGGCGGCGTCGATGCGGCCTTCGATCAGCGCGGCGATGGCGAAGGAGAAGGCCATCGAGAAGCCGACATAGCCGAGATAGAGCAGCGGCGGGTGCACGGCCAGCCCCGGATCCTGCAGGATCGGGTTGAGCGACTGACCCTCGAGCGGCGGCTGCGGCAGCCGCAGGAACGGGTTCGAGGTGAGCAGGATGAAGAGATAAAAGGCGACGGCGATCCACGCCTGCACCGCCAGCGCGTTCGCTTTCAAGCTCGCCGGCAAATTGCCGCCGAATATCGCCACCAGCGCCCCGAACAGCGACAGGATAAACACCCACAACAGCATGGAGCCCTCATGGTTGCCCCATAGGCTGGTGAACCGGTAGATCAGCGGCATCTGCGAATGCGAATTCTCGGCCACCACCACGAGCGAGAAGTCCGAAGTGACGAAGCAAAGGCCGAGCGCGCCAAACGAGATCGCGACGAACGCGAATTGCATCAGTGCGGTGGACGAGGCCAGGCGCATCAGCGCAGCGTCATTGGCGCGCGCGCCGATCATCGGCACTACCGACTGGATCAGGCCGAGTGCGAGCGCCAGCACCAAGGCATAGTGACCGAGTTCCGGGATCATTGCGTCTTGCCTCCAGGGGGTCCGCCGCTCGTTTCTTCCCAACGCCCCGACTTCTTCAGCGCGTCGACCACCTCGCGCGGCATATAGCGCTCATCATGCTTGGCGAGCACGGTATCCGCGTCGAGGATTCTACCGGGTTCCAGCTTGCCCTCCGCGACCACGCCCTGCCCTTCGCGGAACAGGTCCGGCACGATGCCCTGGTAGCGCACCGCGACCTCGTTCTTGCCGTCGGTCACTTCGAAGCGGATGCGCAGATTGTCGCCGCGCTGCACGCTGCCGTCCTTGACCAGCCCGCCGATGCGGATGCGGCTGCCCGCCGCGATATGCTTTTCCACGACATCGGTCGGCGAATTGAAGAACACGATGGAATCGCTCAGCGCGTTAAGCACCAGCGCGGCAGCAATCGCCAGCACGCCGAGGCTGCCGCCGATCAGAACGAGCCGTCGCTGTTTACGGGTCATTGCACTTTAATTCCTGTTCAACCGCCGAGCCCCGGTTTGTTGCTCATTGCCTCGATTTAGCGAGGGCTTTTGGGATTTCCAGCGAGCGCCCGGCACCATATAGCCAGGTCGCCACGGTTGCCATCCCCCGCTGCCGCCGCCGCTCGCCGCGCATTCGCATACCTCGCGCGCAATCGTGGCAGCATTGAGCAAGATCAAGGGCTGCGGCCAAGGCGCGACAGGCAGGCCTTATTTGTCGGCCGCCGCGGCATTAATGCCTGCGACGCCGTTCAGCCGAGCGAGCTCCAGCTACCGTCCGGGTTGCGGCAGGCGGTGCCGCGCGCGGTCTGCGGACGGCCGTCAATATAAATAGTGTGAGTAAAGGAGCGGCAGTTGCGCCCGGCTTCCTGATAGGCGGGGCCCGGCACCACCGTACCGTGGCGGCCGGAATCCGGATTTCTCCACGACACCGGCGCGCCGGACCGGCCCCGTTCGAGCGCGTCCATTTGTGCGGCATAAGCGCGCTCCCTGTCCTCGTCGTCGAGGGCGGCGCCGATGCGGTTGCCGATCAGGCCGCCGAGCAAGCCGCCGACCGCCGCACCCGCCAGCCGATTACCGGTGCCGCCGCCGGCGACTGCGGCGCCGAGCAGCGCGCCCGAACCGGCGCCAAGCAGGGTGCCGGTGTTTTCCCGCGGCCCGGGGCCCATCCCGTCCGGGCTGCCGGCGCAGGCGGCGAGCAAGAGACCGAAAACGGCAATGGCGGTGAGCTTGAACGCGGACATGATCGACCCCGGAAATCGCTGCGACAAGAAACCGAGCCTCGCCAGCAGCGGCGAGTTCATCACGCCAGCGAAACGGGAGGATTGGGGCAAAAGTCCGGCGGCGGCAGAACGCCTGAAAAACCTCGAAACGGAACAGCCGAAACCGTCACGCCGCCGGCAGCACCAGCTCGGCGCGCAAGCCCCCGAGCGGCGCGGTGCCGAGCTTGAGCTCGCCGCCATAGAGCGCGGCCAGTTCGACCACGATCGACAGCCCCAGGCCCGAACCCGGCTTGGTCTCGTCCAGCCGGCGGCCGCGCTGGGCGGCCTGCTCGCGCTCGGACGGCGACAGCCCGCGGCCGTCGTCGTCGACCACGATGCGCACGACCTGGCCGGCGCTCGCCGGATCGGGACGCTCGCGCAGCACTTCGATCGCAACCCGCGCGGACGCCCACTTGCAGGCGTTGTCCACCAGATTGCCGAGCATCTCTTCCAGGTCGGGCCGCTCGCCGCGAAAGCGTGCCTTGTCGTCGGCATGCACCTCGATGGCGATGCCGCGATCGTGATGGATCTTCTCCATGGTGCGCGCGAGCGCGGTGACCACCGGCGCCACGTCGGTAACCGAGCCCACCACGGTGAGGCGCGCCGCCAGCCGCGCGCGCTCGAGATGCCGCGCCACCTGATCGCGCATGATGTCGGCCTGCTCCAGCACCTTGTTGGCGAATGGGTCGCGCGCGTGCGCGGCGGCCTCGTTCACCATCACCGACAGCGGCGTCTTCAGCGCATGGGCGAGATTGCCGACATGGGTGCGCGCGCGCTCGACGATTTCCTTGTTGGCGTCGATCAGCGCGTTGGTCTCGCGCGCGAGCGGCGCGATCTCTTCGGGAAATTGTCCGGCCAGCCGTTCGGCGGTGCCGGAGCGGATGGCGGCAAGACTGTCGGTGATGCGCTTGAGCGGGGCGAGACCGAACCGCACCTGGAACATGGTGGTGAGCAGCAGCACCACCGCGAGGATCGCAAAGGTGGCGATCAGCGCCTGATCGAACGAGCGCGTTTCATCGGTGATCTCGGCGGCGTCGCCCGCCACCGCCACGAGATAATGCCCCTCTTCGCCGAGATCGATGTTGCGCTCGACCAGCCGCAGCCGCTGGTCTTCGGGTCCCGGCACATACCCCTCGCGCGAGCCGTCCGGCCCGGCGGCGATACCGAGATCCTGCAGGTGCGGCAGCCCGCCGTCCCAGAGCGAGCGCGAGGAACGCACGTCGTGCTTGTCGGGATCGAGCCGCGTTACCTGCCAGTACCAGCCCGAGAGCGGCAGCTCGAACAGCGGTTCGCCGAGCGACTGCGGGAATTTGTCGGAGGCCTCGTCCGGCGAGGCAACGTCGGCGACCAGCGTGCGCAGATAGACGCCGAGCCGGCGGTCGAAGGCGCGCTCCACCGCCTGGCGGTAGAGCGAGGCCAGCACGATGCCGGTGATGACGAGAATGACCACCGTCCAGGCGGAAGCCGAGACGAACAAGCGCAGCGCGAGGGAGTTGGCGCGCATCAGAATCCGATCCAATCGGACGGCGTCAAAATCGCATTTTGTTTGCGCATGATCTTATCCGAAAACCGGTTCCCACTTTTCGGGATCATGCGCGCCGGCGCGTCGAGCAGATAGCCGAGGCCGCGCACGGTCTGGATGATCTCGACGCCGAGTTTCTTGCGGATGCGGCCGACGAATACTTCGATGGTGTTGGAGTCGCGGTCGAAGTCCTGATCGTAGAGGTGCTCGACCAGTTCGGTGCGCGAGACCACGCGTCCGCTATGGTGCATCAGATAAGCGAGCAGCCGGTATTCGTGGCTGGTGAGCTTGATCGGATTGCCATCGACGGCGACGCGGCCGGTGCGCGAATCGAGCCGCACCGGCCCGCATACGAATTCGCTCTTGGCGTGGCCGACCGAGCGGCGCAGCAGCGCGCGCACGCGGGCGAGCACTTCCTCCAGATGAAACGGCTTGGCGACATAGTCGTCGGCGCCGGCGTCGAAGCCCTGCACCTTGTCGCTCCAGCGATCGCGCGCGGTCAGCATCAGCACCGGCATGGTGCGGCCGCCGCGCCGCCAGGACTCCAGCACCGAAATGCCGTCCATCTTGGGCAGGCCGATGTCGAGGATGATGGCGTCGTAGGGCTCGATCTCGCCGAGGAAATGGCCCTCCTCGCCGTCGAAGGCGCGATCGACGACATAGCCGGCCTCGGTCAGCGCGGTGGTCGAGCTGGCGATTGAGATCGGGGTCGTCCTCGACGACGAGCAGGCGCAAGGCATGTCTCTCCGCTAGAATTCTGCGCACGATCCTATCCGAAAACCGCATCCGGCTGTTCGGGGATCATGCGCTAGCGGCCGTTGATAAACTCGCCGTTCGCGGCGTCAATGGTCGCATTGGTCACTTTGCCACTGCGCGCCAGCAGAGTCAGCACGTAGACCAGGCCATTGCCACGACGGCAGAGCCGGGCTCGCACCAGTTCGGCCCGGCGGCCATGCGCACGCAGGACCCTGATGGCGTGGCCGAGCGGGATCGCCCGGTGGTCGGCGACCGCCGCGCGCTGTTCGGCCTTGTTCAGGCAGGCATGGTGCGGCGGGTCGGCGGCCAAAGCCGGCACGGCAAGGCCTGAGCAGGAGGATGGCGGGAAGCAGTCGGGAGACCGGCATGGGAGGGGTTTTAAGCGCGCGCCGGTGAACGCGGGCTGAACGCGGGATCTCGGCTAGCCTTCGAAGCCCGCAAACGACGCAAAAGCGTCGAGCGGCGCGCGCGGGGCGCGCCAGCGGTTGATCGGCGCGGCTTCGTCGGCAAAGCCGAGCGCCAGGCCGCAGAACAAGATGTAGTCGGGGGGAATGTTGAGGAAGGAATAGACGGTCTTGTGCCAGTGGGTCCAGGCTTCCTGGCCGCAGCGTGTGCAGCCCGTAGCCGCGCGCCAGCAGCATCACCGTCTGGATATAGCCGCCGAGGTCCGACCATTGCGGCGGACCCATGCTGCGGTCGATCGACAAGAGCAGCCCGACCGGCGCGCCGAAGAATTCGAAATTGCGCGCGTATTGCCGATAGCGGCCGGCGCGGTCCTCGCGCGTCACACCGATCGATTGATAAAGCGCGGCGCCGACCTGGCGGCGGCGGGTTTCATAGGGCTCTTTCAGACCGCGCGGGTAGATGTCGTATTCGGCGCCCTCGCCGCGCGGCAGCAGTTCCGGCCGCGCGCGCACCAGCGCCTTGAGCTGTTCGAGCTTGGCCCCGGCCAGCGCATCGACCCGCCACGGCTGCACATTGCCGCCGGAGGGCGCGCGCGCCGCGCCTCCAGAATGTCGCGCACGGTTGCTCGGGGACCGGCGTCGGCAGGAACGCCCGGCATGAGTAGCGGGAGGCAACGGCGTCGAAGATGTCCATGGCAAGGCGCTCCGCAAATTCGCGGAGAGTGTGACGGGCGGCCAGTTTAATGCCAAGCGCCCGCCCTGCTCACTTCCTGCCCCAAAATCCTTGCCACCTTCTCCAGGCTCCTGCCGCCGCAGATACATACCCGGCAAATATTTCGATCGCCAAATCCTATAACCTAATTTTTCCCATCAGCTTTTCGCCGCTCGCGAGGGCAGTAATTTGCGTAAAGGTCAGCAAGCTCATAAACGCCGAGCGTTGTCAGCAAAAACTGAAAACATGCATAAAGTTGCACCCACAACATCATGCAGACATACAGTCTTGACTAAGAAAGATCCGCCCCGGGCAATAAGGTCCAATCTGCGGGTAAAAAGATAAATGGCAAAAAAGAAAAAACGACAGAATATGAACAAGTCCATTCCACGCCAAAATAAAAATAAAATCCCGAAACGGCGTGCTGCCATCTCTTATCCGCTAAGAGGCCGTTTCGAAAGGGGTTGAGTGGCTGAGATCGGCGTGATTCCAGGGGGTTGCTGAGACCAACCCCGGAGACACCATGTGGACCCCAACCACTCGAATGCAGCATATCCGCAAGACGAACCGATACCAAACAGACGTGACCGATAAGGAATGGGGTGTGATCGCACCTCATCTGCCAGCGGCGAATAGCACGGGTCGACCACGGGCTTGGCCAATGCGCGAGATCATCAACGGCATCTTCTATGTGATGCGGTCTGGCTGTCCGTGGCGTCTGCTGCCGAGCGATTTGCCGCCGTGGAGCACCATCTATCGCTGGTTTGCCCAGTTCCGCGACGAGGGTCTCTTCGAGAAGATCAATCACGCTCTGGTCATGCTCGATCGCGAACGGATCGGACGACAAGCTAGTCCTACGGGTGCGATCATCGACTCCCAGAGCGTCAAAACGACCGAGGCTGGCGGGCCGCGCGGCTACGATGCCGGGAAAAAGATCAACGGGCGCAAGCGTCATGCATTGGTTGATACGGATGGCCGTGGTCTCGTGCTCGAACCACATCCCGCAAGCATCCAAGATCGCGATGGTGGCGGACCGCTTCTGCGCGCCTCGCGCCGCATCTTCCGTTCATACAGCGGGTCTTCGCCGACAGCGGGTATGCGGGTGAGAAGGTCGCCAAGGCTACTTTGATTGCCGTCGAGATCGTGCGTAAGAACCCCGATCAGGTCGGCTTCGCCGTTCAGCCGCGGCGTTGGGTCGTCGAGCGGTTCTTCGCCTGGATCGGGCGCAATCGGCGCCTGGCAAAGGACTTCGAGGCTACCATCGACTCGGCGCGCGCATTCCTCTACGCCGCATCCGTCATGCTTCTCGTCCGCCGCATCGCTCGCGCCTCATGACTTTCGAAACCGACTCTAAGAAAGGTCACAACTCTTTCACTTGGGATAGCAATTGCTAAAGCTATGGCCGTAGCAGTAAAGCCAAATACTATTGTATCATATGGTAAAAAAGTAGACGCAAGTGAGGTTGGCTTTATTTGCAGGTCCGAATAGAAAACTAATAGGGCGGCAATTACACCGCTTAGATACGGGTGGGAGTGAAGCACCCGGCCCAATTGTTTCCTTAAGTTTCTGCTTACGAAAGTCCCAACGGTTTCGATCATCGCAATTCTCAAAGTATGCCAAGGAATTGAAAGAGTTTAGTCTTTATATCATCTGGCTCCGGAACGCCGGCATCATCAGCTGTCACGCCTACCCGCGTATGCAATATGTGTTTTTCGCGTGTATGGTGGTTTCAGTTTCTTCGTTTGGGCGCATTCCAATTATTTTAGCGTCTGTCCTTATATACGGCTGACTGTCGCTAACAACTTCTTTAATCACACCCACGATCTGGTCTGCTTTGACAAGCTTTGGCTGCGCGCTGCTCTAATGCCAACTTCAACTTTATCACCGTCGGATTCCTCCATGAAGTCCGACAATTCTGTATAACGATCTGACCAACTCGCATTGGCCGGGTTACGCGCAAACTCGCCTCTCTAATACGTTCAAATAAATTTATTTCAGTGATAAAATTTTTTCGAATGACCGGAGCAAATTCAAACCGCATGTCGGCAAGGTCCTCGAAACGATCCCGCAATAACGCTTCAATTGCGTAAAACTAACAGTGTCGCCTTCGCACCGCGATGTACAAATTCAATAACGGCACGCCTCTTATTTGGATCCACCACAAAATGTGTGGCGTGACTTAGTACCTTAGCATCGCCGAGGAGATTTTCGCGCGTTCTGCCCGTCTCAGTATCGAGAAAAAGCGGGGTCGAATTATCGCCTTCGACAACCTGTAAGAAAAAACGGCTCCGCTTGGTTCAACGATAGGGAACCCTATAACTCTAGATCATCTGCAGCTTTGACGATACGCTCGTTCCTCGGCAAGCTTGCGAGCTTTTGGAAGAGATCAATGTAAGTAGCCGGCGTGTCGTGATGAGCGTGCATCGCGAACGCCTCAAATTTTCGGACAACTCGCTTCGCCATATCTGCCTCCAACTAGCTCTGGAGTGTCTCCTAGACTGGTAACAAGCAAATTGGCCATGCCAAATGTCTGAGTCTTTCTCCCCAAAATCCGCGCCACCTTCTCCAGGCTGCGGCCGCCGAAATAGGCGGTGAGCACGATCATCGCCCATTGCACAACATCGCCGGAAAGCGCCGGCGTCGAGCCCCAGCCCAGCACGCGGTCCCAGACACGACCACCTTCCAGACGGTAACCAGGAAGGGAAGGCGAACAGCGGGCGCGGCAGCGCCGTCACCCAGCGCCCCTGCTTGGCGATCACCACCTGTGTCGCCAGCGCGCGCCGCGTCTGCGCCTCGATATGGATGCGCGAGCCGGCGATCAGCGCGCCGAGTTCACGTCGTCGTCGTCGCCGGTTTCCACGCGCAGAAACGCTTTCGCCTCGGCGAGCGAAAGCGGTTCGATCGCGGGGGCGGTGAGAAGAAGTGCAGACATGTCGATAATCTCTAAAATGCGGCGAACCCGCCTTCCCTCTCCCATAGGGAGAGGGAAAGCGCGCAGGCTGCGCGCTCATTGACAAAATCTTCCTCGCAAGGCTTCTCGACGGCCATGCGCCTTGTCTTCGCCGCCCTCGCTTGTCTCACGCTCTGCGCGCCCGCCGTTGCGCTCACACCGGCCAAAGCGCCGCCGGCAAGCGGCTACGCGGTACGCAGCATCGTGATGGTGGTCGATCCGCGCGGAGATCTGTGCACCGGCACCGCGCTCACGCGCGAGCTGGTGCTCACCGCCGCCCATTGCGTGACGGCCGGGCTCGAATGTCCAGGTCAAGACCTTCCAGCTCCGGCCAGACGGTTGCCGTGCGCGCGATCGCGCGGCATCCGCGCTTTGATCTTGCGAGCTATGCGGCAAGCCGCGCCACCGCCGACGTCGCGCTGCTCAAGCTCGCCGCGCCGCTGACCAACAGCGTAACGCCGGCGAGCCTGGCGCCCGCGCGCCGCGTCGCCGTGGGCGAAACGATCACCATCGCCGGCTTCGGCGTCACCGCCGCCGGCACCGCGCGCGGGCTCGGCATCCCGCGCATGGCCACGCTCACCGTCACCGGCAAGCCCGGCAGCCTGCAAATCCGTCTCTACGATCTGGCGACACACGCAACGCGCGCGCCGGGCTCGGCGCCTGCACCGGCGATTTCAGGCGCGCCCGCCTTCGAGCCTACAAGAGCGCTGGCGTTATCGGCGTGGTGAGCTGGTCGACCGCGCCCGGCAACGAGGTAGGTTGCGGCGGTCTGACCGGCGTGACGCCGCTCCTGCTCTACCGCGCCTGGATCGTCGACACCGCGCGCAAGTTCAATAGCCCGCTTTAGCGTTGCGCGCCGTTGCGGCCTCAGCGGAAAGGATTGAGCCTCTCCAAATTCTCCCGCAAGCCGCCGCGCTGCCGGCCCCGGCCATTGTTCTGCCCCGGCAGAATATCGGGCAGCCGGAGATCCGGAATGTGCAATAGCAGCCGCTGGTTCAGCAGTCGCCGGCCGATATTGTGCACGTTGAATAGCTGCCTCACCAGGCCGCGGTCGCGCGCCGCTATCTCCGGCAAAATCCGGAACGGCGCGGCGATAAGCCGGCCCCCCTGCCCCGCGCGGATCGCAAACGCGCTTGCGCCGCGCGTCAGCGCGCCGAGCAGGTAGCCCTGCCGGTTGTACACCTGGATCCGCCCGACGTGCCCATCGGCGTCCGGATAAAGTTTGATCGTGGGCTCACCGCCCGCGGGGCCGGCCGGCCCCTCGACCACCCCGGCGGCACCGTGAATGCCGACCTTCGCCGTCGTGCCTCGTGGACCGTCATATTGCCGGTCTTCGCCACTTTGCTGGCGACGAAGGCGACGGTGCCGCGCGCGATATTGAATTCGGCGGCATTTTTTTTGCCGCGCTCCTGATAGACGAACTCGTTGATCGCAATGTGCGCATTGGCGCTGAGATTGAACGTGGTCTCGTCGTCGAAGGTGATGCCGAGCGATGAGTTGTCGCCGGTATCCAGCGCGTCGTTCTTGAATATCGCCGCGTTGACCTTGAGCGCGGCGGGTGCGCCATTGCCGCGCGTCACCGTGGCGCGGCCTTGCAATGTCGCGACCTCGCCCACCTGATGGTCGGCCGCCGCAGTGGGGCTCGCCTGACCTTGCGCGCGGGCGACGCCCAACCGGATCGCCGCGTCGCCCAGAACCGCCGCCAGGAATGCGATCAATTCACGCCGTTGCATGTTGCCCCCGAGCCAAGCCGTCATCGATCGATTTTTATAATGGCTTTGTCGGGGCCGCGCCGCCGGCAATCGCGCGATGACTAACAAGACGTTATCCACAGCCGCCATGCTTGTTCGGCTGCCCCGCGGCCCGCTAGTCTTTGCCCGAGAGGGGTCGGGGGGCTTTCAAATGGCGCGCAACGCCGCAACCGGGCTCACATTATTAGTGGCGGCCGTGACGCTCGCCGCCGCCCCGGCGCACGCCATCGTTATGGGCACCTCGTCCTCGCTCTCGGCGCCAACAACCGCGCGCCTGGTCGGCTCCAGCTATTGCACTGGCACGGCAATCGCGCGCCGCGCGGTGGTCACCGCCGCCCATTGCGCGCGCGGCATGCGCGTGATGGCCGGCGGCGGCGCGCTCCGCGTCATTGGCGTTACGCGCAGCG
>CAWBLD010000016.1:0-25217 GCA_963789455.1 uncultured Alphaproteobacteria bacterium | reverse complement strand
GTCGGAAAATTCATGGGCATGGTGGCCGGCAAAACGCTGATCATCGGCGCTGGTTACCGATATCGCCGAGCAGGCGATAGCGGCGGCGTCCGCCACGCCGTCGTACCGCAAAATCGCGCGTCTCGATCTGATCGGCGAAATTCGTGACCGATGGGCCCGGCGCGGCGCATTTCCAGCGCGGCGTCATGGACTATCCGAACATCGGCGACGGCGCGCTGCTGCTCAGCGAAGCCGAGCTACGGCTGGTCTATGGCGCAGCCGACGCCGACCACGTCCATGTCGGCGATCTGCAGCAGAATACTGATATCGGCGTGCATATCGACATCGACCAACTGATAAGCCGGCATTTCGCCGGCATCGCTCGGCGCCACCGGCGTCGGCAAGTCGAGCGGCGTCGTTATGATCCTGCAGCAAATTCTGAGGCGAGGCGGGACCTGCGATCTTCCTGGTCGATCCGCACAACGAATATGGCCGCTGCTTCGGCGACAAGGCGCAGGTGCTCAACCCGGGCAATCTGAGGCTGCCGTTCTGGCTGTTCAATTTCGAGGAGACCGTCGACGTCTTCTTCGGCGGCCGGCCCGGCGTCGACGAGGAAGTCGAAATCCTTTCCGAAGTCATCCCGATGGCGAAGGCGGCCTACCTGCAATACCGCGCCAACAGCGAGCGCACGCTGGCCAAAAAGCGCGATCCGCGCGACGCCGGCTTCACCGCCGATACGCCGGTGCCCTACCGCATCGAGGATCTCATCAACCTGTCATGATCGCATGGGCAAGCTGGAGAACCGCAATTCGCGCATCGTCTATCACAAGCTGATCTCGCGCATTCAGACCTTCCGCAACCACCCGCGCTACGCCTTCATGTTCGAGAACGCCAATATCGGCGGCGACACCATGGCGGAAATCCTCGGCCACCTGTTCCGGCTGCCGCCGGAAGGCAAGCCGATGACCATCATGCAGCTCGCCGGCTTCCCGGCCGAAGTGGTGGACTCGGTGGTGTCGGTGCTCTGCCGCATGGCGTTCGATTTCGGCCTGTGGAGCGACGGCGTCGCCCCGCTCTTGTTCGTCTGCGAGGAAGCGCACCGCTACGCACCGGCCGACAAACAGATCGGTTTCGGTCCGACCCGCCGCGCGCTCTCGCGCATCGCCAAGGAAGGCCGCAAATACGGCGTGTTCCTCGGCCTGATCACCCAGCGTCCGGCCGAGATCGATCCGACCATCGTGTCGCAGTGCTCCACTTTGTTCGTCATGCGGCTGTCGAATGACCGCGACCAGGAGCTGATCCGCTCGGCCGTGCCCGACGCGGCAATAAACCTGCTGTCGTTTATTCCCTCGCTCGGCATCCGCGAGGTGTTCACCTTCGGGCCCGGCGTGGCGATGCCGACGCGCATGCGCTTCCAGGAACTGGCGCGGGAGCGGCAGCCGAGCAGCGAGGCGTCCGGCAGCACTTACTCCGATGTGGGCAGCGGGATGAGCCGCGATCTGATCGCCTCGGTGGTCGAGCGCTGGCGCAGCGCCAGCATGACCCACCGCGACGACGAATTCGCCGACTACGGCTCGCCGCTCGATGCCGTGCCGTTGCAGCCGGCGGCGCCGATGCCGGTCCCGCCCTCGCCGCGCGGCGAGGCGTTGCGATCGAGCCTGCTGAAGAAGCCGCTCGATGCGGGCTCTTTCGGCAACCCGCAAGCCGGCAGGCCGGTCCCGCCGCCACGGTTCCGCTGACGATCACTCCGGCGTCGCGCGATCGCGCGCCCCGGAATGACGCAGACTATTTTATTCCCACCAACTCGATCAGCGCCGATTGTCCGGCGTGGCGGCTGCCTTCCTGCAGGTCGCTGTCGTATTCGCGGATGTCGAGCGAGGCGAAATCGCCGAAGGCGTCTTGCAGCAATTCGCGCGTGTAAAGCTGCGTCGGGTCGGACGGCCCGCCGGTCTTGAAGTCGAGCTGCTTGAGGCCATAACCGACCAGCAACAGCAGCCCGCCGGGCTTCAGGGTGCGCTTGATGCCAGCGAACATTTTCGCCCGCTCCGGCGGCTTGCTGAACTGGATGAAGATCGCCGCCACCACGTCGAACGCGGCTTGCGGCCAGCGCCAGTTGGTCATGTCGGCCTGCTCGAAGCGCAATGTCACGCCGCGCTGTTGGGCGAGCGCGCGCGCCTTGGCCTGCGCGTGCGGTGAGAAATCCACCGACAGCACGTCGAGCCCCTGCTCCGCCAGGAACACGCCGTTGCGTCCCTCGCCATCCGCGACCGCCAGCGCCCGCGCGCCCGGGCGCAACAGCGCCGCCTTGCTCTTGAGGAAGGCGTTGGGTTCGGTGCCGAACAGATAGCCGGGCTCGGCAAAGCGCGCCTGCCAGCGGTCAAGATCGGGGTTTCCCTGGCTCATGTGCGTCCGCCGAAAATCGCGCTGCCGACGCGCACATGGGTGGCGCCGAGTGCAATCGCGGTGACGAAATCCGCGCTCATGCCCATCGACAACAGCTTGAGGCCGTTGCGCCGCGCGATCTTGGCGGTGAGCGCGAAATGCGGCGCGGGCGCTTGCTCGAGCGGCGGAATGCACATCAGCCCGGAGATGGTCAGTCCGTAGCTGGTGCGGCATTGTTGAGAAATTCGTCGGCATCCTGCGGCAGCACGCCAGCCTTCTGCGGTTCGGCGCCGGTGTTGATCTCGATGAACAGAAGCGGCGAGCGCCCTTGCTTGGCGATCTCCTTGGCCAGCGCCTCGGCGAGGCTCGGCCGGTCCACCGAATGGATGGCGGCAAACAGCGCCACCGCCTCCTTGGCTTTGTTCGATTGCAGCGGTCCGATCAAATGCAATTCGAGACCGGCGTGCCGCGCCATGAGCGCCGGCCATTTGGCCTTGGCCTCCTGCACGCGATTTTCCCCGAACACGCGCTGGCCGGCGGCGATCACCGGCTCGATCGCCTCGGGCGGAAACGTCTTCGACACCGCCACCAGCGTCACCTCGTCCGGATCGCGGGAGGCGTCGCGGCAGGCGCGCGCGATTTCCGCTCGCACGGTGGCGAGGCGGTCAACGGCTTGGTCGGCATGGCTTACGCTCATGTATGCAATACCCGTGAACGGAGGCGCCCCGGCAAGTCCGGCAAGCCGCCGGGTCCTTCATATCACCTCCGGGCGGATCATCGGAAAATTGGCAAGGCATTGGCAGGGGCCGGCCGGCTGATTAGCTTGGATTCGCGTCAAGCGAGGAGACAACCATGCGCCCGCACCTGTTGCTCAGCGGAGCCCTGCTGGCAGTAGCCGTTATTGGCGGTCCGGCGCCGGCTATCGCACAACATGCCACGATCGGCGCCATCGAGTACCGAATGTCCTGCGCGGTCTGCCATGGCGAAGACGCCCGCGGCGGCGGCCCGCTCGCGCATCTTCTCACGGTCAAGCCCACCGATCTCACCAAGCTTGCAAAGCGCAACAAGGGCCAGTTTCCGTCCGAAGCGGTAGTCGAGACGATCGACGGCCGAACGCAGGTCAGCGGCCACGGAACGCGCGCGATGCCGGTTTGGGGAACCCGCTATGAGGCGGAGGTCGGCCGCGACTATGGACCCTATGGCAGCGAGACGGTGGTGAAAACGCGCATCCTGGAGCTGGTTCATTACTTGCAATCTCTGCAGGAAGAATGATCCGGGAAAAATAGCCCGGTAGCCAAAACGGCCACTTGGCAGTCGAGCGAGGTCGCCGCCGGTTGACCCCCAAGCCCCTTTCATGTCACGTCCGCGCGCCGTAAAAGAGCGCGAAATGACCGCCGATTCGAGCAAAAACGAGCGTTACAACGCCGGCGCGGCCGAGGCGCGCTGGCAGAAAATCTGGGCCGAGCGCGCCATTTTCGCCACGGCAAACGACGACCCGCGCCGAAATACTACGTGCTGGAGATGTTCCCCTACCCCTCGGGGCGCATCCACATGGGCCACGTGCGCAGCTACGCCATGGGCGACGTGATCGCCCGCTATAAGCGGGCCATGGGCAACGCCGTGCTCACCCGATGGGCTGGGACGCCTTCGGCCTGCCGGCGGAGAACGCGGCGGCCGAGCGCAAGGTGCACCCCAAGGTCTGGACCTACGACAACATCGCGGCGATGAAGAAGCAGCTGCAGTCCATGGGGCTGTCGCTCGACTGGGCGCGCGAGCTCGCGACCTGCGATCCGGCCTATTACAAGCACCAGCAGCGCATGTTCCTCGACTTTCTGAAAGCCGGGCTGGTCGAGCGCAAGCAGTCGAAGGTGAACTGGGACCCGGTCGACCACACCGTGCTCGCCAACGAGCAGGTGATCGACGGCCGCGGCTGGCGCTCGGGCGCCGTGGTCGAGCAGCGCGAACTGACGCAATGGTTTTTCAAGATCAGCGACTATTCGGAAGACCTGCTCGCCGCGCTCGACACGCTCGAGCGCTGGCCGGAAAAAGTCCGCCTGATGCAGAAGAACTGGATCGGCCGCTCGGAAGGCCTGCTGGTCCGCTTCATGCTCGACCCGGCCACCGCGCCGAACCGAGAAAGCGAGCTGGAGATTTTCACCACGCGGCCGGACACTTTATTCGGCGCCAAGTTCATGGCGCTGTCGCCCGATCATCCGCTCAGCCTGGCCGCGGCGGCGAAAATCCGAAGCTCGCCGAATTCATCGAGCAATGCCGCCGCATGGGCACCTCGCAGGCCGCGATCGACACCGCCGAGAAGCTCGGCTTCGACACTGGCATCAAGGCAGTGCATCCGTTCGATCCAACGTGGCAGCTGCCGGTCTATGTCGCAAATTTCATTCTGATGGAATACGGCACCGGCGCCATCTTCGGCTGCCCGGCGCACGACCAGCGCGACCTGGACTTCGTCAACAAATACGGGCTCGGCAATACGCCGGTGGTGTGCCCGGAAGGCCAGGACCCCGCGACTTTCGTGATCACCGATGTCGCCTATGACGGCGACGGCCGCATGATCAATTCGCGCTTCCTCGATGGCATGACCATTGCCGACGCCAAGGAGGAAGTCGCGAAGCGGCTGGAGCGCGACCACCCGCTCGGCAACCGGCCGCTGGCGCAGCGCCAGGTCAATTACCGCCTGCGCGACTGGGGTATTTCGCGCCAGCGCTACTGGGGCTGCCCGATCCCGATCATCCACTGCGACAAATGCGGCGTCGTGCCGGTGCCGGAAAAAGATTTGCCGGTGATGCTGCCGGAGGATGTCGCCTTCGACAAGCCGGGCAATCCGCTCGACCGCCATTCGACCTGGAAGAATGTGAAGTGCCCGCAGTGCGGCGGCGCGGCGCGGCGCGAAACCGACACCATGGACACCTTCGTCGATTTCGTCCTGGTACTTCGCGCGCTTCACCGATCCGTGGAATGAGACTTCGCCGACCACGCCCGCGGTCGCCAACCGCTGGCTGCCGGTCGATCAGTATATCGGCGGCATCGAGCACGCGATTTTGCATTTGCTCTATTCGCGCTTCTTCACCCGCGCCATGCGCAAATGCGGCCATGTCGGCTTGGACGAGCCGTTCGCCGGCCTGTTCACGCAAGGCATGGTCGTGCACGAGACCTACCGCACCAAGGCCGGCGACTGGGCGTTGCCGGCGGACGTCAAGATCGAAGGCAAAATCGGGACTCGGGCGATGCGCGCCGCGCCACGCTTGTCTCGACCGGCGAGCCGGTAGACATCGGCGCCATCGAGAAGATGTCGAAGTCGAAGAAGAACACGGTCGATCCCGACGACATCATCGCCGCCTACGGCGCCGACACCGCGCGCTGGTTCATGCTGTCCGAACTCGCCGCCCGAGCGCGACGTGATCTGGACCGAGGAAGGCGTGCAGGGCGCCTGGCGCTTTGTGCAGCGGCTGTGGCGGCTCAACGGCGAGATCGCGGACGTCACCGCACCACAAAGCCGCCCGGCAACTTTTAGTCCGGAAGCGCAAAAAGTGCGTAAAGCCGCGCACAGAGCGCTGGCCAATGTCTCCGACGACATCGCACGCTTACGCTTCAACCGCTGCGTCGCGCATATCTATGAATTCGCCAATGCGCTCGGCGACGCCATCGGCTCGGCCGAGGCCGCGCCGTCGCCCGATTTCGCCTGGAGCTTGCGGGAAGCCGGCGACATCCTGGTGCGGCTGTTCCACCCGATGATGCCGCATCTGGCGGAGGAATGCTGGGCTGCGCTCGGCCACCAGACGCTGGTATCGGCGGAAGCCTGGCCGCAGGTCGAGCCCGACCTGCTGGTGGAAAACACCATCACCTTGCCGGTCCAGATCAACGGCAAAAAGCGCGCCGATGTGACCGTTCCGCGCGACGCCGGAAATGTCGATATTGAGGCTGCCGTTCTGGCCCTCGATGCGGTAAAAAGGGCGCTGGACGGCAAAAGCCCGAAAAAGGTCATCGTCGTCCCGCAGAGGATCGTGAATGTGGTGGCCTGATAGTCCACGCTTGGCCCGCTTGGCCGCCGTTTTGCTGCTGGCCGGCCTGACCGCCGGCTGCTTCCAGCCGCTCTATGGCGAAAAGTCCGCGGTCGGCGGCGTCGGCATCGCCGAAAAGCTGAGCAGCGTCGCGGTCGCGCCGATCGATACGCCGAACGGCACCCGCCTTTCCCGCGTCGGCGTCGAGGTGCGCAACAACCTGATGTATGGGCTGAGCGACGGCACCACCCCGCCCAATTACAAGCTGGACATCCGGCTCACCGCCAACCAGAAGCAGGTAATCGTCGACATCACCACCGCGCGCCCGGAAATCCAGAATTACGGCATCGACGCCACGTATACGCTGACCGACATCGCGACCGGCAAGAAGGTCGTCACCGGGCAGACCTTCTCGCGCGTGTCCTACAACATTCCCGGCCAGCAGCAGCGCTTCGCCGGCGACCGCGGCTTGCGCGACGCCGAGAACCGCGCCGCCAAGGTGATTTCGGACAGTATCCGCTCGCGCCTGGCGTCGTATTTCGTGGCGGGGACGTAATAAGACAGCGGCGCAGCAAGTGCACTTCGCCTCTCCCCTGGGGGAGAGGCAAGAAAGATGCCTATGACCGCCATCAAAGCCTCCGAGGTCGAACGTTTCATCGCGAAGCCTGATCCGCCCAGCCGATCGTGCTGGTGTACGGGCCGGACGCCGGACTGGTGCGCGAGCGCGTCGACGCGCTGGTG
Organism: uncultured Alphaproteobacteria bacterium; assembly: GCA_963789455.1. Classification (GTDB taxonomy): domain Bacteria; phylum Pseudomonadota; class Alphaproteobacteria; order Rhizobiales; family Xanthobacteraceae; genus Pseudolabrys. The sequence goes on along the minus strand of CAWBLD010000016.1, from coordinate 18,099 downwards.
AAGGCCTCGGTCGACGATCCCGCCGATCCCTTCGCGCTGGCGCGCATTGAAAGCGAGGAACTGTCGGCCAATCCGGGCCGGCTCGCCGACGAAGCCAATACGGTGCCGCTGTTCGGCGGCCGCCGCGCCGTGCTTCTGCGAGTCAATTCGCGCCACAACATCGTGCCGTCGATCGAGGTGGTGCTGCAGGCGCCGCCGCGCGATTGCCGCGTCGTCGTCGAGGCCGGCGAGCTGCGCAAAACCGCGCCGCTGCGCGCTTTATTCGAAAAGGCCAAAGCCGGCGCCGCCATCGGCTGCTATCCGGACACCGAGCGCGACCTGGCGCGGCTGATCGACGAGGAATTGCGCGCGGCCGCCCTGACCATCGCGCCCGACGCGCGCGCCGCGCTTGCCGCGCTGCTCGGCGGCGACCGGCTCGCCTCGCGCAACGAAATCCGCAAGCTCGCGCTCTATGCCCAGGGCAAAGACCGTATCGAGCTTGCCGACGTGATGGCGGTGGTGGCCGACGCTTCGGCGCTGGCGCTCGACGGCGTGATCGACGCCACCTTCGCCGGCGAGCCCCGCGAGATTGAAACCGAATTCGGCAAGGCGCGCGGCGGCTCGTCACCGGCCGCGATCATCTCGGCCGCGATCCGCCAGGTCGCCAATCTGCACAAGATGAAGCTGGCGGTGGACGCTGGCGACAGCATCGAATTCACCATGAAGCGCGGCGCGCCGCCCGTGCATTTCAGCCGCGAGAAGGCGGTGGGCGCGGCGCTGCGCGCCTGGACGCCGGCGCGCCTGCTGCGGGCCATGGCGCAGCTCGCCGAGGCCTCGCTCGAAGCGCGCCGCAATGCCGCGCTGGCCGAGGCGATCGCGCAACGGACATTGCTGTCGATCGCGGTGAGCGCGCGAAGGCGGGAGAGCTAGAAGTCTCAGCTCGGCCCCGCTGAAAGCGGCGCATCGCAGCCCTTCGTAAGCTCTGCTCTGGATTCGCGCTTTCGCGGGAATGAGCGGAGTGTGAGTCGGCGTTACAAATTCAACTGATAGCTATGCGGCACCCAGCGATAGGCGCTGCCGGCTTTCTCCACATAGCCTAATCCCGGAAACGGCATGTGGAACCCGGCCACCGGAATCTGCTCGCTCGCCGCCATCTCGAGGATGCGCTTGCGGGTGGCCGCCGCTTTCTCCTTGTCGTCGTCGACGTCGAGATGCAGGTCCGGCCGCTGGATCGCCACCACATAATGATTGCAGGTGTCGGCCCAATTGAGCAGCCGCTTGCCCTCGCTCTCGATGGTGAAGGCCAGGAGCCCGGGCGAATGTCCGGCCGCGTCGAGCGCGCGGATGCCGGGCACCACCTCGTCGCCCGGCTTGATGAAGGTCGCCTGGTTGGCGAGCGGCACCACGATCTTCACGTAGAGTTCGCGGTTGAACTTGCGCGCCTCGCGCACGTTCTCGCCCTTGTTCCAGAAATCGAACTCGGCGGCGCCGATCACGTAGCGTGCGTTGGGAAACACCGGCACCCCGCCCTTGGTCAGCCCGCCGATGTGGTCGGGGTGGCCATGGGTGAGCACCACCACGTCGACGTCCTCCGGCTTGTAGCCGGCCTGCGCCATGCGCGCGACCAGGTTGCCCGGCGGCATGCGGCCCTTCATCTGCTCGTATTCGTCGCGCAGCGAGCCGTTGCCGGTGTCGAACAGCACCAGCTCCTTGCCGGTATTGACCAGCGTCGGCGTGAACGGATGCTCGTATTTATCGGCGTCGATGCGGTTGGCCTTGGCCAGCGCCTTGACCTCGGCCGCGGCCGCTTCGCCGCCGAAACTCGGCGTCAAGCCGGAACGGATCACTTTGCTGTCCATGATGGTGGCGACCTCGAAGCCGCCGAGTTTGAAGCGGTAGATGGTCGGCTGCATTTCGCCTTGCATGCTCGCGGGCACTGGTGTCCTCCCTCTTACGTGTCAGGCGATGCTTAGCAGCATTTTCGGGTCGTGATCCAGCGTGGCCAAGAGCTGCATGGGCAGCCGCCTGCGCGGCCATCGTCGCAATTAGCCCGCTTTCCGTCAGACCTTGTTAAGCAGAAGGGCCTATGAGCTGGGGCATGAGAAAAGCATTGCCGGAAACGATGTTCACGCCAGCGGACCAGCAACCCAGGCTGACGACGCTGCGCAATTGGGTGCTCGACCACGAGGTGACCGAAATCGAGATGAGCGAGCGGCAGTTCTGGAATTTCGCGCTGCTGCAGCCGGTCGCCGAGAAGCCGTGGGTCACCTTCATGGGCCGCGAGCTGCGCGTGCCGAGCATGCCGGAAGGCGCGCAAAAGCGCCTTGGCATCTACGACAAGATCGGCCCCGGCGCGATCTGATCTCCCTTCGGCTGGGAGAGGGAAAGCGCGAAAGCCGCGCCGTTGCGTCCACCGCTTTGCATTTGACATCGGTCCGTCGTCTGCCATAGGACGGCGGGCCGCGCTCCCGGCATTGCGAAAGCGACCCATGCTGCTGGTCAAAACCTATCTCGATAAAAGCGCGATTCACGGGCTCGGCGTTTTCGCCGGCGAATTCATCCGCAAGGACACGAAGATCTGGCGCTTCGTGGAAGGCTTCGACCGCGCTTACTCGCCCAAACAATTTGCCAGATTGCCCAAGCCGGCCCGGGATTTCATCCGGTTCCACGGCTATCGGGTAGACGGCGAAATCATCTTCACCGCCGACCACGATTGCCACATGAACCATTCCGACGATCCCAACACCTATCTGCACAACGGCTACGCCATCGCCCGCCGCAACATCGCCAAGGGCGTGGAGATCACCAACGATTACCGGGAATTTGAGCCGGGCTTTTGCGCGTCGTTTTTGCGGAAGAAATAATGCTCGCTGCAACCCCTAGCGCAGGATCGAGACGCCGCTTAGGCTGAAGGCTCACAATGCCGCATAACCTGGGGGGCTGACGATGGCTCGGAAAGCGCGCAAGAAATCCACTGCAAAGGCGAGGAAGAAGGCGAAGAAGAAACCGGCCGCGGTCAGAACGAAAAAGCGCAAAGCCGTAGCCAAAAAGAAATCCAAGACCGCGGCCCGGAAGAAGGCGGTCCGCAAGGCCAAGCCCAAAGCCGCACCCAAAGGCGTCATCGCCACGGTCGTGGGCGGCTTTGAAGCCGTCGTCGACACCCTGGCCGACGCCGAACGCCTGCAACAGAAAATGCAGCCGCACGTGCCGTCGGACCCGGAGTAGGCGTCGGCAAAATCTTTGCCGTCATTGCCGGGCTTGAGCACCGAGAGAACTCTCCAAAGCGGCGCGACAATCTCTCTTCCCCTCTCCCCTTGTGGGAGAGGGTGGCGAGTACCGCAGACAAGTTTACGCAGTCTGCGCAAGCTTGACTGCGGCGAATGCGAGCACGAGCCGGGTGAGGGGTCTGTGCCTAACGAGACGCTGGACCCCTCACCCGCCCTCGCTTCGCCATAGGCCAGCGCTTCGCGCTGGCCGTTCTTGACGAAAAGAGCGCGAATGCCGAAGGCATTCGCTATGCACCCTCTCCCAGCAAGACTCGGGTTTACCCGAGTTCTGCTAGTCTAAAATTGGAGAGGGAAAGCGCGACCGCCTCGCCGCCATCGATCTCCGCAATATTGAGTGCCTCCTCAACATGAAATTTTGTCCATGATTGCGGCGAGACTTCTTTAGCGGCGGCAGATCGCCAAACATGACGATGCCCGCGACGAAGTATCGCCACATTACGACGGCATGAATCGAGCCGGGCGACTTTAATCGCGGCAATGTTCCTGGCCCGCGATGTAACCGCGGCTTCCCGGAGCATGAATAAAATTGCGGATGTCACGCTGAGCAAGGTCCCCGAGGTCACGCTCACGTTCTGGCTGATCAAGATTGCCGCGACCACCTTGGGCGAGACCGGCGGCGACTCGGTAACGATGACGCTGCATTGGGGCTATCTCGACGGAACCGCATTGTTCCTTGCGGCGCTCGTCGTTTTGGTCGTGGTGCAAACGGTCGCGCAAGAAGTTTCATCCCTATATCTATTGGGCCACCATCATCGCCTCCACGACCTTCGGCACCACCATGGCCGATTTCGCGGACCGTTCGCTCGGCATCGGTTACGCCGGCGGCTCGACGATCCTGCTGCTCTGCCTCGTCGCCGTGCTCGCGCTTATGGCATTGGTCGCGTCGGCTCCATTTCGGTCGACACCGTCAACACGCCGAAGGTGGAAGCCTTTTACTGGGCAGCCATCACGTTTTCGCAGACGCTGGGCACCGCGCTCGGCGACTGGACGGCCAATTCGACCGGCCTCGGCTACGAATACGGCGCGCTCGTATTCGCCGCCGGCTTGGCGGTGGTCGCGGCGGCCTATTACCGGACCAACGTGTCGCGCGTGCTGCTGTTCTGGGCCGCCTTCATCCTGACGCGGCCGCTGGGCGCGACCGTCGGCGATTTCCTCGATAAGCCGGTCAGCCATGGCGGACTGGCGTTGAGCCGCCCGATTGCCTCGGCGGTCATCGCAGCCTTTATTCTTGCGTGCCTGCTGATTTTGCCGCAACGCGCCGGCCAGCATCCGGTGCAAGTCAAAACGGCGGCGTAATTCTTTCTTCCCCTCTCCCAGACAGAACTCGGGTCTACCCGAGTTCTGCAATGTAAAAATTTGGGAGAGGGTGCATAGCGAATGCCTTCGGCATTTGCGTTCTTTACGTCACGAAGGCCAGCGCAAAGCGCTGGCCTATGGCGAAGCGAGGGCGGGTGAGGGGTCCGGACTCACAGTCTGGCACTGACCCCTCACCCGGCTCGCGCTTCGCTGTCGCTCCGCGCGATCCACCCTCTCCCACAAGGGGAGAGGGAAAGCGCGACCGCCGCACCACCGTCGTCCCCGCGCAGGCGGGGACCATCCACCGCAGCCTCTCTCCGCCTCATCCTGAGGAGCATCGCGTTAGCGATGCATCTCGAAGGATGGGGCGGCCTCAATGGTTCGAGACGGCGCTTCGCGCCTCCTCACCATGAGGCCGAGAGGGGTTTGCGCTTGTAGGGTGGGCTAAGGCGCGAAGCGCCGAGCCCACCTGCGATTCTAAAAATCGAAATGAGAAAGCGGTGGGCACGCTTCGTTTAGCCCACCACATAAAATTATTTTCGATCCAACTTCCTCAACACCCCATCCAACTGATCCAAATCGCGATACTTGATATGCAGCGTGCCGCCGCCGTCGGCGCGATGATCGACCGTCACCTGCAAGCCGAGCGCATCCGACAGCCGCCGCTCCAGCGCCTTGGTGTCGGCGTCCTTGGCGCGCGCGGTGCCTGGCGACCGTGCGCGCCCGCTTGCCGCCGTCCTGGCGCATCGCCGCCTCGACCTGGCGCACGTTCAAGCCGCGCTTGACGATGTCATTGGCGAGTTCGAGTGCGTTCGGCTGCCCGACCAGCATGCGCGCGTGGCCGGCCGAAAGCTGGCCGGCCGCCACCATCGCCTGCACCGGCGCCGCCAGCTTGAGCAGCCGCAGCGTGTTCGCCACATGCGGCCGGCTCTTGCCGACGATCTGCGCCACCTCGTCCTGGCTGTGGTTGAACTCCTCCATCAGCGCCAGGTAGCCGGTCGCCTCCTCGATCGCATTGAGATCGGCGCGCTGCACGTTTTCGATGATGGCGAATTCGAGCGCCTGCGCATCGGTCGCCTCCACCACCGCGACCGGCACCTCGTGCAGGCCGGCGCGCTGCGCCGCGCGCCAGCGCCGCTCGCCGGCGATGATCTCGTAGGCGTCGTCCTTGCCGCGCACTTGCCGCACCACGATCGGCTGGATGATGCCGCGCTCGCGGATCGAATCGGCCAGTTCGTTGAGCTCGGTCTCGGTGAAGGCGCGGCGCGGATTGCGCGGATTGGCCGTGAGATTTTCGATCGGCGCGCGCCGCGGCTTGCGCCCCTGCTCGGCCGACGTGCTTTCCTCGCCGACGTCGCCGATCAGCGATGCGAGGCCGCGTCCCAATCGCGAATGATCCGCCATCGCCGCCGCTCCTGAATGTCCCGCCACGCTGCTCTTCCCGTTTTCGATGCGGATGCAAATTCCGCGTTGCTTACTTTCTTATCCCTCCCCTGCAAGGGGAGGGTCGATCCTCGCGAAGCGAGGATCGGGGTGGGGTTTGCTTTCAATTTGAAACGAGCCCCCACCCGGCTCGCTGCGCTCGCCACCCTCCCCCGCTGCGGGGGAGGGATAAGAGCTACCCCGCCTTCAATTCCTTCTCGCGCTGGATGATCTCGGTGGCCAGCCGCAGGTAGGCTTCGCTGCCGACGCATTTGAGATCGTAGACCAGCACCGGCTTGCCGTAGGACGGCGCCTCCGAGATGCGCACGTTGCGCGGGATCACCGTCTCGTAGACCTTGCTGCCCATGTGCTGACGCACGTCGGCGACCACCTGGTTGGAGAGATTGTTGCGCGAGTCGTACATGGTGAGCACGATGCCGTGGATCGACAGCGTCGGATTGAGACTGCTCTTCACCTGCTCGACCGTCTTCAACAATTGCGACAGCCCTTCGAGCGCGAAAAACTCGCATTGCAGCGGAACCAGAATCGAATCCGCCGCCGCCATGGCGTTGACCGTGAGCAGATTGAGCGAGGGCGGGCAGTCCACCAGCACGTAGGTGAAATCGTAAGCGCGCGGGCCCTTGTTGAGTTCGGTGAGCGCGTTGCGCAGGCGGAAGGCGCGGTCGCGCATCTGGCCGATTTCGAGCTCGAGGCCGGAGAGGTCCATGGTCGACGGCGCGATGAACAGCTGCGGCACCGCGGTCGCCAGCACGGCCTCGCGCATCGGCGCCTTGCCGGTGAGCACGTCATAGGTCGAGGTGCGGCGCGACTTGCGCTCGATGCCTAGGCCGGTGGAGGCGTTGCCCTGCGGGTCGAGATCGACGATCAGCACGTGCTCGCCGATGGCGGCGAGCGCGGTGCCGAGATTGATCGCCGTGGTGGTCTTGCCGACGCCGCCCTTCTGGTTGGCGACCGCCAGCACGCGCGGGCGGCCGGCATCGGGGCGGACCAACGGCTTGGCGAACGGGACGACCTCGGGGGTGGAGCGGTCAGATGGCGGCAAGTCGGTCATGGGGCGTTTCCATCGGTTGCTCGGCCGGCCGGTGGAGGTTCCTCAGGGGCTAGGAATTCGATCCTCGGCGGCGAGCTTACGGGCGTCTAAGAGGCTTACGAACGGAGCGGCTTGAGGCCGCGTACGACGACGATCGCGCCGGTCGGACTGGTCACACTGGGCACAATCGAGGCTTGCAAGTCTCCAATATTTAGCGGCTTCGGTCAATTCAGCATCTACATCTTGACCCTTGGGGAACAATCCGACGGCGCCCCGCTCGATTAAAGGAAAGGCTTGATCGCACAGGATTTTCAATGGGGCGAGCGCGCGTGCCGTGACCACATGCACAGTTTCTGCACAGCTTTCCCCAAATTTCTCCGCCCGCTCCTGGTGAACCTCGGCCGGCAGCCCGAGCGCGTGCACCACTTCGCGCAAAAAAGCGGCCTTTTTGCCAACACTTTCAATGAGATGCACCTTGACGCCGGGCTGATCGGCGAGCGCGCAGGCGATCGGAATGCCGGGAAATCCCGCGCCCGCCCCAAAGTCCACCCATACCCGCGCCTGCGGCGCCAGCGGCAGCAGTTGCAGCGAATCGGCGATATGGCGGGTCCAGACCTGAGGAAGCGTGGAGGATGCAACGAGGTTCTGCTTCTGCTGCCAGAGCAACAGCAGTTCTACGAACCTGTCCAAACGCATTTCCGTTTCACGTGAAACAGGCGTCAGTTCAAGCGCGCGCTTTTTATCGCTTTCGAGGTCGAGACTGCCCTGCCCGCTTTTTTTCAAGCGCGTTTCGCGGCATTGCGGCCGCGTTTCACATGCGCCACCAGCAGCGTGAGCGCCGCCGGCGTGATGCCGTCGATGCGGCTGGCGTGTCCGATGGTGCGCGGACAATTCGCTTGCAGCTTTTGCTTTGCTTCGTTCGACAATCCCGGCAGTGCCGCGTAATCGAGATCGTCCGGTAAGGCGAAGCTTTCATCGCGCCGATATGCCGCCACATCCGCCGCCTGGCGCGACAGATAGACGGCATATTTCGCATCGATCTCGACCTGCGCCGCGATTTTCTGATCGAGCTCGCCGAAGCGCGGCCAGATCTTTGCGAGGTCTGCGATCGCGACGTGCGGATACGACAACAATTCGAACGCGGTGCGCCGCAGGCCATCTTTGTTGAGCGCGAGGCCATGGCGCTCCGCTTCTTTCGGTGTGAGCGAAACCGAATTGGCAAATTCGCGCGCGGCATTCAGCGCGGCGGATTTTTCCGCGTGGAATGTCGTTCGCTCTGCGCCGATGCAGCCGATGGCGATTCCTCTATCGGTCAAACGCTGATCGGCATTGTCGGCGCGCAGTTTCAAACGATATTCGGCGCGCGAGGTGAACATCCGGTACGGCTCGCTGACGCCGCGCGTCACCAGATCGTCGATCATCACGCCGATATAGGCTTCGGCGCGATCGAAGACGATTTCGCCGCCCTCGCCGGCCAGCGACGCCGCATTGAGACCTGCAAGAAGTCCTTGTGCCGCAGCCTCTTCGTAGCCGGTGGTGCCATTGATCTGGCCGGCCAGGAACAAGCCGCGCAGCCGCTTTGTTTCGAGGGTCGGATTGAGTTCGCGCGGATCGACGTAATCATATTCGATAGCGTAGCCGGGCCGCATGAAGCGCGCGTTTTGCAATCCGGGAATGGTCGCCACCAGCGCATGCTGAACGTCTTCCGGCAGCGAGGTCGAGATACCGTTCGGATAAACGGTGTGATCGTCGAGACCCTCCGGCTCCAAAAAAATCTGATGGCCGTCGCGCTCGCCGAATTTCACGATTTTGTCTTCGATCGACGGACAATAGCGCGGACCCGTGCTCGCGATTTGTCCGGAATACATCGGCGAGCGATGCACATTGGCGCGGATAATTTGATGCGTGGCCTCGACCGTGCGCGTGATGCCGCATTCAATTTGGCGGTTTTCGATTCGCTGCGTCAAAACTGAGAACGCTTCCGGCGGATCGTCGCCCGGCTGCATTTCCAAAGCCGACCAATCGATGCTGCGGCCATCGAGACGCGGCGGCGTGCCGGTTTTCAAACGGCCGAGCGCGAAGCCGATATTTGTGAGCGTGCGCGATAGCCCCATGGCCGGCGCTTCGCCGGCGCGGCCGGCGGGGATTTTCTGTTCGCCGATGTGGATGAGGCCGCGCAGGAATGTCCCTGTCGTCAAAACCACGGCGCCGGCGGAAATTTCGCGCCCGTCGGCGAATTTGACGCTGCAAACGCGACCGTCTGCGATCACCAGGTCATCGGCTTCCGCTTCGATCACCTCCAGATCCGGCATTTCGCCAATCGCGGCCTGCATGGCAGCCGCATAACGCTTACGATCGGCCTGGGCGCGCGGGCCGCGCACGGCGGGGCCCTTGCGGCGGTTGAGGACGCGGAATTGGATGCCGCCGCGGTCGGCGACCCGGCCCATCAGGCCGTCCAAGGCGTCGATCTCCCGCACCAAATGGCCCTTGCCGAGACCGCCGATGGCCGGATTGCACGACATGGCGCCGACGGTGGCGAATCGATGGGTGACCAAGGCGGTTCGCGCGCCCATGCGGCACGCGGCGGCAGCGGCTTCGCAGCCGGCGTGCCCGCCACCAATCACGACGACGTCGAATCGAGTGTCCATAATCATCCGCCTCGGATGCGGCGCTTGTAGCGGAGGCGCGTGAAGCGGTCAAAAACAACGCGATTTCCCGCGATGTTTCACGTGAAACATTGGAAAAACGGTACTAGATTACCAATAATCAGGCACTTCCTCGGCCGCGCGCATGCCTTCTTCGGTCAAAAACTGCCGTTCCTCCGACCCTGAGGATTGATCCTCACGGCCGCAGACGCCGCTGCCGCGCTATTTGAGATATTTCGCTGCCGACCCATTCGTGGCCTGAGCGCCGCTTTTGACCGGCTTCGGGTTGCCACCGAACATGATCGTCCCGACGCCGATCGCGATGACCAGCAGCAGAAAAGCGATCCAGCCAAGGGCATTGGTTTCCTGCAGGGCCTTTTTCCATTCCGACTTCGCGGACATGGCAGACTCCTTCAGCTATCGCGAAGCGTGGCCTAGAATCCGGAAAGTGCGCGGCAAGCGCGATGGGGCCGGTTGCCACGGCGACCCGATGCCACAGGTATGCGCTGGCCAGCCCGGCTATTTGCCGATGCAAAAGTCGCGGAAAATCACGTCGAGGATATCCTCGACATCGACCCGGCCGGTCAGCCGACCGAGCGCGCGCGCGGCGATCCGCAGCTCCTCGGCCAGCAGATCCTCGCGTGACGCCACGTCGACGCTCTGGGCCCGCCGCAGGGCCGCCTGCACCTCCTCAAGCGCCCGCCGGTGACGTTCGCGGGTCACCAGCGCCGATTCGCCCCCGGCCAGGAAGCTCTCGGCCTGGCGGGCGAGCTGCCCTAATAGCCGCTCAAAGCCCTCGCCCGTAACCGCCGATAAATTGAACTCTAAATCATTTTTATTGGATGTTGATTCACTTTTATAGGTTAACTCTTTGTTATCCACGTTCTTTAATGGCTTGTTAGGAGTGGTTCTCTGTTCATTATTATCAATGCTACGAAGCATCTGATTCACTTCTATTGTTTTCCTGCTTCAGGTCGATCTTGTTGTGAATCAGCCAGAGCGGCGGCTCAGATCCCGTAGCGCTCGCCGGTTTTGCTGCACCCGATACCGCAACATTTTTCAAGGCCGCCAGGTCGCCGGCATCCACCACCCACAGCACCAGGTCGGCCGCGGCGGCGCGTTCGCGCGCCCGCCGCACCCCTTCCATTTCTACCGGATCGTCGCTCTCGCGGATGCCGGCGGTATCGAGCAGCGTCACCGGCCAGCCGGCAAGATCGAGATGCACTTCGATCACGTCGCGCGTGGTCCCGGCATAGGGCGACACGATCGCCGCCTCGCGCCGCGCGATGCGGTTGAGCAGCGTGGACTTGCCGGCATTGGGCGGGCCCGCGATCGCCACCACCAGACCCTCGCGCAATCTTTCGCCGCGGCCGCCGTCGGCCAGCGCCGCAGCGATTTCCGTTTCCAGTTCGCGCGCGAGGCTGAGCGCCGGCGCCAGCAGATTGTCCGGCACATCGGCCTCGTCGGAAAAATCGATTGCCGCCTCGACCAGCGCCAGCGTCTGGATCAGCCTTTGCCGCCAGGTCTCGGCGCGGTCGCCGAGCAGGCCTTTGAGCTGGCGGAACGCTTGCCGGCGCTGGCCTTGTGTTTCCGCCATCACCAGGTCGGCGAGACCTTCCACCGCGGTGAGATCGAGCTTGCCGTTCTCGAAGGCGCGGCGGGTGAACTCGCCGGCCTCCGCCGGGCGCAGACCCTCGATCCGCGACAGCGCCGCCAGCACCGCCGCGATCACCGCGCGGCCGCCGTGCAGCTGCAGCTCGGCCACGTCCTCGCCGGTCTCGCTATGCGGCGCCGGAAACCACAGCGCCAGCGCCTCGTCGATGACCTCGTTGGTCTGCGGATCGCGCACACGCGCCAGCCCGGCTTGGCGCGGGGAGGGGATTTTGCCGGAAAGAGCCTTCAGCGCGTCACCGGCGCGCGGCCCGGACATGCGCACCACCGCAATGGCCGCCGGCGGACGGCCGGAGGAAAGGGCGAAGATGGTGTCGCGTTCGGCGGACATGCGGCGCAACCGAAGCGCCGTGGCAAAGCCGGGTCAAGGGGCGAACTTTCGTCGCCGCGGAGGCCCATACACAATCACGAAATGCCGGCGCAGCATGCAGGCTCGAGCCACTTAAGACCGACGAAAGCGCCATGCATGCTTTCCCCCGCTGCGATACGATAGGCCCTGTGGCAGCGCGATGGATGGAAAGAGATGCCGCCAGTCACGGATAATCGAATGCCCAATACGGCGCCCATTCTAGAAAACAAAACGCCGGCAGCCGTGTCGGTGTTTTCACCCGATGCCTTGTTGCGCGAAGCGCGGCGGCAAAAGGGGCTGTTGCCGGTCGATGTCCCGGCCATCTGTATCCTCGATCCCGACGGGGACATTCTCCGCAGTTTGCGAAACTCCGGTCAGGCAACGCGCCACGACGCCTGGCCTTGTTATCATACCGAGCTCTTTACGTTTCCTCTGGCGGGCCAATCGGTCGGCATCATCGGTTGCGTGGTCGGCGCGCCCTTTGCGGTCTTGATCGCCGAAGAACTCTTCGCCTGCGGCTGTCGCTTGCTGCTCAATCTGACTTCCGCCGGCCAAATCAATGACGCCGGGCCAACGCCATATTTCGTGGTGATCGACCGCGCGCTGCGCGACGAAGGCACCAGCTACCATTACGCCGCGCCCACCGCGTTCGCCGACGCCGACTCATATCTGGTTGCAAAAGCCGCCGCGGCCCTGAAAGAGGGAGGCTTGCGTATTCTCGTCGGCGCAAGCTGGACCACGGACGCCCCGTTCCGGGAGACCGCCGAAGCGATCGAGGCGGCGCACGCAAAAGGCGTGCTGGCGGTGGAAATGGAGGCGGCAGCGCTCTATGCCTTTGCGCGCGCCCGCGGCAAAGCGGTCCTGTGTCTGGCGCACGTCACCAACACGATGGGGCAGGCCGGACAGGATTTTGAAAAAGGCGAATCCGCTGGGACGAAAGATGCGTTGCAGGTTCTCGCGGCAATCGTGAAGGCGGTGGCCTGATCTGCCCCGGCGGAGAGCGACAAAAGAGCGAGACGCGTGAATGCTTCAGCCTACAAAAACGATCTGCATTTTGCCCAGACGACCAAACCAATCCGGGAGACAGTCATGACGGCACTCAAGCCCTTGCCGCAATCCGCCATGGTGTTGGCGCTCATCGCGCTGGCGGGTTTCATCGTCAGCCCCGCCCGCGCCGACAGCGATCTCGCGCGCGCCTATCGCGTGATCGCGAAAAAGCAGTTCGTCGATCTCACCCACAGTTTCGGGCCGCACACGCCGGTGTGGTCGGGCTTCGGGCAGGCGAAGTTTTCGCCCGCTTCCGATCCGAAAACCGGCCGGCCTTACACCATCAAAGAGGACGGCTTCCACACCACCTATTATCAAATGGTCGGGCAGTACGGCACCCATGTCGATCCGCCGGCGCATTTCGCCGAGAACGGCATCACCATGGACGAAATCCCGCTCAAGCAGATGATCCTGCCGCTGATCGTGCTCGACGACACGCCCTATCTCGGCAAGGACCAAAACCACGCTTTCTCGGTCGCCGACCTGAAGGCCTGGGAGAAAAAGCACGGCCGCGTGCCGCGCGGGTCGTTCGTCGCGCTGCGCACCGACATGGATAAGGACTGGGACAAGGACCCCGAACGCTTCAAGCGCGCGCCGTTCCCGGCCTGGGCGTTCGAGACCATCAAGTTCCTCTACGAGCAGCGCGGCGTGACCGCCACCGGCCACGAGGCGATGGACACCGACACCACCGACAAGATGGATTCGGAAACTTACATTTTGCAGCACGGCCACTATCAGATCGAGGTCATGGCCAATCTCGATCGGGTGCCGCCGCGCGGCGCGCTGATCGTGGTGACCTGGCCGAAGGTACGCAAAGGGCTCGGCTTCCCCGCGCGGGCCTTCGCGATTTTGCCGTGATCGAGCCGAAATCGGCTTCACCTATCGTGAAAATGCCCTAGGCTAGGCCGAGCCATTCGTCCACCGGGAGGACATCGCCATGCGCGCGCCAATAAAATCGCTGTTTGTGACGACGATCGCAATTGCATCGCTTACCGCCTTTCTGTCCGGCGCGGCGAGCGCCGCCGAACCCTACGGTGTGTGGGTGCGGCCATCGACCGGCACGCAGGTGCATTTCTACGCTTGCGGCAGCAAGCTCTGCGGCAAGATTGTCGCGGTCAAGGATCCGAGCCGGTCGAAGGAAATCGGCACCGTGATCATGAAGGGGGCGGTGAAGTCCGGCGGCAACATCTGGAAGGGCGACCTTTTGGATGTCGAATCCGGAAAGATCTATTCCGGCGTGGTCACGCTCGAGGGCCCCAGCGCGCTGAATCTCAAAGGCTGCGTCGCGATGATCCTGTGCCGCGGCGAGACCTGGAGAAAGGTGAAGTGACGGCCGCGCTTCTCGTTGCCGCGCGCCATCCGCGCTAGGCTGCGGCGATGGCCTCGTCTCCCAACCCCGCGCACGAAAATCGTCTCGCCAGCGCCACCTCACCCTACCTGCTCCAGCACAAGCATAATCCGGTGGACTGGTGGCAATGGGGAGCGCAGGCGCTGGCCGAGGCCAAGCGCAGCAACCGGCCGATCCTGCTTTCGGTCGGCTACGCCGCCTGCCACTGGTGCCACGTGATGGCGCACGAGTCGTTCGAGGATGCGGCCACCGCGCGGCTGATGAACGAGCTGTTCGTCAATATCAAGGTCGACCGCGAAGAGCGGCCCGACATCGACCAGATCTACATGAATGCGCTGCATCTCTTGGGCGAGCAGGGCGGCTGGCCGCTGACCATGTTCTTGACGCCGGCGGGCGAACCGGTGTGGGGCGGCACTTATTTTCCGAAAGAGAGCCGCTTCGGCCGGCCGGCCTTCAACGATATTCTGCGCGAAGTGGCGCGGCTGTTCCGCGAGGAGCCCAACAAGATCGAGCAGAACCGCACGGCGCTGCTGGCGCGGCTGGCCGACAAGGCGCGGCCGGCGGGCAAGGTCACCATCGGCCTGCAGGAGCTCGACGCGGCGGCGGCCCAGGTCGCCAATATGTTCGATCCCGTCAATGGCGGGTTGCGCGGCGCGCCGAAATTTCCGCAACCGGCCATTCTGGAACTGCTGTGGCGCGCGGGGCTGCGCAGCGGCGATCCCCGTTTCTTCGACACGGTCGAGCACAGCCTCGAGCGCATGTGCGAGGGCGGCATCTACGACCATCTCGGCGGCGGCTTTTCGCGCTATTCGGTCGACGAGCGCTGGCTGGTGCCGCATTTCGAGAAGATGCTGTACGACAATGCCCAGCTTCTGGAGTTGCTGGCGCTGGCCTTTCAAAACAGCGGTAACCCGCTATTCCGCCAGCGCGCCCAGGAAACCGTGGGCTGGCTGCAGCGCGAAATGACCACCGGGGAGGGCGCCTTTTGCGCTTCGCTCGACGCCGACTCCGAGGGCGAAGAAGGCAAATTCTATGTCTGGTCCCAGCGGGAAATCGAGGAGGTTTTGGGCGCGGAAAATGCTGCGTTCTTTGCTGCACATTACGACGTAAGCGAAGGGGGCAATTTCGAAGGCCACAATATTCTCAATCGGCTCAATAACTTACCGCGCAACATGGAAATCGAGGCGCGGCTCGCCATGCTGCGCTCTTTGCTGCACAAAAGACGGGAGGGGCGGGTCCGCCCGGGCCTCGACGACAAGGTGCTGGCCGACTGGAACGGGCTGATGATCGCGGCTCTGGTCAACGCCGGGATCATCCTGGAGCAGCCGGGCTGGCTCGCAATCGGCCAAAAAGCCTTTGATTTCATTGCCAAAAATATGACGCGCGGCGACCGCCTCGGCCATTCCTGGCGGCAAGGGCAACTGCTGTTTCCGGGGCTTGCGTCCGATTTCGCCGCCATGATCCGGGCCGCGCTCGCGCTTTATGAGGCGACCGCCGAGCGCGCGCTGCTCGAGCAGGCGCTGGCCTGGCAGCGCGCGCTCGACGCCCATTACGGCGATCCCGACACCGGCGGCTATTATCTGTCCGCCGACGATGCCGACGACCTTTTGCTGCGGCCGCATTCCACAACGGACGACGCCACCCCCAATCCGAATGCGGTGGCCGCGCAAAACCTGGTGCGGCTGGCGGTGCTGGCGGGCGACGACGCCTGGCGCGACAAGGCCGACCGGCTGATCGAGAGCATCTTGTCGGCGGCGGAACGCAATCTGTTCGGCCATGTCGCGCTGCTCAATGCGCTCGATTTGCGCCTGCGCGCCGCCGAGATCGTGCTGACCGGCCCCGAGACCGAAGCCTTGGCGCAAGCTGCGCTGAAATTGCCGTTCCTCGACCGCATCGTGCTGCGCGCCCGTTCGGCTACCGATCTGCCGGCTACCCATCCGGCGCAGGACAAGATGGCGGCCGCCTCCGGAAGCGCGGCCTTCATCTGCGTCGGCGCCACCTGTTCCCTGCCGGTCGCCAGCGCCGGAGGCCATCGCGGCCGCCGTTGCGGCTCTACGCCGCTGAAAGTCGCGCTTGATCTTGCCGCCGCGGCAGCCGAAATTTGTCTAACTCACGTCGGGGGCGGCGATCGGGAGAACGTCTATGCGCGTCTTGCTCGGCCTTGTACTGGCTGCGAGTTTTATGATCTCAATTCCGTCCGCCCGTGCCCAGGAATGGTGCGGCTTTCTCGACAAGGAGCATTCGCAGGTGCGTTGCGGCTATTCCAGCCTCGCGCAATGCAAGCAGTCGCTTGGCGACAAGAAAGACGCGATCTGCATGCCGAGCCCGAGCTTTGCAAAGGCAGGGCAGGGCGGGCGCAACGGATAAAGGCCGCCCTTTGCGCCTGCACGATAATTTCCGCGATCGTTCCGCGCGTTCGCGCGGGACCCCGTACTCGCTGACCTGTCTGAGTTGACTGTCGTCACCCGCTTTCGCGGGTGATGACGGCCGGAAATCAGCGTTACGGGGCGCGCGGCGCTCTTACGTATTCATGCTCTCGAAGAACTCCGCGTTGTTCTTGGTGTTGCGCAGCTTGTCGAGCAGGAAGTCGATGGCGTCCATGGTGCCCATCGGATTGAGGATGCGGCGCAGCACGTACATCTTCTTGAGCACCGCCGGATCGGTGAGCAGCTCTTCCTTGCGGGTGCCCGAGCGCGTGATGTCCATGGCCGGGAAGGTGCGCTTGTCGGCCACCTTGCGGTCGAGAATGATCTCCGAATTGCCGGTGCCCTTGAACTCTTCGAAAATCACTTCGTCCATGCGGCTGCCGGTATCGATCAGCGCGGTGGCGATGATGGTGAGCGAGCCGCCTTCCTCGATATTGCGCGCGGCGCCGAAGAAGCGCTTCGGCCGCTGCAGCGCGTTGGCGTCGACGCCGCCGGTCAGCACCTTGCCCGAGGAGGGGACGACGGTGTTGTAGGCGCGGCCGAGGCGGGTGATCGAGTCGAGCAGGATCACCACGTCGCGCTGGTGCTCGACCAGGCGCTTGGCCTTTTCGATCACCATTTCCGCCACTTGCACGTGGCGCGAGGCCGGCTCGTCGAAGGTCGAGGACACCACCTCGCCCTTGACCGAGCGCTGCATGTCGGTGACTTCCTCCGGCCGCTCGTCGATCAACAGCACGATCAGGTAGCACTCGGGATGATTGGCGGTGATCGAGTGCGCGATGTTCTGCAGCAGCACGGTCTTGCCGGTGCGCGGCGGCGACACGATCAGCGCGCGCTGGCCCTTGCCGATCGGCGCCACGATGTCGATGACGCGGGCCGAGAGATCCTTCTTGGTCGGGATCCTCGAATTCCATCTTCAGCCGCTCGTCGGGATAAAGCGGCGTCAGGTTGTCGAAGTTGATCTTGTGGCGCG
Organism: uncultured Alphaproteobacteria bacterium; assembly: GCA_963789455.1. Classification (GTDB taxonomy): domain Bacteria; phylum Pseudomonadota; class Alphaproteobacteria; order Rhizobiales; family Xanthobacteraceae; genus Pseudolabrys. Next base: position 605 of record CAWBLD010000016.1, on the reverse strand, counting down.
CCTTCTCGGGGTCCTCGAAATTGATGGTGTTGACCTTGAGCAGCGCGAAATAGCGCTCGCCTTCCTTCGGCGAGCGGATTTGGCCTTCGACAGTGTCGCCGGTGCGCAGGCCGAAGCGGCGGATCTGGCTGGGCGAGACGTAGATGTCGTCGGGGCCGGAGAGATAATTCGCTTCCGGCGAGCGCAGGAAGCCGAAGCCGTCGGACAGCACTTCGACGACGCCTTCGCCGATGATGTCGATTTCCTGCGTCGCGAGCTGCTTGAGGATCGCGAACATCAGCTCCTGCTTGCGCATGGTGCTGGCGTTTTCGACCTGATGCTCTTCGGCGAACGACGGCAGTTCGGCCGGAGTCTTGGCCTTGAGGTCTTGGAGTTTCATTTCCCGCATGGGGGGTTTACGTCCTTGGGAGAGTGACCGGTAGAGTTTCCAAAAAATACGGAAGGGCTCAACGCTGGTTTGACTTGAAAGAGGAGAAATCGCAGGTCTGGAGTAGACGAGTGATTGGGGAAAAGTGTCCAAAAGTACGATGCTGCAACCGGCCCGAATGTGGGAACCGGAACGCCACTGCATCCGCCTGCGTTCGGTGGGATGCGTCAACATAAGT
>CAWBLD010000015.1:0-334152 GCA_963789455.1 uncultured Alphaproteobacteria bacterium | reverse complement strand
TGCCTCCCAACATCCTGAATTCGCAAGAGAGTTGCCTCGGTTTGTTTCCCAGGTGAGGCGCATGTTCACGCCACAGGAGATACGGACACACCTCGCGCGGGTTGAGCGAGAACAGAGCGAAAAAGCCAGCGAAGTATTGGAAGATGATGAACTGCATCGTGAAGGCCCGATAGCAGCCGCGGCGCGTGCTCAGCAATTTGCTACCATCAAAGAATTATTGATCGCTACGGAGCTTGGTACCTCGTGACAGGTTTGACGAAGCCTCAACCGAAATCATCGACCCAGGAAGTTCTGGCTGGCCTTGTCGAGCGTGTCACCTTCCATAACAGCGATAACGGGTTTTGTGTTCTGCGGGCAAAGGCCCGTGGCCATCGCGATCTTGTCACGGTCATCGGTCACGCTGCCATCATCTCTGCAGGCGAGTGGATTACGGCATCTGGCGAATGGGTCAACGATCACACCCATGGCCAACAATTCAAAGCGAGCTTCATCCGCACGTCCGCGCCGACATCCATCGATGGCATCGAGAAATATCTCGGCTCCGGAATGATCCGTGGCATCGGGCCGGTCTACGCCAAAAAGATGGTCAATGCGTTTGGCGAGAAGGTATTCGATATCATCGAGGCCGAGCCGGAGCGGCTACGCGAGGTGACTGGCATTGGCGTGGTACGCGCCAAGCGCATCACCGACGCCTGGGCTGAGCAAAAGATCGTGCGCGAGATCATGGTCTTCCTGCACAGCCATGGGGTCGGTACGGCAAGGGCGGTCCGCATCTACAAGACCTACGGTTCGGATGCCGTGCAGGTCATGACGGAAAACCCGTACCGCCTAGCCCGCGACATTCGAGGTATTGGCTTCAAGACCGCCGATGCTATCGCCATGAAGCTTGGCGTCGAAAAGACCGCAATTATCCGAGTACGTGCCGGTATCTCGTATGCGCTGACAGAGGCCATGGACGACGGCCATTGTGGACTCCCCACTGCCGATCTGGTGCCGCTGGCTGAAAAACTGCTTGAAGTTGGGGCAGACCTCATCCGCACGGCGCTCGATTTGGAGCTCGCCGATGGCACGGTGATTGCCGACAGCCTCGGCGAGACGAATTGCATCTTTCTGGCCAACCTCTACCGAGCCGAGCAGGCCATCGCCGAGAAGCTGCTCGCGCTCTCCCGAGCCAAGTTACCCTGGGGCTCGATAGATGCCGATAAGGCATTGCCCTGGATCGAGCAGCGGATCGGTATCGAACTGGCGCCAAGCCAGAAAGCGGCTGTCCGTCTTGCCCTCGCTTCCAAGGTCCTCGTGATCACCGGCGGCCCGGGCGTTGGCAAGACCACCATCGTCAACTCGATCCTGCGCATTCTCGCAGCGAAGACCGTGAAGCTCCTGCTTTGCGCTCCGACCGGGCGTGCGGCCAAGCGCCTGAGCGAGACAACAGGGCAGGAGGCCAAAACTATCCATCGCTTGCTCGAAGTCGATCCCAAAGGCGGCGGGTTCAAGCGGAATTTGGAGAACCCGCTCGACTGCGACCTGCTGGTGGTGGACGAGACATCGATGGTCGATGTGATGCTGATGCACGCCTTGCTCAAGGCGGTGCCAGAGAGGGCCGCTCTGCTTGTGGTTGGCGACGTAGACCAGCTGCCCTCGGTCGGCCCGGGTCAGATCCTGGCCGACATGATCACGTCAGGCGCCGTGCCTGTGGTCCGCCTGACCGAAGTATTCCGGCAGGCGGCACAAAGCCGCATCATCACCAATGCGCATCGGATTAATCAGGGATCAATCCCCGATCTTGGAAAGCCGGAGGGTAACAGCGACTTCTATTTTGTGCAGGCAGACGATCCGGAGACCGCCGTGCCGCGGATCATCGAACTGGTGAAGACCCGCATCCCCCAGCGGTTTGGCCTTGACCCCATTCGTGACATTCAGGTGCTGTGCCCGATGAATCGCGGCGGCGTCGGTGCGCGTTCGCTCAACATCGAACTGCAGGCGGCGCTGAACCCTGCTGGCGAGCGCAAGGTCGAACGGTTCGGCTGGACCTTCGCGCCCGGGGACAAGGTCATGCAGATCGAGAACGACTACGACAAGGAGGTTTACAACGGCGACATCGGCTACATCGACGACGTCGACCCCGAGGATGGGGAACTCACGGCCAGCTTTGACGGCCGTGCTGTTACCTATGGCTTTGGCGAACTCGATACGCTGGTGCCAGCCTATGCTGCGACGATTTACAAAAGCCAGGGCTCGGAGTACCCAGCCGTCGTGATCCCGGTGATGACCCAGCACTACACCATGCTGCAGCGGAACCTGCTCTATACAGGCGTCACCCGGGGGAAGAAATTGGTCGTCCTGGTTGGCCAGAAGAAGGCGGTCGCCATCGCCGTTCGTAACGCGTCTGGGCGGCGCCGGTGGTCAAAGCTGAACGAATGGTTGGGTCACGATAGGCCCCTCTCGCGGTAGATCGGGGGCGGTTGGCTGATCCCAAGCTCGTCCGTGCCTTCCGAGAACGGACCACAGATTGACCACAGAAACCCCGTGAACGGATGTGAACAAACGTCGTCGAGTGTGACGAAAAACACCGATTATTGCTGAGATCTCCGGGTCAAGCAGACCGCTCATAACGGTCTGGTTGGAGGTTCGAGTCCTCCCGGGCCCACCACCCCTTTATTTCGAGCTTTGATTTTGCAATCTTTTTTGGCCAAATTGTCAAACTGGACAGAAAGTTTGACAGTAGATGTTCGCTATTTAGCCTTTTCCATTGCTGATAATGCGAGCCGTTTTTGATCGGCGGCTCTCGTGTATCTTTGGATTTCGCTCAAGCTGGCGTGACCGGTAATCGCGGCGATCTCGTGCATAGTGCAACCAGCTTCAGCAAGACGGCGGGCGGCGGTTTTGCGCAATCCGTGTGCCGAACAGTGAGCTAGACCGGCTTCATTGCAACGATCACGGAACCAATTACCAAACCCGGCTGCACTGTATGGTTTGCCGGTTTGCGTGGTCAGTAGGGTCAAGTGATTAGCTGGTGTTTCAGCAATAATCGCGGCAAGCGTCGCGTGAATAGGTATAGCAAGCTCAATGCCCGTCTTTTGCTGGCGGACATGCAAAAGACCGTCACCTATGTGCTGACGGCCCATCCGAATTACATCACCGCGCCGCTGGCCAGTATAGAGCAGCAGGGTCAAGGCCAACCGCGCCATTGTCCCTGATCCATGACGTGCCTCAAATTGCGCAATCTCGGCTTCCGTCCAGCTGTGATAGCCGTCCGTTTTTAGGTTTGGCAGTTTCACTCCTGTCGCCGGATTATCTTCTCGTAAGCCAATCTCGACGGCATATTTCATCAAAGCGCGGATAGCCTTGAGCCAATGACGAGCGGCAAATCGTTTTTTCGTCCTAAGCAGGGCAATGATATGCTGGCGTTGCAGTGCGGCGATGTGTTTGTCGCCATGTTCGGCACGAAAATGTTCTAGGATACCGCGGAGAGGCCGCTGCGTACTTGGTGCGAGCGCCAAATACGATTGTTCGTAATAATAACCAATGATCGCCGCTGATACTGTGCCCGGCTTGGTCCTACTCGCGCCAATCTGCGACGGCTGCCCGGACAACGCAGCTTCGTAGACTTCCATGAATTGCGGCGACCACGGCAGACCCGGCAAAGGCACGGACTTGAAACCCGCACGGCGCAAATAAAAGCGAGCCTTGCCGTTGCGGTCGATGAACTGCTGCACGAACTTTGGCGGACGCCTCATTGGAGAACCCCGTCCCATTCGTTTTGCCCCGGCTTCTCCTTATTTGGCGTGGCCTCTAGCCTCGCAGTCACTATAACAATTTTGCCATCCTTGTCGATTTCAACACGCCCGACAGCAATGCCAGCTTTGACCATGGCTTTGAGGGCCTTGGTCACGTCGCTTTGTTTGAATGTTTGCTGGCCATGTGACATTGCTAGTAGCTTTCCTTAGAGCCTACCGGCATCTCCGACTTCCGTCGCGCCGCGCAATCGCCTGATTGCGTCGGTAACGCCATTAGGTTCTTAATTCGCGCCTCCAAAAGATCGTCCGCTGCCGATTGCTGGCCCACATTCTCGACGGTCTGTGAGGCCGGACTTCCCGCCGTATGTGATTTTGAAAGCTCGAATTGCGATTTAAGGCGCAAACCCCGGATCATTCGCTGCCCGTGCGTACCCTTCTCTGCCGGATAACCGCGGTCGGAAATATTCCGCCGGAACGTCAGCTTTTTGAGTTCCCAGCCAACTTCGTCGGTAGCCCATTGGGAGTAGTCACTGTAGGCGTAACTAGGGTCAGAACTCATTAATTCTTCCGGTCTGACAATACGATTCTGATTCTCTTTGGGAAGGGGGGATTTGGATCGTGCGCAAGAACCTGTTTTGGCTGAACGATGAGCAGTGGAAGCGGATCGAACCTAACCTACCGACGGATGTTCGGGGTGTCGAACGGGCGGACGATCGCCGCGTCATCAGCGGCATCGTGCACGTGCTGAAAAGCGGCTGCCGCTGGTCCGATTGCCCGCCCGAGTATGGTCCTCCGACAACGATTTATAATCGCTTCGTGCGCTGGGCGCGGCGCGGCATATGGGAAAGCCTGTTCCGGGAACTTGCCGGGAACGGTCGATCAGCGGACATGCAAATGATCAACTCGACGCATGTCAAAGCCCACCGCTCGGCGGCGGGCGGAAAAGGGGGAGCAGAAGCAGGCTGTTGGCCGTTCGCGCGGAGGGCGCAACACGAAGATTCATGCACTCGCAGATGCTAAAGGCCGCATCATCGCCATCTTGTTGACCGGAGGCGAAGCACACGATTGTCCGGTCGCGGAGCGACTGATCCGCAGAGTGAAGCCGTCGAAACGCATGCTCGGCGACAAGGCCTACGATAGCGCCGAATTGCGTGAGCAACTGGATGAGCGTGGAACCAAACCGGTCATTCCCAATCGCAGCAACAGGAAGCAACCGTTCAGCTCAGCAAGCGTCTCTACAAACTTCGCTGGCGGATCGAGAATGCCTTCAACAGGCTGAAGGATTTCAGGCGCATCGCAACCCGCTATGACAGGTTGGCGCGTAACTACCTCGCCTCTGTCTGCCTTGCAGCCGCCCTTGTATGGTGGATTTAATGAGTTCGACCCTAGTCTATTCCATATCGCCGCGCCGGGTGTGTATAAGGGCGCTGCATGAAAGCCGCCGACCTCTTTAATCTCAACGGCCGCGTGGCGCTGGTGACCGGCGCCTCCAGCGGGCTGGGCACGCAATTCGCCAAGGCGTTGGCCGATAACGGCGCCGCCGTCGCCCTGGTGGCGCGGCGGGCCGACCGGCTTCTGGACTTGCAGCAGGCGATCGAAGCCGCCGGCGGCCGCGCCATTGCCGTCGAGGCCGACGTCACCGACCGCGCCGCCATGGTCGCTGCCTTCGATGCGGCCGAACAGGCGTTCGGCACCGTCACCATCCTGGTCAACAATGCCGGCATCGCGCAGTCGCCCAGCCGCGCCATCGAGGTGTCGGAAGAAGAATGGCGCAAGGTGCTCAGCGTCGATCTCGATGCGGTCTTCTTTAACGCCCAGGAGGCCGCGCGCCGCATGCTGGCCGCCAACCTGCGCGGCTCGATCGTCAACATTTCGTCCGTGCTCGGTTTTGGCGTGGCCAAGGGCACCGCCGCCTACGCCGTCGCCAAGGCCGCCGTCATTCAGACGACCAAGGCGCTGGCGCTGGAACTTGCCTTCAAGGGCGTGCGCGTCAACGCCATCGCCCCGGGCTGGTTCGTGACCGAAATCAATGACGGCTACCTGATGAGCGAGGCGGGGGCCGCCATCAAGCGCGAGATTCCCATGGGCCGTTTCGGCAATCCCGGCGACCTCGACGGCGCGTTGCTGCTGCTTGCCTCCGACGCCGGCAGCTACATCACCGGCGCCACGATCCTGGTCGACGGCGGGCAAGTCATACAAATCAAAGGGTGAGGAAACAGAACAATGGACTTCACGCTCTCTCCCGAGATCGAAGACATCCGCCTGCGCGTGCGCGCTTTCGTCGAGGAGCACGTGCTGCCGCTCGAAGCGGATGAGGAAAACTTCGCCGATCACGAGAACATCCCGGCGGCGCGGCTCGCCCCGGTGCGCGAAAAGGCCAAGAAGGCCGGCTTGTGGGCGCCGCAGGTGCCGAAGGAATACGGCGGCATGGGGCTGCCAATCGTGGCCTGGGCGGCGATCTACGAGGAGGCGGCGCGCTCGATCTTCGGCCCGTTGGCGATCCATTGCATGGCGCCCGACGACGGCAACATGAACCTGCTCGCCAAGGCCGGCACGCCGGCGCAGAAGGACAAATGGCTGAAGCCGCTCGCCGACGGCACGGCGCGCTCGGCCTTCGCCATGACCGAGCCGCATCCCGGCTCCGGCTCCGATCCCGGCATGATGCTGACGCGCGCCGAGAAGAAGGGCGACCGCTACATCGTGCGCGGGCACAAATGGTTCATCACCGGCGCTGAAGGCGCCGCGCATTTCATCCTGATCGCGCGCACCTCGGATGAGCCGCGCCGCGGCTTGACGGCTTTCCTCTATCACAAGGATCAGCCGGGCTGGCGCATCTTGCGCCGCATCCCGATCATGGGGCCGCACGAGCACGGCGGTCACTGCGAGATCGAATATGACGGGCTGGAAATCCCGGCCGAGAACGTGCTGCTCAAGGAAGGCGACGGCCTGCGCGTCACGCAGATCCGGCTCGGGCCGGCGCGGCTGACGCACTGCATGCGCTGGCTCGGCTTCGCCAAGCGCTGCATGGAGATCGCGCAGGACTATGTCGCAAAGCGCAGCGCCTTCGGCAGCAAGCTCGCCGACCGCGAGAACATCCAGGTCAAGCTCGGCGAGGTGGCGCACCAGATCCAGATCGGCCGGCTGCTCACCATGCACGCGGCCTGGAAGCTCGACCAGGGCGACCGCGCGCGCAAGGAAGTCTCGATGGCGAAGGTGCAGGTGGCCGATGCGCTGCATCAGGCCGCCGACGTCGCTATCCAGCTCAACGGCGCGCGCGGCTATTCCAAGGACACCATCCTGGAATGGGTCTACCGCTATGCCCGCGCCGCGCGCCTGGTCGACGGCGCTTCCGAGGTGCACAAGATGGTGCTGGCGCGCTTCATGCGCGAAGAGGGCCGCGATTTCTGGAAGTGGGGGTGATTGCGTATGCCCCATGGTTGCGAGGACGGCGTCGCTTCGCGACGCTCCTCACCATGACGGCCGATATAGACGCAGACAGTCGAAGAGCTTAATTCCGATACCCCGTATCCATCGCATCGAGCATGCCGCAAATACGCCGCCCAGTCGGCGCTGCCGCGGCCGCTGTCGTGGTGCTCATATTGTTCGGCGGTCTTGGCGCAGATCGCCGCCGGAATTTCGGGTATCTCGGTTTTGGTCGCCTCCAGCTTCAACTGGACGTCGATGGCGTCGATCAGCGCCTTCATCAGCACGAAAGATTTGCGCGCGGTCTTGCCGACCGTGAGCAGGCCGTGATGGTTCAGGATCATGGCGCGGTTCTTGCCGAGATCGGCATTGATGCGTGCGCGCTCGGCGAAATCCTCGGTGATGCCTTCATATTTGTGGTAGCCGATGCGCTGATAGAAGCGGATTGCGTGTTGCGAAACCATGCGCAGGCCGTGCGGCAGGGCACCGATCGCCATGCCGACATTGGTGTGCACATGCACCGCGCAATTGACGTCCGCGCGCGCGCTCAAGACGCCGCCGTGCAGCGTGAAGCCCGGCCGATTGACGCCGGATTTCTCGTCGAGGTCCTCGTCCATATTCACCTTTACCAGGTTGGACGCGGTCACCTCGGTGTAGAGCAGCTCGTGCTTCTTCATCAAAAACATGCGCGGCTCGCCCGGCACCCGCATGGAGGAGTGGTTGTAGATCACGTCGTCCCAGCCGTAATGGGCGAGCAGCCGATAGACGGCGGCGAGATCGACGCGCGCCTGCCATTCGGCCGGCGCAATTTGATCCTGTGAAATTGCCGCCGGAATCCTGCCGGCCACCTTGGCATGGGTGTTCATTGGGGCTTCCTCCAATTTGCGCGGAGACTATCACGCCGCCCGCGCTTGGCCAGACCGTGCCGCACCAGTATAGAGAACCCCATCATGAGTAAACCAATCCAGATTCGCATGGGCGGCTACGGCCCGCTCACCACCGGCTTCAGCAAAGCGCTGAAATTCATTGGCGACAAATTGCAAGGCCAGTTCGGCGACCGCCTCGACATCAAATATGTCTGGAACATCATGGATCTCGGCTACCGGGCCGAGGACATATTGTGGCTGGTCCAGAACGGGCTGCTCACGCTCGGCTATCAGTCTTCCAGTTATTTGACCGACAGCGTGCCGGAACTGGGCTTCGTCGACCTGCCGTTCCTGTTCGCCAGCAACGCGCAGGCGCGCGCCGCCATGGACGGCGAACTCGGCGCGTTCCTGACGCGCAAGACCGAGGAGCGCATCGGTTTTCGCGTCCTCGGCTGGTTTGAGAACGGCTTCCGCCACATCTCCAATCGGCTGCGTCCGGTCCACCGGCCGGCCGACCTCAAAGGCATGAAAATCCGCGTGCTGCCGAGCGAGGTGCAGAAGCGCACCTTCGAATTGCTCGGCGCCGTGCCGATGCCCATGGACCTCACCGAAGCCATCGCCATGGTCAAGGCCGGCACGCTCGACGCGCAGGAAAATCCGCTCGCCAACACCGTCACCTACGGCGTGCACAATTTCCACAAGTTCCACACGCTCACTTATCACTTCTACATTTCGCGCCCGGTCTTCCTGCACCGCGCCTCGCTCGATGCCTGGCCGGACGATCTCAGGCGCGCGATGCAGAATGCGGTGACCGACGCGGTCGCCTTCCAGCGCCGGCTCGCGGTCGAGGAGCACGAGGCCTCGCGCAAGATCATCGAACAGGCCGGCTGCGAGATCGTCGATCTCAGCCCCCAGGAACACGCCGCCTTCGTCGCCGCGGTGCAGCCGCTTACCGCCGACGCACGCCGGATGTACGGCGAGGCGATGTGCGCCATGCTGCCGAAGCCGTGACGCACTGCGGCAGGGAGCAATAATCGCCGCGCTCCCGATTGACTCCTTCTGCCGCGAACGGCTGATATGCCTTCCGGTGAAGGAGCGCAGTCCATGACCTACCGCCGTTCACTTGCTCTCGCCGCGATTGTTGGCGCCCTCATCGCCTTGTCGATTGCGCCGCTACACGCGCAGCCGGTTCCGAATACGATCCGTATCGTGTTCCCCTTCGCGCCGGGCGGTTCCGGCGATGCGCTCGCGCGCCTCGTTGCCGACAAGATGAGCAAGGCGCTCGGCAACAACGTCATCGTCGAGAATCATTCCGGCGGGGCCGGCCGGATCGGCGTGCGCGAGGTCGTGCGGGCGACGCCCGATGGCGCGACTCTGCTGCTCACGCCAATTGCGCCGATGTCGGTCTATCAGCATGTCTACAAGTCGCTCGAATACGATCCGATCAAGGACTTCGCGCCGGTCTCGCAGCTCGCCACCTTTGATTTCGGCATCGCGGTGGGGCCGCAGCTCGACGTCAAGAGCCTGAAAGAACTGGTTGCCTGGGCCAAGGCGCATCCCGACAAGGGCAGCTTCGGCATGCCCGCCGCGGGAACGCTGCCGCACTTTCTCGGCGTGATGTTTAGCCGTGCCGCCGGCGTCAGTTTCGTGCCGGTGGCGTATCGCGGGTCGGCGGCGGCGCTCGCCGACGTCATGGCCGGGCACATCCCGATCATCGTCACCACCACCGCCGATCTGGTTCAGATGCACAAGGCCGGCCGGGTTCGAATTCTCGCGACCTCCGACAAGCAGCGGTCGCCGTTCTTGCCGGACGTTCCGACCTTTCGCGAGGCCGGCTACGACCTGGTGGCGAACGGCTGGTACGGCGTATTCGCACCGGCCAAGACCCCGCCCGCACTGATCGAGCGCTACAGCAAGGCGATGGCGGCGGCGGTCCGTGCGCCCGACGTCAAAGCCAAACTGCTGGCTATCGGCCTCAGTCCCACCGGAACGAGCGCGGCCGAGCTTGGCCGCATCCAGAAGGACGATTCCGCAATCTGGGCACCGGCGGTGCAGGCGTCCGGATTTACCGCGCGCAATTGAGGTGAATAGGCCGGGCGATCTCAAGCACGCCGTGCTGAAGGCGTGAAACGCGCCGGTCGTCCCCGCGCAGGCGGGGTGCGACAGCGCAGGGATTAACCCTCCCGAAAGCATAACCAATGCGGTTTACGCCGCCGCAACCACTCATCTGTACAGAGCGGTTATGCATTCTCCGGCAGCGGCGGTCGACATGAGCCAACCCAAACGTCCCATTACGCTCGCGGTTCGCGGGCTCAGCAAGCGCTTCGACCGGCCGGCGGTCGATGCGCTCGATCTCACCATCTATGGCGGCGAATTCTACGCGCTGGTCGGTCCCAACGGCGCCGGCAAGACCACGACCTTGCGCATGGTGGCCGGGCTGCTGCGGCCCGACGCCGGCTCAATCACAATCGACGGCATCGATGCGCTGGCCCGTCCGGTCGACGCCAAGCAGATCACCGCCTGGCTGTCGGACGAGCCGATGATCTATGACAAGCTCACGCCGTACGAATATCTCGAATTCGTCGCCGGGCTCTGGCGCATCGACGCCGCGGCAGCGGAAACGCGCGCGCGCGAATTGATCGGCTGGCTCGGCCTCGAGCCGCACGCGCACGAGCGCTGCGAGGGATTTTCCCGCGGCATGCGGCAGAAAGTGGCGCTCGCCGGCGCCTTGGTGCACGACCCCAAGCTCATCATCCTCGACGAGCCGCTCACCGGGCTGGATGCCGGCTCCGCCCGCCTGGTCAAGAACGTGCTGCGCGAGCGCGTCGCCGCCGGCGGCACCGTCATCATGACCACGCATATTCTCGAAGTCGCCGAGCGCATGGCCGACCGTATCGGCGTCATCGCCGGCGGGCGCTTGATCGCCGAGGGCACGCTCGACGAATTGCACCGGCAGACCGGGAAAACCGCCGCCAGCCTGGAAGACACCTTCCTCACGCTGGTGGCCGAGCCGGTCGCCCAACCGGTCGCTGCTGAGTGAGCCGTCCCGACACCATGGTTTGGCTGGCCGGGCATGAGCTCCGGCTCGGCTGGCGCGACTGGGTTTCGCTGATGACGGCGGGGCACCGCAACCGCGCGCGCACCGTTATCATCGCGCTGATCGTCTTTGCCGCCTTCATGCATGTCTTCGCCTACTGGATCGTAGCGGGCTATGCCGACGCCACGGTCGCGGCCGACACGGCGACACTGGTCGGCCTCACCGGCACGCTGGTGTTGTCGTGGTCGCTGCTGCTGTCGCAGGCCATGGAGTCGGTCACCCGCGCGTTCTACGCGCGCTCCGATCTCGATCTGATTCTGGCCTCGCCGGTGTCGGCGCGCAAAGTGTTCGCGGTGCGCATGGGCCGCATCGCCGCGGCAGCCGTCGTCATTGCCGTGCTGCTGGCGGCGCCGTTCATCAATGTGCTGGCGATGCTCGGCGGCAGCCGCTGGCTCGCCGCCTATGGCGTGGTCGCCGCCATGGGCGCGGTGGCGACCGCAGCGGCGCTCGCGCTGACCATCGCGCTGTTCCGTCTGATCGGCGCCAAGCGCACGCGGCTGATCGCGCAGATCGTGGCGGCGGTGATCGGCGCCGCCTTCGTCATCGGCTTGCAGATCGCGGCGATCTTCTCCTCCGGCAGCATTTCGCGTTTTGCGGCGCTGCAATCGGATTGGATGCTGGCGCGCGCGCCCGACACCGCCAGCGCTTTCTGGTGGCCGGCGCACGCCGTGCTCGGCGATTTGGGCGCGCTCGCCGCCGTCGTCACGGTCGGTTTTGCGGCGCTCGCCATCGCGATCGCGGTGTTCTCGCGGCGCTTCGGCGATCATGCCTTGGCGGCGGCCGGGGTCTCCAACACCGTCGTGCGCCAGCGCCGCTGGCGGCTCGCCTTTCGCCGCCGCTCCGCGGCCCGCGTGCTGCGGCAGAAGGAATGGACGCTGCTCGCGCGCGACCCCTGGCTGATCTCGCAGACGCTGATGCAGATTCTCTATCTGCTGCCGCCCGCCTTGCTGCTGTGGGTGACCTTCCGCCATGGCAACTCCTATGTCGTGCTGATTCCGGTGGTGGTGATGGCGGCCGGGCAACTGGCCGGCGGACTGGCCTGGCTGTCGATTTCGGGCGAGGACGCGCCGGACCTGGTCGCCAGCGCGCCGATCGCCGCCGGCCGCGTGTTGCGGGCCAAGATCGAAGCGGTGCTCGGCATGATCGCGCTGGTATGCGCGCCGATCGTGGCCGTGCTGACTTTGGATGCGCTTCACGCCGGCCTGGTCGCGGCGCTCGGCATCTTGGCCGCGGCGGGATCCGCCACGCTCATTCAGATTTGCTTCCGCACCCAGGCCAAGCGCAGCCAGTTCCGCCGCCGGCAGACCTCTTCGCGCATCGCGACTTTCGCGGAAGCGTTCTCGTCCATCGCATGGGCCGCGACCTCGGCGCTGGCGGCGGCTGCAAGCTGGTTCGCGCTATTCCCGGCGCTCATCGCGATGGGCATACTTGCCGGCGCCAGGATCATTAGCCCGTCCGATCAGGCCAACGCCGCGCGATAACGCTGCCGCGCCACCAGCACTCCGACCACCATCAGATTGAGAATGTTGGAGCCGATGCCGACGGCGAAGGCCGGCGCGTAATAGCCGAAATGATCGTAAAGCAGGCCGGCGAGCCAGCCGCCGGCGGCCATGCCGAAGCCGCTGAACAAGAGCAGCGTCGGAATCCGCCAGGACGCCTCCGAGGCCGGGAACAGTTCGCGCAGCGCCAGCACATAGGACGGGATGATGCCGGAAAAGCCGAGCCCGAAGGCGGCGGCGACGGTGAACAGGCCGACCTCGTCCTGCGTGAGCAGGAACGAGGTCATGGCCGCGCACTGCCAGGCCGATCCGATCAGCACGGTGGCGAGCCCGCCGATGCGGTCGGAGATCGCGCCCCAGATTTGCCGGCTCAGAAACGCGGTGCCGAGCAGCACCGACAGCATCAAGGCGCCGACCGAGCGCGCGATGCCGAGATCGCTGCAGAAGGCGACCAGATGGCCCTGCGGCATCGCCATCGGGATGCAGCACAGCACCGCAGCGCCGCACATCATCGCGAACACCACGTTGGGTGGCCAGCCGAGTACGCGGGCTTTTTCGCCGCCGCTTGACGTCAGCGCCGGATAGGTCACTTCGGGCGGATGGCGGAAAAAATCGCCGCCAGCGGCACGATGACGATAATTTCGGCGAGCGCGTACCACAGCATCGTCTGCCGCCAGCCGAAGGCGGCGATGGCGCGCTCGAACAGCGGCGGCCACATGGCGCCGGCGAGATAGCTGCCGCTCGAGATCAGCGCCAAGGCCGAGCCGCGCCGGCGGTCGAACCAGCGGCTGACATAAATAAACATCGGCGCATTGATGCCGCCGAGCCCGATCAGGCCGATGAACAGCCCGTGTCCGATCCACAGCGGCCAGGGCGGCCCCAAGGTCGAGAGCGTCAACCCGACGCCGATCATCAGCGAGCCGAATATCACGGTCCAGCGCGTGCCGACGCGGTCGGCGATGCGGCCCATCATGATGCCGCCGACGCCGGAGCCGAGCCAGGCCAGCGCGCTGGCGAGCGCAGGGATCGAGCGCGCGCCGCCCACTTCGGCCGCGATGTCCTTGAGCGCCACCGCCGTGATCCAGGCGGAGCCGTACGCCATCATCATCGTGACCAGCGCGACCGAGGCGACGACCCAGGACGCTCGGCTCTCGATCGAGGAAAAGGGCGATTTCAACATTAAGGAAAACCCGGCTGGCGTTCCCTTTTACAGGCCGCGCCGGAATTGACTACCCACGCGCCCGCGAGGCTGCCCTGTCTGCTGCATTGCGCCAAAATGCGCGAAACGCCGTCCGCCCGAAATTTCCTTCTCGGCCGCGGCCGAGAGAACGAAATTGACCGCAGGGCCTTGCGGTGTAAGGGTTTCTTTGCGCTGTTTCGTTTTGCGTCCGAGCCTCGCGATCCTATATGAGGGGTGCGGTGCACCGCTGCATTGCGGGCCCATCGCGCTCGCTCGCCCAAGGCCACTGAATGACGCTCCGACCGGTCAGCCTCGACGACAAATACGATCTGGCCCAGGCCCACGTCCTGGTGACCGGCTATCAGGCGCTGATCCGCGCCTGTCTCATGCAAAAGGCGCGCGACCGCGCGCGCCGGCCTCAATACCGCGGGCTATCTGACCGGTTATCGCGGCTCGCCGCTCGGCGGCCTCGACCAGCAGTTCATGCGCGCCGGCCGCCAGCTCGCGGCCGCCGACATCAAGTTTCAGCCCGGCATCAACGAGGAACTCGCCGCCACCGCGCTCTGGGGCACCCAGCAGGCCGAACTGCGCGGCGAGGGCAAGTTCGATGGCGTGTTCGGCATGTGGTACGGCAAGGGTCCGGGCGTGGATCGATCGGGCGACGTCTTCCGCCACGCCAATCTCGCCGGCACTTCCAGGAACGGCGGCGTGATCGCGCTGATGGGCGACGACCACACGGCGGAATCCTCCACCACCGCGCATCAGTCGGAATTCCATTTCGTCGATGTGATGATGCCGATCCTCAACCCGGGCGGCGTGCAGGAGATCATCGACTACGCGCTCTACGGCTGGGCGATGTCGCGCTTCACCGGCACCTGGACCGCGCTCAAATGCATGCATGAGACGGTGGAGTCGACCGGCGTCGTCGACGGCAGCCTCGAGCGCATCAAGCTCGTCACGCCGACCGATTTCCGCATGCCGGAGGGCGGGCTCAATATCCGGCTCATCGACACCATCCTCGGCCAGGAAGCCCGCCTGCATGATTTCAAGCGCGACGCCATGCTGGCTTTCGTGCGCGCCAACAAGCTCAACCAAATCGTCACCTCGGGCGGGCGCAATCCGAAGATCGGCGTCATCACCACCGGCAAAGCCTATCTCGACGTGCGCCAGGCGCTCGACGAGCTCGGCATTGACGAAGTGAAATGCAACGATCTGGGCCTGCGGCTGTTCAAGGTCGGTTGCGTCTGGCCGATCGGGCGGCAGGAACTGGCGGAGTTCGCACAGGGGCTCGACCTCATCATCGTGGTCGAGGAAAAGCGTTCGCTGATCGAAGTGCAGGTGCGCGAGGAATTGTACGGCACGCAAAATCAGCCGGTCTGCATCGGCAAGAAGGACGAAGAGGGCAATTGGCTGTTCCCGGTCAAGGGCGCGCTCGATCCCAATGACGTCGCGATCTGCATCGGCGAGCGGTTGCTGCGTTACGGCGCCAACGACGAACTGGCGGCCAATGTCGCCCGGCTGAAGAGCGGCGCAGCGCGCGCTCACGGAAACCGTCGATGTCGCCCAGCGCATTCCCTATTTCTGCTCGGGCTGCCCGCACAACACCTCGACCCGCGTGCCGGAAGGCAGCCGCGCCTATGCCGGCATCGGCTGCCACTACATGGCGCAATGGATGGACCGCCAGACGCTCGGCTACACCCAGATGGGCGGCGAGGGCGCCAACTGGATCGGCGAGGCGCCGTTCTCCACGCGGCCGCACGTGTTCCAGAATCTCGGCGACGGCACCTATAACCACTCCGGCAACATGGCCATCCGCGCCGCCATCGCGAGCGGCGTGACCATGACCTACAAGATCCTGTTCAACGACGCGGTGGCGATGACCGGCGGGCAGGCCAATGACGGCGGGCTCACAGTGCCGCAGATCGCGCGGCAGGTGGCCGCGGAAGGCGCGGCCCGCGTGGTCGTGGTCACCGACGAGCCGTGGAAATATCCAAAAGGTACCGATTGGCCGCGCGGCCTGACCGTGCATCACCGCGACGAACTCGACGCGCTACAGCGCGAACTCGCCACCGTGGCGGGCGTGAGCGTGCTCATTTACGATCAGACCTGCGCCGCCGAAAAGCGCCGCCGCCGCAAACGCGGCACCTTCCCCGATCCGGACAAGCGCGTGGTGATCAACGATCTCGTCTGCGAAGGCTGCGGCGACTGCGGCGTGAAATCGAATTGCGTGTCGGTGCAGCCGCTGGTGACCGAATGGGGCCGCAAGCGCACGATCGATCAGTCGAGCTGCAACAAGGACTATTCCTGCGTCAAAGGTTTCTGCCCGTCCTTCGTCACCGTGCACGGCGCCAAGCTCAAGAAAGGCGAGGGCGTCGCCGAGCCGGCGGATTGGCCGGCGCTGCCGAGCCCGAGCGTGCCGCTGATCAATCATCCTTACAGCATCATCGTCACCGGCATCGGCGGCACCGGCATCGTCACCATCGGCGCCATCGTCGGCATGGCCGCGCATCTGGAAGGCAAGGGCGCCGGCGTGATCGACATGGCGGGCCTCGCGCAGAAGGGCGGCGCGGTCTTCAGCCATATCCGCATCGCCAATACGCCCGACGATATCCACGCCATCCGCGTCGCCGCTGGCGGCGCCGATCTGGTGCTCGGCGGCGACAGCGTGGTGGTCGGCAGCAAGAAGGTGCTGGGCGCCATCAAGGCGGGTCATACAAAAGTGGTCGTCAATACGGCGGAATTTCTGCCCGGCGATTTCACCCGCAATGCCGATTACTCGCTGCCGACCGAGCGGCTCAAGCGCGCCATCACGGCTGCCGCCGGCCCGGGGCGGAGCCATTTTGTCGACGCCAGCCGGCTGGCGACGGCGCTGCTCGGCAATTCCATCGGCAGCAATATGTTCATGCTCGGCTATGCCTATCAGACCGGGGCGCTGCCGCTAGCGGCGGAAGCGATCGAGCGCGCGATCGAGATGAACGGCGAGGCGGTGGCGATGAACGTCGCCGCCTTCCGCTATGGCCGCCGCGCCGCGATCGATCCCGCCGCGCTCGAAGCGCTGGTGAAGCCGGCGCCGGAGGCGGTCAACGATTCGCTTCAATTGTCGCAGTCGTTTGCCGAGACGGTGGATCGCCGCGTCGCCTTCCTCACGGCCTATCAAAATGAACGCTATGCGCGGCGCTATCGCGACTGGGTCGAAAAGGTGAAAACCGCCGAAGCCAACAAGGCGGCGGGCCAATGCGCGCTGTCGGAAGCCGTGGCGCGCTATCTGTTCAAGCTGATGGCCTATAAGGACGAGTACGAGGTGGCGCGGCTTTATACCGACACGTCGTTCGTCGAGCGGGTGAAGTCCGGCTTCGACGGCGACCATCTGCGCTTTGAGTTTCATCTGGCACCGCCGCTGCTGGCGCGGCGCGACGCGGTCACCGGCGAGCCGAAGAAGATGTCGTTCGGCCCGTGGATGCTCTCGGTGTTCGGGGTGCTGGCGAAATTCAAGGTCCTGCGCGGCACGCCGCTCGATCCGTTCGGCTACTCGGCCGAGCGCAGAACAGAACGGCGGCTTATCGCAGAATACGAGAAACTTCTTGGTGAGATCGTCGAACGCCTGACGCCGGATAACCATCACATCGCCGTTGAACTGGCGTCACTTCCGGAGAAGATCCGGGGCTTCGGTCACGTCAAACAGCGGCATATCGCCAACGTCGGGGCCGAGGAAGCGGCCTTGCACGAGCATTTCCGCGCCGGCACCGCGCCGTTTCTTAAGGCAGCGGAATAATTTAGCCCCTGGTCTGCGACCAAATACCGACAGGCCCAAGGCTTGACCGGCTTGCGGCGGTGTTTTCATATCGTGGCAACAAGACCGCCGGCAAAGGCGGCGAGGAGTGGGAAGCCGCGCCACGGACGAACGTGGCCGATCGGGAGGAACAACCTGTGGCGCCAATCACGTCCGCTCCGGCGGATACATTTGCGAAGCTATTGATTCGCAACGCTAATTTATATGGCGCGCGGCCGGCGATGCGGCAAAAGGATCTCGGAATTTGGCAGACCTGGACCTGGGCCCAGGTGCTCGAGATCGTGCGCGCCTATGCCGTCGGCCTCTCCCGGCTCGGCCTCAAGCGCGGCGAGACCATCGCCATCGTCGGCGCCAACCGGCCCAAGCTCTATTGGTCGGTGATGGCGGCCCAGATGCTCGGCGCGGTGCCGGTGCCGGTCTATGCCGACGCGGTGGCCGACGAACTTTGCTTCGTGCTGGCCCACGCCGAGGTGCGCTTCGCCGCGGTCGAGGACCAGGAGCAGGTCGACAAGATCATGTCGGTGATGGAGCGGCTGCCCAAGCTCGAGGAGATGGTCTACGACGAGCCGCGCGGTTTGCGCGACTACGATCACAGCCACCTGCATCCGATCGACGACATCATCGCGGACGGGCGCAAGGCCTTGGCCGATCCAAAAGTCGCCGCCTGGCTCGATGCCGAGATCGCCGCCGGCAAGGGTTCCGATCCGTCGATCATTCTCTACACCTCCGGCACCACCGGCACTTCCAAGGGTGTGGTGCTGACCGGCGAGCGCTCGATCAAGGCGGCGACCGACACGGTGGCCTTCGACAAATTGAACGAAAATGACGTGGCGCTCGCTTATCTGCCGCTGGCCTGGGTCGGCGACCACTATCTCAACTATGCGCAAGGCCTGGTCGCCGGCTTCTGTACGGCCTGCCCGGAAAATACCGACACCGCGATGGCCGATTTGCGCGAAATCGGGCCGACCTTCTATTTCGCGCCGCCGCGCACGCTCGAAATGCTGCTCACGCGCGTGATGATCCGCATGGAGGATGCCGGCTTGCTCAAGCGCAAGCTGTTCCATTATTTCATCGGCGTGGCGCGCAAATACGGCGAGCGCATCTTGAACAAGCATCCGGTGCCGCTGAGCGGGCGGCTGCTCTACGCGATCGGCAACGTCCTGGTGTACGGCCCGCTCAAGAATGTGCTCGGCTTTTCGCGCGTGCGTGTGGCCTACACCGCCGGCGAGGCGATCGGGCCGGACCTGTTCAATTTCTACCGCTCGATCGGCCTCAACCTGAAACAGCTTTACGGGCAGACCGAAGCCTTCCTCTATGTCACGGCGCAGCCGGATGGCGAAATCTATTCCGACACCGTGGGGCCGGCCTGTCCGAACGTGGACATCCGCATCACCGACAATGGCGAAGTGCTGTTCAAGTCACCCGGCATGTTCTCCGGCTACTTCAAGGACGACGCCAAGACCGCCGAGGTGATGACGCCGGATGGCTTCGTGAAGACCGGCGATGCCGGCTACTTCGATGAGAAGACCGGCCACCTGAAGATCATCGACCGCGCCAAGGACGTCGGCAAGCTCAATGACGGCACGCTGTTCCCGCCGAAATACATCGAGAACAAGCTTAAGTTCTACCCGAACATCCGCGAGGTGGTGGCCTATGGCGACAAGCGCGATTTCGTCGCCGTGATGATCAATATCGATCTGACCGCGGTTGGAAGCTGGGCCGAGCGCAATAACGTGGTCTACGGATCCTACCAGGAACTCGCGGGCCACAGCCAAGTTTACGACATGATCGAGAAACATGTCGCCGAGGTGAACCGCTCGCTCGCCCAGGACAAAGTGATGGCGGGCGCGCAGATCAAGCGCTTCCTGATCCTGCACAAGGAGCTCGATGCCGACGATGGCGAGCTTACGCGCACCCAGAAGGTCCGCCGCAGCTTCATCGCCGATCGTTACGGCCCGCTGGTCAAGGCGCTCTACGATGGCTCCAAGGAAGCCGACATCTCCACCGAGGTCACCTTCGAGGATGGCCGCAAGGGCACGATCAGCGCGCGCGTGAAAATCCGCGACATGCAGATCGAACCGGTCGCCGCCGTCATGGGGAAAGCGGCATGAGAGCGCCGAGCGGCCCCGATGTTGCGGTCGGCGACGTGCTCCTGTCGGTGGAGAACGTCTCGCTGTCGTTCGGCGGCGTGAAGGCGGTCAGCGACGTCTCCTTCGACATCCGCAAGGGCGAGATCCGCGCCATTATCGGGCCGAACGGCGCCGGCAAGACCTCCATGCTCAACGTCATCAACGGCTTCTATCACCCGCAGGAAGGCCGCATCACCTTCAAGGGGCAAACGCGCCCGAAAATGCGCCCCCACGAAGCCGCCCGCGGCGGCATCGCGCGCACGTTCCAGAACGTCGCGCTGTTCCGCGGCATGACGGCGCTCGACAATATCATGGCCGGCCGCACGCTTAAGATGCACAAGAACTTCTTCTGGCAATTGCTGCGCCACGGGCCGGCCATGCGCGAAGAAGTCGAGCACCGCCGCCGGGTCGAGGAAATCATCGACTTCCTCAAGATCCAGGAGATCCGGCGCATCCCGGTCGGACGGCTGCCCTACGGCCTGCAGAAGCGCGTCGAACTCGGCCGCGCGCTCGCCATGGAGCCCGACCTACTGCTGCTCGATGAGCCGATGGCCGGCATGAACATCGAAGAGAAAGAGGACATGTCGCGCTTCATCCTCGACGTGAACGACTACTACGGCACCACCATCGCGCTGATCGAACACGACATGGGCGTGGTGATGGATTTGTCGGATCGCGTGGTAGTGCTCGATCACGGCATCAAGATCGCCGACGGCACGCCCGATCAGGTAAAGAGCAATCAAGGCGTGATCGACGCCTATCTCGGCGTGGCGCACTGAGGAGAAGGCATGCACCTCCTCTACCAGATCTTCATCGACCCCTTCGTGCAGATGGGCAGCGCGCCCGATCTGTTCGTGCAGACCCTATGGGAGGGCCTGGTCGGCGGCATGCTCTATGCGCTGATCGCGCTCGGCTTTGTGCTGATCTTCAAGGCCTCGGGCGTGTTCAATTTCGCGCAAGGGATCATGGTGGTGTTCGCCGCGCTCACGCTGGTCGGCCTGCACGATGCCGGCGTGCCGGCCTTTCTCGCGCTCGCGCTGACCATCGGGGTGATGTTCGTGCTCGCGTTTACGATCGAGCGGGTGGTGTTGCGGCCGCTGGTGAACCAGCCCGACATCATCCTGTTCATGGCGACGTTCGGGATCACCTATTTCCTTATCGGCTTCGGCGAATTCGTGTTCGGCGGCGATCCCAAGGTCATGGTCACCAGCGATCTTTATCTTCCGAAAGGCGCCATCACCTATCATGGTTTCGGCGGGATCGTGCAGTTGCAGAAGCTCGACATCGCCGCCGCGGTCGTTGCTTCCATCATGGTCGCGGGACTGGGGGTGTTCTTCTCCAAGACCCGCATCGGGCGCGCGCTGCGCGCCGTCGCCGACAGCCATTCGGCGGCGCTGTCGGTCGGCATTTCGCTTGAGCAGATCTGGGTGATCGTCTGGTTCGCCGCCGGGCTGGTGGCGCTGGTCACCGGCATCTTCTGGGGCGCGCGCTCGGACGTTTCCTTCGCGCTCGAAGTGATCGCGCTCAAGGCGCTGCCGGTGCTGATCCTCGGCGGCTTCACCTCGATCCCGGGGGCGATCGTCGGCGGCCTGATCATCGGCATCGGCGAGAAGCTCGGCGAGTTCTATTGGGGGCCGCTGGTCGGCGGCGGCACCGATGCCTGGCTGGCCTACGTGATCGCGCTGGTGTTCCTGCTGTTCCGTCCGCAGGGACTGTTCGGCGAACGAATCATCGAGCGGGTATGAGGGCGGAGAATGCTTTATCGTGAGGCCGGGCAATTCAAGACGACCTACGCCAGCGACCTGGCGGTGTTCCCGATTCTTCAGGACCGAATTGGCATTGGCGTCATTCTGGCCATTGCCTTCGTCGTCATTCCGCTGACCGGCAACGATTTCATTGTCAATGCGGTGATGATCCCGTTCCTGATATTCGCGCTGGCGGCCATCGGCCTCAATCTGCTCACCGGCTATACCGGCCAATTATCCCTCGGCACCGGCGCTTTCATGGGTGTCGGCGCCTATGCCTGCTACAAGCTGACGTCGATCTTCCCGGATGTGAACATCGTCATCTGGGTGGTCGTGTCGGGCTTCTTTGCCGCCGCGGTCGGCACGGTGTTCGGCCTGCCGTCGCTGCGCATCAAGGGCTTCTATCTCGCCATCGCGACACTGGCGGCGCAGTTCTTCCTGGAATGGTGCTTCATCCGCATTCCTTGGCTCTACAACAACAACATTTCCGGCGCGATCGAGGTGCCGCAGCGTGAACTGTTCGGCATTATCGTCACCGGTCCGCGCGCCACGGCCGAGACGCGCTATTACATCGTGCTGACCATCGTGGTGGCGATGACCTGGCTGGCCTCGAACCTCGTGCACGGCCGCATCGGGCGCATGTGGATGGCGGTGCGCGACATGGACATCGCCGCCGAGCTGATGGGCATCCGCCTGCTGCCGACCAAATTGCTCGCTTTCGCGGTGTCCTCGTTCTACTGCGGCGTGGCCGGCGCGCTGATGGTGTTTCTCTGGTACGGCGGGGCGGAGGCGTCCGTGTTCAACATCAACCAGAGCTTTACCATCCTGTTCATGATCATCATCGGCGGACTCGGCAGCCTGCTCGGCGCGTTCCTGGGTGCGGCGCTGATCTATGTGCTGCCGATCGTCCTGCGTTTTGGGCCGGAAGCGATTGGGCTTCACATGCATGCCGCCACCGTCGAGCATGTCACCTTTATGATCGTCGGCGTGCTCATCATTTTCTTCCTGATCGCCGAGCCGGCCGGGCTGGCGCGGCTCTGGCAGATCGGAAAACAGAAATTGAGGGTGTGGCCGTTTCCATACTGATAGTGCAAGATAGGTCCAATTTCCGACCGTGGCCCTGGCCATGGCTCCGAAATCGCCCCTCGATAAGGGGGCGAATGTAGAAACCAGCGGCGCGCCTGAGCAAGGGCGCGAACCAAAGGGAGGAAAGCGATGAAGGCAAGACATCTGTTGGTTGGAGTTGCCTGTGCCGGCTTGATGGCGACCGCCGTGTTCGCCAGCAAAGCGCAAGCGCAGGACACGATCTATGTGCCGTTGTTCACCTACCGCACCGGTCCCTATGCCAATTCCGGCATTCCGATCGCCAACGGCATGCACGACTACCTCAGCATGCTCAACGAGCGTGACGGCGGCATCGGCGGCGTCAAACTCAATATCGAGGAATGCGAAACCGGCTACGACACCAAAAAGGGTGTGGAGTGTTGGGAATCGATCAAGGACAAGCATCCGACGGTCGTCAATCCGTTTTCGACCGGCATCACGCTGCAGTTGATCCCGAAGGCAGGCGTCGACAAGATCCCGATCCTGTCGATGGCCTATGGCCTGTCCGCTTCCGCGGTTGGCAAGGACTTCCCCTGGATCTTCAACCCGCCGGCCACCTACTGGGACGGCATGTCGATGGTTATCCGCTACATCGGCGGCAAGGAAGGCGGGTTCGACAAGCTCAAGGGCAAGACCGTCGGCTTCATTTTCCTTGACGCCGGTTATGGCCGCGAGCCGATCCCGCTGCTCCAACAGCTTGCCAAGGACTACGGCTTCAACGTGAAGCTCTATCCGGTAGCCGGCAAGGAGATGCAGGACCAGTCGGCGCAATGGCTTTCCGTCCGCCGCGATCGTCCGAACTGGATGATCATGTGGGGCTGGGGCGCCATGAACCCGACCGCGGTCAAGCGCGCGGCCGAGAACGGCTATCCGATGGATCACTTCATCGGCGTCTGGTGGTCGGGCTCCGATGACGATGCCCGCGGCGGCGGCAAGCAGGCCAAGGGCTATCTCGCGCTCAACTTCAACGGCCTCGGCTCCAACTACCCCGCTATCCAGGACATCAAGAAATACGTCGTGGACAAGGGCAAGAGCCAGGTCGAGAAGGACAAGTTCGCTGACAACTTCTACAACCGCGGCGTCTACAACACCGCAATCGTCGCGGAAGCGATCCGCAATGCGCAGAAGCTGACGGGCAAGAAGGTTGTGACCGGACCGGATGTCCGCCGCGGCCTGGAGACGCTCAACATGACCGAAGCGCGCTGGAAGGAACTCGGATTTGCGAATTTCGGTGCGCCCGTGAAGGTGACCTGCAGCGACCACAATGGCCACTCCCCGGCCTATATGCAGCAGTGGGATGGCACCAAGTGGGTGAAGATCTCCGATTGGATCAAGCCCATGGAATCTAAAGTGGGTCCGTTGCTCGACGCGGCCGCCAAGGAATATGTCGAGAAGAACACCGGCTGGCCGAAGCGCACGGAAGCTTGCGACAAGTCGTCGTAAGCCGAACGCGCATCTTTTGAAAAAGACCTCTCCCCGTTCGCGGGGAGAGGTTGCCTTTTCGGAGTTTGACCCCATGTCCGCCGTCGAGCACGCGAACGTCAGCCCCGCCGCGCAGACCGAGTGCATCCTCCGCGTCAAGAATATCGAAGTCATCTACGATCACGTCATCCTGGTGCTCAAGGGCGTGTCGCTCGACGTGCCGAAGGGCGGCATCGTGGCGCTGCTCGGCGCCAACGGCGCCGGCAAGACCACCACGCTGAAGGCGATTTCCAACTTGCTGCATGCCGAACGCGGCGACGTCACCAAGGGCTCGATCGTGTTCGAAGGTAACGAGGTGCAGGATTTGTCGCCGAATGAACTGGTGCGCCGCGGCTGCATCCAGGTGATGGAAGGCCGCCAGTGCTTCGCGCATCTCACCATCGAGGAAAATCTGCTCACCGGCGCCTTCACCCGGCGCGACGGTAAGGCCGCGATCAATCGCGACATGAATCTGGTTTATACC
This sequence comes from uncultured Alphaproteobacteria bacterium, assembly GCA_963789455.1. Lineage (GTDB taxonomy): Bacteria > Pseudomonadota > Alphaproteobacteria > Rhizobiales > Xanthobacteraceae > Pseudolabrys. The sequence continues at coordinate 309,637 of CAWBLD010000015.1, read as the reverse complement.
TATTTTCCCAAGCTCGCCGAGCGCAGGGGTTCGCTTGCCGGCTACACCTCCGGCGGCGAGCAGCAGATGTGCGCCATTGGCCGCGCGTTGATGTCGCGCCCGAAGATGATCCTGCTCGACGAGCCGTCGATGGGGCTGGCGCCGCAGATCGTCGAGGAGATTTTCGTGATCGTCAAGAATCTCAACGATAAGGAAGCCGTCTCGTTCCTGCTCGCCGAGCAGAACACCCATATGGCGCTGCGCTTCGCGCGTTACGGCTACATTCTGGAGAACGGCCGCGTGGTGATGGACGGCGACGCCGCCTCGCTCGCCGCCAACGAGGATGTCAAGGAATTCTACCTCGGCATTTCGGAAGGCCGGCGCAAGTCGTTCCGCGAAGGCAAGCACTACCGCCGGCGCAAGCGCTGGCTGGCGTAAGCCATGCCCGACTATTACGACTCGCTGGAAACCCGCCGCCCGGTCTTGCGCGACAGCGAAGAATGCGCGGTGCTGCCCAAGGTCATCGCGCATGCGATGCAAGCGCCGGGCTGGGCCAAGCATCTTTCGGGGATCAAGGCGCATGACGTGAATTCGCGCAGCGCGCTTGCCAAACTGCCGGTGCTGCGCAAGTCGGATATCGCCGCCTTGCAGAAGGAAAATCCGCCGTTCGGCGGCCTCAACGTCACCGCGCCCGGCAAGGTGCGCCGGCTCTTGGTGTCGCCGGGGCCGATCTTCGAGCCGGAGGGCGAGGGCAAGGACTGGTGGGGCTCGGCGCGCGCGCTCTATGCCGCCGGTTTTCGCGCCGGTGACGTGGTGCACAACTCGTTTGCCTATCATCTCACGCCCGGCGGCTTCATCCTGGAAGGGGGCTTGCACGCGCTCGGCTGCCCGGTCATTCCCGGCGGCGTCGGCAATACCGAGCAGCAGCTTGAGGCGATCGCCCACTACCGGCCGTCCGGCTATGTCGGCACGCCGGATTTCCTGAAGATCCTGCTCGACACCGCCGGCAAGACCGGCAAGGACGCTTCGTCGATCAAACGCGCGCTGGTGTCGGGCGCGGCATTGCCGGCTTCGCTGCGCGAGGAGCTCAAACAGCGCGGCGTCGCCGTGCTGCAATGTTATGCCACCGCGGAGCTTGGCGTGATCGCCTACGAAAGCGAGGCGCGTGAAGGCATGATCGTCAACGAAACGGTCATCGTGGAGATCGTGCGGCCGGGCACCGGCGATCCCGTCGCCGAAGGCGAGGTGGGCGAGGTGGTGGTCACCTCGTTCAATCCGGATTATCCGATGATCCGGCTCGGTACCGGCGATCTGTCCGCGCTGCTGCCGGGCCTCTCGCCCTGCGGGCGCAGCAACGCGCGCATCAAGGGCTGGATGGGGCGCGCCGATCAGACTGCGAAAGTGAAAGGCATGTTCGTGCATCCCAAGCAGATCGCCGAGGTCGCCGCGCACCATCCGCAGCTCAAGCGCCTGCGCCTGGTGGTCGGCCGCGAGGCCGAGCAAGACACCATGACGCTCGTTGCGGAATGCGCCGCGCCCGATGACACGCTCGCGGCCGCGGTCGCCGCCACCCTGCAGTCGGTCACCAAGCTCAAAGGCACGGTCAAGCTGGTCGCCCCCGGCACGCTGCCGAACGACGGCAAGGTGATCGCCGACGAGCGCAGCACCGGCTAGTCGCCGATGGCTACGCTCTTGACTGCACCGGCGGTTTGTTCCTGATAGCAGCCATGAGCCCGAGCAACATCGCGCATCTGCCGCACGACCATCCCGCGGTGCTGCCGCGCCGCATCGGTGTGCTGCTGGTCAATCTCGGCACCCCCGACGCCACCGACTATTGGTCGATGCGCCGCTACCTGAAGGAGTTTCTCTCCGACCGGCGCGTGATCGAGGAAAACCGCGTCAAGTGGTGGTTGCTGCTCAATCTCATCATTCTGACCGTGCGGCCGGGCCGCAAGGGGCGCGACTACGACAAGATCTGGAACCGGGCGCGCGACGAATCCCCGCTCAAGACCATCACGCGCTCGCAGTCCGACAAGCTGGAGGAGATGCTGGAGAAGGTCGACAAGCGCATCCGCGTCGATTGGGCGATGCGCTACGGCAATCCGTCGATCCGCTCGCGTCTGGAAGCGCTGGCCGCGCAAAATTGCGATCGCATCCTGGTGGTGCCGCTTTATCCGCAATATGCGGCGGCGACCACCGCGACGGTGTGCGACGAGGCGTTCCGCGTGCTCATGTCGATGCGGTTGCAGCCGACATTGCGGGTGGCGGCGCCGTATTACGCCGAGCCCGCCTATATCGACGCGCTGGCCGGTTCGCTGAACGCCGGGCTGGCGAAGCTTTCCTTCAAGCCGGATGTGATCCTGGCGTCGTTTCACGGCATGCCGGAAGAATATCTGCGCAAAGGCGATCCCTATTATTGCCAGTGCGCCAAGACCACCCGTCTGTTGCGCGAGCGGCTCAAGCTTGACGAGAACCAGCTGATGATGACCTTCCAGTCGCGCTTCGGCCCGGCGGAATGGCTCAAGCCCTATACCGACGCCACGGTGAAATCGCTGGGCGAGCGCGGCGTGAAGAATATCGCCGTTTTCACCCCCGGGTTTGCGGCCGACTGCCTGGAGACCCTGGAAGAGATCGCCATGGAAAATGCCGAGATCTTCAAGCACGCGTGGGGGCAGAATTTCGCGGCCATCCCCTGCCTCAACAACTCCGCCCCCGGCATGGCGGTGATCCGCGATGTGGTGCTGCGCGAGCTAAAGGGCTGGATTTAAAGCGCCGGGCGCCCGTCAACTCCCCGTTAACCATACGGTTTTAACTTCCGTTAACCATAGCCCGCGCATCGGCGGGCGGGCGCGCCTTTTGAAAAGGAGCGTTCGCCCGGCTTTTGGCCGTGGGCGGGGAGGGCAGAGACAGCCGTGCCGCGCATTCGTTTCCCACGCTCGGCCGCACCACGCGGCGCAGGCCTGCTCATGGCCGCCGGCGTGGCGTTATGGGCCGCCGATGCGCTGGCGCAGACGGCCGTTTATCCCGATCCGCTGACGCCACGGCTGCAAACCGATCCGCGCAAGCCGCCGCGCTTCCAGAAATTCAAGCGGCCGACGCTCGCGCCATTGGGACAGCCCGCCCGTTTCTCGGCCGCGGCCGCAGCGTCTGGCGCCGGTGACACCGGCTTCAATTCCACGAACAGCCGCAGGAAAGCCAGGGGCAAAACGAAAGCCAAATCGGCGGCGAGCGTGCAGGCGATCGCGCCCGGAATGCCGGCGCCGATGCCCGTATCGCGCTACCAGAAGGCGCCGGCGACTTCCTTCGCGGGATCTTATGCGCAAGCGCCGGGAACGCCGCCGGTCGAGCTGGGGCCGATCCGCCGGGTGCCGAAGAAGCGCAAGGCGCATAGCGAGCCCGACGATCCTTACGCGCCGCTCGGCGTGCATGCCGGCGCCTTCACGCTGTTTCCGGCCATCGAGCTGATCGGAGGCTACGACACCAATCCCACGCGCGCCCCCGGCGGCCGGGGCGCCTCGCTTTACACCGTCGCGCCGGAACTGCGGCTGCAGTCGAACTGGTCGCGCCACGAGCTCACTGCCGAGCTGCGCGGCAACTACACCGGCTATCGGCCCGACGCCACGCCGACGCTGAGCCGGCCCAACGTCAACGGCAAGGCGGATGGCCGTATCGACGTCACCAAGGACACGCACATCAATCTCGGCGGCCGCGTGCTGGTCTCCACCGACAATCCCGGCAGCCCGGATCTGCAAGCCAATCTCGCCAAGCTTCCGATCTTCACCACCTTCGGCGGCAGCGCCGGCATCGACCAGCGCTTCAATCGCTTCGAACTGGCGATCAAGGGCGATGCCGAGCGTACGGTCTACCAGAACTCGTTGCTCACCGACGGCACCACCACCAGCAATGCGGATCGCCAATACAGTCAATATGGCGGCACCGTGCGCGCCAGCTATGAATTGACGCCGGGCGTCAAGCCGTTCGTGCAAATCGGCAGCGATACCCGCGTGCACGATCTCAATACCGACATCTCCGGCTACCAGCGCAATTCCAAGGGCATCACCGGCCTGGTCGGCACCAGCTTCGACCTGCGCGGCACGCTCACCGGCGAAATCGCGTTCGGCTCTGCGCAGCGGACTTACCAGGATCCCCGCTTGGAGAAGCTGTCCGGACTGATCGGCGAAGCTTCGCTGATCTGGACCGCGAATGCGCTGACCACGGTGAGGTTTAATGCCAAATCGAGCATCGGGGAATCGACGATTCCCGGCGTTTCCGGCGTGCTCTCGCGCGATATCGGCTTGCAGGTCGATCACTCGTTCCGGCGCTGGCTGGTCGGCACCGTGAAACTGGGCGTCGGCATCGACAGCTATAAGGGTGGCACCGTCGCGGCATCGGACTTGGCGCTGCTTTGCGATTGCGTGGTCTCAACGCCGGGTGGCACTGCAGCCAACCGCGTGGACGAGCGCTTTTCGGCGGGGCTGGGGCTGACCTACAAGCTCAACCGCTCGGTCCAGATCAAGGGCGAATTCCAGCAGTACTGGCTGCATTCCAACGTGGCCGGCAGCGATTATGCGGCGAGCGTGTTCCTGCTCGGCGTCCGGTTCCAGCGCTGAGGGCCTATTTCTCGCCGAGCAGACGGCGCAGCGCGCCGCGGAATTCCGGCGCGATATCGGTGCGCTCGAGCGCGTAGGCGACATTGGCGGAGAGAAATCCGATCTTGGAGCCGCAGTCGAAGCTGCGGCCTTCGAATTTGAGACCGTAGAACGGCTGCGTGCGCGCGAGCGCCGTCATGGCGTCGGTGAGCTGGATTTCGCCGCCGGTGCCGGCCGCCTGCTTTTCCAAAATGTCGAAGATTTGCGGCTGCAGGATGTAGCGCCCGGTGATGCTGAGATTGGACGGCGCCTCGGCCGGTTTCGGCTTCTCCACCATTTTGGTGATGGCGAAGGCTTTGCCCTTGGGCTGGCCGACGCCGACCACGCCATACATGTGGATGCGCTCGGCCGGCACTTCCTCCACCGCGATGATATTGGCGTTATCGTCGAGGCCCTTGGCGGCGTCGATCATCTGGGCGAGGCAGCCGCTGCTGATTCTGCACCAGCACGTCGGGCAACAGCAGCGCGAACGGCTCGTTGCCGACCAGTTCGCGCGCGCACCAGATCGCGTGGCCGAGGCCGAGCGGCGATTGCTGGCGGGTAAAGCTGAAGGTGCCCGGTTCCGGCAGATCCTGCGACAGCAGGGCGAGATCCGCCTTCTTGCCGCGTTCCACCAAGGTCAGTTCGAGTTCGAACTGGCGGTCGAAATGGTCCTCGATCACGGCCTTGTTGCGGCCGGTGACGAAGACGAAATGCTCGATGCCGGCCTGGCGCGCCTCGTCCACCACGTGCTGGATCAACGGCCGGTCCACGACCGGGAGCATTTCCTTCGGCATGGCCTTGGTGGCCGGCAGGAAGCGCGTTCCGAGGCCGGCGACCGGGAATATGGCTTTGCGGATGCGGGTCATGGGAGCTTTGCAGTCGTTGCGGGGGCCGTGATTTGTTCAAGCCAGCAGAAAGCATGGCGGCGGGCGTGGGTCCAGATGGGGTTGCCAATGGCAGGCCATTAACGCCGTCGAAACGATATCGGGGCACCCATAGGAGCCACGGGGGACGAACGGAGCGAGCCGGCACCGCATGCGAACGCAACCCTATCTCCTGGCCGCTGCTCTGATGGTGGTCGCCAGCGGCGTCGCCACGGCGCAGCCGCGTGGCGCCCGCTATTCCGACGTGACCGGGACGATTCCGCCGGCCGCGGTCGGGCCATCGGCAAGCACGCAGGACTGGAGCGGGCAATCGGGCTCGTCCGGCGATCCGCGCATGAGCGCCAGCGCGATCCGCGCGGCGGCGGCGAATTTCCATGATTGCATCGAACGCCTGTGGCCGGCGGCGGCCCGGCATGGCGTCACGCGCAGGACCTTCGTCCGCTCCACAGCGGCGCTGACGCCGGACCTGCGGATCATGGATCTGCTCGACGGGCAACCGGAATTCACCAAGTCGTTCTGGGACTATCTCGATCTGCTGGTCAACGATGCGCGCATCGAGCAGGGCCGTGCGGTGCTGCAAAAATACCGCGCCACTTTCGATGCGGTGGAGCGCGCCTACGGCGTCGACCGCTACGTTATCGCCGCGATCTGGGGCGTGGAGACCAATTACGGCGCCCTCGGCGGCAATCGCCCGGTGATCCGTTCCACCGCCACGCTCGCCTGTATCGGCCGCCGGCAGAATTATTTCCGCGCGGAATTCCTGTCCGCGCTGGAAATTCTCCAGCGCGGCGACGTCAAGCCCGACCGGTTGGTCGGCTCCTGGGCGGGCGCATTCGGGCCGACGCAATTCATGCCGACGGCGTTCAAGCGATATGCCGTGGATTTCGACCGCGACGGCCGCCGCGACGTGGTCGAACTCGATTCCCGATATGATCGCCTCCACCGCCAACAACCTGAAGAAGGACGGCTGGATCAGCGGGCAAACCTGGGGCTACGAAGTGGTGGTGCCGGCAAACTTCAATTTTCTGCTTGCCGATCATAGACGGAAGATGACGATCCGCGACTGGGAACGCTACGGGCTCGCGCGCCCCGGCGGCAAGCGGTTCCCGCGCCCGGACGACCTGGCATTTCTGCTGATCCCGGCCGGCGTACAGGGACCGGGCTTTCTGATGCTGCCGAATTTCCGCGCCATCATGAAATACAATCCGGCCGAGGCCTATGCCCTGGCGATCGGCCACCTCGCCGACCGGCTGCGCGGCGGCGGCGAGTTCGCGCAAGACTGGCCGCGCTACGAACGGGTGCTGTCGCGCGACGAGCGGCTGGAGTTGCAGCAATTGCTGGCGCGCCGCGGCTACGATGTCGGCGAGCCGGACGGCCATCTCGGCGCCCGGACCCGAGCCGCGATCCGCGAGTTTTCAGGCCAGGATCGGGCAGGTTCCCGACGGCTTTGCCTCGGCGGTCGTCCTCGACCGGCTGCGCGGCCGCTGAGGTTGCGAGCCTCACCGCGCCACCTTCGAGTTGACATTTTTTGCGCCTTATTGACCCATGCTGGCAGGCGCCGGCGATCTGGCGGTTGGGCTTGACCCCCAGTCAATTGAGGCCTTGGGCGATCGGCATGTTTGGCAAAATCCGGCTTTCGCGCTGGCTTATCGGGGCCGCCGTTCTGGCGGCTGCCGAATGTGCGGCCGTGGCCGCGATTGAGATGGCGTTCACGGCGCCGGCCCAGGCGCAGTGGCGCGACAACGGCTTCCCGTTTCTGAGCCGGCAGCGTTATCAGCGTCCGGGCGGTTTTTTCGGCCGTCTATTCGCGCCACTCGAGCCGCGCAGCTACAAACGAGACAATTCACCGGCCGCCCGATTACTCGCGCGCGCCGAGCCCGCACAAGCCGGATTCGAAAGCCGAACCGGTCACCCCCACCACCTCGATCGTGGTGATGGGCGACAGCATGGCCGATTGGCTTGCCTATGGACTGGAAGATGCGTTTTCCGATTCGCCCGAAGTGGCGATCATCCGCAAGAACAAGATCCATTCCGGCCTTCTGCGCTACGAGACTAAGGGCGATCTCGACTGGTGGCACGTCGCGCGCGATATCCTCGCGCAGGAAAAGCCCAATTACGTGGTCATGATGCTCGGCGTCAGCGACCGCCAGAACATCCGCGAGCGAGATCTGGCCAAGGAGGCCGCAAAGAAGAAGGCCGAAGAGGAGAAGAACAAGGCCGGTCAGAACGCGCAGAACCAAAAACAACCCGACGCCGCCGATCAGGCGTCGATCATCACGCCCGAGCCCCAGCAAGGTAGAAAAGCCAACGGGACGATCGAATTTCGCAGCGACCAATGGGCGACGATCTACGCAAAACGCATCGACGAAACGATTGCGGCCCTCAAGAGCAAGGGCGTGCCGGTGTTCTGGGTCGGCCTGCCGTCGATCCGCGGCTCGCGCTCGACCGCCGACGCGGTCTATCTCAACGATCTCTATCGCGCGCGCGCCGAGCGCGCCGGCGTCGTCTATATCGACGTGTGGGACGGCTTCGTGGACGAGGCCGGCAAGTACACGAGCTATGGCCCGGACTACGATGGCCAGATGCGGAGGTTGCGCAGCGGTGACGGCGTCTATTTCACCAAGGCCGGCGCCCGCAAGCTCGCGCATTATGTCGAACGGGAATTGCGCCGCTACATGAGCAATCGCTTGCCGGTGGCGCTCCCCTCCGGGCCGGTCGGGCCGGTGCCGACCGATACAAAATCGAAGGTGCGGCCGGTGGCCGGGCCGGTGGTGCCGCTGACCGTGACGCCGGGAAATTCCGAAGTCCTGCTGGGCGGCGCCGGCAGTCAGCCGGTGCATAGCGATGCCATCGCCAATCGCGTGCTGGTCAAGGGCGAGCCGGTGCCGGCCCCGCCTGGACGCGCCGATGATTTCGTCTGGCCGCTGGGCAGCGACGGCAAAAGCGTTCCGCCGGTGGCCAGTGCGCCGGCGGCGCCCGCGTCAGTGGCGGAACCGGCGGCAAAAGCGGTCGCGCGCACCGAGCCGCCCGCCGCTGCCGCTGGCAAGCCATTGCAACAGCCCAAGCGCGGCGCCGCCGGAACGACCGCGCGGGCCACCGCTGCCAAGCCCAGGATCGAGCGCCCGGTGCTGAACAGGCCAGAGCCGCTGCAGAGCGACATCCCGCGCCCGCCGGCACCGATTCCGCCGTCCGGCCGGTTGAACTAGCGCCTGATCCTGGAAAGCTTGTTCTCGCCTTGAGCGGGGATGGGACCCCGCTCTTGGAAAAGATTACGCGCGCCATCAAGACTTAGCGCGGCAGCGTCGTCGACCCCATCAGGAATTTGTCGACCGCGTGCGCTGCTTGGCGCCCTTCGCGGATCGCCCACACCACCAGCGACTGGCCGCGGCGCATGTCGCCGGCGGCAAATACCTTCTTGATCGAGGTCGCATAGGCATCGGTGTCGGCTTTCACATTGCCGCGCGGGTCGAGCTCGACCGCGAGCGATTTGAGCAGGCCCTCATGCACCGGATGGACGAAGCCCATGGCGAGCAGCACCAGATCGGCCTCGATCTCGAATTCGGTGCCCGCGACCGGCTGGAACTTGGCGTCCACATGCACGCAATGCAGCTTTTTGACGTGGCCGTTCTCGCCGCTGAATTTCTGCGTCAGCACGGCGAATTCGCGCTCAACGCCTTCCTGGTGACTTGACGAGATGCGCAGCTTGAGCGGCCAATCCGGCCACACCAGCATCTTGTTCTCGTGCTCGGGCGGTTCCGCCATGATCTCGAAATTGGTCACCGATACCGCGCCCTGGCGGATCGAGGTGCCGATGCAGTCGGAACCGGTATCGCCGCCGCCGATGACGACGACCTTCTTGCCGGTGGCGAGAATCGGTTCGACCTTGCCTTGCGGTTCGTTGCTGACGCGCCGGTTCTGCTGCGGCAGGAACTCCATGGCGAAATGGATACCCTTGAGCTCGCGGCCGGGAACCGGCAGGTCGCGCGGCTTCTCGGCGCCGCCCGCCAGCACGACGGCGTCGTGCTCATTGAGCAATTTCTCAGCCGGCAGGTTGACGCCGACATCGGCGCCATAGTGGAACTGCACGCCTTCGGCCTGCATTTGCTCGATGCGACGGTCGACGTGGATCTTTTCCATCTTGAAGTCGGGGATGCCGTAGCGCAGCAGGCCGCCGGCCTTGGCCCAGCGCTCGTAGACATGCACCGCATGCCCGGCGCGGGCGAGCTGTTGGGCGCAAGCCAAGCCCGCCGGGCCGGAACCGACGATCGCCACTTTCTTGCCGGTGTTGCTCGCCGGCGGCTCGGGTTTGAGCCCCTGCGCGATGGCGCGGTCGGCGATCTCGCATTCGATGGTTTTGATGGTGACCGGATTGTCGTCGATGTTGAGCGTGCAGGACGCCTCGCACGGCGCCGGACAGACGCGGCCGGTGAACTCCGGAAAATTATTGGTCGACTGCAGATTACGCGCCGCCTCGTGCCAGCGGTTGCGATAGACGAGGTCGTTCCAGTCCGGAATCTGGTTGTTGACCGGGCAGCCGGTGGGCGCGCCCGTGAGCCGGCTGGTCCCGTGGCAATAGGGCACACCGCAGTCCATGCAGCGCGCGGCCTGGTCGCGGATTTCGTTTTCAGGCAGCGGCAGCACGAATTCGCGCCAGTGCTTGATACGCTCCGCGACCGGTTCGTATTTGCGATCGTGCCGTTCGATTTCGAGAAAGCCGGTGACCTTGCCCATACTACTCCGCGGCCTGCATCGTGGCGGCCTTCTCCTTTGCCATCTCAGCGAGCGCGCGGCGGTATTCGACCGGCATCACTTTGCGGAACAAGGGGCGATAACGCTGCCAATCGGCGAGGATCTCGGCCGCGCGCTTGGAACCGGTATAGCGCGCATGGTCGGCGATCAGCATGTAGAGCCGCTCGGCATCTTTGACGGTCAAGTCCGCCATCACGTCGACCCGGCCATGGCTTTCGAGATCGTTGTAGAGTCCAAATTCCTTCTCGGCGATCTCTTCTTCCTGCGGCACCGGCTCGAGCTCGACCATCGCCATGTTGCAGCGGGAATTGAAGGTGCCGTCCTCGTCGATCACATAGGCGATGCCGCCCGACATGCCGGCGGCGAAATTGCGGCCGGTAATCCCGAGCACCACCACGACGCCGCCGGTCATGTATTCGCAGCAGTGGTCGCCGGCGCCCTCGATCACGGCGATGGCGCCGGAATTGCGCACGGCGAAGCGTTCGCCGGCGACGCCGCGGAAATAGCATTCGCCTTCAGTCGCGCCGTACAGCACGGTATTGCCGACGATGATGGACTCCTCCGGCACGATGCCGGAATCCGCCGGCGGCCGAATGATAAGGCGCCCGCCCGAGAGGCCCTTGCCCACATAGTCGTTGGCGTCGCCGTCGAGCTCGAACGTGATGCCGCGCGCGAGCCAGGCGCCGAAGCTCTGGCCGGCGGTGCCGGTGAAGCGCACGTGAATGGTGCCGTCGGGCAGGCCGGCATGGCCGTAGCGCTTGGCCACCTCGCCGGACAACATGCCGCCGACCGTGCGGTCGATGTTGCGGATGACGGTTTGCAGCCGCACCGGCGCGCCGCGGTCGAGCGCCGATTGCGATTCGGCGATCAGCTTGCGGTCGAGGATGTCATGGATTTTATGATCCTGCGGCTCGCACTTGTAGATGTTGGTGCCGGCTGCGGCCGGCGGCTTGCTGAACAGCTTGGAGAAGTCGAGCCCCTTGGCCTTCCAATGCTCCACCAGCGCCCGCTGGTCGAGCATCTGCATTTGCCCGATCATCTCGTTGAACGTGCGATAGCCGAGAGCGGCCATCAGCTCGCGCACCTCTTCGGCAACGAAGAAGAAGTAATTGATGACATGCTCGGGCGTGCCCTTGAAGCGCTTGCGCAGCACCGGGTCCTGGGTGGCGACGCCGACCGGGCAGGTATTGAGATGGCACTTGCGCATCATGACGCAGCCGGCCGCGATCAGCGGCGCCGTGGCAAAGCCGAATTCGTCGGCGCCGAGCAGCGCGCCCACCACCACGTCGCGACCGGTGCGGATGCCGCCGTCGACCTGCACGGAAATGCGCCCGCGCAACCGGTTGATCACCAGCGTCTGGTGGGTTTCGGCCAGGCCGATCTCCCACGGGGAGCCGGCGTGCTTGATCGAGGTGAGCGGGGAGGCGCCGGTGCCGCCCTCGAAGCCGGCGATGGTGACGTGATCGGCGCGTGCCTTGGAGACGCCGGCGGCGACCGTGCCGACGCCGACTTCGGAGACCAGCTTGACCGAAACGTCGCCGGTCGGATTGGCGTTCTTCAGATCGAAGATGAGCTGCGCCAGGTCCTCGATCGAATAGATGTCGTGATGCGGCGGCGGCGAAATGAGGCCGACGCCGGGCGTCGAGTGGCGCACCTTGGCGATGGTCTTGTCGACCTTGTGGCCGGGCAGTTGGCCGCCTTCGCCGGGCTTGGCGCCCTGCGCCATCTTGATCTGCATCATGTCCGAGTTGACGAGATACTCCGCGGTGACGCCGAAGCGGCCCGAGGCCACCTGCTTGATGGCCGAGCGCATCGAGTCGCCGTTCGGCAGCGGCTTGAAGCGGTCGCTCTCCTCGCCGCCTTCGCCGGTGTTCGACTTGCCGCCGATGCGGTTCATGGCGATGGCGAGCGTGGTGTGCGCCTCGCGCGAAATCGAGCCGAACGACATGGCGCCGGTGGAAAAGCGCCGCACGATAGTCTTGGCTGGTTCGACTTCCTCGAGCGGAACCGGACTGCGGCCGTCTTCCTGCGCCGTCCCGATGCGGAACATGCCGCGGATGGTGAGCAGCCGCTCGTTCTGCTCGTTCACGATTTTGGCGAAGGCGCGATAGTGATCTGACGAATTGCCGCGCACCGCGTGCTGCAGGCGGGCGACCGTCTCCGCGGTCCAGACGTGATCCTCGCCGCGCATGCGCACCGCATAGTCGCCGCCGACGTCGAGCATCGATGCGTAGATCGGCGAATTGCCGAAAGCTTCGCGGTGGCGGCGCACCGTCTCTTCCGCGATCTCGGCGAGCCCTACGCCCTCGATGCGGGTGTGCGTGCCGGTGAAGTACTTGTCGATGAAATCCTGGCGCAGGCCGACGGCGTCGAAAATCTGCGCGCCGCAATAGGACTGGTAGGTCGAGATGCCCATCTTGGACATCACCTTGAGCAGGCCCTTGTCGATCGACTTGATGTAACGCTTGACGATTTCCTTTTCGTCGAGCTTCTGCGGCAGATCGTCTTTCATGGCGATCAGCGTCTCGAAGGCGAGATAGGGATTGATCGCCTCCGCGCCGTAGCCGGCCAGGCAAGCGAAATGATGCACTTCGCGCGGCTCGCCGGTTTCCACCACCAGCCCGACCGAGGTGCGCAAGCCGCAGCGGATCAGATGATGGTGCACGGCGGCGCAGGCGAGCAGCGACGGAATCTGAACCCGTTCGGCGCCGGCCTTGCGGTCGGACAGGATGATGATGTTGCAGCCGCCGCGCACTTCTTCCTCGGCGCGGTCGCACAATTCGTCGAGCGCCCAGCCCATGCCGTCGGCGCCGTGCTCGGCCGGGAAGCTGATGTCGAAAGTATGCGACTTGAAATGATCGCCGCTCATCTCCGAGATCGAACGGATCTTCTCAAGATCCTCGTTGGTGAGGATCGGCTGGCGCACCTCGAGCCGCTTGGTCTTCGACATGCCTTCGAGATCGAACAAGTTCGGCCGCGGCCCGATGATGGAGACCAGGCTCATCACCAATTCCTCGCGGATCGGATCGATCGGCGGGTTGGTCACCTGCGCGAAGTTCTGCTTGAAATAGGTGAACAGCGACTTTGGCCTGTCGGACAGCGCCGAAATCGGCGTGTCGTTGCCCATGGAGCCGATCGCTTCCTCGCCGGTGGTGGCCATCGGCGTCATCAGGAACTTCAGGTCTTCCTGGGTGTAGCCGAAGGCCTGCTGGCGATCGAGCAGCGACAGGTTGGAGATCGGCGCCTCGTTGGCGGTGCCGGGCAGGTCCTCCAGCACGATCTGGGTGCGCGCGAGCCACTCCTTGTAGGGATGGCTCTGCGCCAGCGTCGCCTTCAATTCCTCGTCCGGAATGAGCCGGCCCTCGTCGAGATCGACCAGCAGCATCTTGCCCGGCTGCAGCCGCCACTTCTTGATGATGTCCTTTTCCGGGATCGCCAGCACGCCCATCTCGGATGCCATCACGATGCGGTCGTCGCGGGTGAGCAGATAGCGCGCCGGGCGCAATCCGTTGCGGTCGAGCGTCGCGCCGATCTGGCGGCCATTGGTGAAGGCGATCGCCGCGGGGCCGTCCCACGGCTCCATCAGCGCGGCATTGTATTCGTAGAAGGCGCGCCGCTCCTCGTTCATGAGCGGATTGCCCGCCCAGGCCTCGGGAATCATCATCATCACGGCGTGGGCAAGCGGATAGCCGCCCTGGGTGAGAAATTCGAGCGCGTTGTCGAAACAGGCGGTGTCGGATTGGCCCTCGTACGAAATCGGCCACAGCTTGTTGATGTCGGTCCCGAACAATGGCGAGGCCACCGAAGCCTGCCGCGCCGCCATCCAGTTGACGTTGCCGCGCAGCGTGTTGATCTCGCCGTTGTGCGCGATGTAGCGGTAGGGATGCGCCAGCGACCAGGTCGGGAACGTGTTGGTCGAGAAGCGCTGATGCACCAGCGCGATGGCGCTCTCGAAATCCGGATCGTGCAGGTCGGGATAATAGGCGCCGAGCTGGTCGGCCAGGAACATGCCCTTGTAGATCACCGTGCGACAGGAGATCGACACCGGATAATAGGCGGCGACGCGCCGCTCGCGCCGCTTGTAGATCGCGTTCGAGATCGACTTGCGCAGAATGTAGAGGCGGCGCTCGAACTCGTCTTCCGACAGCTTCTTCTTGCCCTGGCCGATGAACACCTGCATGTGCTTGGGCTCGGTCGGCTTCACCAATTCACCGAGCGTGGAATTGTCGGTCGGCACGTTGCGCCAGCCGAGCAGGGTCAGGCCCTCGCGCGCGATCACTTCGGCATAGATGTCGCGGATGATCTGCCGCCAGCTCTTCTCGGTCGGCATGAACAGATAACCGACCGCGTATTCGCCCGGGCTCCGGCAGCTTGATGCCGAGTTCGGCGGTTTTCTTGGCGAAAAACTTGTGCGGGATCTGCACCAGGATGCCGGCGCCGTCGCCCATGCGCGGATCGGCGCCGACCGCGCCGCGATGCTCGAGATTGCAGAGGATGTGCAACCCGTCCTCGATGATCTGGTGCGACTTGCGGCCCTTGATGTCGGCGATGAATCCGACGCCGCAGGGAATCCTTGTCGAGCGCGGGATCGTACAGGCCTTGCGGGGCCGGCGTGCCGGGATCGGCGGTCGCGCAGCGCAACAGGTCTGCCGCGCGGGTGCGCGCGGCGGCCCGGCGTTTGACAAATCCTGCGCTACCTTTGTCCCTGCTCATTCTTGTCCTGCCTCGCCGGCGCCGCCATGGCCTCCGGCGCACCCGCCTCGTCCGCAGGCCCCCACGGGCGCCGCGGCCAATGCGCAACCGATCGCGAGAAGGGCAGCCTTGCCCGGCCGCCGCCGTGGCTGCTCCCGTTGGGCCGCCAATGCCGGCCTGCCTCAAAAAGCCGTCACCGTGGCCACCGCCGTTAGGACAGCATTGCTGTCCTAATAAACCATGCCAAATTTTGCCCCGCCACACAAGGCTGGTCCACGCCGGATTTGGCCGGACCTTTCGCTTTATTGCGGCGGCGTCTTCTTACCAAGCAAGAAGAGGACCACGCGCCGCCGCCTGGCGCAATCCCGTTGCGCGGCTCGTGCTTTGCCAAATAGTGCGGTGGGTTAACCGTTTAACCGTGGTGACCGGAAAAAAGCTGCGGCTCGGCCGGCAATTCGCTATTGTGCTGAAAATTAGGACAAGCTGACCGGTTTCTGGCGAGGGTGGGCGTTGTGAGAATAAGAGCGATAATCGGTTTGGCGGCCGTGGCGCTGGCTGCCACCTTGTCGTCGGCCGCCGCCGGCTCGCTCAAGCGCGAGCCGGGCGCCGTCCCCGCGGTTCTGCCGGCTTGGGAAATTCTGGCCACCGTGCGGTCGATTGGGCTTGCTCCGGCCAGCGAGCCATTGCAGCGCGGGCCCTATTACGTGCTGCATGCCTATGATCTGCGCGGCAACGAGGTGCGCGTGATCGCCGATGCGCAACTTGGCGACATTCTCTCGGTCATGCCGGCGCTGAACAGCGCCTATGTGCCGCGTTACGAACATGGACCGCGCATCATCCACGTCCCGCAACGCGAGCCGGCGTCATCGCGCGATGATGGTACGCCGCCGCGCTATGGGACGCCGAGGTCCGAACGTCGCGGCGGTCCGCCGGCGCTGAAGTCTCCGCGCCGCGCCACGCTCAACGCGCCGTCGCTTGCGGATGGGCCGACGCCGATCCGCCCGACCCCGCGCTTTAAGACCAAAGCCGACGGCGCAGCCGTCAATTCGTCACGCGCCGCGCCGCCGCACGGCGACTAAGCTTCTACGAAGCCCTTAAACGAAAGCGCCCCGGAAATCCGGGGCGCTCGCGTTGCGATTGATGCTGCGATGTCAGGCCGCGGCTTTGGTCTCGACCGCCTGCGGCTTGGCATTGCGGTTGCCGATCGGGATCTGGCGCGGCTTCTTGGCCTCGGGGATTTCGCGCACGAGATCGACGTGCAGCAATCCGTTTTCGAGGGCGGCAGCCTTGACCTGGACGTGGTCGGCAAGCTGGAAGACGCGCTCGAAAGCGCGCGCGGCGATGCCCTGATAGAGCACTTCGCCATTCTGCTCTTCCTTGGCTTGCTTGGCGCCCTTGATCGTCAGCGTGTTTTCTTTCGCTTCGATCGAAAGTTCGTTCTCGCCGAAGCCGGCCACCGCGACGGTGACGCGGTAGTCGTTTTCGCCGGTGCGTTCGATGTTGTAGGGCGGGTAGCCGGGGGCGGATTCAAATCCGTCCAGCATCGAGAACAGCCGGTCAAAGCCGACGGTGGAACGATAAAGGGGAGCAAGATCAAACGGTCGCATGGCATATCCTCCTTGAGTTGAGCGACATGCGGGCGGTCCGCCTTAAGGGCCGAACCGAAACCCGAGCGCAGCCGGAATGGCCTGCGCAAAATTCATATGGGAGCCTGCTTTGCGGCCCGCAAGAGGGTCGGGCGGCTTCCCATAAGTTATTGAAATATCGTAATTTTAATCGCTATTGGCAGCGCGGTTGAGCCCGCCTTCCGTCGTCTCTCTGCGGGCACGATCTTTTCCGAAAACCGGTTCCCACTTTTCGCGATCATGCCCTATAAGGCGCGCGGGCCACCGCGCACCGGCTCATTTTCGGCGCCATGAAACTCGTCTCCATTCCCGCCAATCCGGTGCCCGACGATGTGGTGACCGGCAGCATCAAGACCCCCGACGGGGTGAATTTGCGTTTCGCGCGCTGGGCGCCGCCGGCCGGGCGCAAAGGCACGGTGGTCGTGCTGCAGGGCCGCGCCGAATACATCGAGAAATATTTCGAGACCGTGCGCGATCTGCGCGCGCGCGGGTTCGCGGTAGCGGCGTTCGATTGGCGCGGGCAGGGCCTGTCGGACCGCGCGCTCTCCAATCGCCTCAAGGGCTCATGTGCGCGATTTTTCCGAATACGCCACCGACCTCGAAGCCATCATGGAGCAGGTGGTGCTGCCCGATTGCCCGCCGCCGATTTTCGCGCTCGGCCATTCCATGGGTGCGGCGATCGGCATTCGCGCCTGCCATGACGGCAGCCGCTGGTTCGAACGCATGGTGCTGTCGGCGCCGATGATCGCGCTGCGGCCTGGCCGCCTCACCGGGTGGGCGGGGCCGCTGGCGCGCTTTATGCGCCTGCTGGGACGCGGCTCCGCCTATGTGCCGACCGGCGACGGCAAGCCGATCGGCGCTGAGGATTTCATCGGCAACGTGCTCACCTCCGATCCGGTGCGCTACGCGCGCAACATGGCGGTGCTGGAGGAAGCGCCCGAGCTCGGCATCGGCGCGCCGACGGTGGCCTGGGCCGATGCCGCGCTGCGCCTGATGAAACAGTTTGCCGCCCCCGGTTACGCCGGCCACATCCGCCAGGCGATCCTGCTGGTGGCGGCTGGCCGCGACGAAGTGGTCTCGACGCCGGCGATCGAGACGTTCGGAATGAATCTGCTCGCTGGCCGTCCTCTCATCCTGGCCGGCAGCAAGCACGAGATATTGCAGGAGCAGGATCACTATCGCGCCCAATTCTGGGCGGCGTTCGACGCGTTCGTTCCGGGCACGCCGCGGTATTAGGCGCTTTGCCAGCATCTCCAGCGCCGCCTGGTGCACGCGCTCGTCGCCGGCGACGACGATGCGGCCGCCGGTCTGCGCCGGGCCATTCTCCCAGGTGGTGACGATGCCGCCGGCGCCGATAATGACCGGGATCAGCGGGACGATGTCGTAGGGCTTGATCTCGGTCTCGACCACCAGATCGATCAGCCCCGCCGCCAGCATGCAATAGGCGTAGCAGTCGCCGCCGTAGCGCGAGAGCTTGACCTTGTTTTCCAGCCGGCCGAAGGCGGCACGGTCGGCTTCGTTCATCAGCAGCGGGCTGGTGGTGGTCACGATCGCGTCGGCGAGCGAAGCACAGGCGCGCACGTGCAGATCGCGGTCGCCCGCCGGTCCCCGATAATGCGCCGCGCCGCCGTCGCCGGAAAACTGCTCGCGCGTGAACGGCTGGTTCATCATGCCGAACACCGGCTCGCCGAACCGCATCAGGCCGATCAACGTGCCCCAGGCCACCATGCCGGTGATGAAGGATTTGGTGCCGTCGATCGGATCGAGCACCCAGACATATTCGGCCTCGGTGCGTTCGGCGCCATATTCCTCGCCGAGAATGCCGTGGCCGGGGAAATTCCTGCGGATGAGCGTGCGCATCGCCTGCTCGGCGGCGCGGTCGGCCGCGGTGACCGGATCGAAGCCGCCGGCCTTCTTGTTATCGATCGCCAGCGCCGTGCGGAAAAACGGCAGGATGGTCTCGCCCGACACGCCGGCAAGCTGATCGATAAAACTGCTGAAATCGATGGCCGTCATCGCCGTTGCTTATCGCACGATCCCTGAAAGTGGCACCCGGTTTTCCCGAGCGGTCCCGCATCGCTTCATCGAGCCGGTGCGGCACAGCATGTCTTGCCTTTAAGCAATGCAAATCCTCCTAGGCAGATTGCCGTGGCCCCATTGAAATTGTGATGTTTTTGCCACCAAGCACCAAAAACTGCGAAATTTGCCCGTTAAATCCGATATCCAGCTATGCATTAAAACATGGTATTTTCGACAACGGCCCTTGATTTTTGTGCGGCGCGGTGTATTTTATTGCAATGCGGTAGCGAGAGCTATCGTTGCCCTCCTTGGGCGTTTCCTCCCTAGACTTGGGCCGCTCGCCAACGCGAGCGGCCCTTTTTATTCGGCGGCGCCGCCCGGTACGGGCGCAATTCTTCCAGCGGAATCTCGCCCAGGCGCCGGGCCAGCGTCTCCAGGTCGGCCGCCAGCCGGTCGAACGAGCTGGAGCGCGCGTAGCGGCGTTCGTCCATATAGAGCGCCGCGGTTGATCTCGAGCTGAATGGCATGCAGGCCGGCGGCCGGGTTGCCGTAATGCTCGGTGATGAAGCCGCCGGCATAGGGCTTGTTCCGGCTCACGGTGTAGCCCAGCGTGCGCAGGGTTCTTTCCACGGTTTCCGCCACCGCGCTGACGCAACTGGTGCCATAGCGGTCGCCGAGCACGAATTCCGGCCGTGGCCGCTCGTCCTTTTGGCCGGCGGTGGAGGGCATGGAATGGCAATCGATCAGCACGGCAGCGCCAAAGTCGCGTTGGAGCCGGGTGAACAGCCGGCGCAGCGCGCGGTGATAGGGCTTGTACAAGCTCTCGATCCGCCGCAGGGCATCGTCCACCGGGATGCGCTGGTCGTAGATTTCCTGGGCATCGCCGACCACCCGCGCCACGGTGCCTAAGCCCGCCGGCCACCCGCATCGAGCGGGTATTGGCGAAGGAGGGCAGGCGGCCTTCGAACATGCGCGGATCGAGCTCGTAGGGCTCGCGGTTGACATCCACGAAACAGCGCGGGAAATGCGCGCGCATCAGCGGGAAGCCGTGCTGCACCACGCCGGCGATCAAAGCGTCGACGAAACTGTCCTCCGACCGCCGCAGGGTGGCGATATCGAGCCGCGACAGGGCGAGGAATTCGCGTGGATAGGTCGAGCCGCTGTGCGGGGAATTGAACAGCACCGGCCCCCTGCCTTCGGCCGGCTCCAGAATCTCGAATGCCGGGTCGAGTTCGTCGCGGATTTCACGCATGGATGATGACGGCCATTTCAAGCATAGGTAGTACAAGGCTGGGAGATGCCAGCCGGTCCATGATAGGGGCATGCTGAGAAGGTCCCAGCCAGCCCCTAATAAGGGTATTGGTATATTGTCTATGCGCCGGGGAACAAAGCCAAGTCATGCTTTCGGTTCACCCGTTATTTACCCGGCGTAAGTCTTATGGGGCGGTTGGGGCCGCCCTCCGCGGCGGCCGGTATGGGGCGTTCAGGTATTATGTCGAAAATCCTGCTGGCTGAAGACGATACCGATATGCGGCGCTTTCTGGTCAAGGCGCTGCAGAATGCCGGATTCGACGTAACCTCCTACGACAACGGGCTGTCGGCCTATCAGCGCCTGCGCGAGGAGCCGTTCGAGCTGCTGCTCACCGATATCGTGATGCCCGAAATGGACGGCATCGAGCTTGCCCGCCGCGCCGCCGAACTCGATCCCGACATTAAGATCATGTTCATCACCGGCTTTGCCGCGGTGGCGCTCAATGCCGATTCCACCGCGCCCAAGCACGCCAAGGTGCTGTCCAAGCCGATCCATCTGCGCGATCTGGTCAACGAAGTGCACAAGATGCTGGCGGCCTAAGGTTCCTTCGGGGCGGCTTGCCTCGCCAGTTTGGAGCCGATAAGACCAGATCCACGATAAGGGCGCGTAGCTCAGCGGAAGAGCACTACCTTGACATGGTAGGGGTCACAGGTTCGATCCCTGTCGCGCCCACCACCTGCTCAAACCAGTTGCGGATTTGTGGAAGCTTGTGAAATGTGCCCGCGACGCGCGGGCCTATTTGCTGCTGATTCCGACTTCTCGGTCTACCGGGGGCGGTGGGCCGCATTTGGCAGGCTGGTTTCACGATCGTTTAGTTTTGACTTTCCTGCGGCTTTTAGTGGGCGAAGTTCCGCTGCGCACGTGGTGGTCAAGCGGGAATGCCGTTTTATATTTGACCTGCATCAGCGCAAAGCTCGACTTGATATTGGCGACTCCCGGTATCTTGGAGAGTCGATTGACGATGAAATCCTGGAGTGCCTGGATGTCGGAGACAATGACCCGAAGCAGATAATCGGCGTCTCCGGTCATCAGATAGCACTCCATGACTTCGGGATAATTGTGCACAGCGGTCTGAAAACGCTGCAAAGCTAATTCGCTCTGCTTTTCCAGTTTGATCTGGATGAACACGCTGACATTGAGACCAATGGTCAATGGATCGAGCAGCGCGACATAGCGATTAATGATGCCTGCATCTTCGAGAGTGCGGACGCGCGCGAGGCACGGAGAAGGTGACAGGCCGACTCGGGATGCCAAATCGATATTGGTGAGCCGGGCATCCTGTTGCAGCTCGCTCAGGATACGCGCATCAATCGCGTCCAATTGATGTGGCGGCATATTATGCTCCAATAGTAATAACTAACGGCATATTATGCTTATAATATCTAACAATTCAATCAGAACGGCAACACCTGCCGCGCTTCTTTCTTTAGCTTGAAAAAGGCTGAGAAAAAGGGTGCGGCGATGGGTGTCCAGGACAGGCTCGTCCGGAACGGTGAGCATGCGGAAGAGGTCGTCGATGTCGATCCGGCGGAAACCCTCGAGTGGATCGATGCGTTCGAGGCGGTCGCGCGCCATGCCGGCCGTGATCGCGCACGCTTCCTGATCCAGCTGCTTGAGGACAAGAGTAAGCAGCTTGAGATCATTTCAGAGCTGCCGCCTTATTCGCCTTATCGCAACACGATTTCACTCGACAACCAGCCGCCCTATCCGGGTGATCCGGCCATCGAGGAGCGTCTCACGGCGATTACGCGCTGGAACGCTCTGGCGATGGTCACCCGGGCAAACAAAACTAACGGAGAGCTCGGCGGTCACATTGCAAGCTATGCGTCGGTTGCGGAGATATTCGAAGTCGGCTTCAACCATTTTTTCCGCGCTCCATCCGCCGACTTCGGTGGCGACCTTGTGTTCTTCCAGCCGCATTCGGCGCCGGGAGTGTATGCTCGCGCTTTTCTTGAAGGCCGTTTAAGCGAGGAAAATCTCAATCGATACCGGCAGGAAATCGACGGCAACGGTCTGTGTTCCTATCCTCACCCATGGCTCATGCCGGATTTCTGGCAGTTCCCCACCGGTTCGATGGGTCTTGGACCCATCAGCGCCATCTATCACGCGCGGTTCATGCGCTACCTGCGTGACCGCGGTCTTGCGCAGACCGACGGCAGGCATGTCTGGGGCGTGTTTGGCGACGGCGAGATGGATGAGCCGGAGGCGATCGGCGCACTTTCGCTAGCGGCGCGTGAGCGGCTCGACAACCTCACGTTTATTATCAACTGCAACCTGCAACGACTCGATGGCCCGGTGCGTGGCAATGGCCAGATTATTCAAGAGCTTAAATCTATTTTCCGCGGTGCGGGCTGGCATGTCATCAAAGTTTTGTGGGGCTCGGACTGGGATGCCTTGTTTTCTCGTGATGTCAATCATGCCTTGTTGCGCCGGTTTGCGGCCACCGTGGATGGGAAATATCAGACGCTCGGCGCAAAGGATGGGGCCTACAACCTCGCCAATTTTTTCCAGGAGGATCCTGAGCTGCAAGCGCTGGTTTCGCATATGTCCACGGCCGAAATCGATGCTCTCAAGCGCGGCGGACACGATGTCCGCAAACTCTACGCAGCCTTCGCCGCGGCAAAAGCTCATGCGGGACGCCCGACGGTCATCCTTGCTAAGACGAAAAAAGGCTTCGGAATGGGGGGAGCCGGCGAGTCGCGCATGACCGCGCATCAGGCGAAAAAACTTGATGTCGAAGTGTTGCGCGCGTTCCGGGATCGCTTTGCTCTCCCGCTGAGTGAAGATGATCTTGTCAATGTGAATTTCTATCGGCCGCCCGACGACAGCCCCGAGCAGACCTATCTGCGGGCCGCGCGGGCGGCACTCGGAGGACCGATTCCAGCGCGTCGTCGCGTTTCGTCCGCCGTCGTGATTCCGCCGCTGTCGAGCTATGCCGATTTTTCCTTGCATTCGGAAGACAAGGAGATGTCCACGACGATGGCGATGGTTCGAATCCTCGGGAATCTCTTAAAGGACAAGACCATCGGCTCCCGCATCGTGCCGATCGTGGCCGATGAGGCTCGAACGTTCGGAATGGCCAGCTTGTTTCGGCAGGTCGGCATCTATTCGCCGGTCGGCCAGCTTTATGAGCCCGAGGACGCCAACTCGATGTTGTCGTACCGGGAGGCGAATGACGGCCAGATTCTCGAAGAAGGTATTACAGAGGCCGGTGCCCTGTCGTCCTGGATTGCTGCCGGCACTTCTTACAGTGTTCACGGGGTCCCGCTGCTGCCGTTCTACATCTACTACTCGATTTTCGGCTTCCAGCGTGTGGGCGATTTGATCTGGGCTGCCGCCGATCAGCGCACGCGCGGCTTCCTGATCGGCGCGACGTCGGGGCGGACCACGCTCAGCGGCGAAGGGCTGCAACATCAGGATGGATCGAGTCATTTGGTGGCGACGACCGTACCTAACTGCCGGGCCTACGATCCCGCATTCGCGTACGAGCTCGCCGTCATTGTCGATCATGGCGCGCGGCGGATGATGCAGGAGCAGGTTGACGAATTCTATTATCTGACCATTACGAACGAAAATTACGCTCAACCGTCTCTACCGGCGAATGTCGAGGCGGACGTGATCAAGGGCCTCTATAGATTTAGCGCCAATACGTTGAACCAATCTCGCGGAAAAGTGCGGCTTGTTGGTTCGGGAGCAATTTTGCGCGAAGTCATCGCCGCCGGGCAGCTGCTGGCTGCCGACTGGCAGATCGAATCCGAGATCTTCAGTGCGACCAGCTTCAGTGAGCTTGCGCGCGATGCGCGCGACGCCGAGCGGTGGAATCGCCTGCACCCAGAGGAGCCGGAGCGTACGAGCCATGTCCGAACTTGCCTTGCCGGCGACGCGCCGATCATCGCTGCGAGCGACTACGTGCGTGCCTATCCGCAGCTGATCGCCTCCTATGTTGACGCGCGGTTTGTGGCGCTTGGTACGGACGGGTTCGGCCGTAGCGACACGCGCGCCAAGCTCAGGCGTTTCTTCGAGGTCGATCGTCATCACATCGTGGTCGCTGCGATCGATTCGCTTGTGCGTGCTGGCAAGCTCGAGCGGAGCGAGCTGGCGCGCGCGATCAAGGAATACGGCATCGACTGCGAGCGGCCGCCGAGCTGGAACACATGAGCGCTCGACGGTGACCTGCAACTCCGGTTGTTAGGCGGATGGAGATGTCCGTATGGGATTAATGAAAGAAATTCTTCTTTCGGAGATCGGCGATTTCAAGGGCGTGCCGGTCATTGAAATTCTGGTGCAACCGGGACAAGTCGTTGCAGTTGATGATCCGTTGCTGACGCTTGAGTCCGACAAGGCGACGATGGAAGTGCCGTCTCCCGCGGCCGGCATCGTGAAGGAACTCAAAGTCGCGCTTGGCGAGCGGGTTTCGGCCGGTGCGCTGCTGCTGCTTCTCGAACAGGCGAACGCCGATGCGGCTGAGCCTTTGCCGCCCGCAAGCCCACTCCGGCCGCCGGAACCGGAGATCACGACATCACGCGGCCCAGAAGCGGCCTCGCCAACGACGCCGAGCACGGCAGTTCCGATTGATGCAATTGGAAATGGCCATGCGCCCCAGGGCCCCGGCGTCGCGGGTTCGGCCAGGCCGTTGCCTCATGCATCGCCGTCGGTTCGCCATTACGCGCGCGAACTTGGCGTCGATCTTGAAGGTGTAATCGGTACCGGGCCGAAGGGCCGCATTCAGAAGGAAGACATCCAGGCCCTTGTCAAAGATGCTCTCTCTGGTCGGGATCGAGTGACGGGCTCCGGCGCGGCTTTACCGGCATCAAGTCCGCAATTCGATTTCGCCAAGTTCGGCCCGATCCGGCGCGAACCCTTGTCCCGCATCCGAAAACTTTCGGCTGCAAACCTTGCGCGCAATTGGGTCAATATTCCGCATGTCACAAATTTTGACGAAGCGGACGTGACCGATCTTGAAGCCTTTCGGGGGTCGCTCAATGAGCAGCGCGACAGGGCGGGCGTGAAAGTCACGCTGCTGGCGTTCCTTATTAAGGCGACGGCATCCACTTTGCATGCGTTTCCACAATTTAACGCCTCGCTCGAAAAGGACGAGGTCGTGCTCAAGGATTACATCCACATCGGGTTCGCCGTCGATACGCCGAACGGACTCATCGTGCCGGTTCTGCGCGATTGCGACCGCAAGGGCATCATCGATATCGCTTCGGAGACGGCCGAATTGGCGACCAAGGCACGGGACGGCACGCTGCCCGCCGCCAGCATGCAGGGCGGATGCTTTACCATTTCGTCGCTTGGGGGCATCGGCGGCACCGGCTTCACGCCGATTATCAATGCGCCGGAAATCGCGATCCTGGGCGCAGCCCGCGCGTCGATGCAGCCGGTATGGGAAGGAAAGGCGTTCCAGCCGCGTCTCGTGATGCCGCTCTGCCTGTCGTGGGATCATCGAGTCGTCGATGGAGTGTCAGCCGCGCGCTTTCTCGCGCACCTGAAATCCCTGCTGCCGATTTTCGCCGCGTCAGTCTCTGAGCGCAGCTTGTGGATCACAGGTTGTCAACAAACCAACCAACACCATCCGAGAATTAAATGGCCGATGATGGCGCTGAGCTAACCTGCGATGTGGTCGTCCTCAGCTTAGGCCCGGGTGGATATTCTGCGGCGTTCCGTGCGGCCGATCTCGGCGCCCGCGTTATCCTCGTCGAGCGTTTCGGTGCATTGGGCGGGGTCTGCCTGAACGTCGGCTGCATTCCTTCAAAGGCGCTGCTCCATGTTGCCGCGATTGCCGAGCATGCCGCCGCCGCGCGCGACCTGGGTCTGACATTTGGCAAGCCTGAAATCGATCTGGCAAGAATGCTTGAATGGAAAGGGAAAATTGTCACGCGGTTGACAGGCGGGCTCGCGGCTATGGCGCGCGCCCGCAAGGTCGAAATCGTACGGGGAATAGGGCGGTTTCGCGATCCGCATCGGATCGAAGTTGATCTGACCGACGATAGGGGACGGAAACGCAACGGAACGGCAACTATAGTTCGTTTCGACCGATGTATTATTGCCGTCGGTTCGGAGTCCATTCGTCTTTCAACCTTGCCGGACGATCCGCGAATCATCGAATTCCACCGGTGCGCTTGCCTTGGCCGAAATCCCAGAGCGTCTCCTGGTTATCGGGGGCGGAATTATTGGACTCGAGATGGCGACGATCTATAGCGCTCTCGGCGCGCAAATCGATATCGTCGAAAAATTGCCCAATCTGATGCCGGGTACCGACCTCGATCTCGTCGATATCTGGCTAAAGCGTAATAGGCATCGTTTCGGCCGCATCATGATGAATACAGAGGTTGCTTCCGTCGCGGCACAAAATGACGGTGTGTGGGTTAAGTTCCATGGGCAGCAGATCCCAGGCGAGGCGCAGCGTTACGACACAATCCTGCAATCCGTCGGGCGGCGGCCGAATGGGAAGAAGATTGCCGCAGACAGAGCGGGTGTGCGGGTCGATCAGCGTGGATTCATTGCGGTGGATCGACAGATGCGGACCAATATTCCGCACATCTTCTCGGTCGGCGATGTTGTTGGTGGGCCCATGCTCGCACACAAGGCGGTGCATGAAGGTCATGTCGCTGCTGAAGCAACCGCCGGCCGCAAGGCATATTTTGACGCACGCGTAATTCCATCAGTGGCTTACACAGACCCCGAAATTGCGCAGGCCGGCATCACGGAACACGACGCTGGGCAACATGGCAGAGATGTGCGCGTGGCCCGCTTTCCATGGGCGGCGTCGGGACGCGCGAATGTGATCGGTGCCGACGACGGGGTCACTAAGCTCATCTTCGATGCGGAAAGTCATCGTCTCGTTGGCGGCGCGGTGGTTGGGCCGGGCGCAGGTGATCTCATCGCGGAAATTTGTCTTGCGATCGAGATGGGGGCGGACACCCTGGATATCGAAAGGACGATCCATCCCCACCCGACACTGTCCGAAACCATCGGCATGGCGGCGGCGATTGCCGAGGGCATTTGTACCGATCTCTTGCCGCAATCGGGCGAGTCCGGCAAACGCAACAGGGCGGCATCGGGCTCGATACAGTAAATTCTTTTATCTTCTAATTGAGTTGTTACCGGCAACACGCGGTTGAATTTTCAATAATTTGTTGGCCGACTTTGCCTCACGTCGCAATCCGATTCCGACGTCCGTGCGTCTTTCCATATGCCGCTTTGGATGGCGTCTTTGTGATTGCACGCGCCGCGCCGGTATCGAAAACCCGGAAGGCTTTCGGTGCACCTAACTTTCGTGACGCGTTATGCGCGGCCTCAACGACCAGTCGCGCGATGCGGACGCGGTCCTGAGCCTTGAGGCCGGCGGTGGGCGCCGCGCCGCTGATCACCGCAATGGTACTGCCGCTCGCGTCGCGCACGACGGCGCCGACGGAATAGAAACCCTGCCGGTTTTCCTCATCACTGGTGGCGTAGCCAAGGCGGCGCACATTCTCCAGCTCGGCCATCAGTTGCGGCACGCTGATCTTTGTGCGCGCCGTCAGGCGCGGGAGTGGGCGGTTCGTAAGCAATGCGCGGACCTCGTGGTCGGGCATTTCCGCCAGCAGCGCTTTGCCCATCGCGGTGGAGTGCAGGTAGGTCTGCGCGCCCGGCCGATGGTTGATGGCGACAGGTCCCGTGCTTTGCACCGTGGCGAGATACACAACGCTGCGGTCGCGCAGCACGCCGAGGAACCCGCTTATTTGCTGCTCCGCGAGCGCGTAAAGCTCGGGAATTACGGCCGAATGCAGACTGCTTTGTCCGATGAAGGCATTGCCGACGTGAAGCGCCTTGTAGCCGATAATGTAGCGCAGCGTGGCGTCGGTCTGCTCCAGGAAGCCGGCATTGGCCAAGGTCTTGATCAGCCGTTGGGCGATGCTGGGCGCGACACGCAACTGCCGGGCGATTTCCCGCACCCCCATCGGCTCCGATCGGTTGGCGAGCAGGTTCAGAATGGCGAGCGCCCGCGCCACCGACTGGTTTTCTGCGCTGGCCTTATCCTTCTCGGCCATGAACTTCTCCTTGTCGGCGTCAATGGCTAATGGCTATTGCGCGCGTGTCCAACTGGCGAGCGCCTCGCCCAGCAGCTTGATGTCGGCGAGCAACGTGGGACCGCCGAATGTGAGGGCGAGCTCGGTCACGCCGGCCGCACCATAGCGGCAGGCACTTGCGAGGCAATCTTCCGGCGTTCCGACCAGTGAAAAAGCCGTCGCGAAGCGTTCATCGAGCACTTGCGCCGCGTCCTCACCGGCACGCAGCCGGGCCGCAGCGCTGGCGAATTCCTGTTCCGTGATGTTGGTGCCGGCGAGCAAGGCGTCCTTGGCGGAACTCAATTTCTTGCTGAGCGCCCAGAAGCCGGGCACCATTTCGCCCACCGCGCGCTTGCCCGCATCCATCGCCGCCTTGGAATCCTTGCTCACCGCGCAGGGCATGTACTGGACGACGCGGCCAGTACCGGCGCGGCCGGCGGTGCGGCGGCTTGCTTGCGTCAGTTTGGCTATGCGCCCGGCGAATTCCAGTGAGCACATGTTCGAGATGATGAGACCGTCGGCTTCCTCGCCGGAAAGCTTCACCGTCAAGTCGCCGCGTCCGGCGAGAAAGACCGGGATGTCGGCGCGCGGCTTATAACCGAGTTTGACCTTCCTGGCGGAGAACGCACGACCGGCGTAATCGACTTCCTCACCGCGCAGCAGGCCGCGCACGATCGTCAGGCTGTCGCGCAGTGCGGGCAGCGGTTTCTCGGCGCTGAAGCCGATTTTTTCCGTCGCCGCGGCGATCCCTGAGCCGATGCTCAAGGTAGCACGTCCGTTCGATAATTCGTCGAGCGCGCCAATCTCCATGGCCATCATCGTTGGATGGCGGCTGAACGGATTGAATACACCGGCGCTTATCTGCAATCGCTCGGTTGCGACGGCGCACGCGGCGGCGGCCGGCAGGATGCCGCGCGTGAAGGCGTTTTCCGCAAACCAAACGCTGAGAAAGCCCGCCGCATCGGCCGCTTGCGCAAGCGCGACACAGGCGCCGGGCGTCATCCCGCCGTGAACACGAATGCTGATATCCGGGAGTCTGTTCATTGCTATGATGCTGGTGACCGGGATTGTTGCCTAGCGCACGGGATCACGATTAACGAGCGTCTTCGATCAAGCGCCAGAGGCGCGGCGGCGACAGCGGGAGGTCGCGTGGCTCAACCGAAAGCGAGCGTAGCGCGGCGGCGATTGCGTTGCTAATGACGCCGCCGACCGCAATCAGGCCTCCTTCGCCGGCGCCCTTGGCCCCCAGCGGATTATTGGGGCAAGGGCGCAGCCCCAGGGAAATGCCGCGAATATGGGGGAAATCTGTGGCGGTCGGCAGCAGATAGTCGGCGAGCGAGCCGGTCAATAGCTGGCCGTTCTCGTCGTATTGAAGATGCTCGAGAAAGACGCTGCCGAGGCCTTGCACGACCGAGCCGATCACTTGCCCATGCAGCGTGGCGGGATTGATGACCCGGCCAACATCTTCCACGGTCACATAATCCAGAATGTCGACGTGGCCGGTGCCGGGATCGACGGCAACATGGGCCGCGTGGCTGCCGTAGCTGTAGGTATGTTTCTTGTTCTGGAAGGTGCGCTCCACGCTGAGGCCGGCGAGCGCGGCGAAATTGACGCGCGCGGAGCCGTGCGAGGCGACGCCGTCGCTGATTTGCACCTCGTCCGGCGTGCAGCCGAGCCGCTGCGCGGCGGTCTTACGAACCTCCTTAAGTAGCGCTTCCGCCGCGACCAGAATCGCCGAGCCGCCCATGACCGTCGAGCGCGAGTGAAACGAGCCGAAGCCCTCGCGTACCAGCGTGGTCGAACCGTGCAGGAGGCGTACGCGATCCATGGGAAGACCGAGCGCATCCCCGGCGATCTGGCTCAGAACCGTCTCAAGTCCTTGGCCCAAGGCCGACGAGCCGACGTAAACGGAAACGCTGCCATCGCTCTCAATCACGATACGGGCGTTCTCGCGCGCTCCGCCGGCACCGCCCTCGATGAAGCATGCAACCGCGACGCCATGATAGCGGCCGCCGATGACTTGCCCCTGCACTTTGATCTTCTCCGACCAGCCGAACTCCTGCAGGCAGCGGTCCAGCACGATGGCGTAGGCGCCGTTGTCGCATTCAGTTTCCCAGCTCTCGTCGACGTTGAGCATGTGCGCGAGCGGATAGGGCATTTGCTCTTCGCGCAGCAGGTTACGCCTGCGAAACTCGACCGGATCGATCCCGAGATCATGGCCGGCCATGTCGAACAGGCGTTCGCAGAAGTAACTCGCCTCGAACCGGCCCGGACCTCGGTAGGTGCCGGTCGGCGTCTTGCTGGTCATGAACACGGCCGCATCGAGCGCGATATTGGGAATGAAATAAGGGCCGGAAAGGAACTGCACGACATTGCGCGGCGTGGTGAAGCCGTTGGTGCGGACATAGGCGCCGAGATCGACGTCAATGCGGCCGCGCACGCCCAGCACAGTGCCGTCGCGGCGGCATGCGATCTCCACGTCCGCGTACATTTCGCGGGCGTGGTTTATGGCCATGAGGTGCTCGCGGCGGTCCTCGATCCATTTCACGCGGCCGCCCAAGTGCCGCGCTGCGAACGGAATGAGAAAGTCCTCCGGATAGAACTCGCCGCGGGCACCGAAGCCGCCGCCGACGTCAACCTCGATCAGGTCGACAGCCGTCTCCGCGAGCCCAAGCATATCGGCAAGGGTCCGGCGATTGAAAAACGCCACCTTGGTGGCGCCGTGCAGGGTCAGGCGGCCGCTCGTCTCGTCCCATTCCGCGAACAGACCACGCGGCTCCATTGGCAGCGCGGTGTGACGTTGAACGCTGAACCGCTCTCGGCGCGTATAGTCTGCTGCCGCGAAAGCGGCATCGGTGTCGCCCATGCGGGCCGAGAATACCGTGGCGCGATTGGTGCCTGCAGCTTCGAACAGCAGAACATCGTCGCGCGCCGCCTTGATGTGGTCGGCGACCGCGGGCAATTCCTCGATATCGAGTTCGATTAACTCGAGTGCATCCTCGGCGACCGCGGGGTCGCTGGCGATTACGACCGCGACCGGTTCTCCCACGTAGCGCACCTTGTCGCGGGCGATCACCGGCTGACGGTAGAACTCGCCCTCCGGCACTGAGTGCTGGCGCACGGGTATGAGGGGAAGGTTTTCGCCGATATCCGCCGCCGTAATGACGGCCACCACGCCCGGCAGGGCACAGGCGGCGCGCGTGCCGATGCCGCGAATGCGTCCATGCGCCAAGGGACTGCGCAGGATGACGGCATGCAGCGCGCCTTCGGCCGCGAGATCTCCGACATATTGGCCGCAACCCGTCAGGAACCGCAGATCTTCGACGCGCTCGATCGCACTGCCGATGAGGGCGTTCGACAGGCTCATGGGGTCTGCTCCGATTGACGATAGGCGTCACGAGCTTCAACGACCGCATGGACGATAGGAATGTAACCGGTGCAGCGGCAGATGTTGCCTGACAGCACCTCGCGAATCCGCTCTTCATCGGCTTCGGGTTCGGTCGAGAGCAGCGCGTGCATGGTGGTCAGGATGCCGGGCGTGCAGAAGCCGCATTGCACCGCATGATGCTTACGGAACGCGGCCTGCAACGCGGACAACGCGCCGTTCTGGCTGAGACCTTCCACGGTCACGATCTCCAGCCCATCGGCCTGCACGGCCAACATCAGGCATGAGCGCACGGCGAGGCCGTCCACGATCACCGTACAGGCGCCGCAGACGCCATGCTCGCAGGCGAGATGTGTTCCCGTGAGGCGGAGCTTCTCGCGCAGCGCATCGGCCAATGTCATACGCGCCGCCACCTCGAGTTCGGCCGGCGCGCCATTGATGGTAAAATTGATCGAGATAGGTGATGTCATGACGGAATTCGGTCAGTAGCGCGCTGCAATGCACGATCGAGCAGGGTGCCGAGCAAGGCGCGGCGATAGCGGTCGTCGGCATGAATATCGCTTTGCGGGTTTACGCCCGCCATGCCCGCATCGACGGCCTGCGCAAAGACATGCGCGCTTGGTTTCTCGCCGTTGAGCGCTTGTTCCGCGCCGCTTAATCGCAAGGGGGTGTCACCAACTCCGAAGGCGCCGATGTGCGGATTGCGCATGCATCCGTCCGCATCTCGCATCGTAAAACACCGCCACGCCGGCCAAGGCAAAGTCTCCCCGGCGGCGCGCGAACTCCTCAAAGCCATAGTGGCGTTGGCGCGGCCAACGGGGCAGACGCATGGCGACGACGATCTCGGACGGAGTGAGCTTGGTGAGTAGCGGCCCCACGAAAAACTCCACCGCCGGTATCGACCGGCGGCCGGCGGGGCCGATCACGACGATCTCCGCATCGCAGGTCACCGCAATTGCCGGCAACTCCGCCGCAGGGTCGGCGTGCGCGAGGCTGCCCCCTACAGTGCCGCGGTTTCTGATCTGATAATGCGCCACGTGCTTGATGGCGGCGACCAGCAGCGGATGCGCTGTATTCAGCCGGCGGTCGATTTCGATATCCCGCCAGCGCACCTTGGCGCCGAGTTCGACACCGTTGTCGTCGATCGCAATGCGGTCGAGATCGGGCACATGCCGCAGGTCGACGAGTATCGTGGGCGAGGCGAGACGAAAAGCGAGTATGGGTATCAGGCTTTGCCCACCGCTGATGACCTTCGCCTCCCCGTCATGCTGGGTGAGCAGTTCAACCGCCTCGGCGACCGATCGCGGCCTCGCGTAATCGAGAAGTGGCAGTTTCAACCTGTGCTCCGGATCGGTGTTGGTGCGGGGCGGTCCGTGGGCGATCGTTGAGCAACGAGGCCATTTGTTTCACAAATCGGAACACCGTTCTTATAATCGTCGCATCGGGATTTATGCATGTCAAACTCGCGCGCGGCAACGATCGACTCGCTGTTGACTTCAATCGTATCGCCGTTCAAATTGAAATGAAACATCGTTCCACTTATCGGTACAGGCGGAGCCTGTGATGCTCACCAATCTTTCTCGTTTGCGCGATCTGATGAAACGCGAGGGGCTTGACGCCGTCATCGCGACCTGTCCGGAAAACGTCACCTATCTCAGCGGTTTCTGGGCGATGTCGCAATGGGTTCGGCGCGGACCGCAGGCCTATGTCCTGCACCCGAAGGACGGGCAGGCGCCGTGCATAATCGCCAATTCGGGGATTCTGGATCTGGTGCCGGACCAGGACATCTGGGTGAAGGAGATTCGCCGCTACGGATACTTCCAGATGGACGTCGACCCGTCGGCCACGCTCGACGCGGCCGACCGGCTGCAGAAGCAGCTGTTCGACAGCCAGGCCTACAAGGGCCCGGTCGAGGCACTGGTCGCCGCCATGAAGGAGAAGGGCCTCGCTGGTGGAAAGATTGGTCTCGACGAGATGGGGATCACCCCGCAATACATGGACCAGCTCAAATCGCTCTTGCCCGATGCCACCTTTATTCGATCTTTTTCATTGTTTGAGCGCGTGCGTTCGGTCAAGACGCCGGCCGAGATCGCGATTATGCGTCAAGCCGCACGCATCACGGAGCGCGCGATCGATGCGGCTCTCGCCATTGCCAAGGAGGGCGTGAGCGAGCGCGAAATGCTGCGAGCCTTCAACGCCTGTCTCGCTCAGAACGACGCGGCACCGGTCGTCGGCTGCATTGGTTTCGGCACCCGGACCGCGATGATCAATGTGCAGCCTTCCGATCGTGCGCTTAAGCGGGGCGATCTGATCCGCTTTGACGTCGGCGCCCGCTATCGGAACTATCGCTCGGACATGTCGCGCGGCGCTGCCTTGGGCGAGCCGGCGGCGAAGATCGCGCAGTACTACAGCGCGGTCGAGCAGGGTGTGCTGCGGGCCTACGACATCATCAAGCCGGGCTTAAAAGTGTCGGACTTGTTTAACCACGTGGTGGAGACGGTCCGGCGCGCGGGTATCCCGCATTTCAAGCGCAGCCATGTCGGCCACGGCATCGGCGTGGACGGCTATGACCCGCCAAACATCTCGGAAAGCTCGAGCGACATTCTCGAAGAGAATATGGTTGTCTGTATCGAGACGCCATATTACGAGCTCGGGTTCGCCGGCTTGCAGGTTGAGGACATGGTTCGCGTCACCAAAGATGGCGCGGAATCTCTCATGACGCTCAACACCGGCCTCAGGATCGTGTAACGCCCTGCGCCTTTGGCGGATGGCGCCGGATAGATCGGAGCAAAGCCGATGAAATTCTCAGTATGCTTGGCGACCGGCTATGAAGGATTGGTCTACCCGATCCCGTTCTGCGAGCCTCAGGACCTGATAAAAACCGGCGTGCTCTGCGAGCAGCTCGGCTACGACGCGGTTTTTGGCAACGACCACATCACCACGCAGCACTACGTGCGGGAAATTTTCCCGGAGCCGCC
Source organism: uncultured Alphaproteobacteria bacterium (assembly GCA_963789455.1). Classification (GTDB taxonomy): domain Bacteria; phylum Pseudomonadota; class Alphaproteobacteria; order Rhizobiales; family Xanthobacteraceae; genus Pseudolabrys. Next base: position 275,332 of record CAWBLD010000015.1, on the reverse strand, counting down.
GAATTTTTATGAAGTGTTGATCACCTTGGCAATGGTCGCGCAGGCCACCACGAAACTTCGCGTCGGCACATCGCTATTGGTCATGCCGATGCGGGAACCGGTTTATCTCGCCAAGCAGGTGGCGACCCTCGATCAGTTATCGGGCGGGCGGTTTATTCTGGCGGTCGGGCTCGGCGCCTACCGCGAGGAATTCGAGGCCTGGGCCGGCAAACGCTTTCCGAATGCGCACCGCGGCGACATGCTGGAAGAAGGCTTGGCCGCCTTCAACAGCTTGACCAACGACAGGGTCTCCACGTTCGACGGCAAGTACTATTCCTTCACCGATTTGGAAATGTTTCCCAAGCCCAAGCAAAAGCCGTTCGCGCTCTATATCGGCGGGCACAACATGGCCGCGATCGAACGCGCGGCCAAGATGGGCCAGGGCTGGCTGCCGGGCTGGCGGCCGTTTCACGAGATCGCCGAACGGATCGTACAGCTCAGGCAGCGCGCCGAGGCGTTCGGCCGCGATCCCAAGCAAATCGAGGTTGCGCCGCAATTTTCCTTGCTGATCGGAAAGACCGACGAGGAAGCGGAGAAGACCTATATGAAGAGCGGCCTGGTGGCGCACCGCAAGTCATTGGCCTACACCGGTCGCGATCCGGCGCATCAAGTCACCGGCAACCTGGTCGGCTCGCCGCAATCCATCATCGAGAAGATTCACCAGCTCAAAAATATGGGAGTCGATCACTGTTCCGCGATGGCGATCGCCGTGAATTCTCAACAAGAGTATCTTGAGCAGGTGCACTGGTTCGCCGAAGAGATCATGCCGCACTGCCGGTAAGGCCGCGCTTCAGTGTGAGCCCGTAGGCGACAACGCCGTGCCGGCTTGCCTTACCCGTGGGCAATGCGAGCCCGAGTGCAATGAGGTCAGCGGTGACGACGTTATCACCCGGCTGCGACGCTCTGCTGGCGCTGGAAACGCCGGCACTGGTGCTCGACGGCGAGGCGCTGGTGCTCAACATCGAGCGCATGGCCGCCGCCGCGCGTCAAACCGGCGTGGCGCTGAGGCCCCACGCCAAGACCCATAAATCGCACAATATTGCGATGTTGCAGATTCAGGCCGGCGCAGTGGGAATTGCCTGTGCCACCGTCGCGGAAGCGGAAGCCCTCTCGGCCGCCGGTATTGGTGGCCTGCTGATAACGTCGCCAACCATGGGGACGGCGAAATTCGCCCGGATGGCCAGGCTCAATCGCACGGCCGGGCTGATGGTCGTGGTCGATCATATTGCGCAGGTCGAGGGGCTTCTCGCCGCTCTGCAGCCGGGGGATCGCAGGCTGCGCGTTTTGGTGGATGTTGACGTGGGCCAGGCCCGCACTGGTGTGAACGACGTCGCGGTGGGTGTGGCCCTTGCCAAGGCCATTGCCCAACGACCGCAACTCGAATTTGCCGGACTTCAGGGCTTTGCCGGGCACGCACAGCACATCGTCGATCCCGCGGAACGCAAAGCGGTTGGTGCGCAGGCGGCTGCGACGCTGCGATCCTTCGCAAAGGCTCTCGGCGAGGCCGGCCTGCCGCCCGGCCTGATCACGGGCAGCGGCACGGGTACGTTCAAGCTCGATGCCGGCGGGCCATACAACGAGCTGCAGGTCGGCTCCTATGTGTTCATGGATGCCGATTACGCCCGTATAAAAGATGACGAGGGACAGGAGCTACCGTTCTCTCCCAGCCTGTACGTGCTCGCGACCGTCGTGTCGGTCAATCGTCCGGGTCAGGTGACCGTCGATGCGGGAACGAAGGCGCTGGCGACGAACGGTCCGCCACCCTGCCGCATTATCGGCGCGGCTCCCGGCGCCACCTACAAATTCGCCGGCGACGAACATGGCATCATCACCATTCCGGCAGGCGAACGGGCTCCGGCTCTGGGTGCGCGCGTGCTCATCGGCGCAACCCATTGCGATCCGACGGTCAATCTGCACGCGTCGTTTCACGTCTTGCAGAATGGCGCCGTAAGCGCATGGCCGATCCGCGGTCGCTATGACACGTAAATTGCGGCGTCTGGCGCATTAGGCTTTTGCCGCGCCGATGCGCCTCAATAGCCGTCCGGCTGTGCGGATGATCCACGGGTAGAGCACAACGGCAGCCGTCATGAACAACAGTGCGGTGGCGATCGGTCGCTCAATGAAAACGTAGGGATCGCCTTCATAGACGATCAGAGCCTGCTTGAAATTGACCTCCACCATGGGGGCGAGAACATAGCCGATGATTAGCGGCGCCAGCGGGAAGTCTAGCACGCGCAATCCCCAGCCGAGGAAACCGGCTCCCACCATGACGATCAGATCGAAGGCGGAATTATTGGTGGCATAGGCGCCGATACTGGCGATGATGATAACGCCGACCATCATCAACGGTTCGGGAATCCGGAGGATTCGCGTCCACAAAGGGGCGCCGAGCGCACCCATCGCGATGATCCCGATATTGGCAACAAACAGTGACATCAGGACTAAAAAAACCGTGTCCATGTGCTCGGCATACAGCCGCGGTCCGGGCGTGATGCCTTGCAGGATCAGCGCGGCCAGCATCATCGCCGTAATCGGATCCCCCGGGATTCCGATGGACAGCGATGGAACAAGCGCGCCACCGGTTACTGCATTATTAGCCGCCTCCGATGCGATCACGCCGTGCGGATTACCCTTGCCGAAGCTGTCAGGGTCCGCCGCCGACCGCTTCGCTTCGGCGTAGCTGATAAACGATGCCGCCGTCGGCCCCGCCCCCGGCAGGACGCCGAGCGCCGTTCCGATCAGGGACGATTTGATGATGAGTGGTGAGGCGTTCTTCCAGAATTGGAGCTTTGGAAAGCGGAAACCGGCGCCTCGCAGCGGGTCACCCTGATCCGCTCCGAGGTCGGCCATCCGGACCATGACCTCGGAGAAGGCGAATAGCCCCATGAGGAGTGGTACCAGCGGGATACCGGCGGACAGCGGAAAGTAGTCGAAAGTCAGCCGCATGCCGCCGGATACCGGATCCTGGCCGACGGCGGCGATCGTGATGCCGATAAATCCGGCCGCCAGGGCCTTCGTCAGCTTCCGGCGTTCAATAATGGCGACGCAGCACAGTGCGAAAAGCCCAACGCAAAACATCTCCAGCGGCCCAAAGCGCAGCGCAAAGCGCGCCAGCAGCGGCGCGATCAGCGCCAGAATCAGCAGCGACAGCATGCCGCCGATCGCTGACGCGCCGGTCGCGACGCCGATCGCGAGATCTGCATCGCCTCGCCGCGCCATCGGATAGCCGTCGAAGCATGTGGCTGCGGACGCTGGTGTGCCCGGCACATTGAGTAGGATTGCCGTGATCGCGCCGCCGTAAATGGAGGTGCAATAAAGCCCCATGAGCAGGGCGATGCTCGGCCCGATGCTCATGTTCAGCGTGAACGGAATGGCCAGCGCGATGGCAATACTTGGCCCGAGGCCCGGCAACACGCCGATAACCGTGCCGATGACGATACCTATGAGCAGCGCGCCCAACGTCGCCGGTTGTGACAACATTTCGGCGGCTGCGGCGAAGTCATGCAGCATGTGACGTCTCTTACAGCTTCAGCGGAACGCCCATTAGTTCGATGAAAATGAGCCAGGATCCACCGATGACAATCACTGCAAAAAGAGCGATTGCTCCCCATTTCCGGTAGCCGAACACCAATGGAAGCGCAAAGAGTAACGCAACAGTTGATATGATCAGTCCGACGAGCGGAAGGGCGATGGCGTAGATCGCCATGATGACCCCCATTCCGACCGCCCGTAGCTTCACCGGCGCGGCGGCGTCCATATTGCTGCTGGCAGCCGATCCGCGCGCGATAATAAGGCCGCAAAGCGCGACCCCGAGCAGACAGCCAGCGGGAAAGAGCGAGGGCGATTTTGTCGGCGTGAGCCAGTTTGCCGGCGTGATCAGCCCGCCCGTGAATGCCACGAGCAGGGCTGCCGCCGACAAGCCGACGCCCACGAACAGATCCCTTCGCCTTGCTGCCGGGCTCTGCGTCATTTTGCGAGACCGAGGTCCTTCAGCAGCCGAGCGGCCGTCTTGCTTTCTTGCTGGAGCTGCGCTTCGAACTTTGGCCCGTCTTGATAGGCCGGCTCCATGCCGAGTTTTTCCAGGCGCTCGGTGAACTTTGGCAGTTTCTGCGCTTCGGCGCAGGCGGAGCGCAACTTGCTCAACACGGGAGTCGGTAGTCCCTTGGGCCCGACCAGCACGCCCCAAAGCGACGCATAGACCGGATAGCCTTCTTCCTTGAAAGTCGGCACGTTCGGAAAGGCCGCAAGCCGCGTCTCGTTCATAACGCCGATCGGCTTGATGGTGTCGGAGTTGCGCTTGACTACGCTGCCCGCGGTCAGCGTTCCAGTAATGACGCCGGCCAAAATGTTACGCAAGTTATCGGCATCGCTACTGTTGGTGACGTGTGTCGACTTGATTTTGGCCATCTCGCTGAACTCGATCATGGCCAGATGTTGGATTGAACCATTGCCCGACGATCCGTATCGCATCGGGTTGCTGGCGGCGAACTTCGCAAGTTCCTTTGGGCTGTTGATCGGCGCGTCTTTTTTCACCGCGAATAGCATCGGGTTGCTGAACACTCGGCAGATGTAATCGAAGCTGCCGATGTTGTAGGGCGTCTTGGTCATATGCGGCTTCTGCAGCAGCGGTGTCGACGCCGTGATTCCGAGATTGTAACCGTCCGCAGTGGCGGAGGCCATTGCCGCCGTGCCGATGGCGCCTCCGGCGCCCGCGCGATTGACGACCGTCACCGTCTGCTTGAGCACGTCGCCAAGCGCTTCGGCAAGAACGCGCCCCGCGATGTCGGTTTGCCCGCCGGCGGCGAATGGAACAATGATGGAGATTCCCTTGTCAGGAAAAGTCTGTGCCTGCGTGGGCGAGAGCGCGCCACCAATGAGGATTGCGCAGATGCCTGTAACGAGAAGCGAAAGCGTCCGATACATAGCTAGCCTCCTTTGTAACCTGAGTGAGAAGTACACGAATGCGCAAGCAAAACCCGCGCCAAAACTTTTGACGTGCTGGCGATACAGGTGCTGCCTTTACGGCAGGTCTCTCCAGCATGCGGAGATCGACGTGGCATGTCACGATGCCCGACTTTGAAACGGGGTGTACGGCTTTTCACGGCTGCACACACCTGAACTACGTGAACTGCTGGAATCGTGCGGGCTGCCGAGAGCGATGCACTTCATCCAGTTTCCTGAAACAATTTCATTGCGCGCGTCATCGTCAGGTCGAGTTTTCAGACACTCCCCGATCCGCATGCCGTCAGGCGACCGATGCATGGCTTCACCCGTTTTTGGCTCTCCGACAATGCGCGCGCATTTCGGATCAGGACGCAGCCGGTAGTGAATTAGACCACATCGAAAAATCGCCGTGAAGAAAATGATTCGTCACATCGCGCAAATTCATAAGCGCATTCTATTGACTTCGACCGTGCCGCCAATTCATATTTCGAGGTCGTAAGTAGAACGATGTGCCGATAATCGGCACAATAAGTTAGCATTATTGCGGCGCTTACGGCGGGTCGACTGTCAGCCAAATCATGATGAGCGGAACGGCAGTTATGATGGCCGATGAGATCACAATTAATCTCATTTTTGTTGTGGTGTTCTGCCGTCTTTGTCGCATTGACGCGCCGCCGGTGACGCGAAGGCAGACATGTGTTCAAAATTGCGGCATGAGTTGCGCGTCAAATTCGCGAGTCGCCTGATGGAGTATGTTGCCGGTCTTGAATGCGTTCGCTGCGGAACGGTTTATCCGCCGAACCATTATGCGGAGGATTGTCCGCAATGCCGTGCCGTCGCGCCGAGCAACTTGACTGTTGCCTATGATGCGACGGTTCGAAAACAGCGCGCGAAGCCGGACCATCACGCAGGCCATGGGCTCTGGCGCTATGGCGATGTGCTGCCGGTCGCCCGCGCCGACGCTGTCACTCTGGGGGAAGGCGGCTCGCCGCTGCATCGCCTGCAAAAAACCGGCGGAATGCTGAACCTCACGCATATTTTCGGTAAGGACGAAACACGGAATCCCACCTGGTCGTTCAAGGACCGGTTAGCCTGTTTGGCGGTCTCCGTTGCAAAAAAAATGGGCGCGCGCGTGATTGTGTCGAGTTCGACCGGCAATGCCGGCGCGTCCGCCGCGGCCTATGCGGCCAAAGCGGGCTTGCGCTGCGTCGTATTCACCACCAAAGGCGCGGTCGGGCCGCTCATGACGCAAATGCGGGTTTACGGCGCGACGGTGGTCGCCGTGGAAAATAAAGCCGATCGCTGGACGCTGATGAAGCACGCGGTCCGCGAATATGGGTGGTTTCCGACATCGCCGTTCTTCGCGCCGGTGGTCGGGAGTAACCCTTACGGCATCGAAGGATACAAAACACTCGCCTATGAAATCGCCGAGCAGATGGATTGGCAGGTTCCGGATTGCTGCGTGCTTCCGGTATGCTATGGCGACGCGCTGCTCGGCATGTGGCGCGGCTTCCAGGATATGCAGGCCTTCGGCTGGACCGATCGCAGTCCACGCATGATCGCGTCGGAGGTTTACGGTTCGCTGAGCGCGGCCTTGCAGAACGGCGGCGATGTACTTCCCGATATGCCGGCAAAGCATGACACCGTCGCCAAGTCCACCAGCGCCACGCGCAGCACTTTCCAGGCACTCAGCGTCATCCGCCAGTCGGGCGGAACCGCGACCGTCGTCGGGAACGATGACATCATGCGTTGGCAGCAGAAGCTTGCGCGCGAAGAGGGACTCTATGTCGAACCCGCGTCGGCTGGCACGATGGCGACAATCGAGCAACTGCGGAACAGCGGCCAAATTACATCTTCCGATAAAGTCGTGGCGCTGCTTACGGCCAGCGGCTTGAAGGATGCGGCCGCCACCTCCGCGGTACAAGGCGATCTGCTCATGCTCCCGGGGGAGGTGGATGCTGCTTTTGCCGTGCTTGGGAAAATGAAACTCATCCCGGACTGACTGGAACCCACTTACGATCGGCATAAAATCCGATGACAATCCGTCAAGAATACCGAGAGACCGTGGTCGATCGTGACCGGGAGCTGTGCCGGCCGGACACGACGTGGCGCAGCGGCAGTGAAATCCATCGATCGACGGCCGAGGAAGCGGACACGCTTCTGCGCGCATTCGAAAGCCAACCATTCGACCGTCTGCTGGCACAGGCGCGCGCCCTGCGTGAGCAAGGGCACGGCCGGACCATCAGTTTTTCCAGCAAGGTCTTCATTCCATTGACGCGACTGTGCCGCGACAGTTGCGCCTATTGCACCTTCGCCGCGACGCCGAGCGAGGTCGCGGCGCATTACCTTTCTCCCGATGATGTGCTCGCCATTGCCCGGGCAGGTCAGCGCGCCGGTTGCCACGAGGCGCTGTTCACGCTCGGCGACAAGCCGGAACTGCGCTATGCGAGCCGCGCGCAAGGCGCTCGAGAAATTGGGTTATTCGACCACGGTCGACTATCTCGCAGCCATGTGCGAGCTGGTCCTGCGCGAGACCGGTCTGCTGCCGCACGTCAATGCCGGCGTCATGAATGACGCTGAGATTGAGCGGCTGCGGGGAGTGAGCGTTTCGCAAGGGATCATGCTTGAAAGCGTGTCGGAACGGCTCTGCCGGCGCGGGGGCCCGCATTTCGGCTCGCCGGATAAGGCGCCGCAAGTGCGCCTCGCCATGATTGCATCCGCCGGCCGCCTGCAGGTTCCGTTCACCAGCGGTATCCTGTTGGGAATCGGCGAAACGCGGCTCGAACGCATCGAGGCGCTCATCACATTACGCGACCTGCACGCGCAATACGGTCACCTGCAGGAGATCATCATCCAGAATTTTCGCGCCAAGCCGGACACGCGCATGGCTTCTGCCGCGGAGCCCGGCTTTGACGAATTGATGTGGACCGCCGCGGCCGCGCGCCTTGTCCTTGGGCCGCGGATGAATATCCAGGTTCCGCCCAACCTCAGCTACGACCGTTTTGCGATGCTGTTGGACGCCGGCATTAACGATTGGGGCGGCGTTTCGCCCGTGACGCCCGATCACGTCAATCCGGAAGCAGCCTGGCCGGACCGGCGCCGGCTCGAGCGCGCGACCGCAGATGCAGGTCTGCATCTCGTCGAACGGCTCGCCGTCTATCCGGCTTACGTCCAAAACTCACAAATTTTGGATACACCCAAAATTGCGCGCCCAGGTCTTGCGGCATGCCGATGCCACAGGCTTGGAACGCGACGACGGCTGGGCGCCGGGCATGGCATGCCCTATTCCGCAGCGGAGCGGGTGCCAACAAGTCTCGACTGCGGTCGAGTCGCTGATCGCACGGGCCGGCTCGGGCAATAGATTGTCGGAAGATGAGATCGTAACGCTGTTCATGGCTCGCGGCGGAGATGTCGATGCCATTTGTGCCGCCGCCGATGAATTGCGCAAACGCCAAAACGGAGACGTGGTGCGTTATGTCGTCAACCGCAATATCAACTACACGAATGTTTGCACGTTCAAGTGCGGCTTCTGCGCGTTCTCGAAGGGCCGGCTGAGCCGGCAGCTGCGTGGAAATCCCTACGACCTCTCGCACCATGAAGTGGCGCGTCGCGCGCGCGAAGCGTGGCAACGCGGGGCAACCGAAGTGTGCATGCAGGGTGGCATAAATCCGCACTATACCGGCGACACCTACCTCGCGCTGCTACGCGCGGTGAAAGCCGAAGTACCGCAGATGCACGTGCATGCCTTTTCGCCGCTGGAAGTATCGCAGGGTGCAGCCACTCTCGGCATCCCGGTGCGCGAATTCCTCGAGCGATTGCGTGACGCCGGGCTCGGCTCGTTACCCGGAACGGCGGCGGAAATTCTCGATGATGAAGTGCGCTCGGTCATATGCCCGGACAAGCTCGACACGCGAAAGTGGCTGGATGTCGTCGGCGCCGCCCATGCGGTCGGACTGCATACGACCGCCACCATCATGTTCGGCCATGTCGAGCGGCCGATACACTGGGCCCGCCATCTGCTGGCGTTGCGCGACTTGCAAGAGCGCACCGGCGGCTTCACCGAATTCGTTCCGTTGCCATTCGTGCATATGGAAGCGCCGCTTTATGCCCGCGGACAGACGCGCATGGGCCCGACGTGGCGCGAGGTGAAGCTCATTCACGCTGTCGGACGGCTGGTGTTGCACCCGCTTATCACCAATATCCAGGCGTCCTGGGTCAAGATCGGTACCGCCGGGGTCGCGGAACTGCTGAACGCGGGAGTTAACGATCTTGGCGGCACGCTGATGAACGAGAGCATATCCCGTGCCGCCGGAACTCAGCACGGGCAGGAACTCGGACCGCAGGCGATGGAGGGGCTGATCTCATCCCTTGGCCGCGTTCCGCAGCAGCGGACCACGCTCTACAAGCCGGCGTCGCAAGAACGGCGCGATGCAAGTTTCTGCGCGCCGCCGCTCACGGATATGATTCAAACGCCGTTTGAACCGAAGCGCGCACCAGCCCCCGTTCATTGAGCGCGCCGTTACGAGCAGAAAAGCAAACAAGGGTGCAGCATGCTTGATAAGAAATTCTCGATCTGTGTCGTTGGTGGAACCGGTGCGGAGGGCAGTGGCCTGGCGTTGCGCTGGGCGCATGCGGGTCACAGCGTGACGATCGGCTCACGCGACGAGAGCAAGGCCAAGAATGTCGCGCGTGAACTCAATACCATTCTCGGCGCGGACCTCCTCTCGGGTACTGAGAGCCGGCAAGGCGCTGCGGCAGCCGATATCGTTGTCTTGACCGTGCCATTCGCCGCCCAGATGGCTACAATCGAGCGGCCTGCAGAATGAACTTGCGGGCAAGATTCTGATCGACGTTACCGTGCCGCTTGTGCCGCCGAAGGTGTCCCGGGTGCAGTTACCACCGACCGATTCCTGCGTTGTCGCCGTCCAGAGTCTGCTCGGTGACAAGGTGCGCGTGGTGTCGGCCTTTCAAAACGTATCGGCGCATAAGCTGAGAAGCCTAGCGGACAGCATCGATTGCGATGTCTTGGTGACAGGCGATGACAAGGAAGCGCGGGCTATCGGCATCGGGCTTGCCGAGGCAGCGGGCCTGCGCGGCATTGATGCGGGCCCGTTAGCCAATTCCGTAGTTGCCGAGAGCCTGACGTCATTGCTGATCTGGATCAATCGCAATTATAAAATTCCGAACGCCGGCATTCGCATTACCGGCCTTGAAGCCGGAGGGAATCGGGAGGGGCGATGACGTCCGAAGATCTGCTGCTGCGGCCGTTGCGTGGCATCCCGCCGATTGCTGCGGGAGATGATCTTGCCGACGTCGTGCTAGCCGGCCTGACCCGGTCAAACGAGCAGTTGCAGCAAGGCGACGTTCTCGTTATCGCGCAGAAGATCGTGTCCAAATCGGAGGGACGTGCGGTCGAGCTTGCCAGTGTAACTCCCTCCGCGCGTGCGCAAGAACTTGCCGCTGAAACCGGCAAAGACCCGCGGGTGGTTGAGCTTATCCTGCGGGAATCGAGCGAAGTATTGCGCCATCGCCCCGGACTTTTGATCGTGGTGCACAGGCTCGGGTTCATTCTCGCCAATGCGGGAATCGACCGCTCCAATGCAGGCGACGGCGATCGCGTCTTGCTGCTGCCCGTTGATCCGGACAAATCAGCCGCGCAAATTCGTCAGAACTTACACGCGAAAACCGGCCTCGATGTTGCCGTCACAATCATCGACAGCATCGGCCGGCCCTGGCGCATGGGAACGGTCGGAACGGCCATCGGAGTGAGCGGCATTCCGGCGTTGCTCGATCTTCGCGGGCGTCCGGATCTGGATGGCCGTCCGCTGGAAAGCACGGAAATCGGATTTGCCGACGAATTGGCCGCTGCCGCTTCGCTAGCCATGGGACAGGCCGACGAGGGGACACCGATCGTGCTGGCGCGCGGCGTACCGTATATGCGGCGCAACGGCTCGGCGCGTGATCTTTTGCGTCCGAAGGAGCAGGATCTTTTCCGATGAATGAAATGACGCGGCTGATCGATACCTCAATCGCGCAAAACGCGCACGCGTTGCTGCATGGGCGGCGAAGCATCCGGCACTATCGACCGGAATTGCCGCCAGCCACCGTGCTTGAACGCATCCTTATGAGCGCGGCAATGGCCCCGTCCGCGCACAATCGCCAACCATGGCGTTATCTGGTCGTGACTGACGGCGGCATCAAAGCGCAACTGGCCGATGTCATGGGCGCGCGCCTGGCTGCCGACCGCCGGCGTGACGGCGACGCCGAGGAGGCGGTGCAGTTGGATGTCAACCGTTCGTTCCAACGCATTACCGGCGCGCCAATCGTGATCGTGGTGGCGGTGACGCTGGCGGAAATGGATTCTTATCCGGATGAGTCGCGCGCCCGCGCCGAATACCTCATGGCTGTGCAGAGTACCGCGATGGCGACACAGAATCTGCTGCTGGCCGCCCACGCGGAAGGACTCGGCGGATGCTGGATGTGCGCGCCGCTTTTCTGTCCGTCAGAAGTCAAGCTAGCGCTTGGCATCCCAGAGGACTGGCAGCCGCAAGGCCTGCTGACGCTCGGCTATCCGGCACGGCCGGGAAAAGCCAGACCGCGCAAGCCGCTCAACGAGTTCGTCCTGTTCGCGGACGGCTTCGATGGGCGAGGGTGCAAACAATGACAGGACGATTTCGCGTGCTCGCGTTGGCCGGCGGGGTCGGTGGTGCCAAATTGGCAGCCGGACTGGCGCATATATTAGGCGAACGCCTGACTGTGCTGGTCAACACTGGCGACGATTTCGAGCATCTCGGCCTGCACATTTCGCCCGACCTGGACACAGTCATGTACACGCTTGCCGGCATCGCCAATCCGGAAGTCGGCTGGGGTATCGCCGGGGAAAGCTGGACCTTCATGGATCAGATTGAGCGCCTTGGCGGACCCACGTGGTTTCGTCTTGGCGACCGCGACCTGGCTACCCATGCCGTCCGCACCGCGCGGCTGAATCGCGGTGAAACGCTGACGGCGATTACGGCGGACTTGTGCCGGCTGCTGAGCGTACGTTCGCACGTCCTGCCGATGAGCGACGATCGCGTACGCACAGTTGTCCATTCGGGTGGGCAGGCGCTTAGCTTCCAGGATTATTTTGTTCGGTTGAAATGTGCCGTCCCGGTCAGCAAGCTGTCGTTCGACGGCGCGGCATCGGCCAAATTCAACAGCGCGCTCGAAAGCTTGCGGCAAAGTCGAGATCCCTTGGCCGTCGTCATATGTCCCTCAAATCCTTATCTCAGTATCGATCCGATCCTGGCGCTGCCGGGTTTGCGGGAATGGATCAGAAGCGCCGGCGCGGCCGTTATCGCGGTTTCGCCGATCGTCGGCGGAGCGGCTATCAAAGGACCGGCAGCGAAGATCATGCGCGAACTCGGGCTTGCGCCGTCCGCCGCTACCGTCGCGCGGCATTACCTCGGCCTTGTCGATGGTTATATCCTTGATATCGTTGATGATAGCAGCGCGGCGGAAGATTTCCGCATCGGGCATCGCCGTTCGCTCAACGCAAACCGTCATGCGCACGACGGAGGATCGCATCAATCTCGCGCGTGACTGCCTCGCCTTCGTCGAGGACCTGATCCGGCGAGCGGCGTGACAGCATGTACGTCCTGATCCCATGCAAGAATTTTGCTGCCGGCAAGTCGCGCCTATCCGAATGTCTCGACTTCCATTCGCGGCGCGAATTCTGCCAACGGCTGTTCACGCGAACGCTCGAACAGGCGGCAGGGATGGTGGAGCCAGCCCGGATTCGGGTTGTGAGTTCGGATCTGGAAGCGGCCGCAATCGCGCGCCAACATTCTGTCGTGCAAATTGCCGACCCGGGCGGCGGCCTCAACGCTGCGCTCGAAGCTGCGCGCAACGACCTGTTGCCGATCATGGAACACGACCGCGCGATAATGATCCTCCCAATCGATCTGCCTTTTGTGTCGCGGGATGCGATGATTCAGATGCTGTCGTGCGCGGGCGATATCGTTATTGCGCCCGATGAGAGCGAAACTGGCACCAATTTGCTGCTGCTGCGGTCGTCCGCGCTGCGGCAATTTCGCTTCGCATATGGCCCTGGCAGCTATGGCGCCCACTTGGCCGCCGCGCGGGCATGTGGGCTGACGATTGAAACATTCAAGGACTGGCGGCTTGCTTTCGATGTCGATGAGCCGGCGCAATATGAAGCCTGGCGTTCGTCGCAGGAGCGTAAATACAACGTAGTATTGCGCTGAAAGTTAGTGACAAGATATTCGCGGTCGGCTAGAGATTCGGCCGCGCATGAAGAGGAGACGGCGAACCTAAAGATCGAATTGCTGCGGGAGAGACCGGCCTCGCGCCGGCGCCGAAGGAGCAACCGCCCCGGAAACTCTCAGGCCCATGGACCGCGCAATCGAGCCATAAAACTCTGGAAAGAGACGCAAGCTCGCGTCCGCCGACGGGATAACATTCTCAGGCAGAAATACAGAGGGGGCACCTGATTAATCAGCAACACGCTGGTGAGGTGCCCTATGTCGAACTTTAATGCCAATAATTGCTCGCATCGAAAGCCGATCGGCCTTGCTCCGATCGGCGTGAACGCTGCTTTCACTTTTCGTGCGGCGTGCTCGCGCACCTGCGGGAGGGCAGTGCGATGACCGCGCAGCCTGCTCCGTCTCCACGCCCGCTCAAGCGTACCCCGCTCTATGCGTCTGCACATGGAGATGGGTGCGCATATGGCGCCGTTCGCCGGGTATGACATGCCCATCCAATACGGGCTGGGCGTGTTGAAAGAACATCTGCACACCCGCCTCGCTGCCGGCCTCTTCGATGTCTCGCATATGGGCCAGGTCGCATTACGGCCACGTTCCGGCAAAGTGGCCGATGCCGCGCGGGCTCTTGAGCGTATGGTGCCGATCGACGTCTTGGGCCTTGTGCCGGGAAGGCAGCGCTATGGGTTTTTCACGAACGATAGCGGCGGAATCATCGATGATCTGATGATCGGTCATTGCGGCGAGTATTTTGCGCTCATCGTCAATGCCAGCCGCAAGGATGTCGACGAACAGCATCTGCGCGACACTCTGTCGGATGTCTGCATAGATCGACGTGCTGGAAGACCGCGCCCTGCTCGCCTTGCAAGGGCCTGCCGCAGAAGCGGTTCTGGCACGGCTCTCGCCATCATCCGCGTCGATGCGGTTCATGGATATTCGGCCCGCCTTGATTGCCGGCGCGAGCTGTCTTGTCAGCCGCTCCGGTTATACCGGCGAAGACGGTTTCGAAATCAGCGTTCCCGCCCAGGACGCGGAAAAACTGGCGCGCGCGCTGCTCCAGGATACGGCGGTGACGCTCGTCGGTCTCGGCGCCCGCGATAGCCTGCGTATCGAGGCCGGCCTCTGTCTCTACGGCGCCGACATCGACGAAACGACAACGCCGGTCGAAGCCGCGTTGCAATGGGCCATACAGAAAGTTCGCCGCCGCCGCGGCGCGCGGGCCGGCAATTTCCGCGGTGCAGACGTGGTGCTTGATCAGCTTGAGAACGGCGCATCGCGCTGCCGCGTGGGTGTGAAGCCGCACGAGCGCACGCCGGTTCGGGCCGGCGCAATGCTGTACGCGGATTCTTCGTCATCTCAATCGGTCGGAACGGTTACGTCCGGCACTTTCGGCCCCTCGGCGGCGGGACCCGTCGCCATGGGTTATGTGCCGACCGCGTTATCGACGCCAGGCACGCTGCTGCTTGCGGATGTGCGTGGCAACCGGCTGCCGGTTGAGGTGAAGGAGCTGCCGTTCGTAGCACATCGCTACAAGCGAAACTAACCCGGGAGCGATTTGCAATGCTGAAATTCACGCAAGACCATGAATGGGTTCGAATCGAGGGCGACGTGGCGACCGTCGGCATAACGCAATACGCCCAGGAGAAACTTGGCGATCTGGTGTTTGTCGAACTGCCAAAAATCGGCGATCGCCTTGCGAAGGGCGCGCCGGCGACCGTGGTGGAATCCGTGAAGGCCGCATCCGAGGTCTATGCGCCGGTCTCTGGCGAAGTGATCGAGGGAAATCCGGCGGTCGTCACCGATCCGTCGCTGGTCAATTCCGATCCCATGGGCGCGGGATGGCTTTTCAAACTGAAGCTCGCCGATCTCTCGGAGGCCGACGCACTCATGGATGAAGCGGCCTACAAGGCGCTGCTCGGCTGAGCAGCGCGCCAAACGAAGTCGTTGATGCAAATTATCGAGGTGCTGTCATGGCCGTTGAGACATCGTTCGATCCCTTCCAGTTCCGGCATCGGCATTTGGGCCCGTCGTCGGACGACGTTCGGCGCATGCTAGGGATCGTCGGCGCACCGACACTCGATACGCTGATCGACGAGGGTATCCCGGGCGATATCCGCCAGGCGCGGCCGCTGGATCTTGGTCCTGCGCTGTCTGAGCCGGAACTGTTGGCGAAGATGCGCGGCGTGGCATCCCGCAACCGTTCGATGGTTTCGCTCATCGGCCAGGGTTATTACGGGACCCATCTGCCTGCCGTCATCCAGCGCAATGTGCTCGAGAATCCGGCGTGGTACACGGCCTATACGCCGTATCAGCCGGAGATCAGCCAAGGGCGGCTCGAAGCGCTATTGAATTTCCAGACCATGATCGTCGATCTGACGGGGCTCGAGATCGCCAACGCCTCGCTGCTCGACGAAGCGACCGCTGCCGCGGAAGCCATGGCAATGGCTCGGCGCGTGACGAATCGCCAGCCAATGCATTCTTCGTCGATCGCGATTGCCATCCGCAGACGATCGCGGTCGTGCAGACCCGAGCCGAACCGTTGGGTTGGCATGTGATCGTCGGCGATCCTGGCGATCTCGATCCTGCAGCGGTGTTCGGCGCCTTGTTTCAATACCCAGGCTCGTGCGGAAGCATTGTCAATTACGGCGAATCGATCAAAGGCCTGCACGCTCACGACGCCATCGCCGTCATGGCCGCTGATCCGTTGGCGCTGGCCCTGCTGGTGCCGCCGGGAGAGTTCGGCGCGGACATTGCAGTCGGTTCGACGCAGCGGTTCGGCGTGCCGATGGGATATGGCGGTCCGCATGCGGCTTACATCGCGACCAGAGCGGCCTATCAGCGGGCGCTGCCGGGTCGCCTGGTGGGCGTGAGCATCGACAGCCGGGGTCGCAGCGCCTACCGATTGGCGCTGCAAACCCGCGAGCAGCATATCCGGCGCGAAAAGGCCACCTCCAATATTTGTACGGCGCAAGTCCTGCTGGCGGTGATCGCGTCGATGTACGGCGTCTATCACGGCGCCGACGGGCTGCGGCAGATCGCCTTGCGTGTCGCGCATACGGCCGCGACACTGGCGCGCGGCCTGCAAGAGCGCGGCTGGAATGTGTTGACGGCGCACTACTTCGATACGATCACGATCGATGTTGGCGATCAGCAGGACGCGATCATCGCGCGCGCGTTAGAGCGGGGAATCAATCTCCGGCGTCTCGCCGCGGACGGCCCGTTGCCCTCCAGAATTGGAATCAGCGTCGATGAAACCACGACGCCTGATATTGTTGCGAACGTTTGGGCGGTCTTCGGCGCGAAGGACGCGAGCCGGAAAGGGGAGGCTGGTTCGTTCGCCGCCATCGCAAACCAAACAACGAATGCCATTCCTCCGGCACTGCGCCGCATGTCCGAATTCATGACCCATCCCGTTTTCGTCGAGCGCCGCACGGAAACGGAAATGCTGCGGTATCTGCGCCGGTTGGCGGACCGCGACCTCGCTCTCGACCGCACGATGATTCCGCTCGGCTCCTGCACCATGAAGCTCAACGCTACGGCGGAGATGATGCCGCTGACCTGGCCCGGCTTTGGCGACGTGCACCCGTTCGCGCCCAGCGACCAAACGCAAGGTTATTCGGAGATGATCGCCGATCTCGAGGCGAAGCTCATCGCGATCTCGGGCTACGACGCCGTTTCGCTGCAGCCCAATTCGGGGGCGCAAGGCGAATATGCCGGGCTGCTCGCGATCCGCGCCTATCATCGCCAGCGCGGCGACGTTCAACGCACGATCTGCCTGATCCCGACCTCGGCGCATGGGACCAATCCGGCTTCGGCGCATATGGCCGGCATGGAGGTGGTTCCGGTCGGCTGCGACGCAAACGGCGACGTCGATTTAGCCGATCTTCGGGCCAAAGTTGAACAGCATGCCGAACGGCTCGCCGCGATCATGATTACCTATCCTTCGACGCACGGGGTGTTCGAAACCGCGATACGGTCCATATGCGACCTTGTTCACGCCCATGGCGGACAGGTCTATCTGGACGGCGCCAATCTCAACGCGCAGGTGGGACTGGCGCGCCCCGGCGACTACGGCGGGGATGTCAGCCATTTCAATTTGCACAAGACTTTCTGCATTCCGCACGGCGGCGGCGGGCCCGGGGTGGGCCCGATTGGTGTCAAAGCGCATCTTGCCCCTTACCTGCCATCGCATCTCCATCTCTCCGACAGGCCGCCGCTGGTCGGGCCCGTAGCGGCGGCGCCCTTTGGCTCGGCATCGATTTTGACGATTGCCTGGGCCTATCTGCTTCTGATGGGCGGCGACGGCCTCACCGAAGCGACCCGGATGGCGATTTTGAATGCGAACTACATCGCTCGCCGATTGGAGGATCACTATCCGCTTTTGTTTTGCGGTCGGAACAATCGCGTCGCGCATGAATGCATCATCGACGTGCGGCCGTTCAAGGAATCCGCCGGCATCTCGGTCGATGATATCGCCAAGCGGCTGATCGACTACGGCTTCCACGCGCCGACCATGAGCTTCCCGGTGCCCGGCACATTGATGATCGAGCCGACGGAGTCGGAATCCAAAGCAGAGATTGACCGGTTTTGCGATGCCATGATTGCGATCCGGGCGGAGATCCGCGACATCGAAACCGGGCGCATGTTGAAGAACGATAATCCGCTGAAGAACGCGCCGCATACCGCGCTCGATCTAGCCGATGACAACTGGACGCATCCTTACCCACGCAAGCTCGGCTGCTATCCGGCGGGCGTCAGTGGCGACAAGTATTGGTGCCCGACCAACCGCGTCGACAATGCCTACGGCGACCGACACCTCGTCTGCACCCGCCTGCTGATGGAGACCCACAGCGACGCTGCCAAAGGATCGGCAGGCTAGTGTTTCTTCTTCTCAGGCGCGCATCACGCCTCGATAGCTCCGTCAAGATCCGGCAAGATCGGGATCGAGTGTTCGCGCTGGCGTGCATACCAAATCCGAATAAGCCGTAGAAATATCGATATTTGACTGCGCCATATTCATTGTTATCGGTAGTTAATGCCGTCGGGTAAGTTTTCAAAAGCAATCAATCCAGCCCTCATTGGGTTTCAATGTTTGCGTTGCGACGCGGTCTTTGGAATTGTTGATCTCTGGGAAGGGTGCCCGCATTGTCTTGCCGCCGGTTTTCCGAGCAGCGTCACGGCCCGCTATTCGACGCATCCGTCCTCGGTCGCCAATCGGGACAAAGGCGGCTTGTCGCGCTTTGCAGATTGGCTGCCGTATCGCGAGTTTCCTTCGCTCGGTGAAGGCAATACGGCGCTTTTGTCCCTTGATGTTATCGCACCGGAAATGGGCAAGGGGCGCTTGTTTCTGAAGAATGAAGGATCCAATCCAACCGGTTCGCACAAGGATCGGATGTCGTGTCAGGCTGTTGCGCGCGCACTTGCTATCGGAGCGAAGGCCGTCATCGCGGCGTCGAGCGGCAATGCCGGCGTATCGCTTGCAACCTATGCGGCCGCGTCGGGGCTTCCGTGCGAAATTGTCGCCACCGCCGACTGCAACCCCGCTTATCGAAGGGCGATGCAAATGGCCGGGGCTCAAGTGGTTGCAACGCATGACAGCCTTGAGCGCTGGCGCTATATGCGCCAACGTGTCCGTGACGATGGTTTCTTTCCGGTTACCAATTATCTTTTGCCGCCGGTCGGCAGCAATCCCTTCGGTGTCGAAGGCTATAAGACCATCGCATTCGAGATTTTCGAGCAGCTGAATAACACCAGCCCCAGACTCGATTCTTGTGCCGACGGACCGCGCGGATCTGGCATGGGGAGTTTATTGCGGATTCAGCGATCTCGCTTCGGCCGGGCTCATCAGCAAGATTCCACGTATCTTTGCCGTCGAGCCCTTTGCGCGCATTTCCGCGGCGCTCGAAGGTGCCGACTATCGCAAGGAGTTCAAGGGGCGCACCGCAATGCTCTCGATAGCCGGAACGACCGTTACGTTCCAGGGCATGGAAGCAGTCAAGCGATCTAACGGGGGTGCGGTGATTGCAAAGGATGAAGACGTCATACGCGATCAACAATTGATGGCGCGCAACGGTATCTATCTCGAATTGTCGTGCGCCTGCGTGCTGACCGGGATGCGGCAATTACGGCGCTTGGGTCATATCGCCGCCCAGGACATCGTTGTGGCCATCGGGACGTCGAACGGTTTCAAGGATCCGACGACAAACGTCGCCGAAGTGACCTTCGTGGCCTAATGCGATCTCGACGGATCCGGCACGAAACCAAAGACAGCTAGGCGCCCTTCTTCATAATTTCCTCGGCGAAGAACTGCATCTGCTCTTCGAGGTCGGCGACGCTATTCGCCGCGAACAAGGTTCCCAGCATATGCGTTGCGCCGGCTTCGCGCGCTTTGCCGATCTTCTCGCGTATGTCGTCCGCATTGCCGATCAAATTGACATCCTCGAAGGACACTTTGCCCTGATCCTTCAGTGTCGATTGCGCGAGCGAGATAAGGTGTTTGTACATCTGGCTGTCTCGAAAATCTGCAATCGCCTTCTCGCGCGTGCGGCCGATGCGGCAGATGAATTGCGGGCCGACCTGAATTTCGGACATCGAACGGCCTTCTTGCGCCACCAGCTCGCGCAGCCGCTTCACGCCTGAGACGAGGTGTTCGTGTTGGATGCCGGCAGGAATCCATCCGTCGCCGTATTTCGCGGTCCGTTCAATGGCGTTGATATTGTTGCCGCCAAGATAAAGCGGAAAGCGAGATTGATAGGGCTTCGGCGAAAACTCGACATTTTTGAATTTGTAATATTGCCCGTCGAATGACGAAGGATTTTCGGAAAAAAGCACGCGCAGGGCCTGCACGCCCTCGGCGACCATGTCGCCGCGATGAACCTTTACGCCGGGCTGCAGTGCTTCAAATTCCTCGCGATAGGCGCCGACGCCGATCCCGATTTCGAGCCGGCCACGGCTTAAGTGATCGAGCGTAGCGATTTGCTTTGCTGTCACGACGATATCGCGGCGCATCGGCAGGACCAGCAAGCCAGTGCCAAATTTCAGGCGGGAGGTATTGGCTGCAATATAGGAATACGTGACGAGCGGTTCCCAGAAGCGTGGCGTGGTTTTGAATTCCGCATGGACATAATGCTGGGTGGTCATGTGGTCGTTGCCCCAGACCGAATGGTAGCCCTGTTTCTCCGCGAATTTCGCAAGGCCGACGATTTGCTCGATGTCCGCGAAAGGAAGCGGATAGATCAGCCCTTCCATCCCGGTGGGCAAGCCGACGCTGAACAGCATGATTAATCTCCGTCCCAGCTCTGTTATGACCGGTGCGTATCGGCGAGATTGTTGCAAAGCGTCTTCACGTTTGCGGTCCAGTCCAAGACTTTCATAAGATCGGTTGTCGTGCGGACCGCGACCATATGCACGCCGGCTGCTTCAAGATCGCGGATACGGCGCATGCAGTGATCGACCGATCCGACAATCGCGAGTTTGTCGATCATGTCGTTCGGAACGAGCTCGGCCGTCACCGGGCGCGTACCCTCGCGCACTGCGGAATGGATGTCTCGCCAGCATTGCTGTGAAATGCCGAGCAAGTTTCGCACTTCGCGATGAGCGATCGCAATCGAGCGTGCGATCATTTCCCGAATAGCGTCGTAGGCGCGGTGCGGATCGTTCGTGGCAATGAAGATGCTCCAGGCGACAATGGTAAGCGCACGCGGGTCGCGCTTTGCGGCGCGGGCGCCGTGCTCGACCCATTCGATGACGCTTCGCATGGCATCGGGATCGGTGACATTGCCGACAATGGCGCCATCCGCGATCGCGCCGGCCATTTCGAATGCCGCGCGATGCGTGCTCGCGACGAAGATCGGGATGTTGAAGGATGGACGAAATCCGAGCTTGGCGGATTTCAGGCTGAAGACAGGCCCTTCAAAGCTTACGCTTTCTCCTTTGAACAAGCGCTTCATCACGGCGATACAATCGCGCGTCGTCTCGACGAAATATCCTTCGGGCATGCCGATCGCCGAACGGGTCGATTTCAAGCCGGCGCCGATTCCGAATATGAGGTTGCCTTCACGAAGATCGGCAAGGGTGCCAATCGCCCGCGCGAGTTGCATCGGATGGCGGGTGTAGGGGTTGGCGATGCCGACGCCGAGACCGATCCTGGATGTTCTTGCCGCTAGACTTCCGAGCACGACATAAGGGTCGCGCATGAAAGCTTCATCGGGAATCCAGACGTGATCGGCGCCCCATGCTTCCGCGCCTTCAACTTGCGCCACGAGCCCCTGAACGTTCTCGGTCGGAATAATGCAGTATGAGAATTTCATGAGTCTGGACGGTCAAAACATGGAGCGGGGCCGAAGAAGTCCCGAGAAAAAGCGTATCGGTTAAATCAAGCAGGCAAGGGGTATAACGTCAAATAACCAGTATCGGGTCCGTTATTCAGTATCGGTATGTAATTTCCCAGGATTGGCCGAGAGCCCGCTGTCGATGAGGCCCCCCACAAGCTATGCGGCGTTGGCCCGCCTCAAGATCTGGCGTGAACGCGCGCCACGCGCGGCAGTTTCTTTTCGGGCACGCTGCCGATGAACGGTGCGCAGTCGGCAAGATATTCATCCCGGCGCGCCTTGAGCACGTCGATAAAGCTGTCGGTTAGCCGGGAGCGAGGTCTATTCGCAGGAAACAGCAGGGCTTTCTCTATGATGATATCCGGCTTGAATCGCCTGATGACGATTCCACGGGAAGTAAAATCGGGTGCCACAAACGGGTTGATGATGCTGACGCCCAGCCCTTCAATCACCGCGGCGCAGATGGTGGCCGCGTATTGCGTTTCCAACGTGATGACGCGTTCAATTCCGGCGTCCGCGAAAACGCGATCGACCTTTGTGCGTGTGTTGTCGCTCAGCCCTAAGGAGATGAACCGCTCGCCGGCTAAATCAGCCGGACCGATAACCTCCTTGCTCGACAAGGGATGCTTGGGTGGCAATATGCAGACTCCCGGGACCGAGAGAAACAATTCAGAATTGGTCCCCTTCGTTTCCGGGCCGCGCGCTGCTATTCCGAAATCGCACTGTTGCGAAGCCACCCATTCATAAACGGTCGACGAACTGCGCGCCTGAAGCGTGATGCGGACGTCTGGGTAGACCGCACTGAATGCTTTAATCACTCGCGGCATGAAGCCGAGCGCGAGCGCTGGCAAGCACGCGATTCGCAAATGTCCCGTGCCGAAGAAGCGAATGTCCTTGGCGGCCTGCTCGAGATTGAGCAGCCCCGAGAAGACGCGCTCGACCTCAGTATGAAAAGCAACCGCGTCCGCCGTCGGCTGCAGCCGAGGCGTTCCGCGAATGAAAAGTTTTAGTTTCGTCGCCGATTCGAGCTGGGCGATCAGACGGCTGATGCCGGGCTGCGATGTGCCTAGCGTTTCTGCAGCTTCGGTCATCGAGCCTGTAAGCATCACGGCCCTGAATGCTTCGATCTGTCGAAATTTCATGCGCATATCGGCATTTCTAACACGCGGGCAGGGGCGATCCAATGGCTACATAACATTGCTGAATGCCTCGACTACACAATGGTATTTGACCCATTTGCGGATGATTGGTTCAGTTCCAAGGCGGATAGCGATCGATCGAACCCGATGACTTTCCGCCGGACCCGTGGGAGCCAGTCATGTTTATGAAACAATGTCTATCAATGCGATCTGCGAAATATTTCCTTATCGGAACGATGTCGCTGGCGATTGCGTCGGCATTCACGCCCGGTCAAACGAAGGCGCAAGAGGCGGGAATCACGTCGTCAGAAATCGTGGTTGGCGCAATCGGTGCATTGACCGGACCGCTGGCATTCGTCGGTGTTCCGGGACGTGACGGCTTAACGATGGGATTCAACGAAATTAACAGCCGCGGCGTCTGTGGCCGCAAGATCCGGATGATCTATGAACATGCGTCTACGCCGGCCGAAAGCGTTGCAGCCGTCAAAAAGCTGGTCGAGCAGGACAAAGTCTTTTTGCTGATCCTCGCTTCCGGGAGCACGGGTGCAGCCGCGGCCGCCGATTATGTGCGGGAAGTCGGAGTGCCAACCTATAATCTGTTCGGTTCGACGCCGATCATTCGCAATCCGTTTGCGAAAAACGTATTTCATGGCGCAATCGTGACGGTCCAGAACGCGAGTTTGGCGCTGCTGTCGCAAGTCTATGACGGCGGGTTCAAACCGCACAAGATCGGCATTCTCGCCGGCACATACGCGTTTCCTCAGGCGACGCTCAAAGCGCTTGAGGCAGTCATGAAAGCCAAGAAACTCGACTACGTGGTCGAGCAATTCGATCAAGCTGCGCGCGACTTCACTTCGCAACTTGTGTCATTCAAACGCAATAAAGTCGATGCGGTGATTATCGCGGGCAGTTTCTCGGAAGCGGGCTTTGCGATCAAGCAATCAAAGGATGTCGGTTTATCGAATATGCGATGGGTGCTGGATGGCTCGGCGACCAATCGGGCGATTATTCCCATTATCGGCAATGCCGATGGCATTCGAGGCTATTTTAATGCGCCGTATTTTCCCGGTCAGACCGCGCCGGCTATCCGTGAATTTGAGAGCAGGTTGACAAAGCAGCTCGGCTCGCTGCCCCAAGGCCGGCCCAATCTGTATGACGTCGTGGGTTATGGTTCCGCCTTCGTGGTGGCCGAGGCTGTCAAAGCGACGAATTGCAAGCTCACGCGCGCCCAACTCATTGACGCTTGGTCGAACCTGAAGGATGCTGGCCCGAAGAAATGGGGCGCCCTCGACGTGACTTTCCCGGAAAGCTTCACGCCCACCGATCATCAGGGCAACAAGCGGCTGGGGGGAACGATTATCAAGAACGGGCAGATTCAGGTCGTCCGCACGATCGACGGCCCATGATGGCGGAACGTGGCAGACGGGAATGCTGACCGAGCTTGGTCTCGTTATCATCGGCGGCGCGAAATTTGGCGCTATCTACGCGTTGGCGGCGATGGGATTGGTCGTCGTGCACAAGGCGACGAAGACCGTCAATTTTGCTCACGGCGCTCTGGTGATGTTGGGCGCTTTCGGCAGCTACCTCGTTGTCGTCCGCTTTTCCTGGCCGTATTGGGTCGCCTATCTCGTCATGCCTCTCATCATTGGCTGCATGTCCGCGGCCATGGAATTTCTAATCCTGCGTCCGCTGCGGCGCGCCGATCTGTTTACGGTGGTTATCGCCACCGTGTTTCTCGGCATCGCTCTCGCCGAAGCATTCCGCCTCATCTACAACACGGAAATGCTTGCGGTGCCTGGCGTGTTTTCGGGGCCGCCGTTCTTGATCGGCGGTATCATCATCACGCGTGAAGCGCTGTGGGTGACCGCCGGTGCGCTCGCGGCCGGGTTTGTCTGCATCCTCATTTTCATGCATGGCACGCTGGGGCGCGGGATGCGGGCGATGGCGTCGAATCTTCGCGGCGCGCAGCTTTGCGGATATTCGGTTGACCGCGTCTATCTCTTCGTATGGTTCCTCGGCGGAGCGGTTGCAGGCCTGACCGGTGTCTTCGTCGCGCCGATCAAGGGAGTCTCAACGGATCTCTCGGTTTCGATCATCGCGGCTGCATTCGTCGCGGGTGTGGTCGGCGGCTTTGACAGTCTCAAAGGCGCAATAGTTGGCGGCCTGCTGCTGGGCCTCGCCGAAAGTCTCGCCGCAGCCTACGTGTCGAGCGCTTTCAAGAACGCCGTCAGCTTTATTCTCTTGTTCTTCGTCTTGTTGTGGCGCCCCGAAGGTCTGTTCCCCGAACGGATCGTGCGCCGTGTCTAGTCGTCCGCTTGGCGCCGACTGGGCGGCGTTCGCTCCATCCTTATCGATAATTGTAGTCATCGTCATCGGCCTGCAATTTGACGGCTATTCTCAATATGTCACGGCGATCGCGTTGGTGTCGGCAATTATCGGAGCGGGCCTTGTTCTGCTTGTCGGATTTGCCCGCTGCATAACGCTTGCCTCGGGCTCGATCATGGCCGTCGGCGCCTACGGATCGACGCTTGTCATGCTGCACTTCAATGTGCCGTATGTCATATCCCTGGCGGCGGCGGCGATGAGCGGAGCGCTGGCCGGCTGGGTGATTGCGCTTCCGGGAATTCGTTTCCGCGGTCACAACCTCGCGATGGTTACGCTGGTGTTCCAAAGTGTGACGATCATCTTGCTGCGCGAGGCGAAGTCGTGGACCGGTGGCGCCGAGGGCATTCACGTTCCGAACCCGGTCATCGCCGGCTGGCGCATCGCCAGCGATAGTGAATTTCTTGTGCTCATCGGCCTCGTGACCGTTGCCGCTGTTCTGGTGTTGACCATCGTTACGCGGGGCGCGTTCGGAAAAAATATGCGCGCCGTCGCGGTGAATGAGGTGGCGGCCGAGGCCTATGGCATCAGCGTGCCAGGCTATTTGACGGCGGCCTTTGTCGTCAGCTCGGCAGCCATCGGACTCGCCGGAGGGCTGGCAGCCCCTCGTTTCCGCATACTTGATCCGGACAGTTTCGGAATCCTGCCTTCCATATTCATGCTGGCTTATCCGATCGTTGGCGGGATGCATTCGATCTGGGGCGGGCTGATCGGCGGCGGCGGCTTGCGCGCATTGCCGGAATTGCTGCGGCCGATCGCGGACTATCAGGAATTGATTCTCTGTATTCTGGTCATCGTCGTTGTGATGTTTTTCCCCGGCGGCGCGTACGAAATATTGCGGCGCGCGGCGCGTCCCTTTGCGCGAAGAGTTGCCGCGCCCGCGCCGGTTCCCCGAATCGCCGCCGTGCCCGTCGTGGGGGCAAAATCAGCCATTCGCCCGACGTCGCCCCCGATATTGGTGGTCAGGAACGTCAACAAGAGTTTCGATGCGCTGCAGGCCGTGGATGAGGCAAGCCTTGAGGTTCCGGCCGGCGGCATCCACGCCCTGATTGGGCCGAATGGTGCCGGAAAAACATCTCTGTTTAACGTGATTTCCGGCTTCCTCAAGCCGGACACCGGATCGGTCATTTTTGACGGAACCGAACTGGTGTCGCTTCGGGCGCGCGATCGGATTCGGCTTGGCATCACGCGAACCTTCCAGCATGTAGCAACGTTCGGACACTTGCCCTGCATTGATAATGTGATGATCGGGCTCGGCAAAAACGATGTGATGGCTTCGATAAGGCAGAGCTTTGAGCAAGTCGCCGGCAGCTCGAATTCGCGAACGGCGCGCAACCGCGCGCTTGCGGCGCTGGAAGCGGTTGGCCTGATCGGCGAGGCCTATGTGCCGGCCCGCTCGTTGTCGCTCGGCAGCCAGCGCCGGCTGGAACTTGCGCGCGCCATCGTGTCCGAGCCACGCCTCATTCTGCTCGACGAGCCGGTCTCGGGCGTCTCCAACGAAGAAGCGGAATTGCTGCGGCAGCTTCTCTTGCGGATCAACGGTGAACTCGGTGTAGCCATGCTGATCGTCGAGCACAATATCCCCTTCGTTGCCAGCCTCTGCCGGTCGATGTCGGTAATGGGCAATGGCCGCATCGTTGCCGACGGCAGGCCGGACGTCGTGATAACGGACCCTTCCGTCCGCCAGCTCTATTTCGGAGAGGAAAAGGTTGCATGACCGGGCTTCGCGTCAGCAATCTCAGCGTGGCGTTCGGGCAGGCGTTCGCGATCCAGGACCTGTCGTTCGAGGTGGAATTGGGAGATTCGCTTGTCCTGTTGGGCCCGAACGGCGCCGGCAAGACATCGGCGGTCGAAGCAATCGCGGGTCTGCTGCCGAAGCGGGGCGGCAAGGTGGAATTTTTCGGTGACGATATCTCACGCCTCGATGCCAGCCGCATCGTGCGGCGCGGTCTGGCGCTTGTTCCGCAATGGCGTGAGCTGTTCCCGAATTTCACGGTGCAGGAAACGCTGCTGACCGCCACGAACGCCGCCGCCGGACGCGCGCCGATGCCATTCGATCAGATCTACGATCTCTTCCCGGTGCTGCGGGAGCGCCGGCAGCAATTGGCAGGCTCGTTGTCGGGCGGAGAGCAGCAGATGCTCGCGATCGGCCGCGCCCTGGTGACAAATCCGCGCATGATCCTGCTTGACGAGCCGTCGGCCGGCCTTGCAGTCGGTATCGTGCGAAATCTCATCGAGGTCGTGCATCGTATCCGCGCGGCCGGAGTTGCGGTGCTGCTGGTCGAGCAGAATACCGAGATCGCACGCTCGCTCGCACAGCGTTGCTGCATTCTGGCGGCTGGCCGGGCGGTTTGGCAGGGCCCGATCCAGGAAGCGTTGGATCGCGACATCGCCGCCCATGCATATTTTGGCAGCCGACCAGCTTAGGACGCGTAAGCCAAGACAGGCCAAGAGAAATTTGAAAATCCATCATGCGCGGGAGAGTCGGATAGCAGCCGGCGTCGAAGGGGCAGTTGCCCCGTCGATTTTCCGGCGCCGAAGATTGCGATAATGACGAAAAATCCGCAAAGCGAAAAACGGGCCCGTGGTAGCGCACACGGAACGCCAATGCCGGTTAGTGTAACCGAGTTGTACACAATTGGGATTGGCCCTTCGAGCTCGCATACGGTTGGTCCGATGCGAGCGGCAGCGCGATTTTTAGGCGAACTGCGAGAGGTCATTGCCGATATCCGTCGCGTTGAGGTCGAACTGTTCGGATCGCTCGCGTTCACTGGGCGCGGTCATCGCACGGACGTCGCAATCCTGCTCGGGTTGTCCGGTTACGCACCGGAAACGATCGATGTCGCTTGCATCAACGAAATCGTCAATAAAATCAGGGCTAAAGGGGTGCTTACGCTCGGAGGCGGGCGGGCTATTGGCTGGAACGAGAGCACGGATCTGCGTTTCAGAGCCGGTCACGTCCTGCCGGGACACAGCAATGGCATGCGCTTTAGCGCGTTCACGTCGCAGGGCGCCGTCATCGCCCGTGAATACTATTCGGTCGGCGGCGGTACGATCCGTGCTGCCGACGAAGCGGACGCGGCGCGCCGATCAATCGAATTGCGGTTTCATTTCGATAGTGCGCAAAAT
Organism: uncultured Alphaproteobacteria bacterium; assembly: GCA_963789455.1. Lineage (GTDB taxonomy): Bacteria > Pseudomonadota > Alphaproteobacteria > Rhizobiales > Xanthobacteraceae > Pseudolabrys. The sequence goes on along the minus strand of CAWBLD010000015.1, from coordinate 247,108 downwards.
CTTCTCGCAATGGCGCGCGACCACAAATTGACCATCGCGCAAATTGTTCTTGCCAATGAAGGTGCCTGGCGCCCGGAGCGGGAAACCCTCGACTATCTGGATCGCGTTCGCAGCGCCATGTTGGACAGCATCAGGCGGGGTTGCATGGCCGAAGGCATATTGCTGGGCGGCCTCAATCTCCCGCGGCGTGCTTCAAGCCTCTTCAAGCGGCTTGCGAAGGACCGCAAAGACGATCCGCTTGCAATATTTGACTGGGTTAGTCTCTTCGCGCTCGCGGTAAACGAAGAAAATGCGGCGGGCGGTCGTGTCGTGACCGCGCCAACCAATGGCGCCGCCGGCGTCATTCCCGCCGTGTTGAACTACTATGAGCAGTTCTGTCCAAATTCAGGACTGAGCAGCGCGCGCACATTTCTCCTGACCGCGGCCGGAATTGGCATGCTCTATCGGCGAAACGCGTCGATTTCGGCGGCCGAAATGGGATGTCAGGGCGAAATCGGTGTGGCCTGTTCAATGGCCGCGGCAGGCTTGGCAAGCGTGCTGGGCGGCACGCTGTCTCAGATCGAGAACGCAGCCGAGATCGGAATAGAACACAATCTCGGTCTGACTGTGCGATCCCCTGCGGGGCCTCGTGCAAGTCCCCTGCATAGAGCGCAACACAATGGGCGCGGTGAAAGCAATCAATGCGGCGCGTCTCGCGTTGGCGGGTGATGGAAGTCATATCGTCTCTCTGGACGCGGCGATCGAGACGATGCGGCAGACCGGTATCGATATGCAGACAAAATATAAGGAAACGAGTGAAGGGGGGCTCGCGGTCAATGTGGTTGAGTGCTGATTTCCAGCCACCACCGTTTGGGCCGCCGATTTTCACCCGCATCGCTGTCGGAACCGCAGAGGCAACATCAGCAGGAGATCGAACATGCTTTTCAGAGATGATTTGAAGGCGATTGCCGACAGGGCGCGCTTAAAGGTGTTCGAGTCGTGCCGGGATGACGCCGAGGTGATCGTATCCACCGATCCGGTCCATGTTGGATATCTGAGCGGATATCGCAGCGTGCAGCTCGACGCCGATCGAACCTTTCGATGCGCCGTCATCGTTACCCGCAATCGAACGGTCCTGGTAACCGGCGCGAGCGATGCCGCGCCGGCGATGGAGATTTTGCGTGATCCGGCCTGCATATATCGTTACGGCGTATTTTACGTCACATCTGGCGGCAGCGTGAATTTGTCGTCGATGCCAAAGACGGAAGACACGTTCCTCGACGCGCTCCGCTCGGCCATTCAGGCCAACGTCAAGCCCAATCAAATCGTCGGCCTCGATTGCGCCAACGAAATCGATTTACGGCAGGTCAAGGCGATAACGGGCGAAAACGCCTTCGACGCGCGGCCGGGCATCATCAAGGCCCGTTGCGTCAAGTTGCCGGAGGAGATCGAAAAGATCCGCCATGCAGCCGAGATCACCGAAAAGGGCATGGGGAAGGCGTTTGGCTACGCTAAGCAGGGCGTCACCGAAATTGAACTGAGCACGATCATCTCGACCGAGATCGTCGCCGGAGGCGGAATCCCCCGTTTCGTCGTGGTGACCGCCGGAGACCGCAGCGCTTTGGCGGACACGTACGCCACCAAAGCCAAACTGACCAAGGGCGATCTGTTGCGGGTCGATGTTGGCTGCACGGTCGACGGCTACTGGGCCGATACGGCGCGCACCGCCGTCATCGGGGAGCCGAGCCGGAATCAACAAAATCGCTATGACGCGCTGCTGCAGGGCGAGCTCGCTCAATTGGCCTTGGCCCGGCCGGGAGTGACCGTGGGAGATCTTTTCAACGTCGCGGTGAACAACGTTCGCAAAGGCGCGCTTCCGGACTACCAGCGCACCCATTGCGGCCACGGCCTCGGCATCGGCCCGCACGAATTTCCGACCCTCAACCTGGCAAACCGGGAGGTGGAGATCCAGGAAGGCATGGTGCTGTGCGTGGAGACGCCATTTTACGAACTTGGCTGGGGCGGGATGATGGTCGAAGATATCATCGTGATCCGGAAAGGCGGCAATGAGTGCCTGACCAAGTTGCCGCGGGAATTGCGGCGGATCTGATTAAATTCTCTGAGGGCCGGGCATCAACTATGCGCGCGTTTCAAGCTTGGGACAGACGATGACGGCCGCGTATTGGGATACGCGTTGCGGCGCGAACATCCGCAAAAATAACAATCATGCATGAATGCCTCATCAAAAAACCAAGATGAGGCCGGCGCCTGACACAAATCTATTCTTTGCGCGCTAAAGCGGTCTCCGCCAGACGCGCCCAGAAACTGGCCCCGAGGGCAAGGATTCGATCGTCGAAATCGTAGCCGGAATGGTGCAGCGGCTGGCTGTCGCCGTTGCCGATGTGCACGTGGGTGCCGGGCCGTGCAGCAAGCATCCAGCCGATATCATCGCAGGCCATGCTCGGAGAGTCCGTTTCGACATTGCCGGCGGTAACGGTATTTGCCGCCGCTTGTTTCGCGATCGCGGTCGCCGCGCTGTCATTGATGGTTGGCGGGCAGCGGCGTTCGTAGTGCAACGTCGCATGGGCTCCGTGCGCCTGGCCGACGGCGCTGACCATGGCGGTGAGGCGTTTTTCAAGCTTGTCGCGCGTCGCCGGAAGCTGGGTTCTGACTGTGCCGCGCAGGATGACCTCATCCGGAATCGAATTCCAGGAACGGCCGCCGTGCATCTCGGTGATGGTGACGACCGCCGGCTCAATAGGATTGATCGCGCGGGTAGCGACCGTCTGCACGGCGGTGATAATTTCGGCAGCAATTACAATGGGATCGATACCAAGATGAGGAAATGCGGCATGGCTCGGACGGCCGGCGATCTTGATTTCGATGAAATCTGCCGATGCCAGTAATGGCCCCGATGTCAGCGCGAATTTTCCGACCGGAAGACCCGGCAGATTGTGAAGGCCAAAGACCATGTCGCAGGGAAATTGCTCGAACAGGCCTTCGTCAATCATGGTGCGGCCGCCGCTCACGATTTCTTCGGCCGGCTGAAAGATGAAATGAACGGTGCCGTGGAAATTCCGCGTCTTCGCCAAGTAACGGGCGGCGCCGAGCAGCATGGCGGTGTGGCCGTCGTGTCCGCAGGCGTGCATTTTTCCGTCGATGGTCGAACGGTAAGGCCGGTCACCTGTTTCATGAATTGGCAGCGCATCCATATCGGCGCGCAGACCAATGCTCTTCAAGCCATTGCCGACGCGCAAAGTTGCCACCACCCCGGTCTTCGCCAGACCACGGTGCACTTCCAAGCCAAACGACTGAAGCTGGGCGGCGACGATATCCGCGGTGCGGTGCTCTTCGAATGAAAGTTCAGGATGCGCGTGCAAGTCGCGGCGGATTTGGATTAGCTCGTCTTGAAACTCGACGATTGATTCATCGCTGGACATGGTGAGCCCCATCGCTTGCTTGGACCGGCGCTGCTCGTTCGACGTTTATTGTGGCTTCCTGATGCAAGTGGCAGGCAACCTGGTGCTGCGCGTTGATGCTACGGAGAATTGGTCGCTCAACGCTGCAACGCGCTTCGGCATGACGGCAGCGCGTGTGAAATGGGCATCCGCTGGGCGGGTCGATCGGGCTCGGAACGTCGCCGGACAACACATAGGCCGGTTTGCGCTGCCGCGGATCGGGGACCGGGACCGAAGCCAGCAGAGCCTCGGTATAGGGATGCAGCGGGTTGGAAAAAACCTGGGAAGTTTCACCGATTTCGACGATATGCCCGAGATACATCACCGCGGTGCGATGACTGATATGCCGGACCACCGCGAGATTATGTGCGATAAACAGGTAAGTCAGATTGAGCTCGCGTTGCAGGTCGACCAAAAGATTGATGACCTGAGCCTGAATCGAGACGTCGAGCGCGGACACTGGCTCGTCGCAGACGATCATGTCGGGGTTCGCGCCAAGCGCTCGGGCGACGCCCAGACGCTGGCGCTGCCCGCCGGAGAACTCGTGTGGGTAGTGCTTCATCTGATCGCGCTGCAGCCCGACCCGCTCGAACAAGTGGACCACGCGGTCGTGGCGTTCATTCCGGGAGCCAAGCTTGAAATTGATCAACGGTTCCTCCACCGCCGCGCCCGCGCACAGGCGCGGATTCAGCGACGAATAGGGATCCTGGAAGATAAGCTGCAGGCGCCGCCGGTGCTGGCGCATCTGCGGGCCGTTGAGTGTCGTCAGGTCGACGCCTTCAAGAATAATGTTGCCGTCGGTCGGCTCCACCAGGCGGAGCAGCAAGCGCGCGAGCGTCGATTTTCCGCAGCCGCTCTCGCCGACAAGGCCGAGGGTTTCTCCGCGCCTGATGGCGAAGGAGACGCTGTTGACGGCGCGTACCTGGCCAGCGCTCGACCTTCGCCAGTTCCTCCTGAGTTTGAAATTCTTGGTCAAATTGCGCACGGCCAGTAAGTCGGCAGCGCGGTCATCGCTGAGGTGCGGCGTCTGGCTCATGCCGGCACCCGTCGGTTGGCCGTTTCCCAACAAGCCACCAGGTGCGAGGCACCCACAGACTCGATGGCGGGAACTTCGCGACGGCAGAGCGTAACGGCTGATGCGCAACGTGGCGCAAACGGGCAGCCGGAATTTAAATCTTGCAGCGTCGGGACATTGCCGGGGATTTCCGGCAAGCGGGAGGTAATTCGTGCCACGTCCAGCCGTGGTGCGACTGCCAGAAGACCCCGCGAATACGGGTGAACCGGGTCGGCGAAAAAAGCTTCGGCCGGTGCTTCTTCGACCTTGCGGCCGCCATACATGACGATCACCCGGTCGCACATTTCAGCGACTACGCCGAGATCGTGGGTGATCAGCATAATGGTCGTGCCCAGGCGTTCTTTGAGATCGCGCATCAATTGTAGAAGTTGCGCCTGAATGGTCACATCGAGCGCCGTGGTGGGTTCGTCGGCAATGAGGACGTCCGGCTCGCATGACAGCGCGATGGCGATCATGACCCGCTGGCGCATTCCACCCGACATTTGATGGGGATATTCATCCATCCTCCGGGCCGGATCGGGAATGCGCACCAGCTCCAGCATCTCGCGCGCATGGCCAAGGGCATCTCGCCAGCTGCAAGCGCGGTTCAAATAGATGGATTCCGCAATCTGGCGGCCGATCGTCAAAACCGGATTGAGCGATGTCATCGGCTCCTGGAAAACCATGGCGATCCGATCGCCGCGGATCGCGCGCATCGCCGGCTCAGGCAGAGTGCACAAGTTGGTTCCGGAAAAGTAGATTTTGCCGGCCACGATTTGCGCGTTCGATTTCGGCAGCAGCCCCATGATGGACAAGGCCGTCACGCTCTTGCCGCACCCCGATTTGCCGACGATACCGAGCGTTTCGCCCGGCGTCAGATGAAACGACAGGGATCTAACCGCATCAAAGACGCCGTCGTCGGTGAAGAATGACGTCGTCAGATTGTCGACTTGCAGGATCGGGGCTTGTGACGCTGTTTCCAACATGTCCCGTTACCGCATCTGCCTGGAAATTTTCGGGTCGAGCAAGTCGCGGAGCCCGTCGCCGACGAGATTGATCGCAAGCACCATCGCCGCGAGGAAAAGCCCCGGAAAGATGATGATCCAGACCGCCAAATGGAACACCGAGCGGCCGTCGGCGATGATGTTACCCCAGCTTGGAATATCGGGCGGCACGCCGGCGCCGAGGAAGCTGAGATAGGCTTCCAGAATGACCGCCGACGCACAGACGAAGGTCGCTTGTACGATGATGGGTGCGACGGCGTTCGGTAAGATGTGACGATAAAGAATGCGCGGAAATCGCGCGCCTGAGACGACCGCCGCCTCGATATAAGTCTGCTCGCGAATTGTGAGGACTACGGCGCGGACGATGCGCACGACGCGTGGAATTTCCGGCACCGAAATGGCAACGACGACGGTCCACAAGCCGGCCCGCGTCAGCGCGACCAATGCGATCGCCAACAGCACGCCGGGAATAGCCATTAAACCGTCCATCACGCGCATGATGATTCCGTCGGCGATGCGGACAAAACCGCTGACGAGACCCAAAGCAATGCCGATCCCTGTGCTCAGCCCAGCCACGGCGATGCCAACCAATAACGAGATGCGTCCTCCATAAAGAGTGCGACTGAAAACGTCCCGTCCGAACGCATCTGTCCCGAACAGATTGTCGAGTGAGGGTGGCAGCAATCGGCGAGTGACGTCGATGGTGATCGGATCGTACGGTGCGATTACCGGCGCCAGCACCGACATCGCAGTCAGGACAACAAGAAGGATCAGACCGATGCTGGCGGTCGGATGGTGTCGGGCGATGGTCCACCATCGTCGCAACGGATCGGCGGACCGTTTGCCGACCATCGCGGACTGCGGGAATCCGGTGCTGTCATCCCCGGCCTGCAACATCAGTAGCGGATCCGCGGGTCAAGGATGGTGTAAAGAATATCGATGGCAAGATTGATCAGGACATAGATTGCCGAAAAAACCAGAATAACACCCTGAATGACCGGATAGTCACGGCGGAGCAGGCCCTCGACCGTCAGCCGGCCCAAGCCGGGTATGCCAAACACACTTTCGGTGACCACAACGCCGCCGATCAGAATGGCCAGTCCGGCTCCAATCGTCGTCACGATTGGGATCGAGGCGTTCTTCAAGGCGTGCATGACGATAATGCGGCTCGTCTTCAGGCCCTTGGCGCGGGCGGTCCGAATGTAGTCTTGACCCAGGACGTCGAGAAAAGTCGCCCGAGTTATGCGCGCGAGCAGGGCGGTGTAGATCAAGCCGAGGCTGATCGTTGGCAAAGCAATGTGATGGAGGAATGGGCCAATGCCCTCGCCGGGCGGCCGATAGCCCTGCACGGGAAACAGCGGCCATTGCAGTGCGAATACGTAGACCAGGCCGTAGCCGGTCACAAACACGGGAATTGAAAAAGCCGCAACCGCGAGCGTCATCAGAAGGCGATCGATCCAGCGGCCGAAATTGAGCGCCGCGACAATTCCGAGCGGGACGGCAACCGCAATCGAGAAGACCATTGTGGTCGCCGCCAGCAGCAGGGTCGGGCCAATCCTTTGCGCAATTAACGTGGCGACCGGCACGTTGGTGAAAATCGACGTGCCGAGATCGCCGCGAACGATATGTCCGATCCAATGGATAAACTGGATGTGCAGCGGGTCGTTTAGGCCAAGCCTTTCACGGATGCGAGCGATGTCGTCAGCCGACGCGGTATCGCCGGCAATAATCGATGCAGGATCGCCTTGGCTGACGTGCAGAAGAAGAAAAACGATAATTGCGACCATGAGCATGACGGGAATGGTCGCAACTATCCTCCTGGCAATCAGGCCTGGCATTAAACCATACTTTCGAGCTCAGTTCTTTTTCTCGATATTCCAGAACACCGTTGCGCCGGTGGCCATTACCCCCGAAAGGCTCGATCGATACGCGACCGGCTGCCGGAACTGGCCGATATTGATATAGGGAACGAATTCGTAGACCCGGCGCTGCAGGTCGACGGCGATCTGCTTGCGCTTGGCAATATCAGGTTCCCTGTTGAACGCGTTGCGCAAATCTTCGATTTTCTTGTCGCACGGCCATCCCGGTGGACCGCTCATGCAGGGCGCGGCCGCGTAGAGATGTGCGCCGGGGGAGCTGATATCCATGCCCTGGAACTGAGTATAGAAAATGTGCCACCCGCCCTTGCCTGGCGGGTCTTTTTTGGCGCGCCGGCTGATCATGGTGCCGACGTCCATCGCCTGCACGTCGACATTCATGCCGGCCTTGCGCAGGTTTTGGACGGTAACCGTGATCGCGGCGTGCAGGATCGGAACATTGGTCGGGTCCATCACGATAATCGGCTCGCCCTTATAACCGGCTTCCTTGAGAAGCTCTTTGGCCTTGTTAAAATCCTGATGCAGACCTTCAGCGCCGGCGTTCGTTTCATACACCGATCCGCATCCGAAAATCGCACGGCATTCCTTGAAATAATATTTAGGATTGCCGACCAGCGCGCGCATGTATTCTTCCTGATTGACGGTCCACAGCAAAGCCTGACGCGCTTTGATATTGTTGAACGGCGGATGCAAATGGTTCATCCGCAATGTTCCTTGCGATCCTAACGGATCGAGATTGAAGATCTTGATCGCGGGATTTTTTTCGAACAGCGCGAGATAATCTATGGAGGGATTTTCATAGTAGTCGATTTCGCCGGAGATCAACGCCGACGATATCGTGCTGCTGTCGGGAATGTGCAGCCACTCGAACTCGATCGACTTTCACCACCTTGCCGCCGGACAGGAAATCGGGCGGCTCCTTGCGCGGAATATAGTTCGGGTTCTTGATGAAGACTTCCTTGTAGCCGGGCTTCCATTCGTCGCGCTTGAAGATAAACGGGCCCGAACCAATGACTTCTTTGATCTGGGTTGAGGCGTCAATTTGCGCAACGCGCTGCGGCATGATGAACGGAGGCGAATTGCTCGGCACCGCCAGAGCACTCAGAACGTCGAACTTCTCGGTCAGCGTAATGGAGAAGGTCTTGTCATCGATGGCGACGTAGTCCTTGAGGACTTTGGCGAGTGCCTGCCCGATGATATTGCGCTTTGACCAGCGCTTGAGAGACGCGATGACGTCGGCCGACGTCACCGGCGCGCCGTCGTGCCATTTCAGGCCATCGCGCAGGGTGAACGTGTAGCTCAGACCATTCGGATCGACTTTATAAGAGCCGACCATTTGCGGCTTGGGCTCTTGCTTGGAATTGAGCGCGAATAGCGTATCGTAGACCATATAGCCGTAGTTGCGAGTGACCGCGACCGTCGACCATATCGGATCAAGAATATTGAGGTCGCCGCGGGGAACGACACGAATAACGGTTTCGGCATACGCGGATGTCGTCGCCAAAATGATGGCGGTGGCGAATAGAATTTGTCGCGAGAGATAGCTGAATATTTTCATTGGCGCGCGCCCCTCTTTTGCCCGCCGGCTTGATCCAATGCCTCGTGGGAGTTGCATCATCACCGGCCGTCTGACGGCGCGGTGAGGTCAAGCTGCAATGCGGGCGGCTGCGGCGATTATCAGTCGGACATAGGGCGAGCGGTCAAATGTTAACTTGTCGAGTTAGCATTCGAAAACGTTATGTCCGATTGTGTGTAGCGAATGTGCGGCCCGACGTTCCCGGTCGCAAACCTAATATGACTGGCAAACAAATTTGGCGAGGCTTCGCCCGATGATTGGTTTTTGCAGACCGACCTGTCTTGCATGCGCCGGACGGTTTCGCTCGCGCGCCCGCGCTGCAAGCAAAAATCGCGGCGCTTCGCGAGCAGGGGCGCGCGGCGTTATTTGTGCGAGCCCGACGCGTCTTCACTCACTTCGCTCTTCCACACCTCCCACGCGTCATCAAGCCGCTTGGGGTCTTGCGATTCGTCCGGCGCGATAAAGGTGATCGGGCGTTTGAATGACAACGCCGTGGCGAGCTGCCGGGCATTGGACTCGGTATAGAGCGCGCGATGTACCGCACGCTTGATATCGGGCGCGACCACGAGGTTGCCGTGCCCGCGCATGAGCGCGACGGGTCCATCGCCGAGCGTCTTCGCCAGCGAATGCCCCTGCGCGTTGTTCGTCACCAGCAGCCCCTGGCTGATGCCGACATCGCGGATCTCCCACACGGGCACTTCCTTCACCAGGAATGACGCGAGGTGGGAAATTGCTTTTAGCGGCTCCCCTGTGACGCTGAACGGAATCATCGTGGGCGAATGGCTGTGAACGACCGCGTTCACGTCCGCCCGCGCGCGATAGGTTTGGCCGTGAATGAAGCGCTCGAGAAACATCCGCCGGCCGCGCTGATCGACTGGATTAGAGTCGAGGTCAAACTCCATGATGTCGTCGGCCGACACCAGCGCGGCCGCCCGCGCGCGCGACAGGAGATAGCGTTCCGGATTTGCCGGATGCCGGATGCTCACATGGCCCCATGCGTCCAGCACGCCGTGATACGCCAGGATGCGGCTCGCGGCGACCAGATCGTCGATGATCGCGGCATCGACCGGACCGGCAGAGGGAATGGGAATGTCGGCCAATGCAATCACCGGAAGTTCAGGGCAGGAAATGCTTGTATATCCTAGGCGGTATGGACCGAAAACCGAAGCGAGGCCAATAATGATGAAAGCGTCCGCGCCGGCGGCCTGCGGCGACCGCCATCGTCAAACCGGGTAGGGACACCCAGACTTGTCGCAAGGGGCTGGCCGCTGGGGCCGCTAACCACGGCTGGGCGCGTTGCGTTGACAGGGGCGGGTGGGCTGCTTATGAACCCGGCAACCAGAGAACCCAGAGATTGTCATGAAAGTCCGTAACTCCCTGAAATCCCTGCGCGGCCGCCACCGCAACAACCGCCTCGTGCGGCGCAAGGGCCGGGTCTATATCATCAATAAGACCAACCGCCGCTTCAAGGCGCGCCAAGGCTGACCGCGGCAGCCTGAAACCGGCTTTGGCCGGGGCTCTTTCTTCTTCTTCGCCGTATATTTGCCTTAGCCGGCGGAGATATTAGACTTCGCCCATGTGCCCGCGATTCCTCGCAAGCCTGTTTGCCGCCATCTTGGCCACGGCCTTGGCCGTGCCCGCCGTCGCGGCGCCGGGCGATTGGGTGCAGCCGCCGAAAAAACTGCCCCATGTCCGGCACGGCGATTCCACGCGCAATCTCGATTTCCTGTTCGGGGCGCTCAAGGTCGCGCCCGACGACGCCACCGCCAAGGCGATCGAGGAGCGCATCTGGGCGCTGTGGACCGCCTCGCGCAGCGACACCACCGTGCTGCTGATGTCGCGCGTGCAGACCGCGATCGAGCAGAACGATACCGATCTCGCCATCAAGCTGCTCGACGCCATCGTCAAGATCAAACCGAAATACGTGGAAGCCTGGAACCAGCGCGCCACCCTCTACTACATGAAAAAAGATTACGGCCGCGCGCTCGCCGACATTCGCGAAGTGCTGCGGCGCGAGCCGCGCCATTTCGGCGCGCTGGCGGGCCTCGGCCTGATCATGCAGGACATCGGCGACGACAAGCAGGCGCTGGAAGTCTACCGCCGCGCGCTCGCGATCTATCCGCGCTTGCAGCGCGTCCCCGACCTGGTGAAGACGCTGCAGGAAAAGGTCGAGGGCCGGGATATCTAATTCCCGACTCGTGCAATTTTCGCGGATGGCGTCAATTTTCTGCGTGTGCGCCCCAGGACACCCGCGCTCAATCCCCCGCCGCCTCGCTCCCCACATAGGCAATGCGCAGCATGTTGGTCGCGCCGGGGGTGCCGAGCGGCACGCCGGCGACGATGATGACGCGCTGGCCCGGCTTGGCGAAGCCTTCCGTGCAGGCGATGCGGCTGGCGCGGTCGACCATGTCGTCCTGGTCGTGGGCGTCCTCGGTGATCACGCAATGCACGCCCCACACCACCGACAGCCGGCGCCCGGTGGCGATATTGGGTGACAGCGCCACAATCGGCGGCCGCGGCCGTTCGCGCGCCATGCGCAAGCCGGTCGAGCCCGACGAGGTCCAGCACACCACGGCGGCGAGATCGAGCGTGTCGGCGATGTGGCGGGCGGCATCGGCAATGGCGTCGGCGCCGGTCGGCTCCGGCACCGCGCGCTGGGCGTCGATGATGCTGCGGTAGATCGGATCGCTTTCGATCTCCTCGGCGATGCGGTTCATGGTGGCCACCGCTTCCACCGGATATTTGCCGGCCGCCAATTCCGCCGACAGCATGACCGCATCGGCGCCGTCGAAAATGGCGGTGGCGACGTCGGAGACTTCCGCGCGCGTGGGCACCGGCGAACTGATCATCGATTCCAGCATTTGCGTGGCGACGACCACCGGCTTGCCGGTGGCGCGGCCCATGCGCGTCATCTGCTTCTGCACGCCGGGCACTTTTTCCAGCGGCATTTCGACGCCGAGGTCGCCGCGCGCCACCATCAGCGCGTCGGCGAGATCCATGATTTCGCTGAGACGGTGCACCGCCTGCGGCTTCTCGATCTTGGCCATCACGGCGGCGCGGCCGCGGGTGATCTTCTTGGCCTCCGCGATATCCTCCGGCCGCTGGATGAACGACAGCGCCACCCAGTCGATGCCGGCATCGAGCGCGGCTTCCAGATCGGAGCGGTCCTTCTCGGCCAGCGCCGAGAACGGAATTGTCGAATCCGGCAGGCTCACGCCCTTGCGATCCGACAGTTTGCCGCCCACCTCGACGCGCGTGGTCATGCGCTTGGGCGCCGCTTCGGTAACGGTGAGCCGCACCTTGCCGTCGTCGATCAGCAGGGTGCGGCCGGGCGCCACCGCGGCGAAAATTTCCGGATGCGGCAGAAACGCACGCGTGGCATCGCCGGGCGCCGGATCGCAATCGAGCACGAAGCTCGCCCCGTTCGTCACCATTGCCGATCCGTCGGCAAAAGTGCCGAGCCGCAGCTTGGGTCCCTGCAAGTCGACCAGGATGCCGATCGGCCGGCCGCTGTCGCGCTCGATGCCGCGGATCATGGCGACCAGCTCGCGCATGCGGTCCTGGCTGGTGTGACTCATATTGATGCGGAACACGTCGGCGCCGGCGGCGAACAGCCGCGCGATCATGGCGGCGTCGGAGGAGGCCGGCCCCAGCGTAGCGACGATTTTGGCGCGGCGCAGGCGTCTCATCGCTTGCCGCCTCCGGCTGGCGCCGACGGCACGGCCAAGGGCGGCCGCTGCGTTGCGGGTGGCGTGCGCGACAGCAGCGGGCGGGCGGGCTTCTGCTCGACGCTGTCGGTGAGCTGCACCGTCCAGGAGCGCTGTTCGCCGGTGTCGACTTCGAAGTAGCCGGTGCGATCAAAGCCGCGCGCCAGGCAGTTCTCGGTGCCGCGGATGGTGAATTCCTTTTCGCGTGAGCACATGAAAGCGTGACCGGACCATTCGCCGCCGCGGTCGTAATCGACCGCGTAGATGTAATAGTAGCGCGCAACCAGCGCGCCGCGCAGCAGAGTTTCGCAGGTTCGCGCCGACACATTCCACCAGCCTTCGGTGGTCCAGCCTTCGGCATCCTTATAGCCCAACGAAACGCCGACCCGGCTGCCGGTGTTATTGCACAGCCGGAAATCGGCCAGCGCCGGATGCGCCGAAGCCGCCAGCAGGCTGGCTGCGAGCGCAAGCGTGCAAGGCAAGCAGCGCGTGGCGGAATGGCGGAACAATACAGTCAAGTTATCGTCGGCTATGATTGGAGCACGAGCTCGCAAAGCGCGAACCGGTATTCGGAAAAGATCATGCGCAAGCAAAATGTTAGGGCCAGGTCCTGATCCATTCCGTGGCGATACGGTGGCATTGGTTGTGGCGTGATCCGTCACGGCCTGTCAACGACGATGGCGCGGAAGTCGTTCACGTTTGTGAAGGTCGGTCCGCTCACCACCAAGTCCCCAAGGGCCGCAAAAAATCCCGTTGAATTATTGTCGGCAAGAAACGCGGCAGGATCGAGGCCCAGCGCCTTGGCGCGTGCCATGGTTTCGCCGTCGATCAGGGCGCCGGCGGGGTCGCTGGCATTGCCGATCCCGCCGTCAGTGCCGTCGGTGTCGGCGGCGAGCGCCGCCACCGCCGGCATGCCATCGAGCGCCATGGCCAACGCCAGGGCGTATTCCTGATTGGGCCCGCCGCGGCCCTTGCCCCGGATGGTGACGGTCAATTCGCCGCCCGACAGGATCACCGCGCGGGCGCCTTTCGCGCGCAGCTCGCGCGCGAGCTTGCCATGGGCCGCGGCCACGTCGCGCGCCTCGCCTTCGACGCGATCGCCCAGGGAGATGCATTCGTAGCCGGCGGCGCGCACCGCGGCTTCCGCCGCGCGCAGAGAATCGGCCGGCCGCGCGGCCAGCGCAAACTGGCTGCCGGCGAACACCGGATCGTCCGGCTTCGGCGATTCGTTGCCCGCGTTTGCGAGCGCGGCGGTCACGCTGATGGGAAGATCGAGCTGGTATTTCGCGACGATGGCGCGCGCGTCGCTTAGCGTGGTCGGATCCGGCACGGTCGGCCCCGAGCCGATCGCCGACGGATCGTCGCCCGGCACATCGGAGATCGCGATGGTGACCAGCTTTGCCGGAAAAGCGAAGCGCGCCAGCCGGCCGCCCTTGATGCGCGAGAGATGTTTGCGCACCGTGTTGATCTCGCCAATGGTGGCGCCCGAACGCAGCAGCGCGCGCGTCACCGCCTGCTTGTCGGCAAACGAAACGCCGGCCGCCGGCGCGATCCAATTGGCGGAGGCGCCGCCCGAAATCAGCACCAGCACCAGGTCACCGCTGTCCGCGTTGTCGGCGAACTCGATCGCGCGCAAGGCGGCTTCCAGGCCCGCGTCATCCGGCACCGGGTGGCCGGCCTCGATCATGGTCGCGATCTGCAACGGCCGGCCATAGCCGTGGCGCGCCACCGCGATTCCACAGAGGCGTTCTGGCTTAAGCATTAACTGCTGCAGGTAAAAGCCTTCGGCGACTTCCGCCATGGAGCCGGCGGCCTTGCCGGCGGCGAGCAGAATGAGCCGGCCCGCAGGCGGCGGCGGCAAGAGCGGCGGCAGGCAGGTCGCGGGGTGCGCAGCGTCCACGGCAGTGCGAAACAGCGATTGCAGGAATGCGCGTCGGGCGGGCATGTTCATGGGCGCACCTTAGCGTTTCCGGAGCGCGAAAGCCTGCTGTTTGCTGAACTGGCCGCTATGGCAAGGACCATCCCGCGGCACTATGTTTGAACGGCAAAGACACAAAGGATGCATCGCCATGGACGACAAGACCCGCACCGAGCTGGAGGCCGCCGTCTACCGGCGCCTGGTCGAGCATTTGCGCGCGCGCACCGATGTGCAGAACATCGACATGATGAATCTCGCCGGTTTCTGCCGCAATTGCCTGTCGAACTGGATGAAGGACGCAGCCGATGCCAAGGGCGTGGCCATAAGCAAGGACGAGAGCCGCGCGATCGTCTACGGCATGCCTTATGACGAATGGCGCAAAAAGTACCAGAAAGAAGCCAGCTCCGAACAAAAGGCGGCGTTCGAGAAGTCCAGCCCCCGGCACTGAGCCTTGTGAACAGCGGTGATGATCGCGTCATCGCCTTGACCTGACGCGGTGTTCTTCCGAAAGCTCTTTGGGAAAGCGGCGGCCCGGTTCGCCGCCAGACCCCGAGGAGACACCAATGCCTGCCACCGCCGCCGCCGAAAAAGAACAACCCGCGACCCGCTTCGCCAAGGACCAGCTGAAAGCCTTCGTCGAGCGCATCGAGCGGCTCGAGGAAGAGAAAAAGGCGACCTCCGACGACATTCGCGACGTCTATGCCGAAGCCAAGGGCAATGGCTTCGACATCAAGGCGCTGCGCACCATCATCAGCCTGCGCAAGCAGGACACCGACGAGCGCCGCGAGCAGCAGGCCGTGCTGGAGACCTACATGCACGCGCTGGGGATGTTGAACTGATTTTTTCTGGCGGGGCGAGCCAGCAACGCGAGCGAGACCCGGGACCCATAGCCGCTGAACTAGCGAGAATGTGCGGATTATGGGTCCCCGCCTTCGCGGGGGCGACGGCTGCGATTACTGCAGCGACGCGGTGGTCTGCGGCGCGAACGTGGCGGTGGCCAGGAACACCACCGCGCTGCCGGTGAAGTGGTCGGCGACCACGCCGAGATGCGGATCGGCCGAGAAAGTCATCGTCAGCGACAGTGACGGCTTATGCAGCAGCTCTTGCTGCCAGCGCGGATCGACCGCGCCGACCCGGTTTGCCGTCATGAAGTCGCGCACGCTCGGCGTCAGTATGGCGGCGCGCAGCCACGGGCTGTCGGAGCGTTCGCCACCGCCCATGGCCAGCGCGAGCGGCGGTTTCACCACCATGGTCGCGCTGGGCGAGGCCGGGATCACGCTGGCTTCCGCCGGCATGCGGGGCAGGCGCGAGCCCATCGGGCGGGCGCGCGCGGCGAGCGGGCTATCCGATTCCGCGGCATAGGCGAGCGCACGATCCGCCGTGCTGCCGGTGCTGGCCGGATCGAGCGAGGCCGTCTCATACCGCGTCCCGGCCGCGAGTGGCGCCGGCAGCGCCGGGCTCGTCTCGACCGGCTTGCGCCAATAGGCGCGGTCGTCGAAGGTCTTGTTCGCCAGCGCCGCCATCGCAACAGTCTGCTCGGCCGGTCTTGGCTTCGGCAACACCGCCGCGACCGCGACCGGCGTCGGCCGCGCCGCCGGCAGCGGCACGATATGCTCGACGGCCACTCGCTTGTGCGGACCCAGGCTGGCGACCGCTATAGGCGTACGCGCACGCTTTGCAGCCGGCTGCTTGCTCTGCTCGTCCGCATCCTTGCCGATGCCGAAAAGCCTGGCGAGCAGGCTGCGCTTGGGCTTCTCGGCCGCCTGCTCCTGGCTGGCGGTGATCACGCCGGCCTCGCGCGCGGCTTCCAGCGACCGTCCGTTCGGCGCATTGCCGCGGCGCTCGACATCGGCCAGCGCCAGCGCGTAGCCGGGCAGCGGATGGCCGTCGGCGGGAATGTGCACGGTGCGGCCGTTGGGGAATATCTTGACCAGTTCCTGACGCGGAATGCGCGGCCAGTGCCGGATGGTGCCGGTGTCCATGTGCACGAACGGCGAGCCCGACGTCGGATAGAATCCGACGCCGCCGCGCTGAAGCCGCAAGCCCTCGGCCCTGACCTTGGCGAGCGGCACGCCGGGAATGTAGAAATCGATCGCGTTGCCGTTGATGTGCTGGCTGAACTGCGCGACGCCGCTCGAGCGCGCGCGCAGCATGGCGTTGGTTCCCGGCGAACGATAACCACAGATCACCTGGATCGGCTCGGTGGCGCCGAGGTCGCGATAGGTCTGCCACAACAGATCGAACAGATGCGGATCCATGTGGGTTTCTTTTTCTTTGCGCCAGTCGCGCATGAACCAGTCGAGCTTCTTCAGCGCGGCCTCGTCATAGCGGCCGTCGCGCTTGAAAGTGACGGTGATGTTTTCGCCGGTATGGACGTGATGGAAGGTCAGCGTGCGGGTGTCGCCTTCGGCGATGGCATTTTGCAGGGAATTATTGGCGCCCAGCAGCAGCAGCCCGGCCACTGCGAGCCGTCCGCCGGCGCGTGACAAGGTCAATACGAGAGGGAGCTCGCGCCACGCGCCAACCGTCAATGCAACCGTCCCCGAATTATGCTGTCCCACAGCCGCTTTACCCAAAGCGAGCGGCTCCGGGGAGCGACAATCGCGCAGTCTTGTCGGGAAGGGTTAACGCGTGCTTAGCCGTCGCCCCCCGACCGGCTGGTTTCTAGCGGCTGAAAATGGCTAAAAATGGCCCTAGCAAGGGCAATGGCGGGGCCTCGGCACGCAGCCCCGGTGCGGCGGCCGCGACCGGCCAGGCCCGGGCGCCGCCCACGCTGCGTTTTGGCTCCGGCCGCTGCGGCAAGGTCGGCCGACCGAACAATCGGGACGGATTTTTTGCCTCGCGCCGTTCGGCCCGGTGCCGGATGTTCTGGTGGGTCGTGACGTCGGCGATGTGGCGCGCGCCGCCGTGCAGAATGGCCTCGATGCGTGCATCGAAGCCGTAAACATCGTCGCGCAACGCGAGCTTGCCGGCATCGTCCACGAAGGCGGTCTGATAGGTGAGGTGCACCATGGGCCGGTTGACCAGATTGAAGGTGCGCTCGTGGCGGCCGAACATGCGATCGATCTGCTGCTCATTCGGCGCCGGCGCCGGCAGCGCCATCGCCATGATGACCTCGCCGAACTTGGTCGGGTTCTCCACCCGCATGCAGCCATGGCTGAAGGCGCGCTTGTCGGAGGCGAACAGCCGCTTCTCCGGCGTGTCGTGCAGATAGACGGAATATTCGTTGGGGAAGTCGAACTTGATGCGGCCGAGTGCGTTGCGGGCGCCGGGCGGCTGCACCGCTTCGATGCGGCCGTGGCTGTGCTTCACCACGAGGCCCATGCGGGCGAAGATGTTCGGATCCCGCGCATAGCGCGGCAGCAGTTCTTTGCGGATGATCGACTGCGGCACGTGCCAGGATGGATTGACGATGATCTGCTGCATCGACGCGGTCAGCAGCGGCGTCGGCGTCCGCGGCTTGCCGGCGATGATCTTGGTGCGCCAGACCGTTTGGTGGTCGTGCACCACCTTGAGCGTGTAGTCCGGAATATTGACCATGACGTAGGTCTCGCCGAGATCGCGCGGCAGCCAGCGCCAGCGCTCCATGTTGGCGATCACGCGCTCGATCTGCTGATCCGGCTTGCGCCCTTTGGCGATATCAGTGTCGGCGGCGGCGGCGCCAGCGTGCAGCTCGGCGAGCTTGGCTTTCAGCGCCCGGAAGCCGGCATGCGGCGGATTGAAGCTTGCGAGCGCCGCGCCGGCATCGCCGGCATCGGCCACCTGGCGCAGGATATCCGCCGGCTCCGGCGTGTGATTGCCGTAGTCGACTTCCGCCAGCACGCGGGTCGGCGCAATGCGGCCGACCGCCAGGTGGCGCGCGTAAGTGAGCACCGAATTGGTGAGCGCGATCTCGCCGTCGGCCAGCGCCTCGGCGCTGCTGGCGGCGCGCAATTCCGGCACCGGGTAATCGGCCGGATCGAGCCCGTCGGCCTCGGCGTTCTTCAGCCGCTCGATCACCGATTTGGCGCGCGCATTGAGGTGGCCATCGCCGATCCACAGCGGCGCGAAGTTGCGGGCGGCATAGAAGGCCTCGATGGCTTGGCGTTCCGGCACGCGGCCGACGCGCCGCTCGAGTTCAATGCCGGTGGCGATCGCGCGCAGCCGGTCGGAAATTTGCGCATCGAGGCTGGCGGGCGGATTGCCGAGCGTGCCCCTGAGGTCGAGCTTGTCGCTGTCGGAATTCTGCAACGCGGTGGCTGCCGGCGGCGCTTGCGGCGCCGGCGCCGCTTCCGGGTGGTGCGGCGGCTGGCCGTTGAGCGCCGGCGGCAGCGGGGCCGCCACCGCTTCGCTCCGGTCAGGCGCGGCATTTGTCAGCGTCGGCGTGGCGATGATCAGCGCCAGCGCCGTTCCGGCCAGCAGACAATCGAACGCAATGTTACGCATAACGCCCACCCCGCATCACGCCACGCCACCACGGTCGATCAAAATGTCCGCGACGCGTTAACCGGCGCTTACGCTTGCGCGCCGGGCACGCGTCCGGGCCGGCGATAGGCGGCTAATTGTGTGACAGGATGAATGAAATCTGACCGCCGCGCGCGGATGCTTCCGGTCACGGCTGACGCGGCGCGCGCGCTTGATTAAATGCGCCGTTTACCAACGTTACACCGTTGCGTTTTCGTCGTCCGCCGTTTCCCGCGCCTCGTCATCGCGGCCGAGGTCTTCGAGCTTGCGGTAAAGCGTCGAGCGCCCGATTTTCAGCCGCCGCGCGACCTCCGACATCTGCTCGCGGTAATGCGCGATGGCAAAACGGATCACGTCCCGTTCGATCTCCTCGAGCGGCCGCACTTCGCCTTGGGCGTCGGTCAGCGGCAGGGTCGGCGTGGTCAGGTCCGCCGC
Source organism: uncultured Alphaproteobacteria bacterium (assembly GCA_963789455.1). GTDB lineage: Bacteria > Pseudomonadota > Alphaproteobacteria > Rhizobiales > Xanthobacteraceae > Pseudolabrys. The sequence continues at coordinate 227,657 of CAWBLD010000015.1, read as the reverse complement.
ATGGTGAGCGGAACTGTCAGCGGCCTCGCGCGCGTCCGGCCAGGTGGCGGCGATCGCCGGCGACGGATCGATCATGCGGCGGGGCGGCATACTGTCGGCCCCGAGCTTGGGCGGATATTTGCGGGAACTCGTCCACGCCGATCCGCTCGCCGTCGGTCAGCACGACCGCGCGGAAGATCGCGTTCTCCAGCTGGCGCACATTGCCCGGCCAGCGGAAGGCGGCGAGCAGGGCCAGCGCCTCGGGCTCGATGGAGCGCACGCGCTTGCCTTCCTCGGCCGAAATGCGGGCGAGGAAATGGCGGGCGAGTTCGGCGATGTCCTCAGTCCGCTGGCGCAGCGGCGGCACCGAAATCGGAAACACATGCAGACGGTAGAACAGGTCCTCGCGGAACCGCCCCGCCTTCACGTCGGCGATCAGGTCGCGGTTGGTGGCGGAGATGATGCGCACATCGATCTTGCACGGACTTGCGGGAGCCGACCGGCTCGACCTCGCCCTCCTGCAGCGCGCGCAACAGCTTGACCTGCGCCGGCAGCGGCAATTCGCCGATCTCGTCGAGGAACAGCGTGCCGCCGTCGGCCTCGACGAATTTGCCGGTGTGCTTGTCGGTGGCGCCGGTGAAGGCGCCCTTCTCGTGGCCGAACAGGATCGACTCGACCAGATTTTCCGGCATGGCCCCGCAATTGACCGCCACGAACGGCCTGGCGCGGCGCGCGCCTGAGCCGTGGATGGCGCGCGCAATCAACTCCTTGCCGACGCCGGATTCGCCTTCGATCAGCACCGGAATGGTGGAGGCCGCCGCCTTCTCGGCGGCGTGCAGCACCGGGCGCATGGCGTCGGCGCGGGTGATCACGTCCGCGATCGTCAAAGTGCCGTCGCGGCTGCGCTTGAGCCGCCGCAATTCGCCGGCGAGCCGCCTGGTGGCGAGCGCATTGCCGAGCGAGACCTGCAGCCGTTCGGGGCTCGCCGGCTTGACCACGAAGTCGGTGGCGCCCGCGCGCATCACCGACACCACGTTGTCGATGCCGCCATGGGCGGTCTGCACGATCACGGGCATATCGAGGCCGCTCTCGCGCATGCGCGCCAGCACGCCGAGGCCGTCGAGATCGGGCATCACCAGGTCGAGGACCACGCAGTCGATGCGCTGCGCCTCCGCCGAGCAGCCGCAAGGCCGCGTCGCCGCCTTCGGCGGTGACCGCCTGATAGCCGAAGCGGCCGACCATGGCCTCGAGCAGGCGGCGCTGGACCGGATCGTCATCGACGATCAGCACGGTTTCCGACATTAAAGAATACCTCGCAACGCTTGGCGCTGTGCCGATTTGGTGCAATGTCGCCGGTCTGGCTTAATGGGGTGTTAAATGGACCGCGGCGGGCGTCTTGGTTGAAAACTCGGCTTCCGCCATCGCAACGCCACGAGCGGCGCCATAAATGAGCACCCAACCGTCGCTATTTCCCTGGAAAACATGACTGTCCGCACCATGGCCAAAAGCTCGTCCCGCAAGAAGCCGGCCGCCTCGCCCAAGCTCGGCGACCTGCCGGAATGGAACCTCAAGGATCTCTATCCGGGCCTCGACAGCCCGGAACTCAAATGGGACCTGGAGAACGCCGAAAACCGCTGCATCGTTTTTGAGGCCGACTTCAAAGGTCGGCTCGCCGAGCTGGCCGAAGGGCCATCCGCCGGCGAGGCGCTGGCCGCGGCGGTCAGGCGCTACGAGGCGCTCGACGACACGCTCGGCCGGGTGATGTCCTATGCCTCGCTCACTTATGCCGGCGACACCACCGACCCCTCGCGCGCCAAATTCTACGGCGACATGCAGGAGCGCATCACCGCCGCCTCGCTGCACCTGTTGTTCTTCACGCTCGAGCTCAACCGCATCGATGATGCCGCGCTGGAGGCCGCCATGGCGGATCCGGCGCTCGGCCATTACCGGCCCTGGCTCGAGGACGTGCGCAAGGAGAAGCCCTATCAGCTTGAAGACCGGGTCGAGCAACTGTTCCATGAAAAATCGGTGACCGGCTATTCGGCCTGGAACCGGCAATATGACGAGACCATCGCTTCCTTGCGCTTCCGGATCGGCGGCCAGGAACTCGCGATCGAACCGGCGCTCAATCTGTTGCTGGACGCCGACGGCAAGAAACGCAAAAGCGCGGCGCAGGCGCTGGCCAAGACCTTCAAGGAAAACTTGCGGCCGTTCACGCTGATCACCAACACGCTGGCCAAGGACAAGGAAATTTCCGACCGCTGGCGCGGCTTCAAGGACGTCGCCGATGCCCGCCATCTGTCCAACCGCGTCGAGCCCGAAGTGGTGGAGGCGCTGGTTGCAGCCGTGCGCGCCGCCTATCCGAAACTGTCGCACCGCTACTATGCGCTGAAAGCGAAATGGTTCGGCAAGAAGACGCTGCCCTATTGGGACCGCAACGCGCCGCTGCCCAAAGTTGCCCAGCGCACGATCCCGTGGAGTGACGCGCGCGCGACCGTGCTCACCGCCTATGGCGCGTTCTCACCCAAGATGGCGGAAATCGCCGACCGCTTCTTCGCAAAGCGCTGGATCGACGCCGCCCTGCGGCCGGGCAAGCAGCCGGGCGCCTTCGCGCATCCGACCGTGCCGTCGGCGCATCCTTATGTGCTGCTCAATTACCAGGGCAAGCCGCGCGACGTGATGACGCTCGCGCACGAGCTCGGCCACGGCGTGCACCAGGTGCTGGCGGCGCCCAACGGCGCGCTGATGGCGCCGACGCCGCTGACGATGGCCGAGACCGCGAGCGTGTTCGGCGAGATGCTCACCTTCCGCAAGCTGCTCGCCAACACCACCGACAAGAAGCAGCGCAAGGCCATGCTCGCCGCCAAGGTCGAGGACATGATCAACACCGTGGTGCGGCAGATCGCGTTCTACACATTCGAGCGCAAGGTGCATGGGGAACGCCGCAACGGCGAACTCACCGCCGACAAGATCTGCGAACTCTGGATGTCGGTGCAGAGCGAGAGCTTAGGCCCGGCGATCGAATTGAAGGCGGGCTACGAGGCGTTCTGGTGCTACATCCCGCACTTCATCCATTCGCCGTTCTACGTCTATGCTTATGCGTTCGGCGATTGCCTGGTGAACTCGCTCTATGCGGTCTACGAGCAGTCGGCCTCCGGCTTTCGCCGAGCGCTATCTCGAGATGCTTGCGGCCGGCGGCACCAAGCACCACTCCGAGCTGCTGGCGCCTTTCGGCTTGGACGCGCGCGATCCCAAGTTCTGGGACGGCGGGGTAGGGGTGATTGCCAGCGCTGATCGAGGAACTGGAGAGCGGCTGGAGTGCGGCTAAGGCTGAGTTGCTGGCCACCTTATCTTGCCCCCGGCCGGCATTAGCTGTGTGCCGATGAGTTCATCCATGCCCCCCACCGACCGCGAAAAAAACCGCTTCTCCGCCCGCGCCAAGCGCTACGCCAATGTCGGCAGCAAGGTCGGCGGGGTGGCCGCGCGCATGGTCGGGCAGCGCCTCTCGGCGCGCAGGGCGGCCGCGCCGGCAATGCCTTTGCGCTCGCCGCCGCGCTCGGCGGCCTGAAGGGCCCGATCATGAAGGTGGCGCAGCTGCTCGCCACCATTCCCGACGCGCTGCCGCCGGAATACGCCGCCGAACTCACCAAGCTGCAAAGCCAGGCCCCGCCCATGGGCTGGGCCTTCGTCAAGCGGCGCATGAGCGCGGAACTGGGCGTCGCCTGGGAAAACAAATTCAAGAGCTTCGAGCATCATCCGGCGGCGGCCGCCTCGCTCGGCCAGGTGCACCGCGCCCGCGCGCTCGACGGCGCTGAGCTTGCCTGCAAGCTGCAATATCCCGACATGCAGTCGGCGGTCGAAGCCGATGTGCGGCAGCTGAAATTGCTGTTCGCCATCCGCAAGCGTTTCGATCCGGCGCTCGACACCACCGAGATCGCCAAGGAAATCGCCGCGCGGCTGCGCGAAGAGCTCGACTATATCCGCGAGGCCAAGCACGTCGCGCTCTACGGCGCCATGCTGAAGGACGAACACGCCATCCGCGTGCCGAAGGTCTGGCCGGAATTGTCCACCGGCCGGCTGCTCACCATGGATTGGCTCACCGGCCGCAAGCTGCTCGAGCACAAGGACGACCCGCTCGCCGTGCGCAACCGGCTCGCCACCGCCATGTTCACCGCCTGGTGGTTTCCGTTCAGCCGCTTCGGCATCATCCACGGCGACCCGCATCTCGGCAATTATACGGTGTTCGACAACGCCAAGGGCAAGGCGGGCGGCATCAACCTGCTCGACTATGGCTGCATCCGCATCTTTCCGCCCAGCTTCGTCGGCGGGGTGGTCGACCTCTATCGCGGATTGTTGCGCGGCGATGACGATCTGGTGGTGCACGCCTACGAGGTCTGGGGCTTCAAGCGGCTCAACCGCGAGTTGATCGAAACGCTCAATATCTGGGCGCGCTTCATCTATGGCCCTTTGCTCGACGACCGGGTGCGCAGCATTGCCGATGGGGTTAGCCCATCGGCCTACGGGCGCAAGGAAGCGTTCCAGGTGCACCAGGCGCTGAAGAAGCGCGGGCCGGTCACCGTGCCGCGCGAATTCGTGTTCATGGATCGCGCCGCGCTCGGGCTCGGGGCGGTATTCCTGCATCTGGCGGCGGAGCTGAATTTCCACCGATTGTTCAACGAGGCGATCGAGAAATTTTCGGTCGAGCAGGTGGCCGCGCGGCAGGCCGCGGCGCTGGCCAAGGTGAGTCTCAAGCCTTCGATCGACGGCTAGCGCGCGAGCGCGAAAAAGCCCGTCCTGGATTTGATCCGTATCAAAATCATCCCCAATCGAAGTGTTATGGGGCCCCCAGTTTTTCAAAATACGAGCCCGACCCGAAGAACAAGTCACCTATTCTAAGGCCCGCAGCCGTTGCCCTTGGCGTCCAATTGCGCTACCTGACTGCCGCCCGCCTTTGCGATCCTTGGAGACCTTCCCCCATGGCCGAGCACGGCACCGTCGAATATGCCACCGCGACCGGGAACGACCTTCCCGCGCATGAAAACAGCTATCAGCGTTTCGTCCATTTCACCTTCATCGGCATTCTCTATGTGGTCACGATCCTGTTCGGCCTGGCCACCGGCGGGGTGATGGGCCACTGGTTCATGGCGGCCGCGATCTTCATCATCGGCGTGCTGGGCGTGGTGCCGGCTCTCGCCAGCGGATCGAAGACGTCGAGCTACGTGAGCTTCGTGATCTGCTTCCTGATCTTCGCCTTTGCCGGGCTTTCGTCCTAAGGCAATCACTCGCGATAATGTGGAGACGCGAATGCGAATTGCCGTAGCGCACGAAACCGAGGCTGGCGAGCCGCGTGTCGCAGCCACTCCGGAAACCGTCAAGAAGCTGAAGGCGCTGGGCGCCGAGGTTGCGGTCGCGCGCGGCGCGGGCGTTGCCTCCGGCATTCCCGACGCCGAGTTCGAGGCGGCGGGCGCCACCGTCGGCGACAACGTCACCAAGGACGCCGATGTGGTGCTGAAAGTGCGCCGCCCGGCGCCGGCCGAACTGGCCAACTACAAAAAGGGCGCGCTGGTCATCGCGATCATGGATCCCTACGGCAACGAAGCCGCGCTCAAGCAGATGGCGGACGCCGGCCTTGTCGCCTTCGCCATGGAACTGATGCCGCGCATCACGCGCGCGCAGTCGATGGATGTGCTTTCCAGCCAGGCCAATCTCGCCGGCTACCGCGCGGTGATCGACGCCGCGGAAGTATATGGCCGCGCGCTGCCGATGATGATGACGGCGGCCGGCACCGTGCCGGCAGCCAAGGTGTTCATCATGGGTGTCGGCGTCGCCGGCTTGCAGGCGATCGCGACCGCGCGCCGATTGGGTGCCATCGTCACCGCCACCGACGTGCGTCCCGCCACCAAGGAGCAGGTCGAAAGCCTGGGCGCGAAATTCCTGGCCGTCGAGGACGAAGAATTCAAGAACGCGCAGACCGCCGGCGGCTACGCCAAGGAAATGTCGAAAGAATACCAGGCCAAGCAGGCCGCGCTGACCGCCGAGCACATCAAGAAGCAGGATATCGTCATCACCACCGCGCTGATTCCCGGGCGGCCGGCGCCGCGGCTGATCACCAAGGAAATGGTGGCCTCGATGCGGCCCGGCTCGGTGCTCGTCGATCTCGCGGTCGAGCGCGGCGGCAACGTCGAAGGCGCCAAGGCGGGCGAGGTGGCGCAAGGTCGGTGGCGTCAAGATCGTCGGCTATCTCAACGTGCCCGGGCGGCTGGCGGCATCGGCCTCCGCGCTTTATGCCAAGAACCTGCTGACGTTCCTCGACACCATGATCGACAAGAAAGAAAAGAAGCTCGCGGTCAACTGGGATGACGAGCTCATCAAGGGCACGCTGCTGACCCGCGACGGCGCGATCGTGCATCCGAATTTCAAGCCGAAGGCCTAAAGGAGAACCGGTATGGAACACATCGCAAATGCGGTCGATCCCTTCGTGTTCCGGCTGTCGATCTTCGTGCTGGCGGTGTTCGTCGGCTACTACGTGGTGTGGTCGGTGACGCCGGCGCTGCACACGCCGCTGATGTCGGAGACCAATGCGATCTCCTCGGTGATTGTGGTCGGCGCTTTGCTGGCGGTGAGCGTTGCGCTCATTGCCGACGACAACGGCACCATCCTGGCGCGCGCGCTCGGCTTCGTCGCGCTGATATTCGCCTCGGTCAACATCTTCGGCGGCTTCCTGGTCACCGCGCGCATGCTGGCGATGTACCAAAAGAAAAAGAAATGAGCGCCGCATGAGCCCAAATATCGTCGCACTGCTTTATCTGATCGCCGGCGTCCTGTTCATTCTGGCGCTGCGCGGACTGTCGAGCCCCGAATCGAGCCGGCGCGGCAATCAGTTCGGCATGATCGGCATGACCATCGCCGTGCTGACGACGCTCGGCGCGCATCCGCCGGCAAGCGCGGTCGCCTGGGTGCTGGTGCTCGGCGGCATCGCCATCGGCGGCGGCATCGGCGCGGTGATCGCGCGGCGTGTGCCGATGACCGCGATGCCGGAACTGGTCGCCGCCTTCCATTCGCTGGTCGGCATGGCGGCGGTGCTGGTGGCGGCGGGCGCCTACTACGCGCCGGCGGCCTTCGACATCGGCACCGAAGGCCACATCCACCAACAAAGCCTGATCGAAATGGCGCTTGGCGTCGCCATCGGCGCCTTGACCTTCACCGGCTCGGTGATCGCCTTCCTCAAGCTCTCCGCCCGCATGAGCGGCAAGCCGATCACGCTGCCCGGGCGGCACCTCATCAATATTGCGCTCGCCGTGGCATTGGTCGTCTTCATCGTGCTGTTCTACCTCGATCAGACCGCGGTGCAGTTCTGGGTCATCGTCGGGTTGTCGCTGCTGCTCGGCGTGCTGATCATCATCCCGATCGGCGGCGCCGATATGCCGGTGGTGATCTCGATGCTCAACTCCTATTCGGGGTGGGCGGCCGCCGGCATCGGCTTCACGCTGGGCAACTCGGCGCTGATCATCACCGGCGCGCTGGTCGGCTCCTCGGGCGCGATCCTGTCCTACATCATGTGCCACGCCATGAACCGCTCGTTCATCTCCGTCATTCTCGGCGGCTTTGGCGGCGAGGTGGCGGGTCCCGGCGCCGGCGCCGAGCAGCGCCCGGTCAAGCTCGGCTCGGCCGAAGACGCCGCCTACATCATGAAGAACGCGCAGAAGGTCATCATCGTGCCGGGCTACGGCATGGCGGTGGCGCAGGCGCAACACGCGCTGCGTGAGATGGCCGACAAGCTCAAGAAGGAAGGCGTCGAGGTCAAATACGCCATCCACCCGGTCGCCGGCCGCATGCCCGGCCACATGAACGTGCTGTTGGCCGAAGCCAACGTGCCCTATGACGAAGTGTTCGAGCTGGAAGACATCAATTCCGAATTCGCCCAGGCCGATATCGCTTTCGTCATCGGCGCCAACGACGTGACCAATCCGGCCGCCGAGGACGATCCGAAGTCGCCGATCTACGGCATGCCGGTGTTGCAGGTGTGGAAGGCCGGCACCGTGATGTTCATCAAGCGCTCGCTGGCGTCCGGCTATGCCGGCATCGACAACCCGCTGTTCTACCGCGACAACACCATGATGCTGCTGGGCGACGCCAAGAAGATGACCGAGTCGAATCGTCAAGGCGATGTAGCGGCCCGCAGTTTCGCGTTCGCATCCTCAAAACGGCGTACGGTGCGATCCGCGGTGGCGCGCTCTTCGCAGAGCGTTTCCGGATCCCATTCGCTGCGCTCGACCCCGAAAAAATCGCCGCCGTAAACGTGAATGGCGGACGTAAACCGCAGCGTCGGGTTGATCACCGAATGGATGATGTCCTTGCCCAGCGGTTGGGCATATCCGGGACCCAGCGAACTGGCGCTGGCCGCTTCCACCGAGTTCAGCGCGGCCGGCACGCGGCGCCAGAAGATATTGTCCTCGCGTCCGGTATAGACGCCGATGATCGCCCACATCTGATGATTGTGCGGCACCAGCGTCATGGACGGCGCCCAGATCACATTGAGCACGGTCAGATCGGGCGCCCGATAGAGTGTTTTCAGCTCCGCGCGCGTCGGCTCGCCCAATGTTTTGAGCACCGCGCCGGGATCGGACACGGCGCGCGCCACCACTTCACGAACGGATTTATGGGAATTGTCTTGCGCCAGCGCGGCGCGGCAATCGGCAACGAATTGGTCGAGATCGAACATGCGCACTCCCTTTCATCGCTATCGTGGGAACGGCAATTCGGCCCATAAATTACCGGGGCGTGGCGAGGCGGTCAAATGACAAAGGCGCGTTGCTGCAAGTTATAATGTTAGGTTGCCGTTGGGCAAGACCCGGAAATCGAGCGAGGCGAACGGCGGGGCGAGCTAAAGGCTGCGATACATCACATAGGCGTCGACCAACCCGCGCGCCGGGCGCGCGAACGCGCCGGGCAGGGTGCCGACGATTTCAAACCCGCTGGCTTGCCACAGCTTCACCGCGCGCTCGTTCGACGCGATCACGAAATTAAACTGCATGGCGGTGAAGCCGCGTTCGCGCGCTTGGCTCAGCGAATGCGCGCACATCGCCCGCGCCACGCCGCGGCCGCTGGCCGCGGGCGCGACCATATAGCCGCAATTGGCCACATGGGCGCCGCCGCCTTTGTTGTTGGCGCGCAGATAATAGGTGCCGACGATCTGGCCGCCGGCTTCGGCAACGAACACGGCGTGGCCGGGTGTCCGCCAATAGGCGAGCGCCTCGGCGCGGGAGACGTCGCGCGGGATCGGATAGGTCTCGCCGGCGCGAAAGGCCGGCTCCAGGATCGCCCAGATGGCATCGTCGTCACGTGCCTCGGCCGGCCGGATTAGCATGGCGTTCACCTAACTCATCGCCTGCGGAGAAAAAGCGGGCGTCTCCCACTGCCGCCGATGCAATCAAACCCGCCACGGCATATTATCGATTAAGGGCACACCTCACATCAGGAGATTTTTCAGATGCCCCAACCATTGGACAGCATCGGCATCGTCGGTCTCGGCAAGATGGGCGCCGGATTAGCCGAGAACGCGCTCGCCAAAAAATTCACCGTGGCCGGGCTCGATACCCAGGCTATTTCCGACGATCTCAAACGCGCCGGCCTCAAGCCGGCGGCCGCACTCAAGGATTTCGCCACGCTGCTCAAGCCGCCGCGCTTTGTCATCATATACGTCCCGGCCGGCCCGCCGGTCGACGCCGTGCTCGACGAGCTTGCCGGCGCTCTTGCGCCGGGCGACATCATCGCCGACGGCGGCAATTCCTACTGGGGCGATTCTATCCGCCGCCACGCGCGCCTCAAAGAGAAGGGCATCCATTTCATCGACGCCGGTACTTCGGGCGGGCCGGGCGGCGCGCTGGAAGGCGCCTGCTTCATGATCGGCGGTGAGAAAGAGCCGGTCGCCATGGTCGAGCCGGTCTTGCGCAAGCTCGCGGTCGAGGGCGGCTATATTCATTGCGGCGGGCCGGGCTCCGGGCATTTCGTCAAGCTGGTGCACAACGGCATCGAGTTCGGCATGTTGCAGGCGATCGGCGAGGGCATGGACCTGCTCGCGCATTATCGCGAACCGCTCGCGATCGCCGACATTCTTGAAAACTGGCGGCACGGCTCGGTGGTGCGCTCCTGGCTGATCGAGCTGATGCAGAAGACCTACCGGGAGCAGGGCGGGCTCGCGAAAGTGCCGTCCTATGTCGAGGATACCGGCGAGGTGAACTGGCTGGTCGACGACGCCCTGCATATGGAGGTGCCGATCCCGGTAATTACCCAGTCGGTCGTGCAGCTCGTCGCCTCGCGCGACGCCGACCGCGATTCCTCGCGCGCGGTGGCCATGATGCGCCACGGCTTCGGCGGCCATCCATACGGGCCGGCGGAAGGAATCGCGCATGAACGCCACACCGGCCGCGTTGGCGGCTTTATCGGCAAAGGAAAGGGGTGAACGCTATGGCAAGATCAATCGGACGCCGCGTCTGGGCCGTGGCGGAAGGCTATATCCCCCCGGCTTCGACCGGAGAGACTCGCCAGCTCACCAGTCACGAGACCATCTGCATCCTCAACGCCGGCGATGAGGACGCGCAGGTGGAGGTCACCGTCTATTTCTCCAACCGAGCGCCGGTCGGTCCCTATCGTTTCACGGTGGGGGCGCAGCGCACCCGCCACCTGCGCTTCAACGAATTCACCGATCCGGAGCCGGTGCCCAAAGACACGGATTTCTCCAGCGTCATCGTGTCGAACGTGCCGATAGTCGTGCAGCACACGCGGCTCGACAGCCGTCAGACGGCGCTGGCGCTGCTGAGCACCATGGCGTTTCCGGTCGACAGCACCTGACACCTGATCCCTCGGACTCGACCCGAGGGACGCGACGGAGGCGGATATAATCTTTATTCGGCGGCTTCAGAAACCGCGGTATGCGCGAGCTTGGGATTGAGCGCGCAGGCATCTTCCCAGCTCAGCACGTTGAACGACTTGACCAGCTTACCGGCGCCGTCGGTCTCGGCGCAGAACAGGCCGAGCTCGATGATTTCTTCGTCGTTGAAGTGTTTGGCAAGCTCCTGATAGACCTCGTCCTTGTCGATGGCGTGCTCGCCTTGCTTGAACAATTCGGCATAACGCAGCGCCGCCTTTTCCCGGGCGGAAAAGTCCTTGCTCTGCTGGTAGTCGCCGAGCACATCGTTGACCATGTTCTCGGTCAGCCCTTCCGCCTTGGCGACGTTGGAGCGCACGGTCGAGCAATAGCCGCACTGGTGCGCGACCGAAATCTTGATGCGGCACATTTCCTTCAGCTTGTGCGGCAGCACGCCCTGATAGAGCAGCTTGTTCCAGTACTCGACCCAGGCAATCCCGGCCTTGGAGCGCGTCATGATGCTGACCACGCGTGGATCGGGCGCGCCGGTCTTCTTGGCGGATTCGATCATCGCAGTTGCCTGCGGCGTCTTTTCGGATTCCTCGATGTAGCGTATGCGCGGCATGGGACGTCTCCTTCCTTTTGGTGCGCCTTTATGGCGGACGGTTGGCGGCAGTTTAGGGGACCGGTTGCCTTGCGTAAATTGAATGGTTTGTATTAGCATCATACAATATTTGTATGTCAGGCAGCGATGGATCTGCGCGTCCTCCAGGCTTTCATTCGGGTCGCCGAGCTCGGCAGCATCGCGCGCGCCGCCTTCGTGCTCAACCAGACCCAGCCCACCATCAGCCGGCAGATCGCCGCGCTCGAGCGCGACCTTGGCGGCGCGCTGTTCATTCGCAACCGCCGCGGCATGACCTTGAACCCGGCCGGGGTGCAATTCCGCGACCGTGCCTTGCAGGCGCTGCGCGGGCTTGCCCAGGCCAAGGCGGAATTCACCTCGCAGGCGCAGGAGCCGAGCGGCACGGTCTCGATCGGTTTGCCGCCCTCGTTGCGCGCCGTGCTGAGCGGGCCGGTGCTCGAGCGCTTCGCCAAGGCGCATCCGCGCGTGCTGCTGCACGTCCATGAGACGATCGCCCAGGGGCTCGAGGAACTGATGCGCAGCCGCGAAGCCGATCTCGCCGTGCTGATCGGCGACCGCAAGGTGCTGCGCAACGTGGCGCTGACGCCGCTGGCGATCGATCCGCTGCTGCTGGCCGGCCCGCCCGGCGCGCGTCTTTATCCGAACAAGCCGTTGGGCATCGAAGCGCTCGCCGGACTGCCGCTGCTCACCTATCGTCCGCCCAATTACCTGCGGCTGTTGACCGAGGCCGCGCTGCGCAAGCGATCCTTGGCCTTCAACGTCGCGGTCGAAATGGAGACGCTGCCCTTGATGCTTGAAATGGTCGAACGCGGCATCGGTTACACGCTGTTGCCAAAGAGCGGTGTGGCCCCGGGAACGCGCATCGCGCTGGCGCCCTTGCGCGGCATGTCGGTGACCTGGACACTGGCGGTCAGCCGCGAGCGCGCGCAGCGGCCGGCGGTGCGTGCGCTCGCCGAGATGATCCGCGCGCAGGCCCGCGCCCTGATCGCGGAGGGGGTCTGGAAGCCGGTGCGCCGGTCCGCCGCGGCATGAAAATTCTGGCATGGCTCCTGGTCCTCGCGCTGCTCGGCTACGGCGGCCTGCTCGCGCTGATGTACGTCTTTCAGCGCGCACTGCTGTATTTCCCCGACAGCGCGCGCACGCCGCCGGCGCAGGCCGGACTGCCGCAGGCGCAGGAAGTCACGCTCACAAGCTCGGACGGTGAAACGCTGCTGGCCTGGTTCGTGCCGCCGCGCGGCGATAAGCCGCTGGTGATCTACTTCCAGGGCAATGCCGAAGGGCTTGGCCCCCGCGCCGGGCGCTTCCGTTGGCTCATTGCCGACGGCACCGGGCTGCTGGCGCTCGCCTATCGCGGCTATGGCGGCTCGAGCGGCCGGCCAAACGAAGCCGGTCTGATGCGCGACGCGAATGCCGCCTACGGCTTCGCCCGCGCGCATTATCCGGCCAAGCGCATCGTGCTGTTCGGCGAATCGCTTGGCACCGCGGTGGCGGTGGCGCTGGCCGCCGGGCACGAGGTCGCCGGCGTGATCCTCGATGCGCCGTTCACCTCCGCGGCCGATGTGGGCGCCGCCGCCTATCCGTTCGCGCCGGTGCGCTGGCTGATGAAGGACCAGTACCACTCCGACGAGCGCATCGGGCGCGTATCGGCGCCGCTTTTGGTGCTGCACGGCGAGCAGGACCGCATCGTGCCGGTCCGGTTTGCCGAGCGGCTGTTTGCGCTGGCGCGCGAGCCCAAGCGCTTCGTGCGCTTTGCGCAGGGCGGGCATGTGGATCTCGACGACCATGGCGCCATCGACGCCGTGAAGAAATTTCTGGCAGAATTGCCCTAAGACCGGCCCAAGGAGACTTGCCGATGCTGATGGCCTGCAAGCCGCTCGCCATGACCGCCGCGCTGCTGGCGTTTGCGGGCGCCGCCGTCGCGGCCGAGCCGGTCCGCCAGGTCGGCATCTATGTCGAGCCGTTCTATCATTCGGCGGAAACGCCGCACGGGCAGCCGCGGGTGGCCGTCGGCGGGCAATACAATGCCTTGCTCGCGTCCAACCGGCGCGAGGATATCCTCGCCGCGCGCGATTTGATCGCGGCCAAGCCGCAGCGGGTCACGCCGATGACGCTGATGGTGCTCGCCATCCGGTTCTACGACGTCGGTTTGCGTGACGACGCCGTGTTCTGGTTCTACGTTGCCAAGGACCGCTATATCGTGATGTCGGAAGTGCTCAATGTGAAAACGCAATTGCTGGCGCAGGCCGCCGACGCCGTGGGCAGCTTCGCCGTGCTGGCCGGCCCCATCATCAACGGCTATGCCTTCTGCGATCTCGCCAGGCAACAAGAGCTGCATGCCAAGGCGGTGGCATGGGTCGAGAGCAACCCTTATGAAGTGATGTTCATGACGCGGCTGCCCGCCATGCCCGGCGATCGGGCCGCGAACCACAAGCGCGCGCTCGCCAACGCCAAAGTGCGCGCCGCCAAGGAGCGCGCCTATTTCGACGATGCCAAAAACCGCGAAGCGTTTTATGCCACGCGCAAGAAAAACGAAGCCGATGCCAAGTTCTGCTGGAAATAACCCGCGCCCGCGCGCCCCGCATTTCACCGAAGGAGAATAAGCATGCTGTTTGGTCCCTGCGTCCAGGATGCCGGCGCTACGTTTTTAAGCGGCATCGCGCCGCTCTGCGGCGGCGGCGCTGGATTTGTCTCGGCGGTGATCGGCACGCTCGCCGCCAGCGCCAGGACCGCGCCCGCCCAGACCCTGGGGCGCGCGGTGCCGGAAGTCGACCGGCTGGCGGTGCGCATGGTCACCGACAACATCGTGATCCAGTTCGTGCCCACGGAAAAACGCGACGGGGTGACCATCGAGCGCCGCAGCGGCAACACCAAGCCGGACCGGCCGCCGCGCACCATCCTCAACGGCGAATGGGGCCTCGCCATGTACGCGCAGTCGCACCGCGGCGGCGAGGAGCGCAATGTGCTGATCGATTTCGGCTATACGCCGGAGGTGCTCACCAACAACATGGCCATTCTCGGCGTCGACCCCGCGAGCTTCGACGCCATGGTGCTCAGCCACGGCCATTACGATCATTTCGGCGGCATGGTCGGTTTCCTCAATGCCAACAAGGGCAAGCTCAAGCCCAAGCTGCCGTTCTATGTCGGCGGCGAGGATTGTTTCTGCCTGCGCCGCAATTCGGGCGGCAATTTCGGCGCGCTCGACCGCAAGGCGATCCTGGACGCCGATCTCACGCTGATGATGGCCGCGGAGCCGGCCATCGTGGCCGATCATGCCTTCACCACCGGGCGCATCGGGCAGATCTCGTTCGAGACGCCGCTGCGGGCGACCGATGAGATCGTCGGCATTTTCGACGGCTTCGGCTGTTTTCCCGAGAAAATGCCGGCCCACAAGAACACCGGCGCCTATATCCCGGACGATTTCGAGCACGAGCTCGCCACTGTCTACATGGTCAAGGGCAAGGGCCTGGTGGTGCTCACCTCATGCAGCCATCGCGGCGTGATCAACACCGTGCGCCAGGCGATGGCCGCTTCCGGCACGAGCAAGGTGCACGCCGTGATCGGCGGTTTCCACGTGGTGCCGCCGCTCGGCGACGATTACATCAACAAGACGATCGAGGAGTTCCGCCAGATCGATCCGGATTATCTGATGGTCGGCCATTGCACCGGCGACCGCTTCTACGATCTGGCGCGCGCGGCGCTCGGCGACAAGGTGATCCACTCGGCGGTCGGCACCCGCTTCGTGTTCGGGGCGAACGAGGGCGCGCGCGCATGAATTCAAGCAGGGCGAGCAACGATTATGTCCGCTTTACTCACACACATGAAAAAGATGACATAACGAGAAAAGCCAAAAGACATGAAGAAGCCAAATGCCATAATTTCCTCGGACTTTGGGCCAATAATTATCAACCTCTATGATACCGGGGTTGGCAAGGATATAGTCGATTATGGCTTCTGGGCGCGTGACCAAATCGCGCTTATGAAGACTCTTTATCGACAAGCAATTGGAAAAAAAAGAAACGGTAACGTTTTATGACGTCGGAGCCAATATTGGAACATACACTCTGGCGCTCGCTAAATTGTATTCGGATAAAGTAAAAATTAGAGCATTTGAAGCGCAGCGAAATATCTACAATATGCTTTGCGGGACCATTGCGATTAACGGCCTTGTCAAGAATGTCTATTGTCACCATAACGCAGTTAGCAATACCGATGACGAGACAATCGAGATAGCGCTTCCAGACTATGGCAGCCCCAACAAATTTGGCAGCCTGGAATTAATCGAACCAAAAAACTCCGATAACCAGGATATGGTCAAGACGCACACCGAGAAAATCAAAACCATTTCGATTGATAGCTTTGAAGAAAAAATTGCCCTGTTGGAATAGGGAATCTTGTTTTAATTCCATATCGCCTCAACCTTTGACACGTTCGGCGTTGGCTTAAAGAATTTGTTAGTCGCCCGTGAAGAACGTTCTTTTCAGCTAAATCTGAACTGCGCAGGGCCAAGGATTGCGGTCAGGATTTGGAACAACAAAAGCCTCAGCCACCTGAGCAGGAGGCGGAAGTTGTATCCGGCGGCGGCGAGCACAGCGTTGATGGCATCGCCGCTTGAATGGGCAAGATAATTGCGGCCCATGCGGTGGTCGTCCTTGAGGTGGCCGATAACGGGCTCGACGGCCGCGCGTCGTCTCATGTCGCGTTTGATCTGCGGGCTGATGCGGCGCTTCTGGCCGGCGGTGTAGACCTTGAACTGATATTCGGGCGGCGCGTTGTGGCCACGGTATCCGGCGTCGGCGATGATGCGATCGAGCGTGTTGCCGATGATCGCCTGCATGGCGGGGATGACGGTAGCGAGCGTGTGGCCGTCATATGGGTTGCCGGGCAGCGCCGCGACGTGGGCGACGAACTGGCCGCCGCGCGAGTGCCGCAGGGGCGTCGCCACACTCACCTTCACGCCGAACTCATAGGGCTTGTGTGCCTTTCCCTTACCGATGCATTCCACCTCGGGTGCGTGCAGGCTGTAAATCTTGCGGCCGCGCTGGTGGCGGTCCTGCGCCAGCACGCGTTCGGCCAGATACAGCGGCCGCACCAAGGTCTCCCTTAAGTCCTCGTTGCCGGCCGTCTTGCGCCGAATATCGCGGATGACGCGGCCGAGATAGGTTTTGAGCTTTTTCAGGCTGCGATTAGCGCGCTTGAACTGCTTGGCATGGGCATAGCGTTGGTGCTTGATCAGCGCGAACTTGCCGACCCGCCGGTAGGATTGGCGCAGCTCTACCCCGAGATCCTGGGCCAGCCGCACCAACCGCTCGCGCGCCCGGTTCAACAGCTTGGCGTCGGTCGGGAACATCACCGCCTTGGGCTGAACCGTGGTGTCGACAATAACGCGGGCTAAATCGGCCGGCTTCATCGCCTCGGTGCGACTGGCGACCGCCAGGCTCTCCTGCAAGAGCGCCAGGAGCTTCTCCTCGCCCATGCGCTGGCGCCAGCGTGTCAGCGAGGATCGGTCAAACACCAGCCGGTGCTGGAAGAACTCTTCGCCGCAGAAGTATTGGTAATACGGGTTCTCGACCCAGTGCTCGCACAACGCCTCGTCGGAGAGGTTCTGCATGTGCTTGAGGATGGCAAGCCCAGCCATCAGCCGCGTCGGCAGCGGCGGATGACCCGGCTTGTCCGTGTAGAGCGCGCCAAACTTCTCCTCCAGGAAACGCCAGTCGATCGCTCGCGCCAGCCTCACCAGCGCATGCTGCAGATCGATGATCTGATCCAGACGCGAGCGGAACAGATCCTGCTCGCCAGTCTCCCGTCGCTCCTTTGGCTGCATGGCCAATCCCTCCGCCCGACCCGGGTCGAGAGCAGAGAATCACAGCTTCAGATTCGAAGGAATTGCCAAACAGAATTTGCAAGCAAACCAGCCGCCACACCCCACAAACTGGCAAATTCGATTACTTCATCACGCCCAATAAAGCAGCTCGCTCAATGGCTTCGGAATTCTTCACGGCCGACTTGTTATAAAAAAGAATCATCGGATGAGTTCTTGGACTGAATGTCTCATTCATCCGACATCCCCGGGAGAGCCGGGAGTTTCAAAGCCAACTTATGCCAAGTAGTTGTTTTTAATATAAGCCCAGGTTCCGAAGATAGCGAGACTTTGAGCTCTCAATGGCGTTGCGTGGGGCCACATTGACCGAACTGCGCTCAAGTCATTTGGCCTGCAATGTCGCTCATGGGTCACTAACGGCCATGGCGACGATTCCGTGCGGTGTCTGCCTTACCCCCGCTGACAGACATTAGGTGGCGGATCGGCGTGATCGTTCGGCCGCTCGTTCAGGAGTTTACGCCCGGGAAAAAGCAATA
Organism: uncultured Alphaproteobacteria bacterium; assembly: GCA_963789455.1. Taxonomy (GTDB): domain Bacteria; phylum Pseudomonadota; class Alphaproteobacteria; order Rhizobiales; family Xanthobacteraceae; genus Pseudolabrys. The sequence goes on along the minus strand of CAWBLD010000015.1, from coordinate 209,814 downwards.
GCGCGGGCGTTTGACGGCCCGCGCCACATCGAATCGATAACCGCGATTGCGTCGGCCGGATCAGCCGAACCGCGGTGGGCCGCCGCGGCCGCGACCGCCAGGACCACCGGGACCGCCGGCGGCGCCGGGAACGATGCGGGGCTTCATCGGCAGCAGGCCTTCGCGCTGCATCTTCTTGCGCGCCAGCTTGCGGGCGCGGCGGATCGCTTCCGCCTTCTCGCGCGCCTTCTTTTCCGAGGGTTTTTCGTAGTGGCCGCGGAGCTTCATCTCGCGGAAAATGCCCTCGCGCTGCATCTTTTTCTTGAGCGCCTTGAGGGCCTGGTCGACATTGTTGTCGCGAACGAGAACTTGCACTGCTGCTCCTTCGTTGTTTAAGGACCGGGTTTGGGCCAAAAGCCCCGCAATGGCGCGGGCTTTTGAGTCGCGCGGCTCTAGCAGAAAAGGCGCCTGGAGTCCACGCTGTCGGGGCCCCGGCCGCCGGCCCGTCCGCAATGACGGCCAGCCAATCCCTTGGGCCAGCCGCGGCCTCGCCCTTGCCGTAGCGGTGGATGTTCATGGGGTCCCACTTGCCCTCGGGAGCAGGGTGGCTAAATGTTATTTTTTCCCGTCAACCTGGACCTGGAAACAGGCTGTGGAAGCCCCGATGTCAAAACCATTTACCGCCAAGCATTCCCCCGGCGCCCTGGTCGCCGAGGGCAAGACCAAGAAGATCCATCTGCTCGAAGGCGGTTCCGGCCTGGTAACCGTGGTCGCCAAGGACGACATCACGGCCGGCGACGGCGCCAAGCACGACATCATCCCGGACAAGGGGCGGCTCGCCACCGCGACCACATCCAATGTGTTCCGTCTGCTCAAGGCCTGCGGCCTGCCGGTCGCCTTCGTCGAGCAGGACAGCGCGACCTCGTTCGTCGCCCCGCAATGCCGCATGCTGCCCTATGAGGTGGTGATGCGGCGCGAGGCGCACGGCTCCTATCTCAAGCGCAATCCGCATCTCGCGAAGGGCCAGTTGTTCCCGCAGGCGATCGCCGAGTTCTACCTCAAGACCAAGGACAAGAACTGGAAGGGCAAACCGCTCATCGCCGACGATCCGTTCATGCAATTCGCGGAGGACGGCAAAGAGATCAGGCTGTTCAACCCGGCCAAGCCGATGCAGGGCCAGGAACCGTTTCTCGTTCTCCCGGCGTCGGAGGTGTTCGAGCGCGCCGATGAGGCGAATTTCTTTCCCGAGATGCGGCGCCTCGCCCGGCAGGCTTTTCTCGTGCTTGAAAGGGCCTGGCAACTGGAAGGCGGCCGGCTGGTCGATCTCAAGGTCGAGTTCGGTTTTGATTCCAAGGGCAACCTGCTGCTCGCCGACGTGATCGACAACGATTCCTGGCGCGTGATCGAAGGCGGCTCCTACATCGACAAGCAGGTCTATCGCGACGGCGGCGCGCTCGGCGACGTGGCCGCCAAGTACCGGCACGTCGCGGAGGTCACCAGCCATTTCCATGTGCCGCGCCAGCGCATCATTCTCTGGCGCGGTTCGGAGAAGGACAAGACCGAAGTGTTCGCGGAAGCGCTCGGCGAGTTGGCCGACATGATGACCGTGGTGACCTGCTCGGTGCACAAGGAGCCGGTCAACGCCGCGGGCATCTTCCATCGCATGGTGCAGGAGATCCCGGACACGGTGGTGATCGCCTATATCGGGCGCTCGAACGGCGCCGGTCCGGTGCTGTCGGCCATGTCGACGGTGCCGGTCATCACGGTGCCGGCCAGCATCAAGGAGTTTCCCGACGATCTGTGGTCCTCGCTGCGGGCGCCGAGCGCGGTCCCGGTCATGACGGTGCTCGACCCGGCCAATGCGGTGCTCGCCGCCTTGCAGATCCTCTCCGGCCGCAATCCACAACTCTACGCCAAAGTGCGCGGTGAGATCGAAAACCGCACGATCAATACGCTTCAGATTTGATCGCGAGTGCGATGGCGCAAGGATCGGACGTGGCCGTAGACAACCTCGACGAACCGAAAACCGGCGATCCGGCGGCGCTGCTGGCGGAGATCGCTCGGCTCAAGGCCGATATCGCCCGCGCGCAAGGCACGATCGCCGAACTGGAAGCGCGCGCCGACATCGACCCGCTGCTCGACATCCTCAACCGGCGCGGCTTCGAGCGCGAACTCAAGCGCTCGCTCGCCTACCTGCAACGCTACAGCGGCGAGGCGGCGCTGCTGTTCATCGATCTCGACGGCTTCAAGGCGGTCAACGACCGCCATGGCCACGCCGCCGGCGACGCCCTGCTCAAGGCGGTGGCGCGCGAACTCACCGGCCATGTGCGCGCCTCCGACGTGGTGGCGCGGCTCGGCGGCGACGAATTCGGCGTGCTGTTGTGGAACCTGGGCGCGGCGCCGGCCGCGGCCAAGGCGCGCGAGCTGGAAACGCTGATAGCGGCGGTCGGCCTCGCCCATGGCGAGGCGCGGCTGTCGGTCGGCGCCAGCGCCGGCTTCGTCCCGCTCGCCGCCGCGACCACGCCGGCGCAGATGCTCGATGCCGCCGATCGGGCCATGTATGCGCGCAAGCGGGAACGAAGCGGCTCGAGCGTGGCTTGATGAGCGGTCAGCCATACACTTTGAGGATTTGATGGAAATCGATCTGCGACGGTTGGATGCCCTGAAATCGCAACTGAAAATCAAATTTTCGACCAAGGGTCTCTGCTAAGCCATTCAAATCGAGCTTCCCGCCATTTTACTTTCCAAACGCGAGCGACGAACCGGTGGGAGCGCATCCACATGACCAGTTGCAATCGGACTCAGCTCTGGTATATGTTTTTTCGGCCGGAGGGCGGAACGATGAATAATTTATCGGCTGGTAAGAAATTCAAGAGCCTCCTTAACTTGGTCGAGGCCGATCAGCCTGTTTTGGCGGCTGGTCAAAGCCGGAATACGCAACGATGCACCGCAAGCCGCAATGGCGCGAAGAAAACTTGACGACGATGTTCTAGAACGCGCTGCTATGCGAACTCGACCGTGCGTCGGAGACGATGGGCCAACTATTTTTGCGCTTTCACGTGTCAATGTAGCGTGCGATGGTTCCGAGATTAGGCTTAAGGACGACGTGCGTTGTGCGGCACCACAGTATTTGGCCTGCCTCATTATCACTTCAAGTGCATCACCAGCCGGAACATACGAGGGCGTAATGGCTCATGACGTGTGCAAGTCATGCCTGACGCCGTGTCGCGTGGTGAGGACGGCTACTATCGCGTCAATTACAGCGCGCTGGGAACGAGCATGAGGCGAGTATCCTAACTGATCGATTTATTGGGGTGAAGAGGCGGGCATCGCCCCTCTTTGTCGAAGTCAGCTCTGTGTTGAACGCGGTCGTGCTTGCCCGGGTCCCTATCTAGAATTCGCGAACACCAAAAGATAATATTGTGCTGACGGTCGCGATTGGTCCATAGCGGACATGACGGTGCACCGCACATGTCTGCTTTCGGGGGTAATCCGGACATAGTGCTCAACGAACTATATACCCGCCCTAGGCAATAATATCCGGCGTGATCTGATCTTCGATCTGGCGGATCTTGTCGCGCAGCACGAGCTTGCGCTTCTTCAGGCGCTGGACCTGGATCAGGTCGGAGCCCGGCGACATCGCCAAGGCGGCGATCGCGGCGTCGAGGTCGCGGTGTTCCTGCTGCAGGCGCGCCAACTGCTCCCGCAACTCGCGTTCATCATGCTGCGTCATCGCCACCGCTGGTTTGCATCGGGCCGGCCATACCCTAGCCCGGCAAAGCGCAATAATTATCGCGTTTTCCACAAGCTGGTTCAAGCGCCGAGAAAAACCCTGTCAATCAAGGACTTTGGTTCTATTTGCCGCAGTGCAAAGCCGGGTGTAGCGTCGCCCTTGAGTTGAGTTTGAGCTACACTTATCTGTTCTAAGAGCCCAATGATTGAGGAGACATAATTGATGTCGATGCAATCGCACCTTGCGGAACTTGAAAAAAAACATCAGGCACTCGAAGACGAAATCAACGATTGCCTGACCCATCCCGCGGTCGATGATCTAAAAATCGTGGAACTCAAGCGTAAGAAATTGCTGGTCAAGGACGAGATCGAGCGGTTACGGCAGGACGGACACGCCAGCGTCCACTGACCGAGCGGTCGTAAATTCAATATAAAGGCGCCACGCCCGGCGAACCGCCGAGGACGTGGTGCTTTTGCGTTTTGCGCTGGCCGATAACGCCCCGGGGCGGCGCGGGGCGCAAGGCCGATTGCTTGTTTGCCGCCATGCGGCCATATTGTTCTGGCTGATTTGCCGCTCGCAACCATGTCGAGGCCGTCATGAAGCATTTGCCTGTCTCGCGTCATCGCCTGGCCGTGCTGGCCGCCGCGTTCGGTCTGGCGCTGCTGGCCGCGCCCCTCGCGCACGCCTTCACCATCGAAGACCAGAGCAATACCAACAGCGACGGCACGGCACGCTACACCGACCCCGATGCGCGCTTCTCGGGGGCCGGCACCGGCCAGACCACGCTCCAGCAGGGCAACACCAGCTTGCGGTTCGGCACCCAGCAGGGCTCGTTCGACCAGCGCTACGACGCCAACCGGGTGTTCGATTCGCTCACCCGCCCGGGCAACGACCGCTAGGGCGGTCGGCTCCAGAAATTCCATCGCTGGCGATAATTTCCGCCCTCATCCTGAGGAGGGCGCCGAAGGCGCCCGTCTCGAAGGACGAGGGCGACCCCATGCTTCGAGACGCGGCCTTCGGCCGCTCCTCAGCATGAGGCCGATTGAAGCCGCCGGCCATGACCGCCGCGCTACGCGCGCTTGGCAAGCGGCTGGTGGTGCGGGTGATGGCGGCGGCGTAGTTCGGCACGGGTTAGTTGCGCATTAGCTGGCTTGAAACGAGCTCTTTAAGGCAATTTAGAAAACCATGTTCCATTGTGTGCGCGGTGTGATTCACATTCCAGAGATGTGACCGCACGATGCTTTGGTTGTGCGTATAAAGACCCAGCCAGTTCTTCGATGCTGGTTCTTGTCCTGCGAGCAGGCCGATGCTCTTTACGCAAGAGACTAAGACAACAGACCGAGCCTTCCTGATCATCACACCGCCTTCGCCATCCCAGATAGATTGAGTCTCTGATGCTTCTTCCCGACCGACCACACTAAGAAATCGCAAATGCGGATCGAGTGACAATCTGTGAGACCCGGAACCTTCTCTCGCAACTCCCCGAGAATCGCCGCGAACGGCTCGTATTCCGACCAAGCTCGGTAACGTTTGCCGATTTCGCTTAGATTTTGAAGAAAGCCTAATTTTCGGAATTCGGTTAGGCCAGCTAAAGATGGGGGGCCTAACCCAAAATAACTTTGGACATATCGGTCGAAGATAGGTTGCTGCTCATCGTGTATGGCGACAAGCTTTGATACGAACGAAAATTGAAGCGCTTGATCCTTTTTTATTCGTGGCAATGGGTACAATATATGAAGCGCAACCCGATGTGGATTATCCGGCATTTTATCGCGGAAGCAAAAGAGCAATTCGAAATACTTTTGCTTCCATTCTTTGGTCAGGCCGGCAGCGTTGAGTCCGTAGTACTTGGAATATAATTTTCTGAATTCGCTCCCTGCATCTGACGTGGGGCCATAGAGTAGTCTGCGCAGCGTCAAGTAGGTGCCCGTTGTTTTAGTAAGATATTTCGTGTCTGCCGCAGCTTCGGCCAAAAGCTTGAACTCGCAATCATCCATATCACACCGCCTTGGCCATCTCACGCAATTTGAACTTCTGTATCTTCCCCGTGCTCGTCTTCGGGATATCCGCGAACACCACGTAGCGCGGGCATTTGTAGCCGGCGAGGTGCGTCTTGCACCATTGCATGAGCTCGTCGGCGCTCGCCTTGGTGCCCTCCTTGAGTTCTACGAAGGCGCACGGGGTCTCGCCCCATTTGTCGTCGGGCTTGGCCACCACCGCGACGGCGGCGACCGCCGGGTGCTTATAGAGCGCGTCCTCGACTTCGATTGATGAAATATTCTCGCCGCCGGAAATGATGATGTCCTTGGAGCGGTCCTTGAGCTGGATGTAGCCGTCCGGATGCATGACGCCGAGATCGCCGGTGTGGAACCAGCCGCCGAGAAAAGCCTTCTCGGTCGAGGCCTTGTTCTTGAGATAGCCCTTCATCACCACATTGCCGCGCATCATCACTTCGCCGAGCGTCTCGCCGTCGCGGGCGACCGGCACCATGGTCTCCGGGCTCGCGCACGTCGAGCCCTTCCAGCACCGGATAGCGCACGCCCTGGCGCGATTTCTTGGCGGCCTGTTCGGCGAGCGGAAGGGCGTCCCATTCCACATGCCAGTCATTGACCACGGCGGGGCCGTAGCATTCGGTCAGCCCGTACAGATGGGTGACGTTGAAGCCGGCCTCCTTCATGGCGGCGAGCACCGCTTCCGGCGGCGGCGCCGCGGCGGTGAAGAATTCCACCACATGCGGCAGCGGCTTTTTCTCGGCCGCCGGCGCATTGAGCAGCGTCGCCATCACGATCGGCGCGCCGCACAAATGCGTCACCTTGTAATGGTGAATCGCGTCATACATCGCCGCCGCGCGCACCGCGCGCAGGCAGACATGGGTGCCGGCCACCACCGAGATCGACCACGGGAAGCACCAGCCGTTGCAGTGGAACATCGGCAGCGTCCACAGATAGACCGGATGCTTGCGCATATTGCAGGTGACGATGTTGCCGACCGCCAGCAGGTAGGCGCCGCGGTGGTGATAGACCACGCCTTTCGGATCGCCGGTGGTGCCGGAGGTGTAGTTGAGCGTGATGGCGTCCCATTCGTCGTCCGGCATCGACCAGGCGTAATCGGGATCGCCGCCCGCCACGAACTCCTCGTATTCGATGGCGCCCAGCCGTTCGCCCTCGCCGGAATATTGCGGATCGTCGTAGTCGATCACCAGCGGCTTGGCTTTGCAGAGCGCCAGCGCTTCCTTCATCACCGCGGAGAATTCGCGGTCGGTGATCACCACTTTGGCCTCGGCGTGGTCGAGCGAGAACGCGATGATCGCGGCATCGAGCCGCGTGTTGAGCGTGTTGAGCACCCCTTGCGTCATCGGCACGCCGTAGTGGCATTCCAGCATGGCCGGCGTATTGGCGAGCAGCACCGAGACGCTGTCGCCGCGCTTGATGCCGCGTTTGGAAAGCGCCGAGCCCAGCCGGCGCGCGCGGGCGTAGAATTCGGCGTAACTGCGCTTGAGCGGTCCATGAATGACGGCGGTGTGGGCCGGGAACACGGCGGCCGCCCGCTCCAGGAACCCGAGCGGCGTCAGCGGCTGGAAGTTGGCCGGATTGCGGTCGAGATCGGTGTCGTAGGGCGTTTTCGCCATTGGGTGTTTTCTCCCTGGCATCAGCGTAGCGAAGGGAGAGGGTGGCGATCAATTGCTGGTTTTCACCTCTTCCCGCCCGCGCGGAGAGGGGCAGTTAGCCGCGTAAAATATCGGTCATGCCGGAGCGCAGCAGTTCGATCGAGATCAGGAACATCAGCACCATGGTGATCTTGTAGAACAGCTCCTGCGGCGTGACGCGCACCGCCCAGAAGCCCAGCATATTGGTGGCCATGGCCAGCGGCAGCAGCACCGCCGAGGTGCCCATGCCCTTGCTGGAGAACTGGCCGAGGGCGAAATAGGGCACCACCTTGAGCGCGTTCACGGTGGCGAAGAAGAACGCGGTGGTACCGACGAATTTCATCTTCGTCAGCTTCTGCGCCAGCGTATACATCTGAAACGGCGGCCCGCCGGCCTGGCAGAGCGTGGAGGTAAAGCCGGACATCGCGCCCGCCAGCACGCCGCCGGTCCTGCCCGGCTGGCCCACCTCGCGGGTAATGCGCCGGCCGAACCAGTAATAGAGCACGAAGCCGATGGTGGTGACGCCGATCAGGATGCGCACCGCGGCGTCCGAAATATGCGCCGCCAGGGCCCAGGCGGCGCCGACGCCGATGAGGGCGCCCGGCAGGGTGATCGCCAGGATGTGCCAGTTGCATTCCTTGCGGTAGACCCACAGCGCGGCGGCGTCCTGCGCCATCATGATCGGCAGCAGGATGGCGGCGGCCTCCAGCGGCGGCATCACCAGCGCCAGCATCGGCGTCGCGATCTGGCCGACGCCGGCAAAGCCGCCCTTCGACAGGCCGAGCGCCACCACGGCGGGGATGGCGAGCGCATAGAACAGGGGGTTGGTGATGATCGTCACGCTCGGCGTTCTTTCCCTCTGCCCGCCACAAATCTCATCATTTCGGGGCTCGCCGCCGCGCGGCGCCCCGGAATGACGGCATTCTCTCTACGACCAATGGGGCAGGCCGGACTTGCTTAAAATCAAAGCCGTGGTGGCGGGTCCGCACCAGCCTTGTTTGCGCATGCCGGCCGTTCCACAATCGCGGCCAAACAGACAACCCTCACCCCGAGACGGCGCTGGCGCGCCGGCTTGAGGCATGAGGGTGACGACCGAGGGGGAGGAGACGAGGATGGACGCGACGACCAGCCGTTACCATGACGTTTACGCGCACTGGCAGCGCGACCCGGAAGGCTTCTGGGGCGAGGCCGCCCGGGCGATCGACTGGATCGAGCCGCCGAAAAAGGTCTTCGACCCCTCCGCCGGCATCTACGGCCGCTGGTTCGCCGGCGCCGTCTGCAACACCTGCTACAACGCGGTCGACCGCCACTGCTTGAGCGGGCGCAACGACCAGCCGGCGCTGATCTACGATTCCCCCGTCACCGGGCAGAAACAGACCTTCACCTACGGCCGCCTGCTGTCGGAAGTGCAGTTGCTGGGCGCCATGCTGCGCGACTTCGGCGTCACCAAGGGCGACCGCGTCATCATTTACATGCCGATGGTGCCGGAGGCGGTGTTCGGCATGCTCGCCTGCGCGCGCCTGGGCGCCATCCACTCGGTGGTGTTCGGCGGCTTCGCCGCCAAGGAGCTCGCCACCCGCATCGACGACGCCAAGCCGAAAGTCATTCTCTCGGCCAGCTGCGGCCTCGAGGGCGCCCGCGTCATTCCCTACAAACCTTTGCTGGATGAGGCGATCGAGCTCGCCCAGCACAAGCCGCTCGACCTGCCTCGTTCCTGCAGCGCCCGCAATGCGAGGCGCACGCTCACGGCCGGGCGCGATCACGACTGGCGCAAGGTCTGGGAGCAGGCGGTCAACTACGCCAAGACGTCCGAATGCGTGCCGGTCGCTGCCACCGATCCGCTCTACATCCTCTACACCTCCGGCACGACCGGCATCCCGAAGGGCGTGGTGCGCGACAATGGCGGCCACATGGTCGCGCTCAAATGGTCGATGCAGAATCTCTACGGCGTCGATCCCGGCGAGGTCTGTTGGGCGGGCCAGCGACGTCGGCTGGGTGGTCGGCCACAGCTACATCGTCTATGCGCCGCTGTTCCACGGCTGCACGACGATCCTGTACGAGGGCAAGCCGGTCGGCACGCCCGACGCCGGCGCGTTCTGGCGCGTCATCGCCGAGCACAAATGCGTGGCCACGCTGTTCACCGCGCCCACCGCCTTCCGCGCCATCCGCAAGGAAGACCCGACGCCAAGCTGCTCAAGCAATACGACCTAGTCAAATTCCGCGCGCTGTTCCTGGCCGGCGAGCGCGCCGACCCGCCGACCATCCAATGGGCGGAGGAGCATCTGAAAATGCCGGTGCTCGATCACTGGTGGCAGACCGAAACCGGCTGGTGCATCGCCGGCAATCCGCTCGGGCTCGGCGCGCTGCCGGTGAAATACGGCTCGGCCTGCGTGCCGATGCCGGGCTATCAGATCGACATCGTCGACGAGGCCTGCCATCCGGTCGCCACCGGCAAGATCGGCTCGATCGTGGTCAAGCTGCCGCTGCCGCCGGCCAATTTCCCGACGCTGTGGCAGCAGGACGAGCGCTTCAAGGAAAGCTACCTCGACGAATTCCCCGGCTACTACAAGACGGCGGACGCCGGCTACAAGGACGCCGACGGCTACGTCTTCGTGATGAGCCGCACCGACGACATCATCAACGTCGCCGGCCATCGGCTCTCCACCGGCGGCATGGAGGAGGTGCTGGCCGCGCACCAGGACGTGGCCGAATGCGCCGTGCTCGGCATCAAGGACGAGCTGAAAGGCGAGGTGCCCTGCGGCTTCATCGTGCTGAAGGCCGGCGTCAACCGCCCGCCGGCGGAGATCGAGAAGGAGATCGTGGCGCTGGTGCGCGAGAAGATCGGCCCGGTCGCGGCGTTCAAGCTGGCGATTACGGTGGCGCGGCTGCCGAAGACGCGCTCAGGCAAAATCCTGCGCGGCACCATCAAGAAGATCGCCGACGGCGAGCAATGGACCATGCCGGCGACCATCGACGACCCGGCGATTTTGGATGAGATCGGCGAGTGCGTTGAAGGGGCATGGGGTGGGGCATTAGCTCCGCCTCATCCTGAGGAGCCGCGCGCAGCGCGGCGTCTCGAAGGATGCAGGCGGCCGCATGGTTCGAGACGCGCCGCTCCTCACCATGAGAAGCAATGCAGCGGCACACTCACTTTCGCTCTCCCCTTGTGGGAGAGGGGTCGGAATCGCGAAAAATTATGCTATAGTGCGTTTATGACGGTCGAAGACATCGAAAAAGCGATCGAAAAGCTTGGCGCCCGTGAGCTTGATCGGCTGCGTACCTGGTTCGAGGAATTCCAGGCCGCACGCTTCGATCAGAAGATCGAGCGCGATGCGCAAAGCGGCAAGCTGGATCGCTTGGCGGATGCCGCCGTGACCGATTTGCGCCGGGGCAACGCCCGCGAGTTATGAGGCATTTCGCCAGCCCGGCCTTCTGGGACGCTTACGAGAAGCTTCCAGCCGCCGTCCGCGAATTGGCCGACAAGAATTACGCCCTGCTAAAGACCGATCCGCGGCACCCGTCGCTGCATTTAAAGAAGATCGGCCGCTTCTGGTCGGTGCGTATCGGCCTGCGCTATCGCGCGCTCGCGACCGAGGTGGACGATGGGCTACTCTGGTTCTGGATCGGCTCGCACACAGACTATGATGCGCTGGTGAGGTAATTTCGGAAACGATATCCTGCGCGGCACCATCAAGAAGATCGCCGACAGCGACCAATGGACCGTGCTGGCGACCATCGACGACCCGGCGATCCTCGACGAGATCGGCAGTGCGCTGAAGGGGCATGGGGTGGGGGAGCCTAGCTAGACTATCGGCTGCGATGTTTGCCTCGTAAAGCTATGAGAGTTTCTATAAATAGTTGTTAGATGGCTCCTGGTTCACTGAAAAAGATTAGCCGCAAACGTCTCTCGGAAAGAGAGATGCCAACAACAATGCGAGGCCTTCTTAATCTCGACGACCGATCTTGTGCCATTGTTGCAGGAACTTTGTTGGAGCATGGCCTCGAACGGCTCATCTTGAAGAAGATGCGCCGCCCGTTATCAGCCGATATCCGCGAAAGATTATTTGTCGGATCTGCTCCCCTCGCAACTTGCTCAGCAAAAATTCGTATTGCGTATGCACTTGGGCTTATCGGTAGAAAAACCAAACATGACCTGGAGGCGATCAACGAAGTTCGAAATGCATTTGCTCACGCGGCACAGAGTATTACGTTTCGTAATAAGCAAATTAGAGCGAGAATGTGGGGCTTCACGCAATGCCGGTTGTCAAAATGGTCATTGATGCTGCGGAGAAGATGGAAGAGAAGTTGGATGACTTGAATTTTAGTAATTCAAGGGGCCGCTTTTTAATGGCAGTTGGTGGATACATCCGAGTACTGTCAGAGTTATCGCGTTCAAATACAGGGCCAGGGCCTGTCGAGGAATTCGACTTTTAGCAAGCGTAGGGTGGGCAAAGACGCGAAGCGCCGAGCCCACAGCTTAAAATGGTGGGCTTGCTTCGCTTAGCCCCCTACAAGACAACACGCAAGCTCTTTACCCGCCCTCATCCTGAGGAGGGCGCATAGCGCCCGTCCTCGAAGGATGGGGCGGCCCCATGGTTCGAGACGCGTTGCTTCGCGACGCTCCTCACCATGAGGCCGGTCAAGCGAGTGTGGGGTGGGCTAGGGCGCAACCGAATAGGCAATTCGCGGCGTCCGGTTACAAGCTTCGCGCCGAGCCCACGGCTTAATCCCCTGGCGGCTTTGCGCGAACGGCCCGCATAGTGGCGCGATGGCCAACAGGAATCCTTTTGCAATCGTTGCAATCGTATTTTTTCTGATTGTCGGCGTTGTCGTCGCCGTTGCCATCGTCGGAACGATTCTGGTGTTTCTCTACGGAATCGTCGTCGCCATTTTCAGAAGCGCGTTTGGCATCGAGCTGCCGCATCTGTACTAGGGGGCGTGAGCCGCGGCCGGCGGCGACCTCATTATTTCGCATAACCTTGCGATCGGAGCCACGCGATCTTGCGGGCGCCATTCATCCAATCGTCGATGTCGGCCTTGCTGGTCAGGCCGGAAATGATGCGGACGTCCTCGCCGGGGCAGTGGGCCTCGATCTGCCAGTCGCCTTCGGCGATCCGCTTGGGACGAAATTGACGCGAGGGGATTTGCTCATGCCCCTATATGGCGATGGTCGCGCGACCCTGCCAGCGGCAAATGAGGACGTCCATCCAAGCTGACCCACGCCGCCGCTTGACAGGACGATACTCCAATACCTGCCCATTGGGCGGCGCTTCTTGGACCGATCTCGACGCGGGGCACGCGCGACGCTCGTTCCCCACAAACGCAAGAGGCGGCTCCAAGGAGCCGCCTCACGCGCTTCAGCCGTTCAACTTTTCGCCGCCGGCTTCGATGATTGTCTCAGATCGCCCGCCTTCGCGAGCACCGTCATTCCGCCGCCTCACATCGGCAGCATCTGACCCGAGCTTTTCGCAATCCGAATTGATCGCCATGCCGCAAGCGAGAATGCCGTGCGGCGGGGACGCCATCGTGTCGTTGCGGGCCGCAGCCCATGGCGCTGGTGTGCGCGGGCTGCGCGCCGGCCGCGGCCACGTGCGTGTGCACGGTGCGGGCAACGGCCACCGTGGCGATCAAGGCTGCCGCGATGACGGCGGCTGAAAGAAATTTTGCTTTGGACGTTTTCATTGTGGGTCTCCTGCTTCCGTCGCTTGTCGGGGGCAGATAGCCACCCTATTGCGGCGCACAAGAGACCTCGCAATCACATTAAATTGTGCCAGTGCTACAAATGGTTGATGGAATATTGCGGTGCATCATTTTTGCTCATGGAAAGGATCAATGGCGCTGCTGGCGCGGCGCCGCGCACGCGCAAAGAGCGGCAAGCCGAACTAGGAATAAAATCATAATTCCGCCCAAATCCTCCGCCAGCATGCTCTCACCTGTCCAACGAGGGGCGCTTCTAGAGGCGTTCTTGAAGTGGGGCAGGGGTGGCGCCCGCGGGCAGGCTTCGCAAGCCTGCACTCGGGAGGCCCCGGGTCGCCGTCCGTCCCTACTACGGGGGACTGCCTTCGATGGGCTGGACGCGGCGCGGACGAAGGGCGGCGAAAGCTGCCCGGATCGGGTTGGCCGAAAGCCGCCCGGGTCCGCGCCCGGAAGTTACGGCCCCGGGGACAGAAATCGCCGCAAATAAGCCCGGACGGCGCAAGCTGGTCCGGGTGGAGCGCCGAGAGGCGCCCGCGTTCTCCAAAAGGGAACGCGGCACTAAAACAATGGTTGCGCCACCCGGCGCTCCATTCCCCTCGCTTTTTTGCGGGGGCAAAAGAAGGCCCCGCCGACGGCGGGGGTCGAATTACGGCGCACCCGGCGCCGGCAAAGAATACGGGCGATGGCGCACGTCGCATTTTTCCGTTTCCGTCATCCCGCGGAGCCGCGCGACCAGCGCTTTGGCGTCTCAACAAAAGGACTGGATGCCCGCTTGCGCGGGCTCCGAACGGAGAGAGCATCGTAAGCTCTTTGCAATTTCTATTTCACGCAAACACAATGTGCGGCACAGCCAAAGGAAAACCTCATGCCTCACTTCATCTGCACCGCCTGCGGCATGCAATATGCCGAAAGCGAGCAGCCGCCGGCGCGCTGCCTGATCTGCGAGGAGGAGCGGCAATATGTGCCGCCGCGCGGGCAGAGCTGGACAACGCTCGCGGCGCTATCGCAAAGCCACCTGAATGCTTTGCGCGAATACGAGCCGGGTATCATCGGCATCGGCGCGGGCTTCGCCATCGGCCAGCGCGCGCTGTTGTTGCGCACCGCCGGTGGCAACGTGCTGTGGGATTGCGTCGCGACGCTCGATGCCGCGACCATCACCGCGATCAAGGGCCTCGGCGGCATTCAGGCGATCGCCATCTCGCACCCGCATTTTTACACCACCATGGTGGAATGGGCGCAGAACTTCGACTGCCACATCCATCTCAACGCCGCCGACAAGGCGTGGATCATGCGGCCGGATCCGGCGATCTATCTGTGGGAAGGCGACACGTTTCCCTTATGGGAAGGCGTCACGCTGATCCGCTGCGGCGGGCATTTCGAAGGCGGCAGCGTGCTGCATTGGGCGGGCGGCGCGGGCGGCCGCGGCGTCATCTGCTCGGGCGACATTCTCGCCGTCGCCACCGACCGCAAGTGGCTCTCCTTCATGCGCAGCTATCCGAATTTCATTCCGCTGTCGCGCCAAGAAGTCGAGCGAATTGGGCAGGCGGTCGAGCCGTTCGCGTTCGAGACGATCTACGGCCACTATTTCGACCGCGTGATTGCGGCGGACGCAAAGGGGGTGCTGCAAAGATCGATCGCGCGCTACATCGCCGCGATCGAGGGAACGAGGGGGTATTGAGTTGAATGTATGCCGTTCGTCTCCGCGCAAGCGGGGACCCAGCATTTTGGCTGCAAAGAACAAAGGGATTGGGTGCCCGCTTGCGCGGGCACGAACGGAAAAATTATTCCTCTTCCTTCTCGCCCTTGCCGCCGAGCTGCTTGAGCTTGGCGAACACGGCGGAAACGTCGAGGTCGCTGCCGCCCGGCTGCTTCTCGGCTTCGGCCGCAGCGGCGGCGGCGACTTCCGCCTCCTTGCGCGCGGTCGTTTCCGCGGCGGGCAGCAAGGTCGCGCCGGTCGCGGCCGGCGCCGGCTTTTCCTTGTTGGCGCGGTTGACCTCGAAATCGAGGTCGATCTGCGAGCACAGGCCGAGCGTCACCGGGTCCATCGGCGCAAGCGCGGCCGCGTTCCAATGGGTGCGGTCGCGGATCGCCGCGATCGTCGACTTGGTGGTGCCGACCAGCCGCATGATGGCGCTGTCCTTCAGCTCGGGATGATTGCGCACCAGCCACAGGATGGCGTTCGGCCGGTCCTGCCGGCGCGACACCGGCGTATAGCGCGGGCCCTTCTTGGAGCCGCGATCGGGCTGCGGAATCGAGACGTTCTGTTTGGCGAGAGCTCAGGTGGATTTCGGGATTGGCTTCCGCCGCGGTGATCTGCTCGCGCGTAAGTTGCCCGGTCTGGATCGGATCGAGGCCCTTGATGCCCTGGGCGGCGTCGCCGTCGGCGATCGCCTTCACTTCCAGCGGATGCAGCTTGCAGAATTCGGCGATCTGGTCGAACGACAGCGCGGTATTGTCCAACAGCCAGACGGCGGTCGCCTTCGGCATCAATGGTGCTGGGGTCGCCATGGCAATATCTCCTCTACGCTTCGCCCGCCCGCCGGGCGAAGCACCAGATCATCGATGATGATCGGAAAGTGGCCGGAATATAGGGTCTGGGTCGGGCCCATGCAACCGCCCCGGCTTGACAGGGCGGGGCGGCGCGGCCCATGTCGGGGCTTGAAATTCGCGAAAAATCGGCGCGATTTCGAGGACATTATGGCCATCGCCCCCGAAAAGCCCGCCCTCAAGGTGCTGCTGTGCTCGCCGCGCGGCTTCTGCGCCGGCGTGGTGCGCGCCATCGAATCGGTGGAGCGCGCGCTCACGATTTACGGGCCGCCGGTCTATGTGCGCCACGAAATCGTGCACAACCGCTACGTGGTCGAGAGCCTGCGCGCCAAGGGCGCCATTTTCGTCGAGGAACTCGACGAGGTGCCCGATACCCGCGCGCCGGTGATCTTCTCCGCCCATGGCGTGCCGAACAGCGTCCCCGAGGAGGCGGCGCGCCGCCATCTGTTCGCGCTCGACGCCACCTGTCCGCTGGTGACCAAGGTGCATCGCGAGGCGGAAATTCATCAACGGCGCGGGCGGCAGATCGTGCTGATCGGGCATGCCGGCCATCCGGAAGTGATCGGCACCATGGGCCAGCTTCCCCGCCGGCGGCGTGACGCTGATCGAAACTTTGGCCGATGCGCAAAATTTCACCCCGCGCGACGCCGATCAACTCGCGTATGTGACGCAGACCACGCTGTCGGTGCACGACACCGCGGCGATCGTCGATCAGCTCAAGGCGCGCTTTCCGGACATCGTCGGGCCGCACAAGGAAGACATCTGCTACGCCACCACCAACCGGCAGGAAGCGGTCAAGCGCGTGGCGCCCGTGGTCGACGCCATGATCGTGGTCGGCGCGCCGAACTCGTCGAATTCGCAGCGGCTCAAGGAAGTCGCCGAGCGCGCGGGCTGTCCGCGCGCCGCGCTGGTGCAGCGCGCCGCCGACATCGACTGGAATGAATTCGGCGCCATCGCGCGGCTCGGCATCACCGCCGGCGCCTCGGCGCCGGAAGTGCTGGTCGAGGAGATCATCGAGGCCTTCGCGCAGCGCTACGCGGTCAGCGTCGAGACCGTCTCCGCCGCCGAGGAGGGCGTGTTCTTTCCGCTGCCCCGCCCGCTGCGCGAGAGCCAGGCGGCGGAGTGACGCGTTCATGGCCGTCTATACCGACGTCACCGCCGACGATCTGACCGAATTTCTCAGCCGTTACGAGATCGGCGAACTGCTCTCCTACAAGGGCATCGCCGAGGGCGTGGAGAATTCGAATTTTCTGGTGCACACCGACGCCGGCAATTTCATTCTCACGCTGTACGAAAAACGCGTGGCCGCGGCCGACCTGCCGTTCTTCCTCGCGCTGATGGAGCATCTCGCGGCGCGCGGCATCACCTGCCCGCAGCCGGTGAAGAACAAACAGGGCGGCGTGCTCGGCAAGATTGCCGGCCGGCCGGCGGCGATCGTCACCTTTCTCGACGGCTTATGGATCCGCCGCCCGAACGCCGGCCATTGCGCGGCGGTCGGCGAGGCGCTGGCCGGCCTGCATCTCGCCGGCGCCGATTTCAAGATGCGACGCTCAAACGCGCTGTCGATCGAGAGTTGGCGCGTCCTCTACGAGCACGCCAAGGATCGCGGCGACAGCGTGCGGCCCGGGCTGTGCGCGGAGATCGCCAAGGAGCTCGACGCGCTCGATAAATCCTGGCCGCGCGATCTGCCCGACGGCGTGATCCACGCCGATCTGTTCCCCGACAACGTGTTTTTCCTCGGCGACAAACTGTCCGGTCTGATCGATTTCTATTTCGCCTGCACCGATACGCTCGCCTATGACGTTGCGATTTGCCTCAACGCCTGGTGCTTCGAGTCGGATCATTCCTACAACGTCACCAAGGGCCGCGCGCTGCTCAAGGCCTATGCGAAAGTGCGCGCGCTCACGGCGGCCGAGCGCGCGGCGCTGCCGATGCTGGCGCGCGGCGCGGCCATGCGCTTTCTGCTGACCCGGCTGGTGGACTGGCTGGCGGTGCCGGATGGCGCGCTGGTTAAGCCGAAGGACCCGCTGGAATATTTCCGCAAGCTGCGCTTCCACCAGTCGGTGAAGAGCGTGAGCGACTACGGCATTGAACACGTGAGCGAGCATGCGCGTCACCATCCATACCGATGGCGCCTGTTCGGGCAATCCGGGCCCGGGCGGCTGGGGCGCGATCCTGACCTTCGGCGACCACGAGAAGGAATTGAACGGCGGCGAGCCGCACACCACCAACAACCGCATGGAGTTGATGGCGGCGATTTCGGCGCTGGAAGCGCTGAAACGTCCCTGCGCGGTCGATCTCTACACCGACAGCGAATATATGCGCGGCGGCATCACCGCCTGGATCAATGGCTGGAAGAAAAACGGCTGGCGCACCGCCGACAAGAAGCCGGTGAAGAATGTCGATCTGTGGAAGCGGCTCGATGAAGCGCTCAAGCGCCATCAGGTGCGCTGGCACTGGGTCAAAGGCCACGCCGGCCACGCCATGAACGAGCGCGCCGATCAGCTCGCGCGTGCCGGTCTTATCGCCGCGCGCGCCGGCGCGGTCGGGGCGATGAAAGTCGAAATAGTCAGTTCCAGGACGCGTGTCGTAGCCGCGAATGCCGGAATCCAGATGCAAATTCGGATACGGTTCTGGATTCCCGGCGTGCGCGGCGCTGAACGCAGATGTCGCGGGATGGCGAAATTCAAATCTGCTTCAGCAGCGCGTCGCCGCCGGAGATGTCGCACTTGCCGGGCGCGTCCTCGATATTGAACGTCTTCACCACGCCATCGTCGACCAGCATCGAATAACGCTTGGAACGGATGCCGAGCCCGTTGCCGGAGCCGTCGAAGTCCATGTCGATGGCCTTGGCGAATTCGCCATTGCCGTCGGCGAGAAACTCGATCTTGCCGGTGGCGCCGGTCGCCTTCATCCAGGCGTCCATCACGAAGGCGTCGTTGACGCCGGTCACCGCGATGGTGGCAACGCCCTTCGCCTTGAAGGCATCGACATTGTTGAGGAAGCTCGGGATATGCAGGTTGTTGCAGGTCGGCGTGAAGGCGCCGGGCACCGCGAACAGCGCGACCTTTTTGCCCTTGAAGATATCGTCCGTGGTTTTCGGCTTGTTGGGCCCCTCCGCGGTCGTCACGCGGAACGTGGCGTTGGGCAGACGGTCGCCGACCTTGATAGTCATGGGTTTCCTCTTGCGTGCTGTTTTGCCGAATGGCGGACGCGCAAAATAGCGCGCTTACGCCCGCTTAGTCGAGATGAGTCTTGACCTCGGTCGCGTGGCCGCCACGAACGATCGTGAAGGTGAGCTCGAACGGGCCCTTGGGATCGACGCCGGGCGGCAACCCGTCCAGCTCGAAACCGAAATGCTGGTGGCCGGCCGGCGCGCCGGGCGCGGGTTTCGGGATGGGCAGCGCCCATTCCGGCGTCGGCCCCTCGACGAATAATTCGACGGGCTGGCCGGTGGGCGCCGCGAGATCGACGAACACCAGCGGCTTGCGCTTGTCGTTATTGGCGCGGCGCGCGGTCAATCCGGCCTCGGCGGCGGAAACCGGTTGCGGCACATGCGCCTCGGCCGCGACCAGCGCGGCATTGTCCGCGCCGCCCGCGCGATCGAGCGTCAACTGCGCGCTCGCCTCGACCGGCATGCACAGCTTCGCGCATACCGCGTAATCGAGCTTGAGCCGGAGCGTCACCGGCTTGCTCTGGTCGCGCGGCACGACGCGCAATGGAAAGATCACGTTGTCCTTGTAGCCGATGGTGGTGCCGGCCTCGTCGGTGAAGGCATGCGGCGCCGGATAGAACACCTTTACGGCGGCGACATTGTCCGAGCCGGAAAAATCGAATCGCGGCGGCACGCCGGAGTCGCCGGGATAGCGCCAATAGGTATGCCAGCCCGGCTGCATCTTGAGTTCGATACCGGCGCGCAGGTTTTCGGCGCCGCTCTTGTTGGCGCCGGCGATCAGGCGAATTGCAGAATTGAGATCCTCGACCCAGGGCGATGCGTCGGCGGCGCGCGCCGGGGCGCCAAGCAGTGTCGCAATGCCGCAGGCGGCCAATGTCACACGCAATCGGTTGTTCATAATTTTCATGACGCTCGATTTAAACGGTAACGGTCTACTTCGCCACTGAATTCATTGTGAGCATAGGGTGAACAAGATAGCGGCAGCGTGGCGATTTCGCCACAATTGCCGGGTTGAATATGACGGTGGGTGACTGAACTTTCCGCAACTGGCGTTGTTTGCAAAAATTGACCGATTGGGTAACCTTTCAGCATGAAGCTTCCACGCAAGTCAGCCGGCAAGCCGTCGGCGCGCGGCTACCTCGACGGTCAGATGCTGATCGCGATGCCGGCGATGAACGACGAGCGGTTCGAGCGCGCCGTGATCTATGTCTGCGCGCATTCCAGCGAAGGCGCCATGGGCATCATCGTCAACCAGCCGGCCGGCAATATCAAATTTCCCGATCTGCTGGTGCAGCTCGAGGTGATCCCGGCAACCGAGCGCATCGAATTGCCGGTGCAGGCGGAAGACGTCAAGGTGCTCAAGGGCGGGCCGGTGGAAACCGGGCGCGGCTTCGTGCTGCACTCGGCCGATTTCTTCATTGAGAACTCGACGCTGCCGATTGACGAAGGCATCTGCCTCACCGCCACGCTCGACATCCTCAAGGCGATCGCGCGCGGCAATGGACCGGAAAACGCCATCCTCGCGCTCGGCTATGCCGGCTGGGCGCCCGGGCAGCTCGAAAACGAAATCCAGCAGAATGGCTGGCTGCATTGCGCGGCCGATCCCGAATTGATCTTCGGCACCGACACCGACGGCAAATACGAAAAGGCGATGCGCAAAATCGGCATCGATCTCGGCATGCTGTCGAGCGACTCCGGCCACGCCTAAAATCTAACGCGCGACTTCCATCCGGTCGCTGGCGAGCAAGCCGCTGGCCGCCTGCGCGCTCATCGGCTCGCCGAAGGTGAACCCTTGCGCGTATTCGCAACCGAGCTGGTAGAGCTCGACCGCGTCGGAATCGGTTTCCGCGCCTTCCGCCACCACATCCATGCCGAGATCGTGCGCGAGCGCGATGATCGAGCGCAGGATCACCGGCCGCGTGCCGCGCGCGGTGGTGCGCACGAACGACTGATCGATCTTGATGGTGTCGAACGGGAAGCGCTGCAGATAGGCGAGCGAGGAATGCCCGGTGCCGAAATCGTCGAGCGATAGCCCTGCGCCGAGTTCCTTGATGCGGGTGAGCATCTGCGCCGCATGTTCGGGATTTTCCATGACCAGCGATTCGGTGATTTCCAGCTTGAAGGTGCCGCGCGCCAGCACCGAACGCGACAGCACGCTGCGCAGGTCCTGGATCAGGTCGTGGCGCAGCAATTGCCGTGACGACACGTTGACGCTGGCAAATATCGGCTCGCGCGCGCGGCTGGCGGCCTGCCAGACGGCGAGCTGGCGCGCGGTGCGTTCGAGCACGAACAGGCCGAGGTCGACGATCAGGCCGATTTCCTCGGCAATCGTGATGAATTCCAGCGGCGACAGGCGGCCGAGCTTGGGATGGTCCCAGCGCGCCAGCGCCTCGAAGCCGGCAATGGCGCGATCCTCCAGCCGCACGATCGGCTGGTAAAGCACTTTGATCTCTTCGCGCTCGATGGCACGGCGCAATTCCGATTCCAAGGTCAGCCGGTCGGTCTTGCGCGCACGCATGGCCGGCTTGAAAATTTCGATGCGGTCGCCGCCGATCCGCTTGGCGTGATACATCGCGAGCTCGGCATCCTTGAGCACTTCATCGGTGCGTTGCGGCTGGCTTTCGGCCAGCGCCATGCCGATCGATGCGGTGATGAAAATCTCGCGTTCGTTGAAGCCGATTGGCGCGCGTAAGGTGCGCCGCAGCGCTTCGGCGAAGGCCACGATGCGTGCCGGCTCGCGCTCCGACAGCAGGATCAGGGCGAACTGGTCGCCGGACAGCCGCGCCAGCGTATCCTGCGGCTTGAGCAGGCGGGCGAGCCGGCGCGCGATGGTGAGCAGGATGGAATCGCCGACCGCGATGCCGACGGAATTGTTGACCTGCTTGAAGCGGTCGAGATCGATCACCAGCACCGACGGCCGGATCTGCGGATCGGAGCGGGCGAAAGCGAAGGCGGCTTCCATGCGGTCGATGAACAATTCGCGGTTGGGCAGGCCGGTGAGGTTGTCGTGCACCGCGTCGAACAGCAATCGCTCCTCGGCTTTCTTGAAGTCGCTGACATCGGTGAGCGTGCCGACCAGCCGCACCACTTCGCCGTCGGAACCGACTACCGGCCGCGCTTTGAGCGAAAACCACAGGTAATGGCCGTCGGCCGCGCGCAGCCGGAAACCTTGACTGAGGCGTCCGCGCCGCTGTTCCAGGGCGCTGTCGAGCGAAGCGCGGAAGCGGTCGCGGTCGAGCGGATGCAGCACGTCGAGCCATGTTGCCGCCGGCCCTTCCAGCGTGCCGCGCTTGAGCCCGAGCAGCTGTTCGGTTTCCGGGCTGGTGTAGACTTTGTCGGCGGAGACATCCCAGTCCCAGATCAAATCGCCGGCGCCGGTGAGCGCGAGAGCGCGTCTTTCGACGTCGGAAACGATGCCGTGGGTGATGCCGCCGGCGAAGGCGTGCTGCATCACCGTGAAGCCGATCAGCATCACGATCAGCACCAGGCCGCCGAGCAGCGCCGGGCCGATAATGTCGTTGGTGACGGCGCCAGTGACGGCAAGTCCCGCGGCGCCGGTCCACGCCACCAGCAGCAGCCAGGTCGGGATCAGCAGCACCGCGCGGTCGAAGCCATGGGTGGACAGATAGATCACCAGCGCCAGCCCGAACACCGCGATGCCGGCAAGCGACATGCGCGCGATGCCGGAGGCGACGGCCGGATCGAACACCGCCACCGCGACCAGGGCGGCGAGCGCGGCGAGCCAGGCGATGGTGATGTGGGCATAGCGCACATGCCAGCGCGACAGATTCAAATAGGCGAACAGGAACACCAGCAAGGTCGCCGACAGGATTGCCTCGCCGCAGGCGCGCCACACGCGTTCGGCGCCGGCCGACATGTCGAACACCTTGCCCCAGAATCCGAAGTCGATGCCGATATAGATCAGCACCGCCCAGCCGAGCGCGGCGGCGGCCGGGAACATCACTGAGCCTTTCACCACGAACAGGATGGTGAGGAACAGCGCCAGCAGGCCGGCGATGCCGATGACGATGCCGTAATACAAGGTGAAGGAATTGACCTTGTCCTTGTAGGCATCCGGCTCCCACAAATAAATCTGTGGCAGCTTGTCGGAGCGCAATTCGGCGACGAAGGTGATGACGGTGCCGGGATCGAGCGTGACGCGGAAGATATCGGCGGTCGTGCTCTCCTGCCGCACCGGGCGGTCGCCGGAACTGGGCGTGATGGAGGCAATGCGCGAGAGCCCGAGGTCGGGCCAGAACAGGCCGGAGCCGACCATGCGGTAATGCGGCACGACGATCAGCCGGTCGATCTGCTCGTCGCTGCTATTGGCGAGCGCGAACACCGCCCATCTGTTGTTGTGTTCGCGCGCGCGCACCTCGATGCGGCGCACGATGCCATCGGGGCCGGGCGCGGTGGAAACCTGGGTGCGGTTGCCTTCGGTCTTTTGCAGTTCGGTGGCGGCGGTGAGATCGATGGCCGGGACGTCGAGTCGCACATTGACCGCTTCGACGGCGCGCGCCGCAGACGTCGCCAGCAGCGCAGCGGCGAGCACGGCGGCCGTCACGCAGCGCTTTAACACCAATCCAAATCCCACAGCGGTGCCGGTCATCGTGCTGAGGCAGCCCCGCCGCTGGTGAAAATCTGCAATCAAATTCACCCTGCTTAGTTTAGGCGCGATATTGCGCCGATTTCGCGGCTTTGGCGTCCATTGTGCGCCTGCCAGGAGTACCGATTCAGCTCCCGGCGGGCAAGAGAAGCGGCCATGCGTTCAAAGGGTTAGCACGATTTTGCCGATATGGCTGCTGGTTTCCATCAGCGCATGAGCGGCGGCGGCTTCAGCGAGCGGGAAGGTCTTGTAGATCACCGGCTTGACCTTGCCCGAAGCGATCAGCGGCAGCGCATTGTCCTCGACCGCGCGCGCGATCGCGCCCTTGTCGGCGACCGAGCGCGAGCGCAGGGTCGAGCCGGTGTGATGCAGCCGCTTGAGCATCAGGCGCATGAAATTGACTTCCGCCTTTGGCCCGCCCTGGAATGCGATCTGCACGATGCGCCCCTCCACGCTGGCTGCTTCGTAATTGCGTCCGATGTAATCGCCGCCGACCATGTCCAGTATAAGGTCGGCGCCCTTGTTGCCGGTGGCCGCCTTGGTGGCGGCGACGAAGTCCTCGGTTTTATAGTTAATGGCGAGGTCGGCGCCGAGCGTACGGCAGGCTTCGCATTTTTCCGCCGAGCCGGCGGTGGTGATGACTTTCGCGCCCAGCGCCTTGGCGAGTTGGATGGCAGTGGTGCCGATGCCGGAGGTGCCGCCGTGGACCAGAAAGGTTTCGCCGCTTTTGAGGCCGCCGCGTTCCACCATGTTGTGCCAGACGGTGAAGAAGGTTTCCGGCACCGCGGCCGCTTCCACCATCGACAGTCCGTTCACCGGCAGCGCGTGGCTTTCATGCGCGAGGCAGTATTCGGCGTAGCCGCCGCCAACCACCAAGGCCATCACGCGGTCGCCGGGTTTCCAGCGCTTGACGCCGACGCCCAGCGCCACGACTTCGCCCGCGATCTCGAGCCCCGGAATATCCGGCGCGCCCGGCGGCGGTGGATAGAGACCCTGCCGCTGCATCACGTCGGGCCGGTTGACGCCGGCGGCCCTGACCTGCACCAGGATCTCGCCCGCGCCTGGGTTGGGAACCTCGCGTTGCTCGGGCACCAGCATTTCCGGCCCGCCGGGGGCCTTGATGCCGATGGCGGTCATGCGGGCGGGACTTACGGTCATGGATTCCTCGCGTCTTTTAAGGGCAGGGCCACTGTTTAGGCGGGCCTTGCCGATGTGACAACCCAACGCGGCGCGGCTAGATTTGCGGTTGGAGAAAAATCCATGGCGGCGATCGACGAAGACGACAAGCCGAAGAAAAAGATCGCGCACGAGATCGGGCAGGACTTGAGCCTGCTCTCGGTCGAGGAGCTCGGCCTGCGCGTGCAGCTCTTGCACGATGAGATCAACCGGCTCGAAGCCGACATGGCGCAAAAGCGCGCCTCGCGCTCGGCCGCCGATCAATTTTTTAAACGCTGAATTCCGTCACCCGTTGAGGTTCGTTTGCGGCCCCGTCGGGATGACGGATTCGTCGCTCAAAAATATCGGCATTGCTGCAAACTTTTTAACGGGTCGGTAAGCTTTCTCGATCATTACTTAGCATGTCCATTTTCATGGACATGAGTGGCTCCTGTCCACTCTGTTTGACGCCTCCCTGTTATCGACTTCGAGCCGCCGGCGACGGCGGCTCTTTTTTTGTGCCATTTCGGGACAGCTGCGGCGATTATAATCGCGGCATTCCTAATTTTGCCCGGCAACTATGTCACAAAGTTTGCGCATCCGCGGTCTGGACAGAACGGGCCGGGGCGAGCGATGGTTGTCGTTAGAGGGGGCGCGTAACAGCCCCGGGGACACGGGTGAGGCGTAGCGTTATGTCCGAGAAGTCGACGAGCGAATTGCAGCCGGTGTCATTCGGCGAGCGACTCGCCAATTCGCAAGTCTTTGCCGATCTGTTCCGCGACGGCATGGCGCTGGTGGAAGAAACCGCGACCTATCTCGACGGCGCCGGCCGGCAGGAATCCAAGAAGCTCGCGCGCGCCGCAAGTCTCGCCTACGCCACCGAAAGCATGCGGCTCACCACGCGGCTGATGCAACTCGCCTCCTGGCTGCTGTTGCATCGCGCGGTGAAGGAGGGCGAGATGTCGCTCGCCCAGGCCAACAAGGAGAAAAGCAAGGTCAGGCTCTCCGCCGCCGATTTCCACGATCCGCATAATCTGGAATTGCTGCCGGCGAACCTGCGCGACTTGATCGAGCGCTCGCACAAGCTGCAAAGCAAGGTGCGCCGGCTCGACGCCACCATTCACAATCAGGTGGCACCTGACCAGGCCGCGGCGATCAATCCGGTCGAGCGCCAGCTCGGCCTGTTGAAAGCGGCGTTCGGCGCCGACAGCGTTTGATTTTTTCCTGACGGGCGAAAACAAAAACCCCCGCAAGTGACGCGGGGGTTTTTCATGGCGACGCGTAAGCCAGCGCGCTATTTCTTGTCGGCCTGCTTCTCGTCGGCTTTCTTGTCCTCGGTCTTGAGGAAGCCGGAGAACTTCTTCTGGAAGCGCGACAGCCGGCCGCCGCGGTCGACCAGGTGCTGCTGGCCGCCGGTCCAGGCCGGGTGCGACTTCGGGTCGATGTCGAGATGCATGACATCGCCCTCCTTGCCCCAGGTAGAGCGGGTGGTGAATTCGCTGCCGTCGGTCATTACCACCTTGATGGTGTGGTAGCCGGGGTGGAGATCTTGCTTCATCGGTTCGGTTCCGTGGGGCGCCTGCGCGCGCCGAATGGGGCTGAATTTGGCGGCTCTATACAGGACCCCGGCGAAAGCGGCAAGCCGCCGCATTTGACCCGGATCACGGCCACGGGGCATTGTCGGCGCTGGGGGATTTTCCACTTATTGAGATACGCGCGACGGCCTTCACAATAGTGCCTTGAACTTGGCGAATAGCCTCCAGCGTTGCCACGCCGGGGGCGGCGTTCGGCCCGCTCGTCCCGGTCGGGCCGATGGGTCGCGTTGCCGTGCCTCATTCATGTGTTGGGAATAGTTACCATGGAACGACAGGAATTCCGGGCGGCCTGGTCTCTCGCGGCGGTCTTTTCCGTCAGGCTTCTCGGCCTGTTCATGATCTATCCGGTGTTTGCGGCCTATGCCCAGGGCCTCTCGGGTGCCACTCCCTATCTGATCGGCGAGGCGCTGGGGATTTACGGATTGAGCCAGGGGCTGCTGCAGATTCCCTTCGGCCTGTTGTCCGACCGGGTCGGACGCAAGGTCATGATCGTGCTCGGGCTGATCCTGTTCGCGATCGGCAGCGCGGTGGCGGCCATGTCCACCTCGATCGGCGGCGTCATTCTTGGCCGCGTGCTGCAGGGCGCGGGCGCCGTCGGCTCGGTGATCCTGGCGCTGGTGGCCGATCTGACCACGGAGGAAAACCGCACCAAGGCCATGGCCATGGTCGGCATCACCATCGGCGCCTCCTTCATGGTCGCGCTCGTGGCCGGACCGATCATCGCGACCTTCATCGGCGTTGCCGGCATCTTCTGGCTGATGGTGGGGCTGGCGCTGGTCGGCATCGCGATCACCGAATTCGTCGTGCCGAAACCGCGTCAGATCCGCGTCCATCGCGACGCCGAAACCGTGCCGGGATTGATTGTCTCGGTATTGCGGAACAAGGAGCTGTTGCGACTCGATTTCGGAATCTTTGCGCTGCATGCCATGCTGACGGCGAGCTTCCTGGTGGTGCCCGGCCTGTTGCGCGGCACGCTGAAGGTGCCGCTGCACAATGACTGGATGATTTATCTGCCGGTGCTGCTGGTGTCGGTCGCCGTCATGGTGCCGGCAATCATCGTGGCCGAGAAGCACCGCCGCATGAAGGGCGTATTTGCGAGCGCGGTCGCCGCGCTCGTGGTCAGTCAGGCGATGCTCTATCTCGGCGCCGGCAATCTGTTCGTCTTGCTGGCGGCGCTCGTCGTCTTCTTCTCGGGGTTCAATGTGATGGAGGCGAGCCTGCCCTCGCTCATCACCAAGGCGGCGCCGCCCGACGCCAAGGGCACGGCCATGGGGCTTTATTCGAGCGCGCAGTTTCTCGGCATTTTCGTCGGCGGCGTGGTCGGCGGCTGGGCGCACCAGACCGGCGGCAGTGCCGGAGTTTTTGCGCTGACGACGGCGTTGGCGCTGCTCTGGCTGCTGGCGGCGGTCACCATGGCGCAGCCAAGCTATCTGACGACCCGGCTGGTTCCCATCGGCGACGGCCAGGCCAGCGAGCCGGAGAGCCTCGCCGCCCGCTTGCGTCAAGTGCCGGGCGTGGCCGAGGCCGTGGTGATTGCGGAGGAAAGGCTCGCCTATCTCAAGGTGGATTCCAAATCCTTCGACGCGGCAAAAGCGGAAGCACTGGCGAGCGCGCCGTGAGCGCAAATTCCGGTGTCGTTACCCCCGCGCGCGCTACTTCAATCAGTGCAGAACTCGCGCAAGTTCGAGTTCTGACGTAATCCATAGGTGACGCGCGACCACATCAGTGCCGTTCCGAAATTGGGAAATATTGGGCCGCCGACGTTTGAATTGCGGAGCTAAAAACCACAGCTTCGGAGTTGAGAGCCGCTCGGGTGCCGCCACTTCCGTGATGTGCCAAGACCGGTCATCCCGGTCTTGGGACCATGCGAAATTCAATACACAATATGCCCAAAAGCCTATTGCCGGATAAGTTCAGTGATGTTTTCTCGAGTTCTCAGCCATCACGGTCATGCGATCAGACGTCAGGGCCGTTTGAATTGGATTGGAGCTGAAATGGATTGGCGCGAAGGTTATCCCACCGAAGAGTACATATTCGGTTATTTCACCGAGCTTGCTCCCGGTATTTTACGGTTGGCGTGCCTATCCGAGGGACTGGGCCCGCCAGCCTCCAAACCGCTCCGTTATCTTGAGCTAGGTTTTGGCCAGGGCGTGACGATCAATATCCATGCGGCTGCCGTACCCGGTGAATTCTGGGGTACGGACTTCAATCCGACCTACGCGGCCTTCGCACGCACTCTCGCGGATGCCTCGGGCTCGGGCGCGGTACTCTTGAATGACTTGTTTGCCGAACTCGCGGAAAGGTCGGACTTGCCGGAGTTCGACATCATCGCGCTGCACGGAATCTGGAGCTGGGTATCCGACGAAAATCGCCGAATTATCGTTGACATTATCAGGCGCAAGTTGCGGGTCGGTGGTCTTGTCTACATCAGCTATAACTGCTTCCCCGGTTGGGGGCCGACAGCACCGTTGCGGCATTTGATAAAGCTTTACGGTGATTTGGCGAGTTCGGATGTGGCCAACATGGTGGACAGGCTCGATGCGGGCATGAAGTTTGCCCAACAGGTAGTCGATGCGGGCGCGCGTTATTTCCGCGACACTCCACTTGCGATCGGCACGCTGAAAGCGATGAATGAGAAAGACAAGCGCTACCTCTCACACGAATACCTTACACACGATTGGCGTTTGATGGCGTTTTCTGATGTCGCGCGCATGCTCCTTGAAGCGAAGCTGGCATTTGCCGCCTCTGCAACATTACTCGATCATATTGACGCGGTGAACCTTCGTATCGAAGGGCAGAAGCTACTCGCAGAGATTAAACACCCGATCCTGCGCCAATCGGTGCGCGACTATATGATCAACAGAAATTTCCGTCGCGATATCTTCGTGAAAGGCCTACGCCAGCTCTCCCGTCTCAATCATATGGAAGCTCTAGAATCGCAAGCGTTCATCCTCACGATGCATCCCGATGACATTCCGATGAAGGTCACAGGCGCGCTCGGAGACGTGACCTTGCAGGAAACGATTTATCGGCCATTGATCGAAGTGCTAGCCGACGAGAATTATGCGCCGAAGTCGATTGGCCAGCTAAACGGCCATGCCAAGCTACAATATATGAGTTTTCAGCAGTTGCGCCTGGCGTTGCTGATGCTATCGGGCACAAATCGCGTTCATCCGGCTCAGGAGGTCTCAATAAAATCGCATCGGCGCTGCACAGAGTTGAACCGGTATATCTGCGAGCAGGCCCGCGACAACGGAAGCATTGCTTGTCTCGCTTCGCCAGTGACAGGCTCTGGAATTCCGCTGGGGCGGCCTCAACAGCTTTTCCTTCTGGCAATACATCTTGGCAAGAAGACCGTTGCCGAGCAGGTGGCGTTTGCCTGGGAAAGCATTTCAAGTCAGGGCAATTTCTTCGGCAAAGACGGCAAGCGATTGGAATCGGCCGACGAAAGCGTTGCTGAGTTAACGCAATTGGCAGGCGCGTTTAATGAGAAGCGTCTACCGATTCTCAAGGCCCTTGGTATTGCCTAGCTCGCAAGAATGGAAATCGGCGCCCCATTTATTTGTTAAAATTCTTCATCGAAGAATTGCACCGATTACCGGATCTTCTCAATCGTGACGGGCGAATGCTCTGCTCTCACAACGGCGGGGGACGACGTGGCGGTTTCACACGGGCGAGATCGCGGCTTCTATCCCTATCCCATCGAATCACGAGCCGCACCTCCGCTTGCGGCCTTGACCCGGAGGCCACTTCACTCGGTACGCCCCTCAAGATGGTGCTGGGCGAGCCCGCCACGTCATCCTATTCACCGGCTTGCCCGACACCGGGTTCTTGTCTTCGCCGGCGTAAACGAAACCGTGCTTCTCGTAGAAGCGGATGGCGCGGAAGTTGTCCTTGTTGACCAGGAGATCGAGGCCGCGCGGCGAAATTCGCTTGGCCTCGTTGAGCAGCGTCAACGCTAGCCCAGAGCCCCAATTCTCAGGTGCCACCACGATCTGGTCGAGATACATCGTCTTCGGATCGACGGTGACGAAACCGGCGAGCATTTTACCCGTTCGTCCCCGCGCTTGCGGGGACCCAGGGCCAAAATTCTCAGGGCTGTGGGGTTGCCCCTGGATTCCCGCTTGCGCTGGAATGAACGGAGTGTGGGGTGGCGCGTGCGGAGCGGACTCAGACACATCGTCAATTTCCGCCAGCACGATGCGCGCCGCCGGCACCAGCTCGTTGCGCCAGCGCTGCCGCCACCAAGCGACGCGCGCGTCGAAGTCGATCTGCGGATAGTGCTGCTGCCAGGTACGCCGCCACAGCTCGATCGCCGCGTCCTCGTCGGCGGCGGAGTAGGGGCGTAAGGTTGCGTTGCCGGCCACGTCAGGCGCGCCTGCCGGCTTCCTTGCGGAGTTGCCGGAGGACGGTGACGATGACGGCGCGGTCGCAAATGATAGCGCCTTGCGCGATCGCGCGCCGCCGCTCCCAGGCCGTCAGATCATAATGCGGCGCGGAGGTCTTGGGCGGGCCCTGATAGGAGAGGCGGTGGAGCCCCAGTGCAGCGGCGAACCGGTGCAGCTCGTCGATACTGTCGGCGAGCAAGTGGCACCACTTGCGGCCCTGCCACTGCCAGATCGCCTCGTCGACATAGACCGCCATCGCTGCGCTCACCGCTCCGTCAGCTTGAACTCGATGCGGCGGTTCTTCCGGTAGGCGTCCTCGGTGGTGCCGGTGTCGATCGGCTGGAATTCGCCGAAGCCGGCGGCGACCAGGCGCTGCGGCGCGACGCCCTTGCCGATCAGATATTGCACCACCGCGATTGAGCGCGCCGCCGACAGGTCCCAGTTCGACTTGAACTGGCCGCCGGAGGAGATCGGCCGCACGTCGGTGTGGCCGTCGACGCGCAGCACCCAGGGGATATCGGTGGGGATCTGCTTTTCCAGCTCGATCAACGCGCTGCCGACCTTGTCGAGCTCGGCGGTCGCTTCTGGTTTGAGGTCGGCCTTGCCGGTGTCGAAGAACAGTTCCGATTGCAGCACGAAACGGTCGCCGACCACGCGCACGTCGGGCCGGTTGCCGAGGATCTGGCGCAGCTTGCCGAAGAAGTCGGAGCGGTACTTGGTCAGTTCCTGCACCTTCTGCGCCAGCGCCAAGTTCAGGCGCTGGCCGAGATCGGCGATCTTGTTCTGCGACTCCTTGTCCTTCTTCTCGGAGGCGTCGAGCGCCACCTCGATCGCGGCGAGCTGGCGGCGCAGCGCCGCGATCTGCTGACTGAGAATCTCGACCTGCGCCAGCGCCCTGGCGGAAATCTTCTTCTCGCCTTCGAGCTGGCCGGACAATTGGGAGACCTTGCCCTGCGCGGCGGCAGCGCCGGCGCCGGCGCCCTCGGCGAGGCCTTTGTATTTGTCGCGGTCGCTTTCGGCCGTGGTGAGCGTTGCCTGAAGTTGCGCGAGCTGGTCCTGCAGATTGGCCTTGCCGGTCTTCTCCATCGACAACAGTTCGGTGAGCTGGGCGATCTGCGCGTTGAGGCGGGTGAGCGCGGTGTCTTTGCCGGCGACTTCCTGCTGCAGATAAAATTGCACCACCACGAACACGGTCAGAATGAAAATGATGCTGAGGACCAGCGTCGACAGCGCGTCGACGAAGCCGGGCCAGTAGTTCATGCCGCTGTCGCCGCGGCGCGTTCGTGCAAGCGCCATTGCTATTCGCGCTCCATTACCTTGCCGTCGATATCCGGCTCTTGCCGCACATAAAGGCCGGACTCCCTCTCCCCGTTGGGGAGAGGGCTGGGGGTGAGGGGGCACGTGATTCTCGATCGTTTGTAACCCCTCACCCGACGCGCTTCGCGCGTCGACCTCTCCCTATGGGAGAGGTGAAGATGAGTGCGCAGCGCGCTCGTCCACACGATCACCGTTCCACTCTCTCGCGCAGCATGATTTCCAGCAGCCGCTTGATCTCGCGCTGCTGCTCGGCCTGGCTGTCGACCCAGTCGCGGATCATCTGCTGCTCGCTGCGCATATGGTGCACCAGGCCCTGGATCGCCTCGGCCAGATTGGACATGGCGGTGGAGGCGCCCTGGCTGGTGCCGGCCTCGTTGATGGCGTCGCGCAAACGGTCGATGGCCGAGCGCATCTCGACCGGCACGCCGCCGGCGCTGCTGGGTTCGGTGGCCTGGTCGTACACCGTGGTGGAGAGCCAGTCCTCCAATTCGGTGTAGAAGCGGTTCTGCGCCTGGCTCGACTGCAGATCGAGGAAGCCGAGCACCAGCGAGCCGGCGAGACCGAACAGCGAGGACGAGAACGATATGCCCATGCCGCCGAGCGGAGCGGCGAGGCCTTCGCGCAACGAGTCGAACATGCTGCCGGCATCGCCGCCGGTCTTCAGGCCCTGGATGACATTGCCGACCGAGCCGACGGTTTCGATCAGGCCCCAGAAGGTGCCGAGCAGGCCGAGGAACACCAGGAGGCCGGTCATGTAGCGCGAGATGTCGCGCGCCTCGTCGAGGCGGGTGGCGATCGAATCGAGAATGCCGCGCATCAATTGCGCCGACATCGCCATGCGGCCCATGCGGCTGCCGAGGATCGCCGCCATCGGCGCCAGCAGCACCGGCGCCCGCTCGACCGCGAGGCCCGGATCGGCGAGGCGGAAATTGTTGACCCAGGCGATTTCCGGATAGAGGCGGAGCACCTGGCGCAGCGTGAGAATGATGCCGATGACCAGCACGCCGATGATCAGCGAGTTCAGGCCCGGATTGGCCATGAATGCCACTTCGATCTGCTTGTACAGCAGGAAGGCAACCAGGCCGCCCAGCACGACGAACACCAGCATCCGCAACAGGAAGATGCGGGGCGATGACAGTTTGAGCGGATCGAGTTCTTTTGCCATGAGCTTGTAATGTTAACAGCGGGCCGGATTTGCCAGCCAATATGGCACAGACCCGTGACAAGGAAAAAGCGGCTGTGCCGGTCCGCCAGCATAAATCGGCGGATTGGGTTTAAATTACGGTCGGACTCAACCCTTACCGGCTCCTTTCAGCACGCGCAGCACCTCTTTCTGGATGGCCTCGTTGCCGGCGACGATATGACCCTTGGCGAACATATCGTCGCCGCCGTCACAATCGGAAACGAAGCCGCCGGCCTCGCGCACCAGAATGAGCCCTGCCGCCATGTCCCAGGGCTTGATGTCGCGCTCCCAATAGCCGTCGAGCCGGCCGGCGGCGACCCAGGCGAGATCGAGCGCGGCGGCGCCGAAGCGGCGCAGGCCGGCGACGTGTTCCTGCATGGCGCCGGTCTCCCGGCGCGCCAGATCGAGGTCGCCGCGGCCGATATGCGGCAACCCGCAGGCGATCACGGCGTCGGCGAGCCGCTTGCGTCCGGCGACGCGGATGCGCTGCTCGTTCATGAACGCGCCCTTGCCGCGTTCGGCGATGAACATTTCATCGTTGGCCGGATTGTAGATCAGGCCGGCGACCACGCTGCCCTCGCGTTCGAGCGCGATCGCGATGGCGAATTGCGGAATGCCGTGCAGGAAATTGGTGGTGCCGTCGAGCGGATCGACGATCCAGGTATGCGACTTGTCGGCGCCCTCGCGTTTGCCGCCTTCCTCGCCGAGAAAGCCGTAACCGGGGCGCGCCCTGGAGAGTTCTTGGTACAGCGTCTCCTCGGCGCGGCGGTCGGCCGACGAGACGAAATTGGCCGGGCCTTTGAGCGAGACCTGCAACTTCTCCAGTTCGCCGAAGTCGCGCTTGAGCGCGCGCGCGGTTTTGCGTGCGGCGGCGATCATGACGTTGAGCAGGGCGGAGTGATGCATGGCGCGTGGGGTCTGCCCGCGCGCAGGCGCGGCGTCAAGAGCGCGGCGGGGCGGTCGACAGCCACTTGTTGGCGGCCTTTTGCGCGGCGTCGCGCACGGCCGGCGTCTGCTGGTCGGCGAAGACGTCGAGCACGGAATCGCTGGCCCCGCCCGCCTTGGCGATGATGTGCCATTTGACCGCCTCGGTCGCATCGGCCGGCATGCCGCGCCCGGCCATCAGGATGCGCGCCAGCCGGTCCTGCGCGATCGGGCTGCCCCGGCGCGCCGCGATCAGGAACAGCCTGGCGGCGGCGGCCTCGTCCTTCGGCGTGCCCTGGCCGTTGAACTGCGCGATGGCGAATTCGACCATGGCGTCGACATTGCCGGCGACCGAGGCCTGCCCCATAAGGCGCGCGGCCTCGAACGCGTCCTTCGGCACGCCCTGACCGTCCTTGTACATGGTGGCGAGGGCATATTGCGCGTCCCCATTTCCGGCATCGGCGGCCTGCCGGAACAGTTCGGCGGCGCGCATGAAATCCTGCGGCACCTGCCGGCCCTGCAAGTAGAGCAGGCCGAGATCGTAGGCGGCGGGCGCGTGCCCGAGCTTGGCGGCGGCCGCCAGCATGCGGACGGCTTCGGCCGGGTCGCGCGGTCCGCCGCGGCCTTGGAAATCGAACATCGCCAGCGCGAACATGGCGTTGCGGTCGCCGCGCGCGGCGGCGAGCTTGTACCATTGCGCCGCCTTGACGTCGTCGCGGCCGACGCCGAGTCCTTGCGCGTAGATTTCGCCGAGCAGCGTCATCGCGACGGGATCGTTTTGCCGCACACGCTTGGTGGCCTCGGCGAGCGCGGTCAAATAATGGCCGCGCTGAAAGGCGCCGTAGGCGAGGTCGATATTGCCGTCATTGGCATTGATCGTGGCGCTCGGTGCGGCGGGCGGCTTCTTGGGCGGCGGCCGTTTACGCTGCGCCTGGACCGGGGCGGCCAGGACGGCAAGCGCGCATAGCCCGACAAGGGTGCCGCGCCGCACGCTTCTCACGCCGCGCTCTCCGGCAGGCCCAGGTGCCCGGCGGCGCGCGCGAGCGTCGCCGCGATCGCGGACGGATCGCGCCAGAGCCAATCGCCGAGCGCGACGAAATCGGCGCCGGCGGCAACCAGCGGCGCGATCTCGTCCATCGACGCGGCAAAGCCGACGCACGGGATCTCGAACACTTCCGCCCACCAGGCGACGCGCTCCGCGATCGCATCGAAGGCCGGGCGCTCGCCGCTGGCGTCAGGCTCGCCGAACATCACGTAATCGGCGCCGCCCTCGGCCGCGACCATGGCGTCGTGGCGGGTGGCCAGGCCGCCGACGCCCACGATGCGTTCGGGCTTGAGCCGCTCCAGCGCGGCGGTGAACGCCGGCATGCCGGTCACATGCGCGCCGTCGGCGCCGGCACGCGCCACCAGATCGGCATGGCCGGCGATGAGCAGCGCGGCGCCCTTGTCCTGGACGATCGGGCCAAGCGCCTTGGCGCGATTGATCTGCGTGCGCTCATCCGCGTCGGATAAGCGCAGCAGCACGGCGGCGACGTCGCCGGCCGCCAAAGCCGCGGCAAGTTGCGCGGAAAATGCTTGCGCCTCGGCGAGCGGCGGCGTCACCAGGTAGAGACGCGGCGCCGGGCGCGGGTGGGCCTGTTTGGGTCGGGAAGCCATGGCCCCCGCATGCTAGCGCAATCAGGCGGAAAATTGACATCGGAGTGCTCGTCCCCGCGAAAGCGGGGATCGAGAATTGTCACCGCTGCGATCGGGTCGCTGGATTCCCGCTGGCGCGGGGATGAGCGGAGTGCGCCGCGCTGCCTCACGTCGGCATCGGGATCGGGCCCATATCCTTCGGCACCTTGTAGCCCTTCTGCACGGCCGGGCGCGCGGCGATGGTCTCATACCAGCGCCTGACGTTCGGGTATTGCTTCATGTCGATGGTCTGCCATTCGAAGCGCGAGATCCACGGCCAGATCGCGATGTCGGCGATGGAATAGTCGTCGACGACGAAGTCGCGCCCCTGCAATCGCGTGTCGAGAACCTTGTAGAGCCGGTGCGCTTCCTTCAGATAGCGCTCTTCGGCATAGGGCGCCTTGCCGGGATTATATTTCACGAAGTGATGCACCTGGCCGAGCATCGGACCGATGCCGCCCATCTGCCACATCAGCCATTCGATCACGCGATAGCGCGCCTCGCCCGATTTCGGCATGAGCTTGCCGGTCTTGTCGGCGAGATAGATCAGGATCGCGCCGGACTCCATCAACGCCAGATTGTTGTCGCGGTCGACGATCGCCGGGATGCGATTATTGGGCGAGATTTTGAGGAAGTCGGGCGCGAATTGTTCCTGGTTGCCGATATTGATGGCGTGCACGGTGTAAGGCAGGCCGAGTTCTTCCAGGGCAATGGAGACTTTGCGGCCGTTGGGCGTCGTCCAGGTGTAGAGATCGATCACGGGGCGTGTCCTTTGTCATAAAACGCGGGCCGTCATTGCCCGAGCAAGCGGGCCATCCAGTACTCACAAATGTTGCGATTGGCTACTGGCTGCGGCGCGATAGCTGCCATGACACGGTATTTTGATGGGCCTGCGCTATTTTGCAGAATATGAAAATGCCGCGCCCCCGATGTCCCATGACCTCGCGCGTCTCACTATGACCATAGTCGGCTCGCTCATTGCCCGCCGAAAAACGGGGGCGCGGCCGTTTGATGGGGGTTAAAGCCATGCCCACGCGTTTTTTGTCATTGTCCGCTGCGGCCCTGTTCGCCCTGC
The DNA here is from genome assembly GCA_963789455.1 of uncultured Alphaproteobacteria bacterium. Taxonomy (GTDB): domain Bacteria; phylum Pseudomonadota; class Alphaproteobacteria; order Rhizobiales; family Xanthobacteraceae; genus Pseudolabrys. Next base: position 173,120 of record CAWBLD010000015.1, on the reverse strand, counting down.
TCGCATTTGCCGGTTCGCCGGCACGGGCCTGGAATTCGGACGACATGACCGGCGCGATGCCGGCGCTCGATTTCACCATGACGCGCGCCTCCGACGGCAAGACCGTCACCGCCGCCGACTACAAGGGCAAGATCGTCCTGCTCTATTTCGGCTACACCTTCTGCCCGGACGTGTGCCCGACCACGCTGCTCAACATCACCACCATGCTCAAGAGTATGGGCAAACAGGCGGACGATGTGCGCGTGCTGTTCGTCACCGTCGATCCCAACCGCGATACGCTGCCGGTGCTCAAGCAATACACGCGAGCCTTCGCACCGCAGATCGTCGGCCTGCGCGGCACGCCGGAGCAGCTCGTGACCTTGGCCAAGCGCTATCGCGTGGCCTATTCGGTGACGCCGGCAAGTCCGGGTCACCCTTATGAGGTGACGCACGGTTCGGCGGTCTATGTCTTCAACCGTACCGGCGACATCAAGCTGTTGTTCACCGGGCTTGCGGCGCAGAAGACCAGGCTCGCGCCCATCACCCAGGATCTGCGGCGGATGGTCGCCGGCGCCGGCAGCAGCAGCTGGTGGCGGCGGCTGTTGGCGATGCTCTGACGCGGGCGCGTTATTGGCCGCCCGCGCCCTTCACCGGAAATTGCGCGGTAATGCTGCCGCCGCCGGCGAATTTCAAGGTCATCGGCACGCTGTGGCCGATCTGCATCGAGCTTTGCGGCTGCATGCACATCAGGTGATAGCCGCCGGGCGCGAAACTCAACGAGCCGTGCGCCGGCACGGTCACGCTTTTCACCGGCAGCATTTTCGCGACCCCGTTCACTTCCTTTGACTGGTGCAGCATCACCATGCCGCAGGCGGTGGAGGCGGCGCCGGTCAATTCGATCGGCGCATTGCCGTCGTTCTTCAGCGTGAAATAGCCGGCGGCCGGGCGCGCCTTGATGATCAGCCTTATCCAGGGCTTTTCGATCGTGACCCCGGTTGCCGCCGCCAAAGCGCCGCCGATTGACGCCGACGCAAGTGCCGCCGCCAGCGCGAGCCTAGCCGCCCGTCCACCGGCTCGAATCGAGCCCCGGTTGCGAGCTGTCGTATTCCGCGACGTCATTTTGCGATTTCCTTTCTTCGGCGCGCCGCAGCGCGTTCAACACCAGGAGCAAGCCGAGCACGCTCATCATTGCCGGCGGAATCCAGATGATGAGGCCGCCGACGGTCTGGTCGTAATGCGCCCCCAGGTCCGGGTAGATGCGGCCGCACAGATCGTAGAAGGAATAAAGATCGTGCGGGTTGAAGGCGATCATGGCGCCGCCGATGATCTGCGGGAACATCACCACCATGCCAGCGCAGCGCGCGCGCCGAACGAGGCGCGGGCCGGGGGCGAGGGGCGCGGGTCGAGCACCAGGCACCAGAACAGAATGCCCTCCACCACCATGGTCCAGTTCATGATCGTGAACAGCCGGGCGTCGATCATGGCGCGGAAATGAACCGCCGGGATCAGCCAGAAGAAGAACGTGCCGACGAAAAGCACGCGGCGAGCGCCGGTTGCTGCAGGACATGGACCGCGCGGACAAGCGCCGGATGCAAGGCGATACGGCGCGCCCAGGCCGGCATCCCGCGCAACAGCGTCGCGCCGGGCCAGGCGAGCGCCAGCAACAGCGGAGCGAAATGGTGCATGACCACGTGCTGGATGCGGTTGAAGAAGAACTGGTGCTCGGCGAAATATTCAAACTGCGTTTCCAGTACCGCGTAGATCGCAAGCACGCCGGCGAAGAAGGCGAGGTGGCGGATGAGCGACGGCCGCTCGGCGGGCTCAGTCAGCGCCAGGCCGCGGATGTACCAGTAGACCGCCAGCCAGCAGCTTAGGAATTCGACGACGGAGAAATCCCACGGCGCCCAGAACGGCAGCAGCGCGGCGTGGCGGCGGCAGAGCCACCACAATAGAACCGCCGCGGCGATGAGGCTGGCATAGACGGCGATGTCGAACCGCAGCGCGCGCGGTGCGGCCGGCACGTGGGTCCGAATTCCGGCTTGCATCTCGGCTTGGGACAAGGGCGGAGCGACACGCTAAGCGGCCCGGACGCAAGATACGTCCGGACGCGGTGAAGCCGCCCCTAGCCATCTTACTAGACGCCGCCTCTGTCGTGAATAAGGCGGGATTTTCCTCCCCGCGCAAGCGGGGCGAGGGAAGTCACGCCGCCTTCTTTTCCAGATCGGCCTTCCATTGGCCGAGCGTCGCGAGGCTGTTCATCTTGGCGCGATGTGAAAAGGCGCGCTGGGCGGCGGCGACGTTTTCGGTTTTGCCCTTCCAGGTGGTCTGCGGCGCGTGTTGCAGCGCGCGGCCGTAGGAGAAGGTGAGCCGCCACGGCAGGTTGCCGATCTTGTTCATGGCGTCGAGGTGGGCGGTGGCCTCCTCGTCGCTTTGCCCGCCGGATAGGAAGGCGATGCCCGGCACCGCGCCCGGCACGCAAGCCTTCAACAGCTTCACCGTCTTCTCGGCGACTTCCTCGACGGACGCTTTCTTCGCGCTCTTCTTGCCGGCGACCGCCATGTTGGGCTTGAGCACCATGCCTTCGAGCGCGACGCGGTTGTAGTAGAGCTGCTGGAAGGTCTCCTTCAGCACCCATTCGGTGACCTTGACGCAAGCGTCGATATCGTGGTCGCCGTCCATCAGCACTTCCGGCTCGACGATCGGCACGATCTGCGCCGCCTGGCAGAGCGCGGCATAGCGCGCCAGCGCGTGCGCATTGGCGTAGATGCAGGTGTGGGTCGGGATGTGCGCGCCGATGTCGATCACCGCCCGCCATTTGGCGAAGCGCGCGCCCTGCTCGTAATATTTCGGCAGCCGGTCGGCCAGCTTGTCGAGGCCGGCGGTCACCACTTCGCCCGGGCACAACGGCAGCGCCTTGGTGCCTTCGTCGACCTTGATGCCGGGAATGGCGCCGGCTTGTTTGATCAGCTCGACCAGCGGCGTGCCGTCTTTGCCCTTTTGCCAGATGGTCTCGTCGTAGAGGATGACGCCGGAGATGTGCTTCATGCCATCGGCCGAGCGGAACAGCATCTCGCGGTAGTCGCGGCGATTGTCTTCGGTCGAACTCCACGCCGATGGCGTCAAAGCGCTTCTTGATGGTGCCGGAGGATTCGTCGGCCGCCAGGATGCCCCGGCCGGACGCGACCATGGCGTGCGCAACCTTGTTCAGTTCATCGAGATTCATCGCGCTCTCCCTCTCAATGACGGTTGAATCATTTTACTCTCAACACCTCGACCCCCGGCAAGGCCTTGCCTTCCAGCCATTCCAGGAAGGCGCCGCCGGCGGTGGATACGTAAGTCAGCCGGTCGGCCACGCCCGCCACATTGAGCGCCGCCACCGTGTCGCCGCCGCCGGCCACCGTCACCAGCTTGCCGGCTTCGGTCAGTTCCGCCGCCGCTTCCGCCACTTCCACGGTGCCGTTGTCGAACGGCTCGATCTCGAAGGCGCCGAACGGGCCATTCCAGACCAGCGTCTTCGAACGGGCGAGCACCGAAACCGCGTATTCCACGCTGCGCGGGCCGATGTCCAGGATCATGTCTTTTGCGCCGACATGATCGACATCCACCACGCGCGAGGGCGCATTCGCCGCGAATTCCTCCGCCACCACCGCGTCGACCGGCAGCACGATCTCGCGCTTGGCGCTTTTCGCCTCGCCCATGATCGTGCGCGCGGTATCGACCAGGTCGCGCTCGACCAGGCTTTTCCCGACGGGCTTGTTGAGCGCCAGCAAAAAAGTATTGGCCATGGCGCCGCCGATGATCAGCACATCGACTTTGTTCAGCAGGTGACCGAGCAGGTCGAGTTTGGTGGAAATCTTGGCGCCGCCGACGATGGCCGTGAGCGGGCGCGCCGGATTGTCGAGCACCTTTTCGAACGCTTCCAACTCGGCCTGCAGGGTGCGTCCGGCATAGGCCGGCAAGACATGCGCCAAGCCTTCGGTCGAGGCGTGCGCGCGGTGCGACACCGAGAAGGCGTCGTTGACGTAGATGTCGCCGAGCTTGGCGAGCGAAGCGACGAAGGCCGGATCGTTTTTCTCCTCGCCGGGATAAAAGCGGGTGTTCTCCAGGCAGACGATGTCGCCATTCTTCATCGCGGCGACCGCGCGCTCGGCCACCTCGCCGATGCAGTCGTCGACGAATTTCACCGGCCGCTTCAGCACGTGGGCGACCTCGGCGGCGACAGGCTTCAGCGAGTTCTTCGCGTCGCGCCCCTTGGGCCGTCCGAAATGCGAAAGCAGGATCACCTTGCCGCCTTTGTCGGCGATCTCGGTGATCGCCGGCGCCATGCGTTCAATGCGGGTTGCGTCGGTGACGACGCCATTTTCCACCGGCACGTTGAGATCGGCGCGCACCAGCACGCGCTTGCCCTTCACGTCGGCATGGTCGAGGGTGCGAAACGCGCTCATGGCTGCCCCAGCACGAGCGGTTTTTAGATCAACTTGCCCATCGCCACGGCGGTGTCCGCCATGCGGTTGGAAAAGCCCCACTCGTTGTCGTACCACGACATCACGCGCACCAGCGTGCCGTCCATCACCTTGGTCTGGTCCATGTGGAAGACCGAGGAGTGGGCGTCGTGGTTGAAATCGATGGAGACGTTGGGCGCCGTGGTGTAGCCGAGGATTCCCTTGAGCTGCTGCTCGGCCGCGCGCTTGATCGCGCCGTTGATCTCGTCCTTGCTGGTTGAGCGTTTGGCGACGAACTTGAAATCGACCACCGAGACGTTGGGCACCGGCACGCGGATGGCGACGCCGTCGAGCTTGCCGGCGAGTTCCGGCAGCACCAGGCCGACCGCCTTGGCGGCGCCGGTAGACGTCGGGATCATCGACAGCGCGGCGGCGCGGGCGCGGTAGAGATCCTTGTGCAGGGTGTCGAGCGTGGGCTGATCGCCGGTATAGGCGTGGATCGTGGTCATGAAGCCCTTGTCGATGCCGATGGCGTCGTTGAGCACCTTGGCGACCGGCGCCAGGCAATTGGTGGTGCAGGAGGCGTTGGAGACCACCTTGTGATCCTTGGAGAGCTTGTCGTGGTTGACGCCGTAGACCACGGTCAAATCGGCGCCGTCGGCGGGCGCCGAGACCAGCACGCGCTTGGCGCCGGCGGTCAGATGCATCGAGGCCTTGTCCTTGGCGGTGAAGATGCCGGTGCACTCCATCGCGATGTCGATGCCGAGATCCTTCCATGGCAGCTTCGTCGGATCGCGCTCGGCGGTGACCTTGATGGCGCCGTTGCCGACGCTGATGGTGTCGCCTTTCACCGTGACCTCGCCGGGGAAGCGGCCGTGCACGCTGTCGTAGCGCAGCAGGTGGGCATTGGTTTCCACCGGTCCGAGATCGTTGATGGCGACGACCTCGATGTCCTTGCGTCCAGCCTCGGCGATGGCGCGCAGGACGTTGCGGCCGATGCGGCCGAATCCATTGATGGCAACGCGAATAGTCATGGAAGTTGCTCCCGGCTCTTTCGTCTTGTCATGGCCGCAAACGGCCACGACGCGTATTGACCCAAGTCAACTCTTCCCGAGCTTTCGCACAGCCGCGTCGGCGACCGCCTCGGGGGTAATGCCAAAATGCTTGTAAAGTTCTTTATAGGGCGCGCTGGCGCCGAAACTTGTCATGCCGACGAAGGCGCCATCGGAACCGATAATGGCGTCCCAGCCCTGGCGCACGGCGGCTTCCACGCCGACCTTGACCGGTGCGTCGCCGATCACCGCGCGGCGCGCCACCGTCCGGCGCTTCCAGCAGCAGCTCGAAACAGGGCACCGACACCACCCGCGCCGAAATGCCGCGCGCGGCCAAGAGCTTTTTCGCCTCCACCGCGATCTCGACTTCCGAGCCGGTGGCGAACAGCGAGACTTCGGCCTTGCCCTCGGCCGCGGCGATCTCATAGGCGCCGGCCGCGCAGCGATTGCCGTCGAGGAAATTCCGGCTGAGCTGCGGCACGCCTTGTCTGGTCAAGGCAAGGACGCTCGGGCGGTTGGCCGCCTGTAACGCCAGCTCCCAGCATTCCGCCGTCTCCACCGCGTCGCAGGGGCGGAACACCAGCAGATTGGGGATCGCGCGCAAGGCGGCCAAATGCTCGACCGGCTGATGGGTCGGGCCATCCTCGCCGAGCCCGATGGAGTTGTGGGTCATCACATGGATCACCCGCTTGCCCATCAGCGCGGCGAGCCGGATCGCCGGGCGGCAATAATCCGAGAACACCAGGAAGGTGCCGGAATAGGGAATGATGCCGCCGTGCAGCGCCATGCCGTTCATGGCGGCGGCCATGCCGTGCTCGCGCACGCCGTAATGGATGAAGCGCCCGGAATAATCGGATGCGCTCATCGCCTTCATAGCTTTGGTGCGCGTGTTGTTGGAGCCGGTGAGATCGGCCGAACCGCCGACCATCTCCGGCAGTGCCGGGATCAGGCTTTCGAGTGCGAACTCGCAAGCGTTGCGGGTGGCGATGTTCTTCGGCGTGGCGGCGAGCGATTGCTTCACCGCAGCGATCGCATCGGACAATGCCGGCTTCGGCAGGTCGCCGCGCATGCGGCGCTCGAATTCGGCGCGCTTTGCCGCGTCGATTGTACCGAGCCGCTTGCTCCAATCGGCATGCGTGCCCTTCGAGCGCTCGCCGGCTTTGCGCCAGGCGCTGAGAATATCGGCGGGAATTTCGAACGGCGGCGAGGTCCAGCCCAGGCGCTCGCGTGCGCCTTTGATTTCGTCGGCGCCGAGCGGCGAGCCATGCGCTGACGCTTTGCCGGCTTTGCTCGGCGCGCCATAGCCAATCGTCGTCTTGCAGGCAATCAGCACCGGCTTGTCGGACGTTTGCGCCTTCTCCAGCGCCGCGGCGATGGCCGCCGGATCATGGCCGTCGATGCGCGAGGCGGACCAGCCCGCGGCTTCGAAGCGTTTCACCTGATCGACGTTGTCGGTGAGCGACAATGCGCCGTCGATGGAGATGCCGTTGTCGTCGAACAGCACGATCAGCTTGTTGAGTTTCAGATGACCGGCGAGCGCGATGGCTTCCTGGCTGATGCCTTCCATCAGGTCGCCGTCGGAGGCGAGCACGTAAGTCTTGTGATCGACCACATCGGCGCCGAACTCGGCGGCGAGATGGCGCTCGGCGATCGCCATGCCGACCGCGTTGGCCAAGCCCTTGGCCGAGCGGGCCGGTGGTGGTCTCGATGCCGGGCGTGTGGCCGTATTCCGGGTGGCCGGCCGTGATGGAGCCGAGCTGGCGGAAGCGCTTGATCTGCTCGATCGTCATCGCCGGATAGCCGGTGAGATAGAGCAGCGCGTAAATGAGCATCGAGCCGTGGCCGGCAGAGAGCACGAAGCGGTCGCGGTCGGGCCAGGCCGGATCGGCGGGATCGAATTTCAAGAAGCGGGTGAACAGCACGGTCGCCACGTCGGCGGCGCCCATGGGCAGGCCCGGATGGCCGGATTTCGCCTGCTCGACCGCATCCATCGCCAGCGCGCGAATGGCATTGGCCATGCTCGCATGGGACGATGGCAGGACTAGCGGCCGCTTGCTCGCGGCGTGCTGTGGGCGCCACGGCGGCCGTCGGCGAAGCGTTTGCACTCATGGAAATGGCCTGTTTGCGTGGGCTGGATAGCATGTAAGCACTTTGAGTCAATGTGACGGAGCGGCTGCCGGGCAGCCATGCACAGGCGCGCGAAAACTTCGGGGTAAATCGTGCGGCGAGCGTTGACGAAACGATCGCGCAGCACGTAAGCTTCTTCGCCTAAATCTTTGCCCCCGCAAGCGTTTTTGAGTGCGGATAACGGCGATGAGTGACCAAAGCGCAATCGATCAAGCGGTGAAGCGTCTGGCCCTTGCGCTCGACGGGCTCGACGCCGCGGCCGAGCGCCGGCGCGAGGCCGACCGCAGCGAGGAGGGACTGGCGAGCCAGCTTCACGCCTTGGGCGTCGACCGTACCCGGCTCGCCGCCGCGCTCGACGGCGAGGCTGCGCGCGCGCGCCGGCTGGAGTTGACCAATCACGAGATTGCGCAGCGATTGGACGCCGCCATTGCCAGCATCCAGTCGGTGCTGGACGCCAATGAGTAGCGCATGATCCCGAAAAACATATCCTCGACTCCGATCGGGGATGGGAACCAGTTTCCCGCCTTCGCGAAGCCCGCTTCGGCGGGCAAAGCAAGGTCGGACAAGATCATGCGCAAGGGATAATGCTGTGGCCCAGGTCATCGCCAGCATAGCCGGCCGCCAGTTCCGCCTCGCCTGCGAGGACGGGCAGGAGGAGCATCTGCAGGCGCTTGCCAAGGAGCTCGACGAGCGAATCGAGGGGCTGCGCAAGAAATTCGGCGAGATCGGCGATACCCGGCTGACGGTGATGGCGGCGCTGATGGTGTCGGACGAATTGGCGGAAGCCGCGCGCAAGATCCGCCGCCTGGAGGAGGAGGCCAGTGCCCTGCAGGATGCCCGCGTGGTCGCCGCCGACCGCGCCAAGGCGGCATCGATCGCGGTGGTCAACGCCTTCAACTCGGCAGCCGAACGCATCGAAGGCATCACCAAGAAGCTCAACGCGTCGCTCGGCAACGGCGTGGCGATCGGGTAGCGCTTTGATGCTGGATGGCAAGGAGATCGAGGCGCGCGTTCGAGGCAGCTTCGCCCGTCAGACGATCATGACGACGTTGGGCGCCGAGATTGCCGCCGTGCGCGCCGGGCGAAGTGGAGATCGTGCTGCCGTTCTCGGACAAAATCCTTCAGCAGCATGAATTCATCCATGCCGGCGCAATCGCCACCATCGCCGACAGCGCCTGCGGCTATGCGGCGCTCTCCGTGATGCCGCGCGACGCTGCGGTGCTGACCACCGAGTTCAAGATCAACCTGCTGGCGCCGGCCAAGGGCGAGCGGCTGCGCGCGGTCGGCCGCGTCGTTCGCAGCGGCAAGAAGCTGGTTGTCACGCTCGGCGAAGTGTTTGCCGAGGACGGTGGCGCCCGCAAACAGGTTGCCCTCATCACCGCGACCATGATGGTGGTCGACACCGGCACTGGCTTGCGCGATTGATCGGCGCGATCAATAACGGAAGGCAATGTAGGAAATGCCGTCGTGTGTGAAGATGCCGAGTCGCTGCATGCCCATCTTATGGTGAGCTTTCAGCGACGGAAGATCGTCGGCCACCACGAACGCCATGGCGGGCCGGTCGGGCAATTCCGCCCGCAATCGCATGAACATCGCGTTGGCAAGGCCTTTCCCGCGCTCGCTCTCGGCCACGTATACGGGGCCAAAAGAATAGCAATCCGGCGGCGCGGCAAAACTGCGCAACATGGCTTCGACGACCGCCGCCTGCGCGCTCCCGGCGAGCGTCGTCGTCACCGTGTAGCCCACAACTTTGTTGTCGCACCGGGCGACGACCGCCGGCATTTCGGCCATGGTGCGTTTGAGCCAATCCGCGGTTTGCCGCACCGACAGGGTGCCGCCGCTGTCGGGCAGATTGGGCTCCTGAAGCGCGAGGATGCCCGGAATGTCGCTCGAGTTGGCAATATCGATTAGGTAGTTAACGGTCATTCGGGCGGGCTCGGTTAATGTGCGGCGGCGGGCTAGCCTAGGCGAGTAGCGTATTCTATCGGGCAGTACTACATTGCCCAAGCGGGGCTGTGGGGCGCGACGGAGATAATTCCCCGGGGCCTTACGATCCTAACGGGAGCTGTCCCTGGCCGGGCTCGTGGGCTCGGTCATATGGCGCCCACCTACTTATGTAGGTTCCCGGGATCACACTCCGACGGCCATCGCGGCTCCGCACTTTTACATTTGTTGATGACCGATTTAACCGAACCCGAACAGATGAAGGCCGCGCTCCGCGCCGAAGCGCTGGCGCGGCGCGACGCCTTGCCGGCGGCAGCGCGCGCGGCGGCAGCGCATGCGATCGCGGACCGTGCGTTTCCGGTGCCGGTCGCTCCGGGCAGCATCGTCGCCGGCTTCTCGCCGATGCGAAGCGAGATCAATCCGGTGCCGCTGATGCGCAAGCTCGCCGATAGCGGCGCGCAACTGGCGCTGCCGGCCATCGCCGGGCGCGGGCAGCCCGCTGATCATGCGCGCCTGGCAATTCGGCGCGCCGCTCAAGGCCGGCCCGTGGGGCATCCGCGAGCCGACGCCAGAGGCGGCCGAAGTCGCACCCGATATTCTCATCGTTCCGCTCGCCGCCTTCGACCGCCACGGCCATCGGATCGGCTACGGCGCCGGCTATTACGACATGACCATCAACGCGCTGCGTGCGCAGAAGAAGGTGGTCGCCGTCGGCATCGCCTATGCCGCACAGGAAATCCCCCAGGTGCCAGCTACGGAGCGCGACGCGCGCCTCGATCTCGTGCTAACGGAGCGCGAGGTGATCGATTTCCGTAGGGTCTGACAGCGCATGCGCATCCTCTTCATCGGCGACATTGTCGGCCGCTGCGGGCGAGCCATCGTCAACGAGCGCCTGCCGGGCCTGGTCGCCGACTGGAAGCTCGACCTGGTCGTCATCAACGGCGAGAACGCCGCCGGCGGCTTCGGCATCACCGAAACCATCTACAACGAATTGATCGACGCCGGCGCCGACGCCGTCACGCTCGGCAATCATGCCTGGGACCAGCGCGAGGCGCTGGTGTTCATCGAGCGGGCGCCGCGCCTCATCCGCCCGGCGAATTATCCCAAGGGCACGCCCGGCCGCGGCGCCGCGCTGGTCGAGACCAAGAACGGCAAGCGCGCGCTGGTGATCAACGCCATGGGCCGCATCTTCATGGACCCGCTCGACGATCCGTTTGCCGCGGTCGAGCGCGAACTCGCCGCTTGCCCGCTCACGACCGGCGCCGACGCTATCGTGCTGGACATGCATTGCGAGGCCACCAGCGAGAAGCAGTCCATGGGCTTTTTCTGTCGACGGCCGCGTCAGTCTGGTGGTCGGCACCCATACCCATTGTCCGACCGCCGATCACCGCATTCTGCCGGGCGCGCACGGCCTTCGTGTCGGATGCCGGCATGACTGGAGATTTTGAATTCGGTCATCGGCATGAACAAGGACGAGCCGCTCAACCGCTTCCTGCGCAAGGTGCCGGGTTCGAAATTCGAGCCGGCCAACGGTCCGGCCACGTTGTGCGCCATCGCTGTTGAAACCGACGACGCCAGCGGGCTGGCCAGCAAGGTCGCTGCGGTCCGCCTCGGCGGCATCCTGGAAGAAGCGCGGCCGAAATTCTGGGAATAAAGCCGTTCATCCCGCCATCGCCCTGAGGTGCCCGCACGCAGCGCGGCCCGCGACGGGAGACGGAGCGGAGTTTATTTTCCCGGCCAGCCAGCCTATATAGCCGCCGTCCTCAACATCAGTGTATTAGTCCCGTCATGGCCGGCCATTCCCAATTCAAGAACATCATGCATCGCAAGGGGCGCGCGGATAAGGCGCGCTCCAAGCTGTTTTCCAAGCTCGCGCGTGAAATCACGGTGGCGGCCAAGCTCGGCATGCCCGATCCGGCGTTCAATCCGCGTCTGCGCGCCGCCATCATCGCCGCCCGCGCCGAGAACATGCCGAAGGACAATATCGAGCGCGCGATCAAGAAATCGCAGGGCAACGAGGCCGAAAGCTACGACGAGATCCGCTACGAGGGTTACGGGCCGGGCGGGGTGGCGGTGATCGTCGAGGCGCTTACCGACAATCACAACCGCACCGCCGGCGAAGTGCGCGCCACCTTCACCAAGAACGGCGGCAACCTGGCCACCACCGGCGCGGTGTCGTTCATGTTCGATCGCGTCGGCGTGGTTGAATACGACACCAAGGCGGCGAGCGCCGATCAGATGCTGGAGGCGGCGGTCGAGGCCGGCGCCGAGGACGTGGTGTCGACCGACGACGGCCATCAGATCTTCACCACGCCGGCGACCCTGAACGAGGTGGCCAAGGCGCTGGAAGCCAAATTCGGCGAGCCGCGCAAGGCGGCGCTGTTGTGGAAACCGCAGAACACGGTGGCGGTCGACGACGAAAACGGCGAGAAGCTCTTGAAGCTGATCGAAACGCTGGACGAAAGCGACGACGTGCAGAACGTCTACGCCAATTTCGAGGTGTCGGACGCGCTGGTGCAGAAAATGAGCGCCTAGGCGGCAAGCCGCTGCGGGGCTATCAATGCCTCGATATGAGGCACCCGATTCGCATCCTCGGCATCGATCCCGGGCTCCGCCGCACCGGCTGGGGCCTGATCGAGACTGACGGCAACCGGCTCGATTTACGTGGCCTGCGGATCGGTCGAGACCAGCGAGCGGGCCCCGCTCGGCGACCGGCTGGTCATCATCCATGACGGGCTGGCCAAAGTGATCGAGCAGTACCGCCCGCACGAGGCGGCGGTGGAGGCGACCTTCGTCAATGCCAACGCGGTGGCGACGCTCAAGCTCGGCCAGGCGCGCGGCATCGCCATGCTGGTGCCGGCCAAGGCCGGACTGGTCGGTGGCGGAATACGCGCCCAACCTGGTGAAAAAAACCGTGGTCGGCGCCGGGCACGGCGAGAAGGCGCAAATTCGCATGATGATCGGCGTGCTGCTGCCGAAAGCCGACCCGCAAAGCGATGACGCCGCCGACGCGCTGGCGATCGCGGTCTGTCACGCGCATCACCGGTCGAGCGTGATGCTGAAGGTTGTTGGGCAATGAGGAGCGGCGCGCACAGCGAACTCCCTCCCCTGCAAGGGAAGAGGACGACGACGGAGACGCCGTCGATGATCGGCAAACTCAAGGGCATCGTCGATTGCTACGGCGCGGATTACATCATCCTCGACGTCGGCGGCGTCGGCTATCAGGTGCATTGCTCGCCGCGCACGCTTGGCTCGCTGCCGGCGCCAGGCGAAGCCGCCACGCTGTCGATCGAGACTTACGTGCGCGAGGACCAGATCAAGCTGTTCGGCTTTGCCAGCGACGTGGAACGCGAATGGTTCCGCCTGTTGCAGACCGTGCAGGGCGTCGGCGCCAAGGTGGCGCTCTCGGTGCTCGGCACGTTGAAGGTCGGCGATCTCGCCTCCGCGGTGGCCATGCGCGACAAGGCGGCGATTGCGCGCGCGCCCGGCGTGGGCGCAAAGGTGGCCGAGCGCATCGTCACCGAACTCAAAGACAAGGCGCCGGCCTTCGCGAGCGTCGATCCGGCGGTCGTGCATCTGGCCGGCGCGCTTGACGAGAAACGCGCGCCCCGGCCGGTGATGGATGCGGTGTCCGCGCTGGTCAATCTCGGCTACGGCCAGCCGCAGGCCGCCGCTGCGATTGCTGCGGCAACGCGCAACGCCGGCGAGGGGGCCGACACCGCGACGCTGATCCGGCAGGGCTTGCGGGAGCTGGCGAAATGAATACCCCCCGCCGCCTGGTAGCCGCCGACAAGCGCGACGACGACGCCGACGTCTCGCTGCGCCCGCAGCGCTTGAGCGAATTCATCGGCCAGGAGAAGGCGCGCGCCAATCTCGCCGTGTTCATCGAGGCGGCGCGCGCGCGTAAAGAGGCGCTCGACCATGTGCTGTTCGTCGGTCCGCCGGGCCTAGGCAAGACCACGCTGGCGCAGATCGTGGCGCGCGAACTGGGCGTCAATTTCCGCGCCACCTCCGGTCCGGTGATCGCCAAGGCCGGCGATCTCGCCGCGCTGCTCACCAATCTCGAGCCGCGCGACGTGCTGTTCATCGACGAGATCCACCGGCTCAACCCGGCGGTGGAGGAAATCCTTTATCCGGCGATGGAGGACTTCCAGCTCGACCTCATCATCGGCGAGGGGCCGGCGGCGCGCTCGGTGAAGATCGATCTCGCGCCGCTTCACGCTGGTCGGCGCGACCACGCGCGCGGGCCTGCTCACCAATCCGCTGCGCGACCGCTTCGGCATTCCGGTGCGGCTGAATTTCTATTCCGAAGGCGAACTGGAAGAGATCGTCAACCGCGGCGCCCGCGTGCTCGGCATCGGCATGACCGCCGACGGCGCCAACGAGATCGCGCGGCGCGCGCGCGGCACCCCGCGCATCGCCGGCCGCCTGCTGCGCCGCGTGCGCGACTTCGCCCATGTCGCCGGCGCCGGCCAGATCGACCGCAAAATCGCCGACCGCGCGCTCGGCGAACTGGAGGTCGACAGCAGCGGCCTCGATGCCATGGACCGGCGCTATCTCACCACCATCGCGATCAGCTACGGCGGCGGCCCGGTCGGCGTCGACACCATGGCCGCCGCCTTGAGCGAGCCGCGCGACGCCATCGAGGACATCATCGAGCCGTTCCTGATTCAGAAGGGCTTCATCCAGCGCACGCCGCGCGGGCGGCTGCTGACCTCGCATGCCTTCAAGCATCTCGGGCTCGCCGAGCCGCAACGCGATCCCGAGCCAGTTCGGCTTGTTCGGCGATGGCGAGGAAACCGACTAGATTCCACGGATTGCTTTCGTCTGTTCCGGACCGGCGCTGGGTCGCCGACCACGTTGGCGCAATCCTCGCTTTCGGAACTTGGCAAGCAGGCAATAAACGTCATTCCGTCATTGCGGTTACCGGACGCTGTTCCGATATTACGAGGTATCGTCGTCCATCGAGCGCGCCGAATGGTTGACCCGCATTTGTCCTTGGCCAAAGCCGACGCCGATGCTCTGCGCGAAGCCGTTGCGTTGCTCGAGCATCCCAGTCTGGCTGCTCGGCTTACCAACATGGTTGGAAAGCCGGTCGACATCGTCGGCCGCGCTCTGCCGGCGCAGGCCTCGCAAGTCATCGCCAAAGCCACCGCCAAGAGCCTTGAAGGCGCTTTCAAGCTCGCGCTGCTCACCATTCGGAAGGGACCGCAGCCAAGTTCGCAGTTGCTGCATAGAACGCTGGCAGTCACCTCGGGTGCGGCTGGCGGGGCGTTCGGCATCGCTTCGCTGCCTGTAGAACTCCCGGTCTCCACCATCATCATCCTGCGCTCGATTCTCGACATCGCACGCGGCGAGGGCGAGAATTTAACCGACCCGGAAGCGACCCTCTCATGCGTAGCGGTGCTTGGGCTCGGCGGCCGGACCGAGACTGACGATGAAGTCAAGAGCGGCTATTTCGTCACCCGCGGGGTTCTGGCGATGTCCATCACCGAAGCGGCCCGCTTCATCGCCGAGCGAGGTGTCATCGAGGAAGGCAGCCCCGTGCTCGTGCGCTTGATGACGCAGGTCGCTTCTCGCTTCGGAGTGGTCGTCACCCAGAAAACCGCGGCGCAGGCCATCCCCGTCATCGGCGCGCTCGGCGGCGCTGCCGTCAATTATGTATTTATCGACCACTTCCAGTCCGTCGCGCGCGGCCATTTTACCGTCCGCCGGCTTGAACGGCAGTACGGCAAGGATATTGTTTTTGCCGCCTACGAGCAGCTTCGTCAGGATCTCGGCCGCAATTAGCGCTAACCCGAATGAGCCGTCGAATTTGAGATCGCCGGCGTGCTAGACGGGCGCATGGACAATCAGCCAGAAATGCAGCGATGACCGCCGCGCAAAATCTTTCTCTCGACGGCGAAATCCTTAGCGGCCAGCACCGGCAGCCGGTGCGGGTCTATTACGAGGACACGGATTTCTCCGGCATCGTCTATCACGCGAGTTACCTGCGCTTCATGGAGCGCGGCCGCACCAACTATCTGCGGCTGATCGGCGCTGACCATCGCGCGCTGTTCGAGGCCGCCGCCGCCGAGGCGCCGGGCTTTTCCTTCGTGGTGCGCCACATGGACATTGCTTTCCGCAAACCCGCGCACATGGACGACGTGCTCACCATCGTCACCGCGCCGGAAGAAGTGAAGGGCGCCTCCGTCATGCTGCATCAGCAGGTGATGCGCGGCGACGATCTCTTGGTAGAAGCGCATGTGCAGGTCGCCTTCGTCTCCGGCGGCCGCGCCCGGCCGATCCCCAAGCCGCTGCGCATCGCCATGAAGGCGGATCAGGACGCCGCGCAGCCTTGAGGCGCGCCATCGACGCGCCCGCCGGACTCATGTTAATGCCATTCACATGAAATGGGGCCGGCACGGCGGTTCACGCGGCTATCACCATGGCAATCTCAAGGAAGCCCTGGTGCGCGCCGCGCTCGAGCTGATCGCGGAGAAGGGGCCGGCCGGCTTCACCTTCGCCGACGCCGCGCGCTGGGCGGGGGTCAGCCCGGCGGCGCCCTACCGGCATTTCCGCGACCGCGACGAACTGTTGTCGGATGTGGCGCGGCGCGGCTTCGAGCAGTTCACCGCGGCGCAGTTGCGCGCCTGGGATGACGGCAAGCCGGACGTGTTCACCGCCTTCGACCGGCTGGGCAAGGCTTACTTGCATTTCGCCAAGCACGAGCCGGCCTACTACTCGGCCATGTTCGAGGCCGGCGTTCCGCTCGACGCCGATCCGCAATTGCGCGAGGCGGGCGAGCGCGCCTTTGCGGTGCTGCGCGGCGCCGCCGAGAAGCTGGTGGCGCTGATGCCGGCCAAGGGCCGGCCGCCGGCGCTGATGGTGGCGCTGCATATCTGGAGCCTCACCCACGGCATCGCGTCGCTGTTTTCGCGCGGCGATGCGGCGCGGCGCGCGCTGCCGATGCCGCCGGAGGAGCTGCTGGAAGCCGCCTTCCTGATCTATTTGCGCGGGCTGGGGCTGCCCACCGGTGTGACCAGCGCTGGCGGTTGACCCGGCCAATTCCTAACTGACGGGCGCTTGACAAAGGTCCGCCCCGGCTTTAGTTATGTAAATGTTATTTACATTCACACGCGAGGTTCACCATGGCAATCGCCGCGAAGCTCGATGAATTCACCGCCAAGCTGGATGAATTCGGCAAACCCGCCTGGATCGCGCTGATCGTTTTGGGCTTCATGGTCTGGTGGCCAGTGGGCCTCTCTGTCCTCGCCTTCACCATATGGAGCGGAAGAATGGGATGCGGATTTCATGGCGGTCATGACCGCTGGCAGCACAAGATGGAGCGCATGCAGCGCAAGATGGACTGGATGCGCGCCAAGATGAGCGGCGGCAGCGCCAGCAGCGGCCCGAGTGGCGGCTTTTGGGGCAGCCCGCCGTCAAGCGGCAATCACGCCTTCGACGAATACCGCAGCGAGACGCTGCGCCGCCTGGAGGAAGAGCAGAAAGAGTTCCGCGAATTCCTCGATCGCCTGCGCTTCGCCAAGGACAAGACCGAGTTCGACGCCTTCATGGCCGAGCGCCGTAACCGCCCCGAGTTCGGCAACGCCGCAGAACTAGATTTCCGGCTTTGCCCCCCAGCAGCGGCCGTCCGCCTTCCCCGAGGCGGGCGGCCGTTGCTATTTCTCCCTCTCGCCGCACGCGGGGAGAGGCGAATAGCGGCCGGTAACGCATCCTTAACCACAATCAGCGCTGTTTAGGGTGCTAAAGACCCGTTCTGCGCCCTAGTTTGGCCAAGTTTCGCGGGGATTTCGTAGTCCTGCCGGTGGCGGGACATCCGGGTTTTCGCGAAACAGTCGGTTTGCGTTTGAGCGCGTGAGCGGGACCCCGCGGCGCGCTCATTTGGTCCGAACATTGTGCGCCGCACCGGTTTGACCGACTTAAGCCGGATCAAGCGGAAAGGACGTGCCCATGAATCCTGCCGACGTGGCACAGTCGGTGCTCCCGCTCACCTCTTCCGACCTCTCGCTGTTCACGCTGTTCTGGCACGCCCATTGGATCGTCAAGGCGGTCATGATCGGGTTGTTGGTATGCTCGATCTGGGTGTGGGCGATCGCGATCGACAAGACCGTGCTCTATACGCGCACCAAGCGCGCCATGGACCGCTTCGAGCAGGCGTTCTGGTCCGGGCAGTCGCTGGATGAACTCTACCGTTCGCTGTCCTCGCGCCCGAACCATTCGATGGCGGCGCTGTTCGTCGCCGCCATGCGGGAATGGAAGCGCAGCTTCGAGGGAAGCCAGCGCTCGATTGCCGGCTTGCAGATGCGGATCGAGAAGGTGATGGAGGTGACCATCGCGCGCGAGGTCGAGCGCCTGGAAATGCGCCTGCTGGTGCTTGCCACCGTCGGCTCGGCCAGTCCCTTCATCGGCCTGTTCGGCACGGTGTGGGGCATCATGACCAGCTTCCAGTCGATCGCCGCCTCGAAAAACACCTCGCTGGCGGTGGTGGCGCCGGGCATCGCGGAAGCGCTGTTTGCCACCGCAATCGGTCTTGTCGCCGCCATACCGGCGACCATTTTCTATAACAAATTCGCGGCTGACGTGAACAAGCAGGCGCAGCGGCTGGAAGGCTTTGCCGACGAGTTCGGCGCCATCCTGTCGCGCCAGATCGACGAGCGCGGGTCGGGGACCGGCGCATGATCCCGGCAAGCGGCAACCGGATTTGGAAAAGATCATGCGCGAGCAAGATGTTAGGGATGCACCGTGATTCAATCTAGCCGGATCTCTTTCTAATGGCCGCCAATGCTGGCACGCCGGTCATCGGGCGCCGGAAGCATCACCGCCGCAAGGTGATGAGCGAGATCAACGTCACCCCGATGGTGGACGTGATGCTCGTGCTGCTGATTATTTTCATGGTGTCGGCGCCGCTGCTCACGGTCGGGGTGCCGATCGACCTGCCGCAGACCCAGGCCAAGAGCCTCGAGCAGGACAAGGAGCCGCTGACCCTTTCGGTTAATGAAAAAGGCCAGATTTTCCTGCAAAATGCCGAAATTGGCGTGGATGATCTGATCCCGAAGCTGCAGGCGGTGGCGCAAGCACGCGGCGGCACCGACGCGCGCATCTATGTACGCGGCGACAAAAAGGTGGATTACGGGACCATGATGAGGGTGATGGGACGGCTGTCGGAGGCCGGTTTCCATCGGGTGGCCTTGGTCACCGAATTCGAGCAGGGCTCGAAAGTGCAGTGATGAAGACGGCGTCAGCGATATCGACCGGCCTGCACGCGGCAGTGCTGCTGTGGGCGCTGGTGTCGTTTTCCGGCAAGACCTTCGAGGTTACGCCCGCGGAATCGCTGCCGGTCGACCTGGTGAGCGAGAAGCAATTCTCCGAAATGACCAAGGGCATAAAAGACGCGCCCAAGCCGGTCGAAAAGCCGAAACCTCTGGTCGAGAAGAAGGCCGAGCAGCCGCCCAAGCCGGTCGAGGATACCAAGCCGAAGGTCAGCGAGAAAAAGGAAGTCGCGCTGAACAAGGAACTGGCGCCGCTGCCGGAACCGCTGCCGAAGCCCGATCCGATCGCCGAGAAAATCAAGAAGCAGGACGAGCCGAAAAAGGTAGCCAAGACGCAGCCGCAACCGCTGCCGCCGAAACGGCCGCCGCGTAAGCAGCCAAAATTCGACGCCGACAAGATCGCGGCGCTGCTCGACAAGCGCGACCCGCAGCGCAGCGCCGCCACCGGCGAGGAACTCAACGACAAGCCTTCGCTCGGATACGCCCACGGCGCCGCTTCCCGGCTTTCGCAAAGCGAGATTGACGCGCTCCGAAATCGAATTACCGATTGCTGGAACGTGCCGGTCGGCGCGGCCGGCGTCGAAAACCTGTTCGTCGTATTCCGGGTCATCTTTCGCCCGGACGGCTCGATCGAGCGCGGGCCCGATGTCGTGAAGGCATCGGCCTCGACCTACGGTCCGGCGTTTGCGGAAAGCGGCCGCCGCGCAATCCTCCAGTGCCAGCCCTATACGATGCTGAGACGGGAAACCTACGAGTCCTGGAAAGACATGGAAATCACATTTACCCCGAGCGAAATGTTGCGCCAAAACTGAGACAGCGGAAATCATTCGAATGAATCAATTTTCTCCCAGCATCCGTTATCCCATGACGCGCCGCGGGCTCCTGTTGTCGGGTGCCGGGATGGGCGCATTTGCGCTCTCCACGTCAACGGCAAGCGCCGTGCTCCGCCTCGACATCACGCAAGGCAATATCCAGCCGATGCCGATTGCGCTGCCCGACTTTCTGGCCGGCACGCCGGCCGAGACGGAGACCGCGCGCGCCGTCACCGCTATCATCAGCAATAATCTCCAGCGCAGCGGGCTGTTCGCGCCGATCAATCCGCAGGCGTTCACCGAGAAGATCACCAATTCCGACGCGGTTCCGCGCTTTGCCGACTGGCGCGTCATCAATGCGCAGGCGCTGGTCATCGGCCGCATCACCAAACAAGGCGACGGCCGGCTGAAGGCTGAATTCCGTCTGTGGGACGTGTTCGCCGGCCAGCAGCTCGACGGCAAGCAGTATTTCACCACGCCCGACAACTGGCGGCGCATCGCGCACATCATCTCCGACGCGATTTACGAGCGGCTCACCGGCGAGAAGGGCTATTTCGACAGCCGCATCGTGTTCATCGACGAGACCGGCCCGAAAGACCGGCGGGTGAAGCGCCTCGCCATCATGGATCAGGACGGCGCCGGCGTGCGCTATCTCACCCGCGGCGACGACCTCGTGCTCACGCCGCGCTTCAATCCGACGACGCAAGAGATCACCTATATGTCCTACGGGAAGGGCGATCCGCGCGTCTATCTGCTCAACATCGAGACCGGCCAGCGCGAGGTTGTCGGCAATTTTCCCGGCATGACGTTTGCCCCGCGATTTTCGCCCGACGGCCAGCGCGTGATCATGAGCCTGCAGCAGGGCGGCAACGCCAACCTGTTCGTGATGGATCTGCGATCGAAATCGACCACGCGACTGACCGATACGCCGGCCATCGACACCGCGCCCTGCTATTCGCCGGACAGCACCCAAATCTGCTTCGAGAGCGACCGCGGCGGCACGCAGCAGATTTATGTCATGCCGGCGACCGGCGGCCCGGCACAGCGCATCAGTTTCGGCGAGGGCCTTCATTCGACGCCGGTGTGGTCGCCGCGCGGCGATTACATCGCCTTCACCGGCCAGGCGCGCGGCGCATTCTCCATCGGCATCCTCAAGCCGGACGGCTCGGGCGAGCGCATCCTCACCGAGGGCTTCCACAATGAGGGGCCGACCTTCGCGCCGAACGGGCGCGTGCTGATGTTTTTCCGCGATCCCGGCAGCGGCCCCTCGCTGTTCACGATCGACATCACCGGCCGCAACGAACTCAAGGTCCCGACGCCGAGTTACGCCTCGGATCCGGCCTGGTCGCCGCTGCTGTCTTGACAACGCCCTATTTTCACCGGCTCTTAACCATCACAACAGGTTTACGCGGCTCCGACAGTTTTAGGGGCCCCGTGCAAGGTTCGATCAAGGTTGATGGAAGGTTCGCTTAACCACAGTGCTGGTAGACGATGAGGGAGCGCAAGATCCCGAAAAGCGGGAACCGGTTTCCGGGAAGGATCATGCGCCAAGAAATTCACCGGTCAGCGCGTGAGTGAGAATGGAGGCACCGGGATGACCAATATGAAGCATATCGTCCGCGCGGCCCGGCTGGTGGCCGTTCTGGCCGCGGCGCTGGCGATTTCGGCCTGCGCCAGCAAGCCGGAGGAAAACGCGCAAGCGAATGCGGCGGGCATGGCGACGCCCGGCAGCCAGCAGGACTTCGTGGTCAATGTCGGCGACCGCGTGTTCTTCGAAACCGATTCCTCCGAGCTGTCGCCGCAGGCGCGTGCGACGCTCGACAAGCAGGCACAGTGGCTCAACACCTACAGCCACTACGGTCAGTTCACCATCGAAGGTCACGCCGACGAGCGCGGCACGCGCGAGTATAACCTCGCGCTCGGCGCCCGCCGCGCGCAGACCGTGCGCGATTATCTGGTCTCGCGCGGCGTGGCGGCGAACCGCATGCACACCATCTCCTACGGCAAGGAGCGGCCGGTCGCGCTGTGCGACGACATTTCCTGCTGGTCGCAGAACCGCCGCGCGGTCACGGTGCTCGGCGCCAGTTCGTAAAACGCGGGCGGCCTTTGCTTAAAACCGTCATGCCCGGTCATGCGCCGGGCATCGACGTATTTGCGGCCGGAAGCAAGGCATGCGTGGCTGCGCCAGTGTTTTCAGTCACAATTTCGACGCAGCCCGCCGTATGCTATCAATATCGACCGCTGCCGGGCTGGCCATCATGACGCGTTCACGACACCGAATTCACACCGCGGCGCTTGCCGCGCTAACCGTTCTGCTGTTGGCCGGCGGTGCGGTGGCGCAGGAAGGACACTCGTCCGGCGGCTTCCTCGATAATCTGTTCAGCCGCGGCGAGCCGCCGGCGCAGCAGGCCCCGGCGGATCAGCGTCCAGCGGACCAGCCGCCAAGCGTGCAAGCCGATGGCAGCAGTCCGGCGGTCCGCCTCGACCGCATTGAAAACGCCTTGCGCCAGCTCACCGGCACCGTCGAGCAATTGCAGTACCGCAACCAGCAGCTCGAAATGCAGCTCAAGCGCATGCAAGACGACACCGAGTATCGCTTTCAGCAGCTCGGCTCCAAGGGCAGAATACCCGCCGGCGCAGCCCCGCGGGCGATGTCACCGCCCGGGCCGCCCAATACGCTGACGGCCGCTGCGCCCGGCAAACGCTCCGACGTGTTCGACCCCGCGCAGCATCCGAATGCGCCCGGTGTTCCGCGCGTCCTCGGCAACGAAGCGGCGGTCGCCGTGCCGCCGCAGAATGCGGACAATGTGCCGCCGGTGGGCATCCCGGGCGGCCGCGCCGCCGGCGCTCCGCTCGATCTCTCGACGCTCCACGGCGATGCGCCGGTGCAGCCGAACGTCCCGGTGGCCAATGCAGGACCGATGACGTCCTCGCAGTTGCCGCCGCCGGCGCGCAGTGCCGGCAGCCCCCGCACGCAGCTCGCCACGCTGCCGCCCTCGGCAACGCCGCGCGACGAATACGACATGGCCTACGGCTATGTGCTGCACAAGGACTACGCGCTGGCCGAGCAGGCCTTCCGCGATTTCCTGCGGAAATATCCCGACGAAAGGCTGGTGCCGGAGGCGCAATATTGGCTGGGCGAGAGCCTGTTCCAGCGCCAGCGCTATCGCGACGCGGCCGAATCCTTCCTGGCGGTCTCGACCAAATATGAACGCTCCGGCAAGGCGCCGGAGGCCTTGCTGCGGCTCGGCCAGTCGCTCGCCGCGCTCAATCAGAAGGAAGCCGCCTGTGCCACGCTGGCCGAGGTCGGTCGCAAATTTCCGCGCGCCCCGGCGAGCGTGAAACGCGGCGTCGCGCAGGAACTCAAGCGTACGCATTGCTAGCGCGCAATCCGGCGAAGTGGGTCCCGGTTCGCCGAAAGATTGCGCGATGCGCTAATGTCATGATCCCGAAAAGGATGCCCTCGGCCTTGACCCGTGGGTGGGAACCGGCTTTCGGAACAGATCATGCCCTCGCAAAAATCTTCGGCAATCTCGGCGACGGAAGCCAAAGCGCTTTTTTCCGATCTCGCGCATGTGCCGGCGCTGGTGCTGGCGGTTTCCGGCGGGCCGGATTCGACCGCGCTCATGGCGCTGGCGGCGCGCTGGCGCCAATCGCTTAAAGTCAAGCCAACCCTGATCGCCGTCACCATCGATCACGGCTTGCGCGCGGAATCCAAGCGCGAGGCGGCGGCGGTCGGACGTCTTGCGCGCAAGCTTGGGCTGGCGCATCGCACGCTGCGTTGGACCGGAGCCAAGCCGAAAACCGGCTTGCAGCAGGCGGCGCGCGCGGCGCGCTACCGCCTGCTCGCCGACGCGGCGCGCAAGGCCAAGGCCTCGCATATCCTCACCGCCCATACGCTCGACGATCAGGCCGAAACCGTGCTGATCCGCATGAGCCGCGGCAGCGGCATCACTGGGCTGGCGGCGATGACACGGATTTCGGCTTTGCCGGGGGCCGGGCAGGGGCAGATTAAACTCGTCCGCCCGCTGCTCGACATCCCGAAGTCCCGCCTCGTCGCGACTTTGCGCGCGGCGAAAATTGCCTTCGCCGACGATCCGTCCAACCGCGATCCGCGCTTCACGCGGGCGCGGCTGCGCGGCCTGATGCCGCAGCTCGCGCGCGAGGGGCTCGACGCCCGCCGGCTTGCGCTGCTGGCGCGGCGGCTCAGGCGGGCGGATAGGGCGATCGAAGCTGCGGTTGACCGGGCCGAGGCCGAGTTGGCGCGGCCGCCCGCGCCGGGCGCCATCGCCTTCGACGCGGCCGGTTATGCCCGATTGCCGGCCGAAATCGCGCTACGCCTGCTTGGGCGGGCTGTCACAAAAGCCGGCGACGAAGGCCCGGTCGAATTGGCCAAGCTGGAAGCGCTGAAAGCGGCCCTCGATGCGGCCCAAAATGCCGGCATGACGCGGTTTCGGCGCAGCCTGGCCGGGGCCGTGGTGACGCTCGCAGGGGCCCAAATCGCGGTGGAACGGGCGCCGCCGCGGCGTGGCAGAACCTTAACCACGCGCCGACGCGGTAACGCCAAACCAACGAAATCGCGCTAGATTATCTGAGATTCGAGCCCTTTTCATGCCGGCCCACGGTGCCTACATTGGCAAAAGGACAGACGTGAAGTTGCCACGAATTTTCGGCATATAAAGTGTAATGGCCGCAGCGCCCTCCGCGGCGGGTAAGGACGCCTGATGAACGCCAATCTGCGCAATTTCGCCCTCTGGGTGATTATCGTCCTGTTGCTGCTGGCTTTGTTCACGCTGTTCCAAAATCCCGGACAGCGCACGACCGCGCAGGACATTTCGTTCTCGCAGCTGTTGAACGAAGTCGACCAGGGCCATGTGCGCGACGTGGTGATCCAGGGTCAGGAAATCCACGGCACCTTTGCCA
The DNA here is from genome assembly GCA_963789455.1 of uncultured Alphaproteobacteria bacterium. Lineage (GTDB taxonomy): Bacteria > Pseudomonadota > Alphaproteobacteria > Rhizobiales > Xanthobacteraceae > Pseudolabrys. Next base: position 148,569 of record CAWBLD010000015.1, on the reverse strand, counting down.
ACGGCACCGGCTTCCAGACTTATGCGCCAAGCGATCCCGGCCTGGTGCAGAAGCTCTATGCCAAGGGCGTCTCGATCACCGCGCGGCCGCCGTCGGACAATGTCCCGTGGTTCGTCTCGCTGCTGGTGTCGTGGCTGCCGTTCATCGCGCTGATCGGCGTATGGATATTTCTTTCGCGCCAGATGCAGGGCGGCGCCGGCAAGGCGATGGGCTTTGGCAAATCGCGCGCGAAACTGCTGGCCGAAGCGCATGGCCGCATCACCTTCGAGGACGTCGCCGGCGTCGACGAGGCCAAGCAGGATTTGCAGGAGATCGTCGAATTCCTGCGCGATCCCGGAAAATTCCAGCGCCTGGGCGGGCGCATCCCGAGAGGCGTGCTGCTGGTCGGCCCGCCGGGCACCGGCAAGACGCTGATCGCGCGCGCGGTCGCGGGCGAAGCCAACGTTCCGTTCTTCACCATTTCGGGCTCCGACTTCGTCGAGATGTTCGTCGGCGTCGGCGCCTGCCGCGTGCGCGACATGTTCGAGCAGGCCAAGAAGAACGCGCCTTGCATCATCTTCATCGACGAAATCGACGCGGTCGGCCGCCATCGCGGCGCCGGCCTCGGCGGCGGCAATGACGAGCGCGAGCAGACGCTCAACCAGTTGCTGGTCGAGATGGACGGCTTCGAGGCCAATGAAGGCATCATCCTGATCGCCGCCACCAACCGGCCCGACGTGCTCGATCCGGCGCTGCTGCGTCCCGGCCGTTTCGATCGCCAGGTGGTGGTGCCGAATCCGGACGTGGTCGGCCGCGAAAACATCCTCAAAGTTCACGTGCGGAAGGTGCCGCTGGCGCCCGACGTGAACCTGAAGACCACCGCGCGTGGCACGCCCGGCTTCTCCGGCGCCGATCTCGCCAATCTGGTCAACGAAGCGGCGCTGATGGCCGCGCGCCGCAACAAGCGCATGGTCACGCAGGCGGAATTCGAGGACGCCAAGGACAAGGTGATGATGGGCGCCGAGCGCAAGTCGCTCGTGATGACCGACGAGGAAAAGATGCTCACCGCCTATCATGAAGGCGGCCACGCCATCGTCGCGCTCAACGTCAAGGCGACCGATCCGGTGCACAAGGCCACCATCATCCCGCGCGGCCGTGCGCTCGGCATGGTCATGCAATTGCCCGAGCGCGACAAGCTGTCGATGAGCCGCGAGCAGATGACCTCGCGGCTGGCCATCATGATGGGTGGGCGCGTCGCCGAGGAAATGGTGTTCGGCAGGGAAAAAGTGACGTCGGGCGCGGCCTCCGACATCGAGCAGGCGACCAAGCTCGCCCGCCTGATGGTCACGCGCTGGGGCCTGTCGGACAAACTCGGCACCGTGGCCTATGGCGAGAACCAGGACGAGGTGTTCCTCGGCTACCAGGTATCGCGCCAGCAGAACATCTCGGAAGCGACCGCGCAGACGATCGACGCCGAGGTGCGCAAGCTGGTCGAGGCGGGCAATGCCGAGGCCACCCAGAATTCTCAACGACAAGCGCGCCGATCTCGAAGTGCTGGCCCGCGGCCTGCTCGAGTTCGAGACGCTGTCCGGCGACGAAATCAAGGACCTGCTCCTAGGCAAGCGACCGGTGCGCGAATCGGTGATCGAGCCGACCACGCCACGCTCCTCCGCCGTGCCGCCGGCCGGCAAGCCGCGCCCGCGCCCCGATGCGCCGACCGGCGAAGTCGCACCGCAGCCGCAAGGCTGAGACTTTCCATCATTTGCCGGAAACGCCCGCCCTCTTGGCGGGCGTTTTCATAAGAGCGCTGCGCGCGGCTCTTTCACACGCCGTTTTTTTGATTTCGATCAATATGCCGGCGGCCGGATTTGGCTTTATTGCGGCACCGCCGTCGTTTAGGCGGCGTGCGACAGCAAGCATGATCCGTCTGGGTCACCCAGTGGCCCGCGGAACGGATATGGTGGCCGGGTTCTACCTATTCCCGGCCACCCTTTTTTTGACCTGCGACGATGCCCCTGCAAAATCGGGTCGACCCCTTTGGCGAACTGTTCGCGGCCGGCGCGCGCGGAACGCTGATGGGCAATCGTGGCGGCAAGTTTCACCGCGACGATCGCACGCTTGGCTCCCGCCGCTGGGCCTCGCGGCAATGGATTTGCTGCAAGCTCAATTTCAATAATCGCCATCGCGCCGTGTGGGGCGAGGGCTACAGCGAACTGTTCTTCCTCGACGAGGTCACCGCGCTCGCCGCCGGTCACCGGCCTTGCTTCGAATGCCGGCGCCAGGATGCGCTGGCTTTCGCCGTCCTGTTTTCCGGCAAAGCGCAACGCGCGACGGCCGCCGAGATGGACAAGGCGCTGCACGCCGAGCGTCTCGACGGCAAGGCCAAGCGGACGCACCGGCGCATGATCGACAGCCTGCCCGACGGCGCGATGATCGCGCTCGGCGACGACGCCTTTGCGGTGCGCGGGCAGCACCTGCTGCGTTGGACGCCATCGGGTTACGATAAGGCGCAGCCGCGCCCGCGCGGAACGCACGTCGCCGTGCTCACGCCGCCATCGGTCCTTACCGTGCTCTCGCGCGGCTACCGGCCGCGCTGGCACCCGAGTTCAGGATAACTCGCTCACGCCGGTTCGATCGGCGGCATGGACGGCTCGCCCGGCACGCCACGGGCCCAGGCGAAGAACACGATAGCCGCCATCAGCAGCAGCATCGCCACCACCAAGGCGACGCAAGCCGGCCAGCCGGCCAGTGTCCAGGCGATGCCGCCCAAAGCGGCGCCGAAGCTGCCGCCAACGTAGAAGCTCGTCACGTAGAGGCCCACCGCCGAGGAACGCCCGGCCTGGGCGGTGATCGTCACATAGCCCGTCGACACCGCCTGGCAGATCAGCCCGCAGCCGGCGCCGATGGCGAGGCCCAAAATGATCAGCGGCAGCGAGGGGGCGAGCGTCAACGCAATGCCGGCAACCCACAGCGCGATCACCCACACCATGAAGTGCCGCCGCCCGAACCGGCCGACCGCCCAGCCGACCCACGGCGTGAGCACGGAGCCGACGAGATAAACGACAAATATCGCGCCCAACCAACTGGCCGAGAGATTGTAGGGCGGGGCGGCGAGATGAAAGCTGACATAAGTGAACGTGCATATGAAATTAAGCAGCACGCCGAAGCCGACCGCGTAAGTCGCGACCAGTTGGCCGTTACGGAAATGCGCAAGCATCTGCCGTCCGGATGCCAGCAACCCTTGCGAGCGCACGAAGCGGCGCTCATGCGGCAGCAGGAATGCAACCGCGATCGCGCCGGCAAAGGCGATGCCTGCAAGCGCCGTAAATCCGGCGCGCCAGCCGATCAGGTCGGCGAGGATCCCGGTTATCAGCCGCCCGCTAAAGCCGCCAATGCTCGAGCCTGACGAGTAGATGCCGGCGGCCGTGGTGGCTTCATGCAGTCGGCCACTCGTCGCCGATATAGGCAACGGTGACCGCAAAGATCGGCGGCAGCACCAGGCCCTGCACCGCGCGCCAGAAGATCAGCGCCGACAGGCTCGTCGCCATTCCCACCATCAAGGTTGGCACCACCAGCACGAACATCGCCGCCACGATCACCCGCTTGCGCCCCAGCACGTCGGCCACCGCGCCGGTGAACGGCGCGGTCACCGCCACCGCCAGAGTGCTGGCGGTGATGATGGTGGAAACTTCTGCCGCGCTGGCGTGGAATTCGCGCGACAGCAGCGGCAGGATCGATTGCGGGGAATAGAGATTGACGAAGGCGCAATAGCCGGCCAGTCCCACCGCCAACTGGCGCGCGGAAAATTTCGAACGATGCGCAGCGTTCATTGAGAGACCCGGGCAGGAGCGACTGTGGCGGACGAGGCTATCGGTTTTACCTCGCAGGCCAAGGGGCAGGGCGGCGGGGCAGCGGATCGCCTGACGCATAGCTGTGTCAGCGGGAAGCGAGCGCCTCCCGCGCGCGGTGCAATGTCTGCTCCGGCGAACCGGAAGCGTCGACCAGCGTCCATTGCATGGCGCCGAGATCGTAGCCCTCTTGCTGGCGCGCGACCGCCGCATCGGCATCGGAGGCATCGCCCTGACGTCCGCCGACGCGAGAAATTCGCGTCGCAAGGTCGGCGGTCAGGAACAGCCCGTGGAAGGTGGCGCCGGCCGCCGCTTCCGCGATCGCTACCCGCTCACCGGCGTTTGCGAACACCGCGTCGACGATCGCCGAATGACCGGCACCGATCACCCGCCGCGCCTTGTCGGCGAGCACGGCGTAGACCCGTGCGGTGACATTCGGCGTGTAGGCGGTCGCCGGCAGGCGGCCGTTTTCGGCGATACCGAACAGGACTTTGCGCTCGACATCGCTGCGCAGCACCACCGCGCCCGGCATGGGGAGAATGTCGGCCGCGAGCGCGCGCGCGAGCAGGGACTTGCCGGTGCCCGACAGCCCGCCCACCGCAACCAGTTGCGGCGCCGGCGGCGCCAGCAGTTTGCCGGCCAGGGCGAAATAGTCGCGCGCGCTTTGCTCGGCGTCGGCGTGTGCTGCGGTCCGCGCCCGCCGCGCCGCAGTGACCTTGGCGCGGATCGCCGCGCGCAGCGACAGGAACAACGGCAGCGCGGCGAGCGCGTCGAGATCGGTCATCCGCCGCGTCTCGGTGAGATAGCGGTTGAGCACGACATTGGCGGCCGTCCTGAGCCCGCGCTCGATCAGGTCCATCAGCAGGAAGGCGAGATCGTAGAGCACGTCGCCGGTGGCGATCCTGGGGTTGAATTCGATGGCGTCGAACAGCACCGGAGCGCCGTCGAGCAAGACGATGTTGCCGAGATGCAGATCGCCGTGATAGTGCGCGACGCGGCCCACGCGTTCGCGCTCCGACAGCAGCGCCCGCACGCGCTCGAATGCGGCGCGCGTCGCGTCCGTCAATGCGGTCACCGCCTCGGTTGGGAAAAGTTCAGGTACCGCGCGCAGTTCGGCATCGTTCTGCGCAATGATCTCGGCAAGCGTGTCGACGAAACCGGCATTCTTGACCACGGGCGCGGCCGCATGCGCGCGCGCCACCGCCCGGCCAAGCGCGTCGGCGAGCGCGCCGTCGATCCGCCCGGCGTCCGCCAAATGGTCGAGCGTTTGCGTTTCGTCAAAGCGGGCCATCTCCACCGCCCATTCCACCGGCTCACCCTGGCCGCCGATGGCAAGCGTGCCGTCCGGTTCGCGCGTGATCGCCACGACGCGGCGGTAGATCGCCGGCGCATACGGATGATTGACCGCGAGCTCGGCCGTGCAGGCGGCCTTGCGCCGGTCAAGCGTCGAATAATCGAGAAACGGAAAGCGCACGGCGCGCTTGATCTTGAGGGCGCGCTTCCCCGCCAGGAATACCGTCGCGGCATGGGTGTCGATCCGCTTGACCGGCGCGCCGCCGTGGGTGGCGGGCCGTCCGAGAAAATCGATCACCGCCTGTTGCGAAGCCTCGGCCGGGCTCATCCTTGTCCTCGGGTTGGCGCTACTATCGATCCGACGAATAGCGCCGGACTGATCCAAATCAATACGCCGGTCGGCCGGATACGCTCATGATGTGACAATAATCGGATCGGCTTGAGGATGGAGGTCGCCGTGACCACGTTGCCGCATACGTTCAAGCGCATCAGGCTCAATCTCGCCCGCTCCAAAGAGTTCCCGCAGGGCTCGGCGCGCCATGGTTACGAGTTCGTTGCCCCGCTCGACGGCACGGGCCATATCGACGTGGCGCTCTGGCGCGCCAATCGCGAGCATTGCCGCGTGCGCCGGTTCTGGGAAGGCGAGGACGACGAAATCGGCTTCCTCGTGCATAAGCCGGGCGGGCCCGAGCACGCGCGCTGGGTGTTCGACTACGATCAGACCGCCGAGGAGGACGACGAAGCCGGCTATCGCTTCGGGACGCACGCGTTCCGGCCGGGTGAATACGTCTCGATCCGCGACGAGGACGGCGAGATGCATACCTTCCAGGTAGTCACGGTCGAGCCGGCGAGCTGACGGGGCGGCACTGTTGCTGCCGCGCGCCGCCTTGCATAGACGGCAGGAATCATCATGTAAGGGTGTAAGGGCGACGGTCGCGGGAGTTGATCCACATGCGCGCACTGACCGTCGAACCCGGCCGGCCCAATTCCATCAAACTTGAAGAGGTCCCGCCGCCGCCGCAAAGCGACGGCGATATCCTGGTGCGCGCGTTGGCGCTCGGCATTTGCGGCACCGACCGCGAGATCATTTCAGGCGATTATGGCTGGGCACCCGCAGGGGCCAAGCGTCTCATCATCGGCCACGAATCGCTCGGCCGCGTCGAGCAGGCGCCAGCCGGCTCCGGTTTTGCGCAGGGCGATCTGGTGGTCGGCATCGTGCGACGGCCTGATCCGGTGCCCTGTCCCGCCTGCGCCGTCGGTGAATGGGACATGTGCCGCAACGGCCAATATACCGAGCGCGGCATCAAGCAGCGCAACGGCTACGGCTCCGAGCAATTCCGCCTCGAACACGATTTCGCGATCAAGCTCGACCCGGCGCTCGACAAGCTCGGCGTGCTGCTGGAGCCGACCAGCGTGGTCGCCAAGGCCTGGGAACAGGTCGAGCGCATCATCAAGCGCGCGGCTGCCTGGCAGCGGCACGTCGCGCTGGTCACCGGCGCGGGTCCGGTCGGCTTGCTGGCGGCGTTGCTCGGCAAGCAGCGCGGATTCGAGATGCACATCCTCGACCGCGTCAAAGACGGGCCCAAGCCCGCGCTCGCGCGCGATCTCGGCGCTACCTATCATGCCGGCGATCTCGGCGATCTCGCGCCGGACATCGTGATCGAATGCACGGGCGCCACCGCCGTGGTGCTCGACGTCATGGGACGCACCGCGCCCGACGGCATCGTCTGCCTTGCCGGCGTGTCGTCCGGCGGACGCAAGATCGATTTCGATGTCGGCGGCTTCAACCGCGAAATGGTGCTGGAAAATGACGTGGTGTTCGGCTCGGTCAATGCCAATCGCCGCCACTATCGCGACGCCGCCGACGCGCTGGCAAGAGCCGACAAGAATTGGCTCACCCGCCTGATCACCCGCCGCGTGCCGCTCGATCGCTGGCAGGAAGCCTTTCAAGCAAGAGACGGCGACATCAAGGTCGTGGTCGATTTTGGCGCGTGATCCCGAAAAGCGGGAACCGGTTTTCGGATAAGATCATGCGCAAACAAGTATAATAAGCGAGGCGATATGGTCTCCCGCATCGAAGACTATGCCCTGATCGGCGATTTGAGCACCGCCGCGCTGGTTAGCCGCGAAGGTTCGATCGACTGGCTGTGCTGGCCGCGTTTCGATTCCGACGCCTGCTTCGCCGCGCTGCTGGGCAATGACGAGCACGGGCGCTGGCTGGTTGCGCCACGCGATCCGGCGGCGCGCATCACACGCTGCTACCGGGAAAACACGCTGATCCTCGAGACCCGCTTCGAGACCGCCGAAGGGGCGGTGAAGCTGATCGATTTCATGCCGCCGCGCGTCGATGGCTCGCATCTCGTGCGCACGGTAGTCGGCGAGCGCGGTGCGATCAAGATGCACACCGAGCTCGTGCTCCGGTTCGGCTACGGCGCGACCGTGCCCTGGGTGACGCGGGTCGACGACCGGACCTTGCGCGGGATTGCCGGCCCGGACACGGTGCTGGTGCGCTCGGACACCCATTTGCGCGGCGAGGACTTCAAGACGGTCGGCGACTTCACCATCGCCGCCGGTGAAACGGCGTCATTCGTTCTCACTTATTTGCCCTTGCATGCGGCGACGTCGAAGCCAATCGACCCACAACACGTACTCGCTTTGACCGAGCGCTTTTGGACGCGCTGGGCGGCCAAGAGCCAGATCAAGGGGCCGTGGAACGAAGCCGTCACGCGCTCGCTGATCACGCTGAAGGCGCTCACTTACGCGCCGACCGGCGGCATGGTGGCGGCGGCCACCACCTCACTGCCCGAGCAGATCGGCGGCAAGCGCAATTGGGATTACCGATTCTGCTGGCTGCGCGACGCCACATTGACGCTGCTCGCACTGATGAACGCCGGCTACTACGAGGAAGCCAATAAATGGCGTGATTGGCTGTTACGCGCGGTCGCCGGCAGCCCCAAGCAAATGCAGATCATGTACGGGATCGGCGGCGAGCGGCGGCTCACCGAATGGGAAGCCGATTGGCTTCCCGGCTACGAGGGCTCCGCGCCGGTGCGCATCGGCAACGCAGCACATAGTCAGCTTCAACTCGACGTCTTCGGGGAGATGATGGATGCGCTGCATCAGGCGCGGCTTGGCAAGCTCGTGGCCAGTGAATCGCGATGGGAACTGCAGACGAAGTTCATCGAGCATCTCGAGCAAATCTGGCCGAAGCCCGATAGCGGCATCTGGGAGGTACGCGGCGAAGAGCTTCATTTCACATATTCCAAGGCGATGGCGTGGGTCGCCTTCGACCGCACCATCAAGAGCGCCGAACGCTTCGGCCTCGACGGGCCGGTCGATCACTGGCGGCAAATCCGCGACGAAATCCACGCCGATATCTGCCGTCTCGGCTTCGACAAGGCGCTCGGCAGCTTCGTGCGCTCCTACGGTTCCAAGCAGCTCGATGCCAGCCTGCTGCTGCTGCCGGCGATCGGATTCCTGCCCGCCAACGACCCGCGCATCATCGGCACCGTGGAAGCGGTCGAGCGTACGCTGGTCACCGACGGGCTGGTACGCCGCTACAACACCGAAGCCGCCAATGACGGTCTGCCCGCCGGGGAGGGGGTTTTCCTCGCCTGCAGCTTCTGGCTGGTCGATGCTTACCTTATGCTCGGCCGCCGCGACGAGGCCATCCGCCTGTTCGAGCGGCTGTTGGCGCTGCGCAATGATGTCGGGCTACTCAGCGAAGAATACGACCCATACGCCAAGCGGCTGATCGGGAATTTTCCCCAAGCCTTCTCCCACCTGGCGCTGGTCAACAGCGCGAGCAACCTGGCCCATCACACCAAGCCGGCCGAGCAGCGCTCGGAAGCGCGCGTCGCCAACAAGCCTGCCATGCGCACGCCCACAAATTAGGTCTATTGACCGGCACGCGGGGGCCCGAGAGAGTGCGCCCCACCGCCGCGATCCAAGCGGCTAAGCAAGGGAGGAGCGAAAGTGCTCATCGACCATCGGACCTATCGAATCCTGCCGGGCCGCATGCCGGCGCAGTTCGAGCTCTACGGCAAGCTCGGCTATCCGGTGCAGCTGCGCCACATGGGTGAGCCGCATTATTACCTGGTCAGCGAAACCGGACAGCTCAACACGATTGTGCACGGCTGGGTCTATGAGAACGCCGGTGACCGTGAGGCCAAGCGCGCGAAGATGGCGCAGGACCCGGACTGGAAACATTTTCTGGCCGAGAACGTCAAGGCCGGCAACGTCATCGAGCAGGCCAACTGGTTGATGACGCCGGTGCCGTTCGGGCCGAAAATTCCACCGGCCAAGATCGTGCGCTGAATTTTTCCGTTGTCATGCCCGGCCTTGTGCCGGGCATCCACGTCTTCAGTGCAAGAAAACGAGGCGTGGATGGCCGGGACAAGCCCGGCCATGACGAGGTTGCGATATAGTGAGAGACCGTAGCGGAAGAGGACTCGATGCGCGGCAATGACGGCACGCGGACCGGCGGCGAAATCCTGGTCGACCAATTGGCGATCCACGGGGTGCGCCACGTGTTCTGCGTGCCGGGCGAAAGCTATCTGGCCGCGCTCGACGCTTTCCACGACAGCAAGATCGCACTCACCGTCTGCCGGCACGAGAGCGCTGCCGCCATGATGGCCGAGGCGATCGGCAAGGTGACCGGCCGTCCCGGCATCTGCTTCGTCACGCGCGGGCCGGGCGCCAGCAATGCCTCGGCCGGCATCCACATCGCGCGCCAGGATTCCTCGCCGATGATCGTGTTCGTCGGCCAGGTCGGGCGCCATATGCGCGAGCGCGAGGCGTTTCAGGAGCTCGACTACCGCGCGGTGTTTGGCTCGATCGCCAAATGGGCAACCGAAATCGACGATCCCGCGCGCATTCCGGAACTGATTTCGCGTGCCTTCCACACCGCCTGCAATGGCCGCCCCGGGCCGGTCGTGATCGCGCTGCCGGAAGACATGCTGGGCGAGCGCGTGGTTGTGCCCGACGCCTCGGCCTTCGAGCCGGTGGAGACCTGGCCGGGCCTGACCGACATGAGCCGCCTGCAAAAGTTGTTGTGGGCGGCGAAGCGCCCGGTCGCGCTCGTCGGCGGCAGCCGCTGGTCAGAGCAAGCCTGCGCCGCGCTGATGCGCTTTGCCGAGCGCTTCGCGCTGCCGGTGGCCACCACCTTCCGCCGCGGGCATCTGTTCGACGCGCTGCACCCTTGTTACGCCGGCGACATGGGCATCGGGCCCAATCCGAAATTGCTGGCGCGCGTGAAGGGCGCCGACCTGGTGCTGCTGATCGGCGGCCGCATGAGCGAGATGTCGTCGCAGGGCTATACGCTGTTCGATATTCCCGAGCCGCAGATGACGCTGGTGCATGTGCATCCAGGCGCGGAAGAGCTTGGCCGCGTCTATCACCCGCATCTCGCCATTCAGGCGGCGCCGACCGCGTTCTGCTCGGCGCTGGAAGGCTTGCAGCCGCCGAACGAGATCGCGTGGCAAGGCGAGGCCGCGATTGCTCATGCCGATTATCTCGCCTGGTCAGAAAAGGCGACGCAGCAGCCGGGCGCGGTCAATCTCGGTGAAATCTTGGTGTGGCTGCGCGAGAACTTGCCGCCGGAGGCGATCATCACCAACGGCGCCGGCAATTTCGCCGCCTGGATCCACCGCTTCTATCGTTTCCGCAAATTCGCGACCCATATTGGGCCGACCTCCGGCTCCATGGGCTATGGCTTTCCGGCGGCGGTGGCGATGAAGCTCTTGCACCCCGAGCGCACGGTGGTGTGCGTCGCCGGCGACGGCGATTTCCTGATGACCGGGCAGGATTTCGCGACCGCCGTGCAATACAATTTGCCGGTGATCGTGGTGCTCGCGGACAACAGCCTGTACGGCACCATCCGCATGCACCAGGAGCGCGACTATCCCGGCCGCGTGATTGCCACCGCGCTGACCAATCCGGATTTCGTCGCCTATGCCAAAGCGTTCGGCGGCTTCGGCGTGCTGGTGGAAAAGACCGCTGATTTTCCTGCTGCCTTTGCGGCCGCGCAGAAGTCCGGCAAGCCGTCGATCATCCATTTGAAGATCGACCCGGAAGCGATCGCGCCGGCCGCGACGCTTTCCGGCATCCGCGAAAAGGCGCTCGCCGGCGGCGCGAAAGACGGGGACGCATCGGGGCTGAGCTTGCTTCCCTCGCGTCGTGCGAACGGGGAGCGCGAAAGCCTGCTTGCCTCTCGCCCATGAATCATCGTTCACTCGTTGCCATGCCCTATCGCCGCACCGAGAACGTGGTCCGCCGGCTGGCCGAGCGCGAGGAGGCGATCCTGGCGGCGGCGACCAGCATCGCCGCCGAGGGCGGCATGGCGGCGGTGCAGATCGCGGCGGTCGCCGCGCGCGCCGGCATCGCCGCCGGCACCGTCTACCGCTACTTCCCGTCGAAGACCGATCTCATCGCCGAACTGGTGGCTGCCGTCGCCGGCCGCGAGTTGTCTGCCATGGCGGCCGCCGCCGATGCGGCGCCAGGGCCGCTGTCGGCGCTGGCGGCGGCCATGGCCACCTTCGCCGCGCGTGCGCTCAGCGAACGGCGGCTGGCCTGGGCGGTGATCGGCGAGCCGGTCGACGCCGCGGTCGACGCCATGCGGCTCGATTTCCGCCAGTCGCTCGCCGCTGAACTGGAAGCCCGCGTCAAGACCGCGATCGCCGGCGGCCATCTGCCCGATCAGGACGCCGGCCTCGCCGCGCCGGCCCTTGTCGGGGCGCTGATGGAAGGGCTGCTCGGGCCGCTGGCGCCGACGCCAGCCGATAACGCCGCCGCCCGCGCGGCGGTGCAGACCGTGACGCTGCTGGCGCTGCGCGCGCTCGGCGTGGTCGACGCACGCGCCCGCGGCCTGGTGGCGCAATGCGTGCTGCCCTAGGCGTTATGCCAGGACGCGAGCATCGCGAGCGAAATCAATGCATCGCTTCCGCCGGCACCTCGTCGAGCGGCAGCGTCACTACCTTGACGCCGTGATCGTCGGGATCGTCGCTGGCGTGGAAGCCGAGCTCGCCGCACATCTGCAGCATGGTGCGGTTTTCCGCCAGCACCTGCCCGCGCACGGTCTTGAGCCCCTTCGCCTTGGCGTAGGCGATCATGTGCTTCATCATCAGCCAGCCGAGGCCGTGACCCTTGAGCCGCGAGCGCACGATGATGGCGAATTCCGCATTCTCGTCGCCGGGATCGTTGTGCAGCCGGACCACGCCGAGCATGCGGCCGGTCGCCTCTTCGATGGCGATGGACGCCATCGCATGGTTGGTGTCGTAGTGGACGAGCTTGTCGATCAGCTCAGGGCTCACCTCGCGCATGGCGGCGAAGTAGCGCAGGCGCAGATCCTCGGGCGTGATCTCGCTCAGACAATCGGGATAGAGCGCGGCATCGGCGACTTCCAGAGGCCGAAGTAACACCGGCGTCCCGTCCAGCAATTTGACATGGCGAACTACATCCAAGGCCGCACTCCTGTCGCTCCCGCACCACCGGGAACCCCTACGCCGTGGCCCGGCCCAACAATGGGCCGGCAACGACGGGTTCCGAGCGGCGGTGACGCTCGCTCAGGACGACAGCAAAATCAATGCGACATCAGTACCGGCACCGTCATCGTTTCGAGGATGCCGCGGGTGACGCCGCCGAGGATGAACTCGCGCAAGCGCGAGTGGGCATAGCCGCCCATCACAATCATGTCGGCGCTGGCGTCCGCCGCATAAGACAGGATCGTGGAGGTCACATCGATATCCGGCGAGGTGATGCGCTTGACCTCCACCTTCAGCCCATGGCGGGCGAGATGCTGGCCGAGATCGGCCCCGGGAATTTCGTCGTTATTGCCGGCCTTGCTGGCGACAATGATGATCTCCACCTGCTTGGACTTCTGCAGGAACGGCAGGCTGTCTGCGATGGCGCGGGTGGCGGCGCGGCTGCCGTCCCAGCACACCATGACGCGGTCGAGCTTCAAGTCCGCTTTCTGGATGTAGGGCACGAAGATAACCGGCCGGCCGGATTCGAACAGCACGCCTTCGTCCACCACTTCCACCGGCGCCGCCTTTTTGCGCTCCGGCTGGCCGACGATGACCAGGTCGAAACGCCGAGCCAGGCGGCCGAGCCGGTCGGCGGCGGCGGCGATGCTGGCATTGACGCTGCGCGCTTCATAGGAGATGCCGGCGCGCTTGGCCGTTTGTTCAAAACGGGCGATCGCGTCGTTGGCACTCTTCTCCAATTCGCGGCGTTGCGATTCGATGAACTCGGGCGGGATGCCGCCCATGACCGAGCCGGGAATGACCGGATCGTAAACAAAGGCCACGCCCAGCAGGTGCGCCTCGAACGTATTCGCCACCGAGATGGCGAAATTACCGGCCGGATCGTGCTCGCCCAGCCCGAGATTGACGACGATATCCTTGATCATGATGGCTTCTCCTGACTGGGTCCGCGCGCAATCTCGAATATCCTGTTCCAGACTTGATCCGGGGTAGCAACCGATTTTCGGATGAGATCACGCGCATGCAAATTATCTTGTCTAAAAATTATGGGCATTACTACTGATTGCGGCATTGACCAGGGTCAATTGCCGCCCGTGCCGGCCCGCCAGATCGCGTGTTTTGGGGTCACTTCTTCTTGCCGTCCGGGCCGAATTGCTTGAGATACGCCCATAGATTGTGGACTTCCTTTTCGTTCTTGATGCCGGGGAAGATCATCTTGGTGCCCGGAATGTCGCCGCGCGGATTCTTGATGTATTTCTCGAAGGTGTCTTCGCCCCAGACGATGCCCGATTTCTTGTTGGCGTCGGAATAGTGATAGCCGGGCGCGCTGCCGGAATGGCGGCCGTCAAGGCCGTTGAGCTCGGGGCCGACCTTGTTCTTCGCCCCTTCGCCGATGGCATGGCAGGGTAAGCATTTTCTGAACGACTGCTCGCCGGCGGCGGCGTCCTGCGCCTGCGCCGTTTGCATCGTCGCGGCCACCGCCAAGGCCGCTATTGTCAGTGTCGTTTTCATCGGTTTCTCCCTGCGTGACTTATTGTCGCCGCCTAGGCGGGCCAATGCCGCCCGGCGTGCCCCGGTTGCGGGCAGTTTTGCCAGCCCTATGTGTCAACCGTCAAATCGCTGGTATCGTTGTATCGACCCAATAGCCGGGAGCAATCACAATGTCGGTGCGGATGCCCGAGGCGGACGGCGCGGTGCTGGCGCGGCGCGACAAGATCGTCGCCGCGTTGCGGAACATCGTGCCGGGCGAGGGTGTGGTCGCCTCGACGCGGGAAATGAAGCCCTACGAGACCGACGGGCTGACCGCCTATCACCAGCTTCCCATGGTCGTGGTGCTGCCGGAGACCACCGAACAGGTTGCGCAGGTGCTGCGCTATTGCCACGACGAGGGCATCAAGGTGGTGCCGCGCGGGGCGGGCACCTCGCTCTCCGGCGGCGCGCTGCCGCTCGCCGACGGTGTGCTGCTCGGCATGGCCAAGTTCAACCGCATCCGCGACATCGACTTCGACAACCGCATCGTGGTGGCGGAGCCGGGCGTCACCAATCTAGCGGTGAGCAACGCGGTGGCGCACGCCGGCTTCTATTACGCGCCCGATCCGTCCTCGCAGATCGCCTGCACCATCGGCGGCAACGTGGCGGAGAATTCCGGCGGCGTGCACTGCCTGAAATACGGCATGACCACCAACAACGTGCTCGGCTGCGAGATCGTGCTGATCACCGGCGAGGTGCTGCGCCTCGGCGGCAAGCATCTCGACGCCGAAGGCTACGATCTGCTCGGCCTGATCACCGGCTCGGAAGGCCTGCTCGGCGTGGTCACCGAGGTGACCGTGCGCATCCTGAAGAAGCCGGAGACCGCGCGCGCCGTGCTGATCGGATTTCCGTCATCGGAGGATGCCGGCGAATGCGTGTCGAGCATCATCGCGGCCGGCATCATTCCGGGCGGCATGGAAATGATGGACAAGCCGGCGATCCATGCGGTGGAGGAATTCGTCCATGCCGGCTATCCGCTCGAGGTCGAGGCCCTGCTGATCGTCGAGGTCGACGGGCCGGCGGCGGAGGCCGATGACCTGATCGAGCGCATCGAGATCATCGCCAGCAAATGCCGCGCGGTGTCGTGCCAGGCCTCGACCTCCGAGCAGCAGCGGCTCTTGTTCTGGGCCGGACGCAAGGCGGCGTTCCCGGCGATCGGCCGTATCTCGCCGGACTACTACTGCATGGACGGCACCATTCCGCGCGCCAAATTGCCTTTGGTGCTGGCGCGCACCAAGGAGCTGTCGAAAAAATACGGCCTGCGCTGCGCCAACGTGTTCCATGCCGGCGACGGCAATTTACATCCGATGATCCTGTACGATTCCAACAAGCCCGACGAACTCGACCGCGCCGAGCAATTCGGCGCCGATATCCTGAAACTTTGCGTGGAGGTCGGCGGCGTCTTGACCGGCGAGCACGGCGTCGGCGTGGAGAAGCGCGACCTGATGCCGTTCATGTTTTCCGAGATCGATCTCAACGCTCAGCAGCGCGTCAAATGCGCCTTCGACGCCAAGGGCCTGCTCAATCCCGGCAAGGTGTTTCCGGTGCTGCACCGCTGCGCCGAACTCGGCCGCATCCACATTTCCGGCGGCAAGCTGCCGTTCCCGGATATTCCGCGGTTCTAAATGGCCGACATCCTCAAACCCCGCGACGCCAAGGAGGTCGAGGACGCCGTCGCCTGGGCGCTCGGCAACGACAAGGCATTGGAAGTGGCCGGGCAGGGCTCCAAGCGCTTGATCGGCCGCCCCAGCCAGACCGATCTCACGCTCGAACTTTCGGGGCTTTCCGGCGTCACGCTGTACGAGCCGGAAGAGCTGGTGCTTTCGGCCCGCGCGGGAACGCCGCTTGCCGAGATCGAGGCTCTGCTCGACAAGAACAACCAGCAGCTTGCCTTCGAGCCGATGGATTACGGCCCGCTGCTCGGCGCCGCCGCCGGCCAAGGCACCATCGGCGGCGTCATCGCGGCCAATCTCTCCGGCCCGCGCCGCATCAAGGCCGGCGCCGCGCGCGACCATTTCCTGGGCGTGAGCGCAGTCACCGGCCGCGCCGAGACCATCAAGTCGGGCGGCCGCGTGGTGAAAAACGTCACCGGCTACGACATGTGCAAGCTGCTGGCCGGCTCCTGGGGCACGCTGGCGGCGATGACCGACGTCACGCTCAAGGTGCTGCCCAAGGCGGAAACCGAGGCGACCGTGCTGGTCGAAGGTCTCGACGACGCGCGCGCCTGCGCCGCCATGACGGCGGCCATGGGCTCGTCGTGCGACGTCTCCGGCGCGGCGCATCTGCCCGACCACGTGGCGTCCTATTTCGACGGCCTGCCGAAACCGGAAGCGGCCACCGCGCTGCGGCTGGAAGGCTTTGCGCCGTCGGTCAAGCATCGCAAGGAGGCGCTGGCCGCGCTGCTCAAGCCGTTCGGGCCGGTTGCGCTGCTGGACGAAAACGAATCGCGCGCGCTCTGGGCCAGCGTGCGGCAGGTGAAGCCGTTCGCCGCTGAAGCGGCGCGCGCGCGGCCGCTATGGCGCATCTCGACCGCGCCCAGCCAGGGCCACGCCATCGCGGCGGCGATCACGCCGGCGGCGCAGATGTTCTACGATTGGGCCGGCGGGCTCATCTGGGTGGCGATGCCGTTTGCCGACGAACCCGACGCCGGTTCGATCCGCGCCGCGGTCGCAAGCGTCGGCGGCCACGCCACGCTGGTGCGCGCGCCCGCCGCGGTGCGCGCATCGGTCGACGTGTTCGAGCCGCAGGAGGCGGCCCTGCGCGCACTGAGCAAGCGCGTGAAGGAGAGCTTCGACCCCAAGGGTGTGCTCAATCCCGGCCGCATGTGGGCGGGGGTCGTAGCTCGATGCAAACCGCCTTCACGCTCACCCAATTGATGGATCCCGCAGGTCGCGCGAATCTCGGAAAAGAATTCTGCGCACCTGCGTGCATTGCGGCTTCTGTACCGCGACCTGCCCGACCTATGTGCTGCTCGGCGACGAACTCGATAGCCCGCGCGGGCGCATTTATCTGATCAAGGACATGCTCGAGCAAAGCCAACCGGCGACGCGCGAGGTGGTCAAGCATATCGACCGATGTCTGTCGTGCCTCGCCTGCATGACCACCTGTCCGTCCGGTGTGCACTACATGCATCTGGTCGATCACGCGCGCGAGTACATCCAGAAAACCTACAAGCGGCCGCTGTTGGATCGTGCCATGCGCGGCCTGCTCGCGCGCGTGCTGTCCGATCCGGCGCTGTTCCGGATCGGCGTGGTGGCGGGGCTCATCGGCAAGCCGTTCGCGCCGGTCCTGCGCGCGCTTGGCATGACGCGGATGGCGGCCATGCTGCGGCTCACCCCCAGCCGCAAGCTCGCCCCGCCGGGCGATCTCACCGGCAAGGTTCATGCGGCGCCGGGCGAGCGGCGCGGCCGGGTGGCGCTCCTGTCCGGCTGCATCGGTCCGGTGCTGGCGCCTGCGACCAACGAGGCCGCGATCCGCTTGCTCAACCGTCATGGCATCGAGGTGGTGGTTGCCGCCGGCGAGGCCTGCTGCGGCTCGCTCGCCCATCACATGGGCCGCGAGCAACAGGCACTGGCGCAGGCGCGCAACAATATCGACGCCTGGACGCGCGAAATCGATGGCGCAGGGCTCGACGCCATCCTGATCACGGTGTCCGGTTGCGGCACTGCGGTGAAGGATTACGGCTTCATGCTGCGGGGCGACAAAGACTATGCCGCCAAGGCGGCGCGGATTTCATCGCTCACCAAGGACATTTCCGAATATCTGGCCACGCTCGATTTGCCGGCCGGTTTGCCGCCGCGCCCGCTTAACGTCGCCTATCATGCAGCCTGTTCGTTGCAGCATGGGCAGAAGGTGACGCAGGCGCCGAAAGAATTGCTTTGCAAGTTCGGCTTCGTGGTCAAAGATGTGCCGGAAGGGCATCTGTGCTGCGGCTCGGCGGGCACCTATAACATTCTCCAACCGGCGCTGGCGGAAAGGTTGCGCGACCGCAAGATCGTCAATATCGAACGGCTCCAGCCGGATGTGATTGCGGCCGGCAATATCGGCTGCATCACACAGATTGCCGCCGGTACCGCCATCCCGGTGGTGCACACGGTCGAGTTGCTCGACTGGGCGACCGGCGGGCCGGCGCCGGAGGGCCTTGAGGAAATCGGAGCTGTTGCTGCTCCGGAGCATTTGGCGCCATCGCCACAATGACGCAAACCGATTGGGAGAATTATCATGGCAAAGGCTAAAAAGCGGAAAACCAAAGTGAAGAAGGCAAAGCGCTCGGCCGCCGCGCGCAAGACGAAACTCAAGAAGGACAAGCGCCCAGTCAAGAAGACGCCCAAGAGGTCTAAGCCGGCCAAGCGCGCGGCCAAGCGCAAGGCGACCAAGCCAATTGCCAAGAAAGCGGCGGCGGGCAAACCGAAGACGTACAAAATCCTCATGATGGGCGCGTCCTACGGGTCGCTGCTGGCCTCGAAGATTTTGTTCGGCGGACATTCAATTCATCTGGTGTGCCTGCCGGCGGAAGCCGACCTGATCAACGCGGAAGGATTCCGCGTGCGCATGCCGGTGCGCGGCCGCCAGGGCCTGATCGAGATCGATTCACGGAAATTGCCGGGCAAGGTGACGGCCGGCGGCGCGGCCGGCGTCAACCCCGCCGACTACGACCTGGTCGGACTGGCGATGCAGGAACCGCAGTTCCGCTCGCCCGGCGTGCGCGAGTTGCTGGACGCGGTGGCGAAATCGCGCGTGCCCTGCATGTCGATCATGAACATGCCGCCGCTGCCTTACGTGAAGCGCATTCCCGGCCTCGATTACGAAGCCCTGAAAGCCGCCTATACCGATCCGACGGTGTGGGACAATTTCGATCCCGGCGTGTTGACGCTGTGCAGTCCGGATCCGCAGGCGATCAGGCCGCCGGAAGAGAAGGTCAACGTGCTGATGGTCACGCTGCCGACCAACTTCAAGGTCGCGCGCTTCGACAGCGACAAGAGCACGGCGATCCTGCGCCGGCTTGAGAGCGACATCGACGCGGTGCGTTTCGACGCGCCGGAAGGCAAGATCGAACTGCCGGTGAAACTGCGCGTGCACGACTCGATCTTCGTGCCGCTCGCCAAGTGGGCGATGCTGCTCGCCGGCAATTATCGCTGCATCACGCCGGACGGTATGCGCACCGCGCAAGAGGCGGTGCATTCCAATATCGAAGAGACGAGATCGGTCTACAATTTCGTCAACGATCTGTGCATGACGCTCGGCGCCGCGCCGGGCGATCTGGTGCCGTTCGAGAAATATGCCGCCGCGGCGCAGAGCCTCACGCGTCCGGCCTCGGCCGCGCGTGCGTTGCAAAACGGCGCGCCCAACATCGAGCGCTGCGACAAGCTGGTGCAGCTGATCGCGCGGCAGAAAGGCCTGAGCCACCCCGTCATCGATGCTGGCGTTGCGCTGGTCGACGCGCAACTCGATGCCAACCGCAAGAGGGCGGCCGCCTGATCTGCGCCGCGCCGCGGCCGGTTTTGGCGCCCGCCGCGATCCCGGCGGGCGCCGGATTTCTATTGCGTTTCAGGCTTTTAGAGCAGCGGCCGGCGTTATTCACAGCCCGATCGGCTGAACGGTCTCATTTCTGGCCGCTCGGCCTCGCTCGATCGAAACCGAGGACGAAAATAATGTTGCGACCATGAAAATTGTGACATTACCGCAACAGTCCGTTTCTTTCTGTCGATAGACGCTCGAATCGCCTAAAAAGGCAGCAAATGCCACCGTTTTTCGCTTGCCGCGTGGCGTAGTTAGCGATGTAGATTTGCGCGTAATGCACGTCCTTTTGCGGCCGCAGCATGGCCTGGTGGGCAAGAGTGATGGGCGAATTGTATCGGCTGAATGTCGATCGAACCATAAAAGGGGCAGGGTCAATGAAAAAAGTTGTTTTGTCGGTAGTCGCGGCGCTTGCGTTCTCCGCGGCGCCCGCGTTTGCGGCGGACATGCCAATGAAAGCCGTGAAGGCTCCAGCCCCGGCCGAAGCACCGAGTGTGTTTGACGTCGCATTCGGCACCGCATTGACCTCCGACTACATTCTGCGCGGCATTTCGCAGTCAGATCGTCGTCCGGCGGTGCAGGGCTATTTCGAAGGCGACTTCACCGGCATCAGCAATGTCACGCTCTATGCCGGCATTTGGGGTTCCAGCCTGTTTGACGGTTGGGGCAATGGCACCAACGCCGAGATGGATATCTCCGGCGGCGCCCGCTTTAGCTACAACAGCTTTGGCCTCGATGTCGGTTACGTCTATTACGAATACGTCGATTCCAGCCCGAGCCTCAGCTACGGCGAAATCTATGCAAAGCCGTCGTACAAGGTTAATGACTGGCTGACCGTCGGCGGCTCGATCTATTGGGGCAACAACTGGGGCAATTCCGGCAACTCCGCGACCTACTACACCGGCAACGCCGCGGTGACGCTGCCGAATGTGCTGCCGGCTGGAATTACGGCGACGGTCTCGGCTGAAATCGGCCGCCAGACTTTTGATTCCGCCATCGGCATCGACGATTACACCACATGGAACGCGGGCATCGCCTTCAACTACAAGGCCATGACGCTCGATCTTCGTTACTTCGATACGAACCTCGATACGTCGGCTCCGCAAAATAGCGCCTTGTGCGCCTTCAGCTCGAACGGCCGTACCACTTGCGACAGCGTGTTCGTGGCGACGCTCAAATTCGACACCACCTTGGCGGCCCTCAAGTAAGCCGATTTCTCTCAAGCCGATTTCTGCCTCTTCGGCTGCAACGGGCGGCGGTTCCTCAAAAGAACCGCCGCTCGTTTGCGTTTGCCGGTCGCTGCCGAAGTCGCGTCAGCGCTTGTTGCGGCTGATTTCGTCCGGGGCCGGCCTCTTCCGAAATCTTGCGCGCGGCCTTCACGCGGCCGCGATAGCGCTGCCCTCGCGCAGCCAATAGCGATCGCCCTCGCGGTTGAACGTCAACCGGCGGCGATGGAACGCAGCCAGCGTCGAGCGGTGACCGATCGACACGATGGTCGCCGCAGCCAGCCGCTGTTCCAGCAGATGGTAGAGCGCGGCCTCGGCCGGCTCATCGAGCGAAGCGGTGGCCTCGTCCAGGAACAGATAATCGGGTGTGTGCAGGAGGGCGCGGGCGATGCCGAGCCGTTGCTGCTCGCCGGGCGACAGCATCCGGTTCCAGTGCGCCTCCTCCTCGATACGCTCGGCAAGCTCTGGCAAGCCGACTGCGGCGATCAGCTCGGCAACGCGGGCTGAGTCGAAACTCCCGGGTTCCGCCGGATAGGCGACTGCGGCGGCCAGCGGCGCGATCGGAAAGTAGGGCCGCTGCGGCAGGATCATCAGGCGGGCATTTTTCGGTATCGTGATCGTGCCGGCGCCGAACGGCCAGACGCCGGCCAGCGCGCGGAACAGCGTGGACTTGCCGGCGCCGGACGGACCGTTGACCAGCACCCGCTCGCCCGCTCGAATCGCGATGGCGCTGGCATTGACCAGCGGCACGCCGTTCGGCAGCTGCACCGCCAGATCCTTGAACGAGACGGCGGCCGCTTCGCCGGCCACAACGCCGATCACCGGCGGCGTCACCGCAACGCTGTGGGCCGTCGCCACCGACTGATCGAAGCCGGACAGCCGCTCGATCACCGCGCTCCATTCCGCGAGATTGCGGTAGAGGTTCACAAACACCGACAGCGCTTCCTGTACGCGGCCAAACGCGTTCGCCGTCTGCATCAAGCCGCCAAGCTGGATGGCGCTGGCAAAATAGGCCGGGCTCACCATGATGAACGGAAACACGACCGATGCCTGTGCATAGCTGGCGGTAAAGAAAGTGAGCTTCTTCTGCCGCGACATGATCGCGAGCCAATTGGCGACCACATTGCCAAATCGCATCAGCAGGCGGTCGCGCTCCGCGCGCTCGCCGTCGAGCAGAGCGATCTGCTCGGAGTTCTCGCGCACCCGCACCAGATTGAAGCGGAAATCGGCTTCGTAGCGCTGCTGCTGGAAATTGAGCGCGATCAGCGGGCGACCGATCAGATGGGTGAGCGCGGTGCCGATGCAGGCATAGATTAATGCCGCCCACAGCAGATAGCCGGGGATATTGAAATGCATCCCGAACAGATGCAGCGGCGCCGCGGCCGACAGCGACCACAGAATGATGATAAACGAGCCGAGCGTGACCGTTGAGTTGAGCAGTTGCAATCCGATGGTCAGCGTCAATGCGATGAATTGGCCGATGTCCTCGGAAATGCGCTGGTCCGGGTTGTCGGCGGCGTCGCCCAAAAGTTGCATGCGGTAGTGATTGGCACCCTCCATCCAGTGATCGAGATAGCGCGAGGTCAGCCAGCGCCGCCAGCGGATTTGCAGCCATTGATTGAGATAGAGCTGATAGACCGCGAGCAGAATGAAGGCCGTCGCCAGCACGCAGAAATAGCCGAGCTGGTAGACAAAGACGTTCCAGTTGCGGTCCTGCAGCGCATTATAGAAACGCGCATTCCACTCGTTGAACAACACCGTAATCGCCACGATCGACAGCTCGATGGCAATCACCGCCGCTAGCAGCAGGCGACCGGCCCAGCGGTCCTCCGAACTGAAATAGGGGCTACCAATTCGCCAGACGGTGGCGAGCATCGAAAAAATGCCTCTCACGGGGGTCTCCTGCTGGAAGGGCAAAGCTATTGGGGCGTGCCCCCAATACCTACTAATGGCTAATGTCGCGGGGATTCCGATCTATTTTGCACGGATTCGCATATAAAAAGGGCATATGAACGGCGTCCCAACGGCCGCCTAATATTGCGTCCAGTCGTCGCAACCCGTACGATTATGGTCTAAGGGTAGTCTGATCCGGACTAAAAATGTCGGGTCGTGGACCAAAACCCGGCAATAATCGTTCGCGGGATAACAATCCAAGGGAGGATAAGACAGATGGCCAAGAACAAACTTTCTACGACTGCGACCCGCCGTAAATTCCTCGGCGGCGCCGCGGTTGCCGGCGTGGCGACGATCGCCATGCCACAGGTTTCGCGCGCGCAAACCGTGACGCTGAAAATGCAGAGCGGCTTCGGCGCCACCGACATTCTCAGCGACTACGGCCGGGACTATGCCGCCAAGGTTAACCAGATGGGCGGCGGCCGGCTGAAGATCGACTTTCTCAACGTCGGTTCCGTGGTGAAGGCGTTCTCGGTGATGGACGCGACGTCGACCGGCGTGCTCGACGGCAACTACAGCGTGCCGGCCTATTGGTACGGCAAACATCGCGCCGCGTCGCTGTTCGGCACCGGTCCGGTCTACGGCACGACCGCCAGCAACTACATGGGCTGGTTCTACTACGGCGGCGGCGATGAGCTTTACCGCGAATTGACCCAGGACATCCTCAAGCTCAACGTGGTGGGCTTCTACGTCTTCGCCATGCCGACGCAGCCGCTCGGCTGGTTCAAGAAGGAGATCCATGGTCCGGAGGACTTCAAGGGCCTGAAGTACCGCACTGTCGGTCTCGCCTCCAACGTCATGCAGGCGATGGGTGCGAGCGTCGCACAACTGCCCGGACCGGAAATCCTGCCGGCGATGGAAAAGGGCGTCATCGACGCGTTCGAGTTCAACAACCCGACCTCGGACAGCCGCTTCGGCGCGCAGGATGTCGCTAAGTACTACTATCTCGGTTCGTACCACCAGGCCTCGGAAGCTATCGAAGTCGTCTACAACAAGGCGAAGTATGACAGCTTGGCTAAGGAGCAGCAGCTGATCCTCAAGCTCGCCGGCATGGCGTCCAATTCGGACAACATCTGGAAGGCTTGGGATATCTACTCGAGGGATCTGCAGACGCTGATCACCAAGCACGGCGTTCACGTCAAGCGCACGCCGGAATCGATCTTCAAGGCCCAACTCGCGGCCTGGGACAAGGTCATCACCCAGATCAGCTCCGACGCCAACCAGGGTCCGATCATCAAGAAGATCCTTGCGAGCCAGGCGGCCTGGGGCAAGCGAGTCGCCTTCTACAACATCAACAACGATGCCGATTACAAGTCGGCTTACGAGCACTACTTCGGCGCGATGAAGGTCTGATCAACGCACGAGAATCGCCGGGGCGGCACCGCTGCCCCGGCGAGTTGCGTTTCGTATAAATCGACGAGAAACCCCTCCGTGGAAAACATTCTTTTGTTTATCGACCGCCTGAGCGCGGGCGTGGGCAAGGCGTTCGGCTGGTGCATCGTCATCATGACGCTCGGCACCTGCTATGAGGTGTTCGTGCGTTATGTGCTGGACGACCCGACCAATTGGGCGTTCGACGTCAGCTACTTCATGTATGGCGCGCTGTTTATGATGGCCGGCGCCTACACCCTTTCCCGCAATGGCCACGTGCGCGGCGACGTGATCTATAGGCTGATGCCGGCGCGCGTGCAGGCTTCGATCGATCTCACTCTTTTTATTATTTTCTTTATACCGGGGTTCGGCGCCCTACTTTATTACGGCATTCCCTACGCCCAGATCTCCTGGCAGATTCACGAAGTCAGCATCTACAGCCCGACCGGCGCGCCGGTCTATCCGCACAAGACGCTGATTCCGATCGCGGCGGCGCTGATGCTGATTCAATGCTTCGCCGAGATCGTCCGCTGCATCATCTGCATCCGCGACGGTATGTGGCCGCAGCGCCTGCACGACGTTGAAGAGATGGAATCCGCGATTCTTGCCGAAGCGGAAGACCGCCGGCGCATCGAAAAGGAGATGCACGTGGGGGCCTCCCGATGACCTTCACGAACCCGGAAATCGGGATTATTCAGCTCGCCTCCTTCATCGTCATCATCCTGCTCGGTTTCCCCATCACCTTCACGCTGGTCGCGATGGGCGTGTTTTTCGGCTATTACGCGATGGGATCGCGTATTTTCGATCTGCTCGTCACCAATACCTATGACGTGATGTCGAATGACGTGCTGACCGCGGTGCCGTTGTTCTTGTTCATGGGCTACGTGGTCGAGCGCTCGAACATCCTCGACCGGCTGTTCTATTCGATCCAGATGGCGGCCCGCCGCCTTCCGGGCTCGCTCGCCGTGGCGACGCTGATCACCTGCGCGCTATTTGCCACCGCTACCGGCATCGTCGGCGCGGTGGTGACGCTGATGGGTCTCCTCGCGTTTCCGGCCATGCTGCGCGCGGGCTATGACACCAAACTGGCGGCCGGCGTAGTTTGCGCCGGCGGCTGCCTCGGTATCATGATTCCGCCCAGCGTGCTGTTGATTCTTTACGGCGCCACCACGTCGGTGTCGGTGGTGCAGCTTTACGCTGCGGCGTTTATTCCCGGCTTCATGCTGGCGACGCTGTATGTTTGTTACGTCGTAGCGCGCGCGATAATCGATCCAAACCTGTGCCCAAGGCCGAAGGAATTGGAGCGGCCGATCCCGTTCACCGAAGTGATGTGGGCGTTGGTGACGTCGTTCTTCCCGCTCGCCATTCTGATCCTCTCGGTGCTAGGCGCGATTTTGTTTGGTTTGGCAACGCCGTCGGAAGCGGCGGCGGTCGGCGCGGCTGGTTCGGTCGTATTGGCTGCCGTCTACAGGTCGCTCACCTTCCTAAGGCTGAAGGAGGCGGTGTATCTGACCGCGCGCACCTCGGCGATGGTCTGTTACCTGTTCATCGGCTCGTGGACCTTCTCCTCGGTGTTTTCCTATCTCGGCGGCCACGAGGTGATCGAGCACTGGGTGCTGGCCGCGAAGCTGAGTGCGACCGGCTTCCTCATCCTCGCCCAGTTCATCATCTTCCTGCTCGGCTGGCCGCTGGAATGGACCGAGATCATCATCATCTTCGTCCCGATCTTCCTGCCGTTGCTCAAGACCTTCCATATCGATCCGCTGATCTTCGGCATCCTGGTCGCGCTCAACATTCAGACCTCATTCAATACGCCGCCGATGGCCATGGCAGCCTATTACCTGAAGGGCGTGGCGCCGCCGCATGTGAAGCTGACGGAAATATTCTCCGGTGCGCTGCCATTCGTGTTCATGGTGTTCCTGTCGATGGCGCTGGTCTATATCTTCCCGGGTGTTGCGCTTTGGCTGCCGCATCAACTGTATAAGTAAGGGGCGGTGGATGAAGTTCGAGCCTTGGAAGTAAATGGATCAAAATCTGGCTAGCATCACCGCGATCGAAGCTGCCGAGCGAATTGCCAGCGGCGATATCTCTGCGGAGGAATACACCAGGGCCTGTCTTGACCAGATCGCGGCGGTCGACGGCCAGGTGCATGCGTTCGCACATCTCGATCCGCAGGAAGCGCTTGCCCAGGCGCGCGCGCTCGACGAACGCCGCCGCAACGGGCTGACACTCGGTCCGCTGCACGGCATCCCGGTCGCCATCAAGGATATCTTCGATACGGCCGACTATAAGACCGAATGCGGCACGCCGCTGCTCAAGGGCCGCCAGCCGATGCGCGATGCGACGGCGGTGGCGCGGTTGCGCACAGCCGGCGCGGTGATCATCGGCAAGACGGTCACCACCGAATTCGCCTATTATCACCCCGGTCCGACGCGCAATCCGCACGATCTCGAACGCACGCCGGGCGGTTCGTCCTCCGGCTCGGCGGCGGCGGTGGCCGCCGGCATGGTGCCGCTGGCGATCGGTTCGCAGACCAACGGATCGATGATCCGACCGGCTTCTTTTTGCGGCATTTACGGCGTCAAGCCGACGCATGGCACCATCTCGCGCAACGGCGCGCTGATCCTGTCGCAGGCGCTCGACCATGTCGGCGTGTTCGCGCGCACGCTCGCGGATGCCGCCCTGATTCTCGAGGTGCTCGCCGGTTACGATCCGGAAGACAGCGATACGAGACAGGTGGCGGCGCCGGCGTTTCTTGAAACGCTGGTTGAGGAGCCGCCGGTGGCGCCGCAACTCGCCTTCGTGCGCACGCCGGTCTGGGACAAGGCCGATGCGCAGACCCGCGCGGCGTTCGAGGACCTGGTCAAGCTGCTCGGCGATTCCGCTGCCGTCGTGGATTTGCCCGACGTCTTTGCGGCGGCCTGGGACGATCAGCGCGTCATCATGGCCACCGACATGGCGCACAATCTGGGCAAAATGGTCAAACGCGGCGGCGATGTCTCGAGCAAGACCCTGCGCGATTTGATGGCCGAGGGCAGCCAGGTGAGCGCGGTGCGCTATCTGGCGGCGCGCGATGCCGCGCGGCGCTATGCCGCCGGCATCGGTGAAATCTTCAAGCAGTATGACGCCATCCTGACGCCGGCGACCACCGGCGTGGCGCCCAAAGGCATGGCCACCGGCAGCCCGATGTTCTGCTCGCTATGGTCGCTGACCGGCCTGCCGGCCGTCACGCTGCCGCTGCTGGCGGGGGAGGGCGGCCTGCCGCTCGGCGTGCAGCTCGTGGGCGCAACCGGCGACGATGCGCGGCTGCTGCGTACGGCGAATTGGCTGATCAATCGATTGGCCGAATGATGCCGGATGCGCCCGCGTCGCGGGGGCGACGGCGTTATTTCTTCTCGGGTTTGATGACCGGCAGCCAATCGTCCCACCAGAACGCCCACAGCATCAAAGCAAGCCCGATCAGGCAGCAAATCCACAATGGCGGCGCGGCCAGCTTGGCGGCAATCAGCAGGATATAGCCGACCATGATAATCGCGCCGAATGCCGCCGTGATTGCGTCCGCCATGTCTTCCTCCGATGACTGCGCGGATATTAGCCCGGCGCGCGCGGGCGCACCACCGGTTTTTACGCGCGCGGCGGTGCCCCCAGGTTCTCCTTGAAGAAGGCGATGGTGCGGCTCCAGGCGAGATCGGCGGCCGCTTTGTCGTAGCGGCTGCTGGTGTCGTTGTTGAAGGCGTGATTGACGTTCGGATAGATGTAGATCGCGTAACGCTTGTGATTGGCCTTGAGCGCCGCCTCATAGGCCGCGATCCCCGCGTTCACGCGCTGGTCGAGCCCGGCATAGTGCAAGAGCAGCGGCGCGTGAATCGATGGCACCTGGCTGGCCGGCGGCTGCACGCCGTAATAGGCAACGCCGGCCTTCAACGCGGGCGAAAGCACGGCGATGCGATTGACCATGCCGCCGCCCCAGCAGAATCCGACCGCGCCGGCCTTGCCGGTCGATTCCGCGTGCCGCTCCAGAAACGGCACCGCCGCGGCAATGCGGCGTGCGGTCTCGTCCGGATTGAGCGTGCCGATCATGTCGCGCGCCTTGTCCTCGTCCGCCGGGGTACCGCCGAGCGGAGAGAGCATGTCCACTGCAAGGCTCAAGAAACCTTCGAGCGCGATGCGCCGAGCGATGTCCTGGATGTGCGGATTGAGGCCGCGGTTTTCATGGATGACGATGACGGCCGGACGCTTTCCTTTCGCTTTGAGCCGCGCCAGATAACCGCGGATCGTCGTGCCGGCCGCGTCGTATGACACTGCGTCGATGGCGAGCCGCGCATCGTCGGGCGCAACCATCGCGGCGCGCGCATAGTCGTTCTGCAGCAGCGGCAGCAGCGCCAGCGCGGCCGCGCTCGATCCCGCGATCTCCGCCAGCCGGTCGAGAAATTCGCGGCGGCTGATGCCGCCATGGGTGAAGCGGTCGTAAAGATCGATGATGCGCTGATCCATGGATGCCTCCGTTTCCTCATCGGTCTCACACCGGCCACGGCAATTTTATTCGGCTTGACGGCGCGTCCGCCAGCCTTCATTTCAACTGTCTCGAAAGCGCCGCGCCCGCGGCGCGCCGATCCGGAGAACACAATGACGTTCCTTCGCCTGACCGCAGGCTGGCATGCCGTTGTCTTTTGCGTCCTGGCGGCGGGACTCTTTGCCGCAGGCGGCGCGGGCCGCGCGGCCGAACCGTTCCCGTTCGACCGGGAGCTTCTGCTTGACGTCGCGCCCATGCTTCCGGCCAAGCGCGTGCCGATCCTCATGGTGGAGCAGAACGGCGCGGCCACCATCGATCTGTGGTGCAAGACCGTGCACGGGCGCGTGCAATTTACCGGCAACGCGATCCACATCGAAACCGGCCCGCTGCCGGAGACGCTGCCGCAATACATGACCCCCGGTCAGTGCACGCCGGAGCGTTTGCAGGCCGATGCGGACATGCTCGCCCAACTGTCGCAGGTGAGTGAATGGCGTCAGCAGGGTGGCGCGATCTTACTGGTCGGGCCGCAGACGCTGAAGTTCCGTCCGAGCGATCATTAGGAACGTAAAAAGGGCGGCCCTAAAGGCCGCCCCTTTGCATTCGTCCGCTTGCGGCTGGATTACATCATGCCGCCCATGCCGCCCTGCCACCCGCCCGGCATGGCCGGGGCCGGCTCTCTCGGCAGTTCGGCGACCATGGCTTCGGTCGTCACCAAGAGGCCGGCGACCGAGCCGGCATCCTGCAGCGCGGTGCGCACCACCTTGGCCGGGTCGATGATGCCGGCCTCGACCATGTCGACATATTTGTCTTCCTGGGCGTCGAAGCCGTAGGTTTCGGACTTGTGGTCCATGATCTTGCCGACCACGATCGAGCCTTCCACGCCGGCATTCTCGGCGATCTGGCGGATCGGCGCCTCCAGCGCCTTGAGCACGATGTTGATGCCGGCCTGCACGTCCGGATTTTCGTCGTGAATGCGGCCGACCGCCTTCTTGGCGCGCAGCAATGCGACGCCGCCGCCCGGCACGATGCCTTCCTCGACCGCGGCGCGGGTGGCGTTGAGCGCGTCCTCGACGCGGTCCTTCTTTTCCTTGACTTCGATCTCGGTCGCCCCGCCGACGCGGATCACCGCGACGCCGCCGGCGAGCTTGGCCAGCCGCTCCTGCAGCTTCTCCTTGTCGTAGTCGGAGGTGGTCTCCTCGATCTGCGCCTTGATCTGGTTGACGCGCGCCTCGATGTCGGCCTTCTTGCCGGCGCCGTGCACGATCGTGGTCTTCTCCTTCTCGATGATGACCTTCTTGGCGCGGCCGAGCATGGCCGTGGTCACGTTCTCGAGCTTGATGCCGAGATCCTCGGAGATGAGCTGGCCGCCGGTGAGAATGGCGATGTCTTCCAGCATGGCCTTGCGGCGATCGCCGAAGCCCGGCGCCTTGACGGCCGCCACTTTCAGGCCGCCGCGCAGCTTGTTGACCACCAGCGTGGCGATCGCCTCGCCCTCGACGTCCTCGGACAGGATCAGCAGCGGCTTGCTCGTCTGCACCACCGCCTCCAGCAGCGGCAGCATGGACTGCAGGCCGGACAGCTTTTTCTCATGCAGGAGGATGTAGGCGTCTTCCAGTTCGGCGATCATCTTCTCGGCATTGGTGATGAAGTAGGGCGAGATATAGCCGCGGTCGAACTGCATGCCTTCGACGATCTCGACCTCGGTCTCCATCGCCTTGGCTTCCTCGACCGTGATGACGCCTTCGTTGCCGACCTTCTGCATCGCCTGCGCGATCATCTTGCCGATCGCGGAATCGCCGTTCGAGGAAATGGTGCCGACTTGCGCGACTTCCGCCGAGGAGCTGACCTTCTTGGCGCGCTTCTCGATATCCTTGACCACGGCGTTGACCGCGATGTCGATGCCGCGCTTGAGGTCCATCGGGTTCATGCCGGCGGCGACCGACTTGGCGCCTTCCTTCACGATCGCGGCGGCCAGCACGGTGGCGGTGGTGGTGCCGTCGCCGGCGAGATCGTTGGTCTTCTGGGCGACTTCACGCACCATCTGCGCGCCCATGTTCTCGAACTTGTCCTCGAGCTCGATCTCCTTGGCGACGGTGACGCCGTCCTTGGTGATGCGCGGGGCGCCGAACGATTTATCGAGGATGACGTTGCGGCCCTTCGGACCGAGCGTGACCTTCACCGCGTCGGCGAGGATTTCCACGCCGCGCAGCATGCGGTCGCGCGCGTCGACCGCGAATTTGACTTCCTTGGCGGACATTTCACTTCACTCCAATGGTTTTCAATGCGGGGTCAGGCGATCACGCCCATGATGTCGGACTCCTTCATGATCAGGAGTTCCTCGCCGTCGAGCTTGACCTCGGTGCCCGACCACTTGCCGAACAGCACCTTGTCGCCGGTCTTCAGGTCGATGGGGATCAGCTTGCCGGCCTCGTCACGGCCGCCCGGGCCGACGGCGATGACCTCGCCCTGCGCTCGGCTTTTCCTGGGCGGTGTCGGGGATAATGATGCCGCCTTTGGTCTTCTCTTCGGCGGTGATGCGGCGCACGACGATGCGGTCGTGCAGGGGACGAAACTTGGTTTTGGCCATGGTTTCCTCGTCGGCGCTTGAGCGCCTGCGTGTGACAGAAAGTGTCGGTTTTTTAAGCCCTTAGCACTCCGTAGCGGAGAGTGCCAAAGGTTGCCCGGGACATATGGCCTCGGGCTTGGAGTGTCAAGCTAGCCGATGAGCTTCAAGGCGCTGTCGATGAACAGCCTTAAGCCCGCCACGCCCACCAGCAGGTAGCACCAGAAATACAGGCGCTGCTCGTCCAGGCGGTCGTGCAGGCGCTTGCCGGCCCAGACGCCGAGCGGCACCGCCGGCATCAGCGCCACCGCCATCAGCAGCACGCGCAGGTCGTTGACGCTGAGCCAGAGATAGAGCGCAAGCTTGACCGTGTTGGCGGCGAGGAACAGCGCGATCATGGTGCCGGCATAGACCGTCTTGGGCAGGCCGCGCGGCAGCAGATAGTAGGCGATCGGCGGGTTGCCGCCGTGGGAGATGAAGGTGGTGAAGCCGCTCACGCCGCCGCAGACCAGCGCCAGAGCGGGATTGACCGGCGTGTGCGCCATGGGTGCGCTGCGGTTGCGCAGAAAATAGCGCGCGGTAAACCACAGGATGACGATGGAAATGCCGAGCGCGACGATCCGCGGATCGACCTCGGCGACGAAGACCGCTCCCAGAGCAAGCCCGGCGATGATGCCCGGCACCAGCCATTTCAAGTCGGGTATGGACCAGGTGCGCGGCGGGAAGGCCCAGACCGTGAAGGGATCGGAGGCCGACACGATCGGCGCCATCATGAAGGTGGCGGTCACCGGATCGACGGCCAGCGCCAGCAGCGGCACGCCGAGAATCGCCAAGCCTCCGCCGAACGCGCCGCGTCCCAGGCTGATGAGGAAAACCGCCGGAACGCCAATGAGATAGAAGAGAGGGTCTGTCGGCATGGGACCGGCGGATTGGACGGCGCTTTATAACAGATTAGCTACAACCTGCTTGCACTGACGGCCAATGCCCCGCAAAGTCTCTCTGGAAGCGGGGCAGGAGCCGGAATGCGCCATCCCAATCGACCCAGCCTTTCGAAGGCTTTGGTACTGACTTTGCTCGCGCTTGCGCTCGCTGGCTGCGCCACGGGCGGTCCGCATCAACCCGTGCAGCCGGAGGCCGCGCCGGTTCCGACGCTGCCGCCGGCTTTCCCGCCGCAGGATATCGTCGGACGCTGGGGGCTGGCTGCCTACCATCGGGAGGAAGACCGTCCCCGCATCGAATCGGCCGCGGCCGCGCAATGCAAGCAGCCCTACGTCATTACGCTCGGCCCCACCGGCGGCGTCATGATGCATCTCGCCGACCAGGCCAAACCGGAAGAGTTGCGCCTGAAAGGCGCGCCGGGCGGCAAGACCTATATCGGTCCGGAAGGCGCGCCCGGCGGCATGCAGGACCGCGAAGTGGTTTCGTTCGACGGCCGCGTGCTGATCCTGCATTGGGTCGACCCGGAGGTGCAGGGCCGTTACGGTTCCATGGTCTATGTCCGCTGCCCGCCGGAAGGCGCCAAGAAGCCGGCCCGGCACAAGCCGAAATCCAAACCGAAACCCAAACCGAAGCCCAAGCCGGCGCAGTAACGGGCTGTCCGGCATGGCGGCGATGGCGTTTCACCTTTCCCGCAAGCGCGGAAAGGGGGCGCCCTTGCCGGCGCGAGCATTTCGACTCGCATCGATGATGCTGTAGAGATTGGCAGCCCATGCCCGCTCCCCGTGATTTCATTGACGGCCCCTGGCGCGCCGTGCCGGTTCTCGGCGTCACGCAGATCTTGTCCTGGGGCACGATCTTCTACACGCCGGTGCTGATCGTTCCGCTGATCGCGGCCGAGCGCGGCTGGTCGATCTCCTTCGCCATGGGCGGCTTCTCGGTCGGGCTGCTGGCCGCCGGCTTGAGCGCGCCTTACGTCGGCCGCTCGATCGATCGCTTCGGCGGGCATGTGGTGATGACGATCGGCTCGCTGATCGGCGCGCTCGGTCTGGTTCTGATCGGCCACGCCGCCGACCGCGTCAGCTATTGCGCCGTGTGGGTGGTGCTCGGCATCGGCATGGCGGCGAACCTGTACGATTCCGCGTTTGCCACGCTCGGCCGCATCTTCGGTGTCGGCGCGCGCGCGCCGATCACCGCGCTCACGCTGGCCGGCGGCTTTGCCTCCACCGTAAGCTGGCCGGCGACGCATTTCCTGCTGGAGGCCATCGGCTGGCACGGCACCTATCTGGTCTATGCCGCGCTGCTGGCTTTCATTTCCGCGCCGCTGCATGCCTTGGCGTTGCCGCGCGGCCGCTTCGAAGTGGATCTGGTCGCTCGCAGCGATGCGCCGCCGCCGCCAGTAGTATTGCCGCCCTATGGACTGCCGTTCATTTTGGTCGCGTCCGCGTTCGCGATGTATGCCTTCGTTCCCTCCGGCCTGTCCGCGCACCTGCTGGCGATATTCGCGCGTACCGGTATCGATTCCGGAACGGTGGTCTGGATCGGCGCGCTGTTCGGGCCGGCGCAGGTCGGCGCGCGGCTGATCGAATTCGCTTTCGGCCGCAACCTGCATCCCTTGTGGGTGGCGCGCTTTGCGCTGTCGGTTCTGCTCTGCGCGTTCATCATGCTGGCGCTGCTCGGCGTATCGGTGCCGGTGGCGGCCGCCTTCGCGCTGATGTTCGGCGGCGCCAACGGCCTGGTCACCATCACGCGCGGAGCGGTGCCGCTGGCGCTGTTCGGCGCTTCCGGTTACGGGCGCCTGATGGGCCGGCTCGCCGGTCCGTTCCTGCTGGTGCAGGCGGCGGCGCCGCTGGTGATGGCCTTTGTGGTGGATCGCGCGTCCGATCCGGCGGCGCTGGCGGTTGCCGCAGGCTTCGCAGCGGCTGCGCTGGTCTGCTTTATCCTGATCCGCCGGCCGATATGACTTTGACGCGCAGCGCTAGTCGAACAGGATGTCGATATCGCTCTGGCTGGTGTGGCCGGAAGCGCCGTCGAGCCGGGGCCCGTTGAGCAGTTGGTCGCCGGAAAACGGCTTGGCGGCGGCATCGCCGGACTGGCTCGCGCCGCGCGCGAGGATGCCCGCCACCTGGTCCTCGATCATGTTCAGAATCGCGATCACGCTGGCGATGCGCTGGCCGGCGAGATCCTGGAAGTTGCAGGCTTCGTAGATCGTCACGACGCGATCCTGAATGTCGTGGGCGAGGCCGCGTTCGTAATCGGTCTTGGACACTGCGGCGAGCGCCTTGGCGGCATCGTCGATCGCCTCGGTCGATTTCAGGATTTTCAGCGTGGCCTTTTCCATGCCCTCGACGGCGGCGCCGAGTTTGCCAGCCGCATGCGCCAGGCGGCGCTCGCGCTCTTCGCCGATGAGCGCGGAAAGCTCGTGCCTGTTGCGGGCGATGGTGTCGCGCAGGAGGGCAAGCTCGTGCTCGAGGGCGGGCCGGCCGCCGCCGGCCGCGTCGGGCCGTTCGGCACGCGCATGCACCGCCATGCGGCCGCCGAACATGCGTTCGACGCGGAAAATCTTGCGCTGCACGTCACACCCTCGCAATCCGATGATCTGTTTCTACCGGAGCGGCGATTAACGCTGGGTTGCGGTGCGCGGCGCCAAGATGAAAATCGAAACCCGGCGTTTACCATGATGCAGCGCTTTTTACGAAAAATAAACTCTAACACGACGAAGCGGGCGTGGCGGCGCGGCAATGCCGTGCCGCCGGCCTGAGATTTACCAATCGGTGTTGCTTTCGCTTTGTATTGTCTGCACCCGACGAAACATGGTTGAGGGTGCGTCAATGCAGCGTTCGATATTTTCGGCTTTCATCATCGCCGGCTCGGTCAGCACCGCCGCCTGGGCGCAGCCGATGGCGGCCGCGCCTCCCGGCTACGCGGCGCCGGCGACGCCGCCCATGATACAGGTCGCGCAGCCGCCGCAATTGCAGGCCAATCTCGGCGGCGGCTTCATCGAATTTCTGTTTGGCGATCACGCGGCGCCGGCCGCGCCGCCGTCGGCGTTCTATTCCAATCCGGGGCAGGACGCGCAGCCGACCCAAGCCAGCAACACCGGGCCGGCCGCCGACCCCGCGCTGGAACAGCAGGCGCCCGGCTTCGAGATCGATCCGCAGTTCCGGCGTCAGCAGGTCGACTATCAAGGCAAGGAAGCGCCCGGCACCATCGTGATCGATACGCCGCATCACTTCCTCTATCTGGTCGAGGAAGGCGGCAAGGCGATGCGCTACGGCGTCGGCGTCGGCCGCCCCGGCTTCGCCTGGGCGGGCACGCACGCGATCTCGGCCAAGAAGGAATGGCCGGATTGGGTGCCGCCGGAGGAAATGATCCAGCGCCAGCCTTACCTGCCGCATTTCATGCCCGGCGGCCCGAACAACCCGCTCGGCGCGCGCGCGCTTTATCTCGGCTCGACGCTCTACCGCATCCATGGCTCGAACGAGCCCTGGACGATCGGCAAGAACGTCTCGTCCGGCTGCATCCGCATGCGCAACGCCGACGTGATCGACCTCTACGGGCGCGTGAAGGTCGGCACCAAGGTGGTCGTGCTCTAGCGCATGATCCCGAAAAGTGGGAATCGGTTTTCGGAAAAGATTATGCGCCAAATATCTGTGTCTTAGGCGGCATCGCCGGCAGGGACGGCGAGCGCGATGCCGTGCTCGGCCAACACACGCGGAAACGCGTCCGAATTAAAATAGGCGAATTCCCGCTCGCGCTGGTGGGTGAGCGGATCGAGCCGCTTGAGCTCGGCATCGACGAAGCCGGGGTGGCACATGATCAGCCCGCCGTCCGGCAGCCCGGCGAGGAAACGCGGAAATATCGCGGCGAAGTCGGACCTGTCCTTGAAATCATAGGCGCCGGCAAAGGCCGGATTGGTGGCCACGCCCAGCTGCCTGGCCTTGCGGCGAAAACCCACACTCAAGACGTCGAGCAGCAATTCCTTGGCCAGGTGCAGCCGCGGCGCCGAGCGCGGGCGGCCGCATTGCCGCAGCCAGGCATTGGGCGCGGCGTCCGCGGCCACCTTGAGCACGGCGTCGCGCACCTGCGGAAACAGGTGGACGTGCTGGTGGCCGTCGATGAAATCGGGCGGCCGGCCGAATGTCGTGATGAAGACTTGCATTTGGGTGGCGACTTCGATCAGCAGCGGCTCGGGCCGCAGCCGGCGCGCGATCGCCGCGCGCATCATTTTCTGCAGCGGCAGGAAATGGCCGTGGTGGAGCGGGGCGAAGCCCTCGCTCAGCGGCTTGAACGGCGCGGTCAAAGTGACATGCAGGCCAAGCGCGGCGCGTTGCTCGCCGGAATTGAGCAGGTCGAGCGCGTCCGCCTCGTCGGCGCTTAGATACGGCGCCGCCGTCATCACCGACGTCGCATTGATGCGCCCGCGCAGGATCAATTCGCGGATGGCGGCATTGACCGCAGGGGAGATGCCGTAGTCGTCCGCGCACAGCCAGATCTGGCGGCGACCGTTAAGCACGCTTGCCTTACTCCGCCGCGCGCGCAGCCGCCGGCCGCGGCTTCGCCGATTCTTTGGCGGAATGGTCCGCGCTCTTGAGGCTGTGGTCGGCGACGAAATAGACCGGGCGCGCCTTGATCTCGGACAGCATCTTGCCGACATATTCGCCCAGCACGCCGATCATGATCAGCTGCACGCCGCCGAGCACCATCAGGCCGACCACCATCGAAGGGTAGCCGGGCACGTCCTGGCCGAACAGCAGCGTCTGCACCAGGATCCAGCCGCCGAAGAACAATGCGGAGATGGCGAGCAGCAGGCCGAGCATGCTGGCGACGCGCAGCGGCGCCACCGTGAAAGAGGTCAACCCCTCGATCGACAGGCCGATCAGCGTCCACACGTTCCAGCTTGTCACGCCGTGCGCGCGCTTGGCCGGTTCGTAATCGACGCGCACCTGCCGGAATCCGATCCAGCTCGACAGTCCCTTGAAGAAGCGGCTGCGTTCCGGCATCTGCCGCAGCGCCGCCGCCGCACGCGGCGACAGCAGGCGGAAATCGCCGGCGTCTTCCGGGATTTTTTGCCGCGCACCCAAATTGACCAGCGCGTAGAACCAGTGCACGCCGGCGCGGCGCAGCCAGGGTTCGTTCTCACGGTGCGCCTTGGCGGTGTACACCACGTCATAGCCGTCATCGAGCCAGCGCGCGACCAGCGTGTCGACCAAATCGGGCGGATGCTGGCCGTCGCCGTCCATGAACAGCACGGCGCCGAGCCGGGCATGGTCGAGACCGGCGAGCAGGGCGGCCTCCTTGCCGAAATTGCGCGACAGCGTGACCACCTGGATGTCGAGCGGATCGGCAACCAGCGATTTGGCGATGCTGTTGGTGGCGTCGGTGCTGCCGTCATCGATGTAAACGACTTCGACGCGCAGGTCGCGCTTGACCCGGAGCCAGCGCGCCACTTCGGCGATCCGCTCGTGCAGGCGGGCGAGGCCCTTGGCCTCGTTGAACAGCGGCACGACGATCGACAGGCCCGGCGCCGGCGGCAGTGACCGCGCGCGGGAAGCTGATTTGGTCGCTTTTGCCGGCATTTCTCGTTAACCTGCCGCTCTTCGTTTCAGCGCGATCTATAGCGCATGGGACGCGCCCTGTCGCGCCCGCCTCAAAATGCTATGAACCGACGATGATTCCGGCGCCCCTGCAAAACATTCTCGACCGTCTGACCGTGGCCTGGCATGAGCGCGCGATCGCGCTTAAGGCGATCAGCTTCGGCCTGGTCGGTATCATCAACTCGGCCGTCGATTTCGGGGTGTTTTCGTTCGCCTATTATTATCTCGGCTTGCCGATCGTCGTCGCCAATACCATGGCGTGGGTTATCGCCGTCACCGGCTCATATATCCTGAATTCGACGATCACTTTTGCCCACGAATCCGGCCGCAAGCTCAGTCCCAGGAGCTACTTTGGTTTCGCGCTATCGCAGGTCGCGGGCTTCATCGCCAATACCGCCACGGTGTGGTGCATGGTCGAACTGTTGCAGGTCCCGGCCTGGGCCGCCAAAGTGGCGGCGATCTTCGTCAGCTTCGTGGTCAACTTCTCGCTGTCCCATTTCGTGGTATTCCGTACCCGCCGGCCGCAAGGCGAATAGCGCATGATCCCGAAAAGCGGGAAACGGGTTTCGGAAATGATCATGCGCAAGAAAAATGCAACGCTCCAATGAGTTGAGGGATCAATGCGACACGACAGCAATCTGACCGCGCGCGTGGCCGAGCTTCGTCACCCATCTCGAATGCGCGATGACCGGCGAGCGGCACGAGGCCGATCAAGTCCACAATCTTTCGCGCGCGGGCAAGCCGCTGTTGGTGCGCTACGATCTTGCCGGGATCGCCAAGGCGCTGAGCAAGGATAAGCTGGCCGCCCGCGCGCCCGATCTGTGGCGCTATCGCGAGCTGTTGCCGGTGCGCGACCCGGCCAACATCGTCAGCCTCGGCGAGGCGATCACGCCCTTGGTCCGCATGCCGAAGCTGCAAGCCAAGCTCGGCGGCGGCGAAATCCTGGTGAAAGACGAGGGCCGCCTGCCGACCGGCTCGTTCAAGGCGCGCGGCCTGGTGATGGCGGTGTCGATGGCGAAAGCGCTCGGCATCAAGCACATGGCAATGCCGACCAACGGCAATGCCGGCGCCGCGCTCGCGGCCTACGCCACCCACGCCGGCATCAGGACTACGATCTTCTGCCCGGAAGACACGCCGGAAGTGAACGTCAGTGAGATCGCCCTGCAAGGCGCGAGCGTCTACCGCGTCAACGGCCTGATCGACGACTGCGGCAAGATCGTCGGCGAGGGCAAGGCGAAAGTCGGCTGGTTCGACACCTCGACCTTGAAGGAGCCGTACCGGATCGAGGGCAAGAAGACCATGGGACTGGAACTGGCCGAGCAGCTCGATTGGAACGTGCCGGACGTGATCTTCTATCCGACCGGCGGCGGCACCGGGATGATCGGCATGTGGAAGGCGTTCGCCGAATTGGAAGCGATCGGCTTCATCGGCAAGAAGCGCCCGCGCATGGTGGCGGTGCAGGCGGCCGGCTGTGCGCCGATGGTGAAAGCCTTCGAGGCGGGCGAGGAACATGCGGCGCGCTGGGAAAATGCCCACACCTTCGCCTCAGGCATCCGCGTGCCGCAGGCGATCGGCGATTTTCTGATTTTGCGTGCCGTGCGCGAGAGCGGCGGCTTCGCCATCGCGGTCGAGGACGACGCGATTCAAGCCGGGCTCGACGAAATGGCGCGCGAAGAGGGCTTCCTGCAGTGCCCGGAAGGCGCCGCCACCTATGCCGCCTATAAGCAGAGCCTCAAGGATGGCCGCGTCAAGAAGACCGATCAGGTGGTGCTGTTCAACTGCGCCAGCGGCTTGAAATATCCGCTGCCGAAGATCGAGCGCAAACTGGACCGCCATAAGCCGATCGATTACGCGAAGTTGTGACGCACTTCCGTTGTTCCCGCGAAGGCGGGACCCAAACGCGGTGAGCTATCGATAGGCTGCGGAGTATGGGTCCCGGGTCTCGCTAACGCTCGCCCGGGATGACAGAAAACTACAGCCCCGCCTCGAGCTTGGCGTAGAGCGGATTGTCGCGCGAGAACACGTAATCGAGATCGGCGACCGCCACCGCTTCGGCGCCGTTGTCGCGCAGGAAACTGGTGAGCGCGTAAACCTGCGCGGGCGGGCAATGCAGCGTCAGCATGCCCGAAGAAGTCGGCCCGCCGAACGGCGTGACCACGCCGAATTTTTCTTTCGCGCTGTCGACCAGCTTGGCGTCGCAGGCGGCAAAGCGCGCGCGCACCTCGCGGAACGCCTTGGCCCGCGCCTGCGCCGCCACGCGATCGAGGATCACGCGCGCGGTCTCGCGGGTGCCGGCATCCCACGCCGCGCCGCGCGCGGCCACCAGATTGGCCTGCGAGCGCAGGATGATGCCGTCCTCGACGATTTTCAGCCCGTTGGCGGCGAGCGTCGCGCCGGTGGTGGTGATGTCCACGATCAGCTCGGCACTGCCGGCGGCGGGCGCGCCTTCGGTCGCCCCCGAGCTCTCGACGATGCGGTAGTCGACGATGCCGTGGGCGGAGAAGAAATCGCGCGTGAGGTTGATGTATTTGGTCGCCACCCGCATCTTGCGGCCGTGGGTGTGGCGGAACGAGGTGGCGACGTCGTCCAGGTCGGCCATGGTGCGCACGTCGATCCAGGCCTGCGGCACCGCCACCACCACGGTGGCAAAGCCGAAGCCGAGCCCTTCGATCAGCACCACTTTGCTTTCGGCATCCGGCATCTGCTCGCGCACCAGGTCCTCGCCGGTGACGCCGAGATGCACGGCGCCGGCCGCGAGTTGCGCGGTGATTTCGGAAGCCGACAGATAGGCGACCTCGACGCCGTCGAGCCCGGCGATGGCGCCGCGGTAGTCGCGCGCGCCGCGCGGCTTGATCAGCGCGAGGCCTGAGCGCGCGAAGAAGGCTTCCGCGTTTTCCTGCAGTCGGCCCTTGGCGGGCACAGCCAACACCAGGGCGCTCATGCCGCGCCTCCATAAACGCTCAGCCGCTCGATCCACACCGCGAAGCCGACCGCCGAAATCGGCTCAGGCGAGCCGAGCCGGCTGAACAATCCGTCGTAGCGCCCGCCGGCGACCAGCGGATCGCCGGTGCGCGTGGAGTCGGTCAGTTCGAACACGAAGCCGGTGTAGTAGTCGAAACCGCGCCCGAACGCGGTGGAAAAGCGCACGCGCTTCAGGTCGATGCCGCGCGCGGCCAGGAACCCGGTGCGGCTCTCGAACAGGTCGATGGCCGGGGCCAGCGCGTCGGCCATATTGCTGTCGCCGGCGAGCGCGCGCAGTTCGTGCGCCGCTTCGTCGGGATCGCCGGCAATGCCGAGGAAACGCTCGATCAGCGCGCGCACGTCGCGCGGCAGTTTCGCGCTGGCGCCGAGCGCGGATTGCTCGAGGAAGCGGTCGGCAATTTCGCCGACCGAACGCCCGCCCACCGCGGTGATGCCGGCGATCGACAACAGGTCGGTGACCAGCGCATGCGCGCCCTTCGGATCGGAGCCGGCAAGCGCCGCCAGCACGCCCTGATATTCGGGGCGCGAATTGTTGCCGCCGAGCACCAGGCGATCGAGATCCTGCGCCAGATTGGTCTTGCGGTTGAAATCTTTCACCAGCCGCCGTTTCCAGGCGCCCGGCAGATCGAGCCCGGCGATCAGCCCGCCAAACAGCGCGACATCGCCGATCTGGATGTCGGGCGCCGTGAGCCCGTAATGCGCGGTCGCCTCGAGCCCGAGCGAAAGCATCTCGGCATCGGCCGCCGCTTTGTCGGACCGCCCGAAGGATTCGATGCCGGCTTGCAGGAATTCGGCGGGTGCATCGCTGCGGTGGCGGAACACCGGGCCGAGATAGCAGAAGCCCGCCGGCTGGCCGGCCAGGGGCGAGGCGAGGTAATCGCGCGACACCGGAATCGTGAGGTCGGGCCGCAGGCAGAACTCGGCCCCGCCGGGCGCGGTGGTCAGATACATGCGCCGGCGGATGTCCTCGCCCGAGAGGTCGAGGAACGGCTCGGCTGGCTGCAGGATGGCGGGCGCGCAACGGCGATAGCCGGCGCGCTCATAGGAGGCGACCAGCGCCTCCGCCCGCGCATCGGGCCCTTTCGCCTCGGTGGTTACGCTCGCGTCCATTTTCGTCCTGTCTCATTGGTCGCGGCGGCCGTTTAGCACGATAGTTTTAAGGATTTCGACGACGATTGCCGCCCGGCCTTAACGGGCGGGGCCAAACGTCTGGTGTCGTTAACGAATTTCTGCGGGTGTCAGCCATGCGCGGTCACCGTCACTTCGACGTTCATGCCGAGAAAATCCGAGCTGGCGCCGGTGAAACTGCCCGAAATCGGGATGGCCTGCGCGGGATCGCGCGTCACCGCGACGCGGATCAGGTTTTCGCCGGCGATCAGTACGTCGGTCGGGTCGTATTCGATCCAGCCGGCCCCCGGCAGATAGATCTCCGCCCAGGCGTGCGTCGCCGCCACCGCTTGCGTGGCGTCGCCGCGGTCGAGCGCGGGGTCGTACAGATAGCCGGAAACGAAGCGCGCGCCGAGGCCGAGATAGCGGGCCGCCTCGATGGAGGCCATCGCGAAGTCGCGGCAGGCGCCGGTTCTCTTTTCCAGCGTTTCCACCGGCGACTGCGTGCCCGGCTCGTGGCGCTCGGCATAGACGATCTGCGGCGCCAGCGCGGCGTTCATCTTGGTCAGCAGCTCGAGCGTGCGCATCGGCCGCGCGGTGACGAAGCTGTCGGCCCAGCGCGCCAGCACGCCGTTGGGATCGGGATAATGCTGTTCGAGCAGCCGGCCGAGATCGACGCGGTCGCTGCTCGAATAGATGAAGGGATAGAATTCGGCCTCGGGCGCGATCGGGAACTCCGGACCTTCGAGGCCGTAGCGTTCGATCTTGAGCGTGCTGGCGATGGCGAGCGTGGCGGCCGGCGCCCAGAAATCGACCAGCGCGACCGAATTGCCGAACACGTCGTGCATCCAGCGCACCTGGCCGGGCGGCGACAGAGTCAATTCGGCGGCGACCAGCCGCAGGTCGTGACTGTCGCGCGGCCGCAGCATCAGCCGGTGCTGGCCGAAGCTGACCGGCCGGGCGTAGCGGTAGGTGGTGGCGTGGCGCACCGTCAGAAGCCGCATGGAATCACCGGGTGATCATGGCCGCTATTCTGATGCAACGCCGCTCAGCCTGTGATGCAAGCGCCGCGCCAGTTGGCTAGCGCCAGCTTGTGGCGGGCGCAGCAGCTTGCGCACTTCCTCGACCAGTGCGTCTTCCTTGACCGCGAACTGCGCCTCGGCCTGCTTCTTCAGGTATTCCTCGCGGCCCTGTTCGAGCTTGGCCAGCTCGGCGCCGACGATCAGGTCCTTGATCGTGACTTCGCCCCTGCGCCTTCTCGTCGCCGCCCTGGATGACGGCGCAAGGGCGAGCCGCGCTTGTCGGCATATTTGAGCTGGGTGCCGAGATTGTTCTTCGGATTGCCGAGATAGAGCTCGGCGCGGATGTTGGCGGCGCGCAGCGTCGAGACCATGCGCTGGTAGTCGGCGATGCGGTCGCGGTCGAACACGGTGACGACGCACCGGGCCGGGCGCGGGCTTTCTCGCCGAGCTTGCCGAGCGCGGTGAGCGCCGCCTGCAGGCGCGAGACGCCGATGGAGAATCCGGTCGCCGGCACCGGCTGGCCCATGAAGCGCGACACCAGTCCGTCGTAACGCCCGCCGCCGCCGACCGAGCCGAAGCGGATCGGGTCGGCCCTTTTCGTCGTTGATCTCGAAGGTGAGTTCCACCTCGTAAACCGGGCCGGTGTAGTATTCGAGGCCGCGGACGACGGACTTGTCGATGCGAACGCGGTCATTCCGTAACCGGCCGCACGCAAGCTGCAGCGATTTCGTCCGCAGCTCTCGACGCCATCATTGCCTGCTTCGCGCGGCGCTTGAGCTATTGTCGCAGAGTGCTCGCCATTTGCACTGGTGATCGCCTTGACTGATCGATGCCATTTTCGAAATCTGACGAAACGAGTCAGCTTGAGTCTTCGGCAGTCCCGCTCCTTTGGTGAAGTCGCCGCTCTCGTCCTTGCGGCCTTTACCGAGCAGCTGCGCACGCCACCGATCGCCGAGCCGATCGAGTTTGTCGATCGCGCGCATTACGGTGAGATGTCTCTGCCGGCATTTGCATCGCCGCCAAGCCCAATAGCTTCCATCACACCATCCAACACCTTACGGTTATTCACCTTCACCATGTAGTCGCCGCGCTTGATGCCCAGCGCTTCCATCGTGTCCGCCGCCAGCATGCACATCTCGGCATCGGCCGCCATCGACGGCGCGCCCACGGTGTCGGCGTCGAACTGCATGAATTGGCGGAAGCGGCCCGGGCCCGGCTTCTCGTTGCGGTACACATAGCCGTAGCGATAGCGAGCGGTAGGGCAGCGCGAGGTGCTGGTAATTCTCCGCCACGTAGCGCGCCAGCGGCGCGGTCAGATCGTAGCGCAGCGACAGCCACTGCTCGTCGTCGTCCTGGAACGAGAACACGCCCTCGTTCG
This sequence comes from uncultured Alphaproteobacteria bacterium, assembly GCA_963789455.1. Taxonomy (GTDB): domain Bacteria; phylum Pseudomonadota; class Alphaproteobacteria; order Rhizobiales; family Xanthobacteraceae; genus Pseudolabrys. The sequence continues at coordinate 104,273 of CAWBLD010000015.1, read as the reverse complement.
GGCGGTCCTGGTCGGGCAGGAACTTGCCGAGCGCGTCGGTGTATTCGATGGCCGGCGTCTCCACCGGCTCGAAGCCGTAGCGCTCGAACACCAGGCGGATCGCCTCCACCATGTGCCGGGTGGCGGCGATCTCGGCCGGCCCGCGGTCGGCAAGGCCGCGCGGCAGGCGGGCTTTGAGTTTACTGGGTTTGGCCATCGGCGGCTTATGCTTGAGTCGCTGCAATTGATATTGGCCGCGTGGTAGCAGCCGTTTCCGGCTTTGTCATTATCGCCGAAAGCGGATAATCCAATATGCGCTACCCAAGCGCATAACAGCGAGGCGGCCCCATGGCCACAAGCAAAGCGAACGTCGCAACCGCCACGGTCCCCAACGATCTCGAGCCCTATTGGATGCCGTTCACGGCCAACCGGGCGTTCAAGGCGCGCCCGCGCCTGGTCGCCCGCGCCAAGGACATGCACTATTTCACCGCCGACGGCCGCCAGCTGATCGATGGCGCCGCCGGGCTGTGGTGCACCAATGCCGGCCACAACCGCGACCCGATCGTGGCGGCGATCCAGCGCCAGGCCGCCGAGCTCGACTACGCGCCGGCGTTCCAGTTTTCCCATCCCAAGGCGTTCGAACTGGCGGCGCGCATCGCCTCGCTCGCGCCCGGCGATCTCGATCATGTGTTTTTCTGCAATTCCGGCTCGGAGGCGGTCGACACCGCGCTCAAGATCGCATTGGCGTTTCATAACGTGCGCGGGCACGCCTCGCGCGTGCGGCTGATCGGCCGCGAGCGCGGCTATCACGGCGTCGGCTTCGGCGGCGTCGCGGTCGGCGGCATCGTCTCCAACCGCAAGCAGTTCGGCGCGCTCATTGCCGGCGTCGATCACCTGTCGACGACCTATAATCGCACCGAGCAGGCCTTCACCGTCGGCGAGCCGGTGTGGGGCATTCATCTCGCCGACGAGCTCGACCGCCTGGTCGCGCTGCATGACGCCTCCACCATCGCGGCGGTGATCGTCGAGCCGGTGGCGGCTTCCACCGGCGTGCTGCCGCCGCCCCAGGGCTATCTGCAGCGCCTGCGCGCGATCTGCGACAAGCACGGTATTCTCTTGATCTTCGACGAGGTGATCACCGGCTTCGGCCGCCTCGGCCATGCCTTCGCCGCCGAGCGCTATGGCGTGGTGCCCGACATGATCACCTTCGCCAAGGGCATCACCTCGGGCTCGGTGCCGATGGGCGGCGTGCTGGTGCGCAAGGGCATCTACGACGCCTTCATGAAAGGCCCCGAGCACGTCATCGAATTGTTCCACGGCTATACGTATTCGGCGCATCCGCTCGCCTGCGCGGCCGGCCTCGCCACTCTCGATCTCTATCGCGACGAGAAGCTGTTTGAGCGCGCGCGCAAGCTGGAAGCGCCCTGGGCGCAAGCGGCGATGGCGCTCAAAGGCCTGCCCAACGTGCTCGACATCCGCACCGTGGGCCTGACCGTCGGCATCGATCTCGCCAGCAAGCCGGACGCCGTCGGCAAGCGCGGGCTGGCGGCGCTGGAAGCGGCCTATTTCGACCACGACATCATGCTGCGCGCGGTCGGCGACACGCTCGCCTTGAGCCCGCCGCTGATCGTCAGCGAAAGCCAGATCGGCGAGATCTTCGACAAGGTCGCCAAGATCATCAAGCAGGTCGCGTAATCTGTCGTCCCGGCCGGGCGCGAAGCGCAAGGGCCGGGACCGCATACGCCGTATCCTTTCGATAGGGCACGGCGTATAGGTCCCCGCCTTCGCGGGGACGACAAGTAATCGTTGCGCTACGTCAATATCCGGCCATCTAACGTGGCTAGGCCCGCTCAAATGAAACAAAGAAAATATCTCATTGCAATTGCGATACTTTTGCTGCTGGCCGCCGCCGGCTGGTGGCAGTACGGGCGTGGCACAGAGGTGACGGCCGCCGCGGCCGCGCGCGGCACCGCGGTCGAAATCGTCTACGCCACCGGCGGCGTGGAACCGGTGCGCTGGGCCAAGGTGGCGAGCCTGATCCGCGACCGCATCGTCGACATCTGCGATTGCGAGGGCAAGACCGTCAAAAAAGGCGAAGTGCTGGCGCGGCTCGACGACCGCGAGGTCAAGGCGCAGTTGGAAGATCTCAAAGCGCGCGAGGAATTTCTCAAGCGCGAAATGTCGCGGGTGAGCGAATTGATCACCCGCGGCGCCGCCACCACGCAGTCCTTCGAGCGGGCGTCGATGGATCTGCAACAGGTGCAGGCGCAGATCACGGTGCAGGTCGAGAAGATCGACGACTACACCATCGTCGCGCCGATGGACGGCGTGGTGCTGCGCCGCGACGGCGAGATCGGCGAAATCGCCGAAGCCGGGCAAATCCTCTACCGCGTCGGCGTGCCCAAGCCGCTGCAGGTGGTGGCCGAAGTGAACGAGGAAGATATCCCGCGCGTCAAGATCGGGCAGACCGCGCTGTTCCGCACCGACGCCTTCCCCGACCGGCGGCTGGAAGGCAAGGTGACCGAGATCACGCCCATGGGCGACGTGGCCGCCAAGACCTTCCGCGTCAAGATGCTGCTGCCCGACGATACTCCGCTCAAACCCGGCATGAGCGTGGAAGCCAACATCATCACGCGCGAAAAGCCGAACGCGCTGCTGATCCCGACCGATGCGGTGCAGGGCAATGCGGTTTTCGTGCTCGACGGCGCCACGGCGCGCAAGCGCGACGTCAAGATCGGCATTCGCGGCACCCGCGCGGTCGAAGTGCTCTCCGGCCTTGCCGACGGCGAGCGCGTCGCCGCGCCGGCGGTGACCGGCCTCGCAGACGGCGCCCGTGTCCGCGTCATCGAACCCCGGCCGTGAATCTCATCTTCGACATCGCCTTGACCCATGTGCGCGCCCGCGTGCGGCAGACCGGCTTTGCGGTCGCCGGCGTCGCCACCGGGGTCGGCTTCTCGATCATGATGGCCTCGCTGATGCAGGGCTCGCAGGACGATTTCACCCAGCGGCTGATCAACACGCTGCCGCACATCTCGGTCACCGACGAACGCCGCCTGCCGCCCCGGCAGCCGGCGGATGTGATGTTCGACGCCGCCGAAATCCACGGCCTGACGCCGGAAGCGCGCCGGCCCGGCATCAAGAATCCGCTCGCCATCATGGCGGCGCTGGAAGCCTGGCTGCCGGGCGCCGTCGCGCCCTCGGCGAAGGTGCAGGCGATCATCCGCTACTCCAACCACGACATCGCCACCAGCGTGATCGGCATCGACCCGCGGCGCGAGATCAAGGTGTCGGAACTGCCCAACCAGATGCGCGGCGGCAGCCTCAACGCGCTCTACCGCGCCACCAACGCCATCGTGCTCGGGGACCGGCTGGCGGAAAAAATCGGCGCCCGCATCGGCGCCAATATCACTATGCAGAGCAGCTTGGGCGCGCGCATCAGCGCGCAGGTGGTCGGCTTCTTCCATGGCGGGGTGCGCCAGATCGACGAGAGCACCGCCTATGTGCTGGTCAAGACCGGACAGATTCTGGCTCAGCAAACCGGCCTGATCAACGAATTGCGCATACGGGTTACCGATCCGTTGCAGGCGCGCGCGGTCGCCGCCCGCATCGAGCGCGACACCGGCTACAAGTCGGTGTCGTGGCAGGAGGCCTATGAGGACCTGCTTTCGACCTTCCTCATCCGCAACATCATCATGTATGCGGTGGTCGGCGCCATCCTGCTGGTGGCGAGCTTCGGCACCTACAACATCATCTCCACCATCACGCACGAGAAGGCGCGCGATATCGCGATCATGAAGTCGCTGGGATTTCGCGAGTTCACCGTGCGGATGATTTTCGTGGTGGAAGCGCTGATCATCGGGCTGATCGGCGCGCTCACCGGCTTTGCGCTCGGCTATCTGCTCTGCGTCGCGCTCGGGTCGGTCCGGATTTCCAATCCGTTCATCGATTCCAACTACCTGCCGCTGGCCTACACTTACGTGCACTATCTGCTCGCCGGCATGGTGGCGCTGGTGTCCTCGGTCGCCGCCGGCTATCAGCCGGCGCGCAAGGCCGCGCATGGCAATCCGGTCGAGATCATCCGGGGTGCCACATGAGCGCAACGGCGACGAAAGCGGCGCAAAATGCGCAAAATACGACGGCGCTGATCGAGGCGCGCAACGTCAGCCGCATCCTGCCGGGCATCGTGCCGACCACGCTGGTGCGCGACATAAGCTTAACGATCCTGCAAAACGAATTCGTGGCGATCACCGGGCCGTCCGGGTCGGGCAAATCGTCGCTGCTCTATCTGCTCGGCCTGCTCGACCTGCCGACCGCGGGCGAGGTCTTGATCAGCGGCCGGTCGACCATTCATATGGATGAGGAGGAGCGCGCCCTCACGCGGCTGTCGATGCTCGGCTTCGTGTTCCAGTTCCACTTCCTGCTGCCGGAATTCACCGTGCTCGACAATGTCATGCTGCCGATGCGCGCGCTCGGACGCCTGTCGGCGTCGGCCATGCGCGAGCGGGCGCTTGATCTGCTCGCCTCGCTCGGGCTGGCGGACCACGTGCGCAAGCGGCCGGATCAACTGTCCGGCGGCCAGCGCCAGCGCGTCGCGGTGGCGCGCGCGCTCGCCAACGAGCCGCCGGTCATTCTCGCCGACGAGCCGACCGGCTCGCTCGATTCCCATGCCAGCGAACAAGTGTTCGAGGTGCTGCGCGACCTGGTCGACACCCACGGCAAGACCGTGGTGGCGGTCACCCACGATCTCGGTCTGGCCGAGCGCATGGACCGCCACATCGAATTGCTCGACGGCCAAGTGGTTGCGGACGCGCAACATCGGCTCGGCGTCAGGCCGGCTCGCCTGACCGGTTCGGAGCATGACGCATGTCGCGGCGCGTAAGAAGGCCTCGGCAAGCAGGATCGCCCAGCCGACATAAAGGCTCGAGTCGCCGCGCCGGTAGTGCAGCAGCAACGGCGGTTGCACCGCGGCGTCGGCGGCGATGGTTCTGAACGGTACCGGTATGGTGTGAAGATCGCCGGCGGTCCACACCACCACCGCGCCCTTGCTCCTGAGATCGGCGAGATCGATCCATGGCGCGCGTTGCGGCTTGCCGTCGATCAATACGCGCGGATGCTCCGGCGCGTAATGCGCGACATTGCCGCCGTCCCACATGCTGGCGATCACATAGACCAGCGGTCTTCCGGTCGCGGCGCGATAGCGTTGCGAGATTTCGCGGCCGAGATCGCCGCCGGGGAAGAACACCGCGCGGTAGCGGTGATCGAACTGCGGCAGCACCGCGTAATTGGCGATGAAGGCTGCGCCTAAGCAGGTGAACACGATCGCCCAGGTGGCGAGCAGGCGGGCAAGCCGCATTCGCGTCGAGCGCGCGGCGGGCGATCAGAGCACGATCCACAGGCCGAGGAACAGCCAGAGCGGATAACCCCACATCGCCACGGTGCCGCGGCCGCTCACCGCCGAGAGCGCCAGCACCGTCGCCACCGGCCCGAAGGCGAGCCAACGTCACGATGCGCAGGTCGAAGGCATCGGCGCGTTCTGCCACCGGCGGTTCGCCGGCGCGCGCGCGCGGATAGACCAGCGGCAACGCGATGAGCAGCGACGGAAGCAAGAAGAACAACTGGCTGACCGCGAATTGCAGCGGATGCCAGACATGATCGATCAGCCCGCGCGACGGCAAGGCGCGGTGCTCGGCATAGGCGAAGGGCAGGAAATCGTTCCGCACCAGCCAGATCAGATGCGGCGCCATGGTGATCAGCGCGGCCGCAAGCGCGATGTAAGGCCCCGGCGTCGCCAGCGTCTTGCGGGCGTCGCGGTCGACCACCACGAACAGCGCCAAGGGCACCGCCAGCACCAGGACGAAATATTTCGCCCACAGCGACAGACCCACCGCCAAGCCGAGCAGCAGCCAGTCCGTCGTCTGGCCGGCCGCGCAGCGCGCGGTGAAAGGCAAAGCCCGCCAGCGCCCAGAACGGCAGCTGGATGACGTCATGATTGAACTTGGCGGCGGTGTAGTTGAGGTAGTGCAGGCCGTCGACAATGAGCACCGCCGCCAGCGCGCCGAGCGGGCCGACCAGCGGCCGGGCGGCCGCGAAGACGACTGCAAAGGCCGAACACCACGGAAATCTGCGCCAGCAGGTAATAGGCGAAATCGTGGCCGATCAGCCGGTAGGCGATCTCGACCAGCCACCAGGGCAGCGGCGGCAGCTTGTCGTAGCCGAGCTGCCATTCGCGGCCGTAGATCAGCGCCTCGATCAGGTCGAGCGGCAAATTGGGGTAGAGCAGCGCCGGCAGCGCGGTCCAGACCGCGGCATGCAGGCCAAGAAAGCGCCACAAAGGCGCGCCCCGGACGGGCAGCGATCCAGGCCAGAACGGGTATGTTGCGGGATGCCGGCATCGTTCGGGTTCCAAAAGCAGCGCGCGCTGTCACGAAAATCGGGCGAACCGTCGTTACCATAGCAGGTGATCACGGTTGCGCGGACCCGTGGCGTCATGGACATTGGGGTCCGGGGCTTTGTGTATTGTGTCCGCCGGTGGATTGCGCGGGGCCTGGCGGGGGCCTCCCGGGACTAACGTCATGCGTCGTATCAGCGCCATTTTCATTGCGGTCTGCATGGTGCTCATCGCCGGCTCGCTCGGCGCCGTGCTGTTTCTCGGCCTCCAGGTCGATGCCCGCACCTCCGCGATCGTGGCGCTGGCCGCGCTCACCGGCATGGCGCTCATTCAATACCGTCGGCAGCCGCTTACGCGACCGCGGCGACCTCGGCGACCAGATCGCCGACCTTTCGCGCGGCACCACCGACCTTGGCCGCCAGGTAGGCGAGATTTCGCGCCGGCTCAGCGCCGTGGAGGGACGCCTCGAGCAGACCGTGGACCGCGCGCGCGGCGCGGTCGATCCGCTCACCGCCGAGATCGGTGAACTGGGCGAACTGGTGCGGCAGATCGCGGACGCGGTGGCGAGCCATGCCGCCGCGCTGCAGCAGCAGGGCATTTTGCCGGTGACGGCTGAGCCTGCGCGCCGTGACCGATGGCGGGCTGACGCTGAGTTGAAGGAGACAGCGAGCGCGGCCGCCGCTTCGGGCAGTCTGAGCCGCGACGACATCGTCGCGCTGATCGACGAGGCGGTCGATGCCAACCGCATCGATCTTTATCTGCAGCCGATCGTCACGCTGCCGCAGCGCAAAGTGCGCTACTATGAGGCGTTGGCGCGCCTGCGCAGCGAAGAGGGCGACGTCATCGCCGCCGGCGATTTCATCGACTATCGCCGAAAGCGCCGGCATGATGCCGAAGATCGACAACCACCTGCTGTTCCGCTGCGTGCAGGTGACGCGCCGCCTGCAACTGAAGAGCCGCGACGTCGGCCTGTTCTGCAATATCAGCGCCTCGACGCTGAGCGATCCGTCGTTCTTTCGTCAGTTCCTCGATTTCATGGACGCCAACCGCGTGCTGGCGCCCGCGCTGATGTTCGAATTCACGCAAAGTGCCTATCGCACATTCGGGCCGCTCGAGCATGAAAGCCTGGCGGCGCTGGCCGAACGCGGCTTCCGCTTTTCCATGGATCATGTCACCGACCTGCGCCTGGAGCCGAAGGAACTGGCCGACCGCTCGTTCCGTTTCCTCAAAGTGCCGGCCAAGCTGCTGCTCGATCCGGCCGTCTCCTCGCAAGACGGCATCCGCCCCGCCGATCTCGCCGACCTGCTGGCGCGCGCCGGCATCGATCTCATCGCCGAGCGCATCGAAAGCGAGAACACGGTGGTCGACCTGCTCGACTGCGACGTGCGCTTCGGTCAGGGCTTCCTGTTTTCCGCCCCGCGGCCGGTGCGGGCCGAGGCCTTGCAAAGCGCGGCGCGCGATCTGCCGGGCGAACTGGCCGCGGCCGGCGCCGGCTGATTTCGCCATCGGCGGACCGATGCGGTACATTCTCCTTGTCATGCCGGGACGCGAGCGGCCCCGGACTAACGCCAAATGAAAGAGACACCGTCTTGCCGCCCCTGATCCCGCATTTCTCGACACTTGTCCCCGATTACGACGTGCTCCTGTGCGACGTCTGGGGCGTCGTGCATAACGGCATCGCCGCTTTCCCGCACGCCTGCGACGCGCTGATGCGCGCGCGCGCCCGCGGCACGACGGTGATCCTGATCACCAATGCGCCGCGCCAGAGCGAGGTGGTGGCGCGCCAGCTCGAGAAGCTGCACATCCCGCGCGAGACCTATGACGCCATCGTCTCCTCCGGCGATGTCACCCGCGGCGTGGTCGCCTCGCGCCCCGGGCAAAGCCTGTTCCACCTCGGGCCCGAGCGCGACCGCTCGATCTTCACCGGGCTCGATACGCGCTTCGCGCCGCTGGAGAGCGCCGACTATGTGGTCTGCTCCGGCCTCGACAACGACGACGTGGAGACGCCGGATGACTATCGCGGCCGGCTCGAAACCATGCTGGCGCGCAAGCTGTTCATGGTCTGCGGCAACCCGGATGTGGTGGTGGAGCGCGGCCCCCAACTGGTCTATTGCGCCGGCGCGATCGCCGATCTCTATGCCACCATGGGCGGCGAAGTGCTCTACGCCGGCAAGCCCTATCGGCCGATTTACGACATGGCGCTGGCCAAGGCGCAGGCCGCGGCCGGGCGCAAGGTTGCGGCCAGCCGCGTGCTGGCGATCGGCAATTCGGTGCGCACCGATCTCAAGGGCGCCCGCACCATCGGCGTCGATTTCCTGTTCGTGACCTCGGGCATCCACGCCGAGGAACTGGGCGGCCGCGACCGGCCCGACAGCCGGGCGCTGGCCGCTGCGTTTGCCGCCGCCGGCGAAATGCCGAAGGCGGTGATGCGCGAACTGACCTGGTGACTCTCATTCGTCGTCCCCGCGCAGGCGGGGACCCACACTCCGCAGCCATTCTCCGCCTCATTCTGAGGAGCCACGCGAAGCGTGGCGTCTCGAAGGATGGGGCGGTCCATGGTTCGAGACGCGCTGCTACGCAGCGCTCCTCACCATGAGGCCGGGATAGGTCAATGGTTATGGATCCCCGCTTGCGCGAGGACGACGAAAAAATGCAGGACGATAGGAAAGTTGCGACCGACGCGCGGCTATTTCGCGAACACCGCGTCGATCTTGCTCTTGAGCGTCTGCGCGTTGAACGGCTTGACGATATAATTCGACACGCCCGCCTTCTTGGCCGCGATCACGTTTTCGGTCTTCAACTCCGCCGTCACCATGATGAACGGCGTGCCGGCGAGGCCGGGATCGCTGCGCACTTCCTGCAGCAGATCGTAGCCGGTCATTGGTTCCATGTTCCAGTCGGAGATCACCAGGCCGTACGGGCGCCTGCGCATTTTGGCGAGCGCCACCGTGCCGTCGTTGGCTTCGTCGATATGCTCGAAGCCGAGTTGCCGCAGCAGGTTGCGGATGATGCGGATCATGGTGTTGTAATCGTCCACCACCAGAATCGGTATCGAAACGTCGACAGCCATGGTGCTATGCCCTGCAACGGGCTCTCCCCGAAGGGCCGGAAAGTAGCCGGTGGCTTTGAATATCCGGTTAATTTGAAAGTTTGTTAACGGCGCGCTAACCATCCACGCGCCATCAGCCGCGCAAGGCTGTGAAACCGAGGACGTCCGTGAATTACCTCCGTAACAGTGCGCCCGCTCCATGACCCAGCCCGGCCAGACAGCCTCCGCCTTCCATATTGCGCGCGATCTGCAGGGTGCCGATATCGGGCCGCTGCACGGCGCCGTGGTGGCGATCGGCAATTTCGACGGCGTGCACCGCGGCCACCGCGCGGTGATTGGCGCCGCGCTTGCGCGCGCCCAGGCGCTTGGCCGCAAGGCCGCGGCCTTGACCTTCGCGCCGCACCCGCGGCTGTTCCTGCGGCCGCAGGACACGCTGTTCCAGCTTTCCAGCGAGCGCGACAAGCTGCGCCTGCTGGCGGCGAGCGGCCTCGACGGCGCCATCGTCATGACCTTCGACGCGCAGCTTGCCGCCACCACGGCGGCCGATTTCATCGAGCGCATCCTGGCCGGACGCTTCGGCATCGACGGCGCGGCGATCGGCTTCGACTTTCATTTCGGCAACAAGCGCACCGGCTCGCCGGCCTATCTGGCCGAGCAGGGGGCCCGGCTCGGCTTTGCCGTCGACATCGTGCCGCCGCTCGAGGACGAGGGCCGGCCGGTATCCTCGGGCGCGGTGCGCACGGCGCTCGCCCAAGGCAAGGTGGTGGAGGCGGCCGAACTCCTGGGCGCGCCCTGGTTCGTCTCCGGCGAAGTGATCCACGGCGCCAAGCGCGGGCGCGACCTCGGCTTTCCGACCGCCAACCTCAGGCTCGAGCCGTCCTGCGGCCTCAAGCACGGCATCTATGCGGTGCGCGTCGCGGTCGGGGCCAGGCGCTATGACGGCGTGGCCAGCTTCGGCCGCCGCCCGACGTTCGATGACGGCGCGCCGCTGCTGGAGGTGTTCCTGTTCGACTTCGACGGCGACATCTACGGGCAGGTGATCGACGTCGCTTTCATCGGCTGGATCCGCCACGAGCAGAAGTTCGAAATCGATCGAGACGCTCAAGCGTCAGATCCTGGCCGATAGCGTGCAGGCCCGCGACGTGCTCAAGCGGGCGGGCGAGGCGTTCCCGGTGCTGGGGCAGATTTAGCCTCTGCTCCCTCTCCCTATGGGAGAGGGAAAGCGTGCCGGCGGCCCGGCTTCCGGCCTTTCCGCCACCGAATCCGCCTGCTAGTAAGCCCCCCATGACGAAGCCCGAACGCGATTATTCCGAGACCTTGTTCCTGCCGCAGACGGATTTCCCGATGCGTGCCGGGCTGCCGCAGCGCGAGCCGGAAATCCTTAAAGCTTGGGAGGCGGGCGACCTCTACGGAAAGCTGCGAGCGGCCGCGCAGGGCAAAGAGAAATTCATCCTGCACGACGGCCCGCCCTACGCCAACGGTCCGATCCACATCGGCACCGCGCTCAACAAGATTCTCAAGGACCTGGTGACGCGCAGCCAGCAGATGCTCGGCTTCGACTCTAATTACGTCCCGGGCTGGGACTGTCACGGGCTGCCGATCGAATGGAAGATCGAGGAGGAGAACTACCGGTCCAAGAACAAGAAGAAACCGGACCTGTCCGATCCGGCGGCGATGATCGCCTTCCGGCAGGAATGCCGTCGCTACGCCGAGCACTGGCTGGGCGTGCAGCGCGAGGAGTTCAAGCGGCTCGGCGTCACCGGCGACTGGGCGCACCCCTACACGACCATGGCGACTTTCGCCGAGGCGCAGATTGCGCGCGAGTTGATGAAGTTCGCCGCCAACGGCATGCTCTATCGCGGCTCCAAGCCGGTGATGTGGAGCGTGGTGGAGAAGACCGCACTGGCGGAAGCCGAGGTCGAGTATGAGGACTACACGTCCGATACGGTATGGGTGAAGTTTCGTGTAGACCAATATTTGGCTGACCCCGGAAAGACTGGGGACGTTGTTGGCGCGTACGTTGTCATTTGGACAACGACACCTTGGACTTTGCCCGGCAATCGAGCGATCAGCTATTCACCTAAAATCTCTTATGGACTTTATGAAGTTATCGCCGCGCCCGAGCAGAATTGGGCGCAGAAGGGCGACAAGTTTGTCCTTGCCGACAAGTTGGCTGCGGACGTCATGAAGGCGGCTAAGGTCGAAACCTTTGTCAGAAAACAGGATGTGGACCCATACCACATTGACCATTGCTCGCATCCTCTGAAGGCTAACGGCTACGATTTCAGCGTGCCGCTCTTGCCCGGCGAGCACGTCACCGAAGACACCGGCACCGGTTTCGTGCATACCGCGCCGAGCCACGGCCGCGAAGACTTCGATGTCTGGACCGCCAACAAGGCGGCGCTGGAAGCGCGCGGCATCAATCCGTCCATTCCCTACACCGTCGACGAGAACGGCGCCTTCACCGACGCCGCGCCCGGCTTCACCGGAAAACGCGTCATCAACGACAAGGGCGAGAAGGGCGACGCCAACGAGGCGGTGATCAAGGCGTTGATCGACGCCCATATGCTGATCGCGCGCGGCCGCCTCAAGCATCAGTATCCGCACTCCTGGCGCTCGAAGAAGCCGGTCATCTTCCGCAATACGCCGCAGTGGTTCATCGCCATGGACAAGCCAATCGAAAAGCCCGGCGACACCCTGCGCGCGCGCGCCTTGCACGCCATCGCAGCCACCCGCTGGGTGCCGCCGCAGGGCGAGAACCGCATCACCGGCATGATTGAATCGCGGCCCGACTGGGTGATCTCGCGCCAGCGCGCTTGGGGCGTGCCGATCGCGGTATTCATCAAGGAAAAGCCGGACGGCTCGGTCGACATCCTGCAAGACCCCGAGGTCGAGGTGCGCATCGTCGAAGCGTTCGAGGAAGAGGGCGCCGACGCCTGGTACAAAGCCGGCGCGCGCGAGCGCTTCCTGGGCAAGCTCGCCGACGACAGCTGGAAGAAGGTCGACGACATTCTCGACGTCTGGTTCGACTCAGGCTCGACGCACGCCTTCGTGCTGGAAGACCCGGTGCATTTCCCGCAGCTTGCCGGCATCAAGCGCAAGGCCGACGGCGGCCAGGATACCGTCATGTACCTGGAGGGCTCCGACCAGCACCGCGGCTGGTTCCATTCCTCGCTCTTGGAAAGCTGCGGCACACGCGGACGGGCGCCGTACGACATCGTCGTCACCCACGGCTTCACGCTCGACGAGCAGGGCCGCAAGATGTCGAAGTCGCTCGGCAACACCATCGCGCCGCAGGACGTCATCAAGCAATCGGGCGCCGACATCCTGCGCATGTGGGTGGCGTCCTGCGATTATTGGGACGATCAGCGCATCGGCCCCGAGATTCTCAAGACCACGGTCGACACCTATCGCAAGCTGCGCAACACGGTGCGCTGGATGCTCGGCAATCTCGCGCATTTCCACGAGGACGAGCGTGTCAAGTTCGACAAGATGCCGGAGCTGGAGCGGCTGATGCTGCACCGGCTTGCCGAACTCGACGAACTCGTGCGCAAGGCTTACGCCGAATTCGACTACAAGCGCATCTTCGCTGCCTTGTCGACCTTCATGACGGCGGACCTGTCGGCGTTCTATTTCGACATCCGCAAGGATGCGCTCTATTGCGATCCGTATTCCTCGACTACGCGCAAGGCCTGCCTCACCGTGCTCGACCATCTGTTCCGCTGCACGGTCACGTGGCTGGCGCCGATGCTGTGCTTCACGGCGGAGGAAGCCTGGGCTTCGCGCTACGGCGCCGACGCGCCCTCCGTGCACCTCGAAATGTTTCCCGCGGTGCCGGCGGCCTGGCGCGACGACAAGCTCGCCGACAAGTGGAGGAATGTGCGCACCGTGCGCCGCGTCGTCACCGGCGCCCTGGAGATCGAGCGCGCGCAAAAACGCATCGGGTCTTCGCTGGAAGCGCATCCGATCGTGCACGTGTCGAATGCGGAACTCGCGGAAGCCGCGCTCGACATCGATCTCGCTGAAATCTGCATCACCTCGGCGGCGACGCTGGTCGAGGACGAGGGGCCCGCGAATGCCTTCCGGCTGCCCGACGTGCCGGGCGTGGCGGTAATTCCCAATCTCGCCGAAGGCATCAAATGCGCGCGCTCGTGGAAAATTCTTACCTCGATCGGCGCCGATCCCGACTATCCGGAGGTCTCGCCACGCGACGCCAAGGCGCTGCGCGAATGGGAAACCATGCGCAGGGCGGCGGAGTAGAGTTTCTTGTCGTCCCCGCGAAAGCGGGGACCCATAACTACCGAGCGTGAGATGGGTCTGTGCCGTATCACGTCCACATTCTCGCAAGCAGGCGGTACGGGACATTGTATATTGGTGTTACCAATGATTTGGGCAAACGAATGGAACAGCATCGCCTTGGAATAGGGTCGGAATTTGTCAAACAATATCGCGTCACGCGTCTGGTGCATGTCGAAATATTTGATGACCCTGAATTGGCCATTCGCCGCGAAAAACAATTGAAGAAATGGAATCGTGATTGGAAAATTTAACTTATCGAAAAGGACAATCTCGAATGGCGCGATCTGAGCCATCACATCAATTGAGCGCGATCGCGATACGGATACGACACGGCGTATGGGTCCCCGCTTTCGCGGGGACGACAGCAACATGAGCTCTCATTCCAATTCTTATTTTCACGGCCCGCTTACGTTTTTCGGTCTTGTGGTCGCGCTCATCGCTTGCCTCGTCGATCAGGCCAGCAAACTTTATCTGCTGTTCGTGCTCGATCTCGCCAACCACCCGCTGCGCCTTGGTCCGTTCTTCGATTTCGTGCTGACCCGCAACACCGGCATCAGCTACGGCCTGTTCCAGACGCAAGGCGCCGTCGGCCAATGGGTGCTGCTCGGCTTCAAGGCGCTGGCGGTGGCGCTGCTCTGGCTGTGGCTGGCGCGCGCGCAAGGCCGATTAACCGCGCTGTCGCTCGGCCTCATCATCGGCGGGGCGGTCGGCAACGCCATCGACCGGCTGGCCTATGGCTGGGTCGCGGATTTCGTGTTTTTCCACATTTCGGGCGGGAATTGGCGGTTCAACTGGTATGTTTTTAACCTAGCCGATGTCGCCATCGTTGCCGGGGTCATTGGCCTGCTATATGACTCCCTGGCCGGGGAAAGCGCCCAAAAAGCGCCCTGATCCGCGGCAACAACAGTCAGCCATCGGAACGCGGTATCCCCTTGGGATTCGAGGGGGCGTCAGGGAGCGGATGACCGATATGCTGCGAACAGACTGGGCGGCGAAATTCAGCCTGCGGACGTTTTTTCGCGCCGCGATCGGCGGTTTGCTCGGCGCCATGCTGCTGGCGGCCGGCACTCCGGCCCGTGCCGGCGACGATAGCGTGCCGCTCGACACCAAGAAATTCTTCACAGCTTCCTCGAGGGCCTCGGCCTGCGAAAAGACGGCGAAGCATCGATCAACTACGAGGAGCGCGCGCCGCTGGTGATCCCGCCGAGCCGCGCTTTGCCGCCGCCGGAACGGTCCGATGCGGTGATTGCCAACAATCCGGCCTGGCCGAAGGATCCGGACGTCCAGCGGCAAAAAGAGGCGGCGACGCAGGAGAAAGAAACGGGCCTGACCGCCGAAGAACAGATCTTGCACGACGAGAGCAGGCTGAGCCCGGCCGAAATGACGCCCGGCCCGAAGCCGCGCACGGTGCGCAAGACCTCCACTCCCGATCCTTCGACAGGCACCAGCTGGGGCTATGGCGAAAAAATGTCGCCGAAGCAGCTGGGCTTTACGGGCAGTTTGTGGGGCATGATGTTCGCCAAGGATAAGAAAAAGGATAGCGAAGACGTCGCTAATTTTACCAAAGAGCCGCCGCGCACCGCGCTCACAGAGCCGCCGCCGGGCTATCAGACGCCATCGCCGGAGCAGCCTTATGGCGTCGGCAAGGCGCCGCCGCCTGCTCCCACTTCGCGCGACTTCATGATCAACCATCCGGTGGGCGAACAGTAATTCGATACGTATGACGTCGTGCGCACCTGCGCGCACGGCCGGCCTGAACCGGGCGGTCGATTACCCGCCAGCGGCGGATTTGAAACTCATGTCATCGCGACAGTTCCGGAATATCCATTCGCTCGTTGGCGCTGCCGCGATCGTCGCCGCGGCGCTTTTGGCGAGCCCCGCATCGGCCGAACCCACGGGCGCGCCGGTCGCCGACTTCACGCTGGCGAACGGACTGGAACTGGTCGTCATTCCCGATCACCGCGCGCCGGTGGTCACCCACATGATCTGGTACAAAGTCGGCGCCGCCGATGAGACGCCCGGCAAGTCGGGGCTGGCGCACTTCCTCGAACACCTGATGTTCAAGGGCACGGCGAAGAACCCGGCCGGCCATTTTTCGCAGGTTGTCGCCCGCATCGGCGGCCAGGAAAACGCCTTCACCTCGAACGACTACACCGGCTTTTACCAGCGTGTGCCGAGCGAAAAGCTCAAGACGGTGATGGAATTCGAGGCCGACCGCATGACCGGCCTGCAACTCACCGACCGGGTCGTGTTGCCGGAACGCGAGGTCATCCTGGAGGAGCAGAACCAGCGCATCGGCAACAATCCGCGCGCGCGGCTGGGCGAGCAGATCGACGCCGCGCTGTTCCTCAATAGTCCTTACGGCAAGCCGGTGATCGGCTGGCGCCATGAGATGGAACAGCTTTCGCGCGACGACGCCATCGGCTTCTACCGGCGTTTTTACGCGCCCAATAACGCGGTGGTGGTGATCGCCGGCGATGTCACGCCGGAAGCCGCGCGCAAGCTTGCGGAAGCGACCTACGGCAAGATCGCCCGCCACAGCAATATCCTTCCGCGCCACCGTCCGCAGGAGCCGCCGCCGGTGGCGGTGCGCTCGTTGACGCTCGCCGACCCGCGGGTCGAGCAGCCGCTCATGCAGCGCGTCTATCTGGTGCCGTCATTCGCCACCGCCAAGCGCGGCGAGTCGGAGGCGCTCGAAGTGCTCGCCCATATCCTGGGCACCGGCTCCAACAGCCGGCTTTACAATACGCTGGTGGTGGACAAGCACGTGGCGGTCATGGCCGCCGCCGGCTACGACAGCCTGGTGCTCGACATGTCGAAGTTCACCGTCTTCGGACTGCCGCGCCCCGGCGTCACGCTGCCGCAGTTGGCAACCGAAATCGACGCGGTGATCGCCGACGTGGTCGCGCACGGCGTGTCGTCCGAGGAGTTGGAACGCGCCAAGTCCCGCATGATCGCCGACGCGGTCTATGCGAACGACAACCAGATGAGCATGGCGCGCTGGTATGGCAACGCGCTGATGGCGGGTGCGACCGTCAACGACGTGCGCCGCTGGCCGGACCGCATCCGCGCGGTTACCGCCGAGGCGGTGCAGGACGCCGCCCGCCACTGGCTCGACAAGCGGCGCTCGGTTACCGGTTTTCTGATCAAAGACACCAGCCCGCAGGCGGAGAGAAAGTCATGACGCGGATTTTCGCTGCCGCCGCGCTGCTGGCGTTCGCATGGCTCGGCCTCGTGCCGGCCGCCTCGGCGATGACGATCGAAAAAATCGTCAGCCCGTCCGGGATCGAGGCTTGGCTGGTGCGTGAGAATTCCGTGCCGCTGGTCGCGCTCAATTACGCGTTCCATGGCGGTTCCGCCCAGGACGAGCCGGACAAGACGGGCGCCGCCAACTTGGCCGCCGACCTGCTCGACGAAGGCGCCGGCGACCTCGACAGCAAGACCTTCCATGAGCGGATGGAAAACCACGCCATCGAAATGAGCTTCAGCGTCGCGCGCGACTATTTCCACGGTTCGCTGCGCACGCTCAACGAGCACCGCGACGAGGCCTTCGATCTGCTGCGGCTGGCGCTGACCGCGCCGCGCTTCGACGCCGAAGCGGTCGAGCGGGTGCGCGGCCAGGTGATGTCCACCTTGCAGCGCGACACCACCAGCCCGAACAGTCTCGCCAGCCGCCGCTGGTGGGCGACGGCATTCCCCGGCCACCCCTACGGCCGCCAAAGCCGGGGCACGCTGGAATCCGTGCCGCGCATCACCGCCGCCGACCTGCGCGACTATGTGAAGCGGACCTTCGCGCGCAATGAGTTGGTCGTCTCGATCGTCGGCGACATCGACGCCAAGACCGCCGGCGCGCTGATCGACCGCGCCTTTGCCGGCCTGCCGGCGAAGAACGATCTCAAGCCGGTCGCCAATGCCAGCCCGCGCGGGCTGGGCCGGCGCATCGTCATCAATCTCGACGTGCCGCAGGCGGTGGTCAATTTCGGCGGTCAGGGCCTTGCCCGCAATGATCCCGATTTCATGGCCGGCTATATCGTCAATCACATCCTGGGCGGTGGCAGCTTCTCCTCGCGGCTCTACAAGGAGGTGCGCGAAAAGCGCGGGCTCGCCTACGGCGTTTCCGACAACCTGTTCTGGTTGCGGCGCGCGGCCGTCGTGCTCGGCGGCACCGCCACCCGCGCCGACCGCACCGCCGATGCGCTGGCGATCGTTGAGCGGGAAACCAAGCGCATGGCCGAGAACGGCCCGACCGCCGACGAATTGGCGGCGGCGAAATCGTTCCTCAAGGGCTCCTACGCGCTTTCGCTCGACAGCTCGGGCAAAATCGCCGCCCAGCTGACGCAGATCCAGATCGACAATCTCGGCATTGATTATATCCAGCGCCGCGGCGCCCTGATCGACGCCGTCACCATCGAGGACGCCAAACGGGTGGCCAAGCGCCTGTACAGCGGCGGCATGCTGGTCACCGTGGCCGGCCGCCCGAAGGGCCTGACCTCGAGCGGCGAGTGAACGGTTGCGCCGGCCGCACGCAACCCATATTCGTCATGGCCGGGCTTGGCCCGGCCATCCCGCTTAGGTAGGCACGCGCATTGCGTCCCTCATCGAGATGGCCGGGCCAAGCCCGGCCATGACAGCTTGAGAGCGAATGTCCATGCCAATCCACCAATCCATTGACAGTGCGCTTGAAAAAAACATCGGGCCGCACGGGGTTGCCGACAAGGCGCTGAACGACGCGCTCGGCCGTACCGGCGCCGCGCTCGAAGCCTTGCGCGCGCGCCATGCCGACGGCGGCTTGCCGCTGCTGCGGCTGCCGGAACGCCAGGATGACCTCGCCGGCATTCGTGACGCCGCCAGCCGGATCGCGGAGGGTGCCAGCGACATCGTGCTGCTTGGCACCGGCGGTTCCAGCCTGGGCGGGCAGACGCTGGCGCAACTCGCGGGCTATGCGGTGCCCGGCGTCGGCGCGCTGCGCGATCCACCGCGCGTGCATTTCATCGACAATCTCGACCCGGCCTCGTTCGAGACCATGCTGGCGAAGCTGCCGCTCGCCACCACGCGCTTCGTGGCGATCTCGAAATCCGGCGGCACCGCCGAAACGCTGATGCAGACCATCGCCGCGCTCACGGCGCTCAAGCTCGCAGGCCTCGACGCGCGCAAGGCGTTTCTCGGCATCAGCGAGCCGGACAAAGCGGGCAAGCGCAACGGCTTGCGCGATCTGCTCGGCAAGCACCAAGTGGCGATGCTCGATCATGATGTTGGCGTCGGCGGCCGCTTTTCGGCGCTGACCAATGTCGGCCTGCTGCCGGCGGCAGCCATCGGTCTCGATATCGCCGCCATTCGTAAAGGCGCCGCCGCCGCGCTCGCGCCGGTGCTGGCGAACAAGAAGGCCGCCGAAGTGCCGGCCGCGGCCGGCGCCGCGCTCAGCGTGGCGCTGGCCGAGAGCAAAGGCAAATCGATCAGCGTGCTGATGGCCTATGCCGACCGGCTGGAGCGCTTCACGCACTGGTATGTGCAGCTGTGGGCCGAAAGCCTCGGCAAGAACGGCAAGGGCACCACGCCGCTGGCGGCGCTCGGGCCGGTCGATCAGCATAGTCAGGTGCAATTATACATTGGCGGGCCGCGCGACAAATTGTTCACCGTCGTCAGCGTCGCCGGCGCGGGCTTGGGCCCGCGCATCGACAACGAACTCGCCAAGCTCGCCGGCGAGCCCGGGTTCGGCGGCAAAACCATCGGCGATCTGGTGGCGGCGGAAGCCCGCGCCACCGCCGAGACGCTGGCGAAGAACGGCTGCCCGGTGCGTACCATCCATTTGGCCCGTCTCGACGAGGAAACCCTCGGCGAACTGCTGATGCATTTCATGCTGGAAACCATCATCGCCGCGCACCTCATCGGCGTCGACGCCTTCGACCAGCCGGCGGTGGAAGAGGGCAAGGTGCTGGCGAAGAAGTATTTGATGTCCTAACGCCTCCACCGTTCGTCCCCGCGAAAGCGGGGACCCAGTGCGAAAAGTTGCCAACTCTGTAATGATGGTTCTGGGTTCCCGCTTGCGCGGGAACGAACGGAGATTGAAGCACGCGCTTCAGTCAATGACGTATGCACCGCATCACCGACGCCATCTCGATCGACGACTCCGAACTGTCGGAGAGCTTCGTGCGCGCGTCCGGGCCGGGCGGGCAGAACGTCAACAAGGTGTCCTCGGCGGTGCAATTGCGCTTCGACGCGCGCCATTCGCCCTCGCTGCCCAACGACGTGGCGGTGCGGCTGATGCGGCTCGCAGGAAAAAGGCTGACCAAAGAGGGCGTCATCGTCATTGTCGCGCAAGCTCATCGCGACCAGACGCGCAACCGCGCCGATGCGCGCGAGCGGCTGTTCGCGCTGATCCGCCAGGCGGCGGTCAGGCCGGTGCCGCGCCGCGCCACCAAGGTGCCGAAAGCCCAGAAACGCAAGCGGATCGAGGGCAAAAAGCACCGCGCCGCCATCAAAAGCCTGCGCCGCGGCAAGCCGCCGTTTGAATAGCTTTCGGCCGTCGTCCCCGCGAAAGCGGGGACCCATACGCCGCAGCATCTCGATAGGGCACGGCGTATGGGTCCCGGGCCTCCCTCGCTGTGTTCGGTCGCCCGGGACGACAGGGAACTGAATAGCGGGGGCAGTTCCCGCCTTTGCCTCGCGGGCGCCGGCTTTGCGGGGCTAAACTTCAAGAAACCAAATCGCCGCTTTTTCCCTCTCCCGCCAAGCGGGAGAGCGGTGAAGGAAACAACATGCCCGTCCGCCAATTGTCCGAATCGATCGTCAACCGCATCGCCGCCGGCGAGGTGGTCGAGCGGCCGGCGAGCGTGGTCAAGGAACTGGTAGAGAACGCGCTCGATGCCGGCGCGCACCGCATCGATGTGCTCACCGACGGCGGCGGCCGCCGGCTGATCCGCGTCACCGACGACGGCGAGGGCATGACGCGCGCCGATCTTGCGCTCGCCGTCGAGCGCCACGCCACCTCCAAGCTCGCCGGCGACGATCTGCTGGCGATCGACACGCTCGGGTTTCGCGGCGAGGCGCTGCCGTCGATCGGCGCGGTGGCGCGGCTGACCATCACCACGCGCCATAAGAGCGAGCCGCATGCCTGGACGCTTCAGCTCGACGCCGGCCAGAAATCGGAGGTGAAGCCGGCCGCGCTCGGCCAGGGCACCAGCGTCGAGGTGCGCGATCTGTTTTATGCGACGCCGGCGCGGCTGAAATTCCTCAAGACCGACCGCAGCGAGGCGGAGGCGGTGCGCGAGGTGGTGCGGCGGCTGGCCATGAGCCGGCCGGATGTCGCCTTCACGCTCGCCGGCGAGGAGCGCGCACCGGTCACCTGGGGCGCGGCCAACGACGAATTGGCGCGGCTCGGCGACGTGCTCGGGGCGGACTTCCGCGCCAACGCCATTGCCATCGACGCCGAGCGCGAGGGCGTGCGCGTCAGCGGCTTCGCCGGGCTGCCGACGCTGTCGCGCGCCAATACGCTCGGGCAATACCTGTTCGTCAACGGCCGGCCGGTGCGCGACAAGCTTTTGGTCGGCGCGGTGCGCGGCGCTTACGCCGATTACTTGCCGCGCGACCGCCATCCGCTGCTCGCGCTGTTCGTCACGCTTGAGCCGCGCGAAGTCGACGTCAATGTGCATCCCGCCAAGACGGAAGTGCGCTTCCGCGACGGCGGCCTGGTGCGCTCCCTGATCGTGCGCGCGCTCAAAGAGGCGCTGGCGCGCGAGGGCCAGCGCGCGGCGACCACCGGCGGCAGCGCCACCATCGCGGCGTTCCGTCCGCTGGCGACGGCGCGCCGCGGCTCCTACGACTGGCGGCGCTCGCCGGCGCGCCCGCCCGGCTTCGTCTCCGCGCGCAGCGCCACCGCGCTCGGGCTCGCGGAGGCCGCGCAGGCCGCGTTCGAGGTAGGGGAGCCGGCCGCCGATGCCCGCGTCGAAAGCTTCGAGCCGGCGGCCGAATTGATCGAGCGCCCGCTCGGGGCGGCGCGCGCCCAGGTGCACGAGACTTATATCGTGGCGCAGACGCGCGACGGGCTGGTGATCGTCGACCAGCACGCCGCCCATGAGCGCATTGTCTACGAGCGCATGAAGGCGGCGATCGACAAGGCCGGCGTGGCGCGCCAGATTCTGCTGATTCCGGAAATCGTCGAGCTGGACGAGGCCGACGCCGCGCGGCTGGCGCAGCGCGCGCCGGAGCTGGCGCGTTTTGGCCTCGCGATCGAGCCGTTCGGGCCGGGCGCGGTGGCGGTGCGCGAGACGCCGTCGATGCTGGGCGAAATCGACGTGCAGGGTCTGCTGCGCGATCTCGCCGAGCACATGGCCGAATGGGACGACTGTGCTTCCTTTGGAGCGCCGTCTGCTGCACGTCTCCGCCACCATGGCCTGCCACGGCTCGGTGCGCGCCGGCCGCCGGCTCAAGCCGGAGGAGATGAACGCGCTGCTGCGCGAGATGGAGGAGGTGCCCAATTCCGGCCAGTGCAACCACGGCCGCCCGACTTATGTCGAGTTGAAGCTCACCGACATCGAGCGGCTGTTCGGGCGTAGATAGCGTTGTCGTCCCCGCGAAGGCGGGGACCCATACCACCGGCCTATCCCGGCCTCATGATGAGGAGCGCCGCGTAGCAGCGCGTCTCGAACCATTTGGCCGCCCCATCCTTCGAGACGCGGGCTGCGCCCGCTCCTCAGGATGAGGCGGAGAAGCGCAAAAACACCAACTCCGTATCGTCGTATTGGCGCCGTTCCAGTTCCTCGAATCCTTCCGGCGCCTTAAAGGCGGCGTCGGTCGCTTCCTCGACGACAACCAACGCGCCGGGCGTCAGCCAGCCGCCCGCGCGCGCCGAGGCCAGCGCCTTTTCCGCCAGGCCCTTGCGGTAGGGCGGATCGAGAAAGGCGAGCGTGAACGGTTCGAGCGGATGCACCGGCCCCAGCTTGGTGGCGTCGCGCCGGAAAATGCGGGTGACGCCGCCCAGCCCGAGCGACTCGGTGTTGTCGCGCAGCAGGGCGCGCGCCTGCACTCCGTCGTCGACGAACAGCGCATAAGCCGCGCCGCGAGATATCGATTCAATACCGAGCGCGCCGGTGCCAGCGAACAGGTCGAGCACGCGCGCGCCGGTCACCGGGTCGCCATAACTGTGCATGAGAATGTTGAACAGCGCCTCGCGCAGGCGGTCGGCGGTCGGGCGCAGGCCGTCGCCCTTCGGCCCGGCAATCGGGCGCGAGCGCAGGCGTCCGCCGACGACTCTCATGATTTGGGCCTGGGATATTTCGGCCGCGGTCCGCCCGTGCGGTCGCGGCGCTGTTGCTTTTTCTTCTTGTCGTTCCGGGCCCCGCGCAGCGGGGACCCGGCATTCGGCAACCGCTTCGGCGATTGCTTCTTCTGGATTCCGGGTTCGCGGCCTTGCGGTCGCACCCCGGAATGACGAAGAGAAACCGGCCGCTCGTCATGCTCGATCAGCGGCGACTCGAAGTCCGCTTCCGCCTGCTTCGCAATCTCCGGCCCCAGCGCCTTGCGCAATTCCTCGGTCGCGACTTCCTTCACCGCGCCGTCGGCGAGGTTGCCCAGTTCGAACGGCCCGTACGCGACGCGGATCAGCCGGTTCACCTTCAGCCGGAGCGTCTCCAGCACCTTGCGCACCTCGCGGTTTTTGCCTTCGCGGATGCCGAGGGTGAGCCAGATATTGGCGCCCTGTTCGCGGTCAAGCGTCGCCTCGATCGGCCCGTAGCGCACGCCCTCGACCGTGATGCCGCCGCGCAAGGCGTCGAGCCGGTCTTGCGTCACCCGCCCCAAGGCGCGCACGCGGTAGCGGCGCAGCCAGGCGGTGGCGGGCAGTTCGAGCACGCGCGCCAAGCCGCCGTCATTGGTGAGCAGCAGCAGGCCTTCCGTGTTGATGTCGAGCCGGCCGACGCTGATCAGCCGCGGCAGGCTCTTGGGCAGCGCGCGGAAAATGGTCGGCCGCCCCTGCGGGTCGGCATGGGTGGTCACCAGGCCGGGCGGCTTGTGGTAGAGGAACAGCCGCGTGCGTTCGCGCGCGCGCAGCGGCTCGCCGTCCACCGCGATGCGGTCGGCCGCCGTGACGTTGAGCGCGGGCGAGGAGATCGGCGCGCCGTTGACGGCCACGCGGCCGGCGGCGATCCAGGCCTCCGCCTCGCGCCGCGAGGCGAGCCCCGCCCGCGCGATCACCTTGGCGATGCGCTCGCCGGGGCTTTCTTTGTCTGCTTTTTCGGACATTCGCCGGCTTCGCCATGGCCGGGCTTGTCCCGGCCATCCACGTCTTCTATGCCGCTCCGTGTATAAGGCGTGGATGCCCGGCACAAGGCCGGGCATGACGGTATCGATGGCATCGCCAGGTTTCATGCAGATCGCGCTGGAAGAAGCCCGCGCCGCGGCGGCAACGCGGCGAGGTGCCGGTCGGCTGCGTGGTGGTGCGCGAGGGCGAGGTGATCGCGCGCGCCGGTAACCGCACCATCATCGATCGCGATCCCACCGCGCATGCCGAATTGCTGGCGATCCGCCAGGCGGCGGCCGCGCTCGGCTCCGAGCGGCTGGCAACGTGCGATCTCTATGTCACATTGGAACCGTGCGCGATGTGCGCCGCCGCGATGTCGTTCGCGCGTATCCGCCGGCTT
This sequence comes from uncultured Alphaproteobacteria bacterium, assembly GCA_963789455.1. Taxonomy (GTDB): domain Bacteria; phylum Pseudomonadota; class Alphaproteobacteria; order Rhizobiales; family Xanthobacteraceae; genus Pseudolabrys. The sequence continues at coordinate 79,924 of CAWBLD010000015.1, read as the reverse complement.
TATTTCGGCGCGAGCGATCCGAAGGGCGGGGCGGTGGAAAACGGCGTGCGGTTTTTTTCGGCTGCGACCTGCCATCACCGGCCCGAGGTCTATGGCGGCATCAACGAAAGCGCCTGCGCGGGATTGCTGAAGGCGTTCTTTCAGGCAAGGCGGTGATCTTCTTATCCCTCCCCTTTCAGGGGAGGAATCACGAAGCTTGCCGCGCGAATTGCCACGCCTGGTCGGCGAGCGGGCGGACCATCTCGGCCTTGGCCGGCGCGAATTCGGATGTGGCGGTGCCGTCGCGCACGCGGCCGATGATGCCCTGCAAAATGGCGGCGATGCGGAAAAAATTATAGGCGAGATAGGCGGGCAGATGCGGGCGCGGATCGAGCCCGGTGCGCTTGACGTAAGATTCCACGTAATCCGCCATCGATGGAATGCCGAGCGCCTTGAGATCGTGCCCGACCAGCGAGGCGGTGCCGGCGGCGCTTTCCGAATGCGGCATGTGCCAGGCCATCAGGTGATAGCTGAAATCGGCGAGCGGATCGCCGAGCGTGGACAGTTCCCAGTCGAGCACAGCCGCGATCCTGGGCGCGTCGCGCGCGACGATCAGATTGTCGAGCCGGTAGTCGCCATGCACCAGGCGGGGCGGGCCGCCGGGCGGAACGTGCCGGGGCAGCCATTCGATCAGCCGCTCCATGGCGTCGATCTTCTCGGTTTCCGAGGCGCGATACTGCTTCGACCAGCGCTCGATCTGGCGCGCGACATAGTTCTCGCCCTTGCCGAAATCGCCCAAGCCGATCTGGCCCGGATCGAAGCTGTGCAGGCGCGCGATCGTGTCGTTCATGGCGTCGTAGACCGCCGTGCGTTCGGCCGGGTTGGAGCCCGGCATCTGCGGCTCCCAGAACACGCGGCCGTCCACGAAGCCCATCACATAGAACGGCGTGCCGGCGACAGCCTCGTCCGCGCAAAAAGCGAGCGGCTCGGCGACCGGGAAGCCTTGCGCGTAGAGCGCGGAGATCACGCGGTATTCGCGGTCGACTGCATGCGCCGACGGCAGCAGCTTGCCGGGCGGCTTGCGGCGCAACACGTAACGCCGCGCCGGTGTCTCCAGCAGATAGGTCGGGTTCGACTGCCCGCCCTTGAATTGCTGGATGGTCAGCGGGCCGGCGAAATCTTTCACATTTGCCGTCAGGTAATGTGCAAGGCGCGCGCTATCGAGCCGCAGCGCGGGCGCCGCTTCCTTGGTGCCGGAAAACGCCTGCTGGCGGTCGAGGAGCATGAGTCATTCCGGGACGGTTCGTAGTGCCGGCTCGGAATCCATCTCCGAGCCGCATGGGGAGAGGGATTCCGGGTCCGGCCGCAGTTCGCGGCGCTGTCGGAATTCACTTCTTCGCCCCGAACGAAATCGGCGCGTCCGCAAAGATTTTGTAGCTTTGCGTCTTCGGCTTGGCTTTGTCCTCGTCGTTGAGATACGCAAGCGAGCTTTTGCCGGCGAGCGCGCGCGGCAGGATCATGACGCGGATAAAGCGGCTCGGCTTGTCGCTCGCCGCTTGCGCGAACACCGGGTCGGGGCCGGGTTCGTACCAGGCGCCGCCCGGCCCGTAGGAGGTCGAGCTGCCATGGGTGTCGATGCGGATGCCGCCCTCGATCAGGCAACGGATGCCCGGCCCCTGATGCCGGTGCAGATAAGCGCAGCCGCCGGGCGGAAAAGCCACGCTGTCGCAGCGCATCAGCAGCTCGCCCTTCGGCATGGTTTCCAGATAGGCGGTGAGTTTTTCGTGCGACATCATGCCGGGCGCGCTGGCGACCGTTGAGCCCAGGTCGCCGCGCGAAAGCTCCCAGCGCCAGCAGGACACGCCGCTGTTGCCCGGCCGCACCAGCGCCGCGCCCTCGCCCTGCCAGGTCTCGCCTGCGTTCACTGTCTCGCCGGCGATCAGGGCCGAGCCGTGCACCACGTAGATGAAGCGCGGCAGCGGCGGCAGCAGGAATTCAAGGGTCTCGGCCGTCGAGAGCACGTCTTCGTAAAGCCGCAACACGGGATGCATCGTTACCTCCGCCGCTAGGTTAACCCGTCGCCCACTACTGTCGTCCCCGCGAAAGCGGGGACCCATACGCCGCGGTCTATCGCGAGGACACGGCGTATGGGTCCTGGGTCTCTCCCCGATCAAGTCGGGGGTCGCCCGGACGACAAGAAATTATTTCTCCCGCTCGATTGCCCGCCAGCCGATGTCGCGGCGGCAGAAGCCGTCCGGCCATTTGATCTTGTCGACCGCGGCATAGGCGCGTGTCTGCGCTTCGCGCACGGTCTTGCCGCGCGCGCACACGTTGAGCACGCGGCCGCCATTGGCGAGGATGTGCGCGCCGTCCGCTTTGGTGCCGGCGTGGAAAATTTCCACGCCCTCGACCTGCGCCGCCGCATCGAGCCCTTCGATCAGCGATGCCCTTGGCGTAATTTCCCGGATAGCCCTTGGCCGCCATCACCACGGTGAGCGCGGCGTCGTCATACCAGCGCAGATCGAAATTCTTCAATTGCCCGTCGCGCGCGGCCAGCAGCGCCGGAACCAGATCCGACATCAGCCGCAGCATCAGCACCTGGCATTCCGGATCGCCGAAGCGGACATTGTATTCGATCACTTGCGGACCGCTCGCGGTGATCATCAGCCCGGCGAACAATACGCCCTTGTAGGGCGCGCCCAGCGTCTGCATGGCGCGCACGGTGGGATGGATGATCTCGTCCATGACGCGCGCGCTCATCTGCGGCGTCATGATCGGCGCCGGCGAATAGGCGCCCATGCCGCCGGTATTCGGACCCTTGTCGCCGTCGCCGACGCGCTTGTGGTCCTGGGCCGACGCCAGCGCGATCGCGGTTTCGCCGTCGCACAGCGCGAAAAACGACGCTTCCTCGCCGACCAGGCATTCCTCGATCACGATCTCCCAGGCCGGCGCGCCCAACCCGCCGCCGAACATCATGTCGATGGCGGCTTCGGCTTCCGCGACGGTTTCCGCCACCACGACGCCTTTGCCCGCGGCGAGCCCATCGGCCTTCACCACGATCGGCGCGCCTTTCGCGCGCACGTAAGCCTTGGCGGCAGCCGCGCCTTTGAAGCGCTCATAGGCCGCGGTCGGAATCTTGTTGGCCTTGCACAGATCCTTGGCGAAGCCTTTCGAGCCTTCCAGCCGCGCCGCCCATTTGCCCGGCCCGAACGCTTTGACGCCGGCGGCTTCCAGATCGTCGACAATGCCGGCGCACAGCGGCACTTCCGGGCCGACCACCACCAGGTCGATCTTGCTGGCCTGGCAGAACGCGATCACCGCCTTGTGGTCGGCGAGATCGAGCGCGACGCATTCGGCCTCGCGCGCGATGCCGGCATTGCCGGGCGCGCAATAAAGCTTATCGGCGAGCGGGCTCGCCGCGATTTTCCAGGCCAGCGCATGTTCGCGTCCGCCGGAACCGAGGATCAGGATGTTCATGGGGCGAGGCGCGGCCTTTTTGGAGTGATCGCCAGTTGGTGTAGCATGGCCCCTTGGCCCCGCAAGAGATTCGGACCCGATGCCTGAAGCAGTTCTCAACAACGTCGTGGAGTGGAGCGTCTCCGAGCTGTCGGCGGCGCTCAAGCGCACGGTCGAGGACGCCTACGGCTATGTGCGGGTGCGCGGCGAGGTGTCGGGCTTCAAGGGGCCATCGCCCTCCGGCCATGTCTATTTCCGCCTGAAGGACGACAAGGCGGTGCTCGAAGGCGTGATCTGGAAGGGCGTCTACGGCCGCATGCGGGTGAAGCCGGAAGAGGGGCTCGACGTCATCGTCTCGGGCAAGCTCACCACCTTCGCCGGCTCGTCGAAATACCAGATCGTCATCGACACGCTGGAGCCCGCCGGCATCGGCGCGCTGATGAAGCTTTTGGAGGAGCGCAAGAAGAAGCTCGCCGCCGAAGGCCTGTTCGATGCAGCGCGCAAGCAGCTGTTGCCGTTTTTGCCGACCGTGATCGGCGTGGTGACGTCGCCGACCGGGGCCGTGATCCGCGACATTCTGCATCGGCTTGGCCGACCGCTTTCCGCGCCGCGTGCTGGTGTGGCCGGTGCGCGTGCAGGGCGAAAGCTCGGCGGCCGAAGTCGCCAACGCCATCCGCGGCTTCAACGCGCTGCCCGAGCGCGGGGCGCTGCCGCGGCCGGACCTGATCATCGTCGCGCGCGGCGGCGGCTCGCTCGAGGACTTGTTGTCGTTCAGCGAGGAGATCGTGGTGCGGGCGGCGGCCGAGAGCATGATCCCGCTGATCTCCGCGGTCGGCCACGAGACCGACGTCACGCTGATCGATTTCGCGTCCGACCATCGCGCGCCGACCCCGACCGCGGCTGCCGAGCGCGCGGTGCCGGTGCGCGCCGAGCTGCTGGCGCAGATTGCCGCGCTGGCGGCGCGGCAGATCGGTTCGTGGCAGCGCGGCATGGACATGCGGCGCACCGAATTGCTGGCGGCGACGCGCGCGCTGCCGGCGGCCGACGAATTGCTGGCCGACCCGCGCCAGCGGCTGGACACGCTGGCGAAGCGATTGCCGCGCGCGCTGCAAGCGAATGCGCAACTGCATCGCACCCACCTGACGCGCGCCACCGCGCGTCTCACGCCGCGGCTCTTGAAGCTGCGGCTGGCGCGCTCCAGCGAAATCGTTGTCGCGCTCGAACAGCGCGGCAAACGCGCCCGCGAAAACTATCTCCAGCGGCGCGCCGATCGCTTGGCGACCGCCGGGCAATTGCTGGCGGCGTTCTCCTATCGCGGCGTGCTGGCGCGCGGTTTCGCGCTGGTGCGCGACGGCGAGGGGCATCCCTTGCGCTCGGCCGCAGCCGTCGCCGCCCGCATGCGGCTGGAGATCGAATTTTCCGACGGCCGCGTGGCGGCGACCGCCGACGGCGAGGGCGCGCCGCAGCCGGCCACAGCGCGGAGCAAGCCGCGCGTGCGCGGCGGCGAGGGCTCGGGCGGGCAGGGCAGCCTGTTCGGGGCCTAGGCGGACTTTGCGAAAAACGCGCAGGTTGAGGGTTTCGCTGGCACAGCCGAACGACTATCTTTAGGAAACCGCCCGCGCCAGATGTCCAAGGAGGCCACCCTTGCTCAATCGCTCCGATCGCTCCTCGCCCATGAGCGGCGAGGCCGAGGTGAAATACCTCGATGGCGATTTCCGCGTGGTTAGGCCCGGCGCCTTTGTGCGCTGCGCGGTGACCGGCGTGCCGATCCCGCTCGAGGAACTCAAATACTGGAGCGTCGATCGGCAGGAGGCCTATGCCTCGCCGCAGGCGGTGATGCAGCGCCTGCGCCCGCAGGCCGGCCAGTAGCTAGCGCCGCATTTTCGCCAGCACCAGCGCCCGCAATTCGTCAGCTTCGTCCACTTGCAACGTCACCGGCAGCACGTGCGCGCGCGCGGCCAGCGCCGCCAGCAGCGGCTCGCCCGCCATGCGCGCGCGATCCTTCTCGGTGGTCAGCAGCGCCAGGCCGTCGTGCTCGGCCTGCATGATCAGTTCGGCGGCTTCCTCGGCGGTGTAGCGGTGATGATCGGGAAACGCCTGGCGCTCGGCGATGGCGATGCCGGCCGCGGCGGCGGTCGCGAAAAACTTTTCCACGTCGCCGATGCCGGCGAAGGCGAGCACCTTGCGCGCTTTCAGTTCCGCGATCGCTGCGGCCTCCGGTCGCAAGCGGCCATGAAAAACCGGCAGGCCGGGCGCGGCGGCAATAAGGTCGCCCGCACCGGCGCCGTCGCCGATCAGCAGCAGCGCATCGGTGCGTTTGAGCTGCGCTCGCAGCGGCGCGCGCAACGGCCCGGCCGGAAACACCTTGCCGTTGCCGATGCCGCGCCGCTCATCGACGACCGCCAGGGTAAAGTCCTTGGCCAACGATGCATTCTGCATGCCGTCGTCCATGACGATGACGCTGGCGCCGGCCGCGGCGGCGGCTTGCGCGCCGGCAACGCGGTCGCGCGCGATGATGGTCGGCGCCAGCCGTGCCAGCAGCAGCGCCTCGTCGCCGACATGGGCGGCGTCATCGCTATGGGCATCGACGCGTTTCGGCCCGGCCAGGCTGCCGCCATAGCCGCGGCTGAGACAGAACGGCCGTTCGCCGGCGTCTTGCAGCATTTTTGTGAGCCACAGGGCGGTCGGCGTCTTGCCGGCCCCGCCATGGGTGAAATTTCCCACGCACAGCACCGGCACGCCCACGCGCGCGCCTGGCCGCGTCATCCGCCGCGCCGCGACGGCACCGTAGAACGCAGCGGCCGGCGCCAGCAGGGCCGCGGCGAGCGCGGGCTTGCGCCACCAGAATGCCGGCTCACGCATGGCCGGCTCGCTGGCGCAAGCGCAGCTGCATCAGATAAGGGTCGAGCGACTGCAAGGTGCGTTCGAGCGCGCCGCTCAAGCCCTCGACCGTCGTCCGCGCGGCCTCGGCGACGCGGGCGCGGGCTTCCGGTTGCGCCAGCAAGGCGCCGAAACCGGCGGTGAGCTTGCTGGCGTCGGCGACCGTCTCGGCGCCATGCGCCCGGTCGAGCGCCGCGTAGATTTCGGCGAAATTCCAGACATGGGGCCCGTGCAGGATGGCGGCGCCGAGCTTGGCGGGCTCGATCGGATTCTGCCCGCCGTGCTTGACCAACGAGCCGCCCACGAAAACGATCGGCGCCAGGCGGTAAATCAAACCGAGTTCGCCGACGGTGTCGGCGACATAGACGTCGGTGGTCGCGTCGGGCAGTTCGCCGCGCGACCGCAAACGGGTCTTCAGCCCGCTCGATCGCGCGATGCCGGCGACGGCGCCGCCGCGCTCGGGATGGCGCGGCGCGATCAGCGTCAGCAGGCCGGGAAAATTCGCGCGCAGCCGGCGGTGCGCGTCGATCATGGCGGTCTCCTCGCCGGCATGGGTGGATGCCGCCGCGATCACCGGCCGGTTGCCGATGGCGCCCTTCAGGGCCGCGAACTTCGCGCGGTCGGCAGGCGGCGCCGGCCCGTCGAGCTTGAGATCGCCGGTGGTAACCACACGCGGGGCGCCCAATTCGCTGAGCCGCTCGGCATCGGCCGGCGTGCGCGCCAGGCAGAGGTCGAGCCGCCGCAGCAGGTTGACGATCGCAGCCGGCAGACAGCGCCAGCGCCGAAACGAGTTTTCCGACAGCCGGCCATTGACCAGGATCATCGGCACGCCACGCTGCGAGGTCTCGATCATGATGTTCGGCCACAGATCGGATTCCACGAACAGCGTGAGATCGGGCTGCCAATGGTTGAGGAAGCGGCGCACGAAGATCGGCACGTCGAGCGGCACGAATTGATGGATGACGCCGCGCGGCAGCCGCTGCTTGGCCAATCCGCCGGAGGTGACGGTGCCCGAGGTCACCAGCACATTGACCTCGCGCGCGCGGATGCGCTCGATCAGCGGCAATACGCTGATCAGTTCGCCAACGCTCGCGCCATGCAGCCAGACCAGCGGCCCCGGCGGCCGCTCTATGCCGCTTATGCCGCGCCGCTCGGGCACGCGCAGGCGATGTTCCTTGCCGCGCTGCATCCGCCGCGCCAGCAGCAGCGGCGTGAGCGGCGTCACCGCCGCCGAAATCAGCCGGTAGGCCCGCAGGGCTGCCGGCAGCCGGTCGCTCATGGCCGCGGCTCCCCTTTGCCGTCGACGATCTCGTAGGCGCGCGCGGTCGCCGCATTGAGCAACTTTTCCACTTCGGCCCGCGCCGCTTCGAGCGCCGCCTTGTCGGCGTCGGGCGGCACCCGAACCGGCCCGCACGCCGCTATCGCCGAGCGGCCGAACGGCAGATTGATTGCGGTGCGGTCCCAATTGTCGAGTTGAATGCGATGCTGCGTTGCCATCGCCACCGCGTAGATCGGCCGCCCCGAATGCTGCGCCAGCTTGACGATGCCGAGCCCGGCCACTCGCGCCACCTTCGGCACGTCGGCGGTGAGCGCGACGGTATAGCCTTGCGCCAGCGCATCGACCATTTCGTTGAACGCGGCGGCGCCGCCCTTGCGGTGGAATTCGCCGTTATGCGCGCCGGAACCGCGGATGGTCTCGATGCCGAGCTTTTCGGCGGCGCGCGCATTGATCTCGCCGTCGCGGTGACGCGAGATCAACACCTTGGCGCGGAAATCGCCGTGCTTCGGTTTTATGAACGGCGCAATGAAATGCTGGCCGTGCCAGAGCGCGATGATCGCCGGCAGCTCGGCCGTTTCGTAGATCAACTCCGGTTCGATGATGCTGCGTGTGCTGTTCCAGACCAGGCGAAGATAGTAGGCCCCGGCCGTGGCGACCGCGTCCTGGAAGGCAGGCGATGTGACAATCCGCTTGAATAACGGCATCAGCACCTGCTCAGCGCACCGCCCGGCCCGCGCGGTCGGGATCGAGCAGGCGGTGCGGATGGATGGTGAAATTGGACATAATTTTGACGGGGATTAAGCTACACAGGCCGAGTTTATGCAAACTCGCCGCGGCGGTCGCGCACCAAATCGATCAAGGCGCCATGGCGGGCGGAACCGGCGGCAATCAGCGCGCCATGGGCGGCGTGCGGCGCGGTGTACTGCAGCGGGCGGCCGGCAAAATCGGTGAACAGGCCGCCGGCTTCGTGCACCAGGAGATCGGCGGCGGCAAGGTCCCAGTCATGGCTGCCGGGCGAGGCGAAGGCGGCATCGAGTTTGCCGTGCGCGACGCGCGCGAGCCGCAGCGCGAGCGAATGCACCTTGGGCTGGGCCAGGATGCCGCGTTTGAGGCCGGCGAACCGGTCGAGATAGCGCTTGGGGCCGGCGAGCCTGGCGCTGTCGAGCGTCCCGCCGCGGTTCGCGGTGATGGTCGCGCCGTTGAGTGTGGCGCCCTCGCCGCGCAGCGCGAGAAACATCTCATCGGTGACCGGCGCGTAAAGCGCGGCCAAGATCGGGCGGCCGCGTTCGGCCAGCGCCACCGAAATAGTCCAGTCGGCGCGGCCGGAAATATAAGCGCGGGTGCCGTCGATCGGATCCACGATCCAGGCCAGCGGCAAAACGCCGTCCGGCAGAACTTCGGTCTCCTCCGACAGCCAGCCGGCGGCCGGCTCGAGCTCGGTGAGCCGCGCGCGCAACAAGATCGTTGACCGCGATGTCGCCCTCGCTCACCGGCGAATTGTCGTCGCCCTTGGTCCAGCGCTTGAACGGGCCGCGCGCGGTCGCGCGCGCCAGATCGCCGGCCTCGCGCATCACGGCTTCGAGCGGGCTGCGCAGTGCGACGTGATTATTGGCCCGCAACGGTCAGGCCCTCCAGCCGCAGCGTCGGCGCGTTGGCGCCGTAGCGGAATTCGAGATCGTTGGCGGGCGTGAGGTTGCGGAAGATGTCGAGGAGATGGCCGGCGATGGTGACCTCGCTCACCGCATAGGTGCGCTTGCCGTTCTCGATCCAGAAACCGGAGGCGCCGCGGCTGTAGTCGCCGGTCACCATGTTGACGCCCATGCCGATCAGGTCGGTCACGTAGAAGCCGTCCTTGATGTCGGCGATCAGTTCTTCCGGGCTCACGCGGCCCGCTTCCAGATGCAGGTTGCTCGGACCCGGCGAGGGCACCGAGGATGCGCCGCGCTGGGCGTGGCCGGTGGTGACGAGACCGAGCTCGCGCGCGGTCGCACAATCGAGCAGCCAGGAGCGCAAGCAGCCGTCGTCGATCAGCGCGAGCCGCTTGCCGGCAACGCCCTCGCCGTCGAACGGATGCGAGCGCAGGCCGCGCTTGCGCAGCGGATCGTCGATGATGCGAATGCCGTCGGCGAACAGCTTGGCGCCCATCTTGTCGCGCAGGAAACTGGTCTTGCGCGCGACCGAGGCGCCATTGGCGGCGCTGGCGAGATGCGACACCAGCGAGCCGGCGATGCGGCGGTCGAACACCACCGGCACCTTGCGGGTCGTCACCTTGCGCGGATTGAGCCGCTCGACCGCGCGCTCGCCGGCGCTGCGGCCGACTTTCTCCGGAGCATCCAGATCGGCGGCGTGCAGCACGCTCGAATAATCGTAATCGCGCTCCATGCCGGTGCCTTCACCGGCGATCGCGGTCATCGACACGCCGTGACGCGAGCCGAGATAGTCGCCGCGGAACCCGTGGCTGGTCACCAGCACCATGCCGACGATGCCGGCCGAGGCCGAGGCGCCGCCCGATTTGGTGACGCCCTTGACCGCGAGCCCGGCCGCTTCGGCCTTGCGCGCCATCGCTTCAAGCTGGGTCACTGTGGGCAGTTCGGGATCGACCAGATCGAGATCGGGAAAATCATGCGCCAGCAGCGCCGCGTCGGCGAGGCCGGCGAACTTGTCTTCCGGCGCCACGCGCGCCATCGCCACCGCCCGCTCGGCCAGCGCCGCGCTGCCGTCGCTCGCCAGGTCGTTGGTCGAGACCACCGCCTGGCGGCGGCCGACCAGCACGCGCAGGCCGAGATCGTCGCCTTCGGCGCGCTCGCTTTCCTCCACCGCGCCGTCGCGCACTTCGATCGCCAGCGATATCGAACGCATGGCGACCGCGTCGGCGGCGTCGGCGCCACGGGCAAGCGCGGCCTTGACCAGCCGTTCGGCGCGGTCGGCGAGCGGGGTCTGGTCGAATAAGGATGCGGCGGGAGCGAGCATGATGGGTACTGCTTTCAAATGGGCCTAAAGCCGGCGCGGTTCAACCGCTGATCCGAACATTTTGCCGGAGGCCGGCAAGGTCTCGTCAATCATGGTTCGCAACGCCTCGTCAATCATGCAACGTGAAGCGAGTGAAGCTACCAGTGATTAACCGCGAACATTAAGCGGATTTGGACGCCTTTCTGCCATGATTGCCTCGCGACCGGGCCCATAAGCCCGGCGCGGGAGAGTTTCGAGGCGTCAAATGCGAAGTGGCGGATTGCCCGCCGGGTCGAGTCGCGCGCAGCGGCTCGACCCGTTCAGCCTGCCGGCGCGTTTCGCGGCGACCGATGCCGCGGCCGACGAGCGGGTCCGCCATGTCGAGCTCCATCGCGAGCGCGTGGTGGTTCGCCGTTCGCTGGCCGGCATGCGCATGGCGCTCAATATGCCGGTTGCGGCCTTCGCCGGTGTGGCCATCCGGGTGGTGGCGGGCGAGGGCGAGATCGGGCCCACCGTCGCCGTCGTTCTGGAGCATAAGGATCCTTCGCTCGCGCTGCCGTTGCTGGTTTCCGCCGAGACCGACGAGGCGTTCGCCGATTGGCGTGCCTGGGCCAAGGTGTTGGGCCTGCCGCTGCTGGTGGCCGAGGGCGATGGCGTGCTGCGCGAGCCGTTCGCGCGCATGGGTGGCATGCAGGTCGAGCCGTCGCGCCCGCGCCGGCGCCGCCGCAGCGCCCTCAAGCGCCGCCGTCCCGCACTGCCGCTGCGCCGCCGGGCCGGCAAGCTCACCGAGGCGACACCGGTGCATCGCGGCGAGCGCGAGATCATCGCCAGGAATTAGCTGTTATCGTCGTCCCCGCGCAGGCGGGGACCCATACGCCGCAGCTAAAAATCCGCCTCATCCTTCGAGACGCGCTGCTGCGCAGCGCTCCTCACCATGAGGCCGTGATGGACAGGGGTTATGGGGCCCCGCCTGCGCGGGGACGGCGAAGGGAAATTACTGGCAGCGCTGCAGCTTCAGCGTGTTGCCGGACATGATCATCTCAATATGATCGTCATCGATCTTGCGCAGCGTATAATTGACGGTGCCGCCGCTGATCTGCCCCGTGCTGAACTCGTCGACGACGCGATACTGCGAGGCTCCCGTCGCGGTCACCGATTTGTTGCGGAGGGCCGGCACGCCGCCCTGGCTGTCGGTGCGCTGATTTCCGTTGAAGGCAATCACGCGAACGTCGCCGCAATCGATCGCGCCTTTGGCCGAGTTCGTGCTCTGGCCCCAGCGGCCGGAGACCGGATAGCTATCGGCCAGCGCCGGCACGGCGAGCGCACTCAACAACATCGCGGACAGAATCGTTTTGCGCATACATTAGAAGTGGCACCGCCGCGCGTAAAATCAAGCACAAGCCGTGCGGATGCTTAACAACTTGCGTGATCGATTACTTAAATTTGCCGGTTCCAGCTGTGGCCGGGCTTGCCGTAATAGAAGCCGTTGGAGAATGGCGCGTCGATCTTGAGCGTATCGAGGCGAGCCGCGGCTTCGCGGGCGTCGATGCGGCGGTCGAGCAGGCCGCGAAAGACGGTGGCGACCTCCACCATGTCGCAGCTGTGCGGCGACAGGCGAAAACGGCTGACGCCCATGTCCTGCAAATCCGCCAACTCGCCGGCCAGATTGAGATAATCGTGCGACAGGGTCTGGATGCCGTTCACCGTGAGGAACGGCTCGCCCTCCAGCGTGCGCAGCGTCATGCCGTCGGGATCCTCATTGCAGATGAACTGGCAACTGTCCTTGGTCCGCGCGTGCGCGCGCGCGTGATAGCAGCGCGCCGAAAGAGCCAGCGGAAGCCGCCCGAACACCAGCACCTCGGTGCTGATCCCCAGCTTGGCGGCTTCCGCGGTGAGCGCTGCTGTGGCGGTCGCCGGCATTTCCGGCGGCAAACAAATGTTGCGCGCGCCCCCCCGGGCGAGCACCGCGACCGTGCGCTCATTGTAGACATTGATAAACGGGCCGGCGTGATGCGGCCGCCCGCGCAAGTAGAGCAGGGCGGAGCCGTCATTGGCCTCCACCATGCCGGCCGGGCCGGCGCAGACGTCGTCGACCAATTTGCGTTCCTGCTTGGACATCACTTCGGCGAGCGTCGAGCGCACCACGGTCTTGCCGGCGTCGGCGAGCCGCGCGGCCACCAGTTCGCGATAGGGCTCGAACAGCGGCGCGCGCTTGAAGCAGATGACCTCGCCGAGATAGACGGTCGAGACCGGCGCTTCGTCGGCGATGCGGAAATAGAAATCGCGCCAGTCCTCCGGCTGCCAGTTGAACAGCACCGGCCCCAGCGTGAGCTCGCTTGGCACTGCCTGCACCGCTATCTCCATCGCTTGCTGGGGAAGGCGCCTTCGGTTTCGCGGCGGCCTTCGGTGAGCGCCAGGAGGCTGGCGAAAGCGGCTTCGCGGCCGGCCATGAGATCGTCCACCGCCTTGCGGAAGGCGGAGACCACGGACTTCACGTACGCGCGGCTGCGCTGGCGGCCCTCGATCTTGAGCGCGGTGACCCCGGCGCGCATCAGATCGGGCAAGAGCGCCGACAGATTGAGGCTGACCGGCTCCTCGAAGGCGTAATAGGCGTCGTTCCGGGCGCCGCACAGATAGCGGCCCTTGCAGATGGTCGGATAGCCGGCGCTTTCATCGCCGGCAAAGCGGTCGATCACGTAGTCGCCGAGCCGCGTCGTGAGATTGCGCGCGGCATCCTCTTCGTAATGCACATCGGCCGCCGGCGAGCAGACGCCGTCCATATTGGTGGACTGGCCGGTCACGTAATTGCTGAGATAGCAGCGGCCCTCCGCCATCATCCCGATGTTGCCGAAGATGAAGGCCTCGATTTCGCACGGGATCTGGCTGTGCAGTTCGGCGATCTCGGCGACCGTGAGCATGCGCGGCAGCACCACGCGTTTGACGCCGAACTGCTCGCAATAGAACCGGATGGCTTCCGGCGAGGACGCGCCGGCCTGCACCGACAGATGCAGCCGCAAATCCGGATAAGTGCGCGCGGCGTAATCGGCGACGCCCATGTCGGCGACGATCACCGCGTCGACGCCGAGCTTGGCGGCGCCGTCGATGGCGTCACGCCATAGGGCGAACTTGCCGGCCGGCGGGAAGGTGTTGACCGCGAGCAAGAGCTTGGCCTTGCGGGCGTGCGCGTAGGCCAGCGACTGCTCGACTTCCGGAACCGTGAAATTCAGCCCGGGAAAATTGCGCGCATTGGTCTCGTTCTGCAGGCCGCAATAGACCGCGTCGGCGCCGGCATCGACCGCCGTGCGCAGGGCGGCCGGCGTTCCGGCCGGGCAGACCAGTTCCGGGCGCTGGTAGCCTTGGTCATGGACTTGCGCTTGCCCCATCACGCTATCTCCCCCGCACCGAGCGCACCGCCGACAAGGCCAGTCCCGCCGGTCCCGACAGGGGCCCGAAGCTCGCGACCACGCTGTCGAGCGCCGAGCCCTCGAAATCGTCGAGCGCGTTGCGCAACGCCACCACCGCCTCGGTATCCCCGCTCACCTTGCAGATCGCGCGAGAAGAACAGCGCGTCGCCGTCGAGCGAGCCGTCGATCATGTCGAGCAGATTGAAGAAAGTGCCGGCGATGGCCGCGTCATGCGTCACCCGTTCATAGCGGCGATGGGCGGTGAGCAGCGGCCGCTCGGGCAAAGGCGTGAGCACCAGCACGAAGGGCAGATCGGTCGGATCGATCAGGAAGCGTTTTCCCGCGTGGGCCCCAAGCCGGTTGAACAGTTCGGGCCGCGAGGTCGCCACATGAGTGGCGATGCGGTTGAAGATCGGTTGCAGCAGCGCCAGCGGCACCGGCGCCAGCAGGACGCTCGGGGCATTCTCCAATAGCGCTTTGAGCGGTGACGCCGGGCGGCCCGCGCGGGGAGGGGCTAGCATTCATGCAAATTAGCCCCACCGCCGCCGGGCGGATTTGATCGAGGTCAAGGCGGAAGCGGGTTTGCTGGCGGGTGGCGGGCGGCGCGTCGGCCTCCGCCATTCCGCCGCCCCGCTCCCCCTGCCATCGGCTCCGGCGATGGCTGCCTTTCAGATGACCTCACAGCGCTAATTTGGGTAGCGCCAATACTTCGGATGAACCGATCCTTCGGGAACGCCCCGGGCCTCGCTGCGCAAATTGGGCGGCCGGGTGCCGGCGTTCAATAACGCCCTGATGTCGTTCATGACCGAACGGCTGGAGGCAAATACGTCGTGGTTAAGCCCAAGAAATTCTTGGCCCAAGGCGGTCACGTCGATCGTCTCGATCTCCGGCAGGCTGATCGGCCCCTCGGCCGGCACATCGCCGGCGCGCGGCACCTTGGCGATATCTCGCGAGACGATCATCGCCTTGTCGGCCGCCGAGCAATACAGCGTCATGCCGGCGGTGATTTTGCGGACGGTCGGTGCGATCTGCAGGAAATAATCGCGATCGACGTCGGGCGCCGCGAGAATCAATTCTGATATCCGAACCGGATTTTGCGTCCGCTCCGCGTTTGCGAGTGCATCGAGCACGATCAGATTACCCATGCTGTGCGCGAGAACATTGATCTTTTCGATCTTATAGTCGTCTCTCAACATTCGCAGGACTTTGATGAATGCGTCGCGCGCCAGCAGGGCGCTCTGTTGATCGTAGACGTAATCGAGAGTTTGCCCGCTGGAGGCCCAGGTAAAGAGGATTGAGGGCCCGCGTTTATACTGCAGATCCCATATGATCTGCGCGTTGCGATACAGTGAATCCTCGAAAGAGTTGTTGTATCCATGCACGAAGACCAAGGCTTCCTTTGGGCTTTTTGCTTTGATGAGATTGCCCCAATCTGCTTCGTCCAACTTGACGACGCTTTTGATCGAAAAGTGCTTTTTTTCGTCTAGTTTTGTTTCGTAAATGGTAAGGCCCCAAAATCCAATCTTCTCTGGCAATTCGATATGCCCGACCTCGTGCGTCTCCGGAATGCGAACGCGCGCGGCGCCAAACGTCAGGTCCTTTGCACGCGCGCCGGTGAAAGAGACTTTCTCTCCCGTCGATGTTGATGCCTGGCGTGTGGTGGCGAACAGGAATTCAACGGTTCGAACGTCCTTGTCTTTCTCCTGACAAAGCTTCGGATATTTTGTGCAGACTGCTTGTTCGTTGCGCGGTATGGGAGCGATCGTCATTCCCGCGGTCGCGGAACTTTTGACGACAATATTCTTGTCGGAGAGCGCGAAGTCATTGTCCTTCTTTTCCGCTCCCGTCATTGCCTTCTTCGCGTGCGCACCCTCTTTGCCCGAAGTCTTTTTTTCCGCCGTCTGTACCTTTGACTGGCCGAATTTCTTGAAATCAGCCGAATCGAATGTCGACTTGCCTGATGGTTTTTTGCCGGAGATGCCGGCTGCGATTTTCTCGTTATTGAGAAAAACGCTATTTTTCTCCTTGGATATCGTCGCCAAGGCATCGCCTATCGGCATTGTCACCGCTGTCTTGGCCGCTCGATTGAGTTCGAGCGTTTCGATCAATTGGGATTGCGAGGAATAGCCGACCGTCCAGTAGATGACCGAAGAGGCGTGGATCGTCCGGGCTTGCACGAGATGGCCGGCGCGCAATGCGACGTCTGACAAGACTTCGATCGTCCAGATGGCGCCAGCGTGCCGCACCTCCGCCTGATAGTTTTGCTTGACGATTTTTTCCCGCAGGCCGGTGTCGAATACCGAAAGGTCCCCGGTGGTCAGGGCATGAGACGCGATTTTGATATAGCGGTCTGGCCCGTCGGCGTGAGCGGCCGGGTTCCAAATGCACAACAGGACGAGAACGCCGATTGAGAAGAGGCCGCGCATAGCTTTCCTCCCCGACATGAGGCGCAGTGTAACCTTAGGTTGTATTCAGAAAAATTTCAAGAATGTTCCGGCGGCCCATAGCCCCCCGCGGTCGGCGTCTGGATGATGACCGCCTCATCGGCGTCGATCACGGTTTCGTCGCAGCCTTGCAGGCGTTCCATGCGGCCGTCCTTGCGGCGCGCCCAGTTCTCGCCGACTTGGCCGGCTTCGCCGCCGGCTAACCCAAACGGCCGTACCCGGCGGTGGCCGGACAAAATGGTGCATTCCATCTTTTCCAGGAAACGGATGGTGCGGCGGATGCCGTCGCCGGCGTGCCACTTGCCGCGGCCGCCGGAATTTTTGCGGATATGGAAATCCTCCAGCACCACCGGATAGCGGAACTCCAGCACCTCCGGATCGGTCAGCCGCGTGTTGGTCATATGCGTGTGCACGGCGTCGGTGCCGTCAAAGCCCGGCCCGGCCGGTGAGCCGGAGCAGATGGTCTCGTAATACTGATAGCGCGCATTGCCGAAATTGAGATTGTTCATGGTGCCTTGCGCCGCGGCCAAAGCGCCGAGCGCGCCGAACAGGCAATTGGTCACGGCTTGCGAGGTCTCGACGTTGCCCGCCACTACGGCGGCGGGATATTCCGGCGACAGCATCGACTTCTGCGGGATCACGATATTGATCGGCCTGAGGCAGCCGGCATTCATCGGAATGTCGTCGTCCACCATGACGCGAAACACGTAGAGCACCGCGGCGCGCGTCACCGGTTCGGGCGCGTTGAAATTGGTCGGCTGCTGCGGGCTGGTGCCGGTGAAATCGACGGTGGCCTCGCGCTTTTTCTTGTCGACCGTGATTTTCACCTTGATCACGGTGCCCTGGTCCATCGCGTAGGAGAATTCGGCATCGTGGATGCGATCGATCACGCGCCGCACGCTTTCCGCCGCGTTGTCCTGCACGTGGCCCATATAGGCGCGCACGACCGGCAGGGTGAACTGCGCCACCATCTTGCGCAATTCGGCGACGCCCTTCTCGTTGGCGGCGATCTGCGCCTTCAGGTCGTTGATGTTCTGCACCGGATTGCGCGCCGGATATTTGGCGCCGGTCAGCGCCGCCATCAGTTCCTTCTCGCGGAAGCGGCCGCGGTCGACCAGCTTGAAGTTGTCCATATAGACGCCTTCCTGCTCGATGGTGGTGGCGTTGGGCGACATCGAGCCGGGCGAAATACCGCCGACATCGGCGTGGTGCCCGCGCGAGGCGACCCAGAACAGGATTTCAGGCTTCTTCTCCCTTCCACCCGCCGAGCGAAGCGAGGTGGTGGGGAGGGGTCGGGGGTGGGGGGCGCTTTTCTTCGAAGCCCCACCAGCCCGACGCGCCGCTGCCGCGACGCGTCGACCCTCCCCGCCGCTCGCGAGAGCTCGCGGGGGAAGTGAGGACGAAGCAAACACCGGCGTGCAGACGGTGATGTCGGGCAGGTGGGTGCCGCCGTTATAGGGCGCGTTGATGGCATAGACGTCGCCGGGCGCGATCCGCCCGGCATTGTCGCGGATGATGGTTTCGACCGAACGGTCCATGGAGCCGAGATGCACCGGCATGTGCGGCGCGTTGGCGACCAGCGTGCCGTCATGGGCGAACACCGCGCAGGAGAAATCGAGCCGCTCCTTGATGTTGACGGAGTAGGCGGTGTTCTGCAGCGACACGCCCATCTGCTCGGCGATCGACATGAACAGATTGTTGAAAACCTCCAGCATCACCGGGTCGGCATGGGTGCCGATTGCCGCCACGCGCTTGAGCTTCTTGGCGCGCGTGAGCACCAGATGATTTTTGCGCGTGAGCTCGGCCTGCCAGCCGGGCTCCACCACGATGGTCTGGTGCGGCTCGATGATGATGGCCGCGCCTTTGACGCATGCGCCCGGTTTCAACTGGTCGCGGGTATAGACATTCGCTTTGTGCCATTCTCCCGCGGAAAAGAATTGCGTGCGCCGCGCCGGCTGCGGCAGGCGCGCGCGTGACGCCTTGCCGGCGCGCTCGCTGAACTTGGCGCCGCCGCCGACCGCTTCCACCGACACCGCTTCGACCACCATCTGCTTGGTCCGGTCGATGAAGCCGAAGCGCGCTTTGTGCGCCTTCTCGAAGGCGCGCTGCATCGAGCAGCATTTTCGCGCTCTTGCATGGCGCGCGTGCCGCAGCCTGGCATCGTGCATGATGACGGCACCACCAGCGCCGTATCCGTGCCGGCGTAGCGGATATGGGCGCGCACAAAGATCTTGATCTTGCCGGCCGGCACGCCCTGGCCGGCGACTTCCGCTCTTCGCCTCGCGGCCGAGCCGCGCGCCTTCGCGCCTGATGGCGGCGAGCGCCTTGCCGCCGTAGCCGAGCTCGATCGCCTGCTGGCGCGTCGCGCGGATGTCGGCCAGCCCCATGCCGTAGGCCGACAGCAACGACGAGAGCGGATGGATCAGCACCCGCGTCATGCCGAGCGCGTCGGCCACCAGGCAGGCGTGCTGGCCGCCGGCGCCGCCGAAACAGTTGAGCGCGTAGCGCGTCACGTCGTAACCGCGCTGCACGGAAATCTTCTTGATCGCGTTCGCCATGTTCTCGACCGCGATCTTGATGAAGCCGTCGGCGATCTCTTCCGGCGTCTTGCCGCCGACCTGTTGCGCCAACTCGGCAAAGCCCCGCTTTCACCGCGTCGGCGTCGAGCGGCTCATTCTGGTGCGGGCCGAAAATCTTCGGGAAGAAATCCGGGATCAGCTTGCCCACCATCACGTTGGCGTCGGTCACCGCCAGCGGCCCGCCGCGCCGATAACATTTCGGTCCGGGATTGGCGCCCGCGCTGTCGGGTCCGACGCGGAAAGCGCGCGCCGTCGAAATGCAGGATCGAGCCGCCGCCGGCAGCGACCGTATGGATCAGCATCATCGGCGCGCGCATGCGCACGCCGGCGACTTCGGTCTCGAAGGCGCGCTCGTATTCGCCGTCGAAGTGCGACACGTCGGTCGAGGTGCCGCCCATGTCGAAGCCGATCAGGCGGTCGAAGCCGGCCTGCCTGCCGGTTTCCGCCATGCCGACCACGCCGCCGGCCGGGCCCGACAGGATGGCGTCCTTGCCCTGGAACAGTTCCGCCGCCGTCAGCCCGCCCGACGACATCATGAACATCAGGCGGATCTGCCCGCATCCTTGAGACGGCGCTCGCGCCGCCTCAGGATGAGGGCGGAGCGAACTGCCCTCACTCCTCAAGGAGCGCCGAGGCGCTCTCGAAGGATGGCACTGGCGCTGCGCTCAAATCGGCCGACACCGCGGAAACATAGCGCCGCAAAATCGGCGACAGATACGCATCCACCACCGTGGTGTCGCCGCGGCCGATGAGCTTGATCAGCGGCGACACCTCGTGGCTGACCGAGACCTGCGCGAAGCCCATAGTCGCGTGCCAACGCCGCCACTTGCCGTTCGTGCTCGGGGTAACGGTAGGCATGCATGAACACGATCGCGACGGCGGCGATGCCGTCGGCTTTGGCGGCCTCGAGATCGCGCCGCACGGCGGAAAGATCAGGCGCGCGCTCCACCGTGCCGTCGGCGCGCACGCGCTCGTCCACTTCGGCGACGCGCTCATACAGCATGTCGGGCTTGACGATGTGGCGGGCGAAAATCTTCGGCCGCGCCTGGTAGCCGATCTTGAGCGCGTCGCGGAAACCGCGCGTGATCAGCAGCAGCGTGCGCTCGCCCTTGCGCTCGAGCAGCGCGTTGGTGGCGACCGTGGTGCCCATCTTCACCGCGCCGACGCGCCCCGCCGGGATCGGCTCGCCCGCTTTCAGCCCGAGCAGGTCGCGGATGCCCTGCACGGCGGCGTCGGCATAGGCTTCCGGGTTTTCCGACAACAGCTTGTGTGCGGTCAGCGTGCCGTCCGGCCGGCGGCCCACCACGTCGGTGAAGGTGCCGCCGCGGTCGATCCAGAAATCCCAGCTTTGCTGTTGCCGCGCCGTCATCCGCAGTCACCCCCGCCGCTTCGGCTTAAGCCAGCCTGAAAAAAACGTCAATAAATCGTTGACAATTTATAGACGCTGGTTACGGTTGGCCGGCAAACCGCTGGGGGACGGGGATGATGGCCAAACCGCGCCGGGACGCAGCGCTTGGACCGATCGTATCCTCGGCGCATTTGGCCGCAGGGGCGATGCCGGCGTTGTCGGAACTGGAATTCGGGCTGATCCTGCTCGGCCACGCCTTCGAGCGCTGGATGGTGCGCTGCATGGCGGCGGCCGGGGTGCCCGATCTTTCGGCGCTCGACGTGCTGGTTCTGCATACCATCGCCCACCGCTCGCGGCCTAAACGCGTCGCCGACATTTGCCTGGTCCTCAATATCGAGGACACCCATCTTGTCACTTATTCGCTCAAGAAGCTCGACGCCCACAAGCTTTTGACCAGCGGCCGGCGCGGCAGCGAAAAGACCGTCAGCCTGACGGCCAAGGGCGAGGAAATCGTGCAACGATACCGCAAAATCCGCGAGGCGCTGCTGGTGGGGCCGGTCAAGGCCGCCGGCGCCGACGAGCGCCGCCTGTCGGAGATCGCCGGCCTGATGCGCGCGCTGTCCGGCCATTACGACCAGGCCGCGCGCGCGGCGGCAAGCCTTTGAGGAAGTGCCGAATTGTGGCCATCGGCCAAGAATGCGGCGTTTGAACTGAACGAGACGGCTGTTAGTGTTCCACAAGGCAACAAGCGGATACGACGGATTCCGCCATGGGAGACGCAAGATGAAGACAGTGTCGCGTATAGCGTTTGGAATTCTGCTGGCCGGCGGCATCGCCACCTCGGCCGCGGCGCAAACCAAATGGGATATGCCGGTCCCCTATCCGGACGGCAATTTCCACACCAAGAACGACGTCATGTTCGCCGCCGATGTGGCGAAAGCGACCAATGGCGCGCTCACCATCGTTGTGCATTCGGCGGGCTCGCTGTTCAAGCATCCCGAGATCAAGCGCGCCGTGCGCCAGGGCACCGCGCCGATCGGCGAGATCCTCGAGTTGCTCGCGTCCAACGAGGCGCCGGTCTACGGCCTCGACTCGGTGCCGTTCCTCACCACCGGCTACAAGTCCGCGCACAAGCTCTACATGGCGCAGAAGCCGTACCTGGAAAAGCAGCTCGCTTCCGAAGGGCTGATGCTGCTCTATTCGGTGCCGTGGCCGCCGCAAGGCCTCTATGCCAAGAAGGAGATCAAGTCGGTCGCCGATCTCAAGGGCATGAAATTCCGCACCTATAACGCCATGATCGGCCGCATCGCGGCGCTGGTCGGCGCCATCCCGACGCAGATCGAGGTGCCGGACCTGCCGACGGCGTTCGCCACCGGCCGCGTCGACGTGATGATCACCTCGGCCTCGACCGGCGTGAACACCAAGGCGCAGGATTACCTGTCGCATTACATCGACATGCAAGCCTGGCAGCCGCGCGACATCGTGTTCGTCAACAAGGCGGCGTTCGGCAAGCTGCCGGCCGCCGAGCAGAAGGCGGTGCTGGCTGCCGCCAAGACCGCCGAAGAGCGCGGCTGGAAATTGTCGGAAGAAGAAATGACGGTCAAAAACGCCGCGCTGAAGGCGGCCGGCATCATCGTGCTGCCGCCGTCGCCCAAGCTCAAGGCCGATCTCGCCAAAGTCGGCGCCACCATCACGGCCGAATGGGAAAAGGCCGCGGGTGCCGACGGCGCGGCCATGCTGGCGGCGTATCGGAAGTAACCGCCGCATCTCTGTGCGCGCTGAGTAGCCCTCTCCCCTTACAGCGTAACCCTCTCGCCCGGAGGCGCGAGCAGGGTGAGGGGTCACATTTGGCGCAAACCAAGAAGCATCACCGACCTATTCCAACGCGGCTGCGAACAAATGCGCGGCGGATGCGGCATTCTTTGACTGCCACCGAATTGGCGATATGGCGCTTGCTGCGTATCGGTCGCTGAGCGGCTTCAAGTTTAGAAGGCAGGCACCGGTAGAAAATTTCATTTTGGATTTCGTATCGGCGCCACCCTCTCCCGCAAGGGGAGAGGGTTAAGCAGCATGCGCCGCTTCCTCGACAATCTTTACCGCGTGGCGCTCTGGGCCGCGGCGCTTTGCCTGCTGGTCATCGCGCTTATGGTCGGCGCGCAGCTCG
The DNA here is from genome assembly GCA_963789455.1 of uncultured Alphaproteobacteria bacterium. GTDB lineage: Bacteria > Pseudomonadota > Alphaproteobacteria > Rhizobiales > Xanthobacteraceae > Pseudolabrys. The sequence continues at coordinate 57,442 of CAWBLD010000015.1, read as the reverse complement.
CCGGCCGCCTGCTCGACGGCACGCTGGCGCTGCTGCATCTGCCGCGTACCGATTTCGTCATCCTCTCGCTGGCCGAAATCAGCGGCTATCTGCTCGCCGGGGCGAGCTTCCTGGCGCTCGCCGGCACGCTCAAGGCCGGCGCGCATATCCGCGTGACCATGGTGCTCAGCCTGCTCGGCGAACGCGCGCGCCGCGTCGTCGAAATCTGGGCGTTCGGCGCCGCCGCGCTCGCCGCCGGCTATATGACCGAGAATCTCGCCAGCTTTGCCTGGGTGTCGTTCCAGTTTCATGAAATATCGTCCGGCGTAGTGCGCGTGCCGCTGGCCTATCCGCAGGCGGCGATGGCGATCGGCGCCGGCCTCCTCACCATCGCGCTGGTGGACGAGTTGGTCGTCGTGTTGACGCGCGGCCGGCCGAGTTTCCGCACCGCCGAGGACGCCATCAACTTGGGCAAGGAAGGATGAAATGAGAGCGCCTGCTCCATTCTCCGTTCGTTCCCGCGCAAGCGGGAACCCAGGGCCGCGCCCGCAAGCTTCCGAACGTTCAGCACTGGGTCCCCGCGTTCGCGGGGACGAACGGAATAAATTATGAGCGTCGTCGAGCTCTCCCTCGTCCTGATGCTGCTGCTGTTTGCCGTGCTCGGCTCCGGCGTGTGGATCGCGCTGGCGTTGGCGTTCTGCGGCTTCGTCGCCATCCTGACCAAGATGTCGACGCCGGCGGGACAGGTGCTGGCGACCTCGATGTGGGCGGCCTCCGATTCCTGGGGCCTGACCGCGCTGCCGATGTTCATCTGGATGGGCGAGATCCTCTACCGCACCCGCTTGTCCGAGGACATGTTCGCCGGGCTGGCGCCCTGGCTGCAGAGACTGCCCGGCCGGCTCTTGCATGTGAACGTGGTCGGCTGCGCGATCTTTGCCGCGGTGTCGGGCTCCTCGGCCGCCACCTGCGCAACCATCGGCCGCATCGCGTTGCCCGAACTCCTGAAGCGCGGCTACGACGAGAAGATGGCGATCGGCACGCTGGCCGGCTCCGGCACGCTCGGCCTGCTGATCCCGCCCTCGATCATCCTGATCATCTACGCCACCGTCACCGAGCAGTCGGTCGCGCGGCTGTTCATCGCCGGCGTGTTGCCCGGCGTGCTGCTGGCCGGATTGTTCATGGGCTTCATCGTGGTCTGGGCGCTGCTCAACAGCGACCGCATGCCGCCGCCCGAGCCGCGCGTGCCGTTTATCGCCCGCGTCAAGGCGGCGCGCCGGCTGATCCCGATCATCCTTCTGATCCTCGGCGTCATCGGCTCGATCTATGGCGGGCTCGCCTCCGCCACCGAGGCGGCGGTGGTCGGCGTGTTTCTCTCGCTGCTGTTGTCCTGGTTATCGGGCACGCTGACCAAGGAAGGCTTCCGCGACGCGCTGCTGGCGGCGACGCGCACCTCCTGCATGATCGCCTTTATCTTGGCGGGCGCGGCCTACTTGACCGCCGCCATGGGCTTCACCGGCATTCCGATCGCGCTCGCCGAATGGATCGGCGGCTTCAAGCTGGCGCCGTGGGCGCTGCTGTCGGCGCTCACGCTGTTCTACATCGTGCTCGGCTGCTTCCTCGACGGCATTTCCATGGTGGTGCTCACCACCTCGATCATCATCCCGCTGGTGGAGAAGTCCGGTTTCGACCTGATCTGGTTCGGCATCTATGTGGTGCTGGTGGTGGAGATGGCGCAGATCACGCCGCCGGTCGGCTTCAATCTCTACGTCCTGCAGGGCATGACCGGCCGCAATATCTTCACCATCGGCGCCTATACGCTGCCGCTGTTCTTCCTGATGTGCACGGCGGTGGCGCTGGTGGCGATGTTTCCCGGCATCGCACTGTGGCTGCCGTCGACCATGCTGGACGTGAAATAAAGTCGCCGCCCAAGGGACGCCACAAGGGAGGCCATATGCGGCTCCAATTTCATGCATCGCTGCCGGGGGTGTTTATTGGCGGCGCTTTTGTTGTCGCCCTATAGCCTGCTTGCGGCCGAGCGGCCGGCCAAGGGCCCGGCGGCGCCGGCGGTGATCACGCGCCCGGTCAGCGCCGCCGCCATGGCCGAATACCGGCGGAAATTGGCGGCCTACACGCTCGCGCGTCAAGAATATCAGGACCAAGCGACGGTGTATTGGCGTTCCGTCGCCGAGAAACGGCGCGCGCGCAACGCAAAACGTCGCGAGCATCTGAACATCGTTCTCAGCGACTACGTGCTGACGCAGCCGCCGGTTTATACCGGCCCGCCCGAGCCGATCAATCCCGCCGTGGTGGGTCCGCCGATTGTCCCGCCCAAAAAATATGTGCCGGTGGTCGCCGATTTTTTAAGAGCGGCGGCCGAGCAGTTCAAATTTGCGCCACAGAAACCGAAGACCGAAATCGAATTCAAGCGCGCCTACGCCAAAGTCGCGGCGGCGGCCGGATTGACCAGGGACCAGGCGGTGCGGATTTACGGCTTCGAATCCGGCGGCAACGGCCGCTATGACGTGCAGGCCGGGCTGGAATATCCGAGGCCGAATGCGCACGCGATCAGCACCGCGCTCGGCTACAATCAGCTCTTGAACACCAACAGCGTCGAGCTCTTGGCCGAGCAGGGCGAGAAATTCGTCAAGGCGCTGAAGGCAAAGGCCGCGGCATTGCGCGGCACGCGCAAGAAATCGCTCGAAAAGAAGATTGCGGTGCTTCAGCGCATGATCGCCGTCAGCAAATCCGTGCCGGACGAGTGGAGCGATCATGAGGCTCTGGCCAATACGCCAAAAGGGCTCGGCATTCATGCGTTGAATCTGGATATCGATATCGGTCCGCTATTGCAGACTCAGAAACTCCTGGACTCGGTCGTTTTTGCCAAGCGGAAAGGCCACACGCGGCCGCTGACCGCCGCCGAACTTGAAATGATGAATCTCACCGGCGACGGCAACGGCTTCGACATGGTGACGATGCCGGCCGAATTTCGCGCGAAGGTGCCGACGGCGAATTTTTTCCAGCCCAACGGCTATGCCGCCAATTCGGTGGCCGTCGTGAACAACACGGTGGTCAGGCTGATCGCGGCGACCGACGCCAAGATGGATCAGGAAATCAAATTGCAGGGCGCCAAGGACCTGGCGGCCGCGTTCTGAACCGCGGACGGCGTTCGCTTGGCCGCTCGACCGGCGCAGGCCTCGACAAACGATAAAACCTTTGGTTGTATTTTAAGCGAATGGTTAGCAATGGTCGATCGGGCCGACCATTTCGGCTTACGATTGATCTGACGGGGGGTCAGCGTCATGGGCCGGAAAATCATTCTGCTCTCCGATGGCACCGGTAATTCATCCGCCAAAGTCTGGCGGACCAATGTCTGGCGCCTGTTCGAAAGCCTCGACCTGTCGGGCTCCGACCAGATCGCGGCCTACGACGATGGCGTCGGCACCTCGTCGTTCAAGCCGTACGCCGTTCTCGGCGGTGCCTTTGGTCTCGGCCTCAAACGCAACGTCATCGACCTCTACAAATTCGCCTGCCGCAATCATCGCAGCGACGACGACGAAATTTTCGGTTTTGGCTTCAGCCGCGGCGCTTTCACGATGCGGGTTGTGGTCTGGCTCATCATGGAGCAAGGCCTCATTCGGGCGAAATCGGAAGCGGAATTGGATCGCAAGGCGATAGCAGCGTATCGCGATTTCCGGCGCCGGAATTTTCACACCTTCTGGAGATTTCCCGAGGCCATCGCTCGCTGGCTGCGCGATCTGGTCGTCGGGACGAAGTATTCCAAGGACGATAATTTTCAAGGCGCCAAGATTCGATTTCTTGGACTGTGGGACACGGTCGCCGCCTACGGGATGCCGGTCGACGAAATGACCGTCGGTATCAGCCAGTGGCTTTTCCCGCTGATGCTGCCCAGTTACAATCTGGACAAGCGCGTGGCGCGCGCCTGCCATGCGCTGTCGATCGACGACGAACGCACGACTTTCCATCCGAAGCTGTGGAACGAGAGCGACGAAGAGCCGCTCAAGCCCCGCGCCGACGGCAAGCGCTACCTCGTCGACGAGCGCATCAGCCAGGTCTGGTTTATCGGCGTGCATTCCAATGTCGGCGGTGGCTATCCCGAAGACTCGCTTGCTCAGATTCCGCTGATCTGGATCATGTCGGAGGCAGCCAACGCAGGCTTGCGGTTCAAGTTGCGCCCGGAAGCCAGTCCGCAGACTTTGGAACACCCGCAGACGGCGGAAGACAAAGACGGCCGTATTTACGACCCGCGCGGAGGTCTGGGCGGTTACTACCGATACGGTCCGCGCGACATCAAAGCGCTCGGCCAGGGTCTTTTGTCGCGCAAGAGCGGCGCGGTGGTACCACGAATTCACGAAAGCGTGCTGGCGCGCATCCAGAACAACGCGCATCTCTACGCGCCGAAAGGTCTGCCGGCCGAATACGAAATCGTCACGAGCACCGGCGAAGTCTTGCCGGCGGTGCAAAACCCTTACGAAAAGCCCGACCAAGCGGTTTTTCGCGCGCGTAACCAGGAAAAGGTCTGGAATACGATCTGGTGGCGGCGGATCGTTTACTTTCCTGACGGTCGGCGCAACGGCTTATCTCGCGATTTTTCCCCTGATGCGGGCGCTTCCGCGCACCGACGAATATAAGTCGCCGCTGCGCTGGGTTTCCGACATCGTGAGAACCGTCGGCGCTTTTCTGCCCGGCGTAGCCGAAACCTGGATCAACGGCTATGCGCGTGACCCAATCCAGTTCGTTGGAATGGCCTGCGTAGTCGCTGCGTTTCTGGGGTTGGGGTCATGGCTGGCCCAGCGGATACAAAACAATATGGGGATTTACTGGTTCCTCTCGCTCAACGCACTGCAGGCTAACGATCAAGGAGCCCAACGACTGGATTTATCGGCTGCGCACGAGCAAATGGTATCGTCGCGATTCCACTACGGTCTTAAAAAATATTTTGCTCCTGCCATTTTCGCTGCGATGTTCGCTTATCTCGGGCTCGCGTTCGCGAGCCATGCGCTTTTCAACATCCAGGACTATGCCGGCTGGGTTTGCCGCGATACCGGGATAGCGGGCGGCCTCGACCTGGGTGAAAAAAGGACGCTCGCGGCATTTCAACCGTCAAACCTTTGCCAGGACATGAAGGTCTCGGTCGAGAAAAACACAAAATATTTGCTGACCATAAAAGGCACCCAATCGTTTCGCGACGGCACCATCGACGGATCGAAAGGCATCTACTTTCTCGGTCCACCCGGAATTTTTCAAAAATTTATGTTGGCTGCCGGCGTTCCGCTTCGGCGTGAGCTGCAGCGCCCCTGGTTCAGGATCGTGGCCCGCTTCGGAAGCAAAGGCGGGGAGGAGACCTTTCTCGATCCCGATCCCAACAGCAAGGACGGCGCGATCTCGGAAGTCATAGAGGCGACGCGGGACGGCGAACTTTATCTCTTCGTCAACGATGCGGTGCTGGGGATCCCCGGATTCGACGGTTATTTCTACCGCTATTTCTACGGCAACAATCATGGCACGGCCGAGGTCACCATCACGCGGCAAAAATCCTGTTTCGTCTGTGCGACCGAAAAGTAGGCCGAGCCCGGCGCTCGATGGTGTTTATCGTGCGCCAAGGGCTGATCGTCCTCACCCCCCGAGCATCGCCATGCTCAGCCCGAGCAATGCGGCGTCTACGAGCATGACGCCGGGTGCGCCGCAACACTCGGCGCCGAGCATGCGATCCTCGCCATGAGGCTCACGCATGCGCCGCATGTCGCGGCTATGCCGAAATTGGCGGGGGCCCGGCGGTTTTTCCGCCGAGCCCCCTTCAAGGTATCAGCCGGCCTGTAAGCCGGGTTCTGTATGGCCTGCGGCTCACGCCGCAGACGTGACGGCCATTCCTCTGGTACGCCGGTTGCCCGGCGCATCAAGCAACCTACCCGAATGACTGGCCCGGACGGACCTCGCGGCTTGCGCCGCGAACGCCATTCCTATTCGGTCTTGCTCCCGGTGGGGTTTGCCGTGCCGTTTCCGTCGCCGGAAACGCGGTGCGCTCTTACCGCACCGTTTCACCCTTGCCGCGGGCTAAACGCAACGCTGCCCACGGCGGTCTGTTCTCTGTGGCACTGTCCCTGAAGCCGCCCCGAAGGGCCGCCCCGCCGGACGTTATCCGGCACCGTTCGTCCATGGAGCCCGGACTTTCCTCCCCGGCCGCCTTTCGGCATTGGCGCGGAGCGGCCGTCCGGCCGACTGACAGGGATAGGAATGGGGTCCGGCTGGCGCTGCGTCAAGCGGAGCGCGCCGCCGCGGTTAAAAAAGGCCCGGACCTGTCGGGAGGGGGACAGGCCCGGGCTCGGGGGCTCGCGATAAACGTGGCCGGATCGGCAAACCGCGGTCCGGCTGCGGGCCCCAAACTCAAGGCGCCCGCGGGAAGGCTGGAAAGTCAGCCTTCGAGGCCTGGATCAGGCGCCGCTCATGCGCAGGCGCCGGTCCGCGGCAGGCGCGGGCGGTTCGGGCGAAACCGGTTCGACAGGCGCTTCACCAGCGCCGGCACTGCGGCCATTGCGGTCCGGACATATTCCGCCCGGTCGGCATGCGCGCGGGCAAGCGCGGCATGGACGTCGACGCGGTGGATGTGAAGTCGTTCATGGGTCTTCATGGCTAGTTCTCCGAGACAGGGGTGCTTGTTTGCCCCTATGCGTTGAACGCATAATATTATCTTCAAGCAGAAATATAATATGCTATTATGCGTATTCATTCATGAACTACAGGATCGAATATGGACACCGCCTCCGACCTGCGCGTCTTCGTTCGCGTCATGGACCGCGGCAGTTTCTCTAATGCCGCCAAAGACTTGGGGCTGACCCCGTCGGCCGTTTCCAAGCTGATATCGCGCCTGGAGGACCGTCTGGGTGCCCGGCTGCTCGCGCGTAGCACCCGGCGGCTGGCCCTCACCCCCGAAGGCGAAATGTTCCTGGCCCGCGCGCGCCGTATCGTGGCCGATATCGATGAAGCCGAGGCCGAGGTGGCGCGGGTGCGCGGGGCGCCGCGCGGCCGGCTGCGCATCAATTCCGGCACGGCGTTCGGGCTGCACCAGCTTGCCCCGGCGTTGGCCGATTTTCTCGCGCGTTATCCGGAAATCGACATCGATTTGTCGATTACCGATCGTTTGGTCGACCTGATCGAGGAGCAATCCGACATCGCGGTGCGCTCCGGCCATATCCCCGACGGACCGTTCATCCAGCGCAAGATCGCAGACCTCCAGCGCGTGATCTGTGCGGCGCCATCCTATTTAAAACGCCGCGGAACGCCGAAAGCCGCGGCGGATCTCAAACATCATGACTGCATTGTCGTTGCCGGGCCGGGGCTGAGCCGCTGGCCGTTCAAGACGCGCGGCGGCGTGGACGTAGTCGAGGTGCGCCCGCGCGTTTCCACCGACGACGCGGAAGCAGCGCTAAGGCTAGCGATCGAAGGCGCCGGCATCATCCGCCTGTCCGACGTGATCGTGGGCTCGCCGCTGCGCGCCGGGCAACTGGTCGCGCTGCTCACCGACAGCCATCACGTCGAGCCGTTTCCGCTGGCGGCGATCTATCCGGCGGGTCGTCAGCGCCTGCCGCGCGTCGCGGTTTTCATCGAATTCCTGATCGAACGTTTTGCCCACGCCCCCTGGCGGCTGACCGGAGCGGCGGCCCGGGCTAGCTGAGCGGCGCCGGCCGCGCCTCCAGCAGCGCGCGCAACGTCACAAGCGTGGACGCATCGGCAACGCCATCCACCCGGGCCGGGCGGAAATGGCGCTGAAAGGCGGTGACCACCGCGCGCGTGGCGTCGTCATAGCTGCCGGTCTCCTCGATGCCGTAGCCGTAGCCGCGCAGCACGCGCTGCAGCCGCGTCACCGCTTCGCCGCTGTCGCCGGGCTTGAGCGTGGGGCCATCTACATTGAGTGGGGCCGGGCGCACCCAATGGCCGACGCCGGAGTCGCTCAGCAATTCCCACGGAAATTTCTCGCCTGGATCCTGCTTGCGCGCCGGCGCCACGTCGGAATGCGCCAGGATGCGCGTCGGAACTGATCGGCCCGCGGCGGGTCAGGATCGAGCGGCACAGCGAGATCACCGCCGCGATCTGCCGCAGCGGATAATCGGGATAGCCGAATTCATGGCCCGGATTGACGATCTCGATGCCGATCGAACAGGAATTGATGTCGGTCTCCCCGGCCCAGGACGACACGCCGGCATGCCAGGCGCGCAGCGTCTCGGGCACGCATTGCACGATACGGCCGTCCTCGAACACCACGTAATGGCATGACACTTTGCTGTCCGGCGCGCACAGCCGGGCCAGCGCCGCCTCGCCGGTCGGCATGCCGGTGTAGTGCAGCAGGATCATGTCGGGCAGCCGGCCGTCTTTGCGCTCGTCGTGGTTGGGCGAGGGCACGACATCGGTGACAAGGAAGGAATCCGGCGGAAATGCCGACATGGGCCGGAACCACATTGGATGCGCGGGGCGCGGGAGGCCCCATCATTCGCCGCGCGGCAGCGAAAAAGCAACACGGGCGGGTGTGCTTTGGGCCTCCACCGGCAACAAATCCTTAAGCTTAAGGGCCGTTAATGAGGCCTCGACGGTGCGACGCGCCGGCGTCCGGCAGCGGGCGTCGGGGCAGGGTCATTCCATTGACGCCCATAATATCCCATGATATCCCACGATTTCTCATTGAGGATTGCAAACCGCTCAAATGCCTGGAGCGGCCCGGCAATCCCCGGGGCCTTAGTCCGTTCGGCTCTCACGCGTTGCGTCCGGTCGGTGTGGAGTGCGGGATATGGACCGCTTCGTGTCGAACACGACGCTGCGGCTCGACTCCAAGGGGCGCGTCTCAATTCCCGCTTCCTTCCGCTCGGTGCTTGGCCGCGACGGCTTCGACGGCCTCTATTGCTATCCGGCGCTCGATCGAACGGCGATCGACGCAGGAGGGAATGCGCTGATGGCGGAGATCGAGGCGCTGATTGGACGCTTTACCCCGTTCTCCGACGAGCGCGAGCAGTTCGCCCTGGCGCTCTATGGCACCAGCGAGACGCTGAAGATCGACGGCGAGGGGCGCGTGGTGTTGAGCGACAGCCTGAAGCGTCATGCGGGAATTACCGAGGCGGTGACTTTCGTGGGCCTCGGCCACAAGTTTCAGATCTGGGAGCCGGGCCGGTTCCACAACGAGCTCGCGGAGGCCACCGACAAGGTGCGCGCGCTCAAGGCCCAGCTTGGTTCCCAGTCGGCGGCGCGCAACGCGCTCGGAGCACGGGAATGACGGCGGGTGGCGACGGCTTTGCGGCTGTCGCTGGCGGACCAGCCCTCCACATTCCCGTGCTCGGCGTGCCAGCGCTTGAGTTCCTCAACGTTCACGATGGCGGTGTCTATATCGACGCCACGTTCGGCGCCGGCGGCTATACCCGCGCCATCCTGGCCGCTGCCAATTGCAAGGTCGTCGGCATCGACCGCGACCAAAGCGCGATCGCGCTCGGCGCCGATCTGGTGCAGGCGGCGAACGGCCGTCTCACTTTGATCGAGGATCGCTTCGCCAATCTCGACACGGTGGCGCGCGAGGCCGGCTTCGACGCGGTCGACGGCGTGGTGCTCGATCTGGGCGTCTCCTCCATGCAGCTCGATAACGCGAGACGCGGCTTTTCCTTCCGCCTCGACGGGCCGCTCGACATGCGCATGAGCGGCGAGGGCCCCAGCGCAGCCGATGTCGTCGCAGCGGCAAGCGAGCGCGATCTCGCCAACATCATTTTCATGCTCGGCGAGGAGCGCCATTCGCGCAGCGTGGCGCGCGCCATCGTCAAGGCGCGCGCGCAGGCTCCAATCGTCACGACACGCGCGCTCGCCGATATCGTTGCCTCGGTGGTGCGTTCGCGCCCGGGCGATATCCATCCGGCGACGCGCACGTTCCAGGGCTTACGCATTTTCGTCAATGACGAACTCGCTGAACTGGTCGCCGCGCTCGCCGCCGCCGAGCGCATCCTCAAGGCCGGCGGCCGGTTGGTGGCGGTGTCGTTCCATTCGCTCGAGGACCGCATCGTCAAATCGTTTCTCAGCCGCCGCGGCGAAACCCGCGCCGGCTCGCGGCACGCGCCCGAACTCAAGCACCCGGCGCCGACCTTCCGCGTGCTCACCAAGCGGCCGGTCACCGCCGATGCGGAGGAGGTTGCGCGTAACCCGCGCGCCCGCTCGGCCAAGCTGCGCGCCGCCGAGCGCAGCGAGGCGCCCGCGCGCGCGGACGAGGCGTCCGATCTGCTGCCGCGGCTGCCGGCGCTGGCCGACATTGTGAAGGGGCGCTGAGCATGCGCCTCATCAACATATTCGTCATCGCGGCGCTCATCCTGGCGGCGTCCGTCGTCTACAAGATCAAATTCGATTCCACGCTGCAGGCCGAGCAGGTGGCCAAGCTCGCCGGCGAATTGCGCCGCGAACGCAATGCCATCGCCACCCTGCGCGCCGAGTGGGCGAAACTCGATACGCCCGGCCGCATCCAAGGCCTGGCCTCCCGCCATCTGGCGCTACAGCCGATCCTGCCTACGCAATTCGACAGCCTCGATAATCTGCCCGAGCGCCCGCCGGTGGCGGTGCAGCCGGCGTCCACCGATCCGATCGCCGCCGCGCTCGCCCCGCTGGCGCCCGAAATCACCGGCAGTGTGCCGGCGCGGCGGTGAGCTTATGAACCCAGCGCGCAAACCCCAGGAGACCCGTTGGCAGCGCTGGCTGCGTTCGTTTCTCTATGGCCGCGACGTCGACCGCAATGTGAAGGCCAAAGCGAGGATCGGCCTGGCCATTGTCGCCTTCGCCGCCATCTACGGCGTCATCGCGCTGCGCCTGGTGATGTTCGCCGAGCAGAGCGACGGCCACGGCACCCGGCGCAGCGTCGGCCAGGACGCCGTCGCCACCGCCCGGCCCGACATCCTCGACCGCAACGGCCAAATCCTTGCCACCGACGTGAAGTCGCCGTCGCTGTTCGCCGAACCGCGCAAGCTCATCGATGTGGACGAGGCGGAAGAATTGCTCACCGCGGTGCTGCCCGATCTCGACGCCACCGAAGTGCGCGAGCGCCTGTCGTCGAAGCGCGGCTTCGTCTGGCTCAAGCGCGAGATCAGCGCCAAGCAGCAGCAGGAGATTCACCGGCTCGGCATTCCCGGCGTCGGTTTCCTCACCGAGAACAAGCGCGTTTATCCGAACGGGCCGGTGGTCTCGCACGAGATCGGGCACGTGAATATCGACAACCAGGGTATCGCCGGCATCGAGAAGTGGCTGGACGGCCAGGGGCTCGCCGCCTTGCATATGGCGGGGCTCGCCACCGACCGCCTGCAACGGCCGGTGCAGCTTGCGCTCGATCTGCGCGTGCAGTTCGCGCTGCGCGACGAGCTCGTGAAGGCGCGCGAGAAGTTCAAGGCCAAGGCCTCGTCCGGTGTCGTCCTCAACGTCAATACCGGCGAAGTCATCGCCTTGGTTTCGGAGCCGGACTACGACCCGAACAATCCGCGCGAGGCGAACGACCCGACCCGCATCAACCGGCTCACCACCGGCGTCTACGAGATGGGCTCGACCTTCAAAGTGCTCACCGTGGCGATGGCGCTGGATTCCGGCAAGGCGACGCTGGCCTCGACCTTCGACGCCAGCCACCCGCTGCACTACGGCCGTTTCGCCATCCATGACTACGAGCCGATGCACCGCGCCCTTTCGGTGCCGGAGATTTTCACTTACTCGTCGAACATCGGCGCCGCCCGCATGGCGCTTGCCGTCGGCGTGCCAGGGCACCGGGCGTTCCTGAAGAAGATGGGCCAGCTCGACCGCCTGCGCACCGAATTGCCGGAAAGCGCCGAGCCGATCGTTCCCAAACGGTGGGGCGAGCTCAATACCGTGACCATCGCCTTCGGCCATGGCCTGTCGGTGGCGCCGTTGCAGGCCGTGATGGGGATCGCGGCGACCCTCAACGGCGGGCTGCTCATTCCGCCGACTTTCCTCAAGCGCAACGAGAGTGAGGCGAAGGCCCTGGCCAAGCAGGTGCTCAAGCCCGAGACCAGCCGCGCCATGCGCTATCTGATGCGGCTCAATGCCGAGAAGGGCACCGCCACCAAGGCCAATGTCGGCGGCTACTATATTGGCGGCAAGACCGGCACGGCGGAAAAAGTGGTCAAGGGTCGCTACTCAAAGCATAAGCTGTTGACCGATTTCATGGCCGTGCTGCCGGCGGACAAGCCGAAATATCTGATGATGATCATGCTCGACGAGCCGCAGCCGACGCCGGAAACCCATGGCTTTGCCACCGCCGGCTGGAACGCCGCGCCGACCGCGGCCAAGGTGATCGCGCGGATCGCGCCGCTGCTCGACCTCGAGCCGCGTTTCGATCTGCCCAAGGCCGACCAATTGATCCTGGCGAAAGCAAGCGATAGCCGATAGTTGCTTGTGTCCCTCTGGTTGCCGCAATTTCCGCTCATTCCGGCGTAAGCGGGAATCCAGGGCGACAGTCGAGGTGGCGCCGGTTTTCTGCACTGGATCCCCGCTTCGCGGGGACGAGCGGGCGAGATTTTTATGAAACTAGCCGACCTGCCGCTGGAGAATGCCCGCTTCGAGCCGCGCTTTGCCGCGCTCGAACTCGCCGGCATTACGTCCGACAGCCGCAAGGTCAAAGCGGGTTTCGTGTTTTTCGCCATCGCCGGCGCCAAGGCCGACGGCGCCTACTTCGCGCGGGCGGCGGTGGCGGCAGGCGCGGTCGCGGTCGCGGCCGAGCAGCGGCCCGACGGCCTGCCCGACAGCGTCGCGTTCGTTCAGGTATCCAACGCGCGCCGCGCGCTGGCCTTGGCGGCGGCGAAATTTTTCCCGCGCCAGCCCGGCACCATCGCGGCGGTCACCGGCACCAGCGGCAAGACCTCGGTCGCCACCTTCACGCGGCAGATCTGGAACGCACTCGGATTTTCGGCGGCGAGCATCGGCACTATCGGCGTGGTTTCGCCGCGCGGAGCAACCTACGGCTCGCTCACCACGCCCGATCCGGTCGAACTGCACCGCACGCTCGATCAGTTGGCGGGCGAGGGCGTCACCCACCTGGCGCTTGAAGCGTCATCGCACGGCCTCGATCAGCATCGGCTCGACGGCGTGCGCATCGCCGCCGGCGCCTTCACCAATTTGTCGCGCGATCATCTCGACTATCATCAAACTATCGAAGATTATCTCGCCGCCAAGCTGCGGTTGTTTGCCGATCTGGTGAAGCCGGACGGCACGGCGGTGATCGACGTCGACGATTGTTATGCCGGCCAGGTGGTCGAGGCCGCCCGGAAGCGCGGCCTTAAGATCATGACGGTCGGCACGCAGGGCGACGATATCAAGCTGGTCGATGGCAAGATCGACGGCTTCGCGCAGATCGTCAGCATCGCCCATGGCGGCCGCACATATATGGTCAAGCTGCCGCTGGTCGGCGCCTTCCAGGTGCAGAATGCGGCCGTCGCTGCCGGCCTCGCCGATCGCAACTGGCGCCGAGCCGGCGCGCGTGTTCGCCGCGCTGGCACATCTCACCGGCGCCAAAGGCCGGCTGGAACTGGCTGGAACCAAGAACGGCGCGCCGATCTATATCGACTACGCGCACAAGCCGGACGCACTGGCCAAGGCACTCACCGCGTTGCGCCCCTATGCCAGCGGCAAGCTCACGGTGGTGTTCGGCGCTGGCGGCGATCGCGACGCGGGAAAACGCCCGATCATGGGCCGCATCGCGGCGGAACATGCCGACCGCGTCATCGTCACCGACGACAATCCGCGCAGCGAGCAGCCGGCCGCGATCCGCGCCGCCATTCTGGCCGCGGCGCCGGGCGCCACCGAAATCGGCGACCGCGCCGAAGCGATCCGCACTGGGATTGCCGCGCTGCAGAAAGGCGACGTGCTGCTGATCGCCGGCAAGGGCCATGAGACCGGCCAGATCGTCGGCGACCGCGTGCTGCCGTTCTCCGACCACGACGCCGTTGCCGCCGCGCTGAAGGAAAAAGTGGCGTGAGTGGCATTCCAATGAACCTCAAGCGATACGGCGTGCTCGGCGAGACTCCCTCTCCCCGGGGGGAGAGGGTTGGGGTGAGGGGGCGAGCTGAATCTCGATGGTCAGTACCCCCTCACCCGGCGCACTTTGTGCGCCGACCTCTCCCCATGGGAGAGGTAAAGAAGTGCGCGCGGCGTGGCACGATGCAACGAGATGACGCATGACCGCCCTGTGGACCCTCGACGCCATGGCCGCCGCCATGCGTGCGGAGAAATCCGGCGCGTTGCCGGCCGACGTGCCCGGTCTGTCGATCGACAGCCGCAACATCGGCAGGGGCGAGGCGTTCTTTGCCATCAAGGGCGACAATCGCGACGGCCATGACTTCGTCGAGGCCGCGCTCAAATCCGGCGCCGGTCTTGCCGTGGTCGCGCGCGACTGTCGCCGGCAATTTGCCGCCGACGCGCCGCTGCTGGTGGTCGATGATGTGCTGGACGCGTTACGCGAACTCGCGCGCGCCGCGCGCGCGCGCAGCCACGCCAAGGTGATCGCCGTCACCGGCTCGGTCGGCAAGACCAGCACCAAGGAGGCGCTGCGGCTGGCGCTCTCCGCCGACGGCGAGACGCATGCTTCTGCCGCCTCTTACAACAATCATTGGGGCGTGCCGCTGTCGCTCGCCCGCTTGGCCGCGAGTGCCAAATACGCGGTGTTCGAGATCGGCATGAACCATGCCGGCGAGATCACGCCGCTCACCAAACTGGTGCGGCCGCATGTGGCGATCGTCACGGCCATCGCGCCGGTGCATCTGGAATATTTCGGCTCGCTGAAAAAGATCGCCGACGCCAAGGCGGAAATCTTTTTAGGCGTCGAACCAGGCGGCGCTGCCGTGCTCAATCGCGACAACCGGCAATATACGCAGCTGGCCAAGGCCGCCCAGGCTGCCGGCGTCACGCGCATCGTGTCGTTCGGCGAAAGTGCCAAGGCGGACGCGCGGCTCAAGCGCCATTCGTTGCATGCCGACGTCTCGACCGTCGAAGCACGCATCCTCGGGCAGGACGTCACCTACAAGATCGGCGCGCCCGGCAGGCATCTGGTGCTCAATTCGCTGGCGGTGCTGGCGGCCGCGGCGCTGGTCGGGGCGGATCTCGCCTTGGTGGCACTCGCGCTCGCCCATCTGAAACCTGCCAGCGGGCGCGGCACCCGCATCACCTTGCGCGTGCCCGGCGGCAGCGCGCTGTTGATCGACGAGAGCTACAACGCCAACCCGGCCTCCATGGCGGCCGCCATCGCGCTGCTCGGCCAGGCCCCGGTCGGCAAGAACGGCCGCCGCGTCGCCGTGCTGGGCGATATGCTCGAACTGGGGCCGCAAGGGGTGGCGTTGCACCGCGCTCTCACCGCGCCAATCGAGGCGGCGAGCGTCGATCTGGTGTTCTGCAGCGGGCCGCTGATGCGCACGCTGTGGGAGGCCCTTCCCACAGGAACCCGGGGCGGCTATGCCGAGACCGCGGCGGCGCTGGAGCCGGCCGTGCTCGCCGCCATTCGTGACGGCGATGCCGTGATGGTGAAGGGCTCGCTGGGCTCGAAAATGGGGCCGATCGTCAAGGCGCTGGAACGGCAATTTGGCAGACCGGCCGCACTCGAGCCGGCGCAGCAAAACTGAGCGGCAAGGTTCGATCCGATGTTCTATTTGCTGACCGATTTCTCCGACAAGGTCTCGTTTCTCAACGTCTTCCGTTACATCACGTTCCGTACCGGCGGCGCCATCGTCACCGCGCTCATCTTCGTATTTCTGTTCGGCGGCCCGATCATCGACCTGTTGCGCCTCAAGCAGGGCAAGGGACAGCCGATCCGCAGCGACGGACCGGCATCGCATCTGGTCAGCAAGAAAGGCACGCCGACCATGGGCGGGCTGATGATTCTCTCCGGCCTGCTGGTCTCGACCGTGCTGTGGGCGAACCCGATGAGCCCCTATGTCTGGATCGTGCTCGGGGTGACGCTGAGCTTCGGCCTGATCGGCTTCTATGACGACTACCTCAAGGTCACCAAGCAGACCAATGCCGGCTTTGCCGGCCGCACGCGGCTGGCCGCCGAGGCGCTGGTCGCGGTGGTCGCCTGCATACTGCTGGCGCATCTGGGCAAGGGGCCGATCGCGACCGCGCTGGTATTTCCGTTCTTCAAGGAGTTGATGATCAATCTCGGCTGGGCCTTTTTCCTGTTCGGCGCTTTCGTGATCGTCGGCGCCGGCAACGCGGTCAACCTCACCGACGGGCTCGACGGCCTCGCCATCGTGCCGGTGATGATCGCGGCGGCAAGCTTCGGGCTGATTTCCTATCTCGCCGGCAATCTGGTGTTCGCCGATTATCTGCAGATCCATTACGTCGCCGGCACCGGCGAACTGGCGGTGGTGTGCGGCGCGGTGATCGGGGCGAGCCTCGGCTTCCTCTGGTACAACGCGCCGCCGGCCTCGATCTTCATGGGCGATACCGGCTCGCTGGCGCTCGGCGGCATGCTCGGCGCGGTGGCGGTGGCGATCAAGCACGAGATCGTGCTGGCCATCGTCGGCGGGCTGTTCGTGCTCGAAGCCGTGTCGGTGATCGTGCAGGTGGTGTCGTTCAAGCTCACCGGCAAACGCGTGTTCAAGATGGCGCCGATCCACCATCACTACGAGCAGCTCGGCTGGACCGAGCCGCAGATCGTGATCCGGTTCTGGATCGTCGCCGTGGTGCTGGCGCTTGCCGGGCTGGCGACGCTGAAGTTGAGATGATCCTTGATCCCCGTCACCACGTTCGCGGGTAAGACAGTCGCGGTTTTCGGCCTCGGCAGTTCGGGCCTGCTGTCGGCGCGCGCGCTGACGGCGGGCGGCGCCGAGGTCATCGTCTTCGACGACGACAAAAAGAAACTCACCGAGGCGCAAGCGGCCGGCTTCAAAACGCAAGACCTGCGCGAGGCGGATTGGCGGACCATCGCCGCGCTGGTGCTGGCGCCCGGCGTGCCGCTCACCCATCCGGCGCCGCATTGGACGGTGGCGCTCGCGCGCAAGGCCGGAGTCGAAATCATCGGCGACATCGAATTGTTCTGCCGCGCGCGCGCGAAATCGGGCAGCGAATGCCCGCTGGTCGCCGTCACCGGCACCAACGGCAAATCGACCACCACCGCGCTGATCGCGCATCTCGTCAACAGCGCCGGCCGCGACGCCCAGATGGGCGGCAATATCGGCGTGCCGGTGCTGGCGCTGGAGCCGTTCGCCCACCGGCGCGTCTACGTGCTGGAAGTGTCGTCCTATCAGATCGATCTCGCGCCCTCGCTGCATGCCACGGTCGGCATTCTGCTCAATGTCGTCGGAAGACCATCTCGACCGCCACGGCACGATGGAAAATTATGCCGCGCTCAAGGCGCTGCTGCCGGCGAGCATCGAAGCCGGCGGCACCGCGGTGATCGACGTCGACGACCGCTACACCCGCGCCGCCGCCGACCAGATCGAGCGCGCCGGCAAAAAAGTCGTGCGGGTGTCGGTTGAGGCGCCGCTGCGCGATGGTTTCTACGCCGAGGGTAGCCGCATCTTAAGCGCCGCCGGCGGCAAGGCGCAGGCGGTGGCGCAGCTTGCCGGCATCGGCAGCTTGCGCGGGCAGCACAATGCGCAGAATGCCGCTTGCGCCATCGCCGCCTGCGTCGCGCTCGGCCTCGAACTGCCGGCGATTCAGCAAGGGCTGGCGACGTTTCCCGGTCTTGCCCATCGCATGCAGCAGGTCGGGCGCAAGGGCAACGTGCTGTTCGTCAACGATTCGAAAGCGACCAACGCGGATTCCGCGGCGCGCGCGCTGGCGTGCTTCCAGGACATTTTCTGGATCGCCGGCGGCAAGCCGAAGACCGGCGGCATCGCGAGCCTCGCCGAATTTTTCCCGCGCATCCGCAAAGCCTATCTGATCGGCGAGGCGGCCAAGGAGTTCGCCCAGACGCTGGATGGCAAGGTGCCCTACGAAATGAGCGGCGTACTGTCGGCGGCCGTCACCGCCGCCGCGCGCGACGCCGAGGCCTCTGGCCGCAAGGAGCCGGTGGTGCTGCTGTCGCCGGCCTGCGCCTCGTTCGACCAGTACCCGAACTTCGAGGTGCGCGGCAAAGCCTTCATCGATTTGGTGTTGGCGATCCCGGGAGTCAAAGACTCGGCGCCGTCATCTTGAATGGCAGCTCGCCGACATCTCGCTTCACCTCTCCCATAGGGAGAGGTCGCCCGCCGAAGCTTTAGCGAAGGCGGGCGGGTGAGGGGTTACAGCCTATCGAGAATCCCGGAACCCCCTCACCCCAACCCTCTCCCCAGTGGGGAGAGGGAGCGCGCCTGCGATTGCGGTGTATTCGCGGGCAATGACCCCACCATTAATGCTTCGTAAACCGTGACGCGTCAGCTTGAGGCCGGGAACGGGACATGGTTTCGCGCGCGCAACGCACACCCTTCGGCGAATGGTGGTGGACGGTCGACAAGCTCACGCTTGCCGCCATCGGCGCGCTGATGCTGGCCGGCGTGGTGCTTTCGCTCGCCGCCAGCCCGCCGGTGGCCGGCCGGCTCGGGCTCGACCCGTTCTATTTCGTCAACCGCCACATTCTCTTTCTGATCCCGAGCGTCGCCATCATGCTGGCGGTGTCGTTCCTCAACCCGCGCCAGATTCGCCGGCTCGCGCTCTTGGTGTTTGCGGTCAGCCTCATCTTGGTGGCGGCGACGCCTTATTTCGGCGCCGAGATCAAGGGCGCGCGGCGCTGGCTGATCCTGTTCGGCGTCAACATCCAGCCTTCCGAATTCCTCAAGCCCGCCTTCGTCATCCTGGTTGCCTGGCTGTTCGGCGAATCGGCCAAGCGCACGGACATGCCGGCCAATGCGTTTGCGCTCGCGCTGTTGCTGCTGGTGGTGGCGCTCCTGGTCATTCAGCCCGACTTCGGCCAGACCATGCTGGTCGTGCTGGTGTGGAGCGCGCTGTTCTTCATGGCCGGCATGCGGCTGATCTGGGTGTTCGGCATCGCCGGCATCGCCGCCATCGGGCTGACCGCCGCCTATTTCACCGTGCCGCACGTGGCGAGCCGTATCCAGAAGTTCCTTAATCCGGCCTCGGGCGACACCTTCAATATCGACATCGCCACCGAAAGCTTCATGCGCGGCGGCTGGTTCGGCAAAGGCCCGGGCGAGGGCACCGTGAAACGGCTGCTGCCCGAGAGCCACACCGACTTCGTGTTCGCGGTGGCGGCGGAAGAATTCGGCGTTGCGCTCTGTCTGGTGCTGGTGGCGCTGTTTGCCTTCATCGTCATTCGTGCGCTGGTGCGCGCCATGCGCAACGACGACGCCTTCACGCGTTTTGCCGCCGCCGGCCTCGCCATCCTGTTCGGCATCCAGGCGGCGATCAATGTGTCGGTGAACCTGCATCTCATTCCGGCCAAGGGCATGACGCTGCCGTTCATCTCCTATGGCGGCTCCTCGATGCTGTCGCTTGCCTACGCCATGGGCATGCTGCTGGCGCTCACCCGCGAGCACCCGCGCGCCGCCATGCTGGCCGCGCCGGAACTTGTGAGCGAGCCTTCTTATACCTCCCCCTGAAAGGGGGAGGTCGACGCGCGCAGCGCGGCGGGTGGGGGTCCTGCTAGACTATGGCGATGAATAGTGACCCCACCCCGGATCGCCTTCGGCGATCCGACCCTCCCCTTGCAGGGGAGGGAAAGAAAAAAGGTGCGCCGCTGGTGCTGCTCGCGGCCGGCGGCACCGGTGGGCATTTGTTTCCGGCCGAGGCGCTGGCCGGCGCCTTGCAGAAGCGCGGCGCCGTCATCGAACTCGCCACCGACACGCGCGCCGCCCATTTCAAATTTCCCGCCCGCGCCGTGCACGTCATTCCGAGCGCGACCTTGCGCGGGCGCAATCCGCTGGCGCTCCTGCGCACGGCCGCGTTGCTGACGCTCGGCACCGCCAAGGCCTGGTCGATGCTGGGCCGCGTTAAGCCCGCCGTGGTCGTCGGCTTCGGCGGCTACCCGACCGTGCCGCCGCTCATGGCCGCGACGTTGCGCGGCATCCCGACCGTGCTGCACGAGCAGAACGGCGTCATGGGCCGCGCCAACCGCCTGCTGGCCGCCCGCGTGACGACCATCGCCACCGGCTTTCGCACGCTGGCGCGCCTCGACCCGCGCTGGCAAAGCAAAGTTACCTTCACCGGCAATCCGATCCGCGCCGAAGTGATCGCCGCGGCGGCGGCGCCCTATGCCGCGCCGGGGCCGAGCGGAAAACTGCGCCTGCTGGTGTTCGGCGGCAGCCAGGGCGCACGCGTGATGGCGGAGATCGTGCCGGCGGCGATCGAACGGCTGAGCGCGGCTCTGCGCGCGCGCCTGGCCGTCGTGCAGCAGGCGCGCGCGGAGGATCTCGATGCCGTGCGCGCGACTTATGCTCGGCTCGGGGTCGAAGCCGAGTGCGCGCCGTTCTTTGCGGATTTGCCGGCACGCATGGCGGCGGCCCATCTGATTATTTCACGCTCCGGCGCCTCCACCGTGGCCGAGCTGTCGGCCATCGGCCGGCCGGCCATCCTGGTGCCGCTGCCGCATGCGCTCGATCAGGACCAGTTCGCCAATGCCGGCGTGCTGGCGGACGCCGGCGGGGCGATGCGCATCGAGCAGCGCGACTTCACCCCCGAGCGGCTGGCTGCCGAGATCGTCCGGCTTGCCGGTGACCCGGCATCGCTTGTCCGCATGGCGCAGGCCGCCAAATCCGCCGGCAGTATCGATGCCGCCGAACGGCTGGCGGAGCTGGTGTTGAAAGTGGCGGGGATTTAAGGATCACCTAAGGCCGGTCTTGTTTCCGCCTTCCGCCTCTTGCATTAAGCAGCCAGGAAATCGAGGGCGACTCCATGAAACTGCCGCATGACATCGGCCCGGTGCATTTCGTCGGCATCGGCGGCATCGGCATGAGCGGCATCGCCGAGGTGCTGGCCAATCTCGGCTATACGGTGACCGGCTCCGATGTCGCCGACAGCGCCAACGTCAAGCGGCTGCGCGACAAGGGCATCAAGGTCGCCATCGGGCACAAGGCGGAGAATATCGACAGCGCCGACGTGGTGGTGGTTTCCTCCGCCATCAAACGGGATAACCCCGAACTCGTCGCCGCCCGCGCCAAACGCCTGGCGGTGGTGCGGCGCGCCGAAATGCTGGCCGAGCTGATGCGGCTGAAAAGCTGCGTCGCCATTGCCGGCACCCACGGCAAGACCACGACCACCTCGATGGTGGCGGCGCTGCTCGATGCCGGCGGGCTCGACCCGACCGTGATCAATGGCGGCATCATCAATGCCTATGGCACCAATGCGCGGCTCGGGGCCGGCGACTGGATGGTGGTGGAGGCCGACGAATCCGACGGCACCTTCCTCAAGCTGCCGGCCGACATCGCCATCGTCACCAATGTCGATCCCGAGCATCTCGATCATTTCCATACTTTCGAGGCGGTGCAGGACGCCTTCCGCGCCTTCGTGGAAAACGTGCCGTTCTACGGTTTCGCGGTGATGTGCACCGATCATCCGGTGGTGCAGACGCTGGTCGGCAAGCTCACCGACCACCGCATCATTACCTATGGTGAAAATCCGCAGGCCGATGTGCGGCTCAACGATATCGTTCATCACAACGGGCAATCGCAATTCTCGGTGCTGTTCCGCGATCGCGAAGGCAAGACCATCCACGCCATCGACAAGCTCACGATGCCGATGCCCGGCCGCCACAACGCGCTCAACGCGACGGCGGCGGTGGCGGTGGCGCATGAGCTGGGCATCAAGGACGATGTCATCCGCAAAGCGCTTTCCTCCTTCGGCGGCGTCAAGCGCCGCTTTACGCGCGTGGGCGAATGGAACGGCGCCGTCATCATCGACGATTACGGCCATCATCCGGTGGAAATCGCCGCCGTGTTGCGCGCCGCGCGCGAGAGCGCCAAGGGTCAGGTGATCGCGGTGATGCAGCCGCACCGTTACACGCGGCTGCACGACCTGTTCGAGCAGTTCTGCACCTGCTTCAACGACGCCGATGCGGTGATCGTGGCGCCGGTCTATCCGGCCGGCGAAGCGCCGATCCCGGGCGCCGACCGCGATGCGCTGGTGGCGGGCCTGCGCGCGCACGGCCACAAGCAGGCGATCGCGCTCGACGGCCCGGAAAAGCTCGCCGGCCTGATCAAGGAGCTGGCCAAGCCCGGCGATTACGTGGTCTGCCTCGGCGCCGGCTCGATCACGCAATGGGCTTATGCGCTGCCCGGCGAGTTGCAGGCGCTATGAGTTTCCCCGACATCACGACCGACTTGCGCTCGCGCGTTCCGAATCTGCGCGGGCGCTTGCTGGCGAACCAGCCGCTCGGCGAATTCACCTGGTTTCGCGTCGGCGGCCCGGCGCAGGCGTTCTTCATGCCGGAGGACGAGAACGATCTGGCCTATGTCTTACGCAATGTGCCGGCCGACATTCCCGTCACCGTGATCGGCGCCGGCTCCAATCTGATCGTGCGCGACGGCGGCGTGCCGGGCGTGGTGGTGCGGCTCGGCCGCGGCTTCAACGAGATCGCCGTCGAAGACGATCATCGCGTCGCCGCCGGCACGGCGGTGCTCGACGTTTTGGTGGCGCGCGCGGCGCAGAAGGCCGCCATCGCGGGCCTTGCCTTCCTCAGCGGCATTCCCGGCACCATCGGCGGCGCGCTGCGCATGAATGGCGGCGCCTATGGCGGCGAAACCAAGGACGTTCTGATCGAGGCGCGCGGCGTCGACCGCCAGGGCGAGATGCGCCGCTTCAGCAACGCCGAAATGGGATTTTCCTATCGCCATTGCGGCGTGCCGGAGGATGTCATCTTCACCAGCGCGCTATTCCAGGGCCGCGCCGGCGATGCGGACGCGATCGCCGCCGAAATGGCCGCGATCAAATCGAAGCGCGAGGCCAGCCAGCCGCGCAATCGCACCGGCGGCTCCACCTTCAAGAATCCACCCGGAATGAGCGCCTGGAAGCTGGTGGACGAGGCCGGCTGCCGGGGCCTGCAGGTCGGCCAGGCCAAGGTCTCCGAACTGCACAGCAATTTCCTGATCAATCTCGGCGACGCCAGCGCGGCCGACATCGAAACGCTGGGCGAAACCGTGCGCGCGCGAGTGAAGGCCCATTCCGGCATCGAGCTGGAATGGGAAATCAAGCGCATCGGCGTGACCCGCAGTCCGGGTTAAGCGCATGGTGCAGAACCGCTGGTTCATGCTTGCGCTGCTGTTCCTGGCGCGGACCGCCATGGGTTTGCAGTTTCAAACCGTCGGCTCGGCCGGTCCCTTCTTGGTCGACGCGCTTGGCTTTCAGTACGCCGCGATCGGCGCGCTGATCGGATTTTACCTGCTGCTCGGCGTTTTCGTTTCGCTGCCGGGCGGCCTGCTCGGCGAACGCTTTGGCGCCAAGCAAATCGTGGTCGCGGGCTTGGCGTTAATGTTTGCCGGTGGGGTGCTGATGGGAATGAGCACCTCGTTTGTGGCTTTAAGCTGCGGACGTTTGCTGAGTGGCACCGGCGCTGTGCTGATCAACGTGTTGCTGACCAAGATGGTGGCGGACTGGTTTGCCGGCCGCGAAATTGCGACCGCGATGGCGATCCTCGTGACCAGTTGGCCCGCCGGCATCGCGCTCGGGCTTCTCGGCTTTGCGCCGCTGGCAAAATGGCTTGGTTGGCAGGCGGTGATGCAGCTTGCCGCCTTTGTGACGTTGCCGTGCTTGATCGCCACCGCCGTGCTCTACCGCGACCCGCCGGGCCTGATCGCGGCGCACAGCCGATTTGAACTCAAGCTATCGGCGCGGGAATGGACGCTGGTCTCAATCGCCGGACTGGTTTGGGCGACCTACAATGTCGGCTACATCCTGCTGGTCAGTTTCCTGCCGGGGCACCTTGCCGATCGCGGCTACGGCTTGACCGAGGCCTATGCGCTGGTGAGCTGGCTCGGCTGGTGTCTGATTGCAGTCGTGCCGCTCGGTGGTTATCTCGCCGACAAACTCGGCCGCTCCGATCTGGTAATGGCGGCCGGCTTTATCGGCGCCGCCGCCGCCGCCGTGTTTCTTGCCGGCGGCAGCCCGACGCTTGCGGCCTTCGCCGCCGCCGCCATCGCTATTGGGTTGCCGGCCGGCCCGATCATGACGCTGCCGGCGGCGGCCGTGCGCGCACAAAACCGGGCGACCGGCATGGGCATTTACTTCACTTGGTATTATGCGCTGATGGCGAGCATTCCCGCGCTCGCCGGCTTAGCGCGCGACGTCACGCATGACTCCGGCACGCCGGTCTATTGTGCGGCGCTCATGTTGGCGGCGGCGCTCATCAGCCTCGCGGCGTTCCGTTTCTTTGCTCGACGGGACGGCCATTCTCAATTCTATTAGACCGCAAGCGAATCGGAGCTGCCGAAAATCCATGAAACACGTCGCGGTTCTGATGGGGGGCTGGTCGGCCGAGCGCGAAGTTTCGCTGCGCTCGGGCAAAGCCTGCGCCGATGCGGCCGAACGGGCCGGCTACCGCGTCAGCCGGCTCGATGTGAACCGTGAGGTGGCGGCGGATTTGCGCGCGCTCAAGCCCGACGTCGCGCTCAACGTGCTGCATGGCCGCCCCGGCGAGGACGGTACGCTGCAAGGTCTGCTGGAAATCTTGGGAATCCCCTACAGCCATTCCGGCGTGCTGGCTTCCGCCATGGCTATGGAGAAGGACATCGCCAAGACCGTGCTCAAGGCCGCCGGCGTGCCGGTGCCGGGCGGCCTGGTTGCCTCGCGCGCGGAAGCCGCCAAGGGGCATCTGCTGCCGCCGCCTTATGTGATCAAGCCGGTGTCGGAAGGCTCCAGCGTCGGCGTGTTCATCGTGCGCGAGGACCATGAAGCATCCGCCGCAGGAACTCACGCGCCCCGACTGGTCCTTCGGCGATCGGCTGCTGGTCGAGCCCTATATCCCGGGCAAGGAACTCACCTGTGCCGTTATGGGGGAGGAAGCGCTCGGCGTCATTGAGATCGTCCCGGCGGTCAAATTTTACGACTACGAGGCCAAATACGCGCCCGGCGGATCGAAACATCTGCTGCCGGCGCCCATCGCCTCACCGGTCTACGCGGAAGTCCGCCGGCTCTCGCTCGCCGCCCATGACGCGCTTGGCTGCCGCGGCATTAGCCGCGCCGACTTCCGCTACGACGACACCCTCGACGGGACCAAGGGGCTGGCCTGCCTGGAGGTCAACACCCAGCCGGGCATGACCGAAGTTTCGCTGGTGCCCGAGCTTGCCGCCCACGCCGGCATCGGTTTTGAAGAGCTGGTGCGCTGGATGATCGAGGACGCCTCGCTTGACCGCTGAGTGCCGGCTAAATGCGCTGGAATTGCAGCACCCGGCTTAAGTTAAGGCATTCTGCACACAATCCGTAAACCTTTACCGATCATTTACCAAAAAGCCCGAAGACTAGGCGTCGGCCGCGTTTCTGAGCGTTCGGCCATGGATTCGCGCGTGCGACCGGTGTCGCTGCGACGACGCCTGGATACCAAATCGGGGCATGAGCGAAACCGCGCTCGTGCCAAAGCTTGCTGCCCATGATGGGCCAACGTTTGAAGAGCAGGTAGCGATGGATGGTCGAGGGCGCCTCGCTCAATCGCTGAAGCTGAAACGACGTGCAGCGGCCGTTCGGCGGCTGCGCACCCATGCCTGGCCGGCGTCGGACTCGAGCGCGCTCCGCCTGGCGCGCCGCTGGGGCTCCGCGCTGCTCGCATTGAACGTGCCGCGCGGCGCCGGTGCCAGCGCCGCCGCCATGCTCATTCTCGCCAGCACCTATTACGGCGTGGTCAGGGGCGGCCATCTGCCGGTGATCGCCGCGCAGATCCAGGACATCTGCGATAGCGCGGCCAACAGCGTCGGCTTCCGCATTTCCGAAATCGCACTGGCCGGCGAGCACGAAGTCAGCCGCGCGGACGTCCTCAAGCTTGCCGGAATCACCGGCCGCTCGTCGCTGTTGTTTCTCGATGCCGCGCAGATGCGTGTCCGGCTGATGGCCAATCCGTGGATCGCGCAAGCCGCCGTGCTCAAGCTCTATCCCGGCCGCCTGCGCATCGAAATCAAGGAGCGCAAGGCCTTCGCGCTTTGGCAGAACGAAGGCCGCATCTACCTGATCGCCGCCGACGGCGCCGTGCTGGAAACCGACGTGCCGCCGCGCTTTGCCTCGCTGCCGCTGGTGGTCGGCCATGGCGCCGAACATGTGGCGCAGGATTTTCTCGGTCTGCTCAAGCGCTATCCGCTGATCGCGAAATCGGTCGAGGCCTCGGTGCTGGTCGCCGAGCGGCGCTGGAACCTGCATCTGAAGGACGGCGTCGAGGTGCTGTTGCCGGAGCGCGAGCCCGAGCATGCGCTGCGGATGCTGGTCGACCTCGACCGCGACAAGAAATTGCTGTCGCGCGACATCGTCGCGGTCGATCTGCGGCTGCCCGATCGCGTCACGGTGCGCCAGTCCGATGCCGCCGCCGCCGCGCGCGAGCAGGCGCTCAAGGCGGCCGCGAAGGACAAGCGGGCCAAGCGCAAGGGAAGTGACGCATGACCGTGCTGCACTTCGGCCTCACGCCCAAGATGAAACCGGTTTCGCCGCGCCGCGCGGCCGTGGTCGCCGGCCTCGACATCGGCACCAGCAAGATCGCCTGCCTGATCGCGCGGCTGGAGCCGCAGGCGCCGCAGGACGTGCTGCGAAGGCGCAGCCACGGCGTGCGCGTGCTGGGCTTCGCCCATACCGCGGCGAGCGGCATGAAGGCCGGCAGCGTGGTCGATCTGGTGGAAGTCGAAGAGATGGTCCGCCAGGCCATCGACATCGCCGAAAGCATGGCCAAGGTGCAGCTCGAATCCGTGGTGGTCTCGCTCTCCGGCGGGCGGCTCGGCAGCGAGCGGTTCGTCGCCGATATCGAGCTCGCCGGCGGCGCCGTGACCGATGGCGATATCGCGCGCGTGCTGGCGGCGGCCAGCCGCCACTCGGTGCGTGACGGCCGCGCCGTGCTGCATTCGCTGCCCATCGGCTACGCGCTCGACGCCGCCGCCGGCATCCGCGAGCCGCGCGGCATGCTCGGCCGCCGTTTCGGCGTGGACATGCATATGGTCACCGCCGATGTGGCGACCGTGCGCAATCTGATGCTGGCGGTCGAGCGCAGCCACCTGTCGGTCGAGGCCATGGTGGCATCGCCCTACGTGGCCGGCCTGGCCGCGCTGGCCGACGACGAGGCCGATTTGGGCGCCGCCACCATCGATCTGGGGGCCGGAACCACCACCCTGGCGGTGTTTTCCAGCGGAAAGTTCGTGCATGCCGACGGTTTCGCGATCGGCGGCCTCCACGTCACCATGGATATCGCCCGCGGTCTCAACACCCGAATCGCAGATGCTGAGCGAATCAAAGCGATTTATGGCAGTGTTTTGACGGGCGGATCGGATGAACGCGACATGATCACAGTGCCGCCGGTCGGAGATGACGAGCGCGAGCCGCCGCAATTCGTTTCGCGTGCGGCGCTGGTGCGCATCATCAAGCCGCGGGTCGAGGAAATTCTGGAAATGCTGCGCGACCGGCTCAAGGCTTCGCCGTTCGCGGCCGAGCCGCGTGCGCGCGTTGTGCTCACCGGCGGCGCGAGCCAGCTCGCCGGCATCGCGGATCTCGCTGCGCGTATTTTGCGTAGGCCGGTGCGTATCGGTCGGCCACTTGGGTTAGCGGGCTTGCCGGAAGCGGCCAAGGGTCCGGCATTCGCCGTGGCGGCGGGCCTCCTGGTCTATCCGCAGGCGGCGCATCTTGAACACTTCGAACCGCGGCGAACGCGGCAATTGATGACAGGAACGGGCGGTTACATGGCACGGGTCGGACGATGGCTGCGCGAAAGCTTCTGACCCTGAAACCCCAGAACCACGCAGGGCCGGTGGCGGACCGGACCTGTCCGGCGGCGTGCAATCGCGTTCGCGCAAACCGCGCGACGCATGAGCCTGCTGCCCGTGCATTAAAAAGGTAGACCAATGACCATCGATCTGAAAATCCCGGACATTCATGAAATGAAGCCGCGCATTACCGTATTCGGTGTCGGCGGTGCCGGCGGCAATGCCGTGAACAACATGATCACGGCCGGGCTGCAGGGCGTCGACTTCGTCGTCGCCAATACCGACGCGCAGGCGCTCACGATGTCGAAGGCCGAGCGCATCGTCCAGATGGGCGCGCAAGTGACCGAGGGGCTGGGCGCCGGCTCGCAGCCGGAAGTCGGCCGCGCCGCCGCCGAGGAAGTGATCGACGAAATCCGCGATCATCTCACCGGGGCGCATATGGTGTTCGTCACCGCCGGCATGGGCGGCGGCACCGGCACCGGCGCGGCCCCCGTGGTCGCCAAGATCGCGCGCGAACTGGGCATCCTCACCGTCGGGGTGGTCACCAAGCCGTTCCACTTCGAGGGCCAGCGCCGCATGCGCTACGCGGAAGCCGGCATTGTCGAACTGCAAAAGGTGGTCGACACGCTGCTGATCATCCCGAACCAGAATCTGTTCCGGGTCGCCAACGAGAAGACCACCTTCGCCGACGCCTTCGCCATGGCCGACCAGGTGCTCTATTCGGGCGTCGCCTGCATCACCGATCTGATGGTCAAGGAAGGCCTGATCAATCTCGACTTCGCCGACGTGCGTGCGGTGATGAAGGAGATGGGCAAGGCGATGATGGGGACCGGCGAGGCCTCCGGCGAGAAGCGCGCGCTCACCGCCGCCGAAGCGGCCATCGCCAATCCGCTGATCGACGACGCCTCGATGAAGGGCGCCCGTGGCCTGCTGATTTCGATCACCGGCGGCAAGGACCTTACGCTTTACGAAGTCGACGAGGCCGCCACCCGCATCCGCGAGGAAGTCGACCAGGACGCCAACATCATCGTCGGCGCCACCTTCGATGAAGGCTTGGAAGGAATCATCCGCGTCTCGGTGGTGGCCACCGGCATCGACCACTCCGGGGTGCAGCGCCAGACGGCGCAGCCCGAGGCCGCGCTCAAGGAACTCGCCGGCCGGGTGCGCGGTGAAACCCGCCGCGCCGCCGACCGCATCGAACGCAGTCCGGCGCCGGCCCTGGCCCCGGCCGCCGCCAATGCCGCGTCGGTCGAATCCGCCGCCGGCGCCGCCCACGCCGCGGTTGCCGCCGCGCTGATGGGGCCGACCGCGATCGAGGACGTCTCGATCCGGCCGATGCCGATGAAGCCGTCGCTGTTCGAACCGGTGCCCGCCGAATCGGCGCCAGCCGAACTGCCGACGCCGAAGACCTTCATTCCGCCGGCGCCCGAGCGCACGGCTGCGCGCATGCCGCGTATGCCGCGCATCGACGAACTGCCGCTGCCGGCGCAAAACCAGATCAAGGCGCAGCGCGGGGAGCTCGCCGAGGATCATCCCGAAAAGCGCCGTATGTCGCTGATGCAGCGGCTGGCCGCGGTCGGCCTCGGCCGGCGCGCGGAGGAGGCGGAGCCGCCGCGGGCGCCGCGCACCGCGCAGGCCATGCCGCAATTCGAGCGGCTGCCACGGCCGACCGCCCGCAATCCGGAGGGCCGCCCCGACGAGCCGGTGTCGGAATATGCCCGGCGCTCGGCCCCGCAGGGGCTCGATCCGCATGGCCGCTCCGCGCCTGTGCATAATTCGGCCGAGGAAGACCAGCTCGATATCCCGGCCTTCCTGCGCCGCCAGGCCAACTGACGGCCCGCCAAGAACCGCGACGGCTCCGCCCCGGACCCGGGGCGGGGCCGTCGGCTTGCTGCGACCTGTTTACTTAAGCTATTGAATTAAAACGGTTATATAACCATCGCGGGATCCGGACGAAGGCTGCCGGGTGGTCTCGGCAAGGCCAGCAAAGCTGCCCGATAAGTCATATGCCGCTGGGCGCGGCCCGTTCGCCGGGCAATTACGGCAAAAAAATGAGTAACAGTCGGTAAGAAGACGTGAGTTGGAGACCGTCTCGGAATTAGCCTAAATTCCCTAGGCGAAAAGGACTTTTCGGTCCTTGGGGGATCTTCCGGATCGTACGCGGCCTTTGATTGAAGGCCAAAATGTGGCCCCCGCAGGGGCTTGGGATGGGACGCGCGGCTTGCTTGCGGGTCGGCGGTTACGGGTTCGATGAAGGGTGCTAAGCAGACCACGCTGCGTGATCAGGTTGCCGTGTCCGGCGTCGGCGTGCATTCCGGCAGCCCCGTCACGCTCACTTTAAATCCCGCCGACGACGACACCGGTATCGTTTTCCAGCGCATTGCCGCCGACGGCTCGCTCGAGCGCGAAATTCGCGCCGACGTGCGCGCGGTCACCGCCACCGAATTCGCGACCGTGCTGGGCGACGCCGAGGGCCCGCTCTGCTCGACGGCGGAGCATCTGCTGGCGGCGCTGCGCGGGCTGGGCGTGGACAATGTGGTGGTCGAGATCGACGGACCGGAAGTGCCGATCATGGACGGCAGTGCCGCGCCCTTCGTCGATGCGATCGATCAGGCCGGCCTCACCGCGCGCGCGCTGCCGCGCCGTTATATCGAGGTGATCAAGCCGGTGCGCGTCGCCAAGGGCGACGCCCTCGGCGAGCTGCGGCCCTACCAGCACGGCTTCCGGGTCGAAGCCGAAATCGAATTCGACCATCCGCTCATTCGCCGCCAGGCGCTCGCGCTCGACATCGAGCCGGAGGGCTTCCGCCGCGAGATCGCGCGCGCCCGAACCTTCGGCTTCATGAAGGACGTCGCCAAACTGTGGAGCGCCGGCTACGCGCTCGGCGCCTCGTTCGCCAACACGCTGGTGATCACCGAGGATCGCGTGCTCAATCCGGAAGGCCTGCGTTTCACCGACGAATTCGTGCGCCACAAAATCCTCGACGCCATCGGCGATCTGGCGCTCGCCGGCCAGCCGCTGCTTGCCGCCTACCGCACCGTTCGCGGCGGCCACAAGCTCAACCACGCGGTGTTGTCGGCGCTGATGGCGGATCCCACCGCCTGGCGGGTGATCGAGGCGGCCGAGCCTGTCCGCCGCGCGCGCGGCCATGCCGATGTTGGCGCCGGAATGGCGGCGGTGGCCTACGGGCCGGAAATGTCCTGAAAAGCCTGTTTTGGGCGCGGCTTCTTAGCGAAAACCGGTTGCCACTTTTGGGCATCGAGGCGCGGAACTCGCCGCCTTAATCCCGGCTGAATGTCGGCATAATCGCTTAGTCAGACCGCGCTTTTTCGTCTACACCAGCGCGGTCGAGGACATTGCCGGCAAGCCTGCGCAATGCTCCTATGAGGGGACGGACACGAACGCGCGGGGTTAAGTTTGTGCCCAAGGATTTCGCGACCAAGAATTCCATGCCGAAGCCAATCACGCCCGGGGATATAGCGCCCAAGACGTCGCCCGCCGGCGCCGCCCCGCGCCGGTTCGCGCGCGTGATGGCGGTGTTGCTGCTGGCGGTGAACCTGGGGGCCTGCAGCGGCATCGACCTGTTCGCCAAGGAGCAAACGCCGCCCGACGAAGCCGCCGACCGCCTCTACAACGAGGGCCTCTACCTGCTCAACGTCAAGCACGAGGCGAAAGCGGCGGCAAAGAAGTTCGAGGAGGTCGATCGCCAGCACCCCTATTCGGAATGGGCGCGCAAGGCGCTGCTCATGACCGCATTCGCCTATTATCAAGACAACGCCTACGACGAGTGCGTCGGCGCGGCCCAGCGCTACATCGCGCTGCATCCCGGCAGTCCGGATGCCGCCTATGCGCAGTATCTGATCGGCGCCTCCAATTTCGAGGAAATTCCGGATATCACGCGCGACCAGGCGCGCACCGAGAAGGCGCTCGCCGCGCTGCGAGAGGTGATCCGCAAATATCCGAACAGCGAATACGCCGTCAGCGCCAAACAAAAGATCGAAGTCGCCCGCGACCAGCTCGCCGGCAAGGAAATGGAGATCGGGCGCTACTACCTGGAAAAGAAGGACTACACCGGCGCCATCAACCGCTTCAAAGTCGTGGTCACCAAGTACCAGACCACGCGGCACGTCGAAGAGGCCCTGATGCGGCTGACCGAGGCCTATATGGCGCTCGGCATCGTGGATGAGGCGCAAACCGCGGCCGCCGTGCTCGGGCATAATTTCCCCGACAGCGCCTGGTACAAGCACGCCTATACGCTGGTGAAAAACGGCGGCCGCGAGCCGTCCGAAAACAAGGGATCCTGGATCAGCAAGGCGTTCCACGGGATCGTGGGCTAGGGCGGGCCCGTCCGGGCCTCGCAACCCTCTTGTCATGCCCCGCGAAAGCGGGGCATCCAGTAGCTGCCGCGATTCCTGTGAAAATCCGAGGCCGCGGTGCTTACTGGATCATCCGCTTTCGCGGATGATGACAGCCTAGGACAGGCCCCATGCTCTCCCGTTTATCGATCCGCGACATCGTCCTGATCGACCGGCTCGACATCGATTTCGCCGACGGACTTGCCGTGCTCACCGGCGAGACCGGCGCCGGCAAGTCGATCCTGCTCGACGCCTTTGCGCTGGCTTTGGGCGCCCGCGGCGACCAGGCGCTGGTGCGCCACGGCACCGAGCAGGGGCAGGTGACCGCCGTGTTCGAGGTTGCGCGCGCGCATCCGGCACGCGCGCTGCTCAAGGCCAACGATATCCCGGCCGAGGACGAACTCATTCTTCGCCGCGTGCAGTTCGCGGACGGGCGGACCCGCGCGTTCATCAACGATCAGCCGGTGAGCGTGCAGGTGATGAAGGAGCTCGGCGCCGCGCTGGTGGAGATCCATGGCCAGCATGACGAGCGCGCCTTGGTCGACGCCGCCACCCATCGCCGCCTGCTCGATGCGTTCGGCGCCCTGGAGGCCGACGCGGCCAAGGTCGAACGCCTGTGGGAGGCGCGCCGCGCCGCGGCCGAGGCGGCCGATGCCCATCGCGCCGAAGTCGAGCGCGCCCAACGCGAAGGCGACTGGCTGCGCCATGCGGTCGAGGAACTGGGCTCGCTCTCGCCGCAGGCGGGCGAAGAAACCACGCTCGCCGAGCGGCGCACCGCCATGATGCAGGCCGAGAAAGTGGCCGAGGACCTGCGCGACGCCCATGAGGTGATCGCCGGCGCCAATTCATCCGTGCCGGCGCTGGCCGGTGTGATCCGCCGGCTGGAGCGGCGCAGCGCCCAGGCCCCGAGCCTGGTCGAGCCGGCGGTGAAGACGCTCGATAGCGCGCTCACCGCGCTGGAGGAAACCCGCAGCCACCTCGAAGCCGCGCTGCGCGCCGCCGATTTCGATCCGGCCGAACTCGAACGCATCGAGGAACGGCTGTTCGCGTTGCGCGCGGCGGGGCGCAAATACAACGTGCCGGTGGATGAGTTGGCGGCGTTGGCGGCGCGCTACAAATCCGATATCGCGCTGATCGACGCGGGCGAAGAGCGGCTGAAGGCGCTGGAGGCGGCGGCGCGCGCGGCGGAAGCCGACTATCGCGCCGCCGCGCTTGCGCTCTCCAAGGCGCGCGCCAAGACGGCGGCGGCGCTCGACAAGGCGGTCAACGGCGAGCTCAAGCCGCTCAAGCTGGAGCGGGCGAAATTTTCGACCGAGATCGAAAGCGATGCCGCCGCGGCCGGGCCGAACGGCATCGACCGGGTCGAGTTCTGGGTGCAGACCAATCCGGGCACGCGGGCAGGGCCCTTGATGAAGGTCGCCTCCGGCGGTGAATTGGCGCGCTTCCTGCTGGCGCTGAAAGTCGTGCTGGCCGACCGCGGCTCGGCGCCGACTTTGGTGTTCGACGAGATCGATACCGGCGTGGGCGGCGCCGTCTCCGACGCCATCGGGGTGCGGCTGGCCAAGCTCGCCGCCGGCGTGCAGGTGCTGGCGGTGACCCACGCCCCGCAGGTGGCGGCGCGCGCCGACCGCCATTATCTCATCAGCAAGGATACGCTGGAAAAGGGCCGCCGCGTCGCCACCCGCGTCACCGAGGTGGCCGCCGAGAAACGGCGGGAAGAGATCGCCCGCATGCTGGCGGGCGCCGAGATCACCGCCGAGGCGCGCGCGGCGGCGGAGCGGCTGTTGAAGGCGGGGTAAATTCTTGCGGCATTCCGGGTTTGCTCGCTTCGCTCGCCCCCCGGAATGATAATATTCAATCGTACGGGCTCTTCGCCGCCCGCGCATCCGCGACCATCTCAACTGGCGGTGTCGGCACGTAATGCGCCGGGCGCGGCTCGCCGCGCGCATGCCGCGCACGCGCTTCGTCCGGCGTTTCCAGCGCTGCCTTCGCGGCCAGCGCCGCCTTGCGGTCGACGACATGCGGCGACGGATCGTTCGGCGGCGGCATCATATTGGCGTGGTAATAGGCCATCTTCTGCATCGCCGTTGCCGGATCGACGTGGCGCGCCGGATCGATGTCGCGCTCATTGGTCGCGCGCGGCGTGACCGCCACGCCGCCGACAATCTCGAGATCGAGCCACCATTTCTTGACCAGGTTGCGCCGGCCATTGCCGATCCAGTCGTCGAACCAGGTGGCGATCGGCACCAGCAGCGGCTTCAGCCATAGCGCATTGACGCCGAGCCAGCTCGCGGCGCGCGTGAGCAGGGCGCCGTCGGCGTCCACCACCTTGTTGATCGGGCAGGTCTTCATGCAGCGCCCGCAGGCCGAGCCGCGCATATTGGTGAGCCGATAGCGCGTGCAGCGCTCGACGTCCGGCTTCCACATCTCGTAGCCGTTGAACACCACCTTGTTGCCGAAGGGAATGGCGTCGCAGGGACATTCGCGCGCGCACTTTAGGCAGTGGCTGCAGAAATACTGCAGGCCGAAATCGATCGGCTGGTCGGTTTCAAGCGGCATATCGGTGGTCAGCACTACCGACTTGAAGCGCGGGCCGACGAAGGGATTGAGCACCAGTTCGCCGATGCGGGAGAGTTCGCCCAGGCCTGCCCACAGGATCAGCGGGATGTGCAGCACGTCGCTGTCGGCATTGGTCTGCGAACGCGCCGGGAAGCCAAGCTCGCGCAGCAGTTCAGCCATCACCCCGGCGATCACCGCGCCGCGCAAGTAGGCGCGCATCGACTGCGCGCCGGAAATCCAGTCGTCGCCGCTGGCGCCCTCCATGGTGTCGAAGCCCTGGTCGATCAGCATCGTCACCGCGTAGCGGTGATAGGGCTTGATCGCCGTGCCATCTTCCTTGTGCGAGAACCAGGCATAGCGCGGGATCTCGCAGATGCCGGTGAGGTCGGAGCCGAGCGCATAGGACAGCGATTTGAGCGCGCGCGCATTGGCCGCGGCGTCGCGGTAGCGTGCGCGCTCGGTCGCCGGCGCAACCTCGCCGTTCTGGAACGGCACCAGCGCGCGGATCACCTGCAGCAGGCTCCAGGACAGCGGCGTCTTGAAGGCAAAGCGCGTGCGCTCGCCCTTGGCCTTGTCGCCGAGATCGCCATGCAAGGCGCGCTGGAAGAAGGCGGCGCGCTTGGGCACCTGCGGCACCTCGTCGTCGAGGATCAACGTGGTGGGGCGCTCGACCCGCTTCACCGTCTCCATGGGAAAGCGCGACAAATGCGTGGCGCGTTTCTTCTGCCGGTTGCGCTCGCGGCCCGATTGCGCGCCGTTGACGCCCCACCAATAGGCGAGGCCCTTGGCGTGCAGCGCGCTTTCGTGCAGTGGCATATCGGTCGCCAGCGCATAGTCGGTCGTCACCACCGCGATGGAGAAATCGTCGAGATAGGGATTGCGCAAGCCCTCACCGTCGCGCACCGCCAGGCCCGCCAGCACTGCCAGCCGCTCGCGATCGACCAGGCTCTGGCCGGCGAAATGCGCGCGTGCGCCAAAGCCCATGGCGCGGATATGGCCGGCGACGCAGACCGCGATCTCGGCCGCGCGCATGTCGGCAATCTCGGCGCGCGCGGGCGAAATCCATTCGCGCGCCAGATTGTCCGGCTCGGGCAGGCGCGCCCGCTCGACCAGGAGGACGATCGCCTGCTCGTGCGGCGGAAGATCGACGCCGGCGAGCCAGCCATGCGCCGGCATGCGACAGATCCCCACCTGCGCGGCGTCGAGGAAATAGGCTGCGCCCTTGATATCGGCCGCGCGGCAGGCAAGATCGACCGGCAGCGGCGCCTGCTGCGGCGCCACCGGCCCGTCGACGAATTTCGCGAACAGCGTGCGGTAGTGCTCGGCGGCGCGCGCCAGCACGCCCTCTGGCGCCGGCTCCGCCACGCCGGTCAGCGGCGGGCGTTGCGCCTCACGCGCGATGACGCTTTCGTCGCGTCGCAGCATCTCCAGCGGAAACGGCCCAAGCTGATAGGGCCGGTCCTTGCCGCGCGGGTGGATCAACATGGGCCGCAGCTTCGGGTAATTTGGCGGCTGGCGCAATCGGCCCTATATGCGCATCGCAGCAAGGCGATCGATTCCATGGCAGCCAAAGACCCCACCAAGATTGCCGTCCCCGACCTGACCGAAGCCCAGGCCAAGGCCGAGCTGAAACGGCTGGCCGCCGAAATCGCCGAAAACGACAAGCGCTATTACCAGCAGGACCGGCCGCGGATCACCGACGCCGCCTATGACGCGCTGCGCGAGCGCAACGCGGCGATCGAGAAGCGCTTCCCCGCGCTGATCCGCGCCGACTCGCCCTCGCGCCGGGTCGGCGCCGCGCCCACCGGCCGCTTCCGCAAGGTGCGCCACGCGGTGCCGATGCTCTCGCTCGACAACGCCATGGCGGAAGAGGACGTGCGCGATTTCGTCGCCCGCATCCGCCGCTTCCTCAAGCTTGGCGAGCACGAGAAGATCACCTTCAGCGCCGAGCCGAAGATCGACGGGCTGTCGATGTCGCTGCGCTACGAGGACGGCGAACTCGTAACCGCCGCCACCCGCGGCGACGGCAGCGAGGGCGAGGACGTCACCGCCAATATCCGGACGCTGAAGGACGTGCCGCACAAGCTGCACGGCCGTCACCTTCCCGCGGTCACCGAAGTGCGCGGCGAGGTCTATATGACCAAGGCCGATTTTCTCAAGCTCAACGAGCGGCAGAAGGCGGCCGACGAACAGGTCTTCGCCAATCCGCGCAATTCCGCCGCCGGCTCGCTGCGGCAGAAGGACCCGAGCGTCACCGCCTCGCGCCCGCTCGGCTTCTTCGCCTATGCCTGGGGCGAGATGAGCGAGATGCCGGCCGACTCGCAGAGCGGCATGATCAAGTGGTTCGAATCCTGCGGCTTCAAGACCAACCCGCTGACCAAAGTCTGCCACTCGCTCGAGGAACTGCTCGCTTTCCACCACGAGATCGAGGAGCGCCGCGCCAAGCTCGCCTACGACATCGACGGCGTGGTCTACAAGGTCGACCGGCTCGACTGGCAGGAGCGGCTCGGTTTCGTCTCGCGCTCGCCGCGCTGGGCGATCGCGCACAAGTTCCAAGCCGAGCGCGCCGTCACCGTGCTCAAGGACATCGAGATCCAGGTCGGCCGCACCGGCGCGCTCACGCCGGTGGGCAAGCTCGAGCCGGTCGGCGTCGGCGGCGTCATCGTGCAGAACGTGACGCTGCACAACGAGGACTACATCAAGGGCATCGGCGGCGACGGCGAGCAAATACGCGAGGGGCCGCGATCTGCGCATCGGCGACACCGTTATTATCCAGCGCGCTGGCGACGTGATCCCGCAGGTGGTGGATGTCGTAAAGCACGCACGCGGCTCTGAACCCTATCGTTTCCCAACCCACTGTCCTTGCCCGCTGCGCACCGAAATCGTGCGCGAGGAGACCGCCACCGGCGAGGAGGGCGCGCGCGCCCGCTGCACCGGCGAATTCGCCTGTCCGTTTCAGAAGATCGAGCACCTCAAGCTGTTCGCCTCGCGCCGCGCCTTCGACATCGAGGGCCTGGGCGAAAAGCAGATCGAATTCTTCTTCGAGCAGGGTTGGGTCAAGGAGCCGGCCGACATCTTCACGCTTGGAAGCGCGCAACCGGCGATCAAGCTGGAAGCCAGGAAGGCTACGGCGAAACCTCGGTGCGCAATCTGTTCGCCGCCATCGAACAACGGCGCGAGATTTCGCTCGACCGCTTCATCTTTGCGCTCGGCATGCGCCATGTCGGCGAGACCACCGCGCTGGCGCTGGCGCGCGGCTACGGCTCGTGGAAGTCATTCCACGACGCCTGCCTGAATGTCGCCAAGGGCGACGAGGAGGCGATTGCGGAAATGGACGCGCTCGACCAGATCGGCGAGACGGTGATCGAGAGCATCAAGGCCTATTTCGGCGAGAGCCATAACAAGGGCATCGTCGAGCGGCTGACCAAGGAAGTGACCATCCTCGACGCCGAAAAGCCGAAGACCGACTCGAAGATCGCCGGCAAGACCGTGGTGTTCACCGGCAGCCTCGAGAAGATGACGCGCGAGGAGGCCAAAGCCCAGGCCGAGCGGCTCGGCGCCAAGGCCGCCGGCTCGGTGTCGAAGAAAACCGATTTCGTGGTGGCCGGCCCGGGCGCCGGCTCCAAGCTGGCCGAGGCGAAAAAGCACGGCGTCAAGGTGCTGAGCGAAGACGAGTGGCTGAAGCTGATATCCTAGCGCCGCACCAGCGTCTCGTAGGCCACGCCGGTCGCCACCACCAGGATCACCAGCATCCAGGCCATCGGCATGGCGTCGCTGGCGCCGGCGAGCGCGATCGAGACCACTTGCGTGGAGGCCGCGCCGATCGCCATCTGCGCGAAGCCGGTCATGCCGGAGGCGGCGCCGGCGGCTTGCGGGCGCAAGCTGATGGCGCCGGCAATCGCATTCGGCAGCAGCAAGCCGTTGCCGTAGGAAATCAGCAGCTGCGGCAGGAAGATGATCGCCGGCCCGGCATGCGGCAGGCTCGCCACCAGCACGGCGGTCAGGCTCGAGCCGATCAGCTCGAACACGATGCCGGCCAGGATCATGCGCGTCGACGCCGAAGCGCTGCGACAGCCGCGAGGCGGTGAAGTTGCCGATCATATAGCCGAACGAGGTGACGGCGAACCACGCGCCGTATTCCGCCGATGTGCGCCCCATCAGCGTCACCACCACATGCGGGCCGCCGCCGAGGAAGGTGAAGAACGGCGCCGAGCCGAGCGCGCCGCACAGCACGTAGCCATGGAATTTCGCGTTGCCGATCAGCGCGCGCCATTCCCGGATCAGCGTCCCGGGCGTGTGCGCCATATTCGCCGGACGCGTCTCCGGCAACACGATGACGGCCCATAGCAGCACCGCACAGCTGAGCGCGGAGATGAGCAGGAAGATCGATTCCCAGCCGAAGGCGGTGTCGAGAATGCCGCCGATCAGCGGCGAGAT
This sequence comes from uncultured Alphaproteobacteria bacterium, assembly GCA_963789455.1. Lineage (GTDB taxonomy): Bacteria > Pseudomonadota > Alphaproteobacteria > Rhizobiales > Xanthobacteraceae > Pseudolabrys. Next base: position 18,279 of record CAWBLD010000015.1, on the reverse strand, counting down.
CATCGGCGCAATCACCATGGCGGTGGTGACCAGGCCGATCATGGCGGCGGCGCGGTCGCGCTCGTAGAGATCGCGGATGATGGCGCGCCCGATCACGATGCCGGACGAGGCGCCGATCGCCTGCACGACGCGCGCGCCGATGAGGGCGCCGATCGAAGAGGCGGCAATTGCCGCCAGCGACGCGGCGACGTTGAGCGCGAGCCCTGCCAGCACCACCGGCCGGCGGCCGAAGCGGTCGGACAGCGGCCCGAGCAGCAATTGGGCGGTGGCCAGGCTCAGCAGATAGAGCGACAGGGTGAATTGGACCGTGCCGGTGTCGGACTCGAGCTGTTTGACCAGCGCCGGCAGCGCCGGCACCAGGATGTTGAGCGTCGCCGGCCCGATAGCGGTCATCGCCATCAGCAGCGTCAGCAGCCGCCAGGGCGTGGCAACGCGTTGTTCGCTCTCGGTTTGAACGTCGTGCACGAATTACCCGCTCGTCCCCGCGAAAGCGGGGACCCAGGACAGGCAATTGCTGCTCCCGCGAGGTTGACTGGATTCCCGCTTGCGCGGGAATGAGCGGAGTCTGGATCGGCAAATGCAGAACATGGTCTAAAGCGGCCTGGTCGCCGCGTCGAGCCAGCGCTGCGTCGGCGCGTCGAGCAGGGGCCCGAGCACTTCCTGCACCCGCGCGTGGTAGCTGTCGATCCAGTTGCGCTCCTTGGCCGTCAGCAGGCGGGTGTCGATCAGCCGCCGGTCGATCGGTGCCAGCGTGAGCGTCTCGAAGGCGTTGACCGGCTTCTCGGCGCCCACGGGCTCGGGTGCGGCGATCACCAGCACCAGGTTCTCGATGCGGATGCCGTAGGCGGCGGTTTTGTAGTAGCCCGGCTCGTTCGACAGGATCATGCCGCGCCGCAGCGCCACCGTGCCGAGCTTGGAGAGGCGCGCCGGGCCCTCGTGCACCGACAGATAGCTGCCGACGCCGTGACCGGTGCCGTGATCGAAGTCGAGCCCGGCTTGCCATAGCGCCGTGCGCGCCAGCGGGTCGAGCTGGGCGCCGCTGGTGTTCTCCGGAAACACCGCGGTGGCGATGGCGATGTGGCCCTTGAGCACGCGCGTAAAGCGGTCGCGCATTTCGTTGGACGGCGTGCCGATCACGACCGTGCGGGTGATGTCGGTGGTGCCGTCCTCGTATTGCGCGCCGGAATCGACCAGGAACAGCTCGTTGTTGCCGAGCGTCCGGTTGGAGGCGCGGGTGACGTGGTAGTGCACGATCGCGCCGTTCGGCCCGGAACCGGCGATGGTCGGGAACGCAATATCCTTGAGCAGGCCGGTGTCGCGGCGGAAGCTTTCCAGTGCCTTCACGGCGTCGATCTCGCTCACCACGCCGGTCGGCGCCTCACGCTCGAGCCAGACGAGGAAACGCACCATCGCCACGCCGTCGCGCTTGTGCGCGGCGCGGCTGCCCGCGATCTCGGCGTGGTTCTTCACCGCTTTCATCAGCGCGATCGGGTCGGCGCCGGATGCCGGCTTGCCGCCGCTGCCGGCGACCAGGCGCGTCAACGCGTCGGCCGCGCTCGCAGAATCGAGCCTGACGGTCTTGCCCTTGAGTTGCGCGAGGTCGCGCGCCAGCTCGTCGGGCGCGCGCAGCGCGACAACGGCTTCCAGCGCAGGGCGCACTTGGTCATCGAGCTTGGCGCCGTCCACATAGAGCGCCGGCCGGCCCTCGCGCGGGATCACCGCGAAAGCGAGCGCCAGCGGAATATGCGGCACGTCCGCGCCGCGGATATTGAATGCCCAGGCGACATTCTGCGGGTCCGACACCACCAGCACATCGGCACGCAACCGTTTCAATTCGGCTTGAATGCGCTTGAGCTTATCGGCGGCGCTCTCGCCGGCGAATTTGATATCGCGCAGGCTGACTTGGCCGGCCGGCGGAGGCGGGCGGTCGGTCCACAGCGCGTCAATGGGATTGTCGTCGACCGCCACCAATTCGGCGCCGGCCGCGGCGCAGGCCTTCCGCAGCCGGTCGGCGCTCTCGGATGTGTGCAGCCATGGATCGTAGCCGAGCTTGGCGCCGGCTTTGAGATTCTGTTCGAGCCATTGCGGCGGCGGGCTGTCCACCAGATGCTCGATCGAAAAAATCGCCTGGTCCACTTGCGAATCCGCCTGCACGGTGTAGCGGCCGTCGACGAACAGCGCCGCGCGCTCGGCCAGCACGATGGCCGCGCCGGCCGAGCCGGTGAAGCCGGTGAGCCAGGCCAAGCGCGCCTCGCTGGCCGCCAGGTATTCGTTCTGCTGGCGGTCGGCGCGCGGCACCACGAAACCGTCAAGCCCGCGCCGCTTGAGCTCGGCGCGCAAGCGTTCGACGCGCGCCGGCGCCGCCGCGCGCTCGTGCGGATCGTCGAATGACTGAAAGCGGGCCTCGAACATCGGCGGCACTGTAGCGCATGATCCCAAAAATTGGGCGCCGGTTTTGGCACCCGATCAGGGGTCGGGGAAAAATGCGAGGCCCTCGTTGCGATTCGATCAGGATTGCGCGGGCACGAGCGCTCCCCGGCATCAGCAACGCAGGCATGCGCCACGCGCCGGGCAAGGCATCGGCGTCGCGATCTTAGGCAGCGTGACGAAAAATCCGTATCGCCATGACGGTCATTTCGGCAACGAATCACCTCTCTGAATCATATTTGTGCAATGCACTAGATTCGCCGCAATGATGACACCGATCTTTCCAGCTTATTAATCGCTTCATGCCGTATCTACGGAGCTTCTATGCATTGTCATGCGATGTTCGCGGGCGCGATTTAGTTTATGTTGCGTCGCAATAGTCAGGGATGAGCGCCAGGGAATTTGCTGACGCCTTGCTTGCAAAAAGGAGAGACGAAATGGTTGCTGTCACATACGGCGTTGCCCGCGTACCCGACACCGCGCCTGCCGCGAAGGCTGCACGCGCCGATGCGGCGGCGCCCCGCAAGAGCTGGCTCGCTCACTTTTTTGATGCGGTAGTCGAGGCGCGCATGGAGCAGGCGCGCCGCGAAATTAAGATGCATACCCAGTTGCTGCCCTACACCTTGGATGAGCGCGGCAACCGGCTGGTTAGGACCGACTCCGGCAACATGCCGTTCGGTGGCTGGTAGCGCGTTAAGCGTCCCACCAGCATAGCCGCCCCGGTCATCCCCCGTCCGGGGCGGTTTTGTTTGTCATTAGCGGCGCGCGCACGCGCAGTCCCGCAACGGCTAGGAATTTTTCAGCACCAGCGTGACCCAGCCATCGAGCGCAATACGGCGTTCGAGCACGAAGCCCTGCGCGCGGTAGATCGCGAGCGCGGCATTGGCATGACCCGGCAACAGGCCGGAGAGCACGATGCGCGCGCGCCGCGCGGTGAGCCGGGTGAGCGGTACCGCCAGCCGCATCAGCGGGCCGAGCAGGATATTGGCGAAAATCAGATCGTAAGGCGCGCCGTTCGCGATAGCGCGGGCGTTGGTGCCTGCGGCGCGCACGAACGTGATCGCGGGGGCCGCGCCATTGAGCCGCGCATTGGCGCGTGCGGCCGCGACCGCAACCCGATCGATGTCGCTGGCAACGACGCGCGCGCGCAGCATTTTCGCCGCCGCGATCGCCAGCACGCCGGAGCCGGTGCCGACATCGAGCACCCGGCGGGCGCGGCTCCGCTTTGCCAAGGCATCGAGCGCCAGCAGGCAGCCGCGGGTGGTGCCGTGGTGGCCGGTGCCGAAGGCAAGCGCGGCCTCGATCTCGATGCCGATGTCGTTGGGCTTGACGCTGGCGCGGTCATGCGCGCCATGCACGATGCAGCGGCCGGCCCGCACCGGCCGCAAACCGGCTCAGGCTTTCCTTGACCCAGTCGGCGGGCGCGACCCGCTCAATGGTGAGCGCGGCCGCCGCCTTATCGCCCGCCGCCAGCGCCACCTGCGCGCGCAAATTCGCTTCGTCCGGCGGCTCCCGGAAATGGATCGCCGCCTGCCACTGGCCGCTGTCGTCCTCGAAAGCGGCGCAGACGGTATCCTCCGCGCCAAAGATCTCGCCCAGATAGGCGGCCAGCCGCCGGGCGGTCGGCTCGTCGCAGGCCAGGCGGGCGACGGTGGTGGTCATGGCTGCAATTTACAGCGTTTGGCGAAACCGCTGGCAATGGCTATGTAGCGCAAGATCCCGAAAAGCTTGTCCTCGACATGATCGAGGATGGGTACCGGTTTTCGGATAAGACCATGCGCAAGAGAAAGACCCAATGACCATCGAATTGCCCGACGCAAACGACAGCGAGGCGCTCGCGCTCGCCCGCCGCAACGGCTGGCCGGAAGATCTGCGCGTGCTGATCGCGCGTTACCCGCGCGAGCAGTGGGAGGGCCACGCCAATCTCGGCGAGATGGCGCGCTTCTGGCTGTCGCGCCACGCCATGTTTCGCGAATTGGCCGCCATGATCGCGGCGATTGAAACGCAGTTCCGCAACGGCGCGCTTTCGGCGGTGGAATTTCCGCGCCAGTTCGTGCCGCGGCTGCAGTTTCTGCTCTCGCAGCTCGGCGTGCATCACCAGATCGAGGATCTGCATTATTTCCCGATCTTCCGCGCCGCCGATGCGCGCCTGGCCCGCGGCTTCGACGTGCTGGAAAGCGATCACCACGCCATCCATGGCACCATGGCCGAAACGGCGGATGCCGCGAATGCGCTGCTGCGCGCGTTATCCGGCGACGCCGACGCGCTGCGCCGCTGCGGGGACAATTATGCGCAGGCCAGCGGCGCCCTGATCAAGGGGCTGATCCGGCATCTCGACGACGAGGAAGACCTGATCGTGCCGCTGATCCTCGACCGTGGCGAGGCCGCGCTCGGCGTCGCCCATCACGGGTGACGCGTAACCGATTGACCTCGCTGCCTGAAGCTATAGCCTTAGAAAAGCTGCATTGGCTCGCTCGCAATGTGGGGGCCACTGCGACAGAGTGGAGGAGCCGCTTGAACGTCTACAGGCCAACGACAAGGTGTGAGGGAACAAGCCATGAAAAATTTTAAGCTCTATGCCGCGCCGCTATTCGCATCGGTGCTGCTGTTTGCGGCGGCCGCGCCGGCGCGCGCTGAATTTCCGGAGAAGCCGGTCGAGATGACCATTCTGTTCGGCGGTTCCGCGCAGACGGTCGGGCAGGTGCTGGCCGACCAGATGTCGAAGAAGCTCGGCTCGCCCGTGGTCGCGGTCGCGCGCAAGGGCGGCGGCGGCGCCATCGGCTACAATTACGTGCACTCGACTGCGCCGGACGGCTACAACATCGTCTGGAATTCCAATTCGATCACCACCACCCATTACAGCGGCCACATCCCGTTCGATTACAAGGCCTTCACGCCGATCGCGCGCGTCGGCGTGGAATTGCCGGTCTTCGTGGTGCGCCCCGAATCGGGCTGGAAGTCGCTGAAGGACATGGTCGACGCCGCGAAAAAATCGGGCAAGAAGCTCAACATCATGGTCGGCGGGCTCGGCTCGTTCACCCACATTGCCTCGGCCGCGCTGTTCAATCGGCTCGGGCTGGAGGTGAATTTCATCCCGGGCGGCCAGGGCCGCGAAGTTGCCGAACTGCTGGCCGGCCGCGTCGATGGCGCGCTGCGCTGGCCGAGCGAGGTGATGACCCACGTCAAGGGCGGCACGCTGGAAGTGCTTTGCGTGACCAGCAAGGACGTCTCGGTCGAAGGCATTAAAGCGCCGACCTGCGACAAGGCGGGCGCCACCGGGCTTGATCTGTCGATGTGGCGCGGCCTGGCGGCACCGGCCGGCACGCCGCCGGCCGTGGTTGCCAAGCTGCAAGAGGCCGCCAAGGAAGCGGTGGCATCGCCGGAATTCCAGCAGGCGGCGCAGAAACTCGGCTTCGTGCCGGCCTATCTGCCCGGCAAGGAATTCGGCCAGGTTATCGCCAGCGACGACAAGGAAATCGGCACGCTGATGAAGAAGATCGGTCTCGACAAAAACAAGAAGAAGTGAGATCGCCGGCGTGACGTCGTCAAAAAGCGACCGGCTGGCCGGCGTCATCCTGCTGCTGGTCGCCGCGCTCTGGATCGCCGGCGTGTACTGGGCCATTCCAGACGTCGCCGGCGAGGCTGGCCGCGTCGGCCCGCGCGGCTTTCCGCTCGCCATGGGCGTGATGCTGGCGGCGCTGTCCGCGCTGATGATCGCGGGCAGCTTCACCGCCGCCGAGCCGGGCGCCGATGACAACAGCGAGCGGCGGGTCGATCGCACTGAAATCTGGGCGCTGGCCGCGACCTTCGGGTTTCTCGCTGGCTATGTCGCGCTGCTGGCGTGGTTCGGCTTTGTGATCGGCACCGCCGTGTCCAGCGCGGCTTTCCTGTTCTTCGTTCTCAACAAACGCTCGCCGGCGCTGATCGCCGGCATGTCGCTTGGCCTGGCGTTCGGAATCTGGCTGATCCTCGGCAAAGCGATGGGCGTCTATCTGCCGCACGGCATGATCGTCGATTGGTTCTGAATAATGGACGCCATCATCACGGCGTTGCATGTCGCGGCGAGCTGGCAGGTGCTGGCCGCCACGCTGTTCGGCTCGCTCGTCGGGCTGATTTTCGGGGCGATCCCCGGGCTCACTTACAGCATGGCGCTCGCCATGGTGCTGCCGCTCACCTTCGGCATGGGCAACGAGCCGGCGATCGCTGCCATGCTGTCCACCTATATCGGCGGCATGACCGGCGGCGCCATCTCGGCGATCCTGATCGGCGTGCCCGGCACGCCCTCGGCGGCGGCTACCGTTTTCGACGGCCACATGATGGCGAAAAACAACCAGGCCAGTCTCGCCATCGGCACCGCCACGATCGCGGCCGGCATCGGCGGCATCCTCAGCCTGCTCATCATGCTGATCTCGGTGCAGGTGCTGGCGCGCGTCGCGCTCGCCTTCGGCCCGGCCGAGATCACCGCGCTGGTGATATTCGGACTGTCGACGATCTGCGGGCTGGCGGAAAAATCGCTGGTGCGCGGCATGATCGGCGGCGTGCTCGGTCTGATGGTCATGATCATCGGCCAGGACCCGATCGACGGCGTCGAGCGCTTTACCTTCGGCAGCGTCACGATGTTGCAGGGCGTCGATCTGCTGGTGGCGATGATCGGGCTGTTCGCCGTGCCGCACGCGATCGCGGCGCTGGCGAAATGGCGGCGCGGAACAGAAGCCAAGGTCGAGGCGCAGGCGGTGCGGGTCGAATTGCCGACCGTCGCGCTGATGCTCAGCCATTGGTGGAACCTGCTGCGCTCCGGGCTGATCGGCACGGTGATCGGCGCCATTCCCGGCACCGGCGGGCCGATCGCGGCCTTCCTCGCCTACGACCAGGCCAAGCGCTTCCACAAGCATCCCGAACGCATGGGCAAGGGCGATCTCGCCGGCGTCATCGCGCCGGAAGCCGCCAACCATGCGGTGACCGGCGGCGCCATGATCCCGCTGTTGGGGTTAGGCATTCCGGGCGATCCGGCCACCGCCATCATCCTGGGCGGGCTGCTCATTCACGGTATCCAGCCCGGCCCGCTGCTGTTTGCGGAAAAACCGGCGGTGATCGCCAATATCTACGTGCTGTTTCTGCTCGCCTATATCGTGGTGGTGGTGTTGCAGCTCTACGGCGTGCGCCTGTTCGTGCATGCGCTGCGGGCGCCGCCGCACCTGCTGGCGGTCGGCATTTTGGTGATGTGCGCGGTCGGCTCCTTCGCCATCCGCAACACGCTGTTTGACGTGGTGGTGATGATGGTGATCGGGTTTGCCGGTTACCTGCTGCTGCGGGTGCGCATTCCGGTGGCGCCGGTGCTGCTCGGCCTGGTGCTCGGGCCGACGCTCGAGCGTGAAGTGCGCACCGCGCTGATCATGTCGGAAGGCCACTTGTCGATCTTCTATTCGTCGCCGCCGGCCCTGTTTTTCTTCGGTCTCACTTTGCTGGTGATCGGCGCACACGTGGTTGGCAGCATGCGCGCGCGCAGCCGCGCCTTCGCCGCGACCGAAGGGGACGCCTGACATTTTCCCGGCTTGGCTTCGTTAAACTGGCAAACGGATTGCGGGCGCTGAAAAGCCTGCGGCTTCGCCGCTATGTTTCCGCGTTCTTGCGGCGGCCCTCGGCCGCGATCTTCGGTGGCGTCTCCGGCCGATTGGGTCCCCACACCCGGCTGTAATAGGTGTCGGCCAGGTTGAGGGCGCCGATCGGGTTGTGTGCCAGCACCCGGTCTTTGGCCACCAGCACGGTGGTCGGCGCTTCGGCGTGCTTGAAGAACAGGCTGTCATGCCCGACGCAGAGGCCGAGCACGACATTAAACTCGCAGCCGGCGCGCTTGAGCAGTTCGGCTTGGCTCACCGGGTTGCAGATCGCCTCATAGTTGCCGGGGCGGATCTTCTCCTCGTCCTTGAGGCCAAGCTCTTCCTTGGGGATGCCGCCGTGCTTGCAGGCGACGGAGGCGACCGTAAAGCCGTGGCTCTCCAGGATACGGCTGAGGATCTTGGCGTGATCGACAAAGCTGATGCAGGTGGCGATTCCGATTTTCTTGTAACCCATGCGCTTGGCGAACTCGCAAATCTCCTCGACCCGCGTCCATTTGCAGTAGCCCGCCGACTCGACCACGGCCGAAACCTGCGCGATGCGGCGAATCTCGGCATCGTCGTATTTGCCGGCCGCCACCTCGATGCCGTCCGGGTCCACGTTGGTCGGGCAATAGCCGGGGCCGCGCTCGGCCAATTCACCGACGCGACAGGCGCGAATCGCTTCCGGGCAATAGGCGCATCGGGGATCTTCATATTTCATGGGCCATGTCTCCGGCGTCGGGGGCACGGCCAGTGTCGTCCGTTGCCGGGCGCCGGCGTTTGACCCAGATCAATGGGCGAGTAACGGGCGGCGGCGGCTCAATCTTTCGCGAGAATCTCCGCGACCTCGACGCGGCGCCCCTCGCGCGCCGACAGGATGCCGGCGCGAATGACCGCGAGCGAGGTCGTGCCATAGTCGCCGCCCACTTCGGGCGGTTTGCCGCCGCGCGCGGCCGCCGCGAACTCCTCCAGTTCCTCGACCAGGGTGTCGTTCTTCGCGCACGGCACGCTGACCGGCTGCTTCTGGCCCTGCTTGAGCAGGCTCAGGCCGTGATGCAGGTCGTAATAGGCGGTGGCGGTCTTGCCGTAGATATTCATCAGATAATATTCGGAAGCCGAGGCGTAGCTGGCATTGAGCGTGGAGAGCGCGCCGTTCTCGTGCTCGAACACCAGGCTCGCCACGTCCGGATTGTCGCCCGGCAGCACCAGCCGCACGAATTGGCCGCTCACCGCCTTGATCGGCCCGAGCAGATAATAGAGCACGTCGGCGTAATGAATGCCGATCTGCAGCATCACGCCGCCCGGCATGCCGGCCGCGGTGTAGCGCCACGACGACAAATCAAACTGGCCGAGCCGGTCGCGGCTGATATTGGCCTCGGCGTTGACCAGTTTACCGAACACGCCGTCGTCGATCTGCTGCTTGACCCAGCGGAAATGACTCTCCCGCCGGCGCTGATAACCCAGAGCGAGCACGACGCCGGCCTGGCGGCAGCATTCGGTGATCTTGCGGCCGTCGCTGACCGAATTGGCGATCGGCTTGTCGAGGAAAACATGTTTGCCCGCTTCCGCCGCCAGGCGCGTGGTTTCGAGATGCACGTCGTTCGGCGTCGTATTGATGACGGCCTCGATGTCCGGATCGGCGAGAATGGCCTCATAGCTCGCCACTGCACGGCAACCGTATTTTTCGGCAAAGGCCTGGCGCTTCTGCTCCGAGCGCGTAAAGCAGGCGACGATCTTGAGCTTGCCGGAACGCTTGATGGCGTCGGCCAGCACATCCGACCACCAGCCCATGCCAATGCAGGCGACGCGAAATGGTTCGGCCATGATTATTCAACCTTTCTATAACCGTGTTCCGCCCTCATCCTGAGGAGCCCGCGAAGCGGGCGTCTCGAAGGATAGGGGCGGCCACATGCTTCGAGACGCGCCCTACGGGCGCTCCTCAGCATGAGGCCGGGAGAGTTTTGCGCTGTTCATTTCAGGTCGCTGCGCCAGCTGGCGCCGATCAACTCGACCGCCGCTTGCGCGATGCGTTCGTCGGTTTCCCAGTCGCCGCCCGCGACACCGATGCCGCCGATGCATTCGCCCTCGGCGATGACGGGACAACCGCCTTCCATCGCGGTCCAGCGTTCCGGTCCGGCGGCAAGTGCCAGGCCGAGCGCATGCGCGGCATCGAGCTCCTGCGCCTGCGCGCCGCGCGCGGAGGTCTGCCGCTTGTTGGACGCCGCGCAGACGGCCTTGGTGGTCGAGGAATGCACGGTGTGAAAGCGCCCGCCTTCCATGCGTTCGAGCAGGATCAGATGCCCGCCCGCATCGGTGATGGCGACCGAAACCGTGACGCCGGCTTCCTTGGCCTTGTCGATGGCGGTCGCCATCATTTTTTTGGCGCCGTCCGTGGTCAGGCGCTTGCCGCTGGTGACATACATGTGAGCCGAAATTCCCCCTGGGACTTAAAGGTTTGGCGTGAATGATAGACGTTTGTTGCGCCGCCCGTAAACAGCGGGGTCCCGGACCGGCGGCGCGCCGCTCCCTGCCGCGCCCGTGCGCCCGGCACGGCGCGTAAATCAATGCCGCTTGAAATACTGGATGGCGCGCTCGTGCTTTTCGGCGGCCTTGCGCGATGTGAAAGTACCGAGGTTGCGGCGTTGGCCGGTCTTCGGATTAACTTTCCGCGAATAGAGCCGCCACTTGCCGGCTTTAAGCTTGCGGATCATGCGCGTTTCTTCCGCCGCTTGCGCACCGCGGCCTGCGCCTTCTTGATGTTGGCGAGTTGGGCGCGCCGCATGGCAGGCGTCGGCTTTTCGCGCGCGGGAATCTTCCGGCGCGGCTTGGCGATGAAGCGGTCGCCGCCGAGCCGGCGCGGCACCGAGCCGAGTTGCGCCAGCACCTTTTCCGCCGCCAGGCTGTCGGGCACGAGCTTATGGCCGTCGATGTGCGCTTCGCTCTTGCCGAGCAGCCATTTCTGCGTGTCCCAGGAACCGTTGGCGCGCCTTCCTGCGACGCGCTCGATGCCGCCGCGGGTGCCGACATCATGATTGCGGAAGGTGACGAACTCGGCTCGCGGCCGCACCTGGATGTGGAAGAAGCCGCCGCCGCCGCGCGCGCCCGGCTTGGCGCGGCGCGTGTTGCTGCGGCGTTTGCGGGATTTCGGCATGGCAAACTCCCGATGGCGCTGGTGACTATAAACCGTAAGCGGAGCAGAGGCTCCGCAACCCGGCGTTGATCTAGCGCAAAGGAGAGCTCACCAGCCGAACGGGAAGGGCGGCCGGTAATATTCGTAGCGGCGCTGCGGGACATAGCGCTGCTCGCGGTCATCAACATTACGCCGGTCGCGGTCGTAAACATAAGTTCGACCGCGGTCATATACGTAAGTCCGACCGCGGTAATAATAGTAGCGCGGCCGCTCCTGATATTCGCGCTGCACGCGTGCATTGTGCACCCGTTGTCGCTGCAGTGCGCCCGCGTCGTCATCGGGCGCCGGCCGCTGGCGCCGCGCCACCGCGCCCGTGGCGCCGCTCGGAATCTCGCCGGTCAGCACCACATGCGTGGCCTTGAGACCCTGCTCCTTGACGAGGTCGAACAACACCGCGGCATTCTCCTTCGACAGCCGCACGCAACCATGCGAGGCCGGGCGGCCGAGATGTTTGACGTCGTAGCTGCCGTGGATGGCGTGGCCTTCCTGGGTGAAGAAGATCGAATAGGGCATCGGCGCGTCGTCCCACTCGCGCGAGAAGTGATCGAGCTCCATGCGGAAGGCCTGGAACTTGCCGTCCGGCGTGTCGTAGGCGGCCATGCCGGTCGACACCTTCCAGGTGTAGCGCTCCTGGCCGTCGACCGTGACGGTCATCTTCTGCGCGGCCTTGTCGACGTGGATGAGGATGTCGGCGCGGGCGGCGCTCGAGCGCCAGCGCCATGAGCCCGGCGGCGAGCGCGGCAGCAAGGCGGATACGCATGACAAATCCTCGCGAGGCCCCAGCCGGCGCTCAGCATACCATGTCGGGCGGCGGGATTATGGCGGATCACGGGATTTTCAATGGCCGCGGCTGTGAGGCGATATGACCCGGGGCCGGCACGGTCGACATCGGCGCGGAATAAGCGCACAGTGACAACGACCGAAACGCCAGCGCAAAGCGGCCGGGCCTGCCATCCAACTCAACGATCGGAACCCACCCGGGTATCCGTTACCCTCGCTCCGAACCCTATCGGGCGATAAGGAGAACCCATGAAATTTCCATCCATCCTGCAAGGCGAATCGCGTGTCCGCCTGATGCAGGGCGCGGTCGCCGGCTCCGTGCTCACGATGATTCTTGGCTTCGGCTTTTCCGGCTGGCAGCTGCAAAGCAATGCCGAACGGACGGCCGAATTGCGCGTCAACACGGCGCTGGTCACCGCACTGACGCCGATCTGCGTCGAAAAGTTCAGGAACGCGGCCGATGTCAAGGCCACGCTGGTGGCGTTGAACGCGACCGACTCGTGGCGGCGCGACGATTTTGTCGAGAAAGGCGGCTGGGCGACATTTGCCGGCAACGGCCAGCCCAATTCCGGAGTCGCCGAAGCCTGCGCCAAGATTCTGAGCGAGCCGAAGTAGCCGTCGTCGCCTCGCATCGCGAGTAATGAGCGGCCGCGCGGCCGCTCAGTGCTTGCGCGCGTCGACTCTGAAACCGATGATGGTTTCTTCGCCCAGCGCCTTGGCGGCTTCCAGCCGGTGCAGGCCCTCGACCAGCACGAAGCGCGCGCCGTCCTCGCGCACCAGGATCGGCGTCTGCTGGCCGTCCTTGAGCATGCTCTCGGCGAGCTCGTGCACGCGCTCGGGATCGAGCGTCGTGCGCCGCTTGACCGGCACGTAGATCTTGTCGACCGGGAAATTTTCGCGCTTCAACATGGCGGGGCCATTCTAGCACGCCTCTTCCGCCGCGCCGCAATCGTCCCCACATTGCCTTGTCAGCAACAGGCAGACCGCCGCCAGGGAACGCCGTCATGTCGGAGCCGCTCGTCGTCGTCATTCCGCACCGCCTCGGCAAGGACGAGGCGATTGCCCGCCTCAAGGACGGGCTCGGCCGCGCCAAGGCCGAATTCGCCTGGCTGATCGCGCTCGAGCAGGAGCAATGGAGCGGCGACCGCCTGAGCTTCGCGGCTTCCGCGCTCGGCCAGCGCGCGCGCGGTTTCATCGACGTCTACGAGGGCGCGGTGCGGCTCGAGGTCACGCTGCCCTGGCTGCTGGCGCGCTTCGCGCACGCCGCGCAGCGCGTGATCGGGCACAGGGGCCAGCTGATGCTGGAGAAGAAGTGACCTTGCCCGGCGTCCTCTCTCCGCCCTCATCCTGAGGAGCGCGCGAAGCCTATCACGGCCTCATGCTGAGGAGCGTCGCGCAGCGACGCGTCTCGAAGCATGGGGCCGTCCCATCCTTCGAGACGGGCGCTCACGCGCCCTCCTCAGGATGAGGGCGGATCAATTCCCCATTTCCAACACACTCAGCGCCGATGCCGCGCCGGCTTGCTGAGCGCTTCCGCCACGCTGTGCGGACGCCGGCCGCCGATCACCTGGGCGGTGCATTTCTGGCGGGCCGCGCAGTGCACGATGCAATCGGTGCCGGGGCCGCCCTGGCAGTCGGTGCCGCAGTCATAGCCCCTGGGGTCTTGCGAGAACCGGCCGCCGGCCTTGGCGCAGGCGCTCTTGAGTTCGTCGGCGCCGGTCTTGGGCAAAGTGAGGTCGCGCGCGTGCGCCGCGCCGCCGAGCGCCAGGGCGCCGGTCAGGATGAGCAAAGCGGTGAGATGTCGCAACGGCGGGCTCCCCACAAGTCGCGCCGCCCCCGCATCGATTATGGCACAGATTGCGCGCGCGGGAAGCGGGCCGGGAATGCGCGGATTCGACGCATGAGGTGGGCAGCGCGGGAGCGGTGGAGGGCTTAGGGTGCCGCTGCCCTGGCTGCTGGCGCGCTTCGCGCACGCCGTGCAGCGGGTAGTCGGGCAGAAGGGGCAGTTGATGCTGGAGAAGAAGTAGGGGCGCCGTCCAGGCGCCTCATTGTTTTGTTAGAGTCCGTCCGGAGACTTCAGGGCTGATTACAGAGTTTTCGGAGCATGAGGCGAATTGAGGCGAGGCGCAAGAATGCGAGCGCCTTGCGGTTGAGGTTCTCCCAATCCTTGGCGAGTCTTCGGCAGCGATTGAGCCAAGCGATGGTGCGCTCGACGATCCAGCGTTGGGGCAAAACCACAAATCCTTTGACCCGATCGGAACGTTTGACGATTTCGACATTGAGATACGGAAGAGCCTTCGCAACCGCCTTCGCAAATTGCGGTCCTTGATATCCGCCGTCGGCAAAGAGTGTCTGCAAAAATGGAAACATCCCGAACAGCGTCGCCATGACGAATATGCCACCATCACGATCTTGAATGTCGGCCGGATGAACGATGGCGTGGAGCACGAGGCCTAATGTATCGACGAGAATGTGCCGCTTCTTGCCCTTGATCTTCTTTCCTGCATCGTAACCGTGCGGATCAATGCAGACCCCCCTTTTTCAGCGCTTTTCACGCTCTGGCTGTCGATGATAGCAGCAGTCGGACTGGCTTCCCGCCGAGCTTGTTCGCGACACTGCTCATAAAGCGCGTGGTGAATCCGCTCCAATGTGCCGTCATAAGTCCACAGATCGAAATATTCGTAGACCGTGCTTTTCGGTGGCAGGTCTTTCGGGACCGCGCGCCACTGACAGCCAGTTGAGAGAACGTACATGAGGCCGTTCACCACCTCACGCATGATCACCGTCCGCTTCCCTCCGCCGGGCTTGCCAGGTGGGATCAAGTGTTCGACCAGCTTCCATTCATCGTCGGTCAAATCGCTTGGGTAACGCAGCTTGCTGCGGTCGTAACGTCTACGGTTTTTGCTCGTCCACATTGGTGACCCTCCTAAATCAAGCCACCACCCTTGAATCACAACTGATTCATATGATTCAAGAACTCTTCGGACAGACACTTAGAATAATATTTATTAACCGACCAAAAATCGGCGTATTATACTCCCATACATGAGGTTGCTGCTCTCCGGCGGTAAGGCGAACCTTTCCGCTGGTGATTCCCTGCGAAAGAAGGAGAGCAGCGATGACGATGTTTGCAGGACTGGACGTTGGTTTCAAGCGGACGGCGGTGTGCGTCGTGGATGGCTCTGGCAGAACCGTTTGGCGAGGAGTTGTAGACACCCATCCGGAGGCGATCGCGGCAGCGTTGAAGCGTTGGCGTAATGGGCTTGAGAAGGTGGGGCTGGAGACCGTCAATGTCGCCCTGGCTGGCAGTGCGCCCCGAAGGCGCGGATCACTAGTGAGGAAGATTCCACCCAGAGAGTTGTCGATTGATCTGGTAGCTGACGAGCGGCTCGGCCGGGTAACCGGCAGGGCTGGAGCCTCGTGACAAAGGCCGCTTTAGGCGGCTCAGCAATTCAGCGGGCCGTAACGTGAGTGAAGCCTGAGCAGGCCTCGAAAGTGACAATGCGGATGCCGACCCTCCTGCCATTTGGGGAAGGCTGCATGAGCGGGGAAGCAATCGACACGCGCACCCGCGCGATCCGCCGGGGTAGTGGGCACGGCACGTCGGAAAGGTGGTTCGGGTAATCGGGGGAGACCCGTCACGGGCGGGGGTAGCGGCCTCAACGTCGCGAAAAGGCGGCGGCCATGACGGGAATCGGACAGGGTCGTAGGAGCGTTGAAGCCGGGTAATGCCGGCGGAGCAAAGGGCCCTGACTTCTGGTGTGCTTTCGAAGATGGCGAGGTCGTGGTGATTGGCGATAAGCCTGAGAACACCATCAAAGACAGGCGCCGCCGGAGATTGCTGTGTCGAGGGGCGAAGGAGAGTTACCCGCCGTGCCTAAGCCGCGTGCGGTTGGTTACTCCCCGTGTGCTTCACGGTGAAGCCAGTCGGAAAGCCCAATGCCGGAAACCGGCACGTTCGGTTTGATGAGCGGGGAGAGGAAACGGAGCATTGCCGAATGGCCCAAGCTACCGCGCCTCTCCTCAACTCTCCCGCGGGCTTGGCGTCCTGGGCTTTCCAGTGGTTTGCATGGATGCGCGTCGGGCGGCGGATGCGGTCAAGAGCCGAGCATGTGAAAGTCGACAAGGCGGATGCGTTTGCGCTGGCGGAGATGCTGCGGACGGGTTGGTACAGCGCGGTGCATGTGAAGAGCGAAGAAAGCCATCGGCTTAAGGCTCTGCTGGGCGCGCGCGATCAATTGGTCCGCGCCAAGAGCGCGCTTGGCAACCAGGTTCGCGGACTGCTGCGGCCGTTCGGGATCCGGTTGCCGTCACGCCAGGGCACGAAGAAGTTTGCCGATGCGGCGTATCAAGCGGTGGCGCACGATGCGATGCTCTCTGCGAGCGTGACGGCGCTCATGGAGGCGCTAGCGGCAATCGAGGGGCAGCTCGCCCGCTTGGATGATCGGCTCAAGGAACTGGCGCGGCGCTCGCCAGTATGCTGGCGGCTGATGAGCACCGGGAGTTGGACCTATCGTGGCCTTGGCCTTCATGGCAGCGATTGAGGACGTGGGCCGGTTCGCCCGGATGCGGGACATCGGGGTCTATCTGGGGCTGCACCAAAGCATTACCAGTCGGGAGAGACCGACGTTGGGCTCGGCATCTCGCACCAAGGGGACTCGATGGCACGGCATTATCTTTACGAGGCGGCAAACGTGTTGTTGACCACAGTCAGGAGCCCGTCGGCGCTCAAGAGCTTGGGGTCTCAAGCTCGTCAAGCGGCGCCAGCAAGCGGGCGCGCGTTGCGGTGGCGCGTAAGCTCGCCGCGGTGCTCGGCCAAATCTGGAAGGACAGCATGCATTTCGCAGCAGCGTAATCAAAGAGGCTATCCAGAAAGAAAAAAAGCGCATCAGGCGAGATCGTCCATACCGACTTCGCCAGCGATTGACGAAGTCGGGCCGGACGGGCGAGCGCAGAACATATCGGTTCAACCGATCCGTCGGATTGCGTTTAATACAATGCGCCGCCCGCTCGTGCAGACCGCAGTAGGCCAGGATGATGACGCCGGCTTGGACCGGACGTCGGAAAGAACCACGATCTTTGCGGGCACACGGCTCCGGTCATCGAAGAAAAAACACTTGACGCAGCAGCTTCATGTAAAGAACCAAGTCCCTGAGGGCATGACTCGTTGGGGATTCCCAAATCAGCGACGGTCTGATTCAAGGTGGCGAACCAAGGAGGTTCGCCATGTCGGTTCCGATACTCTTGCGGCGGGATTTCAGCGCATCTCGGCTGCGCAATTTAGCAAAGAAGACCAAGGATGGGCCGCAGGCGCGGCGACTTTTGACCCTTGCCGCGATCTATGATGGCGCAACACGCACCGAGGCGGCCAAGATCGGCGGCGTTGGTCTCCAGATCATTCGGGACTGGGTGTTACGGTTCAATGCGCAGGGCCCTGACGGGCTGCTGGACCGAAAGCCGCCAGGTCAGCCCTCCAAGCTCAATGATGGCCAGCGCCAGGCAGTCGCCCGGTTGATCGAGAGCGGACCAATCCCGGCGGTTCACGGCGTGGTGCGCTGGCGGCTGATCGACCTGGCGCAATGGATATACGAAGAGTTCCGCATCACCATCGCCAAGCAGACATTGAGCCGGGAACTGCGGGCGATGGGCTATCGCAAGCTGTCGGCTCGGCCACGTCATCACGCGCAGGCCGCGGGTGCGATTGAGGATTTTAAAAAAACTTCCCTGCGCGTCTGGACAAAATCGCGCGCGAGAAGGGGATCGATAGCGACAAAATAGAGATATGGTTCGCAGATGAGGCTCGTATCGGCCAGAAGAACAAGATCACCCGCCGATGGGCAAAGCGCGGCACCCGCCCCAGCGCTCCCCGTGATCAACGGACCGCCTCGACCTACATCTTCGGCGCCGTCTGCCCAAAGGAGGGCAAGGGTGCGGCCCTGATCCTGCCGGCCTGCAATACCGAGGCGATGAACCTGCACCTCGCGGAGATCGCCGCGATCATTGCCCCCGGCGCCCACGCTGTCCTCTTGGTCGATCAGGCTGGCTGGCACCTATCAACGCGCCTCGTCGTGCCGTCGAATATCACCATTGTCGCCCTGCCGCCGAAATGCCCCGAGCTCAATCCGGTCGAGAACGTCTGGCAGTTTATGCGCGATAACTGGCTCTCCAACCGCATCTTCAAATCTTACGATGATCTCGTCGATCACTGCTGTGAAGCATGGAACAAGCTCGTCGACCAACCCTGGCGCATCATGTCCATCGGATTGCACCAATGGGCGCACGGGT
>CAWBLD010000014.1:0-79154 GCA_963789455.1 uncultured Alphaproteobacteria bacterium | reverse complement strand
TCTATGCCCATCTTTTTGAAATAACCGCGCGCGTTGGCAACAAAAAACCACCTCCTGTAATAAATGGGCCCTCGCCAACTCTTACGACGTCGTCTGCAACTGCGTGTGGTACTGACATGATTGTCGCACTCAGTGCAAACCCCATTCCCACAAATAGGTTCACTAGCATTTTCCGTGTCATGTTGATCTCCCTTTTCCAAAATCATTGTTCGTCGCGATATGTCGTCCATGGCGCTACTTTACGGTCGATCCATTTTTGCAGCTTGATGACGATCGCTCCCACCACTGCAAGCACTACTAGGCTAGCGAAGACTTTCTCAGTTTCCATCACCTGACCGGCCCGAATGGATGGGTTGCCCGTCCCGCTATGTCCGGCCCCACCGATCATCTCCGCGGCGACCACAAGAATGATTGTGACACCCATGCCGAGGTGGAGGCCTGCAAAAATGCTCGGGATAGCGGCCGGGATTACCACTTTCGTTTGGATCTGGCGGCGGCTAGCACCGAGATCCTGCGCCGCTTTAATTGAGTCCGCGATCGGCTTGGCGAATGCCGGAATAACTACTAATCACAATTGGAAAAAATGCCGTCACGGCACTTATAACAATCTTGTACTCTTCGCCAGTTCCGAGCCAAATCACAAGTAAAGGGAATTCAGAGCAATCTTCGGCAATGGATACAGCGCGGCGATCCAAGGATCGGCAATTCGGGCAACGATACACCGACATCCCCATCAAAACCCCAAGCATTACACCGGTAACAGCAGCGATAGAAAAACCGGCAAAAATGCGCAACAGGGTTACACCGAGATTTACCGCAAGTGATCCGTCAGAATTCGTACGCACAGATAAGTCGCGACCACACTTGGGGCCGGGAGATACATCCGCGCGATCCCTCGCCAACGCACGAGCAATTCCCAGCCCAGCACGAACGCAATAATGACAAGCGTCGGCAAAATTCGCTCCGCAATTTTAACGGCTTTATATTGCGCCGTCTCATTTCGTCTCCAGAGCCGACGCTTGCTGCGCCATGGATGTCATGACCTCCTCGCGGATCAGATGAAATGCGCGGTCAAATAGGGCGCCGAACGCTTTAGAATTTACCATTTCGAGGGACCGTGGGCGCGGTAGATCCACCGGAAGGACCTCTTTAATACGGCCCGGCCGCGCAGTCATTACAATAACTTCATCGCCGAGCAAGATCGCTTCCTCTATGGCATGAGTAACGAACAATATTGTTTTGTGCGTCTCATCAAAGATGCGCAGTAGTTCTTCCTGCATTATTATTTTTGTTTGTGCGTCAAGCGAACCAAACGGCTCATCCATTAACATGATAGGCCGCCCCATGATGAGGGCGCGCGCTAGCGCCACCCGTTGGCGCATGCCGCCGGACAATTGCCCCGGTAAGTACCCTTCAAAACCGCGCAGCCCTACTGAAGCAATCAACGCACTTGCCCGCTCGTGCCGCTCAATCTTCGGCACCCCCCGCATTTCCAATCCAAACACAATGTTGTCGATTACATTGCGCCAAGGAAAGAGATTAAGGTGCTGCCAGACCATTATGGAATCTGCGCCGAGTGGGCGCGAGGTGTCCGCTTTCGTACCGTCGACCACCCGTACTTTGCCGCTCGTCGCCGTTTCGAGCCCACCGACGATTTGCACCAAAGTACTCTTACCGCATCCGCTTGGGCCGAGCAGGCATGAAAAACGACCCGAGGCGAAATGATGCGTAAATCGATCAAGCGCGACGACGCTTGCGCCATGACGACCTGGCCAAATCTGCGTCACTTCCTCCACAAATACATCCATAGTCAAAACCTACGCTGGCTCGCCGGCGGCCGGCCACCTGTTGCGGTAATGGCGGCCGCCACAAATGACTAAATTTAAGACCATATTGTTCAACGCGTTATTGCCGCCATGTTGGCTCTAGACGCGCTGAAAGCCCGGCTTTGGCCAAAACTTGCCGTCCGATTTGTTCTGCTTCATTGACTATACGCGCACCGTCCGAACACCGCGTGAACGCATTGTCGCGGTAGACGATATTGCCATTGACCAGCACGGCGCGGGCGTCGCTGCCTTTACTGGCATAAATGAAACTTGAGATTGGCCTGTGCAGCACGCCGACATAAGGTTTTTTCAAATCGAAAATCGCAACATCTGCGCGCTTTCCCACCTCTAGTGACCCGATTTCGTTATCAAGACCGAGCGCTTTCGCTCCATTTATAGTAGCCATTTCAATCGTGCGTTCGGCTGGCATACGGGTCGGATCGAGATGCCTGACATGCTGCATTAATGTGCAGCCTTTCATTTGCTCCACCATATCCACGCTGTAATCGACCATTGGCCCATCGGTGCCGAGCGCGACATTCACCCCGGCGCGCCAAGCATTTGCAAAAGGTGCAATCCCTCCGCCGCGAATTGATTCGCTAGTCGGGGTATACACAAAGCTGCAGCCGACGCGCGCCATCTGCTCGATATCGAGTTCGGTGACGTGAATACCGTGTATCAATATCCAATGCGGGTCGAGGATCCCGAGTTGCATCAAGTAGCGGACATCCGTGCGTCCCGTTTCGCGCAGATAACGCAGGAATCCTTTTTCGAGTGAAAACGTGCCGCCGGAAATATGCGCTGTGATTTTGACATTTAATGTTCGCGCAAGTTCGTAGCCACGGGTAATTAACTCCTCTGTACTCATGCCGGCGGCAACCCAATGCGCATTCGACTCAATTGCCATCGCCAAGCGCACCAAGCCTTCGGAAGCACCATCCCATCGTTTGTATTCGTCCTCGTAAGCGGACAGTGCCTCATTCATGCTGAGCGGGTGTTGCGGATTGCCCGGAGTCTTACAACGCAGTTCTTTGCCGAAGACCTGACGGATGCCGAGTTCGGCATGCGGTTCAATTGTCGCACGAACTAATTCTGGATTTGTCGTCGTGACCGAATGATTGAGGAAGCAGGTCGTCCCGGTCGCAAGCATTTCCATCGCCGAGACATAACTCGCTGCCCGCATGCCCTCTTCCGGCAGGTGTTTTGCCAAAGGCAACAGAATATCAGAAACCCAATCTTCCAGTAGCATGCCATCAGCCAATCCTTTGAATAGGGTATACCAATGATGCTGATGGGTATTAATTAGGCCAGGTAGTACGATGCAGCCTTCCGCATCGATAACCTCGTCGTAGTCGGCGTGTTGTGGCATACCTGCAGCACTGCCGACCGCTGCTATGCGTGATCCGTCGATCGCTACGAAGCCGCTGGGATAAACGACACGGTCCTTGTCAACGGTAACGACGTATCCGCCTTTGACTAGAACTCGTGTCATAATTGCCACCCAGGGCTATTGGTTGGATTATTCTAGGTCGATTATGCCCGTCGTCCCAACCTAAAAGATTGCAAGTTAACCGAGCAATTCCATGCCCGGGTTGGTTCCCGGTCGTGAATAGCGGCCAAATTCTCGCGCATAGCGAAAGTCAGCGTTAGTGAGGCAATCGAACGCTCGGTCATGCGATGAGTCGAACTTCGAAAATTACGACTGTCATGATGCAGTTTTCGTCATCTCACACGCCTTCGCCATGTGACATGAGAAAATATTTCATAATCCGAGGTAGCCTTAGAGATGACTTTCGGCGAGCACGAAAACCTTGCGCGCGCTCGCCGTCGGACAAATTGATCTTATTCGTTCGAGCTATTTTCCTTCGGACTTTGGCAGCGCGACGATCATATCGAGCTCTACCCTTGCGCCAGGAGAGCTCAGTTGATTGATGCACACCATCGTACTTGCCGGTTTCCAATCGCCAAAATATTGATTCATTGTTGCATTCATGCCATCTCCATCACGCATATCAGTAAGATATTTCGTAACTTTCACTACATCGGCCCAGCTTGCACCAACGTGATCGAGGATGGACTTTATAGCTTCCATAGCATTGCGCGTTTGGTCTTCAATCCTGTGAGAGTGATTGTGTTCCCCATCTACATGTGGATGTTTATGATAGAGGGGTGATGCCGTAGCGCCGGATATGAACATCAGATCGCACGCACCAACGATGCGTACCGCGGGAGCGTAAGGCATCATATGTGCCTTAGCGGGTTCCGGATGAACAACTTCCAAACTATGGGATGCCTGGGGCTTACTTTGGACGTTCATGACATGTCTCCATTCACTTAGGTTTTAATCCAGACGCCAGCGGCCGAGCCAAACGTCAATAAAGTCCTGAACTTTAGTGACCACGATGCCGAGTGCGGCAAGAACGATCAAGACTGCAAAGACCTGTTCCGTCTCTAGTACCTGCCCCGCAAGATACAGTCTGGCGCCGAGTCCCGTCTTGCCCACCACCATCTCGGCCGCCACAACGAGGATAATGGACACACCGAGCCCAAGCCTCACGCCTGCAAAGATTGATGGAATGGCGCTGGGCAACAGCACCATGCGAACGATCTGTTGCTGCGTTGCGCCAAGGTCGCGTGCTGCTAGCACCAGACCCGGGTCGCATTGGCGCACACCAAGCACGGTATTAATGACAACAGGAAAGATGGCGCCGAGGCCGCTGATTGTAAGCATGAAAGGCCCGCCCGTTCCGAGCCAGATAATGAGAAGGGGGATCAGTGTTACCTTTGGTAGCGGATAAAGCGCTGCGATGAACATATCTGCAATTGCGCGGACCCGCTCCGATGTTGCGATCCAGATGCCCAGCATTGTGCCAATGACGAGTGCGATGGAAAATCCGCCGAAGATACGCCCTAAAGTTACCATGAGGTCGGCCGCCAGTCCGCCAGTGGCAAACATTGCAATCAGCGTCTCAATGATTTGAGTCGGGCGCGGTAGGTAAAGCGCGCTGACACCGGTGAGACGCGCAATGATTTCCCAGGCAGCGAGCACCAGGATGAGCGAGCCCCAGCCAAGCACACGCGGATCGTTGCGCAGCGGTGGCGACGGCGCCATAACGTCTTCCATGTCCATCATGGGCTCGACGACGGGCTGCTGGGTCATCCCGTCGCTCCCACCGAATTCGATAATCATGGCGCGCATCACCTCATCGCGCAGAAGACTATAAATTTGATCAAACAGCTTGCCATAGGCTGGATCGTGGGTAGTCGCCAGCGTGCGCGGACGCGGTAGCGTTACTTCAATTTGAGCGGCCACTCGTCCTGGCCGCGCCGTCATGACAATGATGTGATCGGAGAGCAAAAGCGCTTCTTCTATGGAATGTGTGACAAGGATTGCCGTGGTGTGGCTCGTCTCAACCAAACGGGCGAGTTGCTCCTGCAAAACTAGGCGGGTTTGCGCATCCAACGAGCCGAAAGGCTCATCGAGCAACAGAACTTCCGGTTCCATCACTAGGGCGCGGGCAAGGCCAACCCGCTGACGCATTCCGCCGGACAACTGACGTGGAAAGCGATGCTCGAAGCCTGAAAGATCAACGGCCGCTAGCGCCCGGCGCGCTCGCGCATCTCGCTTTGCAACGGGAACGCCGGCCAGTTTGAGGCCGAAAGCTGTATTTTCAAGCACTGTAAGCCAAGGAAATAGATTGAACGCTTGCCACACCGTTGACATAACCGGCCGCTGCGCTCCGCCGCCAGACATTTCCACAAAGCGGATGCTCCCGCGCGATGGGGATAGAATACCGCGAACGATCTGCAACAGGGTACTCTTGCCGCATCCGCTCGGGCCGATGAGTGTGGTTACGCGCCCCGGTAGAAAGCGGCAATGAACGTCCCGCAACGCGATCGTTGGCTTGCCCTTCTTCGCCGGAAAAGCCAAGCCTACGCCTTCGCACTCGATCGCGGTATTTGCCCCGTGCACGGGGTCAACGCGAACGGATTTTTACTCTTCAGCCGCGCGGCCGCTTCAGTGGCAAGCGAGAGATCGAACAACATCTCTTTTGTTACCTTACCCGACACAAGTTTTATGTCCTCGGTAAGAAACTTGTATTGGGCGAACACGGAATCCACATTCGGCATTCCGTCCGGGTCGAACCACGTCCAACGCGGCGCCGCCCGTTCGATCAGCGGAGCCGGAACTTTGGTCGCCTCGGAAATGATCTTGATAACGTCGGCATCCTTTTTCGCTGCCGCGTCATTGAACAACCGCCCAGCATAAGTATGAACCATAGCAAAACGCACGGCCGCTGACTTGTTTTTGGCGAGAAAGTCTGACGACATTACCCAGCAAGCGAGCTGGGCGTTCGGCTCGATATCCGCGCCTGTGCCGATGATCTTGCCAGCCTTATTCTTCTCGGCGAGGAAAGCGAGCGGCACCGGAATGTTAGCAGCGTCCGCCTGCCCCGCACCCATTAACTTGATTATGTCTGGATAGGCCATCCCGGTCGACCATTCGACGTCTGTTCGCGGATCAAGGCCGGCTTTCTGCGCACAGCGTCCGAGCAAATATTGATCGATGCTGCCGGGCGCTTGGATCGCGATCTTCTTGCCCTTGAGCAGTTTGCCCTTATCCACTGACGTGAATCCAGCCTCCACCAAGGCGTTGCTGGCTACTATCGTCATTGAACCAGAACCGGGCTTTTCGATGCCGCGATCGAGGATTAGCTTGTAAGGCGCGCCCTTTGATACTGCGTTGAACACGCCACCGTTGAGCGTCGAGGCGGTGATATCGAGTTCGCCGGCCACTAGCGCCGGAATCGCTAAGGCGCCATCAGCAAAATACTTAAAATCTGGATCGAGATTGATCTTTTCGAAATATTTTCGAGCTTGCGCAATAAAAATTGGACCAGACGAAATTAACGGAACGAGGCCGATCCTAATCTTGGTCTTTGGCTCCTGCGCATGAATTATCGGCGGACAAGCTATTGCGAGACCCAGCGCACTTGTCCCTGCGAGTACGCGGCGGCGGTCCATCGGTTGCGACATAATACCTCCCAATCGATTATGTTTAACATTCTCCCCGGACAATGAGGAGCAGCATGAAATGTTAGTATTTTGTCACGGAATACGGAATGCTAACATTTTCCGACTTAGAAACCGATTGGATTGTAAAATATCGACTAAGGCAATTGGCCAACCAAGATTCCATTCGATTGAGTCGGTAATCGCTGGGAGCAAAATACAACAGAATGGCGGAATAACGTGAATTTCAGCAAACGCCTACGGAGCGCCGCGCTCAACGCCATTAACAAAGCTAGTCGACGCACCGTCACCACCGTGCCGAATGAGGCCGCCGCATATCACACGTCAAGGAAGACCGTTTGGCATGCGGATGTCAATTCAAATTAGGCCGGCCGGATTCAGATCAAGTTCAAATTATTAAACTCAATCGATACAAGATTATTCGATGCCCATAAGACCTGCAGATAACTTCCGTGACGAGCGAGTATCGCGCGGCTATTCCGCAACCTCCCTTATGAAACATACCAAAAAAGGCCGCCAGGCCACGAACGTTTCCCGACCTGATACTACACGCGCAGTTGGGTAAGATCCTCTTGCCAGGAGAACAAATATATAGGTCTAATGCTGTGTTTGAGGGAGAAACGCCATGACAAAACAGAGATCTTGCAAGCTACTTATATCCGCCGCACTGGTTGGGGGCCTTCTCGCTATCTCAGCGACTTCACTTTTAGCCGCCGACAAGGTCGTCAAAATCGGTGCCCTGTTTCCGATTTCGGGTCCGGGATCCTATTTCGGCGCTCAAGACAAGCAGGGCGTTGAGCTCGCGCTCGAGCAACTCAATAAAACCGGCGTAAATGGATACAAATTCGAAGTTAAGTATGAAGACTCGTCCTGTAGCCCGCTGCCGGCAACGCAAGCTGCCAAACGCCTGCTCGATCAGTTCAAACCCGATGTCGTGATTGGCGAGGAATGTTCGGACGCTACCCTTGCGGTCATGCCGATCGTGGAACAGGCCAAGGTTCCGCTGCTCAATGCCGGCTCATCCTCGATAAAGGTCACGCAGCCAGGTAATCCCTGGACGTTCCGCATTATGCCGAACGAAGTGATGCAGGGCGTCGATATTGCGACAAGGGCCTATAAGCAATTCAACGCGCGCACTGCGGTTCTGCTACACGAGAACACCAATGCTGGCATCGGCAATGCTAACGTTTTTGCTGATACCTTCACCAAGCTCGGCGGAAAAATTCTCGCCGATATCGGCTTTGGCCGTGACGTCAATGACTTCACCTCGATTGCGACACGCGTTGCCGGTCTTGGCAAGATCGATGTGATCCCCACTTACACGCTGGAAGGCCAGGGCTTGAAGATCACGCAAGCGCTCGCGCAGGCCGGTGTCGTCAAGGGCGGCGGCGGCCAGGCCATACAGCTCGGCACCATTTGGCTTCCTTTCGGATTCGAGAAAAAGGCCGGAAAGGCGGCGGTGGGCTATATCCGCATCGTTCAGTTCGACCCAACTGACCAACGTGATGTCGTTCGCAAGTTCATTGCGGCGTTCAAAGCCAAATACAACGCAGGATCCGACCCACCTCAATGCTCATGCCTACGACCAGGTCATGCTGATTGCAGATGTGGTGCGCCGCGGCGGCAAGGACGCTCAGTCCATCCGCGACGGTCTTGCTGCTACAAAAGACTTCTCTGGCGTGACCGGCAGCGTCGAGTTCGATAAGACCAACCAGAACATCAAGATGGATACGATCCATTACATGGAAACTCAGCCAGACTTGTCGTGGAAGGCCATAAAATAAAGCCAACCTTGCGGCATGTTAACCGTTATCCTCCAGCAGGGTATCAACGGCGTAGTCGTGGGGAGCCTTTACGTGCTGGTCGCGTTGGGGCTTACCCTCATTTATGGCGTACTGGTTCAGATCAATTTTGCCCACGCCGATATCGTCACCCTAGGAGCGTTCACCGCCTATTTCGTGACTCACCTGTTCAGCGGCAATTATTTTGCCGGTATTGCGGTCGCGCTGATCGTCGGGGGGGTACTGGGATGGCTGGTGAATGCTGCCATTTTTGCGCCCTTGCGCGAGCGCGGCAATGAGCTGTTGCCGCTAATTGCGACCATTGGGGTTTCCATCACCCTACAAAACGCCATGCTGGTTCTGCTCGGGCCTATCCCATACGCCTTTGAAACCCCCTACAGCAATCACGTGATCCGTTTCAGCGGCATATTCCTGACGGTGCAGAGCGTACTGATTATCGTTATGTCTACGATTGCGATCGGGCTGCTCTATGCCTTCATGAAATTCACTTTTCTCGGCAAAGCGCTGCGTGCGGTTTCGCAAGATCGCGAAACGGCGGCTCTCATGGGCATCAATCCCAATCACCTCATCATGCTGACCTTTGTCATTGCGTCGGCGCTTGCGGGCATGAGCGGTGCAATGCTTGGACCGGTGCTGGTCCTCACACCATTTGCCGGAACGACCGTCATCGTCAAAGCCTTCGCTATCGTGATCATTGGCGGCTTCGGTAATGTCGAAGGAACTATTATCGCCGGACTGATCGTCGGGCTGATCGAGAGCTACACCACCCAATTCCTCGATCCTGGTCTGATCGATATTGTCGTTTTCGTGCTGCTCCTGCTGATGCTCGCGGTGCGGCCCACCGGTCTTATCGCCGAGAAACGGGAAGAAAATGTCTAGCCCCACAATGTCCGAGCCTCCGGCGCTGGGTATTGGCAGCGCCATTCTCTCATCCCGGCGTTTTTGGTTTGTCGTGGCAGCGATCGTGATTGGCCTGCTGCCAATGATATTTTCCGATTCGTATTGGCGCACCAACTTGATCGTAGCAGCGATCAATGTGCTGCTGGCCGTCGGATTGGATTTCGTTCTGGGATACGCCGGCCAACTCAATCTCGGCCAATCGGCATTTTATGGTATTGGCGCCTATGTGTCGACGCTAATGATCATCAAGCTCGGCATACCATTCTGGCTAGCTTTTGTTTGCGGAGTCTTGCTCGCCGGAATCGCCGGCATGCTTTTGTCGATCTTTGCCGTTCGTTTGCGCGGGCATTATCTTGCTATCGCCTCGCTCGGCTTTGCCGTCATTACTTATCAAATTCTTCTTAACTGGATCAGTCTCACGCAGGGCCCGTTGGGGATTTACGGCATTGCACCACCTCCTCCGTTGGGAATTCCAGGTTTGCCCGCGATTGATTTCAAAAATCTCGAGAACCTCTTCTATCTTACCGCCGGGTTCGCGCTGCTTACTTACATGTTGCTTGACCAATTGGTGCGTTCCCCGATTGGAGAGACTTTGACAGCGATCCGGGAAGACGAGGTCTCGGCTGCCTCTCTCGGAATCAATTGCCAGAAATGGAAGGTCATTGCCTTCGCCATCAGTTCCGCAGTCGCAGGCGCTGGAGGCTGCTTTTACGCGAGCTTCGTCGGCACGCTGGTTCCGGACGCCTTCTTCATCACCGAGTCATTCACGATTCTCGCGATGGTTATTGTCGGCGGCATGGGCACGCTGATCGGGCCAGTTCTAGGCGCCATATTACTGACGGTTCTGCCGGAGCTACTACGTGGAATCGGCGATTTACGTCTGACCGTTTACGGCGTGTTGGTCACGCTGGTCGTATTGTTCATGCCGGGAGGAATGGTGCAGGCCGGGCAGCGCATCGCGGCGAGCCTGCGGAGAGCAGCTGATGGCAATAGAATGAGCCGGACATGACCTCAGCGATGCATTTTGCGAATACAACGCCGACCCATGACGCCGATAAAGCCATTCTGTTCCGGGCCGAAGGGCTGCAGAAGAGTTTTGGCGGCGTGCAGGCGGTTCGCGACATTTCGCTAAATATTCCCGCTGGCGTTGTGTTTTCCATCATTGGGCCAAACGGCGCTGGAAAGTCGACGCTTCTTAACCTCATGAGCGGGCTTTACCAGCCGGATGCTGGCAAGATGGCGTTTGACGGGATTGATCTCGTTGGCATGCCTGCGCAAAGACGCGTGCGGCACGGGCTGGCGCGTACATTTCAGAAGATCCGGCTTATTCAAACAACTGTCCGTTCTTGAGAACGTCATCGCCGGATTTCATACCCGTCACGATATCCCTGCCTGGCAATATATCGTGCACGGCGCCACGTTCCGCCGCGACCATATGCGCTGTCGCGACGAGGCGATGGAACTACTGACCTTCGTTGGGCTCAGCGGCCGGTCGCAAATGACCGCTGGCTCGCTGTCCTATGGCGAGCAACGAATGCTCGAAATCGCCCGCGCACTAGCGACAGCACCGCGTCTGCTAATGGTCGACGAGCCAGCAGCGGGCCTAAACGCGGTTGAGGTTGATGCGCTACTAACGCGGATCGCAAAACTACGCGAACGCGGCATCACCGTCGTGATGGTCGAGCATAATATGGATCTTGTGATGAAAATCGCGGACCGGATTATAGTCATGGACTATGGCCAATATTTATTCGAAGGCGCACCGGCCGAGGTTCAAAGCCATCCGGGCGTGATCGCCGCCTATCTGGGGGCCGAAGTCCAATGACTGCCCTGCTCGAAGCCGAAGGTGTCGAACTAGCCTATGGTCAGGTAACCGCCTGCCGGGACATCACGTTTCACGTAGAGGAAGGCGAAGTTGTCACGCTGGTCGGCGCAAACGGGGCCGGAAAATCTACCACCTTGCGGGCGGTCGCCGGTGCGCTTATTCCGCGCGCGGGTACGATCCGATTCCAGGGACGCGATATCACACGATTGCGTTCGGATGAACGCACCAATTTGGGCATCGCGCTGGTGCCGGAAGGCCGCCATGTGTTCCCATTCCTCACCGTGCGCGAAAATCTTGAGCTCGGCGGCTTCAAGTTTCGCAAGCAGGGCACAAAAATACGAGCGCTCATCGACCGGATGTTTGCGATGTTTCCTAAATTAAGCGCGCGCGCGTCACAGAACGCAGGCACACTCAGCGGCGGCGAACAGCAGATGCTGGTGCTCGGCCGGGCGATGATGTCGGAGCCGCGCCTGCTGTGCCTGGACGAGCCGTCGCTAGGGCTCGCTCCCATGATCGTGCAGGATATTTTCCGCACGATCCGTTCGATTAACGCTGCCGGCACCAGTGTTCTCCTGGTCGAGCAGAACGCGCGTTATGCGCTCGAGACGGCGAGCCGTGGCTACGTTCTGCAGACGGGATCGATTATTGCGTCCGGCTCATGTAGCGCCTTGAAGCAGGATGAGCGCGTCCATCAGGCCTATCTCGGCCGCGCCGCCGTGGCGCGATTCGCAAGCGGCGGTATCACCATGACGCACCCGACCCTCATCGGCTAAGGCGGCTATCGTCACCGGAGCCGGTAACGGGATTGGCCGCGCCATCGCCACTCTTGTTCGCGTCGGCTGGCGCGGCGGTATTGTGTGCCGATATAAATTCGCGCCATGGCGGAGGATACGGCGCAAACGATCGCGCGCGCCGGCGGTCGTGCACAAGCGCAGCGCTGCGACGTCAGCCTCGAGGCCGACGCCGGCGCCGCCGCCGACGCGGCGCAGTCTGCCTTCGGCAGGATCCACATTCTGGTCAATGCCGCGGCGACCGACGATCCGAACGGCACGGTGGTCGATATCGAACCTGCGGTGTGGATGCGGGTGTTCGCCGTTAACGTCATGGGTGCCTATCTGATGAGCCGGGCGGTTCTGCCGGCGATGATCGCGGCGGGTGGCGGCAATATTATTCATATAGCGTCGCAACTAGGCCGGGTTGCCGCCCCCGCGCGGGCCGCCTATTGCGCCTCAAAAGGCGCGATCATTCAACTTGCGAAAGGCCATGGCCGTCGACCATGCGGCGCAAAATATCCGGGTCAATTCGCTGTCGCCGGGCGCGGTCGAGACCCAACGCGCTTGGTGCCGCGATTCGGCGACATGGAAACCGCTCGCCGCGTCGCCGGTCCCAAACATTTGCTAAACCGGCTTGGCCAGCCGGACGAAATCGCCCAGGCCGCCCTGTTTCTCGCCAGCGATGCGTCGAGCTTCATGACCGGCGCCGACATGCTGGTCGACGGCGGCTATACGACGACTTGAGCCAGCGGGCTCGACCAGCTATCGGCCAAGTATCGCCGACACGGTTGCGCGCGGATCTCGCTTGCGCCAGGCCCCGACATCGACCGTATGGAAAAACTCGGAGATGTGCTGGTTGAAGGCCGCTGGATCTTCGAGATTGATGGTGTGGCCCGCGTTCGGCATAACGACCAGAGCAGCCGTCGGATTGTCCGCTTCATTAAAATCCCGGGCTCGAGGCAAGGCCAATCCTCGTCTCCAGTCATGATCAGCGTCGGCACCGAAATGGTCTTCATGTTTGTCCACGAGGTCAAACAAAGACGGGCGCCGCTTTTGCACGCCGCGCATGGTGCGCGCCGCCCCTTCGGTTGAATTCTGTTCGAGTTGATCCGCGAACTCGCGCCAGCCGCGCGGATCCTTGTTCTGAAATTGTACGCGTGTTGGCCCGAGCGCGTAACCTTCGGCAGCCTTTGCCATACCTTGCTGCTCGAAATTCTTGGCGGCAGCTTCGGCTTCTTCGGCGAATTGGGCGCGTTTATCCGGTGTCGCACCGTAACCGCAGCCTGCGATCACCAGCGAGCGCGCGCGGTCCGGGTACGTAAAACCGAAATGCAGCGTCGCAAAACCGCCCATGGACAATCCAACGATATGCGCCTTGTCGATTTTGAGTGCGTCAAGCACCGCACGGATGTCGTCACGCGCCCGCTCCTGCGAGTAACCCTCTCCATCATTGGGCACGTCGGATGGCGGATATCCTCTCGCGTTGTAGGCGATGCAACGATACCGTTGACCGAAATAGCGCATCTGCATCTCATAGGAGCGCAGGTCACCGGCGAATTCGTGCACCAAGACGACCGGAATTCCGCTGCCGACCTCCTCATAATAAAGCTTGATTCCATCGTCAGTTGTCAGGTGCGGCATGGTTGCCCTCGCGTTCGTGAATTTCAGAAGTTAAAGCTGCGCGCCGACACGCCGGCGTCAATAGTCACAACCGACCCGCTATTATAGCTGCAATGCTCGGACGCCAGGAAGGCGATCATGGTGCCAACCTCTTCCGGCGCACAAGCGCGTCCGAACGGCAACGGATTGAACAACTCACGCCAATTCTCGGAATCGCCAGTGCGATCCTTCGCCTTCTTTCTCATGAGCCCAACCAACCGCTCGGTTTCAACCGGACCGGGATTGACCGAGATGACCCGGATTCCATCCTGCGGGCTGACGCTGCCCAGTGACTGGCTGAATGCCGTCAGCGCCGCATTGCCGGCAACGCCACAGATATATTCCGGATCGTGGGTCTGGGCGGCATTACCGGTGAC
Source organism: uncultured Alphaproteobacteria bacterium (assembly GCA_963789455.1). Taxonomy (GTDB): domain Bacteria; phylum Pseudomonadota; class Alphaproteobacteria; order Rhizobiales; family Xanthobacteraceae; genus Pseudolabrys. The sequence goes on along the minus strand of CAWBLD010000014.1, from coordinate 64,958 downwards.
GTTGATGATCACTCCCGAGCCGCGCGCCTTCATCAGCGCATAAAAGGCTCGGCACATATTGATGTATCCGAAAACCTTGAGATCCCACGCCTTGCGCCAGGTCTTCTCGTCAATGTCAAGAAGCTTTCCGCCTGGGATGGCGCCGGCATTGTTCACCAGAATGTCGATGTGCGGAAACTCAACGGCGAGCCGATCGACGCTGTGACTGTCCGACAGATCGGCGGCGACGGTGTCAATCCGAACTTTGGCCGCCTTACGCGCAATCGTTTCTTTTGCGGCGGCGAGATCAACGGCGGTGCGCGACACAAGAATAACGTTGCAACCCTCTTGCGCCAGGCCTTCGGCTGCGGCGCGGCCGATGCCCTTGGATGCGCCGGTAATCAGCGCGGTCTTGCCAGCAAAATTAAGATCCATCCGCAACATCCGTGACAATAGCGGCAGATGCCGCCGCGTGAACCAAACTGACATTTTATTTCCGGCAGGTCGGAGACTTCTATCGCCGAACTATGACGGCGTCCGGTGGGCGACACAAGTACGTGTCAGGCCTCGCTATGCCGGCGTGGCGAAGACGCTCGGCCAGCATTCGGCAAATGCCTTCCCGATGATCGACTCCGAGGCGCAAAGCCAAAATCCCGCTGCGCCGGTCCGATGTCGACCGGCCCCCGTTGAACGCGCGGGCGCGTCGGCATCAATCACGAGTTGCACTGGCTTTCCCGCTTGGGCCGCGGCTTCGGCGAAATCCTCCAACGTGACCTGTTCGGGATAGGCGATGAAATAAAACAGTTGGCGGCGCCGGGCCGAGAAGCAGGCTGCCACAGCGGCGTCCGCGGCGTCGTCGACATAGACATAGGGCCAATCGGTCGTCGGCTCGACCGATGCCGGCTCGCCTTGCGCCGCCGCGGCCACGATGTCGTCAACGACAAACCGCGTGCGCCGGCCAGGTCCATAAATGCTGGTGAAGCGGAGCGAACAGAGATCGAGCGGAACGCGCCGCCACAGTCCGCGCAGCACCATGTCCATCGCCGCTTTCGAGCAACCGTAGGCGCTCGTGGGCTGAAGCGGATAATCGACGCTGATCGGATCGGTCTCATAGAATTCGCCGACGGCCGACACGGACGAGCAATATATAAATGTCTTCACGCTTCCGAGCGACGCCAACAGCAGGTTGAGGCTACCCGCAACATTGATCTCCATGACGCGAGCTGGATCGTCGGCAAGAACCATCGGGCCCGACACGCCGCCGGAATGAATGACATGGGTAATCTGTTCCGCGCCCAGCAGATCCGCTTAGCCGCAGCCGGTCCGACAGATCATCGATAACATGGCGTCGTACCGCATCGGGTGCCGGCGCCGGATCGAGCCCGACTGCATGGTGGCCGGCTGTCAGGAGCCGTGCCATTACGGCCGCGCCAAGAAATCCACTGGCACCCGTTACCAATACATTCGCCATGGCTTCACCATCACACGATCTTGGCGTCTCGCAGCCGCTGGATATCCGCATCGCTATATTCCAGCTCGCGCAGGACTTGTTCAGTATGCTCGCCGGCCTCCGGAGTCATTGTCACAATGCTCGGCGGCGTACGCGATAAATCGACCGGCTGTCCAACGATGGCGATATCGCCTCGCGCGTCATGTCGACATGGAACGGCGATGCCGAGATGTTGAACCTGCGGGTCGGCGAACACCTCATCCATCTTGTAAATAGGCCCCGCTGGCACTCCGGCCGCTTCCAGCTTGCCGAGCCATTCGTCCGATGTCCCCGTCAAGAAATATTGCGTCGAGCAATGTCATAAGTTTTGGCCGGTTGCGAAACCGATCGGCCAACGTTGCATAGTCAGGGCTTGCGGCAAGATCGGGCCGCTCTAGTGCTTTACAAAGCGCGCGCCATTGGCCGTCACCGCCGACGCCAATATTAATGTAACCATTGGCTGTCTTCATCACCCCCATTGGTGTTGAATACGGGTGTTCATTGCCAGCCTGCCCCGCCACTTCAGCATCCACTAGGTAACGCGCTGCCTGGAAATCCATCATTGCGATTTGCGCTTGCAGTAGTGAAGTCTGAACCCACTGGCCAAGCCCGGACCGCTCGCGCTCTGCGAGCGCAATAAGAATTCCGGTTGCCGCATAAACCCCAGCCGACGAATCCGCGATAGCAATTCCGGCGCGCATCGGCCCCTCGACCCGGAAAGCCGGTCACCCACATTAATCCGCCCATTCCCTGCGCAATTTGATCGAAGCCGGCACGCAGGCGATACGGCCCGGTCTGCCCAAAACCGGAGATCGAGGCGAGAATGATTCGCGGATTGGCCGGCGCAACGCTTCGTATCCAATGCCAAGTCGTTCTTTGACATCTGGGCGAAAATTCTCGACGACGACGTCCGCCTTCCGCGCCAAACGTAAAAAGATCTCGCGGCCTTCGTTTTCCTTGAGATTGAGCGTCAGCGACCGCTTATTGCGGTGCAGATTAATCATATCGTAGCCATCCCGCGCGCCGCTCATGCCCTCGTTTGGATCGACGCCAGGTGGAGCGTCGATCTTGAGAACGTCGGCACCAAAATCCGCCAGGATGCGGCAGCAGGTCGGGCCCGCGCGAGCCCGCGTCAGGTCAAGCACCCGCAGATGCGAGAGCGCCGACGTGTCGGGTGGAGCAATCATGCAAGCAATCCTTCGCTGCGGTCGAGGAGATCGCCAATAGCGGTTGGAATACGTCCATGCCAATCGGTCTTTTCCTGCACTCTCATGGCGAGTGCGATGAGAGCAAAATCGCTACCAGCACGGCCTACCATCTGCAACGCGACGGGCAATCCGCGATCATCGAAGCCTACCGGAATTGACACCGCAGGAAATCCCAGCATATTCACGAAGCGGGTGTAGCCACTAAGTTCATAGAGCTGGCGAGCGCTGAATGTTGGCGAAGCCGGATCGGCTTCCGAAAGCGGAGGTGTACGGATCGCCATTACCGGCAAAATCGCCGCATCGGCCTTGCCTAAGACCTGCTCGTTAAAGTCTTTGACCAATTGCGGCCGAGCGGCACGATTAACTGAGATCATTGCGTCATCGATTGTCAAACCTTTCGCAAGCCGCCTGCGCAGAACTGGGCTGATCGCCGGGTGATCAAGCCGGGCCGCATGAACCCTTGCCGCCTCACCTTGCATGACAATCATGGCATGCGCATCGATTGCCTACATCGCCGGCAGTCCCTCGACGTGCGATATGGCAACGCCGCAGGCGTGGATTGCATCAATACCGTTTTGGCAAGGGTTGCGTACTGACGGTACTGCGCCGCGAAGAGCATCGGCCAACACGACGACGCTCTCAATTGCACGTTGCGGAACAACGGTCGCCGCCAGCACCACGGCCGCCGAAGCGAGATCGGCAGCGCTGCGCGCGAGTAGTCCGACGCAATCAAGGAATGGAGCAAGAGGCAATGCGCCGGCCACGCTCACCGCACCCCAGCTCGGCTTCCATCCGGTTGCGCCCGTGCAATGCGAAGGAATTCGAATTGATCCACCGGTATCCGAACCCAGCGCTATCGTCGCCGCTCCGCTGGTAACAGCAACCGCCGATCCAGATGACGATCCGCCCGTAATGAAATCAAGATTCCAAGGATTCCGCGGGTAAGCGCAAACGGCGTTGTAGCCGGACGGCTCGTAGGCAAGCTCCGTCATTGCCGTGAAGCCGACGCGGCATGCCCCGGCATCATCGAGGAGTCGCAAAACATCGGCGTAGCCGTTCAATCCAAAATCCAAAACATCTGCCAGGCCGCAATGCGGCTTATGTTTCGGCGCGACAATCAAGTCCTTGGCCGCATATGGAACGTATGCAAGTGATCCGCTGGACGACGGCGCTATGTCGGGACATTGTATTTCGACGAACGCGTGGAGTTGCGGCTCGAGCCGGCGAGCTCTGTCAATTGCGGTCGCCGCGACTATGGTCTGCGTTGGTTTATCTAGCGCCGCCCAGTCCGAAAATCGTGCGCTATCTGTCATGAACGGACGATTCCCAGCCAAAGAAACTAGCCGACTATTGCATGTTTGAAAAATAGGCCTAGCCCTAGCTTTAAGCCGGCTTCAGAGCGTAACGATAGCCCCTTGTCCCTACCGCAAATCAGATCCGCACGTACTGATGGTGCAGTCCACCGAGTATAGACCGCACTTCGATAGGCCCATAGCGCTGAATTGCCCTTCTATTGGGCGCGTCCTTGCCTAATGAGAGGTGCGTGCGCATCGCATTGTAATATTCCATGTAGCACTGAAGGACGTGGCGAAGATGCTGCTCGCCTGTGACCACGATATGGTCGAGGCATTCCCGGCGGATTGAGCCGATCAGTCGCTCGGCATATCCGTTCTGCCACGGCGAGCGTGCAGAAATAGGACGATCGCGAATGCCAAGCGATCGAACCCGGCGGATAAATATACTGCCGTAACAAGCATCACGATCACGGATCAGATAGCGAGGGACTTGCTCCCAGCCACAGGCCGCTGTCAATTGATTAGCGATCCATTCCGCCGTTGGATGCGCCGTGACGCCGAGCCACAGAATTTGTCGCCGGCCGTGCCCCATGATCAGCAGCCCATACAGCAGCCGAAAGGACACGGTCGGAACGACAAACAGGTCCATCGCCGCAATGCCATCCGCATGATTGTGCAGGAATGTCTTCCAGCCCTGGGATGGTGGTCCCTCCTTCGCGCCATATACTTGGCAACGCTGGTCTGGCCAATGTCGATGCCGAGCTTGACCAGTTCACCGTGTATGCGAGGCGCGCCCCACAACGGATTGGCAACGCTCATCTCCCGGATCAACTGCCGGATCGCAGCGGGCACCCCGGGGCGGCCCCGGCGAGGCCTCGACTTCCAGCGCCAGTAACACCGGAAACCTGCGCGATGCCACCGGACCACGGTGTCCGGCCGCACGATGGCAAGTGCATCGCGGGCTTTCGGAAACAAATGGCAGACCCAACCCAAGACCATTTTGTCGATGGTAAAAATGGAACCCGACTGGCCCTGCCCCGTCGCAGCACGACGATCTGCTGTCGCAACACCAGATCTCGGCTTCCATCGCTACGCGCGGCCGGAACAGATCGACGATAGTCCCAAGAATTAGTCTGCAGAGATCCAACATCCCGCAAAGGATCACCTGATTCTACGTCTCACGCCAATCGGATAAAATTTACGACAGGGACAAATCATCAACGGACGGCAACCGCCACAACTCAATGCCACGAAGTTGATGCGACTGACCGCGCATCTGCCGGCCGACTGGGCTGAGCAGCGCGCGCTGCTCGGCTTTCGCTGAGAACAAATCCTCCGTCCGATTGTACGCACCGCACGGTCAATATGTTTTTCACTCTGCGTCGGCGATGCATCGCGACGAAAAAAGTCAACCACGAAATGGCCGCCGAGAGATAGTCGCGCCCGCTGTCGGTGAGACAACGTTTATTCCCGTCTCTCACGATAATTCGATTGCGTGTAACGCCGCGAAAGTGGCGCAAAATCGCGCGAAATTTGCCTCGCCATAAATTGTAATTGCTATGCAATATCAATGACTTGGTCGACTGGCTGGGGCGGGAGGAATCGAACCTCCGAATGGCGGAATCAAAATCCGCTGCCTTACCGCTTGGCTACGCCCCAATACCGGCTGAATAGTCGCGCCGAAGCATGAAATCGCGCGCGCCGCGCGGACCATAGCGGCAGCGCCCTGCCCGATCAACGCCCGCACCGGCGCATTCCATTGAAAAAACCTGGAATTTCTGGCCTTGCGTTGACCCGCACCGGGCCCCGGCTAGGATGAACCATGACCTACCGGGCCCCCGTCGCCGACATCGCTTTTGCGCTCCAGCACGCCGCCGGCTTCAAAGCCGCGCTGGCGGAAGGGCTTTACGGCGATCTCGACGAGGACGTGGTCAACTCCGTGCTGGAGGAAGCCGGCCGCTTTGCCGGCGACGTGATCGCGCCGCTCAATCGGGTCGGCGACAAGTTCGGCACCCCGTTCCAGGACGGCGCCGTCCGCACGCCGCCGGGCTGGAAAGAGGCCTACACCGCCTGGGCCGCCGCCGGCTGGAATGGCCTCGCCGCGCCGGCCGAATTCGGCGGCCAGGAACTGCCGCACGCGGTGAACGCCGCCTGCATCGAGATGTGGAATTCCGGCTCCATGGCCTTCGGCATCGGCCCGGCGCTGACCATGGCGGCGATCGATGCGCTCGCGGCCTATGGCAGTCACGATCTCAAAGCGCGTTACCTCGGCAAGCTGATCAGCGGCGAGTGGATGGGCACCATGCAGCTCACCGAACCGCAGGCCGGCTCCGATGTGGGCGCGCTGCGAACGCGCGCGACGCGCGCGCCCGACGGGACTTACCGCGTCACCGGCTCGAAGATTTTCATCACCTATGGCGAGCACGACTTAACCCCCAACATCATTCATTTCGTGCTGGCGCGACTGCCCGATGCGCCGCCCGGAACGAAGGGCCTGTCGCTTTTCCTGGTGCCGAAGGTCATGCTCAACGGCGACGGAACCTTGGGCCAGCGCAACGACGTGCGCGCGCATTCGATCGAGCACAAGCTCGGCATCAACGCCTCGCCCACCTGCACCATGATTTATGGCGACCAGGGCGGCGCCGCCGGTTTCCTCATCGGCGAAGAGCACAAGGGCATGCACTGCATGTTCACGATGATGAACCGCACGCGGCTGGCGGTCGGCTTGCAGGGCGTGGCGATCGCGGAACTGGCCACCCAGCAGGCGCTCGCCTATGCGCGCGAGCGCAAGCAGGGCGCCGGCGGCACGATCATCCATTACCCCGACGTGAAACGCATGCTGCTGACCATGCGCGCCTTGACCGGCGCCGCGCGCACGATCTGCTACGCGACCGCGGTGGCGATCGACCGCTCGCAGCGCGGCAAGAGCGAGGCCGCGCGCAAGGCCGGGCATGAACGCGCCTCGCTGCTCACGCCGGTCGCCAAGGCGTTCTCCACCGATATCGGCATCGAGGTCGCTTCGCTCGGCGTGCAGGTGCATGGCGGCATGGGCTTTATCGAGGAGACCGGCGCCGCCCAGCATTATCGCGACGCGCGCATCGCCACGATCTATGAAGGCACCAACGGCATCCAGGCCATCGACCTGGTGACGCGCAAGTTGCCGCTCGACGGCGGCGGGGCCGTTGCCGCCTATCTCGACGAATTGCGCGCCACGGTGGCGGCGGTGAAGGCGAGCAACGCGCCGGCCTTCGGCGAGACCGCGGCGCGGCTTGGCGAAGCGGTCGACAGCCTCGCGCGCGCCACGCAATGGCTGCTGGCGCAGAAATCGTCGGACGCGGCGCTGGCGGGCGCGACGCCGTATTTGCGGCTGTTCGGCACTGCCGCCGGCGGCTGCATGCTGGCCGAGCAGGCGCTTGCGGCCTTGCGCGATAGTGGCGATGCGGCGGCGCGCAGCGCACTGGCGCGATTTTTCGCCGAGAACATCGCCGTGCAGGCTGCCGGCCTCGAACGCGGCGTCACCGAAGGCGCCGACAGCATCACCGGCGCGCAAGCCGCGTTGGCGGAATAAACCATGACCGAATTGGTCGTTGTCACGGACGATGGGCCGGTCCGCACCGTGCGGATGAACCGTCCGGAAAAGAAAAACGCGCTGACCCTGGCAATGTACGACGCCATGGCCGAGGCCATCGAAGGCGCCGGAAAAGACTTAAGGCTGCGCTGCCTGCTGATCGCCGGCCAGTCCAACGGCTTTTGCGCCGGCAACGACATCGGCGATTTCCTCAACATGGCGATGGGAAGCGGCGCGCTTGGGGCGCCGATCCTGCGCTTTCTTTACGCGCTGGCGCGTTGCGAGAAGCCGCTGGTCGCCGCCGTGCAGGGCAACGCGGTCGGCGTCGGCACCACCATGCTGATGCATTGCGATCATGTGGTGGCGGCAGCCGATGCGCGCTTTTCCACGCCCTTCGTCAGCCTCGGCCTGGTGCCGGAAGCCGGTTCCAGCCTGCTCGCGCCGCGGCTGATGGGCCTACCGCGCGCGTTTTCGCTGCTGGTGATGGGGCGCCCGCTCGCCGCCGAGGCGGCGCAAGCCGCCGGCCTGGTGAACACCGTGGTCACAGCCGATGCGGTCGAAGGCGAAGCGATAAAGGCCGCGCGCGAAATCGCCGCCTTGCCGCCGCAGGGCGTCGTGGCGTCGCGCCGTCTGATGCGCGGTTCAGCGGACGAAATCGTCAAGCGCATCGACGAGGAAGCCGAACTGTTCAAGACCCGCCTGCAATCGGCGGAAGCGCGCGCGGCGTTCGAAGCGTTCATGATGCGCAAGAGGTAACAGGGGCTGAACCATGTCGCTCAAGGGCAAGACGCTTTTCATCACCGGCGGCTCGCGCGGCATTGGCCTCGCGATCGCGCTCAAAGCCGCCGCCGACGGCGCCAATATCGCCATCGCCGCCAAGACCGTGGAGCCGCACCCCAAGCTCGAAGGCACCATCCACACCGCTGCCGCCGCGATCGAGCAGGCTGGCGGTCACGCCTTGCCGCTCGCCGTGGACGTGCGCGAGGAAGCGGCGGTGAAGGCGGCGATCGAGCAGACCGCGGCGCAGTTCGGCGGCATCGATATCGTGGTCAACAATGCGAGCGCGATCCAGCTCACGCCGGTCGCGCAGACCGACATGCGCCGCTACGATCTCATGCAGCAGATCAACGCGCGCGGCACCTTCATGGTGTCGAAATACGCGCTGCCTTATCTCGCCAAGGCGGAAAACCCGCACATCTTGATGCTGTCGCCGCCGCTCGACATGAAGGAGAAATGGTTTGCGCCCGCCACCGCCTATGCCATGGCGAAATTCGGCATGAGCCTGGTGGTGCTGGGGCTTGCCGGCGAGCAGCGCGGCAAGATCGCGGTCAACGCGCTGTGGCCGCGCACCACCATCGCCACCGCCGCGATCAAGAACCTGCTCGGCGGCGACGCCATCATGCGCATGTCGCGCACGCCGGAGATTCTGGCGGAAGCCGCCTATCGCATCTTCCACAAGCCCAAAAGCTTCACCGGCAATTTCCTGATCGACGATACGTTCCTGGCCGGCGAAGGCGTCAGCGACTTCGACCGCTACCGCGTCGATCCGAGCCAGCCGCTGCAGGTGGATTTCTTCGTGCCCGACACTAGCCCGCCGCCGCCGGGCGTAAGCCTTAAAGCGAAGGTTTAGTTGCTGTCGTCCCGGGCGAGCGCAAGCGAGGCCCGGGACCCATACTCCGCAGCCTATCGAGATGCTGCGGCGTATGGGTCCCCGCCTTCGCGGGGACGACAGTAGAGATGTTTGCGTACCACTATCGTGCCGCGTTAAAACCCGACCATGTCCACCCTGCTGCTCAGCCATCCCGCCTGCCTCGATCACCAGACCGGCTCCGGTCATCCCGAGCGGCCGGACCGTTTGCGCGCGATCGAGCAGGCGCTCGAGGACGAGCGCTTCCAGACGCTGGCGCGCGAGCAGGCGCCGCGCGCGCCGCTCGAAATCGTCGCGCTCGCCCACCCGATGGAATACGTCGAGGCGATCCGCGACGCCTCGCCGGAGGCAGGCCTGGTGCAGATCGACGCCGACACCTCGATGTCGCCGGGCAGCTTCGAAGCGGCTTTGCGCGCCGCCGGCGGCGCCATGCGCGCGGTCGACGAAGTGATGAACCAGAAAGCGGCCAACGCCTTTGTCGCCATTCGTCCGCCCGGCCATCACGCCGAGAGAGTGCGGCCGATGGGCTTTTGCCTGTTCAACAACGCGGCGATCGCAGCGCGCTATGCGCGGAATCGCTATGAGGTCGAGCGCGCGGCGATTGTCGATTTCGACGTGCATCACGGCAACGGCTCGCAGGACATCTTCTGGTCGGACAAGACCGTCATGTACTGCTCCACTCACGAGATGCCGCTTTATCCCGGCACCGGCGCGGTGGGCGAGAGCGGCGAGCACAACAACATCGTCAACGCGCCGCTGTCGGCCGGCGACGGCGGCGACGCCTTCCGCGAGGCGTTCGAGACCGCGATCCTGCCGCGCCTGCGCGACTTCAAACCCGACATCCTGGTGATCTCGGCCGGCTTCGACGCGCACACCCGCGATCCGCTCGCCAATCTCAATTTGGTGGAAGCCGATTACACCTGGGTCACCAAAAAGCTGATGGAGATCGCCAACTCAAGCGCGCAAGGGCGCATCGTTTCGCTCCTGGAAGGCGGCTACGATTTGCAGGGGCTGGCGCGCTCGGTGGCGGCGCATGTCACCGCGCTGATGCGGGGGTAAAAACCTAACTATCCCGTTCCCAGGTCAACAGACCGCGCATGACCTTGCCGCCGAAATTCGCATAAGGCTGCGGCAGGGCCTCGATATGCAGCCGGTCGCCCTCCAATTTGAAGAGCCGGATTTGCTCGGTGCCGATCCAGGCTTCATCCCAACTGATATCGACGTCGACGATGATCTTGTCGCCATCGACGCGGTAGGTGCCGGAATAGGCCAGCATCGATCGAAATGCGGCGGCGCGCTCTGCATCGTCTTGGGCGCGGTGGCCGCCCTTCAGCCGTCTGAATAACCATCCACCTTGCCGCAGGCGTGAGAATGAGCCAGCCGTTGGGACGTTCGCCCCACGGGCGGGATTGCACGCTGCTCTCGACGTCTTCCATCACCGCGGTTAACAGCCGCCAGGTCCCCGTGAGTTCTTGCGTTCATATGACTCGCCTTTCAGGAATTCTCACCGTGCCGTCAGCCCGCCGTCGATCGGCAGATCCGCGCCGGTGATGAAGGCCGCTTCGTCCGACAGCAGATAGACGCAGAGATCGGCGACCTCCGCCGGTTTGCCCAAACGGCCGAGCGGAATGTCGCGCGGCAGTTTTTCGCGCGCCGTTTGCGGATCGCGTGCGCTTTGCACGATGGTGTCGACCATCGGCCCTTGCAGAAACGCCGGGCACACGGCATTGCAGCGCACCGGCGGCTTGAGCCGCGCGCCATGGAGCGCCACCGATTTGGTCAGCAGCGACAGCCCGCCCTTGGAGGCATTGTAGGCGGCGAGATTGTGCCCGCCGACTAGGCCGGACACCGACGACAGATTGACGATCGCGCCGCCGTTCTTGCGCAGCAGCGGGAACGAATATTTGCAGCCGAGAAAGGCGCCGTCGAGATTGACCGCGAGCACGCGCCGCCAGGTGGCGAAGTCGAGTTGCTCGATACTGCCGAGCGCGACGATGCCGGCGGCATTCACCAGCCCGTCGAGCCGGCCGTGCCGGCGCTCGATGTCGGCGGCGACGCGCTGCCAATCGGCCTCCGCGGTCACGTCGAGCTCCGCGTCAATGCCGGCGCTATGGCCAAGATCGGTGGTGATCGCCGTACCGCCGGCGCGCCTGACTGCGGCCACCACGGCGCTCCCGACCGCGCCAGCCGCGCCGGTCACCAATACGATCCTGTCCTTGAGATCGGTCATCTGTGCGGATCAGCCTTGGCGCGCTAGGCGCTCCTTGCAAACTGCGCTATGTCATGGCCGAGCATTCATCGCAAGATGTCATCAAATGGCCGACACCACCAATACCGACGTGAAGAAAATGCCCTTCGAGCGGGCGATCGAGGAACTGGAATCGATCGTCAAGCGGCTGGAGGAAGGCAAGGTGCCGCTCGAGGAATCGGTGGCGATCTACGAGCGCGGCGAGGCGCTCAAGAAGCGCTGCGAGGAATTGCTGCGGCAGGCGGAGGCACGGGTGGAGAAGATCACCCTCGACAGCTCCGGCAAGCCGACCGGCAGCGAACCGCTCGACGTCGATTGACGGCGCGGGCGCTTCCGCCGCCCCCATTGGCCAGCCCCCGGCGACTCCAGGCCAGCAAGCCGCGGGCACTCCGCTCGTCGCCGCAATGGCGGCGAAAACGGGGCCAGCATAAGGCGCTGCGGCCCCGGGTTGAATTGCCCGCTGGCGTAATATTGGTGTAAGCGTCATAAACACCGCCAGGGCGGCCAAATGGCGCGCCCTACCCCGCTGTGGAGTGACGTTTGCCAGAGGCCTCCAAGACCCCATTGCTCGACCGCATCCATCTGCCGCGCGACATGAAGAACCTGTCGGCGGAGCAGCTTGGCCAGCTGGCCGAAGAACTGCGGCGGGAAACCATCGACGCGGTGGCCAAGACCGGCGGCCATCTCGGCGCCGGCCTCGGCGTGGTCGAGCTGACGGTCGCGCTGCATGCCGTGTTCGACACCCCCACCGACCGGCTGATCTGGGACGTCGGCCACCAGAGCTATCCGCATAAGATTCTGACCGGCCGGCGCGACCGCATCCGCACGCTACGGCAGGGCGGCGGACTGTCCGGTTTCACCAAGCGCGCCGAGAGCGAATACGACCCGTTCGGCGCCGCGCATTCCTCCACTTCGATCTCAGCCGGTCTCGGCATGGCGGTGGCGCGCGATCTCGCCGGCAAGAAAAACAACGTCATCTGCGTGATCGGCGACGGCGCCATGTCGGCCGGCATGGCCTATGAGGCGCTGAACAATGCCGGCGCGCGCAATGAGCGCCTCATCATCATTCTCAACGACAACGACATGTCGATCGCGCCGCCGGTCGGCGCCATGTCGGCCTATCTCGCCCGCCTCGGCTCCGGCCACACCTATCTCAAGCTGCGCGACGTCGGCAAGCAGCTCACCCATCATCTGCCCAAGAGCTGGGACCGCGCCATCACCCGCGCGATCGAGCACGCGCGCGGCTATGTCACCGGCGGCACGCTGTTCGAGGAACTCGGCATCTATTACGTCGGGCCGATCGACGGCCACAATCTCGACCACCTGCTGCCGGTGCTGCGCAACGTGCGCGACGCCGAGGCCGGCCCGATCATGGTGCACGTGGTGACGCAGAAGGGCAAAGGCTACGCGCCGGCGGAAACCTCGGCCGACAAATATCATGGCGTGGTCAAGTTCGACGTCGCGACCGGCGCGCAGGCGAAATCGAAGGGCGATGCGCCGCAATACACCAAGGTGTTCGCCGAAAGCCTGATCAAGGAAGCGCGCAAGGACGATCATGTCGTCGCCATCACCGCGGCCATGCCGTCCGGCACCGGGCTCGACCTATTCGCCGCGGAATTTCCCAATCGCTGCTTCGATGTCGGCATTGCCGAGCAGCACGCCGTCACCTTCGCCGGCGGTTTGGCGGCGGAAGGCTTTAAGCCGTTCGTTGCGATTTATTCGACGTTCCTGCAGCGCGCCTACGACCAGGTGGTGCATGACGTCGCCATCCAGCGCCTGCCGGTGCGCTTCGCCATTGACCGCGCCGGCCTGGTCGGCGCCGACGGCCCGACCCATGCCGGGGCGTTCGACGTCGCCTATCTCGGCTGCCTGCCCGGCTTCGTGCTGATGGCGGCGGCCGATGAGGCCGAGCTGGTGCATATGGTGGCGACGCAAGTGGCGATCGACGACCGGCCGTCCGCGCTGCGTTATCCGCGCGGCGAAGGCCTGGGCGTGCCGATGCCGGCGCAAGGCATACCGCTCGAAATCGGCAAGGGCCGCATTTTGCGCGAAGGCCACAAGGTGGCGCTGCTCTCCTATGGCGGACGGCTCGGCGAAACCTTGAAGGCCGCCGACGAACTGGCCGCGCTCGGCCTGTCGAGCACGGTCGCCGATGCGCGTTTCGCCAAGCCGCTCGACACCGATCTGCTGCTGCGGCTGGCGCGCGAGCACGAGGTGCTGGTGACCATCGAGGAAGGCTCGATCGGCGGCTTCGGCTCCTATGTGCTGCAGGCGCTGGCCGAGCACGGCGTGCTCGACGCCGGCTGCAAGGTGCGCTGCATGGTGCTGCCGGATGTCTTTGTCGATCAGGACACGCCGGCCGCGATGTACGCCACCGCCGGTCTCGACGCTCCGGCCATCGTCGCCAAGGTGTTCGAGGCGCTGGGCAAGGATGCCGCCGCCGAGACGGTGAAGCTGGCGTAAGATCCATTTTATGACTGTTCGCCAACGCGCCGATCGCCTGCTGGTCGAGCGCGGCCTGTTCGACAGCCGCGCCAAGGCGCAGGCCGCGATCGAGGCCGGCTTGGTCACCGCCAACGACGCCACCGTGCGCAAGGCGTCGGAGGAAATTGCGCTGGATGCCACACTTCGTGCGACGCCGGCGCATCCTTATGTGTCGCGCGGCGGGGTGAAACTCGCGGCCGCGCTCGATCATTTCAAATTCGATCCGAAGGGCCGCGTCTGCCTCGATGTCGGGGCTTCCACCGGCGGCTTTACGCAAGTGCTGCTGCAACGCGGCGCGCGCAAAATCTACGCGGTCGATGTCGGGCGCGGGCAATTGCATGAAATCGTTGCGCGCGCGCCCCGAGGTAATTTCGCTCGAACAGACCGACATCCGCACGCTGACCCCTGCTCAATTGGATGAGCCGCCGGATCTCGTCACGGTCGATGTCAGCTTCATCTCGCTCAAACTGGTACTGCCGGCCGCGCTCGCGCTGGCGACAGCGCCCGCGCAACTCATCGCGTTGATCAAGCCGCAATTCGAGGCCGGCCGCGCCCAACTCAAGAAAGGCATCGTGCGCGAACCCGCCGTGCACGCCGCAGTCTGCGCCGACCTATCCGCCTTCGTCGCCTCGCTCGGCTGGCGCGTCATCGGCATCATCCCCTCGCCGATCGCCGGCGGCGACGGCAATGCCGAGTTCCTGCTCGGAGCCGCCAAGTGACTGAACAGCTCACCATCAGCGGCCTCGGCCATCGCGGCGACGGCATCGCCGACACGGCCGCCGGGCCGGTCTATGTGCCCTACACGCTGCCGGGCGAAATGGTCACGGTCGAGCCGATCGCCGGCCATCCCGACCGCCGCCACCTCGATCATGTCGACAAGCCGAGCCACGAGCGCGTGGCCCCGATCTGCAAGCATTTCACTCAATGCGGCGGCTGCGCCATGCAGCACTGGTCGCTGGCCGAATATCATTTATGGAAACGCGGGCTGGTGGCCGAGGCGCTCGCCCAAGCCGGGCTGGTGGCGCCGCTCGCGCCGCTGATCGACGCGCACGGGGCTGGCCGTAGGCGCTGCGTGCTGCATGCGCGGCGCGGCACGCGGGACCTGTTGGAAGTCGGCTTCACGGCGCCGCGCGCCCATCACATCGTCGCCATCGACCGTTGCCCGATCCTGGCGCCCGGCCTCGATGGTGCGATCCCTGCGGCCTGGGCGATCGCCGAAATTCTCAAGCCCGCCAACAAGCCGCTCGACATCCAGGTGACGGCGACCGATTCCGGGATGGATGTGGACGTGCGCGGCTCCGGCCCGCTCAGTTCCGGGCGCGCGACGGCGCTCGCCGGCGTCGCCGACAAGCACAAGCTCGCGCGCATCACCCGGCACGGCGAACTGGTGGCGCAACCCGCACAGCCCATGCTGCAAGTCGGGCGTGCCCAGGTGCCGCTGCCGCCGGGCGCGTTCCTGCAGGCGACCGCCGAAGGCGAAGCGACGCTGGCGCGGCTGGTCGCCGATCATGTGGGCGGCGCCAAGCGCGTCGCCGACCTGTTTTGCGGCATTGGCACCTTTGCCCTGCGGCTGGCCGAGAGCGCGCGCGTAACCGCGGCCGATAACGAGGCAAGCGCTGTGAAGGCACTTGCGCAGGCTGCCGGAAAGACCAGCGGCTTGAAGCCGGTGGAGGCGACAACGCGCGACCTGTTCCGCCGCCCGTTCATGGCCGCGGAGCTCAAGAGTTTCGATGCCGTGGTGTTCGATCCGCCGCGCCAAGGCGCCGAGGCGCAAGCGCGCGAACTCACCAAAAGCGCCGTGCCGGTGGTGGTGGCGGTGTCCTGCGATGCGACGACATTCGCGCGCGACGCCCGCATTCTGGTGGACGGCGGCTACAAGTTCGTGGGCGTCACGCCGGTCGATCAGTTCCGCTATTCGTTCCACGTGGAGATCGTGGGGAAGTTCGAAAGGTAATTCGGCCGTCATCATCCGCGAAAGCGGATGATCCAGTACTCCGCAGCATTGTAATTAGACATCCCCGCAGGGATTACTGGATGCCCCGCCTTCGCGGGGCATGACAGCAGAGGCCTACTGAAAATCGAAATTCCGGCCGCCCCAGCGGTCCTGCCACATCTTCTCGCCGATGGTGCAGGAAATGCGCGGCGCCTGCGCGGACGCCGGCACCACGCGCGGCTCCGGCTGCCGGCCGGCCACCTCCAACACCAGCTTGGTGCGGGTCGCCTCGATGAATTTCGCGCGTTCGCGGATCGGCACCACGAAGGCGCCCGGCCCGCCGATCACGCAATCCTCGTAGTAGATGTCGAGGTTTTCGATATCCATGGTGCCGGGCGTCGCCCGCTTGAGCATGATCGGCAGCCCGTTGATGGTGATGCCGGCGGCCAGCACCTCGTCGCGCGTCGGCACAACCAGCGGGCCGGAATTGTTGGCGCCGTCACCCGACACGTCGATCACCCGGCGCAGGCCGCGATAACCGCTGTTATCGAACAGCGGCTTGGCGAAGGTGAGTGCGCCGGAAATCGAGGTGCGCGAGGCGCGCCGGTAAGGCACGGCGGCGATCTCGGCAGCGACCGCGTCGGCCGATTCCGGACCTTCGATCAGCCGCCACGGCATGATGATCTTCTGGTCGAACTGGCCGGCCCATTCGACATAGGTGATGGCGATCTTGCCGTTGGCGCCCTCGCGCAGCGCCTGCATGAATTCCCGCGAGGTCAGCGCCTGGACGTAGCCGTCGCGCTGCAGCGCCTGCTCGTCCGGATCCATCGAATAGGAAACGTCGACCGCGAGCACCAGTTCGACGTCGACCGCAATGGCGCTTGGGCTTTTGTCGGCGAGGCGAGGCAGGTTGGGCACGGCGAAAGCCGCGAGCGTCAACGCCGCAGTGGCCGCGCCGACGATGGCGAAATATGACCGAAGTCGCCCCATACGAGAATGTTGGCATGCGGCGGGGGCGAAAAAAAGGCCGTAGATTAGCCTTCCAGCGGCTCGGTCTCGACGATCTCGATGCCGAAACCGCCGAGGCCGACATAAGTGCGCTTGCTGGAACTGAGCAGGCGGATCGAGGAGATGCCAAGATCCTTGAGGATCTGGGCGCCGAGCCCGATTTCGCGCCATTGCCGCGAACGGGCGGCCTCCGTGCCGGTGCCGTCTTCGTGCGGAATTTCCGCCACCGGCACGCCGGCGGTGCCATCGCGCAAATAAACGATGACGCCGCGGCCGGCCGCTTTGAAATGCGTCAGCGCATTGTGGATCGGCTTGGCGCCGCCGAACACGTCGCCGATCACGTCGGCGCGGTGCAGCCGCGCCAGCACCTCTTTGCCGTCGCCGATCTCGCCATAGACGAAGGCCATGTGGTGCACGCGGTCGAACGGGGTGACATAGGCATAGCCGTTGAGCGGGCCGATTTCCGACGCGAGCTGGAATTCGCCCACTCGCTCGACCAGCTTGTCGCGGTTTTGCCGGTAGGCGATCAATTCGTCGATCGAGACCTGCGTCAGCTTATGCTTTTGCGCGAATGCGGCAACGCCAGGCCCGCGCGTCATCGTGCCGTCCTCGTTCATCAGCTCGGCCAGCACGCCGACCGGCGGCAATCCGGCCAGCCGGCACAGATCGACGCAGGCCTCGGTATGGCCGGAACGCATCAGCACGCCGCCTTGCCGCGCCACCAGCGGGAACACGTGGCCGGGCCGCACAAAATCGGTAGCGCCGCTGTTGTCGTTGGCGAGCGCGCGCACGGTGTTGCAGCGCTCCTCGGCCGAGATGCCGGTGGTCAGGCCATGACGCACGTCAACGGACACGGTGAAAGCGGTGCCGAGCGGGGCATCGTTTTCCGCCACCATCGGGTCGAGGCGCAGGCGGCGCGCAAGCTCGGCGCCGAGCGGGGCGCAGACGATGCCCGACGTATTGCGGATGATGAACGTCATCTTTTCCGGCGTGCAGAGCGAGGCGGCGACGAACAGGTCGCCCTCGTTCTCGCGATCGTCGTCGTCGGTGACCACAACGATCTCGCCCTTGGCGAAGGCCTTGATCGCCGCATCGACTCTGCTGTGGGTGTCGGGCATGCTATTCCTTGAAGCGGCGTCAGGCGGGCGGCGTGAACGGCCACGCCGTCCCTTCGCCCATCTGGCCGCGATGCATGAGATAGTGATCGGCCAGCACGCATGCCACCATCGCTTCGCCGATCGGCACCGCGCGGATGCCGACGCAAGGATCGTGACGGCCCTTGGTCACGATGTCGGTGTCGCGGCCGTAGCGGTCCACGGTTTTGCGCGGCGTGAGAATCGACGAGGTCGGCTTCACCGCGAAACGCGCCACAACCGCCTGTCCGCTGGAAATGCCGCCCAGAATGCCGCCGGCGTGGTTGGACAGGAATACCGGCTTGCCGTCATTGCCCATGCGCATTTCGTCGGCATTGTCCTCGCCGCTCATGGCGGCGGTTAAAAAGCCGTCTCCGATCTCGACGCCTTTGACCGCATTGATGCCCATCAGCGCGCCGGCGAGATCGCCATCGAGCTTGGCATAGACCGGCGCGCCCAAGCCCGCCGGCACACCCTCCGCCACGACCTCGATCACCGCGCCGCAGGAGGAACCCGCCTTGCGCACGCCATCGAGATAGCTTTCGAAGAATTTCGCCTGTTTGGCGTCCGGGCAGAAGAACGGATTGTTGCCGACCTCGTTCCAGTCCCAGCGCGCGCGGTCGACCTTGTGCGGGCCCATCTGGATGAGCGCGCCGCGCACGGTGAGGCCGGGCACGATCTTGCGCGCGACGGCGCCGGCGGCGACCCGCGCCGCGGTCTCGCGCGCCGAAGCGCGCCCGCCGCCGCGATAATCGGTGATGCCGTATTTGACGTCGTAGGTGTAGCCGGCGTGGCCGGGCCGGTACTTGTCCTTGATGTCGGAATAGTCCTTCGAGCGCTGATCGACATTCTCGATCAGCAGCATGATCGGCGTACCGGTGGTCACCTGTTTGCCGCTTGTCTCGTCGGTGAACACCCCGGACATGATCTTCACCGCGTCCGGCTCCTGCCGCTGGGTGGTGAAACGCGACTGCCCCGGCCGGCGCTTGTCGAGATAGGCCTGGATGTCGGCGGCTTCGAGCGGAATGCGCGGCGGGCAGCCGTCGACCACGCAGCCGATCGCCGCCCCGTGGCTTTCGCCGAAGCTGGTGAACCGGAATAGATGGCCGAAGGTGTTGAAGGACATGGATGATCCGCTTGTCGCTGCGGTTGGTAACGCGCGGCCGCACCGCGGTCAAATCACCCCGCCAGCACCGGCTTTGCCCGCCGCCGGGTCCTCAACCGCGGCGCTTGCGTTCGGACACCGCCGCGCCGAAAGCCTGAAACAGCGCGCGGTTAACGGGGTTTCGTTGCGGTTCGTACTCGGCGTGCCATTGCACGCCCAAGGCAAAGCCCGGCGCATCGGCGATGCGGATCGCCTCGATGGTGCCGTCTTCCGCCACCCCTTCGACCACGATGCGCTTGCCCGGCTCGAGAATGCCCTGGCCGTGCAGCGAATTCACGCGAATGGTTTCCTGGCCCAGCAGCTTTGCGAAGACGCCGCCCGGTACCAGGCGCACATTATGACGCTCGCCGTAGACCACCTCCTGGTCGGGATGGATTTCGCCGGTCGGCAACCGCGGCATGCGATGGTTCAAGCGGCCGGGCAAATCCCTGATCTCCGGATGCAGCGAGCCGCCGTAGGCCACGTTCATTTCCTGGAAGCCGCGGCAGACGCCGAACAGCGGCACGCCGCGCTCGACGCAAACCTTGACCAGTTGCAGCGCCAGCGCGTCACGGCGCCTGTCATAGGGCTCGTAGCTTGGATGTTCTTCGGCGCCGAAATATGTCGGATGGATATTGGCGCGGGCACCGGTCAGCAGCACGCCATCGACCGTTTCCAGCAAGGCGTCGATATCCGTGAGGGCGGGATCGCCGGCAAAGATCAGCGGTAGTGCGCCGGCGACGTCGGCCACGGCCGACAGGTTTCGCTCGCCGACACGCTGGGCGGGAAAACGATTTTCGGCAAGGTGCGCGCTCCCGATAACGCCGACCACGGGCCTTTTCATCGCATCTTTCTTCCCAGATCATCCCGGCATGCCGGCCGCACGCAGGAATCGTCACGTATAGCGTGTCAGTCTTTCGCCCTGAAATACATAGACCATGCCCTGCTCAATATCGAGCAAGGGCGCGGCGGCCGGCTTGGCGATGCCGAGATGGGCGATCAACCCGCGCGCGGTGCCGCCATGCGCCGTGACCACGGCGTCGCCGCGCAGGCTTTCGTACCAGTCGCGCATGCGCGCCGACACCATTTCATAGCTCTCGCCGCCCGGCGGCACGAAATGCCATTTGTCGTGCTCGCGCTGCGCGATGCGGGCGGGATCGCGCTGATGCAGTTGCGCGATCGTGAAGCCCTCCCAATCGCCGAAGGCGATTTCAACAAGCCGCGGCTCATTCCGGTAACCGTCGGCCGTAAGACCGAGCGCCGCGCGCGCCAGTTCCATGGTCTGGCAAGCGCGCGCCAGCGGGCTCGATACGTAATCGAGCGTGGCGGGATCGCGGCTACTTTGCGCGAACAGGCCGCGCAGGATTTCACCGCAATGGCTGGCTTGCGCGCGGCCGCGCGCATTGAGCGGCACGTCGCGGCGGCCTTGCAGGCGGCCGGCGACGTTCCAGTCGGTCTCGCCGTGGCGGATGTAATAGATGGTGGGCCGCGGCATTGCCGATGCGGCCATCAGTCAACGGTAAAGTCCGGCGCATCGGGGTGCTTGATGCCAACGATGTGGTAGCCGGCATCGACGTGGTGCACTTCGCCGGTCACGCCGCTCGCCATGTCGGAGAGGAAATAGACTCCGGTCTTGCCGACATCCTCCAGCGTCACGTTGCGGCGCAGCGGCGTGTTGTATTCGTTCCACTTCAAGATATAGCGGAAATCGCCGATGCCGGAGGCGGCCAGTGTCTTGATCGGCCCGGACGAGATGGCGTTGACGCGGATATTCTTGGCGCCGAGATCGGCGGCGAGATAGCGCACCGAGGCCTCCAGCGCGGCCTTGGCCAGCCCCATCACATTATAATGCGGCATCCATTTCTCGGCGCCGTAATAGGTCAGCGTCAGCATTGAGCCGCCGTTCGTCATCAGCTTTTCGGCGCGCTGGGCGACGGCGGTGAACGAGTAGCAACTCACCACCATGGTCTTGATGAAATTGTCTTCGGTGGTGTCGACGTAGCGGCCGTCAAGCTGATCCTTGTCGGAGAAGGCGATCGCGTGCAGCACAAAATCGAGCGAGCCCCAGGCCGATTGCACCGCGGCAAACACCGCATCCATGCTGGCCGGATCGGTGACGTCGCAGTGGCCGACGACCAGTCCATCCACCTCCTCGGCCAGCGGCTCCACGCGCTTTTTCAGCGCTTCGCCCTGATAGGTGAAGGCCAGATCGGCGCCGTGGTCGCGGCAGGCGCGCGCAATCCCCCAGGCGATCGAGCGGTTATTGGCCACGCCCATGATCAGCCCGCGTTTGCCGCGCATCAGGCTTGAGGTTTCCGGCATCGACGGTCCCGTTACGCCGGTACGTGCCGGCCGCTTTCGTATGGCATAGCGTCAGGGGGCCAGCAAGCAAGGCGCCCCCGATCGGCGTTGTCGTTGTTAAATCAATTCGTTCCCGGGAATATGATCGCGATTGTGGGGTTTTTCCTAGTGATTAGCGATGCCGAATGGCATGCCGATTGGCGAGGGAGGCCGGCTTGGCCACGTTTGCGAAGAATGTCGTGGCAACAATCCCGGCCTTGCGCCGTTACGCCCGGGCGCTGACCCGCGATTCCGACATCGCCGACGACCTGGTGCAGGACACGCTGGTGCGAGCGTTGCGCTCGGAGCATCTGTTTCACGGCGGCGAGGTGCGCAGCTGGCTGTACACGATCCTGACCAATCTCAACCGCAACCGGCTGCGCTCGCTGGCGCGGCGGCCGGCGCTCTCGCCGCTTGAGGACAACGACGCGCCCGATCTGGCGGGACCGGAAGCCGGCGGCCGCGATATCGAACGCGCGCTCGCCACCTTGGTGGAGGACCAGCGCAACACGCTGCTGCTGGTGGTGCTGGAGGGCCTCAGCTATCGCGAAGTCGCGGAGGTGCAGGGCGTCCCGATCGGTACCGTGATGTCGCGGCTGGCGCGCGCGCGCGCCCAGATCAAGAACTATCTCGACGGCGAGCGCCCCGCGCTGCGCAGCGTGAAATGAAAGAGAAGGTGAACCCATGATCGATCGCGATTCACCCGTGACCGAGGACGAACTCCACGCCTATGTGGACGGCGAATTGCCGGCCGACCGTCAGGAGGCCGTCGGCGCCTGGCTGGCGGCGCATCCCGAACAGGCCGCGCTGGTCGCCGCCTGGCGGGCGCAGGCCGAGGCCATCCGCGCCCGCTACGGCGCGGTCGCCAACGAGCCGGTACCGGCGCGGTTCAATCTCGACCAACTGCTGCGGCAAGACGGGATCGAGCCGCCGTTCCTGGAAGGCGTTCGCCGCTGCCGCGGCGACCGTCGCATTTCTGGCCGGCGGCGCTGCCGGCTGGGTGGCGCACGGCGCATCGATCGCCTCGCCCAGCAGCTTCGAAACCTACACCGCCGACGCCATCGAAGCCCACAAGCTCTACGTGGTCGAAGTCCGTCATCCGGTCGAAGTGCCGGGCAGCGAGCGCGTCCACATGACGCAATGGCTGACCAAACGGCTCGGCTACCAGCAGCGCATCCCCGACTTGCAATCGCTTGGCCTCAAGCTGGTCGGCGGAAGGCTGCTGCCGGGGCCGACGGGCGAAGCGGCAGCATTTTACATGTATGAAGGCCCAACCGGGGAACGCTTCACCTTCTATTGCTCCAAGGCGGCATCGCCGGAGACCGCGCTCCGGTTCAAGGAAGCCAACCGCTTCGCTGCGATCTATTGGGTGGACGACGACCACGCTTATGTGGTGAGCGGCCCGGCCGATCGCGACCGGCTCGAGAAAATCACCAAGACGATCTATGAGCAGGTGGAAAAGAACAGCGACAGGAAGTCGTAGGGCTTTAACGCCGCTCATGCCCGCGTAAGCGGGCATCCAGTGCTGTTGCAAATTTCGGTAAGAGCTGGGGTCCGCGCTTTCGCAGGGACGAGCGGAATAATGACTTTACGCCGACGCTACTCCAGATCCTTGCGCGGATCGTAAGCGCTCTTGTCGCGCCATTTCTCCATCAGCTCCTTGAATTCCTCGTCGGTGCGTTCGGGCAGCATGATGCGCACGGTGGCGAGCAGGTCGCCGAAGCCGCTCTTGGATTTCAGACCCTTGCCCTTGAGACGGAACGTGCGGCCCGAATTGGTGCCGGGGGGCAAAGCCAATTCCACCGCGCCGTCGAGTGTCGGCACCCGCACTTTGCCGCCAAGCGCGGCTTCGTACAGCGTGATCGGCAGATCGAGCCGCAAGTCGGCGCCGTCCGGCTTGAACAGCGGATGCGGCGCCACATGGACGGTAATCATCGCGTCGCCGGCTTTGCCGGAGGCGCTCGGCCAGCCCTGACCCTTGAGCCGGATCTGCTGGCCGCTGGTGAGGCCGGCCGGGATCTTCACCTCGACGTCCTTGCCGGTCGGCAGATGCACGCGGGTCTTGGTGCCCTTGGCGGCGTCCGGCAGACTGATGGTCATCTCGGCATGCAGATCCTGGCCGGTCGGCGGCGCGCCGAAATCCTCCGCCTCGAACTGCGTCCCGGAGCCGCGCGGACCGCCGCGCGCGGCGCCCCCGAACATATTGCGCAGGATGTCCTCGAAGCCGCCGCCGCGCCGCCGCCGCCGCTTGAGCGGCGCTGAAAGCCGTCCGGCCCGAAGCTAAAGCTCTCGAAATGCGCGCCGCCCGGCCCGTGGCCCGCGCCGCCGCCGGGCTGCCCGCGGAAGCCTTCGAAGCCCTGGAAGCGCGGCTTGCCCTCGGCATCGATCTCGCCATTGTCGAAGGCCTTGCGCTTCTTCTCGTCGCCGGCGATCTCATAGGCGGCATTGAGTTCGGCGAAGCGCGAGGCTGCCTTGGGATCGTGCTTGTTGGCGTCGGGATGCAGCTTCTTGGCGAGCCGCCGGTAGGCGCTCTTGATCTCCGCCGCGCTCGCACCCTTCGATACCCCCAGAACCTGGTAGGGGTCGCGCATCCGTCCAAACTCCCGTGAAAATCCCCTGCCCGCCGGCGGATCGCCGACGATTCGCTACCCAATGTGGGGCGCAAAGGGCCCGGATGCAACGCGCCTTCGCCGTTTCGGCCGCGGCGCGCAAGCGCGGCTGCCATTCCGCTCATTCCTGCACCCGCCTTCGCGGGTGCAGGCTCAGCGGGAATCCAGGGCACTGTCGAAAAACCGGCGTTTTGCCGCTCTGGGTCCCCCGCTTTCCGCCTTCGCGCTACGCGCTACGGCGGACTTCGAACCCGCCGAAGCTCGCGAAGTGAGCGTAGGCGGGTCGCGGGACGGCGATAGAAAACTAGGACTGCTTCCAGGGCTTGAGCGCGCGCACTTCCCAGCTGCCCTGTTCTGTTTGCAGGCTTCACCCTGCATCCAGGCCTGCGAACTGCCGTTCACATAGCTCGCCAGGAAATCGTGGCAGGTCTGGCCGTCCTGGGTATAGGCGGAGGCGATCGGCGTGACGGTGCCGCGCGCGCCGGTGCTTGGGTTTTCCCATGGCGCGCTGGCATCCTTGCCGCCGCCGCTAAGCACGGCGGAGGCGGCGGCATGCATATGGGCAAGATCGCCTGCGGGCGGCAATTCGCTCGCCCCCTTGGCGGCGGGCGGTTGCGCGATCGACCCGGTGATGTCGGACTTGTCGCCGCCGCCGAATACCGCGTCGAATTGGGAGGTCGAGATGCTGCAACCACCGCCGGCAAGCGCCAGAATGCAGCGCCGCCGCAGGCGGCAGACCGCGCCATAGGCGCGCGCGCGCGCATCCATTATAAAGGCGCAGGCGGGAATAATAGGTATTGGCACCGGCCACGCGAGCGCTCCGGAAACGATGTCTGATACGGCCCCGATTGAACACCCAAGTTGGTTAACGAGTGGTGATTTCACCGCCGCGGACGAGCCTTTGCGCCTGTTTTCGGCCTGGCTCGGCGAGGCGACGGCCGCGGAACCGCGCGATCCGACCGCCATGACGCTGGCGACCGTCGACGCCGACGGGTGGCCCAATGCCCGCATGGTGCTGCTGAAGGGCGCCGATGAGCGCGGATTCGTGTTCTACACCAACATGGACAGCCAAAAAGGCCGGGAACTGGCCGTCCACCCGCAGGCGGCTCTGGTATTTCATTGGAAATCGCTGAACCGGCAGGTGCGCGTGCGCGGCGAGGTGGAACGTGTCACCGACGCCGAAGCCGACGCCTATTTCGCCACCCGGGCGAAGCAGGCGCAGATCGGCGCCTGGGCGAGCAAGCAGTCGTCGCCGCTGGAGAGCCGGCTTGCCTTCGAAAAGGCGGTGGCGCTTTACGCGGCCAAATACGCCCTCGGCGCGGTGCCGCGCCCGCCCAACTGGTCGGGCTACCGCATCGTGCCGCGCTCGATCGAATTCTGGCAGGAGCGGCCGTTCCGGCTGCATGACCGGGTCGAATTCCGGCGGGCAAGCGTGCGCGCGCCGTGGAGCAAGACGCGGCTCTATCCGTGAGCTAGCATTGCTTGGCGGACAACTTACCTAAGGGCGCCATGCCGAACCCATCATCGCAATCGAACCAGCCGCGCCGCACGCTGCTTCTCACCGGAGCGAGCCGCGGCATCGGCCATGCGACGGTCAAGCGCTTCTCGGCCGCCGGCTGGCGCGTGATCACCTGCTCGCGCCATCCGTTCCCGGAAAATTGCCCGTGGGACGCCGGACCGGAGGATCACATCCAGGTCAACCTCGCCGACGAAGGCAATACCATCGAAGCGATTGCCGAAATCAAGCGGCGGCTCGACAACGGGGAATTGCACGCGCTGGTCAATAACGCGGCGATCTCCCCCAAGGCCGAGAACGGCAAGCGGCTCGGCTCGCTCGATACCACCATCGACGTCTGGCACCACGTGTTCCAGGTGAACTTCTTCGCGCCGATCCTGCTGGCGCGCGGACTGGTGGACGAGTTGAAGGCGGTCAAGGGCTCGGTGGTGAACGTGACGTCAATCGCCGGCTCGCGCGTGCATCCGTTCGCCGGCGCGGCATACGCCACTTCGAAGGCGGCGCTCGCCTCGCTCACGCGCGAGATGGCGAGCGACTTCGGCCGCCTCGGCATCCGCGTCAATGCCATCGCGCCGGGCGAGATCGACACCGCCATCCTGTCGCCCGGCACCGACAAGATCGTCGAGCAGATTCCGCTGCAACGCCTGGGCACGCCCGACGAGGTGGCCAAGATCATCTACGTGCTGTGCACGGAAACGAGTTCGTATGTGAATGGCGCCGAGATTCACATCAATGGCGGCCAGCACGTATAAAACAGCGCGCGCCTCGCCTCACAGCCACTTCTTCCACTTGAAGAACAACAGCGGCACCACCGCCGCCAGCACCATCAGCACCAGCGCGAACGGATAGCCGAAGCTCCAGTCGAGCTCGATCATGCCGTGGTGGAAATTCATGCCGTAGATCGAGGCCACCAGCGTCGGCGGCATGAACACCACCGCCGCGATCGAGAAAATCTTGATGATGTCGTTCTGCTGGATGCTGACGATGCCAAGCAGCGCGTCGAGCAGGAAGGTGATCTTGTTGGCCAAGTAAGTGGCGTGATCGGACAGCGAGGTCACGTCGCGCTGCATCGAGCTCAATTGCAGGCGGGCGTCCTTGGCCCATTTCATGCCCTCCGCCTCGTTGGCGAGGAACGACAGCAGGCGGCCGACCGACACCTGGCTCTCGCGCACCTTGGAAGTGAGATCGCCCTTGCGGCCGAGCGCCTTCAGCACGTCCTTGTACGACGGCTGATCGGCATCCTCGTCTGGCTCGAAGATCGAATGGGAGACCTGGTCGACTTCCGCGCTGATGCGTTCCTGGATGTCGGCGGAGCGGTCGATCACCGCGTCGAGCAGATCCATCAGCACCATTTCGCCCGACACCTTGGGCGGACAGGCGCGCGCCAATTTGTGCTCGACAATGGCGAACGGGCGCGGATCGTCGTAGCGCACCGTGACTAGGCGATGCGAGGAGAGAATGAACGTGACCGGCGTGGTCTTCGGCGTCGCGGTATCCGCCTGGCACATCAGCGTAGCGGTCATGTAGCGGCCGCCGTTCTCGATATAGAGGCGGCTCGAAACCTCGATCTCCTGCATCTCTTCGCGCGTGGGCACCGCGATGCCGAGGAGCGCCTCGACCAGCTTGTCTTCCTGCACGGTCGGCGAGATCAGATCGATCCACACCGCCGCGTCCGGCGCAGGCTGGCCCGGTTCGACGGTAATTCGCTCGAGCGATGTGCCACGCGGAACGTAGACCGAAAGCATAAATTCACCGTCCGATCGGGTCGTCTCTCATGCACTCGATCACGCGGCTTCACGCAAGCCATAAATGCCCGGCCGCCGCGCCGGCCTTAAAGCCGGCGGCGCCCGTCGGTGTGGCGGTGATGCGAAGGGTTTGCGAGCCTGGCCCGTCACGCCATGGCCGGCTCGCGCGGCTGCTCAGTCGCTGTCGTGGATGGGGTAGCGGGTCTCGATCACGGTGCGCCGTACGCCCTGGTGGCGGAGCGCGGCGGCAACCGCCGAAATCCCGATCTTGCCGTAACGATCGTCGAGGCCTTTAAATTGGCGCTGGGAGTCTTGGCTCAGCTCCGTCGCCCGTGTCGCGTCCATTGTCTTGGTCTCCAATCCGTCCTTGGGGGTTGCGTTAGGGGGCGCTATTTGGTCGCGCACTGAGGCAAAATTGCGCTGCAATCTGTGTCCTATCGCGGCATTTGCAGAAGCCTGGCGGCCTCCGTATCGATCTCGACCATATCCGCCGGTTATGGTAAACTGTCTCTTAACGTCTTGTGGGCAAAGTGGTTTTTGCGGCTGGCCGGGGATGCCGGGGCCGCCTAAAGTTGGGTGCGTCATTCGCGCAACAGAAAACCAGAAGCTGATGGTGGGCGAGCCGGAAATCGTAGCAATAGCCCGATTTTTCCGGTTAATTGCCGCCTGACGAGTCATAGATCGGCCGCCCGGAGCGGCGGCTGGGAAAGAGGAAGAAATGTCGGCAAGGGGATTATTGGTGGTTTTGTTTGGCGTCGGCGTTCTGCTCGGCGGCTGCATGCAATCCACCATCGAGCCGGCCTCGGAAGCGAACCTGACCCTCCGCGACAAGAAGCTGCTGGCGGCAGCACCTTATGAAAAGGTGTCGATCCCCGAGCCTTATCGCCGGGCTATCGTCGAATATCACCGCAAAGAAGCGCCCGGCACGATCCTGATCGATTCCGATGCGCGCTATCTCTACTTCGTGCTGCCCGGCGGCAAGGCGATCCGCTACGGCGTCACCGTCGGCGAGGAAGCGCTGGCTTGGTCGGGCGTCGCGAAAGTCGGCCGCATGACCGAATGGCCGTCCTGGACGCCAACCGCCGAGATCAAGAAGCGCATGGACGTGCCGAACTATGTCGGCCCGGGCCCGCAAAACCCGATGGGCGCCCGCGCCATGTATCTGTTCGAGGGCAACAAGGACACCCTCTACCGAATCCACGGCACCAACCAGCCGGAATATATCGGCCAGGCGATTTCCTCGGGCTGCATCCGCATGACCAATGAGGACGTCATTGACCTCTACAAGCGGGTCAAGCCGGGCGCGGTGGTAGTGGTGCTGGCGCCGCACCAGGGCGATTCGCCGTTCAGTGCTCGGTTGGCATCCAGCGGCGGCGGCTTGTTCCGTTAGACGAACCCCGCAACGAATTCACAAAGCGGCGCCTGCGGGCGCCGTTTTTGTTTGTCATTCCGGGATGGCCGAAAGGCTCAGGCGCCCAGCGTCACGCGCACGATTTCCGGCGGCACGCCAAGCCGCAGCGGCACCTTGCTGCAGCCTAGACCGCCGGACACGATCATGTGGCGGTCCCGCTCCACGATATGGCCATAGGCGAAGCGCGCGCCATATTCCGACGGCGTCCATAGCGGCGGCAGGAACGGCAGCACAATCTGCCCGCCATGGGTATGGCCGGCGAGCGTCAGGGTGACGCGCGGCGGCACCTCGGTAAATATGTCCGGCTCGTGCACCAGCAGGATCACCGGGTCGTCGGTGGTGATGCGCTTGAGCGTGCCGGGCAGATCGTCGACGCCTTCGAACCGGCCCGGACCCAGCACATGGGCAAGCTGATCGCCGAGTCCGGCCAGCCAGAAGCGGCGGCCGCGGTCGTTCAGCAGCACCGCATCGTTTTCCATCACCGGCATGTGCACCGCAGCCAATGCGCTGCGCACGCCCTTGATGTCGTGCCACCAGTCGTGATTGCCGAGGATGGCATAGACGCCGAGCCGCGCCTTCAGGCGCGCCAGTTCGGCCGCCCAGGCCGGATGCGGCACCCGCTCGGTGACGAAGCGGTGGGTGGCGAAATAATCGCCCAGGATCACGATCAGATCGGAGTTCAGCGCCTGGGCGCCATTGACGACCTGGCGCACGCGCTCGATCCCCATATTGGGGCCGCCGGCATGCAGGTCGGCGATCACCGTAATGGTCAGCCGATGCGCGTCGGGCCAGCCCGGCGGCACCGGCCGGTAGTCGGTGATCACCAGATCGTTGGCGGCTTCCGCGGCGGCGTAGGCCGCCGTTCCCGGCACCACCAGACCGGCGCCGGTCAGCCCGAGCCCGACCTTGAGCAAGCGGCGGCGGGTCACCCCGCGCCGAATCGCAGGCTGAACGAACTGACTGGGAATCCCGATGGTCATGGGGAATTTGCTACGCCCGAACTATGAACGGAATGTGGATTTCAGTCATAACTTTCGGTCCGCCGGGGACGCATGGGGGATGGCCGGCCGCGGCGTCGGCAGCGGCACATGCATCCCGGACATTTGCGCGCTGGCCACCTCGGTAGGCGGCGGCGGCTCGCGCACGTCCCATTCGCAGATGCGATAGCCATGCCGGCGCTCGGCGATATCGAGATGGATATGGCCTTCGTGATGGCCGTCCGCGCCGGGGCCGAGCACCGTGGTGAACCGCTCGCAGGCGCTCTTGCGCAAACCGCTGCGCAAATCCTTCGGCGCTGCCACGTCGGTCAGGCCGAGCACGCGGCCATCGGCGAGCATGAACGAGCGCACGTCGATGGCGTTGCCCTTGCCATGCTCGCTCAGCTTGGCGCCGAACACGCGGTTGCGGCCGCGGCATTCGAAGTCGTCATAATTGTCGACGCTGCGCAGCACGGCGCCGATGGCGGCAACACGCGGCGCCGCATCGTCGCGGATCCAGGCCGCAAGCGACTCCGCCATCTCACAGCGCAGCACCGGCGCCGGCTTGACCTCGACGCGCGTGCGGTCGGCCAGCAGCACCGCGTCGAGCCGCACCATATCGCGGCCACCGCAAGCACCGGGACCGATCAGGCGCGGCATCGGCTCGATGGCGGCCATCGCCTCGAGCCGCAGGCGGCAATCGGACGGCTTGCTGGTAACCTCGGCGGAATTGAAATCGGGGCCGGCGGCCTCGCGGAACGTCACGGCTCAACCCAGGCCGGCGGGCGCGGACGCGGCAGCGGGATATCCTCGGCGGCCGCAACACCGCCGCCGAAAACCGCCAGCAAGATCATGGCCATGAATGCCCGCACCGGAGCGATGATGGGCACGATTACGGCAATTATGCGGGACCCGCGGCGAAGCCGAAATGGCGCCCCGCGGTTACCTTAATACGAGACCGTTGCGCCGGTCGGTGCGGCCGCTAACCTTAGCGCTGGCTGGCGGGGGCGCGGGCCCAAAAAGACAAGCACGTCCAAGGAGGGGAACGCCATGCTCGGGCTGATGCAGGATTGGCCGCTGCTGCTGCATCGCGATCATCGACCACGCCGCCACCTTCCATGGCGAGCGCAAGGTCATCACCCGCTCGGTCGAGGGGCCGATCGTCGAGACCAACTACGCCGCGATCCGCGCCCGCGCGCTGAAGGTGGCGCAGCGGCTGGACCAGGACGGCATCAAGCTCGGCGACCGGGTGGCGACGCTGGCCTGGAACACCTGGCGGCACCTGGAGGCCTGGTACGGCATCCTCGGCATCGGCGCGGTCTACCACACCGTCAATCCGCGCCTGTTCCCCGAGCAGATCGTCTGGATCGTCAATCATGCCGAGGACCGCATGATGTTCACCGACCTCACCTTCGTGCCGCTGCTGGAAAAGATCGCCGACAAGCTGCCGACCATCGAGCGCTACGTCGTGCTCACCGACGCCGCGCATATGCCGAAGACGACGTTGAACAACGCGGTCGCCTACGAGGACTGGATCGCCGAGGTGGACGGCGATTTCGAATGGCGCGCGTTCGACGAGAACACCGCCGCCGGCATGTGCTACACCTCCGGCACCACCGGCCACCCGAAGGGCGTGCTCTATTCGCACCGCTCCAACGTGCTGCACGCCTTCATGGCGGCGCTGCCGGATTCCAAGAATCTGTCGTCCATGCGACGTGGTGATGCCGGTGGTGCCGATGTTCCACGCCAATTGCTGGTCGCTCGCCTTTTCAACGCCGATGGTCGGCGCCACGCTGGTGATGCCGGGCGCCAAGATGGACGGCG
The DNA here is from genome assembly GCA_963789455.1 of uncultured Alphaproteobacteria bacterium. Taxonomy (GTDB): domain Bacteria; phylum Pseudomonadota; class Alphaproteobacteria; order Rhizobiales; family Xanthobacteraceae; genus Pseudolabrys. The sequence continues at coordinate 33,399 of CAWBLD010000014.1, read as the reverse complement.
CCTCGATCTACGAACTGCTCAATACCTACAAAGTCACCTTCACCGCCGCGGTGCCGACGGTCTGGCTGATGCTGCTGCACGATCTGGAAAAGACCGGCGGCAAGCTGCCCTACTTGAAGCGCGTGGTGATCGGCGGCTCGGCCTGCCCGCGCGCCATGGCCAAGACCTTCCAGGACGTCTATGGCGTCGAGGTGGTGCATGCCTGGGGCATGACCGAGATGAGCCCGCTCGGCTCGCTCTGCACCATGAAGCCGGAATATGCCGGGCTCACCGGCGAGGCCCGGCTCGACGTGCAGCAGAAGCAGGGCCATCCGCCCTTCGGCGTCGAAATGAAGATCACCGACGACGACGGCAAGGACCTGCCCTGGGACGGCAAGACCTTCGGCCGCCTGAAGGTGCGCGGGCCCGCGGTGGCGAAGGCCTATTACAAGGTCGACAACGATCCGGTGTTCGAGAAGGACGGCTGGTTCGACACCGGCGACGTCGCCACCATCGACCGCTACGGCTACATGCAGATCACCGACCGCGCCAAGGACGTGATCAAGTCCGGCGGCGAATGGATTTCGACCATCGATCTGGAGAACCTGGCGGTCGGCCACCCCAAGGTGGCGGAAGCCGCCGTCATCGGCGTCGCGCATCCGAAATGGGACGAGCGGCCGCTGCTGGTGATCGTGCTCAAGAAGGGCGAGAACGCCGGCAAGGAAGACATCCTCGCCTTCATGCAGGGTAAGATCGCCAAATGGTGGATGCCGGACGACGTGGTGTTCGTCGACGAAATCCCGCACACCGCCACCGGCAAGATCCAGAAAATCACCTTGCGCGAGCGCTTCAAGGATTATGTGCTGCCGAGCGTGCAGGCGGCGGAATAATCTTGAGCGGTGCAATCCGCCGGACAGTCCGCGTCCTGACTAGCCGATTAACTTTTTTAATCTTAACGCATCCATAAGCGCACGCCACCGGCGCGATGTCCCGCATCGGCATGCTTGCGCGCCGGTTAACGCCGGTACCTAAAATTTTAGTCAATGATGGCCCGGATATTTAGAACACGTACCATAGATTTAGCCAAGAAAAGGGCATTCGAAACTACAGTAAGACCTGGGGACGCATGGCACTCGTCGTTATCCTCGATGACCGGGCGACCAACCGCAAGATTTTCTCGAAGCTAGCCGCTTCGATTGAATTGGGCGTGACGGTGCGCAGTTTCGGCGATCCGGTCGAGACTCTCGCCTGGCTCGAGAACAATACGCCCGATCTGATCGTCACCGACTTCAAGATGCCGTCGATGGACGGCGCGGAGTTCATCCGCCGGTTTCGTGCGCAGCCCAATGGCGCCGAGATTCCCGTCATCGTCATCACGGTTTACGAGGAACGCGAATTTCGGCTGCGCGCGCTTGAGGCTGGCGCCACCGACTTTCTCAACAGTCCGGTCGACCACAAAGAGTTCACTACGCGCGCGCGCAACCTCCTGAAGTTGCGCAGGCAGCAAATCCTGCTCGCTGCGCGCGCCGACAACCTTGCGCAGGAACTCAAGATTTCCGAGCGTTCGCGCGAAGAGGCGCTACGCGATTTCGAGCGAACGCCTTGCCCAGGTCATCGACACCGTTCCGGCGATGATCAGCGCCACCGACCGAGAAGGGCGCATCCTGTTCATCAACGCGTTTCAGGCGGCGCTGGCCGGCATCGGTTCATCCGAAGTGGTCGGACAAGACATGCAGCCGATGTTCGGTGAGTATCACGGCACGCGCAGCAAGACGCTCGACCGCAAAGTCATCAGCACGGAAGCCGCCCTCCCGAGCTTCGAGGAGGAGATTGTCGACGCCAACGGAACAAAGCGCGTCTTCCTGACAACCAAGACGCCGCTGCGCGACTGCGCCAATGCCGTGGTCGGCGTGCTGACCTCCTCGCTCGACATCACGGACCGCAAGCGCGCCGAAAATCACCTGTTCTACATGGCGCACCATGACGTATTGACCGGCCTGCCAAACCGCGCGCTGTTGACCGATCGCCTGCGCCGCGAGATCGCGCGCACGCGCCGCGGCGATCGCCCCTTCGCCCTCCACCTCATCGATCTCGACGGCTTCAAGGACATCAACGACGGTCTCGGCCATCAGGTCGGCGACCTGTTTCTCGTGGAGGTCGCCGAACGGCTGCGTTCGCTCGTGCGTGAGACCGACACAATCGCTCGCCTGGGCGGTGACGAGTTCGCGGTTCTGCAGACGCACGTCATGCGGAACGAGGACGTGGCCAATCTGGCCACGCGCATCACCGAGGCGATTGGTGCGCCCTGGGTGCATGCGGGCAAGCGGGTGATTTCCGGCGCGAGCGTCGGCATCAGCTTTTCACCCCACCGACGGCTCCGATGCCCAGGAGCTTCTGCGCAACAGCGACCTGGCAATGTATCGGGCCAAGCACGACGGCGGCAACGTGTTCCGCTTCTATGCCTCGGACATGAACCGGCGGGCGCGCGCGGGCCTGATCCTCGATACCGATTTGCGCGAGGCCATCGCCGCGGGGGCAATTCGTCCTGCACTACCAGCCGCAGATCGTCGCTCAGCAGCGGGCAAGTCGTCGGCGCTGAAGCGCTGCTGCGCTGGCAGCGGCCCGGGCACGGCCTGGTCGGGCCGGCCGAGTTCCTGGCGCGGGCGGAGAAAAACGGCCTTATCATCCCGATCAACGAATGGGTGCTGCGCGAGGCCTGCCGCGAGGCGAAGACCTGGCAACGGCGCGGACAGCCGCCGATCCGCGTGGGCGTCAATTTGTCGTCGCTTCAGTTCCTCAAGAAGAATGTCCCGCTGCTGGTGGCGCAAGGTCCTGGCCGACACCGGGCTCGATCCGCAAGCTGCTCGATCTCGAGCTGACCGAAAGCATCGTCATGCACGATGCCGAGGCGGTCGCCAGGGATTTGCGGCAGCTGCGGGAACTCGGCATCGGCATCTCGATCGACGATTTCGGCACGCGCTATTCGACGCTCAACTACATCAAGCATTTTCCGGTTGACCGGGTGAAAATCGATCAGTGTTTCATCCGCGATCTTGCCACCAACCCAAACGATGCCGCGATCGTTCGGGCGATCGTGAGCCTCTGCCACAGCCTGGAACTCGACATCGTCGCGGAAGGCGTGGAAACGGCCGAGCAGCTCGCCCTGCTGCGCGCCGAAGGATGCAACGAGGTACAGGGGTTCTATTTTGCGCAGCCGATGCCGGCTGAGGATCTTGTCGCGTTCGTCAATGAAAGAGGCGCGCAGGCGCGCATAGCGTGAGGTCCGGAATGAACGCGCGGCTCTTCCGTAAAGCCGATCGGGCGCCGCAGCCGGCCGAAAGGCGCGCCGCTCACATCATCTCGTGGATCGCGAGCCGGCTGCGCAATCGGCCCGACTCCGAACACGAGATGACGGTCAACCGGCTGGCGCTCAGCAGCGTGGCCTTCGGCTATCTCCTGGTCGCGGCCCTGCTCGGCCATATGGATGCCGAGAAGATGCTGCTCTCCGACGGGCCGGTATTCGCCATTTATCAGGTGGCCTCGATCATCCTGTTCTGTCACCTGCTCTACCGGCCGGGCGTTTCCGTCGCGCGGCGCCTGATCGGAATGGCTCTCGATTTCGGCATCTTCTCCTACGGAATGCACGTCGGCGGCGAAACCTTCGCGCCACTTTATCCGATCTATCTGTGGGTCATTTTCGGCAACGGATTCCGCTTCGGTCTCCCCTACCTGTTCGCCGCTTCCGCCACCGGCATCCTCGCCTTCGGCGCCGTCATCGCGACGACCGACTTCTGGCAGGTGCAAGCCGGGCTTGCCGCCGGCCTGACCGCAGGCCTCATCCTGCTGCCCCTTTATGTGTCGACCCTGATCCGCAAGCTGTCGGAAGCCAAGCGCCAAGCCGAGGAAGCAAACCGCGCCAAGAGCGTCTTCCTGGCCAGCGTCAGCCATGAATTCCGCACGCCGCTCAATGCCATCATCGGACTGAGCGATCTGTTGCGCGATACTTCGCTCGACACCGAGCAGGAAGACATGGCGCAGACGATCGGCAAATCCGGCCATCAGCTGCTCAAGCTTTGATCAATTCCGTCCTCGATTTCTCGCGTGCCGAGGCCGGACAGATGCGATCAAGACCGCCGATTTCGACCTCGTGTCCATGCTCGAAGAAATCCGAAACATGCTCGCGGTAGAGACGCGACGCAAAGGCATACATTTGTCGATCCACTGCACCCCACGCACGCCGCAGCTGCTGGTTGGCGACAAACATCACCTCGAGGAGGTGCTCGTCAATCTTGCCGGCAATGGGGTAAAGTTCACCGAAAACGGCCATGTCGCGATTGCGGTCGATGCCGTTGCCCATGAAGGCGACCAGGTGCGGCTGCGCTTCGAGGTGACCGACACCGGCATCGGCATCAGCGCGGAAGCGCAGGCGCGCATATTCGAGCGCTTCACGCAGGCCAACGACACCATCATCGATCGCTTCGGCGGCACCGGGCTCGGGCTGGCCATCGTCAAGCAGATCGTCGAGCTGCATGGCGGTACGATTGGCGTCGACAGCACACTCGGCAAAGGCAGCACGTTCTGGTTCGAGATCGAGTTGAAGGCGCAGGCAATAGACCCGCAGCAGGTTCAGGCAAAGCCGCGGCCGGTCGTTATCGTTGGCGGCAACGATGAGGCGCGAGCGCTCGTGAAGTCCTGCCTGGAGGACGTGAAATTCGCTGGCAGCGCGGACGAAGCTGCCGCCATATTGCGGACGTTGCGCGCGGAGGGCGTACGCCGCCCAATCGTGATCATGGACGAGAAGATAAGCGATGCAATGGATGAGCCCGCCTTCAACCGGTTCGCGGGCGAGAGCCACGCGGGCGGCCCCGCCTTCATATTACTCACCGATAATGCCAGCGCGGGCTTGCCGGACAAAATCATACGCAGCCGCTTCATCACGACGCTGGCCACCCCGTTTGATCCGCTGCAACTCGCGGCCAGCATGCAAATCGCAGGCGGCAACAGCGAAACCGAGCACACCGACGACACCCACGCCGGCGCCATCACTGCGGCCAGCCATCCACGCTCAATCCTGGTCGCCGAGGACAACCGGACCAATCAGATGGTCGTCGCCAAGATCCTCGAGCGCGCCGGCCATCACGCCACCATCGTCGACGATGGCGAAGCCGCTCTCGACGCGATGCAACACGCACGAATTCGATCTTGTGCTGATGGATATCAACATGCCGGTCATGAACGGCATCGAGGCAACCAAGCTCTATCGCTTCGCCGCTCTCGGCCAGCCGCGCGTGCCGATCGTGGCGCTGACGGCCGATGCAACCGAGGGGGTAAAGCGGCGCTGCGAAGAGGCCGGCATGGATGCCTGCGTCACCAAACCGATCGAACCGCATCGGCTGCTCGAGATTATCGATTCGCTGTTGCACAACGCCAGCAATGCGCCACAGAACGACTTCGCAGCATGGCGAGACCGAGGCCCACGCCGCCGAGAAGCGGCGCAAGGGCGCGGCTAAGATTGCAACCGTAGATTTCGATGCGCTCAATAAGCTCGAGAGTTTGGGCGGCAAGGAATTTCTCGACGATCTGGCAACCCAGTTCCTCGACGACGCCGCCGACATATTGCACGACCTCGCCAAGATCATGGCCGCACGCGATGTGCAGGCATTCCGCGAGCAGGCGCATGCACTGCGCAGCGCGGCGGCCAATATCGGAGCGCGCGGAATTTACGAGATGTGTCTGGCCTGGCGGCAGATCACGCCCGAAGACTTGGCAAACCGGGGCGAACTACACCTCAAGGAGTTGCGCGAGGAATTCGAGCGCGTACGCGTCGTTTTACGGAACGACTCTCCGAACACGACGCCGCGGCCTGACGCACCGGGAATGCGCACGATCGGCTAGGAATTTGCGCCGTTTACACGGCGCAGTTGCGCGCGCGAGAAGCGTTCCATCTTGCGCAGATCGGACTCTTCCAGCCGCATCGCATGTTCGGCCCAGATATCGGTGACGTCACGCAGCTCATCGAGCGAGAGCGGATTGACGCGCATGTGCACGTCGCGGATGCGCCGATGCACGGCATGCTGGCGGCGGTTTTTCTCGATGTAGTCGCGCACCGCCGCCTCCCCGCAGCCGTCCTCGGCCAAAACGTCGACGAGGCCCATGTCGTATAGATCCGAGGCGCTGTAGATGCGGCCGCTGAGGATCAATTTCCGGGCGCGCACCGCGTCGAGCTTGCGCGACAGGAAGCTGAAAGCGCCCATGCCCGGAAACATGTTGAACAGGATCTCAGGCAGGCCAAATTTGGCGCTTTTTTCCGCCACCAGCACGTTGAAGGACAAGGCGCCTTCAAAACCGCCGCCCAGCGCATCGCCCTGGACGAGCGCGATCGTGATCAAGGGCAGATGGAAGCCGACCGTCATGTGATAGGCAACGTCGACGCAGTCATGCGCATAGTTGCGCAGCGCTTCGACGTCCTGCGCGCGGATGCATTCAATGAAGAAACTGAGGTCGCCGCCGAGATTGTAGATGCCCGGAAGGCGCGAGCCGCCGACAAAGTACCTGATCGGCGCACTCTCGCCCGGCGGCAGGCTGGCGAACATGCGTTGCAGCATCCGCCGCACGGAAATCAATTCGCCCAGCAGCGTCGAGGTGAAGCTTGGCGGCCCCGCCGGCCGCATATAGCACCAGATCGCTTCGTCTTGATGGTCAATCATCAAGTCGAGTTCGCGATAGCCCGCACTTGTAAATCTGTCAGCAAAGCCGGTATCCGAGCGCTCAAGAGCGCGCCGCTCGCGTATCGGCACCAGGTCAGGAATGGGCAAGAGCTCCAATTGCGTTGGGGTCCTGGCCACCGCCGCCTGAGCCATTCGAACCATCGGCGCGACGTTGAGCTTCGTTACGGCCGCCGGCAAATTACCGCTGACTGTCATTGACGGGTGAATCCCATACCAAGGCACCACCATCGGCCGCCATGGAATTACATTAATCAATAATTAACCCCGTTGACATTCGATATTGTCCAAATGGTTAATACGAAAGATGGCATGCACCCTAATTCCGTACGCCGCGTGTGATTAGTTTGAAGCGAATTTGCGCGGAGTGAGGGGCATGGCGCGACGACCCACGTTTGGCGAGGAGCCGATGTCGCGGCTGGCTGCGTGGTCCGGCCGGTTCGCGCTGTTCGCACTTGCCGTTGCGACGCTCTCGGTCATCATCGTGCGTTCCGGGCTGCTTGAGATCGTGCCGGCGCTCGCCACCTTCGCGGCTGCGTTGATTTTCGCGGCGCTGGCGGTGCTGCTTTCGTTCGCGGCCTTTGTCGTGATCTGGCGGCAGGGCCTGTCCGGCTTCGGCTCGGCGATTTTGGGACTGTTCCTGGGACTGCTGCTGCTGGCCTATCCGGGCTATCTCGGCTATCGCGCCAGCAAGCTGCCGGCGATCTCCGACATCACCACCGACCCGGGCAATCCGCCGCGCTTCGACGTCCTGGCGCGGCTGCGGCCGCGCGGCAGCAACGCCTATCCCGGCGCGGCGGTGGCGCAGGCGCAGCGCGCGGCCTATCCCGATATCGCCCCACTGCAAGTCAACGCACCGGCCAAGCTCACCTATGACATCGCACTCGCGCTGGTAACCAAACGCAAATGGCATGTGGTCGACGCCCGCCCGCTGACGGCCGGCCGCAGCGAGGCCGTCATTGAAGCGGTTGCCCGCACGCTGATCATGGGCTTTCGCGATGACGTGGTGATCCGCGTGAGCGCGGTCGGCGGCGGCGCGCGCGTCGATGTGCGCTCGGCCTCGCGCTACGGCTTGTACGATTTTGGCACCAACGCCGCACGCATTCGCAGCCTGCTCGAGGATATCGATGATGCGGTAAGCTCGGCGCCCGAGCCGCGGCCGGAGCCGGAGAAAAAGCCGCAAACGCCGAAGCGTCAGCCGGCCAAAAATAAAGGCGATATATTGAACCGGTGATGATGGCGTTTTGCGCCGGCTATTTCGCCAACCGATAAACCCCGTCGATCGCCGGCTGCCCATCGGTTTCGACCAGCCCGCGCGTCACCAGATCCTCCAGATGCGCCAGCACCGAGAGCCCGGCCGCGCCGGTAAGGCGCGGATCGATGCCGATATAGATCGCGCGCACGATGGTCGGGATGTCGGTTTCGCCTTTTGCGAGACGATGCAGGATCGACGCCTCGCGCGCCTTGCGATGCAGGATGTAGTAATTCACGAAACGCGATGCGTCGGCGATCGCCGGTCCGTGGCCGGGGAAATAGATGGCCTCGCTGCGCTTTGCCAGCTTCGCCAGCGACGCCATGTAGTCGCTCATGGCGCCGTCGGGCGGTGCCACGATCGAGGTCGCCCAAGCCATCACATGATCGCCGGCGAACAGTACGTTGTTCTCCTTGAGCGCATAGGCCATGTGATTGGCGGTGTGGCCGGGCGTCGCCACCGCCTCGATGGTCCAGCCGTCGCCGGCAACGAGCTCGCCATCCTTGAGCGCGACGTCGGGGCGGAAGTCGCGGTCGGCGCTGGCGTCGAGCGGATTGTGCTCGCCGATATGCAAGGGCCGCGCGGCGCGGTGCGGACCTTCGGCATAAACGGTGGCGCCGGTCGCCGCCTTGATGGCCGGCACCGCCGGCGAATGGTCGCGATGGGTGTGGGTGACGAAAATATGCGTCACCGTCTCGTGGCGCACGGCATCGAGCAGCGCACCGATGTGGCGCTCGTCGGCCGGCCCCGGATCGACGATGGCGACCTTGCCCTTGCCGACGATGTAGCTGAGCGTGCCCTTGAAGGTGAACGGCCCCGGATTGTCGGCCATGATCCGCCGCACGCCGGGCATCGGCTCGTCCACGGTGTCGGGAGCAAGAGCAAGATTCTTGTCGAACGGGATGTCGTCGTTCATGCGCGCCCGGTTACGACTTCCGCAGCCAGACTTCCAGCCCGATCGAGTTGTCCCTGAACTCGTAGCGCCGGAACGCCGTATTGCCAAGCATTTCAGCGCCATCGGATCTGAAGCAGCCGCGGCTAAGCCTGTTTCCATAGCGAAAACTGCCGGCACGGATCGAATTGAGCCACGACTTTGCCCAATGCCGCCCACGAAAATGTCGCACGCCATTGCTCAGTTTACGGGCCGCGCCGTGGGTATCGCGTCGGCGCGCACGGAATAGCGTTGAGCCTGCGGCGGCTGCGGAGGTGACATGCGCTCACTCATTGTCGGACTCATCGCCCTGTTCGCCTTGGCGCCGGCCTATGGGTCGACGCATCCGCCGAGCATCACGTCAAGCGAAGCGGCGCTACGATGGATAGACGGTTATCGCGGCAAGCCCGAGCCTGAAAACGTGCCGGCGATCACGCTGGCCTTGAGCCGGCTTGGCGCCTTCAACGACCCCGAACGCTGCGGCGCCTATGTCGGCTTTCTTGCCGGCGTGATCGGTAGCAACCCGGAGCGGGCCGAGACGCTGGTCGCCCAATTGCTGGTGATCCGCAGCCAGGATCGCTGGGTCATCGTGCGGGCGATCGCCTATTCGGGACTGCCGAACTGGAAACAACTGCTGCGCCATTTCGCCGACCGCATTCCGGAGCGGCGGGTGATGATCAATAAATATCTGACCGGCAAGCTTCCCACGCTCAATCAATTGGTGATCGCCCCCAGTCCGTCCGGCTTGCAGCGTTTTGTCGAGCATTTCCGCATCGGCAAGCCGAAGCACAAAATTGGCATGGCGCCGAGCCCCGAGGTGCTCGACATGCTGTGGGGCTATTATTTCGCGACCGGCAGCTACGGGCCGATCATGCAGACCATCGCGATGCTGCCGTGGGCCGAGGATCACAACGACGTCGAACGGCTCACCATCGGCAGCATGGCGAAATTCACGCTGGCCAGTAACGCCATGCGGGATCAAGCTTTGCTCGCGTTGCTGCGGGAGTCGCGCAAGGCGCACAATCAGTCCAAGCAGACGCGTTACCGAGCTCAACGAAATCATTGACGCGGCGGAAACCGTCGATATCGCGCATATCCGAAGGCAAGCGCTCGCCGCCATCGAGGAACTCAGACGCAAGGGCCCGGCCTATAAGCGCGCGGTTTCGTGGTGGGGCTATATCGGCGAGAGCACGATTGCGGCCGGCTGCCTTGCGGCCGCCGCCACCGGCCAGGTCGCGCTCGGCTTGCCCTGCGTGATCGGCGGCGCTACCTCGTCGGCGGCGATGAACTTCTGGACCAATCAGCCATGAGGGTCACCTCCGTGGACTGGCATGCCGTGGCGCCTACCCGGTGGGCGATCTGGCTGTTCACTTGGATCGTGGCGGCGCTGCACTAGCGAACCACCAGGACCCCATTCGCTTTCTGGTTAAAATCATCGAAAAAATTATAGCTGCCGGGCGCCAGCGGCCGCAGCCGGATGATGCCCTCGCTGCCGGCCGTCACGACTTTCTCCACCCGCAGGCTCACACTTTCGAATTCCATCGGCACGGAATCGAGGTTCTTCACCCGCAGCACAATCGGCACATTGGCCGGCGCATGCAGTTCCGCCGGCTGGAAGCGATGGTTTTTGACGGCGACGCTGATCGTCGCCGGTTGCTGCGCGTGCGCGACGCCCGATGTCAGTGCGCCCACCAGCAGGATGGCGGCTGCGACGGCAAAAACTTTCGACGGCATGGCAGCCTCCCGTTTCGAACGATAGTCGCCGCGGCGACCTAGAATTCCACCGCGACCTTCAATTTGGCGCGCTGGCGCGAGAATTCGCTCAGGTTCAGCGATGAGCCGGGAATGTCCACGTCACGCCCACGAACCTGGGTGCTCCAGGCGGCGGTCATGAACATTTTCGGACTGAGTTGAACGAACAATGTCGGGCCGACATAGATCGCATCGCCGGTGAACATGTTGAACCACCCCCCGTCGTAGTGCCGCAGATACCAGATTTCGCCGCCAATGAGTACCGAAGGCACGATACGGTAGGCCAGCGCCCCCGACACGCCACCTTTCGACTCCATCTCCCAGCCGGCGCCGATATGGTCCGGATCGTGCGTCGCCTCCGGCTCGTAGAGCAAATTAAAGCCCAGAAAAAGCCGGCTCTTGACCAGTTCGATGTCGCCGTTGAGCTTCAGTTCAAGCTCGAAATTGGTGACGCGTTGGCCGCCGGTTTCATCGATGCGGCGCCATTCCGGTTCCGCCGATAGCGTCAGCGCCAGCGGCGATGACGGGCCGCGATCGAGCAGCAGATAGCGGATCTCGCCGAAGGCGCCGCCGAAGGCAACCTGACTGCGGCTGTCGAGATCGGTCATGTCCTTGATGCTGTGCGCGGAAACGAACGGCCCGAACTCGAACTGAACGTATTGGTTCGGCGTGAACTCGAACTCCAATTTTGACTCGCTCGCATAATAGCGGCCGTCGCGCTTGCCGATCCTCGCCTCCGTATCGAATGAAAATTCCTTCTCCCCATCCAGGCCGATGCCGGAGCCTTCGGTGAAACCGAACACGTATTTGGTTTCGATGTCGCGATAGATGACCGCGCTGTCTTGCGCGCGGGCGCCGAAACACGATGCGGTGAAAATAAGCAAGCCCATCGCAAGCGGGCGCGCACGCCAAAAGATACCCATCCGATTTTCCTTATCCACCGGGTTCAAGGCCCGGCAACAAGTTGGTGATTGCGCGCGACGCGCGCGGCGCAATCATTTCGAAAAACTTTCGCGCCGCTGTCAATGCGCCCAAGCAAACATTAGAGTTTTTATAATTGAGAGTTTTTCTAATTCGAATGTACGCGTTCACCGCGTTCAATGAATTTCCGGCTCCGGAATCACACCGCGGGGCTCAAGGAAATCGAAATCGCAGCCCTCATCGGCCTGCCCGATATGGTCGGAATAAAGCGCGCCATAGCCGCGCGGATAGTGCGGCGCCGGCGGCTTCCAGGCGGCGCGGCGGCGGGCCAGCTCCTGGTCGCTGACATGCAGATGGATGCGGCGCGCCGGCACATCCACCTCGATCTCGTCGCCGGTCTCGACGAAAGCGAGCGGGCCGCCCACGAAGCTTTCCGGCGCGACGTGCAGAATACAGGCGCCATAGCTGGTGCCGCTCATGCGCGCGTCGGAAATGCGCAGCATGTCCTTGACGCCGGCTTTCAGCAGTTTTGTGGGAATCGGAAGCTGTCCCCATTCCGGCATGCCAGGCCCGCCCTTCGGACCGCCGTTCTTGAGCACCAGCACGTGATCGGGGGTAACCGCGAGATCAGCGCGCTCCACCTCGCGCGCCATGTGGTTGTAATCCTCGAAAGCGATGGCCGGCCCGCGATGGCGCAGCAGGCGCTTTTCCGCCGCCGATGGCTTCATCACGCAACCGCGCGGCGCCAGATTGCCGGTGAGCACGGCGGTGGCGCCTTCGCTGGAGACGGGATCGCTCAACGGATGGATGACGTCGCGCTTGTAGACTTCCGCGCCGGCGATGTTCTCCCCGATCGTCTTGCCGGTCACCGTCAGGCAGCCGAGGTCGAGCTTATCGCGCAATTCGGCCATCAGCGCGCGCAAGCCCCCGGCATAGAAGAAATCCTCCATCAGGAATTCGCCGGACGGGCGCACATTGGCAAGCACCGGCACTTCGCGCGACAATTCATCGAAGCGCTGCATGTCGAGCGGGAGGCCGGCGCGGCGCGCCATCGCCACCACGTGGATGATGGCGTTGGTCGAGCCGCCCATCGCCATGTGCACGCGGATGGCGTTGTCGAAGGCGGCGGGCGTCAAGACGCGCTGCGGCGTCAGATCCTCCCACACCATATCGACGATGCGGCGGCCGGCAGCCGCCGCCATGCGCGGATGCGCGGCATCGGCGGCGGGGATCGAGGACGCGCCCGGCAGCGTAAGGCCGAGCGCCTCGGCAATCGCCATCATGGTGGCGGCGGTGCCCATCACCATGCAGGTGCCGAAGGAGCGCGCGATGCCGCCTTCGATCTCCGCCCATTGCTCCTCGCTGATGCGGCCGGCGCGTTTCTCGTCCCAGTATTTCCAGGCGTCCGAGCCGGAGCCGAGCACCTGCCCGTGCCAGTTGCCGCGCAATTGCGGGCCGGCCGGCACATAAATCGCCGGCACGCCCATGCTGATGGCGCCCATGATCAGCCCAGGCGTGGTCTTGTCGCAGCCGCCCAGCAGCACGGCGCCGTCGATCGGATGGCTGCGTAAAAGTTCCTCCGCCTCCATCGCCAGCAGGTTGCGATAGAGCATGGTGGAGGGTTTGACGAACGGCTCCGACAGCGACATCGCCGGCAACTCGATCGGCAAGCCGCCGGCCTGCAGCACGCCGCGCTTCACATCCTCGGCGCGGGCGCGCAGATGCGTATGGCAGAAATTGATGTCGCTCCAGGTGTTGACGATGCCGATCACCGGCTTGCCGGTCCAGTCGGCGGCGTCGTAGCCGCCCTGGCGCAGCCGCGAGCGATGGCCGAACGAGCGCAAATCGTTGGGACCGAGCCAGCGGTAGCTGCGCAGGTCTTCGGGACGTTTGCGCTTGCTCATTCCGCCGCGATCTCGGCTTTGGCCAGGGCGCGCCGCGCCAGCACCTGGCTCACGATTACGAGGATCACAAGCGCCGCGCCGATAAGGTCGCTCTGCAGTCCCGGCTTGATCAGCAGCAGGCCGCCGACGATCAGCATGGGGCGCTGCCAATAATTGGTGGCGGTGATCAGATAGCCGTGCAACCCGCCGGCAAACAACACCACGCCGATGATCGCGCTGGTGCAACTGGAGGCGATGGTCGGCCAGTCGCCGATCATCAAGAGCGACGGCGAGTACACGAACATGTAGGGCACGATGAAGCCGGCGGCGCCGATCTTCACCGCCGCCCAGCCGGTCGCCCACAGGTCCGATTTGGCGATGCCGCAGGCAGCGAACACCGCGAGCGCCACCGGCGGCGTGATCGCCGACAAGATGGCGAAATAGAAGGCGAACATGTGCGCGGCCGGCACGACGACGCCGAGTTTGACGATGGCCGGCACCAGGAGCGCGGTCATGATGATGTAGGCCGGCGTGGTCGGGATGCCCATGCCGAGCACCATGCCCGCGATCATGGTCAGGAACAGCGCCACGAACAGAAAGTCCTTGGCGAGATGCACCACGAATTGCGTGAACACAATGCCGAGGCCGGACAGCGTCACCACGCCGACGATGACCCCGGCGGCGGCGCAGGCAAGCGCCACCGACAACGTATTGCGCGCGCCGTCGATCATGGCCGCGATCAGATTGGCGAAGGTGACGTTGACGCGGGTGTGGGCGCGCAGCGCCGCCACCGGGAAGCAGGCGAGCGTGCCGGCGAGCGCGGCCAGCGGCGCGCTGAAGCCGGAATACATGACCACCAGAATGGTGGCGACCGGGATGAACAGGTGCCCGTTGGTGCGCAGCACCACGCCGAGCTTCGGCAATTCGGCGCGCGGCAGGCCGGTGAGCCCGAGGCGCTTGGCCTCGAAATGCACCGCCGAGAAGCAGGCAAGGTAATAGAGCAAGGCCGGCACGATCGCCCAGATCACCACCTCGCCATAGGAGACGCCGAGGAACTCGGCCATCACGAAGGCGGCAGCACCCATGATCGGCGGCATGATTTGCCCGCCGGTCGAAGCCACCGCCTCCACCGCTGCGGCGAATTCCGGGCGGAAGCCGGTGCGCTTCATCAAGGGAATGCTGATCTGCCCGGTGACCATGACATTGGCGACCGCGCTGCCGGAAATCGTGCCGAACAGCGAGGACGACACCACCGCTACCTTGCCGGGGCCGCCGGTCTGATGGCCGGTCAAGCCGGTGGCGAAATCCATGAACAATTGCCCGGTGCCGGTGCGCTCCATGAAGGTGCCGAACACCACGAAGATCAGCACATAGGTCGCCGACACGGACAGCGGAATGCCGAAGATGCCCTCGGTCGTCATGTAGAGCTGGTCGAGCAGCCGCTGCGGCTCAAGCTTGGCGATGAACAGGCCATAGCTGAGGAAAATGATTGCCGTGATCGGCAGCGCCCATCCCAGCACGCGGCGCACGGCCTCAAGCAGCAACACGACCATGATCACGCCCATGACCTCGTCGGCGAGCGTCAGGTCATCGACGTAGAAGATGCGGGTGACGATATAATCGTAGTTGTAAAACAGGTAGAGGATCGGCAGCGCCGCCAGCACCAGCAGCACGAGATCGAGCGGGCGTGGCGCGTTCGCGGGCGCGCCGGAGGCGCGGAAGATCAGGAAAGTAAGAGTGAGTGCGAACAGCAGATGGGTGCCGCGGAACCAGACCGCTTCCGGCGAGCCGAAGGCAATCGCCCACATGTGATAGAGCACCATTGAGACGGCGACTGCTGCCGTTACCAGGCGTACGAGGCCGGCATAACTGCGGTCGATCTTGAGATTCATGGCGGTCTGCCCCCGCTCCAACCCTCCCCCCTTTCAGGGGGAGAGCGGAGAGCGGTTTCACGTCAGTGCGGCATCACGTTGATGCCGTGCTCCTTGTAGAACTTGGCGGCGCCCGGGTGGAACGGCACGCCGATGTCGGTGGCGAGATCGGCCATCTGCTGCTTACCGATCGCCTTGGCGATGCTCGCCAGCGTCGTCGTATTGCCGACCAGCGTCTTGGTCATCGTATAGACCTCGTCGGCCGGCAGCTTGCACGACACGAAGATGTGGGTGGCATAGCCGACCACCTTCACATCGGCGGTCTGGCCCGGATAGCTGCCCTTCGGAATCGTCAACGGCGTGTAGCCGGGGTTGAGTTTGCGCATGCCGTCGTAACTCGCCGACTGGTCGAGCAGCTTGATCGGACGCGCCGAGGCAAGATCCATGATGGCGCCGGCCGGCACCTGGGTGCCGAGACCGAAGGCGACGGCGTGGCCGTCCTTCATCTGGTTCACCGAGTCGGAATAGCCGACGAAACTCACCTTGACGTCTTTGTAGGTCAGCCCGTTGACCTCCAAGAGCTGGCGGGTGATCTGCTCGCCGGTATTGCCGCGCTGTTGCGTGGTGATCGCCTTGCCCTTGAGGTCGGAGATCTTGTTGACGCCGGAGTCGGCAGTTACCACGAGCTGATAATATTGCGGATAAAGCGTGGCGATATTGCAGACATTCGTCGTCGGCTTCTTGAACGCGCCCTTGCCATGCACACCGTCGACAGTGGAGATCGAATTTCCAAAGCCGACGTCGGCCTTGCCTTCGTCGACGCCGCGTACGTTGGCGATGCCGGCGCCTGGCAGCACCTGTATTTGCAGGCCGGGGATCGCCTTCTCCCACATGTCCTTCAGCTGGCCGCCGAGCGGGATCCAGGACCCGCCCTGCGGGCCGGTCATCATTTTAATGTTGGCCGCGCTGGCCGGGCCGGCAACTGCCAGAGCCAGACCAAAAGCCAAACCTGAAGCCAAGCTGAACGCCTTGATCGAAGATTTCATCGTGCTTCCTCCCTACGCCCGGCGCTTCGATGCGCGGGCTATTGCTGATCACCTTGAGGGGCGATTTTTGTTTCCCGAGCCTTCAGGGTACGCGGCGACGGCGTCTCCGCACAAGGGTGCTGGCGCCGATCGGGAACCGCCGCCGATAACCGGGTAACGGCCGCCACCCGGCGCGCCCTCCCCCCGGACTTGCGAATGGAGAGCCAGAAAACGGCTTAATTGTCTGATTTAATGGGCGAAGTGGCAGGATTTTTCGTTTCGATTATTCGGCATTGAATTTATTAGCCTTTCCGAGGCGCAGCCTTCTGCTTGTGTACTCATGTTGTGTACCCCAAGCAACGCTCTGAGACCCGTAAACGAAACCCCGACGCCATAAAGTCCTTATTCCGCTGATCCAAAAATGCCAGGGCAGGTCACGCGTGCGTCATGATCCGGCTATGTGCTGGATTGTCAGTGACAAAGCGAGGCATTCGCGGTTCCCAACTAGGCGGCTTTAGCCATCCAAATACCCTTGACCGAGTACAAAGACCGGTCGATTTGCGCATTGAAACTTACCGTTCGGCACGGATTTTCGCCGTATCGATACACCAGATCTTTACCACCAGTGCTTATGACGCTACCTGCACTTAACCGTCTCAATACCCCCTTTATGTCTGTCTGGCGCAAATTCCACCACGCCCTCGGCGCATTTCGCGTCGCGCGCGGTGGCAATGTTGCCATTATTTTCGCGTTGACCACCCTGCCGATCATCGCCGGCGTCGGCTTTGCCGTCGATTACAGCCGCGCCAATGCGGTAAAGGTCGCGCTGCAACAGGCACTCGACGCCACCGCGTTGATACTGTCGAAGGAAGCGGCGACGGATACCAGCGACCAACTGCAGGCGAACGCCACAAAATATTTAAACGCCCAGTTCACAAGACCGCGAGCCAAGTATGGGGTAACCAATGTCTCGGTAACCGCCAGCTATACCACCACCGGTGGGACTGCCGTAAATATGAACGCATCTGCCGATGTGCCGACCGCGCTTCTTGGTATCATCGGATACAACACAATTCCCATAAGGACGTCTAATACAGCCAAGTGGGGCACTAACCGGCTG
This sequence comes from uncultured Alphaproteobacteria bacterium, assembly GCA_963789455.1. GTDB lineage: Bacteria > Pseudomonadota > Alphaproteobacteria > Rhizobiales > Xanthobacteraceae > Pseudolabrys. Next base: position 15,940 of record CAWBLD010000014.1, on the reverse strand, counting down.
CGCGTGGCGCTGGTGCTCGATAATACCGGATCCATGGCTCAAAGCGGCAAGATGCCCGCGCTACAGGCGGCGACTAAGAGCCTGCTGACACAATTGCAGAATGCCGCCAGCACCGATGGCGACGTCTATGTGTCGATCATTCCGTTCGTCAAGGACGTTAACCTCGGCACGGCGAACTACGCGTCCGATTACATTTACTGGGGTACATTGGCGCAAGATCCAACGCTTTCCGACAACAATTCCTGGGATGCCAACAACGGTAGCTGCAGCGCGCCATTTCAGAATTACTCGCCCCGCAGTTCCTGCGTCGTGAAGTCGTCCTGCTCGATATCGGGCTACAATACGCAAAACAGTTGCACGGGCGCGGGCATCTGCTCGCTGTCGGGCTACTCGACAAAAAACAGTTGCACCGGTGCGGGCATCTGCTCAGTTTCGAGCTTTACGACCCAAAGTAACTGCACGACGGGTGCCTGCTCACTGTCAGGTTACACGACCCAGAGCACCTGCACGGCGGCAGGAACCTGCTCGATCTCGGGCAAGACCACCCAGAGCAGCTGCACGAGTTCAGGTGTCTGTTCAAAATCGCAGTACACGACGAGCAATACTTGCTCCCAGCATAGCGGAACATGGACAGCGGGAAAATGGACAGCTGGCATATGGACAGCCGGGGGAACGTGGACACCTGGGACGTGGACGGCGGGGGTCTGGACCCAGGCGACATGGACACCCGATAACCACAACACCTGGAACGGCTGCGTCGTTGATCGCGGCAATTCGAACGCGCCGGACACCTTCGGCAATTATGACACCAACGCCGTTGCGCCGAACACGATCATCACCTCGACGCTGTACGCGGCCGAGCAATACAGCTCATGCCCACAAGCAGTAATGGAATTGAATTACGGCTGGTCGGCAATGAACTCGCTGGTCAGCAATATGTCTCCCGCCGGCAATACCAACCAGGCGATCGGACTGCAATTGGGCTGGTTATCTCTGGTCGGCGGCGGGCCGTTCACCGTCCCGGCGATGGACCCAAACTTCAACTACACGCAGGTCATTATCCTGCTGACCGACGGCTTGAACACGCAGGACCGCTGGTACACCAACCAGAACTCGATCGATGCGCGGGAGCAGCTGACCTGCGACAACATCAAGACTGCCGGCATCACGCTTTACACCATCCAGGTAAATACCGGCGGCGATCCGACCTCCACACTGCTGCGGAACTGCGCCAGCACCTCGGATAAGTTCTACCTGCTGACGTCGGCGAGTGAGATCATCACCGCGTTCACCGCAATCGGCACCAATCTCACCCAGCTGCGGGTGGCAAAGTAAGGCTGCGTGACCCAGTTTGGGTTAGGCTATTCGTCCATGGGTACCGTATTTCCTAACTAACATCGTGAAATACACCAGGGCAAGAACGGCCAGAAACGCAATTACGAACTTCAAGCCCGGATCACAGCCAAGGAAACTGAATGATGCCTATTGCCGCACTTCGCTTTTAGGTGGAGGTGGCAGGATTTGATTTTCGGGCTATTCGCGGCTTGCGTTTTGCCGCGGGCGAGACACTTGCGCGCGCTCGGCAAGGCCTCGAAACCTGGGTGCGGTAGATTGCCTTCATGTTGGTCGCGGCACTCATCATCCTCGCGCTCGCCGCCTTGTTGGGCTCTGCACTCGCGGTTCTGCATCTGCGGATGAAGGGAGCCGCGGCCCCGCCATGGCCGCTCGCGGCGTTGCACGGCCTTCTCGCCATCGGCGGCCTCAGCTGCCTCGCCCTCGCGCTGCGCGGCCCGCCACGGGGACTGGACCAGGGCACCGCCTCCTTCGGCATCATTGCCATTATACTGACGACGCTGGCAGCCTTGGTCGGAGCCGGGCTGCTTGCGGCACATGTCTTCAGGAGGCGGATCCCGGGGATAGCGGTCGGCATCCATGCAACGCTTGCCGTGAGCGGTCTGGCCATTCTTGCCGCTTATGTTTTCGCGGGATAACACGATGACGATGTGATCCGGCCCGGTGTCACGGGCCAGGTCAAGGATCTGAGGTAGTATGCCGGAATGTTCGCCCCACGCCCCATCCATCTCGTCGTCTGTATGATCGTATGCTCGATCGCCCTGACGATTGCCGGCTGCGGCACCACCAGCGTGCAGGGAACGCAAGCTGCGTCCGGCGGTGAATCGCCGAAGCCGACGACGGTGCTGGTCGACGATTTGGTATTTTCTCCCGACGTCGCGGTGATCGACCACGAATTCGCCACGCAGCTGGCGCACAAGCTTGGCGACAGCCTGGTGACCAACGACGTCATCAAAGGAATCACCGTCAAGCGAGTGAACGACGAGATCGTGGCCACCGTCGTCGTCATCTTGCGCGAAGAGGCCGGTTTCAAGGCGCAGCCGGGCAGCGACCTGGAAACCGCGCCCAAGGATGAAACGCTGGTCGTCGCCGGCCAGCTGCGCGCCGCCGAACAGGGCAACCGCGCCCAGCGCAAACCGGTTGGCTTCGGCGCCGGCGGCGGCGCAACTGCCGACGTGACCCTATCGCAAGTCTCCGGGGGCGCGAGCAAGCAATTGACCGCCTTCACGGCGCAAGCGCAGAGCGGGCGGCAGTCCGATGCCGCGATATTCGGAGCGGATGCGGCGGAGCGCAATGCCCAGATCGCCACGGCAGTTGGCAGCATGAATGCGCCCGACGTGAACCTCTCGCCTGACGTCCAGGCACAGGCGCGCGCGCTCGGCCGCGCTATTGCCGACAAGATCGTCGACTACGCCGTGCAGCGAGGCTGGGCGCATAAAGCGTATTTGCCCGCGCCAGCCACGACCGCAAAGCCGTTGCAAAAGAGGCCGACAGAGAAGAAGCCGAGAAAATTGCCAGTTGCCGCTGCAACGCGTGGCGGAGCGCCGGCTCCGCCAAAACCATTCCCGTGTGACGCATTCACGAGAACCGAGCGCGGGAATTGGTACGTGAAGGGACCCGTTACCGTTGATATAGGAAGCGCCAAAGGCAAAATTCTACAAAATCAGGAAATTCCGCGCGGATTTTTCACCGTCGGCGGCGTCGATCTTTACGAGGCTATCCAGAAGAAGTGCGTCGGCCACCGGGATCGATAGGGCCTAGGGCTGCCGGGAGGTTGGCATGGAGCATCCGCAGCGACATCGCGTCTGCTGTTGACAGTCATGCGTTCGATGGCCCGCTGAGGCGGTTTAGGATACCGAAAACCCTTCTTCCCATGCGCCAGCAATCCTATCATGCATAGATATGATCGGATTCAACACCTGTTCGCGCGTAGCCATGCGCGAAACCAGCGGTAGTCAAACGTAAAGCACAGAAGCCGACCCGGATGGCATTGCAAGCCGAGTTCAGTCAGGGAATGGCGCTGCATTCGCATGGGGAACTTGCCGGCGCGGAACGCATCTATCGGGAGGTACTTCGGCAGCATCCGCACCACTTTGGTGCCCTGCATATGCTTGGCGTGATTGCCCTTCAGACCGGGCACGCGGAGCAAGCCGCAAATTTGATCAGAAAAGCAATTGCCCTCAACGCGGAAGTCGCCGCCGCTCACTACAACTTGGGCAAGACCCTAACGACACTGGGAACTCCCAAGGAAGCGTTGGCGAGTTACGAGCGCGCTATCGCGCTGAAGCCTGACTATGCAGAGGCATACAGCAACTGTGCAGGCATACTGGCCGCGCTAAAGCGCCCCGACGAAGCGTTGGCATACTACGACAAGGCCATCGCGCTGCGACCCGACTTTGCGGAGGCCTACAGCAATCGCGGGGCTGTGCTCAATGAGCTCAAGCGCCACGACGAGGCGCTGGCAAACTACGACAAAGCCATCGCGCTGCGGCCCGACTATGCGGAGGCCTATAGCAACCGCAGCGCTGTACTCAATGAGTTGCAGCGCCACGCAGAGGAACTGGCCGATTGCGACAAGGCGATCGCGCTGCGGCCCGACTACGCGGAGGCCTACAACAACCGCGGGAATGCGCTAAGCGGACTCAGACGCCACGACGAGGCGTTGGCAAATTACGACAAAGCCATCTCGCTAAAGCCCGCCTATGTCGAGGCATACAGCAACCGCGGAAATGCGCTGAGCGCGCGCGCGCGCTACAACGAGGCGCTGGCAAACTATGACAAGGCAATTGCATTGAGGCCCGACTATGCTTCGGCATACAGCAAACGCGCCAATGCCCTAAATGGGCTGGGGCGCAACGACGAGGCGCTGGCAAACTACGACAAGGCCATCGCGTTGAATCCGGATTTTGCAGAGGCGTACAGCAACCGGGCGACGGTACTCAATGAACTGAAGCGCCACGCGGAAGCGCTGGCCGACTACGACAGGGCCATCGCGCTGAGACCCGATTACGCGCACGCCTATCGGAACCAAAGCCTTTGCCTCATACTGACGGGGCAATTCGAACGCGGTTGGCGTCAGTACCAATGGCGCAAGAAATGCGGCGTCGCGGCCCGCTCCTTTCCGCAGCCGCTCTGGCTCGGAGACCAAGACATCGCCGGCAAGACGCTGTTCCTTTGGTGGGAGCAAGGGCTTGGCGACACCATACAGTTCTGCCGCTACGGCAAACTTGCGGAAGCGCGGGGGGCGAAAGTCATTATGTCGGTGCAGGAGCCCTTGCTTACACTATTGCAGCAGAGCATTCCGACAATCCGGTTCGTCGCGGACGAAGTGCCGGCCGAATTTGACTATCATTGCCCGTTGCTGAGTTTGCCGCTCGCTTTTGGAACGGCGCTGGAGACCATTCCGGCCAGTATCCCGTACCTTAAAAGCAGCGTGGAAAAATCGCTTTTCTGGCAGGGAAAGCTCGGTGAAAAAAACAAACTGCGGGTGGGGCTGGTGTGGTCGGGAGGCTTTAGAGCCGATCAGCCGGAACTCTGGCCAGTCAACCGCCGTCGAAACATTCCTTTGGGTAAACTTGCTTCGCTCAAGAATCCGGATGTGGAATTTTACAGTTTGCAAAAAGGCCAGCCCGCCGAATCCGAACTGACTGAATTGACGCGCAACCATTGGGACGGCCCCAACATTGTTGATTTCACAAGCCTGCTGAACGATTTCTCGGACACGGCGGCACTCATCGATAACCTGGATTTGGTGATCTCGGTCGATACCTCCACGGCCCACTTGGCTGGGGCCATGGGCAAACCGGTATGGATTCTTAATCGCTTTGACACTTGCTGGCGCTGGCTCTTGGAGCGAACCGACAGTCCCTGGTATCCGACTGTAAAACTATACAGACAAGAAAAGGCCGGTGATTGGGATGCTGTCGTTCTGCGCGTCAAGGCGGATTTAATGAGATTTCACGCCGATCAGGGCAGTTAGCGTTCGTTCGTGAAAAATTGCGGCCGTGCCAGCCTCCACCGCGGCAATGGTGGATTAATCGGGCGACCACCACACATTGCCGTTTATATCAATCGATTGCCTTTGCCATCTCATCGAGCACGGGTGTCAGCGCGGATTGCCAATCGGGCGGCGTTTGCTGAAACACTCTGCGCCATCGGCTTAGATCAAGGCGTGAATTGCATGGGCGCTGGGCCCGGGTAGGATATTCGTCGCTTCGTATCGCAATCACCCGCTCCACCGCGAGCAAGCTGCCGCGCGCCATCAGTCCGTTGACGATGGCGCATGCGAATTCATGCAAACTCGCTTCGCCCGACGCTGTGAGATGAACGAGGCCCTCCGCTTCAGCGCAGCATTTGCGCAGATTGTCGAGCCCGCCCGCAATGACGCCGGCCAACGCATCGGCGATCAGTCCCGCCGGGGTGGGCGCGCCGATCCGGTCCGCGACGATGCGCAGGTCCTTACGCTTCCGCGCCAGTCGGGCGATGGTGCGCGCAAAATTCTCGCCCCGTGCCGCATAAATCCATGAGGTGCGCACGATAAGGGAGCACCCCCCTGCAGCAATGATTTCATTCTCGCCGGCGAGTTTGGTTGCTCCGTAGACGGAAAGCGGCTGCGGCGCATCGTCTTCGCGCCATGGCTTTTCGCCACCGCCGCCAAAGACGTAATTGGTCGAGAGGTGAATGAGCGGAACCGCGTGGCGAGCTGCCCAGCGCGCCATTGCTCCGGGCGCTTTGGCGTTGACCGACATCGCCAGCTCTGGCTCGTCCTCGGCCTTGTCCACGGCCGTATAGGCGGCCGAATTGACGATGAGCGATGGCGCCATACGATCCATGACATCAGCAATATCGTCCGGCAAGGCCAAATCGAGTGCGCCTCGATCGGGCGCAAGAACGGTGCCGAATCGGCGCAACCGTTCGATGAGCGCGCCGCCCACTTGTCCGCTACCGCCGGTCACCAAGATCCGCATCAGGCGGGTTCATATCGCGGCAGTCGCCCGGCGAGTTGTGCGAGAGTCCTGCCTTCGCTGTCGCGCATCGACACTTTCGGATGGTCACAGCCCCAATCAATGCCGAGCTGAGGATCGTTCCAGCGCAGCACGATCTCATCGGCCGGACTGTACAACTCATCGCACTTGTAACAAAAATCTGCGATTTCGGAACGCACAATGAAGCCGTGCGCGAGGCCGCGCGGAATCCAAAGTTGCCGATGGTTCTCCTCGCTCAGTTCGACCGCCACATGTCGGCCCAAAGTCGGGCTGCCGGTCCGCACGTCCACCGCCACGTCGAGCACGCAACCGCGCACCACGGTCACCAGCTTGCCCTGCGGCCTCGGATTTTGCAGATGCAGACCGCGCAGCACACCCTGCGCGGACCGTGACAGGTTGTCCTGAACGAAGCGAGAAGTTATGCCGCTGCCGACGTAGCGGACTTCATGGTAAAGCTCCACGAAGAAGCCACGCGCATCGCCGAACGTCTTCGGCTCGACGAGCAGCACTCCGGGAATGGCCGTTTCGGTCACCTTCATGAGTTGCCTATGCGCATACGCCGATAAGAATTTTACCTTCCCTCGGCGGGGATGCTCAATAGACACCTTTGAGGATAATGCCGCGAGATGGACGAATTGAATGGTAAGAGTAGCGCCGGCCGAGCCGACCGACGAGATTGCGCCTCTTGGACTAACCAGCTATTTCTTTATCTATTTCGAATTGCCGATAATTATGCAATTTGCTTGAGCTGTCAGCGAGAGAGGCAATGAAGGGCATTATTTTAGCTGGCGGTACGGGCAAGCGGCTGTATCCGGTGACGACGGTGGTTTCCAAGCAATTGCTGCCGGTCTTCGACAAGCCGATGATCTATTATCCCCTGTCCACCCTCATGTTTGCCGGCATTCGGGACTTATTGATCGTCACCACACCACAGGACCGCCTCTCGTTCGAACGCCTCCTTGGCGACGGTTCGGATTGGGGGCTGCGATTCTCGTTTGCGGTTCAGCCCACGCCGCGGGGTCTCGCCGACGCGTTCATCGTTGGCGCCGATTTCATCGGCACGGACCGGGTAGCGCTGATCTTGGGCGATAACATCTTTTATGGGCACGGGCTGCTGCAGGCCCTGGCGCGGGCGACCGCCCGATCCTCCGGCGCTACCGTTTACGGCTATGCGGTCAATTCCCCGCAACAATACGGTGTCGTGGAACTCGATAGCTCGGGCCGGGCTGTGTCCATCGAAGAGAAGCCAACCAGCCCGAAATCGAACGTCGCGGTCACGGGGCTCTACTTTTACGACAATGATGTCGTGCGCATTGCGGCCGGATTGAAACCTTCGGCACGGGGCGAATTGGAGATCACCGATGTCAACCGTGCCTACATGGAGCGCGGCGATTTGTCCGTCGAAGTGCTCGGGCGCGGATTTGCCTGGCTCGACACCGGTACCCATGCCTCGCTATTCGAGGCGAGCCGCTTTATTCAGATCCTGCAGGAGCGGCAAGGAATGCGCATTTCCTGCCCCGAAGAGATCGCGTTGCGGCTTGGCTATATTCCACTCGATCACTTTCGCACGCTCGCGGAGCGATGTGCAGACAGCAGCTACGGGCAGTATCTCTTGGGCATTCATCAATCGTTTGTGAATTCGCAGAGCGCGGAGCTCTGACCCATGCGGTTCAAGAACGCGGTGATCTTCGTGACCGGGGGCGCCGGGTTCATCGGCTCGGCCGTCGTGCGCCATTTGCTCGATGACACCGAGGCATACGTCGTCAATATCGACAAGCTCACTTACGCATCGAGCCTCGACGCTATCCCGCAGGCGGCCGGCCATCCGCGCTATCGCTTCGCCCAAGTGGATATCTGCAACGGCCCGGCGCTACGCCGCCATTTCGGGCAGCACCGGCCGCAATTTGTGATGAACCTGGCTGCGGAAAGTCACGTGGATCGCTCGATCGACGATCCCAACGAATTCATTCAGACCAATATCGTGGGAACATTTACGCTGCTGCAGGAGGCGTTGCATTATTGGCGCAGTATCGATGTCCCAGCGCAGGCTCGCTTTCGTTTCCATCACATTTCGACCGATGAAGTCTACGGTTCCCTCGGTCATGAGGGGATGTTCACCGAGACGACGCGCTATGCACCGAACTCCCCTTACTCCGCCTCCAAGGCTGCATCCGATCACCTGGTGCGCGCCTGGCGCGAAACCTACGGCCTGCCGACCATCGTCACCAACTGTTCCAACAATTTTGGGCCGTATCAATTTCCCGAGAAACTCATTCCTCACATCATCATCAGAGGCCTGGCCGAAAAGTCATTGCCGGTTTACGGCGACGGCCAAAATATGCGCGATTGGCTTTATGTGGAGGATCATGCCCGCGCGCTGACGCTCGTGGTCGAGCGTGGGGCAGTTGGAGAGGCCTACAATATCGGGGCCCGCAACGAGCGCACCAACATTCAGGTGGTGAAAGCGATCTGCGCCTTGCTCGACAAGATCGAGCCCTCACCTAACGGCGCGCGTGAACGGCTGATCACTTTCGTCTCCGACCGGCCCGGCCATGATCGGCGTTACGCGATCGATCCTTCCAAGATCGAACGCGAGCTAGGCTGGCACGCCTTCGAGACCTTCGAATCCACCCTTGGCAAGACCGTTCAGTGGTACGTGAACAACCGGCGCTGGTGGCAGTCCATTCTCGACCGCGCTTGTCCGACCGAGCGCATGGGCCTAAACCCTCGTATATGAGGGCGCCCCCTTCTTACCAAATCGCGTCGAACAGCGCGCGCAGCTCGGATTCGACTCGCTGACGGCTGGATTTCTCTGCGACCGTCCTCATTACCTCGACTGCCAGTTTCCAGCGCGGGGTGGCGTACTCGGCGGCAAAACGCCCGATGTGCTCACGGACGGAAGCGACCGAAGTATCCCCCACAACAAATGGATATTCGGAGCCAAGGTAGTGCCGGGCTTCCTCGTCTCCAGATGCGACGACGATCGGTACGCCGCAGTGCGCAGCAGTAATACCCAATCGCGCTACCTGCGACCTACCTGCGGCGTTGCGGCGGGTTTGCGATGCCCGGCCAGGCGCTTGATTTGACTCACGTTTACGATGCGACCAGCCGTGGACTACAGCTGGTAACATGAGTCACGGTTTTTGAGTTTTGGTATAAACCCCTTAATGAACGGTTTGAACCCGTCTTCTTTTGCGGCTCTGCGAATAGCGTAGTGCGCGTTACTTTCAGAAAGGCACAACATCCAACTTGTATCGAGCGGCTTGTTTGCAAGAACTATGCGGACGATGTCAGTGATTTCATTCGCATGCAGACAATTTTTCAAATCACCGAAATACCCAAATCGCGCTCGATCTGTCGGCGTGGCAATTTCCGGCATCCGAAGATCGGCGTGGTGGGTCACATGCAGAGTCGGTATTCGGGGAAATCGGCTCCGGAAAAACCGCTCCTGGGAGATCGACGAAGCCAGCAAAAAATCGACCGACGACGCCACCTCGTCGTTGATCGTCAAATCGACAAAATCGGCAATGAGACGATGACCCAGCGTGCGCAAGAACAAAATGGTATCGCGATTTGACCTACGCAACGCGCTTTTGGTCAAAATGACCCACTGATCGCGCAACTGCGCCAGGTCGCCCATAGAAATTGCATAACAATCTATGTCGCTGCGGGCAGTCGCGACGATCTCCATCATTTGACGACCGCGTACAAACGCCGCCGGCCATGCATCGGCAGGCGGAGCAAACGCGAACATCAGACGACGTGATCGTGACCCTTGATGCACCGCGGCCCCTCCTCAGTGATTATTTCATTTAGGACTAGGAGGAAGCAAAGAATATCATTGTTGTAAATTGGCGTGGACCGAGCAGTCGCACGCGCGGGTCTCGCCACAGCATTAGCTGAGCACCCAGACCACCGGCATCGCCGACCGCTGCGTGCAGCAAGCAGCCCGCAGCAACCGTGCACAGCTAATGTCTCTAAAGGGTCAGTCGTCACCGAGCCATTTAGCCCCCGTGCCGACCAATGTCTGCTGCCGCCCGAATGCCGACAAACGCGGCGCGACGGGTTGCCCGCGTTTTGCCAGTAGTCGACATTGCAAAACCGTGGCGGGTCCAGGTGCGCGTAGCGGCTGCAACCTGCTTGCGTTACTCTTTAGTTCCACGCAATATCCTCCCGAGGGAGCTGGCAAGAGCCGGGATGAACCACCCCAAGCAACCACGCCTGTCGACGGCCTTGGCTTCAGCGTTGCTCGCGCTCGCCTTGGCGGGGTGTGCTACCGGCGGCGGCGGCGGCCCGGAACCTGCGGCGGGGCCATCATCGCCGCCGGCTTTCCAGGCGCACGATCTTGTCGGGCGATGGAGCTTCGCGGTTTACCTCAGAGAAGAAGACCGCGCGCGCACCGAGCTAGAGGCGGCCAAGCACTGCGATAAACCCACCGAGATCACACCCGGACCCACCGGCGGCGTGATGATGCTTCTCGGCGCCCGGGACAAACCCGAAGAGCTGCACGTAAAAGGCGCGGGCGGCAAAACCTATATCGGCCCGGACGGCCCGCCAGGCGGCTGGCTAGACCTTGAAGTGATTTCATACGACAGCCGGGCGCTAACCATGCGCTGGGCCGATCCGAAAGTGCGCGATAAATACGGCACCATGGTCTATGTCCGGTGCCCGCCAGAAGGCGCCAAACCAAAGGCCGAGCCGAAACGAAAAATCAAACCGAAGCCCAAGCCAAAGCCTAAGCGGACGTGATCGGCCCTGACCTGCGATTTCCGCAAGCCACCCGCCGTACTGCCGCCCGGCGTCTTGTTTCGTGACCCGCCATCCGCAAAACGCGTCTGTGTACGCGCGTTTATATTCGACCGCCGCCGAGTTCTATAGTAAATACAGATAGTTGTGGTAAACCGACGGCCCGGGAAAGGCAGCTGGTCGGAGTGGCAGGATTTGAGTTTTGAAGCGCGAGCCATTAAAATTATTTAGTTTTTTTCTCTCGACCAGTTCGCTTGCGTACTCATGTTGTGTACTCGCAGCAAGCGGGACGGCGTCGCTTGACAGCCTGCATTCGATACGTCCAATCGCTTTAGTTTAATCCGTGCAGGCGCAAGGCGACGTGACCCAGTTTGGGTTAGGCTATTCGTGCATCCGAAGTTTCACTTTGGAGGTGCGTCGATGTTTCAAATCTTACGCGGCATCGTTCTCATCGCGGCGGTGATGTTAGGCTGCGGAGAAGCAGCCTCGCGTGACGTATGTAATTGTAAGGGATATGCGGGCCCAGGTGGCCCTTGTTATGCAGGTCCAGGTGGGCCTGCTTACGACGGCCCGGGTGGTCCAGCCTACGCTGGTCCTGGTGGTCCATGCTACGCGGGCGTCAATAGCCCCGCCTTTAAAGGTCCAGATGCGCCAATATTGAATGGACCTAACGCTCCGACGTTAGGCGGCCCTGGTGGCCTGACTGTCAACGGCCCAGGTAGTGCAACGTATCGAGGTCTTGGCGGCCCTTGTTACTCGGGGCCAGGCGGTCCCTGTTATTCGACGCCGGGCGGCATTGCCCCCAGTTGTCCTAGCGTCTGCAAATAGAAACGCGCTTATTTCTAGCAATTGCGTACTCGAACCGAGGATGGCAATAACAAAAATAAAACCGAGACAAAGCGTTACCTTAGAGTCCGTCCGGAGACTTCACGGCTGATTACAGAGTTTTCTGAGCATGAGGCGGATTGAGGCGAGGCGCAAGAACGCGAGCGCCTTGCGGTTTAGGTTCTCCCAATCTTTGGCGAGCCTTCGGCAGCGATTGAGCCAAGCGATGGTGCGCTCGACGATCCAGCGTTGGGGCAAAACCACAAATCCCTTGGCCCGATCGGAACGTTTGACGATTTCAATATCGAGATGTGGGAGAGCTTTCGCAACCGCCTTCGCAAATTGCGGTCCTTGGTACCCGCCGTCGGCGAAGAGCGTTTTCAAAAATGGAAACATCCCGAATAAAGTCGCCATGACAAGAATGCCGCCATCACGATCTTGAATGTCGGCCGGATGAACGATGGCGTGGAGCATGAGGCCTAATGTATCGACGAGAATGTGCCGCTTCTTGCCCTTGATCTTCTTGCCTGCATCGTACCCGTGCGGATCAATGCTGACCCCCCTTTTTCAGCGCTTTTCACGCTCTGGCTGTCGATGATAGCAGCAGTCGGGCTGGCTTCCCGCCGAGCTTGTTCGCGACACTGCTCATAAAGCGCGTGGTGAATCCGCTCCAATGTGCCGTCATAAGTCCACAGATCGAAATATTCGTAGATCGTGCTTTTCGGCGGCAGGTCTTTCGGGACCGCGCGCCACTGACAGCCAGTTGAGAGAACGTACATGAGGCCGTTCACCACCTCACGCATGATCACCGTCCGCTTCCCTCCGCCAGGCTTGCCAGGTGGGATCAAGTGTTCGACCAGCTTCCATTCATCGTCGGTCAAATCGCTCGGGTAGCGCAGCTTGCTGCGGTCGTAACGTCTGCGGTTTTTGCTCGTCCACATTGGTGACCCTCCTCGAATCAAGCCACCACCCTTGAAATCACAACTGATTCATATGATTTAAGAACTCTTCGGACAGACACTTAGTGGCAGGATTTATCGTTTGGATTATTCACCATTGAAATTGCTTGCTTTTTTGAAGCGCACCTCGATGTTTGTGTACTCTCCTTTGCGAGCCCCAATTAACCCCGGAAGCGAACATTCCTCTGCAAGGCCGAGTTGGCCGCTACGGACCAATCGCGCCTACAAAGGCTTGCCCGACAATGTCAGTTCATCGATCGTTGTGAAATAGGAGGCGATCTCAACAAGTCCAATCGCAAGCCCGCAAATCATCAGGATCGCCAATGCAGGTGCAGCAAACGGCTTCTGGACGACCCAGGCCGTTTTTCCGTGTCGCGGAAGGCAGGCGAATAAAACGCCGATGCTGACGATCAACGACGTGATCCCGGCTAGAAGCTGCGACATAGACGACATTTTCGTCTCCTTTCAATGGCTCGAAGAGCCTAAGGGTTTACGGCCCGCTGGCGGGGGCGGAGAACTTGGCCTCAAAGCGAGAGCCATGGAGGCGGCCGTCGTCCTCCATCACGTCACCAGGGAGGCGCTTGCGAGCCCGATAGTTGCCGTTGCTACCCTGACTAAGAGTGGCCATCCGGCCGCCCCCAAGTTCTTTAGTAGATACAAATAGTTGAGATAAATCAACGGCCCGGGAAGGCAACTGGTCGGAGTGGCAGGATTTGCGTTTTGAAGCGCGAGCCATTGAAATTGTTTTCTTTTTTTCACTCGCCCATTTCGCTTGTGTACTCATGTTGTGTACTCGCAGCAATTGGGACGGCGTCGATTACCCTCGCCGATCCGTTGTGCCCGGATGGCGGCAAAGCCGATCATTCTCGATTAGCAAATGGCTGGTTTACTCACGACAAGGACGGTAATGCCCATGCAGGCAAACCAAGCGGAGCCGACAAAAACAACTCGCGAGAGGCTCTACGATTTATTCGTAGAATTGCAGCAACTACCTAATTCTCCAATGCCGACGAGGAAAATTGCAATTATTTCTACCCCCCGCTGTGGCTCAAAATTTTTCTGTTACTCATTGGCGAGTACAGGCAGGTTTGGACGCCCATTGGAGTGGATGAATATTGAGTACGTGAATGCTTATGCACGCGTGTTAGGACGGGAGAATGTGGACCTAAATAAGTATTTTCAGTTTTTATTAATGAAAACCACTTCGGAAAACGGGATATTTGCGCTGAACTTCCATGTTCAGCACTATTTGAATTGGCGTAGAAACAAAATTGACCTATTGTCGCTAGGCTACGACAAAATCTACTATCTATATCGCAAAGATAAGTTGGGGCAGGCTATTTCATATGCCAAAGCACGATTGTCACAACAGTGGACTTCGGGAGCCAAGCCTGTAAGGAACGTTTCCGTCGAGAAAATAAATAATTCAGATATATTAGCGGCGCTCTATGATATCAGTCGTCAGGACGAGTATTACAAAGTCAACATTGCCAAGCATGTTCAGCGTGAGTATTGCTATGAGGACTTCACAGCGAGTAACTCCTTGTTCCGCAATGTACTGACGGACAACGGCATCGAACATCGAGACATTCAGAAGTTTACCAGTGGTATTTCTGTTCAGCGCGGGGAAAGCGATGCTCAGAAAATTCGTGATTTAATGTCATACTTGCGTATGGACCGTCATTGATCGCCGCCGCTTCGTCAAGCAAATACCGGTTTCGGCAAAAAATATGCAGTGTCGCAATTGGGTCATTCGCGATTAAATCGCATGGCCAATTGAACGGTTCTATTTGCGAGCAGGCAGACATCGGCCGTTATATTGACCTGACGGATTTTTTGTACCAGCGGGCTGTTAAATCCGACCGTGCTTATCTATGGGACCGGCGGTTTGGCCGTCGCTAATGTTGAAACTACCGATCTCGTGCTTCTGCCAAGCGGCTACAACAATACCGTATCCAATTCAACAACGCGGACAGGGTGGACCGTTGGTGGCGGATTGGAATGGATGTTCGCGCCGCAGTGGTCCGTCAAGGCCGAATTCCTCCCTCACGTCACCAGGGAGGCGCTTGCGAGCCCGATAGTTGCCGTTGTTATCGTGACTAAGGGTGGCCATCCGTAAAGCGCGTCTGTGTACGCGCTTGTGTACTCGGCCGCCCCCAAGTTCTTTAGTCGGCCGTGAAGAATTCCCATGCCATTGAGTGGGCTGATTGATTTGGCGTGATGAAGTAATCGAATTTGCCAGCTTGTGGGGTGTGGCGGCTGGTTTCCTTGCAAATTCGGTTTGGCGATTCCCTCGAATCTGAAGCTGTGATTCTCTGCTCTCGACCCGGGTCGAGCGGAGGGATTGGCCATGCAGCCAAAGGAGCGACGGGAGACTGGCGAGCAGGATCTGTTCCGCTCGCGTCTGGATCAGATCATCGATCTGCAGCACGCGCTGGTGAGGCTGGCGCGAGCGATCGACTGGCGCTTCCTGGAGGAGAAGTTTGGCGCGGTCTACACGGACAAGCCGGGTCATCCGACGCGGCTGATGGCTGGGCTTGCCATCCTCAAGCACATGCAGAACCTCTCCGACGAGGCGTTGTGCGAGCACTGGGTTGAGAACCCGTATTACCAATACTTCTGCGGCGAAGAGTTCTTCCGTAAGCGGTGTTTTCAGGCCACGCGCTTGAGTGCCGGGGCGGCAGGATAGGCCCATGGCAGCAGGTCATCGATCTGGCTGTTGGGATGGCCGTTGACGATCTTGGTGATGACGTCGGCGATGTAGGTCAGCGGTTCGACACCGCAGAGCTTGCAGGTTTCGATCAGCGAGGCGATGACGGCCCAGTGCTCGCCACCGCCGTCGGAGCCGGCGAATAGCGCGTTCTTGCGGTTTAGCGCAATCGGTCGGATCGAGCGTTCGACAACGTTGCTGTCGATCTCGATGCGGCCGTCGTCGAGGAAGCGAGTGAGGCCGTCCCAGCGCGACAGGGCGTAGCGGATCGCTTCGGCGAGCTTCGTCTTCTGACTGATCAGACCGAGCTTGGTGCGAAGCCAGGGTTCAAGGTCGTCGATGACCGGCCGGCTCTTCTCTTG
>CAWBLD010000013.1:0-283143 GCA_963789455.1 uncultured Alphaproteobacteria bacterium | reverse complement strand
TGAGCGGCTTGTCGAGGAGATCGCCCACGGTCGCGCCCAGCGGCCGGGTGAGGATGAAGGCGGCCCAGAAAAGAAGCACGCGGGACGTTTTCGTCCAGAAGTAAAGTGCGGCGACAATGGCGATGGCTGCGCCGAAGAGGAGCGCGCCGCCGGCGAAGCCGAGCGGCGTTTATCCGCGACCCAATCTCCGAGCGCGGTGCCCAGCGTCTGCGAAAAGGTGATGGCGATCCAATAAAAGGCTTCGACCTTGGGCGTGCTGACCGTTCGACTGAAATGGTGCGTTCCGACGCATGCCAGACGCCGAGGACGCCGAGTGGCAGGCCAGCAACAGCGTTGACCCGCCGGCATAGCCAATGCCGAGCGAGCGGTCGGCGAAGTCGGCCATGGTGGTGCCGGCCGTAGTGGACGCGATGATGGTGAGCCAATAGACAACCGGGTGAAATTTCTTCGCGAGGATCTGGAGGACGACCAGCACGACCAACGTGGTGAGGAAGATTACCGTACCGACGAGGTAGCCGAAATTCATCGACATGGTGACGGTGTCGCCGCCGGTTTCGCCCAGCGTCGTCGCCGCGATCTTGATGATCCAGAACCCGAGCGTGACGGCGGGGACCTTGCTCAGCGTGACATCCGCAATTTTATTTATGCTCCGGGAAGCCGTGGTTACATCGCGGGCCAGGAACATTGCCGCGATTAAAGTCGCCCGGCTCGATTTGCGCCGTTGTAATGTGGCGATACTTCGTCGCGGGCATCATCATGTTTGGCGATCTGCCGCCGCTAAAGGGCTCTCGCCGCAATCATGGACAAAATTTCATGTTGAGGAGGCACTCAATATTGCGGAGATCGATGGCGGTGAGGCGGTAACCCTTCGCGCGTCTTCGCCCTTTTTCCCCCTTGTGGGAGAGGGTGCATAGCGAATGCCTTCGGCATTCGCGTTCTTTTCGTCAAGAACGGCCAGCGCGAAGCGCTGGCCTATGGCGAAGCGAGGGCGGGTGAGGGGTCCAGCGTCTCGTTAGGCACAGACCCCTCACCCGGCTCGTGCTCGCATTCGCTCCGCCACTCGCCACCCTCTCCCACAAGGGGAGGGAAGAGAGATTGTCGCGCCGCTTTCGAGAGTTCTCTCGGTGTCAAGCCCGGCGATGACGGCAAAGGTTTCGCCGAGGCCTATTCCGGGTCCGACGGCACGTGCGGCTGCATTTTCTGTTGCAGGCGATCGGCGTGGCCAGGGTGTCGACGACGGCTGGAGAGCCGCTGACGACCGTGGCGATGACGCCTTTGGGTTCGGCTTTGGGCTTGGCCTTGCGGATCCGCCTTCTTCCGGGCCGCGGTCTTGGATTTCTTTTTGGCTTGGCTTTGCGCTTTTTCGTTCTGATCGCGGCCGTTTCTTCTTCGCCTTCTTCCTCGCCTTTGCAGTGGATTTCTTGCGCGCTTTCCGAGCCATCGTCAGCCCCCAGGTTATGCGGCATTGTGAGCCTTCAGCCTAAGCGGCGTCTCGATCCTGCGCTAGGGGTTGCAGCGAGCGATTATTTCTTCCGCAGAAACGACGCGCAAAAGCCCGGCTCGAATTCCCGGTAATCGTTGGTGATTTCCACGCCCTTGGCGATGTTGCGGCGGGCGATGGCGTAGCCGTTGTGCAGATAGGTGTTGGGATCGTCCGAATGATTCATGTGGTGATCGTGGTCGGCGGTGAAGATTATTTCGCCGTCCACCCGATAGCCGTGGAACCGGATGAAATCCCGGGCCGGCTTGGGCAATCTGGCAAATTGTTTGGGCGAGTAAGCGCGGTCGAAGCCTTCCACGAAGCGCCAGATCTTCGTGTCCTTGCGGATGAATTCGCCGGCAAAAACGCCGAGCCCGTGAATCGCGCTTTTATCGAGATAGGTTTTGACCAGCAGCATGGGTCGCTTTCGCAATGCCGGGAGCGCGGCCCGCCGTCCTATGGCAGACGACGGACCGATGTCAAATGCAAAGCGGTGGACGAAACGGCGCGGCGTTCGCGCTTTCCCTCTCCCAGCCGAGGGGAGATCAGATCGCGCCGGGGCCGATCTTGTCGTAGATGCCAAGGCGCTTTTGCGCGCCTTCCGGCATGCTCGGCACGCGCAGCGCGCGGCCCATGAAGGTGACCCACGGCTTCTCGGCGACCGGCTGCAGCAGCGCGAAATTCCAGAACTGCCGCTCGCTCATCTCGATTTCGGTCACCTCGTGGTCGAGCACCCAATTGCGCAGCGTCGTCAGCCTGGGTTGCTGGTCCGCTGGCGTGAACATCGTTTCCGGCAATGCTTTTCTCATTCCCCCGCTCATAGGCGCTTCTGCTTAACAAGGTCTGACGGAAAGCGGGCTAATTGCGACGATGGCCGCGCAGGCGGCTGCCCATGCAGCTCTTGGCCACGCTGGATCACGACCCGAAAATGCTGCTAAGCATCGCCTGACACGTAAGAGGGAGGACACCAGTGCCCGCGAGCATGCAAGGCGAAATGCAGCCGACCATCTACCGCTTCAAACTCGGCGGCTTCGAGGTCGCCACCATCATGGACAGCAAAGTGATCCGTTCCGGCCTGACGCCGAGCTTCGGCGGCGAAGCGGCCGCGGCCGAGGTCAAGGCGCTGGCCAAGGCCAACCGCATCGACGCCGATAAATACGAGCATCCGTTCACGCCGACGCTGGTCAATACCGGCAAGGAGCTGGTGCTGTTCGACACCGGCAACGGCTCGCTGCGCGACGAATACGAGCAGATGAAGGGCCGCATGCCGCCGGGCAACCTGGTCGCGCGCATGGCGCAGGCCGGCTACAAGCCGGAGGACGTCGACGTGGTGGTGCTCACCCATGGCCACCCCGACCACATCGGCGGGCTGACCAAAGGCGGGGTGCCGGTATTTCCCAACGCACGCTACGTGATCGGCGCCGCCGAGTTCGATTTCTGGAACAAGGGCGAGAACGTGCGCGAGGCGCGCAAGTTCAACCGCGAACTCTACGTGAAGATCGTGGTGCCGCTCGCCAACCAGGCGACCTTCATCAAGCCGGGCGACGAGGTGGTGCCCGGCATCCGCGCGCTCGACGCGGCCGGACATTCGCCCGGGCTCCTGGCCTTCACCATCGAGAGCGAGGGCAAGCGGCTGCTCAATTGGGCCGACACCTGCAATCATTATGTGGTGGCGATCCAGCGGCCGGACCTGCATCTCGACGTCGACGACGACAAGGAGAAAGCGGCGGCCACCCGCAAGCGCATCCTCGAGATGGCGGCGAGCGAGCAGATTCCGGTGGCCGGATTCCACATGCCGTTTCCGGGATTAGGCTATGTGGAGAAAGCCGGCAGCGCCTATCGCTGGGTGCCGCATAGTTATCAATTGAATTTGTAACGCCGACACACACTCCGCTCATTCCCGCGAAAGCGGGAATCCAGACAGAGTTTACGAAGGGCTGGGTCCCCGCTTTCGCGGGGACGAGCGGAGACTTTAGCTCTCCCGCCTTCGCGCGCTCACCGCGATCGACAGCAATGTCCTTTGCGCGATCGCCTCGGCCAGCGCGGCGTTGCGGCGCGCTTCGAGCGAGGCCTCGGCGAGCTGCGCCATGGCCCGCAGCAGGCGCGCCGGCGTCCAGGCGCGCAGCGCCGCGCCCACCGCCTTCTCGCGGCTGAAATGCACGGGCGGCGCGCCGCGCTTCATGGCGAATTCGATGCTGTCGCCAGCCGTCCACCGCCAGCTTCATCTTGTGCAGATTGGCGACCTGGCGGATCGCGGCCGAGATGATCGCGGCCGGTGACGAGCCGCCGCGCGCCTTGCCGAATTCGGTTTCAACCTCGCGGGGCTCGCCGGCGAAGGTGGCGTCGATCACGCCGTCGAGCGCCAGCGCCGAAGCGTCGGCCACCACCGCCATCACGTCGGCAAGCTCGATGCGGTCTCTTGCCCTGGGCATAGAGCGCGAGCTTGCGGATTTCGTTGCGCGAGGCGAGCCGGTCGCCGCCGAGCAGCGCGGCAAGCGCGGCGCGCGCGTCGGGCGCGATGGTCAGGGCGGCCGCGCGCAATTCCTCGTCGATCAGCCGCGCCAGGTCGCGCTCGGTGTCCGGATAGCAGCCGATGGCGGCGCCGGCTTTGGCCTTCTCGAACAGCGCGCGCAGTGGCGCGGTTTTGCGCAGCTCGCCGGCCTCGACGACGACGCGGCAATCGCGCGGCGGCGCCTGCAGCACCACCTCGATCGACGGCACGATGTTGTGGCGCGAATTGACTCGCAGAAGCACGGCGCGGCGGCCGCCGAACAGCGGCACCGTATTGGCTTCGTCGGCGAGCCGGCCCGGATTGGCCGACAGTTCCTCGCTTTCAATGCGCGCGAGCGCGAAGGGATCGGCGGGATCGTCGACCGAGGCCTTCACCAGCGCGTCGACGCGCTCGCGCACCAGACCGGCGTCCGGCCCGTACACCAGCACGATCGGCTGGCGCGGGATCGGGCCGGGCGATGAAACGATCGACCTCGGAGGCTTTGATGGCGGTCATAGGCACTCTTTCTTCCCTCTCCCCCAGGGGAGAGGCGAAGTGCACTTGCTGCGCCGCTGTCTTATTACGTCCCCGCCACGAAATACGACGCCAGGCGCGAGCGGATACTGTCCGAAATCACCTTGGCGGCGCGGTTCTCGGCGTCGCGCAAGCCGCGGTCGCCGGCGAAGCGCTGCTGCTGGCCGGGAATGTTGTACGACACGCGCGAGAAGGTCTGCCCGGTGACGACCTTCTTGCCGGTCGCGATGTCGGTCAGCGTATACGTGGCGTCGATGCCGTAATTCTGGATTTCCGGGCGCGCGGTGGTGATGTCGACGATCACCTGCTTCTGGTTGGCGGTGAGCCGGATGTCCAGCTTGTAATTGGGCGGGGTGGTGCCGTCGCTCAGCCCATACATCAGGTTGTTGCGCACCTCGACGCCGACGCGGGAAAGGCGGGTGCCGTTCGGCGTATCGATCGGCGCGACCGCGACGCTGCTCAGCTTCTCGGCGATGCCGACGCCGCCGACCGCGGACTTTTCGCCATAGAGCGGCTGGAAGCAGCCGGCGGTCAGGCCGGCCAGCAGCAAAACGGCGGCCAAGCGGGCCAAGCGTGGACTATCAGGCCACCACATTCACGATCCTCTGCGGGACGACGATGACCTTTTTCGGGCTTTTGCCGTCCAGCGCCCTTTTTACCGCATCGAGGGCCAGAACGGCAGCCTCAATATCGACATTTCCGGCGTCGCGCGGAACGGTCACATCGGCGCGCTTTTTGCCGTTGATCTGGACCGGCAAGGTGATGGTGTTTTCCACCAGCAGGTCGGGCTCGACCTGCGGCCAGGCTTCCGCCGATACCAGCGTCTGGTGGCCGAGCGCAGCCCAGCATTCCTCCGCCAGATGCGGCATCATCGGGTGGAACAGCCGCACCAGGATGTCGCCGGCTTCCCGCAAGCTCCAGGCGAAATCGGGCGACGGCGCGGCTTCGGCCGAGCCGATGGCGTCGCCGAGCGCATTGGCGAATTCATAGATATGCGCGACGCAGCGGTTGAAGCGTAAGCGTGCGATGTCGTCGGAGACATTGGCCAGCGCTTTGTGCGCGGCTTTACGCACTTTTTGCGCTTCCGGACTAAAAGTTGCCGGGCGGCTTTGTGGTGCGGTGACGTCCGCGATCTCGCCGTTGAGCCGCCACAGCCGCTGCACGAAGCGCCAGGCGCCCTGCACGCCTTCCTCGGTCCAGATCACGTCGCGCTCGGGCGGCGAGTCGGACAGCATGAACCAGCGCGCGGTGTCGGCGCCGTAGGCGGCGATGATGTCGTCGGGATCGACCGTGTTCTTCTTCGACTTCGACATCTTCTCGATGGCGCCGATGTCTACCGGCTCGCCGGTCGAGACAAGCGTGGCGCGGCGCGCATCGCCCGAGTCCCCGATTTTGCCTTCGATCTTGATGTCCGCCGGCAACGCCCAGTCGCCGGCCTTGGTGCGGTAGGTCTCGTGCACGACCATGCCTTGCGTGAACAGGCCGGCGAACGGCTCGTCCAAGCCGACATGGCCGCATTTGCGCATGGCGCGGGTGAAGAAGCGCGAATAGAGCAAATGCAAAATCGCGTGCTCGATGCCGCCGATATACTGATCGACCGGCAGCCAGCGGTTGGCGACCGCGGGCGTGGTCGGCGAAGTCTCATTCCACGGATCGGTGAAGCGCGCGAAGTACCAGGACGAAGTCGACGAAGGTGTCCATGGTGTCGGTTTCGCGCCGCGCCGGCGCCGCCGCACTGCGGGCACTTCACATTCTTCCAGGTCGGATGGCGGTCGAGCGGATTGCCCGGCTTGTCGAAGGCGACATCCTCCGGCAGCGTCACCGGCAAATCTTTTTCCGGCACCGGCACCACGCCGCATTTGTCGCAGTGGATGATCGGGATCGGGCAGCCCCAGTAGCGCTGGCGCGAAATACCCCAGTCGCGCAGGCGGTAATTGACCTGGCGCTGCGCGACCGGTGCGATTCCGCTCACCCCCGCGCAGCGGGGGTCCAGGGCGCTCTCGGCGCTTGCCGCCTGGGCCCCGCTTTCGCGGGGACGAGCTGGAGCGTGTGGTGCTGCCCACGGCCACGAAGTTTTCTCAGCCGCTTGCACTTCCTCCTTGGCTTCGGCGATGGTCATGCCATCGAGGAAGCGCGAATTGATCATGCGGCCGTCGCCGTCATAGGCGACATCGGTGATCACGAAAGTCGCGGGGTCCTGGCCTTCCGGGCACACCACCGGCGTGTTGCCGAGCCCGTATTTGTTGACGAAGTCCAGGTCGCGCTGGTCGTGCGCCGGGCAGCCGAAGATGGCGCCGGTGCCGTATTCCATCAGAATGAAATTGGCGACATAGACCGGCAGCTTCCAGGTTGGATCGAACGGATGCACCGCCCGGATGCCGGTGTCGAAGCCGAGCTTCTCGGCGGTGTCGATCGCGGCCTGCGAGGTGCCCATGCGGCGGCATTGCTCGATGAATTCCGCCAGCTTCGGATTTTTCGCCGCCGCGGCCAGGCTGAGCGGATGATCGGGCGACAGCGCCATGAACTTGGCGCCGAACAAAGTGTCCGGCCGCGTGGTGAAAATCTCCAGCTCGCTCTCTCGGTTCGGCGCGGTGGCCGGGTCGAGCATGAAGCGGACCAGCAGGCCTTCCGAGCGGCCGATCCAGTTCTTCTGCATCAGGCGGACTTTTTCCGGCCAGCGCTCGAGCGTGTCGAGCGCGGTGAGCAGGTCTTCCGAATAGTCGCTGATCTTGAAAAACCACTGCGTCAGTTCGCGCTGCTCGACCACCGCGCCCGAGCGCCAGCCGCGGCCGTCGATCACCTGCTCGTTGGCGAGCACGGTGTGGTCGACCGGGTCCCAGTTCACCTTCGACTGCTTGCGCTCGACCAGCCCCGCTTTGAGGAAGTCGAGGAACATGCGCTGCTGGTGCTTGTAGTAGGCCGGATCGCAGGTCGCGAGCTCGCGCGCCCAGTCGAGCGACAGCCCCATGGACTGCAGCTGCTTCTTCATCGAAGCAATATTGTCGTAGGTCCAGGCCTTGGGGTGCACCTTGCGCTCGGCCGCCGCGTTCTCGGCCGGCAGGCCGAAGGCGTCCCAGCCCATCGGGTGCAGCACGGCGTTGCCCATGGCCCGCTTATAGCGGGCGATCACGTCGCCCATGGCGTAGCAGCGCACGTGGCCCATGTGGATGCGCCCCGACGGGTAGGGGAACATCTCGAGCACGTAGTATTTCGGGCGCGGGTCGTCGTTTGCCGTGGCGAATATGGCGCGCTCGGCCCAGATTTTCTGCCAGCGGGCCTCGGCCGCGCCGGCGTTGTAACGCTCGTTTTTGCTCGAATTGGCGGTCATTTCGCGCTCTTTTACGGCGCGCGGACGTGACATGAAAGGGGCTTGGGGGTCAACCGGCGGCGACCTCGCTCGACTGCCAAGTGGCCGTTTTGGCTACCGGGCGATTTTTCCCGGATCATTTTTCCTGGATCATTCTTCCTGCAGAGCTTGCAAGTAATGAACCAGCTCCAGGATGCGGGTTTTGACCACCGTCTCGCTGCCATAGGGTCCATAGTCGCGGCCGACCTCCGCCTCATAGCGGGTTCCCCAAACCGGCATCGCGCGCGTTCCGTGGCCGCTGACCTGCGTTCGGCCGTCGATCGTCTCGACCACCGCTTCGGACGGAAACTGGCCCTTGTTGCGCTTTGAAAGCTTGGTGAGATCGGTGGGCTTGACCGTGAGAAGATGCGCGAGCGGGCCGTCGCCGCGGGCGTCTTCGCCATGGCAGACCGCGCAGGACATTCGGTACTCGATGGCGCCGATCGTGGCATGTTGTGCGAAAGCCGGCGCCGGACCGCCAATAACGGCCACCGCCAGCAGGGCTCCGCTGAGCAACAGGTGCGGGCGCATGGTTGTCTCCTCGCTTGACGCGAATCGAAGCTAATCAGCCGGCCGGCCCCTGCCAATGCCTTGCCAATTTTCCGATGATCCGCCCGGAGATGATATGAAGGGAGCGGGCGGCTTGCCGGACTTGCCGGGGCGCCCCGTTCACGGGTATTGCATACATGAGCGTAAGCCATGCCGACCAGGCCGTTGACCGCCTCGCCACCGTGCGCGCGGAAATCGCGCGCGCCTGCCGCGACGCCTGCCGCGATCCGGCTGAGGTGACGCTGGTGGCGGTGTCGAAGACGTTTCCGCCCGAGGCGATCGAGCCGGTGATCGCCGCCGGCCAGCGCGTGTTCGGGGAAAATCGCGTGCAGGAGGCCAAGGCCAAATGGCCGGCGCTCATGGCGCGGCACGCCGGTCTCGAATTGCATTTGATCGGCCCGCTGCAATCGAACAAAGCCAAGGAGGCGGTGGCGCTGTTTGCCGCCATCCATTCGGTGGACCGGCCGAGCCTCGCCGAGGCGTTGGCCAAGGAGATCGCCAAGCAAGGGCGCGCGCCGCTCTTGTTCATCGAGATCAACACCGGCGCCGAGCCGCAGAAGGCTGGCGTGCTGCCGCAGGATGCCGACGAATTTCTCAACAAATGCCGCGACCAGCTACGGACTGACCATCTCCGGGCTGATGTGCATTCCGCCGCTCGAGCAAGCGCCCGCGCCGCATTTCGCGCTCACCGCCAAGATCGCGCGGCGCAACGGCCTCAAGCTGTTGTCGATGGGCATGAGCGCGGATTTCGTGACCGCGATTGCACTCGGCGCCACCCATGTGCGGGTCGGCAGCGCGATTTTCGGCGGACGCACATGAGCCAGGGAAACCCGGACCTCGACCGCTGGCAGGCGCGCTTTGCCGAGCCCGGCTATCTGTTCGGCACCGAACCCAACGCCTTCCTCAAGAGCAAGGCGGCGCTGTTGCGTCCGGGCGCGCATGCGCTGGCGGTCGCGGATGGCGAGGGACGCAACGGCGTGTTCCTGGCGGAGCAGGGGCTCGACGTGCTGTCGGTGGATTTCTCGCCGCACGCGCAGGCCAAGGCGCGCGCGCTCGCCCAACAGCGCGGCGTGACATTGCGCTTCGAGCAGGCCGACATGACCAACTGGCGCTGGCCGCAAGCCGCGTTCGACGTGGTGGCGGCGATCTTCATCCAGTTCACCAAGCCGCCGGAGCGGGCGAAAATGTTCGCCGGCATCAAGCGCACCCTGAAGCCCGGCGGGCTGCTGTTGCTGGTGGGTTATGGCCTCAAGCAGCTCGACTTCAAGACTGGCGGGCCGTCCGACCCGACGCAGCTTTACACGCGCGAATTGCTGCAAGACGCCTTCGGCGATTTCGCCTCGCTCGACATCCGCGAATACGACAGCGACCTGCAGGAAGGCAGCCGCCACGCCGGACAATCGGCGCTGATCGAGTTGGTGGGAATAAAATAGTCTGCGTCATTCCGGGGCGCGCGATCGCGCGACGCCGGAGTGATCGTCAGCGGAACCGCGGCGGCGGGACCGACCTGCCGGCTTGCGGGTTGCCGAAAGAGCCCGCATCGAGCGGCTTCTTCAGCAGGCTCGATCGCAACGCCTCGCCGCGCGGCGAGGGCGGGACCGGCATCGGCGCCGCTGGCGCTGCCGGCGCCGCCGGCTGCAACGGCACGGCATCGAGCGGCGAGCCGTAGTCGGCGAATTCGTCGTCGCGGTGGGTCATGCTGGCGCTGCGCCAGCGCTCGACCACCGAGGCGATCAGATCGCGGCTCATCCCGCTGCCCACATCGGAGTAAGTGCTGCCCGACGCCTCGCTGCTCGGCTGCCGCTCCCGCGCCAGTTCCTGGAAGCGCATGCGCGTCGGCAATGCCACGCCGGGCCCGAAGGTGAACACCTCGCGGATGCCGAGCGAGGGAATAAACGACAGCAGGTTTATTGCCGCGTCGGGCACGGCCGAGCGGATCAACTCCTGGTCGCGATCGTTCGACAGCCGCATGACGAACAAAGTGGAGCACTGCGACACGATGGTCGGATCGATCTCGGCCGGGCGCTGGGTGATCAGGCCGAGGAACACGCCGTATTTGCGGCCTTCCTTGGCGATGCGCGAGAGCGCGCGGCGGGTCGGACCGAAACCGATCTGCTTGTCGGCCGGTGCGTAACGGTGCGCTTCCTCGCAGACGAACAAGAGCGGGGCGACGCCGTCGCTCCACAGGCCGAAATCGAACGCCATGCGGCAGAGCACCGACACCACCGAGTCCACCACTTCGGCCGGGAAGCCGGCGAGCTGCATGATGGTCATCGGCTTGCCTTCCGGCGGCAGCCGGAACAGGTGGCCGAGGATTTCCGCCATGGTGTCGCCGCCGATATTGGCGTTCTCGAACATGAAGGCGTAGCGCGGGTGGTTGCGGAAGGTCTGAATGCGCGAGATCAGCTTGTGATAGACGACGCGCGAGTTGCGGTTCTCCAGCTTGCCCATGCGATCGTCGAGCAGGTTGATGAGATCCTCGATGCGGTAGGGCACTGGCGTATCGGCGGTGAAGCCGGCGTCGCGCGGATCGCGCTTTTTGGCCAGCGTGCGCTCGCTGTTGGCGCGGTATTGCAGGTAGGCCGCCTTCGCCATCGGGATGACTTCGGAAAGGATTTCGACTTCCTCGTCAACGCCGGGCCGGCCGCCGAAGAAGGCATCGACCGTTTCTTCGAAATTGAACAGCCAGAACGGCAGCCGCAGATTGCGCGGGTTGAGCACCTGCGCCTTGTCGCCGAAGCAGCGGCCATATTCGTTGTGCGGATCGACCAGGAAGATGCGCAGGGTCGGGCGCGCTTCGAGAATCTTCTGCAGGATGATGGCGACGCCGCTCGACTTGCCGACGCCGGTGGCGCCGACGATGGCGAAATGCCGGCTTATCAGTTGGTCGATGTCGATATGCACGCCGATATCGGTATTCTGCTGCAGATCGCCGACATGGACGTGGTCGGCGTCGGCGGCGCCATAGACCAGCCGCAACTCGGCTTCGTTGAGCAGCAGCGCGCCGTCGCCGATGTTCGGATAATCCATGACGCCGCGTTGGAAATGCGCCGCGCCGGGCCCATCGGCACGAATTTCGCCGATCAGATCGAGACGCGCGATTTTGCGGTACGACGGCGTGGCGGACGCCGCCGCTATCGCCTGCTCGGCGATATCGGTAACCAGGCCGATGATCAGCGTTTTGCCGGCCACCATGCCCATGAATTTTCCGACCGTGGGATTTTCGCCGCCCGAGCTGCGCGCGTTGAGCTCGACGGTGGCCTGCGAACCAGAGACGCCCACGACGCGGCCGATCAATTCGGATCCGGATCGCGCCGGCGTACGGGAACTATATGCAGCGGAAGCGTCCATGCTCACCTCCGGCGCGGCACGTTTTTACGTTTGTTGCGGAACCGCCGCGCCAGGGGTCGAAATATCAAAGCGCGATGCCCATTCCGTTAATGCGGCGGTTATGCGCGCGGCTGCGCACAACTATGCTTAATCAATGGTGGCCGGTGCGATGAAACTGGTAACGATTATTCAACCACGATCCGGGTGCGCGGACCGATGCGGGCGAGCAGGCGGCGCAACGCATTAAAATCGAGCGCAACGCAGCCCGCGGTCGGCGCGAAGCCCGGCCGCGCCGCATGGATAAAGACGGCGCTGCCGCGGCCGGCAACGCGCGGGCGCGTATTGTGGTCGATCTCGACGATGAAGTCGTAGAGCCGGTCCGCGCGCGCCAGCCGGTCGGCCTTGGACGCGGGCGGCAGCTTGACCGGCCGATTGTAATGACGGTCGCGAGGGTCCTCGCACCAGCCGTCGTCGGAGCCTATTCGCCGCGCCGGTAACAAAGTGGCCGGGCGCGGATGCCGGTCGGCGCGCCACCACAGCCGCTTGAGGCGGAAGACGCCGCGCGGGGTGGCGCCGTCGCCTTCGCGTTTGTTGGCCTTGACGCCGGCGCGGCCGAGCGCCACCGGCAGCGCCAGCGGCCCGGCCACCAGCACGCCGCGCCAGCGTTGCGCCGGTTTCCGCCGCACCAGCAGCCGCCGCAACGCGGTATCAGGCTTTGCCCGCGGCACGTCCGAAAGCTCCGATTTATTACCGGTGCGTGAAGTTTTTTTGCGAAAACGACTACCCATTGTTCGGGATCATGCGTGCTAAATATCAGTTCGCGCTTGCTCTTTTAGCCCTGAATGCTCTACTTCGCGAATATATTCCCGTGCAGGGGGCCTTTGAGCGATGCCCAACAAGCGTACCATCCTGATCGTCGACGACGACAACGAGCTGCGCGAGGCGCTGGTCGAGCAATTGGCGCTGCACGAGGAGTTCGACGCCATCGCGGTCGACAGCGGCACCAAGGGGGTGCAGGCGGCCAAGGGCGGCCAGATCGACCTGGTGCTCATGGATGTGGGGCTGCCCGACGTCGACGGCCGCGAGGCGGTGCGCATCATGCGCAAGAACGGCTTCAAGGCGCCGATCATCATGCTCACCGGCCACGACACCGATTCCGACACCATCCTGGGGCTGGAATCCGGCGCCAACGATTACGTCAGCAAGCCGTTCCGCTTCGCCGTGCTGCTGGCGCGCATCCGCGCGCAACTGCGCCAGCACGAAGCGAGCGAGGACGCCGTTTTCGCCATCGGGCCGTACACCTTCCGCCCGTCATCGAAGCTGCTGCTCAGCCCGAAGGGCAGCAAGGTGCGGCTGACCGAAAAGGAAACCGCCATTCTGCGTTATCTTTATCGCGCGGCGCAGAAACCGGTGTCGCGCGAAACGCTGTTGCAGGAAGTGTGGGGTTATAATTCCGGCGTCACCACCCACACGCTGGAGACGCACATCTACCGGCTGCGGCAGAAGATCGAGAAGGACGCCGCCGCGCCGTCGATCCTGGTGACGGAAGCCGGCGGCTACAAGCTGGTGCCGTGAGCAAACCGCGCCTCGTCATACTCCGCTCATTCCCGCGCAAGCGGGAATCCAGAGCTGCAAATTGCGACTCTCGGAATTTCGCCCCTGGGTCCCCGCTTTCGCGGGGACGAACGGATGAGTGGGCGTTTTAGCCGGAAACGGACAGGTCGTAGCCATGTCTCTTGAAGACGACATCGCGTTCTTCGAGCGGGTGCCCACCCTCGCGGTGCTGGGCGGGCCGGCGCTGCGCATCCTTGCGATCGGCGCGGAAGCCCGCAAGCTGCAAAGCGGCGCGGTGCTGTTCTATGCCGGCGAACTCGCCGATGGCGGCTATGTCGTGCAGGAGGGCTCGCTGCTGCTGGAACCGGGCACGCTGTCCGAGGGCAAGGCGATCACCGCCGGTCCCGGCATGCTGGTGGGCGAGCTGGCGCTGCTCACCGACATGGTGCGTCCGGCCACCGCGGTCGCGCAGGAGCCGACGGTGGTGGTGCGCATTTCGCGCAGCCTGTTTCGCAAGATGCTGGAGGGCTACCCGGCCGCCGCCGAGCGGCTGCGCGACGCCATGGCGGAGCGGGTCGACAGCTGGACGCGCGAGCTCGGCAGCGTGAAGCAGAAGTTGGACAAGGGCGGGTAGTTTGTTGTCATCGCCGGGCCGCCACCCGAGCCGGCTACAGCCGGCTTGGGCACAATCCAATCCTGATCTCGGGTAAACCCGGGATCAGGTGCGTTCCCCAGCGAGATGGCCGGGACAAGCCCGGCCATGACCACTGCCTCTTGCGGATCATTCGGCAGCGTCAATTCGTGGCGAAATGTCGCATCCGGTCTATTTTGAGAGCAGAAAACACCGAATCAAATCGTTTTTTCCAGATTAGCAGGCTGTCTGGAGCCGTTCATATGAACGGATTGCAATGTATGCATTGATCGTCCTCTTTGCGGCCGCTAACTTAAAAAAAAGCCGAGCTCAATCGGCAACAAACCAGAGGAAACAAGCCCTATGTTTGGAGCAAGATTTATTCTTGCGGCGGCGGCGCTGTGTGTCGGGGTATCCGCCGTCGCTGCCAAGGTCGTCGCGCCGGCGAGCGTGCAAATCACGAATGGTGCCGTCACCGCATCGTTGACCGGCGCCCCGGGCGATCCGGCGGCCGGCCGCAAATATTTCGCCAATAAAAAGCTCGGCAATTGTCTGGCCTGCCACGCCAACAAAGATATGAGCAAGCAGCTCTTTCACGGCAATATCGGACCGCCGCTCGACGGCGTCGCTTCGCGGTGGAAGCCTGAACAGCTGCGCGCAATCCTGGTCAACGCCAAGGCGGTATTCGGGCCGGACACTGTGATGCCGGGCTTCTACTCGCTCGATGTCGGCAAAAATGTCCGTAAGGATTTGGTCGGCAAGACGATCCTGAGCGCCGAGCAGGTGGAGGCGATCGTCGCCTACCTGAGCACCCTAAAGTGAATAAGAAATTCGACGGGAGGACATCGATGAACCTGACACGACGCCAGGCGCTGGCGCTCGGCACCGGCGGTGCCGCGCTCACCGTTCTCGGCTGGGGCGAGCGCGCTTACGCAACGCCGAAGGATGCAGCGGAAAGCATCGCCAAATTCACCGGCGGCAAGACAGCCGCGCAAGGCAAGATCTCGATCGAACTGCCCGAGATCGCCGAGAACGGCAACACCGTGCCGCTGTCGGTCGCGGTCGACCATCCCATGACGGCCGACAACTATGTCAGCGAAGTGCTGGTGGTCGCCGAGGGCAATCCGCGACCGGGCGTGGTCGTGTTCCATTTCACGCCGATGTCGGGCAAGGCGGAAGCCTCGACGCGCATCCGGCTCGCCACCACGCAGAACATCGTCGTGGTCGCCAAGACCAGCAAAGGCGAATTCTTCACCGGCCAGAAGCTGGTGAAAGTGACCATCGGCGGCTGCGGCGGCTGAGCCGGCAACAAAACAATAGAGATCAGGAGAGGACCATGGCGGATAAACCGCGGCTCGAAGCTTCCTAAGCAAGCCAAGAAGGGCGAGATCATCGAGATCAAGACGCTGATGCCGCACATTATGGAGTCGGGTCAGCGCAAGGATAAGAACGGCAAACCGATCCCGCGCAAGATCATCAACAAGTTCACGGCTGAGTTCAACGGCAAGCCGGTGTTCACCGCCAACATGGAACCGGCGATCGCCGCCAATCCTTACATGCAGTTCTTCGCCAAGGTGGAGGAGAGCGGCACCTTCAAATTCACGTGGACCGACGACGACGGCACTGTCACCACTGCGGAACAAAAAATTACCGTGGGCTGACGAACCATAGCGATGATGGGCCGGAGTGGAATCGGATTCGGAGTTGATGGGAGGAACAATGTCAAAAAATATTACTATGATTGTAGCCGTTTGCGCTGCTGCTATCGTGTCTGGCGCGGCATTGCTGCGGGCAAATGCAGAGCCGGTCAATGATGAGCTAGTGATCAACGGCAAGAAGCTTATTACGCAGGCCAAGGCGCCGGACGGGCACCCGCTCGACGTCGTCCGTTCCGGTTGGCTTTACCGGGAGCCGGACACCAGGCGTTTAGAGGCGGACTTGTTCGAAAACCCCGGCATGATTTACGTGGCGCGCGGCAAAAAAATCTGGAACACGGTCGAAGGGTCGGCCGGAAAATCCTGCGCGTCCTGCCACAACGACGCGGCGAAATCCATGAAGGGCGTCGGTGCGTCCTATCCGAAATGGGACGCCGCGGCCAAACGGCCCATCGATATCGAACTGCAGATCGACAAATGCCGCGTCGCGAATATGGGTGCGAAAGCCTATAAGTTCGACGACGCCAAGCAGAGGGCGCTGACGACCTACATCAAGTATCAGTCGCTCGGCATGCCGGTCCACCTCGACCTGTCGAAGGGCGATATGAAGACGTGGTGGAACAAGGGCAAGGAGGAATATTACACGCGGTTTGGACAGCTCAATTTGTCGTGCGCTTCGTGCCACGAGCGCAACAGCGGCAAACACATCCGCGCCGATCATTTGAGTCAGGGCAATGTCAACGGATTCCCGACCTACCGGCTCAAACAGTCGCACATGATATCGGTGCAAAATCGCTTCCGCGGCTGTATTCGCGATACGCGGGCCGAAATACCGAAGGCGTTCTCCGACGAGTTGATGGCCCTGGAAGTCTACGTGACCTGGCGCGGCACCGGCCTGTCCGTGGAGACCCCGGCCGTTCGGCAGTAACCGGCAGGACAAGCGGAAACGCGACTGGAATTGCTGTTCTTAAGAGGTGAGTTTGTCGCCGCGAAGCCAACAGGCTAGCGCGAGCGATCCAGCATAAATCATATCTCCACCGTCGCCGTCACCGGCACGTGGTCGGAAGGGCGTGCCGCGCCGCGATAGTCCTTGGCGATCTTGATCGCCGAGACGCGATCGGCCAGCGCGTCCGAGGTCCAGACGTGATCGAGCCGGCGGCCGCGGTCGGCCGCGCGCCAGTCCTGCGCGCGATAGCTCCACCAGGTGTAGAGCTTGGCCGGTTCCGGCGTGAGCACGCGCATGGAGTCGATCCATTGGCCGGCGCCGCGCGCGGCGTTGAGCTTTTCGCATTCGATCGGCGTGTGCGAGACCACTTTGACCATCTGCTTGTGGCTCCACACGTCGTGTTCGAGCGGCGCCACGTTGAGATCGCCGACCAGGATGGCGCGCTCGGATTTGGCCGGGCGCAGGCCTTTGTGCGCGCGCATCTCGTCGAGGAAGTCGAGCTTGTGCCGGAATTTCGGATTGATTTCCGGGTCCGGCTCGTCGCCGCCGGCCGGCACGTAGAAATTATGCAGCGTAACGCGATCGCGCAGACCCGCGCGTTCGCCTAGCACCACCGAAACATGGCGGCAGTCGGTCTTGCCGCAGAAGCTCTGCACATCGATGCGCTCGAACGGCAGGCGCGAGAGCACGGCGACGCCGTGATAGCCTTTCTGCCCGTTGAGCGCGGCGTGCTGGTAGCCGAGCCGCTGGAAACGCTTGAGCGGAAAGGCGTCGTCCGGGCACTTGGTCTCCTGCAGGCAGAGCAGGTCGGGCCGGGCGCTTTTGAGAAACTTGGCGACCAGATCGATGCGCAGGCGGACGGAATTGATGTTCCAGGTGGTGATCTTGAGGGGCATGAGGCAAATAAAGCGTAGAGGACTAACTTTCCATTCGTCATGGCCGGGCTTGTCCCGGCCATCCACGCCTTAATTTGTGCGACACTGAAAGGCGTGGATGCCCGGCACAAGAGCCGGGCATGACGGAGGCTGGGTCCCCGCTTTCGCGAAGACGAGCGGAAGTTCAGTTGGGATATTTCGTGTAATCGATCTTGAACATGCTGGGATCGGGGCGCTTGCTGCTGTCGAGATTGTACACCGCGACGGTGGTGTCGTAGCCCTGCGGGTCGGTCACCGTCCACTGCTTGAGCTGCATGTCCTTGGCGCTGAACATGATCATCAGCCGGCTGGTGCCGACCAGGCCGTTCTTCTCCTCGACCACCACGGTGACGATACACATCGTCGGCGGAAACCGCGATCAGGTTGGTGTCCTTCATCAGGTTGACATGGTCGGCGAGCAGGAAGCGCAGCGGCGTCTGCGACAGCGGATAGATGTCCTGCGTCGCCAGCCGGCGGTCGCGCACCACCACCGACTCGCCGTCGGCGATCAACTCGATCGGGCTCGGGTCGTCGTATTCGAAACGCACCTTGCCGGGTTTGGAAATATAGAAGTCGCCCTGCGTGCGGCGGCCGTCGGGGGCGACCTGGACGAATTTGCCCGATCAAGGTCCGCATGCTGGAGAGATAATTATTGACCCGTTCGACGATGCTGCGCTGGTCGGGACTGAGCGCGATGGCGGGCCCGCGCTGGCCCAGCAAGGCGGCGAATGGATTGGAGACCGGATTGGGCGGCTGCGCGGCCGGTTTCGTAACTTGCGGCTGCGCCGCCTGGGCGCGCGCGCGCAGCGCGGCGCCGGGAATGGCGAACCTGGCGGCGATCGAGCCGGTGGCCGCAGAACTGTCGTCGAGCGCCGGGCGCGGGGTTGGCAGCGGGACATTCTGGGCCAGTGCCGGTGCGGCCGTCAGGCCGGCGAACAATGCCGCCATCGCCAGTTTGTGGCCGATTTGCGCCTTGCGGTATCGCGCCATTACGGTCTCCGCCTCGCGCCCCCAGGAACTTGCCGATAACTAGGGGCCGCGTGTGGCTATTTCACGACTCCGATCATGCGCTGATTCGGGCCGCTCCGTCATTCCCGAGCGCCCGCGCCGGCGCGCAAATCCTAGATCCAGCACCACGCTCGGCGCCCCCGATGGGATTTCCGCGCCGCGCGCCGCAATGACCGGGTTTAATAGCGATCGTCGGCCGGATTTTCC
This sequence comes from uncultured Alphaproteobacteria bacterium, assembly GCA_963789455.1. Classification (GTDB taxonomy): domain Bacteria; phylum Pseudomonadota; class Alphaproteobacteria; order Rhizobiales; family Xanthobacteraceae; genus Pseudolabrys. The sequence goes on along the minus strand of CAWBLD010000013.1, from coordinate 264,498 downwards.
GGGATCAGGATCTCGCGTTTGCCGGCATGGTTGGGCTGGCCGATGATGCCTTCCTGTTCCATGCGCTCCATCAGCGAGGCGGCGCGGTTGTAGCCGATCTGCAGCCGGCGCTGGATGTAGGAGGTGGAGGCCTTGCGGTCGCGCTTCACCACGGCGACCGCCTGGCTGTAGATATCGCCGCCCTCGGCGAGCCCCATGCCGGTGGCGTCGAACACCGCGCCGTCCTCGCCGTCTTCCGGATCGCCGGCGGTCACCTCGTCCAGATATTCCGGATGCCCCTGCGACTTCAGGTGGCGCACGACCTTCTCGACTTCGTCGTCCGACACGAAGGGCCCGTGCACGCGGCTGATGCGGCCGCCGCCGGCCATGTAGAGCATGTCGCCCTGGCCGAGCAGTTGCTCGGCGCCCTGCTCGCCGAGAATGGTGCGGCTGTCGATCTTGGAGGTGACCTGGAACGAGATGCGGGTCGGGAAGTTCGCCTTGATGGTGCCGGTGATCACGTCGACCGACGGGCGTTGCGTTGCCAGGATGACGTGGATGCCGGCGGCGCGCGCCATCTGCGCCAGGCGCTGGATGGCGCCTTCGATGTCCTTGCCGGCGACCATCATCAGGTCGGCCATCTCGTCGACGATCACCACCAGATAGGGCAGCGGGTCGAGATCGAGCTCCTCCTTTTCGTAGATCGCTTCGCCGGTCTCCTTGTCGTAGCCGGTGTGCACGGTGCGGTGAAGTGTCTCGCCTTTCGCCTTGGCCTCGGCAAGCCGCGCGTTGTAGCCGTCGACATTGCGCACGCCGAGCTTGGACATGCGCTTGTAGCGCTCCTCCATCTCGCGCACCGCCCATTTGAGCGCGACCACCGCCTTCTTCGGATCGGTCACCACCGGCGTGAGCAGATGCGGGATGCCGTCATAGACCGAGAGTTCGAGCATCTTGGGATCGACCATGATCAGCCGGCACTGGTCGGGGCGCAGCCGGTAGACCAGCGACAGGATCATGGTGTTGATGGCGACCGATTTTCCGGAACCGGTGGTGCCGGCGATCAAGAGATGCGGCATGCGCGCGAGATCGACGATCACCGACTCGCCGCCGATGGTCTTGCCCAGGCACAGCGCCAGCTTGGCCGCGCTTTCGTTGTAGTCCCTGCCGCCGAGCAATTCGCGCAGGTAAACCTTCTCGCGCGTCGGATTGGGCAGCTCGATGCCGATGGCGTTGCGCCCGGGCACGACGGCGACGCGCGCCGACACCGCGCTCATCGAGCGGGCGATGTCGTCGGCCAGCCCGATCACGCGCGATGACTTGATGCCGGGCGCCGGCTCGAGTTCGTACAGCGTCACCACCGGGCCGGGATGCGCATTGATGATCTCGCCGCGCACGCCGAAATCGCCGAGCACGCTTTCGAGCGCCACGGCGTTGGCGTCGATGATGTCCTTCGACAGCGTGGTGCGCTCGGAGATGCGCTGCGCCGTCAGCAGGTTGAGCGAGGGCAGCACGTAGCCGTTGATGGAGCGGCGGACGGGCACGCGCGGCGCGGCGCGGCGGCGCCGGGCTGGTGGCGCCTCTTCTTCGTCCTCTTCGTCGTCGTCGGCAGCGTTGGGCGGCAATGCCACGCGGCCATGGGCGTCGAAGCGCGGCTCCTGACGCGCGCCGGCTGCGGCCGGCATGGCGGCCGGCAGCGACACGCGCGGCGCGCGGCGCAACAGCCGGCCGGCGCGCGCCTTCCAGCTCAGCAGCGCGTGCACGATCATGCCGAGCCAGGCCGAGGCGCGGTCGCCATCGTCTTCATCGATATCTTCATTTTCGTCGACGTCGCGGGCGCGTGTGCGTTCGCCGCCCCGCCGCGGCCAGCCGATGCCGGCGGCAAGCGCGACCGTCACGGCGGTGGCGATGGCGAGCACGGCGGAGATGATCAACAGCCGGATGCCGGTCAGCGGCGTGTGTAAAACAAACGCCGGCTTACGCAGCAGGGCGTCGCCGAAAACGCCGCCGAGCCCGGTCGGCAGCGGCCAGGAGCCGACGCGCGGCAGCGTGGCGGCGAAGGCGGCGGCCAGCAGAGTAGCGAGGATCCACAGCAGGCCGCGCCATTTCTCGCCGACCGGCCGGTGCGACAGCAACCGCCAGCCGAGCAGCAATTCCGGCAGCAGCAGCATGATGGCGGCGAGGCCGAGCAGTTGCATCGCGAGATCGGCGAAAATCGCGCCCGGATAGCCGAGCAGATTGTGCACCGGGGTTTGCGTGGCGTGGCTGAGCGAGGGGTCCTGCACCGACCAGGTGGCGAGCGCGATCGCTGCCGACCAGCGCCAGCGTGATCAGCGCGAGGCCGGCGACTTCGCTCAGGCGCCGCCGCAGGATGTCGCGGAAATGCTCGGAGATGAAAGCGATGGCATCGAGGCTGCGGTCGATCGCGGGCATGGGCCTTACCTCAACCTAGTACCGCGACGAGGCGGTGCAGCGCCTCCGCCGTGGTCGCTTTGTCTTGAACCATGGCGACGCGGATGTAATCCGCGCCGGGATTGCTGCCGTCGGCCTGTTCGCGCGCGAGATAGCGGCCGGGCACCACGCGCACCCCGGCCTCCTGCCACAGCCGCTTGGTCACGATCTCGCTGCCGCCGAATTTCGCGACGTCGAGCCAGAGGAAAAATCCGCCGGCCGGACGTTGGTAGCCGTAGCGGTCGCCGATGATCTGGTCGGCGAGGTCGAACTTGGCCGAATAGAGTTTGCGGTTCTCCCGCACATGCGCCTCATCGCCATAAGCGGCGACAGCGACATGTTGCGCGGGGCCCGGCACCTGCGGCGCCGCGATATTGCGCAGTTCGAGAAAGGCGGCCAGGAAGCGGCGGTCGCCGGCGGCGAAGCCGACGCGCAGTCCGGGCAGGTTCGAGCGCTTGGACAGCGAGTGAAACACAACCGTATTGGTGAAATCGGGCCCGGCAGCTTCCAGCATGCCGGCTGGCGCGTGTTCGCTGTAGATCTCGCAATAGCATTCGTCGGCGAATACCAGGAAGCCGAAGCGGCGGGCGAGCAAGGCCAGGCGGTCGAGATAGGCGCGGGAAGCGACGGCGCCTTGCGGGTTCGACGGCGAGGCGATGTAGAACGCCACGGTGCGCGCCAGCAGCGCGTCGTCGAGCGCGTCGAGATCGGGCAGGAACGCACTCGCGCGCGTCGTCGGCAAATAGACCGGCTCGCAATCGGCGGCGAGTGCGCCGGCGGCATAGGCGGCATAGAACGGATTGGGGATCAGCACGGCGGGCTTGACCGCTCGGCGCGCGACCCAGCGCTTGGCGGCGATGGCGGCTAGAAACAGGCCCTCGCGCGTGCCGTTGAGCACCAGCACTTCGGTTTCCGCATCGACCGCGCGCGCAAGCTTGTAGCGGCGGCCGAGCCATTGGGCGACCGCGCGGCGGAACGGCTCGCTGCCCTTGTTGGCCGGGTAGCGGCCGAATTCATCGAGATGCGCGGCGAGCTCGGGACCGACGAAGGACGGAATCGGATGCTGCGGCTCACCGACCGACAGATTGATGGGCGGCTTGCCCGGCGCGATGCCGGCGATCAATTCGGTCAGCCGCACGAACGGCGAGCGGGCATCGGCAGGCTTTTGGACCGCCGGGGCAGTGGGAGAAGAAGGCTCGCGCTCGGCGGTGGTCATAGGCATGCGATTGGCACAAGCGGGCGCGGCCCGCGCGTACAAGGGTTGCGCCACAATAGTGAGGTCGAGGTTAAGACCCGATTAACCATCGGTTCTTGCTTTACCTCCCCCTGTAAGGGGAGGTCGCGCGTGAAACGCGCGGGGTGCGGGTCGAGCGAGAATTGACCCCGCCCGCCGTCGCTTCGCTTTGGCGGGCGACCCTCCCCTGAAAGGGGAGGGATAAGAAGCTAAAAATGAGAGAGGCCCCCGGCTCTTGCGAACCGGGGGCCTCGACGGAAGGGACAGTGCCGGGTTTCCGCCCCTACCGCTAGCTGGTCCGGCGCACGATCCCGAAAGGTAGCTGAAGGCTTTCGGATATCGATCGCGCGCCGGTAACGGTTGCTACTGCACCACCTCGCCGTGCAGGGAGATGTCGAGACCTTCGCGTTCCTGCTCGTCGCTGACCCGCAGCCCGATCACCGCCTTGATGATGAACAGGATGATCAGGGAGCCGATCGCATCGTAGATCAGCGTGCCGAGGATGCCGTAGATCTGGATCACGACCTGATAGGCGTTGCCGTCGATCAGGCCGGTACCGGCCGAGTTGATGGCCGTGCGTGCAAACACGCCGGTGAGCAGCGCGCCGATGATGCCGCCGACCGCATGCACGCCGAAGGCGTCCAGGCTGTCGTCGTAGCCGAACATGTGCTTGAGGCTGGTGGCGCCCCAATAGCAGCCGATGCCGGCGGCCACGCCGATGACCAGTGAGCCGATCGGATCGACGAAACCGGACGCCGGCGTGATGGCGACCAGGCCGGCGACCGCGCCGGAGCAGATGCCGAGGATCGAGGGCTTGCCCTTGAGCATCCATTCCACGAACATCCAGGACAGCGCCGCCGTGGCGGTGGCGATTTGCGTCACGGCCATGGCCATGCCGGCGGTTCCGTTGGCTGCAACCGCCGAACCGGCGTTGAAGCCGAACCAGCCGACCCACAGCAGCGAAGCGCCGATCATGGTGAGCACCAGGTTGTGCGGCGCCATGTTTTCGGTGCCGAAGCCCCGGCGCTTGCCGAGCACCAGCGCGCACATCAGACCGGCGACGCCGGCGTTGATATGCACCACGGTGCCGCCGGCGAAGTCGAGCACGCCGAGGCCGCCGAGCCAGCCGCCGCCCCACACCCAGTGGGCAATCGGGGAATAGACGAACAGCGACCACAGGCCCATGAACCAGCACATTGCCGAGAACTTCATACGGTCGGCAAACGCGCCGGCGATCAGTGCCGGGGTGATGATGGCGAAGGTCATCTGGAAGCACATGTAAACCGACTCGGGGATCGTCGCCGCGAGCGGGCTGACCACGTCGCTTCCCATCCCCATCAGCAGAAAGCGAGAACTGCCGCCGAGATAGGGCCCGCCGTCGGTGAAGGCCCAGCTGTAGCCGATGATCATCCACAGCACGGTGACCAGACAGGTGATGGCGAAGCTCTGCATCACCGTCGCCAGCACGTTCTTCTTGCGGACCATGCCGCCGTAGAACAGCGCCAGACCCGGGATGGTCATCATCAGCACCAGGGCCATCGAAGTGAGCATCCAGGCGGTGTCGCCGGAATCGGTTTTACATTTGCTCAGGATCGGCGGCTTGGCCGACGCATCGCAAGCGGGCATTGGCGCGGGAGCCGGTGCAGCCGCGGGAGCCGCCGCCGGCGCGGCCGGAGCGGCAGTCGTCTGAGCGTAGGACGTATTATACGTCGCCACACTCAGAAAGAGGCCGAGCAGAACTCCGAGGGCGAGAGCCGCGAGTCCCGCACGGGAGGATTTCTTCAACGTCATGGTCTTACTCCTGTCCGTATTGTTTGCGGTGCGGGTTACTAGAGTGCCGCAGCGTCGGTTTCGCCGGTGCGGATGCGCACAGCGTGATCCAGGGCGAAGACGAATATCTTGCCGTCGCCGATCTGGCCGGTCTTGGCGGCGCCGCTGATGGCGCCGATGACCTTGTCGACCTGGTTGGTTGCCACTGCCACTTCCACTTTGACTTTCGGCAGGAAGCTCACCGCATACTCGGCCCCACGGTAGATTTCCGTGTGGCCCTTTTGACGCCCGTAACCTTTGACCTCGGTGACGGTCAGTCCTTGCACGCCGATGGAGGTCAAGGCGTCGCGGACCTCGTCGAGCTTGAAAGGTTTAATAATGGCCATGACGATTTTCATGGATTCGATCCCCGCTTGAGAGCCCGTTTTACGTTACGCAGTGCGGGCGGTTTCACTGAGCCCGGCCCGCAAAACGCACTTCACGGGCAATGCCGGGCTAATAGAATCAAACGCCGTGCCAGATGCCGGACTGACGCGCATCCTCCTGATTCAATTAACGAAATTTTACCATTGGGGCAGCGAGCCGCCTGCTCTATGGGGCAGTAGCCCAAACTCGCGCCAACGCTTATAGGAGCTGCTTAAAATATAAGCAGCCGTGCCCAGCGGTAAAATTATGCCGCCGCGATGCCGGGCACGGCTTGGTTACGCGCTACTGCAACGCCTCGCCATGCTGGGAGACATCGAGCCCCATCACCTCATCTTCATGACGCACCCGCAGCGGCACCACGACGCCGACGAGCTTGAGGACGACGAAGGTCATGATGCCCGACCACGCCAGGGTAACGCCGATCCCGTAGAGCTGGGCCAACACCTGCCGCGGATTGCCTTCGAGCAGGCCGGACACGCCGCCCGGCAGTTCGGGTGTTGCCGACAGCGCGCCGACCGCCAGCACGCCGGCGAGCAACGTGCCGGTCAGGCCGCCGATGCCATGCACGCCGAACACATCGAGTGAGTCGTCATAGCCGATCTTCATCTTCAGCCAGGTGCAGGCCCAGAAGCAGACCGCGCCGGCGATCAGGCCGATCAGCACGCCTTGCATCGGCAGCACGAAGCCGGAGGCCGGCGTGATGGTGCCAAGGCCCGCCACCGCGCCGGAGATCATGCCGAGCACCGACGGCTTGCCGCGCGTCCACCACTCCAGCGCCATCCAGGTGAAGGCGCCCGCGCTGGCGGAAAGATGCGTCGACGTGATCGCCATGGCGGCGCGGGAATTTGCGGCGAGCGCCGAGCCGCCGTTGAAGCCGAACCAGCCGACCCACAACAGGCCGGTGCCGATCACCGCCAGCGTGAGATCGTGCGGCGACAGATTTTCGCTGCCGTAGCCGCGCCGCTTGCCGACGACAAAGGCCGCAACCAGGCCGGCGACGCCGGCGTTGAGATGCACGACCAGTCCGCCGGCGAAATCGATCACGCCGTTGCTGCCGAGGAAGCCGCCGCCCCAGACCCAATGCGCGATCGGCACATAGACCAGCAGCAGCCAGAACACACAGAAATAGAGAAATGCCGAGAAGCGCATACGGTCCGCGACCGAGCCCGCCACCAGCGCCACCGTGATGATGGCGAAGGTCATCTGATAGATCATGAACAGGCTTTCGGGGATGGTCTTGGCATGCGGCGAGATCGCGTCGAGCGTCATGCCGCGCAGGAATACACGTTCGAACGTGCCGATGTAGCTGCCGTCGCCGGTGAAGGCGAGCGAGTAGCCGACGAGCACCCACAGGATGGAAACCAGAAAGGTGGCGGCCATGCACTGCGCCATGGTGGCGAGCACGTTTTTCTTGCGCACCATGCCGGCATAGAACAAGGCGAGGCCCGGTATCGTCATCATCAGCACCAGGCCGGTGGCGCCCAGCATCCAGGCGGTGTCGGCGGCGTTGATCGTGGCGGATTGCGCGAAAGCAGGTGAAGCGGCGAGTATTGCGGCGGCAGTGCATGCAGCCACGGCAAAGCGTTGCGCCCATTTCATTGTCATAACCCCCCGACTGGATTTGTCTTGAAAACTGCGTCCCCACTTCCGCTCGTTCCCGCGCAAGCGGGAATCCAGTTCTCTCGCTGGGTCCCCGCTTTCGCGGGGACGAACGGAAACCGGAATTAAAGCGCGCTGTCGTCGGTTTCGCCGGTGCGGATGCGCACGGCTTGCTCGAGCGGCGTGACGAAGATTTTTCCGTCGCCGATCTGTCCGGTCTTGGCTGCGGCGGCGACTGCTTCCATCACCTGGTCGATCCGCTCACTGGAGACCGCGACCTCGATGCGCAGCTTGGGCAGGAAATTCACCGCGTATTCGGCGCCGCGATAAATCTCCATGTGACCCTTTTGCCGCCCATAGCCCTTGACCTCGTTCACGGTCATGCCGTGAACGCCGATACTGGTGAGGGCGTCGCGCACCTCATCGAGCTTGAACGGTTTGATGATCGCGATGACCAGCTTCATGTCTTCCTTCCCCCGGCGCTGCCGGTGCCGGCCATGCGGCACGGCACAATGAAAATGAAAGCCCGCCCGGCGGCTGCCGGCGGGGGCCCGTTTGCCTAGCGTATCGACAGGCGGCGCAAAAATTAAGCGGGATTATTGCCGCGTCCCAAGGCATTCGCCGCGGGAAAGGGCAGTTTACGACAGCAATACTGTCTTATTTGCCCGGGGCGGGCGCCGCGAGGCCGAGGTCCTGGATCACGCGCGGAAGCACGGCGCGCGCCTGCCGGGCGGTCATGCCGGGCTGGATGCGCGGGTCGTACAGCAAGGTAAGCAGCGCGCGATCATAGACCGACAGATAGCCGACCGTGCGATTCTGGTTGAGCGTGGTCCACGGATTGCGCTGGTCGTGGTTCGACAGGCCGAAGGCGTGCAGCAATTCGTGATAGGCGCAGTCGAGGAAGACGTCGTCGCCTTGGTCGACGATGATGAAGGAGACCGCGCGCACGATGCCGCCGCCGCCGCTCGATTTCACGCTGGTCATGCATTGCGGATCGGTGCGCGCCACGAAGGTCTTGGTGACCTTGGCGCCGAACGCGGCCTTGAGCGCCGACTTGAAATTCTTCTCGTCGATCAGCCGCACCTCGATGTCGGCGCCCGCCGTGCCGGCCGCGACGCTCAGCTGCAGGTTGGGAACCTTTTCGGCGTATTCATCGAGCACGCGCCGCATCGCCGCCACCCGATCGACACTGCCGCCGCCGATCACCGCGACGCGGATCGGATGATCGAAGCGGCGAATGCCGCGCGGGCGCGCACCGATGCGCAAATCGGAGCCGAAAGCGAGCGCGAGAAATCCACGCATCAGCTCGGCGGTGGAGAAACGCGTGAATTGCGGCGGCGCGCCTTCGAATGAACCGGGCGGCGCCGGCTCTCGGCCGGAGGCGGCAACGGCTGGCCCGATGAATAGCGCAAAGCAGACAATAAGCCCGCTCATTCCCGCGCAAGCGGGAATCCAGAGGCACGACCGCAATGTTCGATATTCAGCACTGGGTCCCCGCTTTCGCGAGGACGAGCGGAATAAGACGAAAGCCCTTGTCATCGTTGCACATCGTTAAGTCCGCCGCAGGCGCACCAAGCCTTCCTGCGCCACCGAGGCGACCAGCCTGCCGTCGCGGGTAAAGATAAGTCCGCGCGAGAAGCCGCGCGAGCCATATAGATTGGGCGTATCCTGCGCATAGAGCAGCCAGTCGTCGGCGCGGAACGGCCGGTGCAGCCAGAGCGCATGATCCAGGCTGGCGGCCATGAATTCCTTTTCGAACAGCGTGCGTCCGTGCGGCACCAGCGCGGTATCGAGCAGCGTCATGTCGGAGGCATAGGCCAGCACGCATTGATGGATCGCCGGATCGTCGGGCAGACGGCCGGTGGTCTTGATCCACATGTGAAACTTGCCGTCGGGATATTTCTTGCCGCGATAGCGTTCGAACTCGACCGGCCGCAATTCGATCGGCCGTTCGCGTTCGTAATAGCGCCGCACCGGATCGGGCATGGAGGGCAGGATTTTTTCGCGCACCTCGGATTCGCTCGGCAGTTTTTCCGGCGGCGGCACGTCCGGCATTTTCGCCTGATGTTCGAGGCCGGGCTCGTCGGTGTGGAACGACACCAGCATGGAGAAGATCGGATGGCCGTGCTGGCGCGCGGTGACGCGCCGGGTCGTGAAGCTTTTGCCGTCGCGAATACGATCGACGTCGTAGATGATCGGCACCTTGGGATCGCCCGGCAACAGGAAATAAGCGTGCATGGAATGCGGCCGGCGGCTGGCGTCCACGGTGCGCACCGCGGCGACCAGCGCCTGGCCGATCACCTGGCCGCCGAACACGCGCTGCCAGCCCACTTGCGGTGAGCGGCCGCGGAACAGATTGACCTCCAGCGGTTCGAGATCGAGGAGATTGAGCAAATCCTGGACGGCGGTGGGGGCGGAGGACATGAATTGCGCTTTCGATGCGGGCTGCCGTCAATGACGCCGGGGCGAGGCGCGAAGTCAAGGCATGCCCTCGATCCGCCGGCGCATCGCTGCGGCCCGAAAATATTTCGGGCGGCAGTAGGCCTGCCGCCCGTTCCTCAACTCATACGCCGGCGTGTCTATGAGAACAAATACGCGAACACGACGACCACCACGAGAGCGGCACCCAACCAGATCAAGGTCTGGGTCATATTGTCTTGGGTTTGGGTTTCTTGGGTTTGGGTTTCGGTTGCCATGGAATTCGCCCCTCCATCTTGGGCGGAGACCGCAGGGCTGGGACCTCCCAATCTTGCGGTGTCCCTACAACGCATTAGACTTTGGTCTAATATCGTGGCTAAGTTTTGATCCAGATCAAAATCCGGCGGCGCGTGTCACAAGTGCTTGAATAGACTAGGATAGCGGTTGCATCCGGCAGCGGCCGGGGCAAACCGGCGGCGGCAAGCTTGCCCGGCATGAGGATTTGGATGACGCGAATCGGAAACCAGCGGCGGGACGTGGTGATCGGCGGCGCCGGATTTGCCGGCTTGGCGCTCGCCATCGCGCTACGCCAGGGGCTGGGGAATGCGTTCGCGGTGACGGTCGTGGACCCCGCGCTCGCGGCCGCGCCGTCGAAGGACCCGCGCGCCTCGGCGATCGCGGCCGCCGCGCGCCGGCTGTTCGAGGCCATCGAGGTCTGGGAGGCGGTGGCGGCCGAGGCGCAGCCGATCCTCGACATGGTGGTGACGGACTCCAAGCTCGACGACGCGGTGCGGCCGACCTTCCTCACCTTCGGCGGCGACGTGGAGGAAGGCGAGCCGTTCGCGCACATGGTGGAGAACCGCCATCTGGTTGACGCGCTGGTCGAGCGGGCGAAAGTGCTCGGCGTCGACCTGCGCAGCGGTGCGGTCAGTGGATTTGAGCACGCGGCGCAAACGATCGGCGTCGAACTGGCCGACGGCGAAACGATTTCCGCGCGGCTTTTGGTTGGAGCCGATGGAGCGCGCTCGAAAATCCGCGAGCAGGCCGGCATCGCCACCCACGGATGGAATTACGATCAATCGGCTATCGTCACCACGGTCGCGCATGAGCGCGACCATCACGGCCGCGCCGAAGAACATTTTCTGCCGGCCGGGCCGTTCGCGATTTTGCCGCTCACGGGAAACCGCTCGTCGATCGTGTGGACCGAGAATGCGCGCGACGCCGCGCGCATCGTCGCGCTGCCCGACCAGGAATTCCATGCCGAGCTGGAAAAGCGCTTCGGCCTGCAGCTCGGCGAACTCAAGGTGATCGGGCCGCGCCGCGCCTTTCCGCTCGGGCTGTTCACCGCGCGCACGTTCATCGGCGAACGGTTGGCGCTGGTCGGCGACGCCGCGCACATTATCCATCCCATCGCCGGGCAGGGACTCAATATGGGCCTGCGCGACGTGGCGGCGCTGGCGGAAACGATCGCCGACGCCGCGCGGCTCGGACTCGATATCGGCGCGCCTGATGTGTTGGAGCGCTATCAGCGCTGGCGGCGGTTCGACACCATGACCATGGGCGTCGCCACCGACGGGTTGAACCGATTGTTCTCCAACAGCTCCGACGTGCTGCGGCTGGCGCGCGATGTCGGCCTCGGCCTGGTCGAGCGCCTGCCTGCGCTCAAGCGCGTGTTCATTCGCGAGGCGGCGGGCTTCACCGGCGACGTGCCGAAGCTGCTGCGCGGCGAGGCGTTGTAGCATTTCGCCGTTCGTCCCCGCGCAAGCGGGGACCCAGGCTGGATTCCCGCTTGCGCGGGAATGAGCGGAGTGCGGATCAACTCAGCGGAATGTTGCCGACGTGATCCTGGAACGCTTTGCGCGAGGAGATCGCGGCGTACCAGCGGTCGAGGTTGGGGGTCGCCGGCCGGTCGGGCACCAGTTGCCGGTAGCGGTAGCACATGACGCCGACCGGGATGTCGCCATAGGAGAACGCATCGCCGGCGAGGAACTTCGTCTTCGCCAGTTGCGCATCCATGATCCGCATAGCGGCCGTGGTCTTCTCCTGTGAGCTCTTGATCGCGGCCAGGTCGCGCTTTTCAACCGGCGTGCGGATCAGACCCCAGAACGCCGGCGTGATCGCCGGTCCCACCACCGATAATTGCCAATCCATCCACTGGCTGGCGAGTGCGCGCTGCTTGGGATCTTTCGGCTCGAGCACGCCGTTCTTGTCGTGCTTGCCGGCGAGATAGCGCACGATCGAATTGGATTCCCAGAGCAGGAAGCCGTCTTCCTCCAGCGTCGGCACCAGCCCGTTCGGGTTCATCGCCAGATAGGCCGGCTCCTTGTTCTTGCCGAAGGCGCCGCCGACGTCGATGCGGGTGTGCGCGAGCCCGAGCTCGCCGACCGCCCACATCGCCTTTTGCACGTTGGACGAGGTGTTGCGGCCCCAGATTTTGATCATGAGTCGTTTCCCAATTTCAAGTTTTGCAATGAGCTAGTCGAGCCGCCGTGCTTCTTCCGGCAGCATGATCGGAATGCCGTCGCGGATCGGATAGGCGAGCTTGGCCTTGCGCGAGATCAGCTCCTGCCTGGCGGCGTCATATTCCAGCGTCGTTTTGGTCAGCGGGCAGACCAGGATTTCCAGCAGCTTGGGATCAACGCTGCCGGTCGGACGTTCGGTGAGGGGGGTGGTGGGCATGAAGCGGCTCCCGGTGAATTGACGGTATTCTGCTTGTTTCTAATCGTTTTCAGAAGGCTTGTCCTTACCAATTGAAGGGGCACCCTAATTCTGCTGAATGTCATCCGCATCGAAATCAAAATTTTCAATGCCTAACATTTCCATTAAGCTTTCTTCAGAACCAAAGAGAGAAAATGCGTTCAGGTTATATTCGTTGAGTGACTTAAGCACTTTTACGCGTTCGGATTTAGGTATTGTGATTTTCCACAAGACGTCTTGGCGAAAATCAACCCCACGATCTTCGCGCGTGAAAACAGATTCGTGCGACGCGAATTGCCAGTGTTTTTGCCGATCAAATTGAACACAAACAGTGTATGCCGCTTGTTGGAGAAAGTGCCTTCGATGAGCAGTTATGTTTGGTCCAATACTGTAAATACGCGGTTTGTCACTTGAACTTAACTTCAAGTTATCCGGCCGCTCTGCAAACACGTAAATCGAACCGGTGGGGCAGTCGGACAATTTCTCTGAAAGCAAAATATGCAGCCACGAATGGTGATCGAGTCCAATCAAGTAGTGGCGACGGAAATCCATGATGACGCAAATATACGATGTACTCTCGCCCTGGGAGATCGCCAAGGGATAGCCGACGGCTAAATAAATCATATTCCGTCGAGAATTTTGTCATTTCATCAATATTCGGAACCACAAAATTGCGAGCCGTAAATGTCTCGACTTGAGATTTTATTGTTAAAATTACCCGGTAATATTCGTAGACGCTCCTGGCTCGCACCTTTCGTTCGAGTGTGGTGATAAGTGGCCACGAAGAATTGGGTTGACCTCGGAACCAAAGCTCTGAGGTGCTGTTCTCATAGGCAGCTCTCAATTCGCTAATTTTATTCTCAAACTCATCCCACGAGTTCAAAACACACTCGGGCATATAAAGTATCCTTACTGCAACTGCGGCTCGCCCCCGGTGTTCTTCTTGGCGAGCTCGATCTCGGCAATGGCGACCAAGAGTTCGGCGCGGGTCTTCAGGTCGGGCGCCTCCAGCAGCGCCTGCTTTTCCGCCGGGCCGTAAGGCGACATCATCGACAGCGCGTTGACCAGCGCCTCGTTCGGCGCCTGGTCGATGCCTTCCCAGTCCGCCTTCAGGTCGTTGGCTTTCATGAAGGCGCGCAAGGCGGTGAGCACCGCCTCGCGGTCAACCGCGTCCTCGCCCTTGCGCGCGATGAAATCGTCGGTGAACGGCACATAGGTGACGCGGCATTGCCGGTAATCGGTCTTCACCGGCAATTCCTGTTCGACGCGGAAGCGCGCCACGCCGGTGAGTTCGATCAGGTAGCGGCCGTCGCCGCTCTCGGCGAGCTGGGTGATGCGGCCGACGCAGCCGATCTTGAACAGCGGCGGCGCGTCGGCGGGGCCGGCATGGGAGGGTTCGGGCTGGATCATGCCGATCAGCCGGTGGCCGTCGCGCAAGGCGTCGTCGATCATGGCGAGATAGCGCGGCTCGAAGATGTTGAGCGGCATCTGCCCGCGCGGCAGCAGCAGCGCGCCCGGCAGCGGGAACACCGGAATGACTTCCGGCAGATCGATCGGCCTGCGATATTGGGCGTTCATCGGCATTGGCGCACTCCGAACCGCACCGCTTTCATGCCCCGCGAAGGCGGGGCATCCAGTAATCATAGACGCAAGTCGTTTCGCGCTATCGTGCCAACAAATTAACTACTGTGATTACTGGATCGTCCGCTTTCGCGGACGATGACGACCAAGCGGACTCACGAAAACAGAATCGACGACAGCCGCTTGCGGCCGTCCACGGTGGCCGGATCGGTCGGGCCCCAGGCGTCGAAAAACTGCACCAGCTGCTTGCGTGCGCCGTCCTCGTTCCATTTGCGGTCGCGCTTGACGATCTCAATCAAATGATCGAGCGCCTCGGCGCGCTTGCCGGCGGCGTTGAGCGCGGCGGCAAGATCGAAGCGCGCCTGATGGTCGAGCGGATTGGCGGCGACCTTGCGCTGCAATTCGTCGACGGGCCCGACCGCCTTGGCTTGCTCGGCGAGTTCGAGAGCGGCGCGCGCCGCCGCCACCGCGGCATCGTTACGTTTGGCCTCCGGCACCAAAGCGAGCGTCTTCTTCGCCTGCTCGATATTGTCGGTGGCGACATAGCAGCGCGCCAGGCCAGCAAGCGCGGGGATATTGCCGCTGTCCTGCGCCAAAATTTTTGCGTAGATGTCGGCGGCGTCGGCCGGGCTACCGGCGGCGAGCGCGGCCTCGGCCGCCTTCAGCATATCCTGGTCTTCGGCGCCGATCTTGCTCTTGGTCACCCGCTCCAGGAACGCGATCACCTGGGATTCGGGCAGCGCGCCCATGAAGCCGTCGACCGGCTGGCCGTTGGCAAACGCGATCACCGCCGGGATCGACTGGATGCCCATCTGGCCGGGGATCGCCGGATGCTCGTCAATATTCATCTTGGCGAGCTTGACCTTGCCCTTGGCCGCCTTCACCGCTTTTTCCAGGATCGGTGTGAGCTGTTTGCAAGGGCCGCACCAGGGCGCCCAGAAATCCACCAGCACCGGCTGGCGCTTGGATTCCTCGATCACGTCCTTGACGAAGCCTTGCGTCGTTGTCTCGAAGACCGCGCTGTCGGCCGCCGCCGTCATTCCCCCGCCGTTTTGCAGCATATTTCCTCGCCTTTTTGGGCCCGTGGGGGCCCGAAATCTACCGTTCCATGCCCAATTAAATGGGTTATCCGGGGCGTGAATGCAATCGGGTCAGGGGATTTGCGGCTGGCGTCCGGCAAGACGCTCAATGCGGGGCACATGGCCGGTCGCTTCCAGGAATTTCACCAGATCGCCGCGCGCAATCGAGGTGGTCATGGTGTTGACCAATGGATGAAAGTTGAGCGTTTCATGCTCCATCATGGCGGCGTCGAGCACCACGGTGACGCGGGCTTCCGTGTCGTTGATGGCGCCGAACGGCGTCACCGCGCCGGGCTCGACCCCCAATACCTCACGCAGCAGGTCGGAGGCGCCGAACGAAAACCGCCCGCTGGCGCCGAGCTGCCGGTGCAGGCCCTTGAGGTCGATATCGGCGTCTTCCAGCGCCACCACCAGATAAAGCTCGTATTTCTTGTCGCGCAGGAACAGGTTCTTGGTATGGCCGCCCGGGATCTGACCGCGCAGAGCGCGCGACTGCTCGACCGTGAACAGCGGCGGATGCTTCACGCTCGCATGCGGGATGCCGAGGCGGTCGAGAAAGGCAAAGAGCTGGTCGGGCGTTTGCGCCATGGTGTTAATAATCGTGGATTGGGCGAGGTTGCAAAGGGGTGGCGCTATTGGCTATAGGAACGGGCTTGGCGGCCGGATATGCGATTTCGGCCAAATATCTAACGGATGCGGGTGTAGCTCAGGGGTAGAGCACGACCTTGCCAAGGTCGGGGTCGAGGGTTCGAATCCCTTCGCCCGCTCCAATACTTAGCTTGATTTTGAGGTTGAAATTTTCCCTCAGGGTAACGCTGGGGGTCACAGGCGCGATGAAGCGCAAATCGCCTCGCGCGGCCCGCGTACGTGAACGAACTCTCTCAGCAATTGAGGAGCTTCCCCGGTGACGATCATCGATTCCCAAGTGCACGCTTATGAGGCGAACACCCCGAAGCGACCCTGGCACACAGTGCCGAACTGGCCAGATCACGTTACGGGTGACGAGATGGTGGCGGCGATGGACAAGGTCGGCGTCGACGGCGCGATCTTCATTTCCGCCTTTTCAATGTACCGCTACGACGCGAGTTATGCGGTGGAAGTGCAACGGGCCCATCCCGGTCGGTTCGCGATCGTCAAGCCGGTCGACCCAGACGATCCAGCCGTGGGCGATGTCATCGCCGACTGGAAGCAGACACCGGGCGCGGTCGGCATCCGCATCTTCATGACGAAGGAGAGGAACCGCGAGCCGAATGATCCGGGCCTCGACCGCATCCTGCGCGCGGCCGTCAAGCATGACTTTCCGGTCAACGTCCTGTGCTGGGGCAACCTGGACGCGGGCACGGCGGTGATCGACCGCCACCCCGATGTGCGCTTCATCATCGACCATCTGGGCATCCTGCAGCCGCGCACGCCACCGGCCCCGCCGCAGCCGTGGGCCGACCTGCCGAAGGTGCTGGACCTTGCCAAGCGCAAGAACGCGGTGATCAAGGTAAGCGGCGCCTGCACGCTGTCGCGGGAACCGTATCCGTTCCCGGACATCTGGGATCCGCTCGCCCGCGTGTTCGATGCCTGGGGTTTCGACCGCTGCCTGTGGGGCACGGACTGGACACGCGCCTACGCCGTCGTCAATTACGAGCAGGCCGTCGAGCCCTTCCTCAAGACCGACCGCCTGAGCGACAGTGAACGAGCGATGCTGATGGGCGGCGCGTGCGCCAAAGCCTATCGTTGGTCGCCGAAAAAAGATTAGGTTAGTCGCCATCCCCGCGCGGCGATGCGCCCCATCCATTCGATTCTGCCGGCTAGGAAGGCTGGCTCCCCGAGTTTTTGTGCGCGGGCCGCGGCCGCGGCTTCGTGAATATGAAGTAGGAGTCGAAGATCGGATTGAATATCCCGCGCAGGCTCAGCCAGTAAAACCGGCCGAACATCGCTTTCATGAGACGGCTGAGACGGCTCGGGGGATATTTCTGAACCGGGGCGGTGAACGAGCCGATCACGAAGGTGCCGCGGCCGTCGGCCAGATCGACCGGGCAATTCGTGCGGCCGTCGAACATCTCCGCACCGCCGCTGAGTTTGTTCGCGACGACTTTTGACTCGAGGTGCGCTTCGATCCCGGCCTTGGAGACCGGGATATTGGTCCCATCGCCGATCGCATACACCGAGTCGAAGCCCTTCACTTGCAGCGTCTGCTTGTCGGTGATGAGAAAGCGGTCGACGTCGACGACGTCCGCCGGCTTGTAGGCGATCTCGGCGCCGGCGAAGGGTGGGATGATGATGGGGAGGTCGTAGGCGATCGTGTCGCCTTCGATCGAATAAATCTTCCGTTCCGCCGGGTCGATACGATCGACGTCGAAGATCGTCATGATTTCAATTCCGCGCTCCTTGACGATCGGCTCGATGATCTCGTTCATCGGCTCGGCCGGATAGGCGCGCGGATAGGGCGTGAAGAAGACGAGGCGGCTCTTCTCGCGCAAGCCTCGTTGGCGCAGCAGACGGTCGGTCAGCAAGATGCCCTCGACCGGCGACGGCGGACACACGCAGATCGGCGAGCTTTGACCCAAGGCGATCGTGCCGCCGCGAAACGCGTCGAGCGACGCCCATAGCTTTTTCGCCTGCGCGACGCCGCTGTGGTAGTCGCCGAACCGGCTGCTCACCTCGCTCAATCCGGGAATCTGTGACGGAACCGTGTGCGCGCCGGTTGCGAGCACCAGGTAATCGTATTCGTAGCGGTTTCCGGCCGCCGTCTCGACGGTGCGGGATTTAAGGTCGGCGCGCGTCACCTTCTCATTGATGAACCGCACATGGCTCGCCAACAGGCTGCGCTCGTCGCGTACGATATTGCGCTGCAAATTGGTAAAGGCGATGTACAGCAAATCAGGCTGAAACATGTGTCCGCGCGAGGCGCTCAACACCGTGATCTCGAACCTGCGCTTGTCGAGCCGGTTGGCCAGCATCGTCCCGCCGGTCCCGCCGCCGACAATGAGGACCCGCTGCATGACTAGCGCCTTTTGATGCGCAAAACCGTGACGATCTTATCGCCTTGTTCCTCGACCGACATGACCTCGTTTTTCGTTTTCGCGGCCCATGCGCGCACGTCGTCCTTGACGCCCGGATCGGTTGCCCAGAGCTCGATGATGTCGCCGACCTTGGCGCGCCGGTAAGCCAGCGCCAGATCCATGATCGGTCCCGGGCATGAGGAGCCCCGCGAATCGACGATCGTATGCGGCGCAACGTCTGCCATCGCGTTACCTCAGATGAAAAGCGTTGGGCCGTGCGCGGCCATTCGGAGTAAGCGCGCGGCTCCGACTTCGTCATCAACCAGGTCTGAGAGCTTATCGTTGGGCTCTTGCGCAATTGGATTAGGCATGGAAGCCACCTCCGAAATCGGCCGCACCCCAAAATAAATTGCTATTCCTTTAGCGGGTTGCCGACCTTGATTCAGATCAACCCGCCTCGCCGGACTGCGTTGCAACGCGCTCTCGCTTCGGCAGCGTCAACGCGGGGAGGCGTCCGAAGGACGCTCCGGACAAACCGATCAAATAAGCCCGTATCGGCGGCTCACACGGCAGTGAAGGCTTGATCGAGATCGGCCAGGATGTCGTCAATGTGCTCGATGCCGACCGACAGCCTCACATAGCCGTCGGTGACGCCGGTCTTCAACTGTTCCTCTGGCATGAGCTGCGAGTGCGTGGTGCTGGCCGGGTGGATGGCGAGCGAGCGCACATCGCCGATGTTGGCGACGTGATAGAACATCTTCAGGCTGTCGATGAATTTGCGTCCGGCATCGCGACCGCCCTTGAGTTCGAATCCGACCAGCCCACCGTAGCCGCCCTTGAGATAGGTATCGGCGCGCCGCTTGGCTTCGCCGGTCATCAGGCTGGGATAGATCGTCTTGGTGACTTTGGGGTGCTTGGCCAAGTGCTGCGCCACGGCGGCTGCATTGCTGCAATGCTGACGCATGCGCAGCACCACCGTCTCAAGCCCCTGGATGATACATGAACGCGTTGAACGGCGACATGGCCGCGCCGATGTCGCGCAGCAGCGTGACGCGCGCCTTGATGATGTAGGCGATCGGGCCGAGCGGCTTCACCGCCTGCGTCCAGACCGCGCCGTGGTAGCTCGGGTCCGGCGTATTGAGCATGGGGAAGCGGTCGGCATGCTTTTCCCAGTCGAAGTTGCCGCCGTCGACAATGATGCCGCCGATCGAGGTGCCGTGGCCGCCGATATATTTCGTCGTCGAGTGCATGACGATGGCGGCGCCATGCTCGATCGGCTTGCACAGCACCGGGCAGGCGGTGTTGTCCATGATCAGCGGGATGCCCATCTCACGCCCGATCTTGGCGACTTCCGCGATCGGGAACACGGCGAGCTTGGGATTGGGCAGCGTCTCGCCGTACCAGCAGCGCGTGCGCGCGTCGCTCGCCTTGCGGAAATTCTCCGGATCGGCGGGATCGACGAAGCGGCATTCGATGCCCATGGTGCTCATGGTGTTCTGGAATAGATTCCAGGTGCCGCCATAAATGTCGGTCGAGCAGACGAAATTGTCGCCGGCGTGACAGATGTTCTGCACGGCAAACAGCGAGGCCGACTGCCCGGAAGCCACCGCCGAGCGCCGCCACGCCGCCTTCGAATGCTGCCACGCGTTCTTCCAGCACGGCCTGGGTCGGATTCATGATGCGGGTATAGATATGGCCCAGCTCCTTGAGCGCGAACAGGTTGCCGGCGTGTTCGGTGGAATGAAATTGATAGGACGTGGTCTGATAGATCGGCACCGCGACCGCCGTGGTGGCCGGGTCCGACCGATAGCCGGCGTGCAGTACGATGGTTTCCGGGTGCTGGCTTTTGGTTGGCATGGTTCCCCCCTTAGATTGAACGCCAAGGCCCTGTTTTCGATGGCGATTGTGACACGACAATCGGGGCGGCGCTAGTTTGCAGCCCAAGGCAAATCATGCGCGTTTGGCCGCACGGCAGACAGATTTGTTACGCGCGAATGATCGGAAACCGCCGGCTGTCAATTTGATCGGGCAGGGGATGGCAGTTTGACAGACTGCGGATTCAGCCATTTCGGCTCGTTCGGCGAAAGCGGCTCTGCTGGCGCGTCCGCTCGTTCTGAATTCGGCTGTTTTTTGCGTTCACCGACACGCAAGCGAGCGGTCTCCGCATAATTGGCTTACGTCGAAACCGAATTTGCCGCGCATATTGGATGTTTATCGCCTTGGCGTGACCGCTGGCCGGCCGGCGGTCAGATCAACTCCTCGATCGCGGTTCGGGTTGCCCAAGGCGGCTCGCTGCCGTATCCGCTCGATGCTGTCTTGCAGGAAGCCCGAAAAAACGCGAATATTCTGACGAGTTGCGGGAGTTATCCGGGGCATCCCGGCTTACATGCCGGACGAGTCAGTTGCAGATTTATCTTCCGATCGCCGATCTGCCTGTCAACATCTTCTTGGTGCTGACGATGGGGCTGGCGGTTGGCTTCATCTCCGGGATGTTCGGCATTGGCGGCGGTTTCCTGATGACGCCGCTGTTGATTTTCATCGGCGTTTCGCCCGCCGTGGCGGTGGCGAGCGTGTCGACCCACATCGCGGCGTCCTCGTTTTCCGGCGCCATCGCCTATTGGCGCAAGCGCGCGCTCGATATCCCGCTTGCGCTCTTGCTGCTGTTCGGCGGCATCAACGGAACCGCGAGCGGCGTCTGGCTGTTCACGCTGCTGCGCTCCCTCGGCCAGCTCGATCTGGTGATCGGGCTTTGCTACGTCACGCTGCTGACGGCGGTCGGCAGCCTCATGATCCAAGAAAGCGTGCATGCGGAACTGCGCGCGCGCAAAGGCCAGCCGGCGACGCTGCGCCGGCCGGGCAGCCACACCTGGGTGCACGGGCTGCCGTTCAAGCTGCGGTTCCGGCGCTCGAAGATCTACGTGTCGGTGATCCCGGTATTGGCGATCGGCTACATCATCGGCTTTGTCGGCGCCATCATGGGCATCGGCGGCGGCTTCCTGCTGGTGCCGATGATGATCTACATCCTGCGGGTGCCCACGGTGACGGTGATCGGCACCTCGATGGTGCTGACGCTGGTGACCATGGCGTCGGCGACGGTGATGCATGCGGCCACCAACCATCAGGTTGATGCGGTGCTGGCGCTGATCCTGATGGTCGGCGGCGTGGTCGGCGCGCAATTCGGCGTGCGCACCGGGCAGAAGATGAGCGGCGAACGGCTCCGCCTGCTGCTCGGCCTCCTGGTGCTCGCGGTCGGCCTGCGCTTTGCCTATGAGCTGGTGGTGCAGCCGGACGATCCCTATTCGCTGCGCGTGGTGGGGGGCGAGTGATGCGGCGGCTTGCTCTCATGCTCGTGCTCATGCTGGCGGCCGGCGGCGCCCGGCCCGCCCTGGCCGAACGGCTGGTGGTGTCGCTGTCGAACCACCGGGTGGCGGTCACCTCGAATTTCGTCGGCGAGAATCTGGTGCTGTTCGGCACCGTCGAGCCCGACGCCGGCAAGACCGCGCTGCGCCCGGCCTACGATCTGGTGGTCACGGTGACCGGGCCGCGCCAGACGCTGCGCACGCGGCGCAAGGAGCGGGTGCTGGGCATCTGGGTCAATGTCGACTCGCGTGAATTCGTGCGGGTGCCGTCCTATCTCGCCGTGCTGAGCAACCGGCCGGTCGCCGAAATCGCCCGCCCGGATGTGCTGCGGCAACTGCAGATCGGGCTCGACAATTTTCTGCTGCCGCAGCATATCGGCCCCGACATCGCCGACACGGTGCGCGACGATCCGTTCCGGGTCGCGTTCGTGCAGCTGGAAAACCAGCAGGGACTTTACCGCGAATCCGCCAGCGCGGTGACCTTCCTGACGCCGACCGTGTTCCGCGCCGCGATCCCGCTGCCGGCCAACGCGCCGAACGGCAGCTACGCGATCGACGTCGAACTGTTCGCCGACGGCGCCATGGTGGCGCGCACCAATTCGGCGCTGGAAGTGATCAAGGCCGGCCTCGAGCAATATGTCGCCGACGCCGCCCGCGATTACGGCCTGTTCTACGGCCTCGCCACCGCGCTGATGGCGCTCGCCATCGGCTGGTTCGGCAGCGTCGTGTTCAGAAGGGATTGAGTTTTTCCATGCAATCGCGGCGCCGCGCGCGAGCTTCGCGCTTTCGCCCGGCGAATGAGCCGGATACCTCGGCCCGCAGCCGGTTGCTCTATTTCTTGCCCGCCGCCGCGCGGACGATGTCGTCGAGCAGCGCATTGACTGCATCGATCGCCGCCCGCAATTCTTTCGACCCGGTGTGCGGCAGCGGGCGAAAGCCGACATTAGTTATTCCCGGTGAGCCCGGCAGCGCATACAAGAAGACGACGTATGGGCAGAAGGCGATATTGGTCGGATCGGCTTCCATCGCGCGCCGCGAGAGCGTTGCCGAGCAGAACTGGACCGTCTCGGCGTCGGAGTAAATCGTCTTGGACGCACCGACGTCCTTGGCTGTCCGCGCCAGCATGGCGCCGACGTGAGCGGTATAGTCGACCACAAGACCGTGGTTGATGATGGCGTCGATCACGTCTTGTTTGACGCTCGCGAAATTGTCTTTCACCAAGTAGATGCGCACTTCCGATTGGCTTTGCGCCGCGATTCCGGATGCGACAAGAATGGCGAATAGCTGTTGCGAAAAGAGTTGAAATGCGTCGCATGGCGATGCCCTCCAATGCTCTCGGGTCCGAACGCCGCATCGTCGCCCAACGCCGGGCTGTGCGACGTTGACTTGGATCAAATCGGAGCCGGCGCCTTACTCCGCTGCCGGCGCGGTGATCGCCGCCTCGGCCGATTTGGCTGCCTGCGCCTGCTCCTCCGGTACATACCAGTCGAGCTTCTCGCGCAGCCGAACGACCGATCCGATGATGAGAATCGCCGGACCCTTGACGCCGGCCTCGGCCGCCTTCTGCGCCAGCGTTTCGAGCGTAGCGATCACCACGCTCTGATTGGGGCGGGTGCCGTTATCGATCAGAGCGACCGGCAGTGACGGGGCAGTGCCCTTCTCGATGAAGGCGCGCGTGAGCTCGGCAAGATGTTTGAGACCCATGTAGACAGCCACCGTCTGACGCGGCTGCAACAGCACCTCCCAGTCGAGATCAACCTGGCCGTCTTTCGAATGGCCGGTGACGAAAATGCAAGCCTGCGCATGATCGCGATGGGTCAACGGGATTCCCGCGTATGCCGCGCACCCGGAGGCAGCCGTGATGCCCGGGACCACCTGGAAC
Organism: uncultured Alphaproteobacteria bacterium; assembly: GCA_963789455.1. Taxonomy (GTDB): domain Bacteria; phylum Pseudomonadota; class Alphaproteobacteria; order Rhizobiales; family Xanthobacteraceae; genus Pseudolabrys. The sequence goes on along the minus strand of CAWBLD010000013.1, from coordinate 241,033 downwards.
GGGATGCCCGCCTCGGCGAGAAGCTCGATCTCCTCGCCGCCACGGCCGAATATGAAAGGATCGCCGCCCTTGAGACGGAGCACGCGTTTGCCCTCCTGCGCCAAGCGAAGCAGCATGCGGCTGATCTCGGGCTGCGGCACGGTGTGCTCTTGCGGCAGCTTGCCGACATAGATGCGTTCGGCGTCGCGGCGCACCAGGCTCAGTATGCCCTTCCCGACGAGTCGATCGTAGAGCACGACATCGGCGCGCTGCATCAGCCGGAGCGCCTTGAAGGTCAGAAGATCGGGGTCGCCCGGACCTGCGCCGACGAGATACACCTCGCCCTGTTGCCGATATTCGGTGCCGCGGGCGGTGGCATCGAGTTGCGCGTCGAACTCGGCGACCGCTTCAGCCTGGTGGCCGGCGAGCACCAGATCGACCACCGGCCCCTCGAGGATCCGTTCCCAGAAGCGCCGCCGCTGATGGAAATCTTTGAGGCTGCTTCCGACCTTCTTGCGGTAGCGGCCGACGAAGGCGGCGACCCGGCCGTAGGCGGCGGGCAGCAACGTTTCAAGCCTTGCCTTGATCATGCGACCGAGGATCGGCGAGGTGCCGGCGGTAGAAATGGCGATCACGACGGGCGAGCGGTCGACAATCGACGGCATCGTAAAATCGCATAACTCGGGCATGTCGACGACATTGCAGGGGACACGGGCTTTTCGTGCGATCGCATGAACTTTGCGGTTCTGCTCGATGTTCTCCGCGGCGCAGTAGAGCAACGCGCAACCATCGAGGTCCTGAGCGAGCGGCTCGCGCGCCACGAAACGGAACTGCTCGCTCTCCTGGATTTCCCGGAACTCCTCGCACAGTTGTGCGGCGAACACCGTGACCTGCGCACCGGCCCGCATGGCCATCTCCGCTTTGCGCGCCGCGGCAATGCCACCGCCGAGAACGGCGACAACTTTGTTGTTCACATTGAAGAAGATCGGAAGCTGATCCATCACTTTAATCCTAACGATGCAGGCTCGCCTTCCAGACGGTTCACCGATTTATATGCGAGAGGCCGCTGGCATCCAGCTCGTGCGCCAGGGTAACCGCCCCTGTTGCTAGATATGTAGTCTTAATTGTATTGATAGCAGGCCCCGCGAGGCGATCACGAAAATCGCGGGCCTTAATCTTGGAAACCGGATGTTTGTCATGGCTCGCGACGGGCGCGCGCTCACAACCGATGTCGAGGGCTACCTCGTCGACCCTTCGGACTGGACCGAGGACTTTGCGGAGGAGGTCGCGCGAGGAGAAAACATTACGCTGACGGACGAGCATTGGAAGGTGATCCGTTTCATGCGCGGATGGCTGGAGGAAAACGGCGTGGCGCCCGATGCACGTCATGTCATGAAGTCCCTGGCCGGAGACAGAGAGGGTGGCCGCGGGCGTCTCTTCGAACTGTTTCCCTATGGCTACGTAAAACAAGCATGCAAGATCGCGGGCATGAAGAAACCGCGTGCGTGGAGCACGGGATGAACGGCTAGCCATTCGCAGTCCGCACGGCACTCTGCCGGCTGCACGAGGTGCCCCCACCTTGCATCTTGTAATCTTGCGCCGGAATGCGAGTGAGAGTTGTCATTTGGACTGGCCCTCTCTGGTGCGGCGCGCCCAGTCCAGCATGGTTTGACCCCACTGATCGGCCGTCGCGTCATCGAGATCGAGCTGCGTGAAGCGCCGGCCCTCCTTGATCGTCACGCGCAAAAGCCGCATGCCGCTCTCGAACTGCACGTCATCCAGCCACACCTCGCGGCGATAAGGTGCGACGACGGTCGCGATGCGCGTTTTGATCTCAGCGCTCACGACGGGGTCCGATCGCCTCGATAGAACACGGCCTCGAGAGCGAGATCCCAATTGCGTGGCGTGTCGACGAATTCCGGCTTGACGTCGAACTGCAGGAACCGATAGCCGCTCTTGGCGGCCGCAACCACCAACCGCTTGAGGTCCTCGAAGGATCGAACTTCCGGATGTTGGATGATGAGGTCGCTGACCTTGATCAGACCATCGCCGGCGATTTCGTCCGTCATCTCTTTCTCCCTTTCGAGCTCCGCGGCCGGTTCACGGCGACCGGTTCGGCCCTGAGGACCGCATCAGGCGCTCTCATATGGATCGGGCCGCAGACCCCGGATCCCGAATACGATCATAGGAACGGATGCGATAGAGCAGCCGGCCAGGTCCCGGTTGCTCGTCTGTTTCGAAGCCGATCCGGTCATGCAAGACGTTGTTGCAGATCACACCGCTGCCCGGCTCGAGCTTGACACGCATGATGAGAGGATCATCGCGCAGCAGCCGCTCGAGCGCGCGCACGGCGGCCTGCGTGGCGGCGTCCTCGCGCCAGCGAATGTTCCGCTTGCGGGCGGTATAGCGCATGGTCAATCCGCCGGTGTCGGGATCGAGCGCGAACACCGGTCCGGTATTCTCGGCCCGCAGCTTTCCATCGGCCTCCTCGTTGGCCGGAATGGTCATGGCCTCCGGATGCATGAGCGCGGCAATGAAATCGGGGTTTTCGTCCCTCAGCCGGATATAGGCGATCTCGTGGTCGAGCAGGCCGTTCTCGCCGCCGAGGTCCGCGCTGCGCACGCAGTGCAGCAGCATGGCGCGGATCATCCGCGTTGGGCCCGCATAGTTATAGTAGCCGTCGGTGTGCCAGCCGATGGGGCGGTTGGTGTACGGGATGTAGCCGAGCCGGCCGCCTGCGGCGGCAACTTCAAGAGCGACGATACCGTCGGCGTCGGCCGAACGATGGTCCTCGAAATGACTTAAGCCGAAATGGCGGGCGAAGCCGCCGAGGGCCCGGCGTGTTGCGAGGGCGTCGCCCAAATGCTGCCGGCTGCGATAGAGACACATATTGGTCCGCCGGCACGCTCTCAGCACGGCCTCGGTCTCGGCCGGGGTCGGAGCGGCCAGCGCCGCCACATCAACCGTTACGTCGTCCGGCGAGCGCGGGTAGTCGGCGAGCTTGGCGTCCCGCCAGCGCCGGTACGCCTGGTCGTCACCGAGCGCGAAAGAAACCGCGCTGGCGGCTACCGGCTGCTGCGGTGGCGTGGCGATATGTCCGTAAGCCTTTGTCATATCAACGTTTTCGCCCTGATCTCCGCGCTGGGGGTCGAACGGCTCTCCGGCAAGGCCTGCGGTCCTCGCGCCTCGGCCCCCCGCCACAACCCCCGGAACGGCGTTGATTCGTCCCCAGGGCGGCCGTTCCCTGCCACTTTGCCGCGGAACCGCCTCATGCCGCGCGAGAAACGCGCCCTTTCGAGCAGCAATTCCCCATTAGTGCCGGTTTTCAATGCGACTTTCCCGGCTTTCATAGCACGCTGAAAAGGCCTTTGAAACATTCAGTTTTTTGTATACGATTTCGACTAAGCGATCTGTAGCCTGCCGGTGAGAGAAATCGTCCGTCCTTGCAAGGCCGTGGGGACAAATTGCATGCTGGGGGCATGGGCCCCCATGGGGGAACATTACACACGCCTGACGGCGCGGATTTTCCCCGTAGACGTGACAACAATCCGGTTGAGGTTAGAGCGCCAGGAGGAACACGGTTATGCAGCATGGAGACGCGACAATCGCCGCGCGCGAAGTCGGCAAGATCGTTTCGTAGGCTGCGTTAATCGTCGGCGCAATGATGCAACGAAGAAGCGAGTCAGAGGGAACAAGGAGATCGATATGGCAGAAGATAAAGGCAAGGTTCATCCCACTCCTATTCTCGATAAGCTCGAGTCGGGCCCGTGGCCGAGCTTCGTGACCGGCCTAAAGCGGCTGCGCGATTCCAAAAACAAACAATATGCACCGGTGATGAATGACCTGCTCGGTCAGCTCGAGCACTCGTACACGAACCGGCTCGGCTATTGGAAGGGCGGCACGGTTTCGGTGTTTGGTTATGGCGGCGGCATCATCCCGCGTTTTTCGGAAGTTGCCGACAAATTTCCCGCCTCGAAGGAATTCCACACGCTGCGTGTGCAGCCGCCGGCGGGCTATCACTACACCACCGACCTGCTCCGCAAGATATGCGACATCTGGGAGGAGCACGGCTCCGGCCTCATCGCCTTCCATGGCCAGTCCGGCGACATCATGTTCCAGGGCTGCACGACCGAAAACACGCAGAAGGCATTCGACGCGCTCAACAAGATCGGCTTTGACCTTGGCGGCGCCGGTCCGGCGTTGCGCACCTCCACGAGCTGCGTCGGGCACGCGCGCTGCGAGATGTCCTGCTTCGATGAGATCAAGGCGCACCGCTCGATCATCAACAACTTCCTCGACGAGATGCACCGGCCGGCGCTGCCCTACAAGTTCAAGTTCAAATTCTCCGGCTGCGCCAACGATTGCGTGAACGCGATCCACCGTTCCGACTTCGCGGTGATCGGCACCTGGCGCGACGACATGAAGGTCGATCAGGACGAAGTGAAGGCGCACGTCGAAAAAGTCGGCCGCAAGTACATGATCGACTCCATAATTTCGATGTGCCCGACCCGCGCCCTGAGCCTCAACGACGACAACACCCTCGAGGTCGACAATAAGTCCTGCGTGCGCTGCATGCACTGCCTCAACGTCATGACCAAGGCACTCAAGCCAGGCGATGACAGAGGCGTGTCGATCCTGATCGGCGGCAAACGCGCGCTCAAGGTCGGCGATCTCATGGGCACCATGATCGTGCCGTTCATGAAGCTTGAGACCGATGAGGACTACGAGAAGTTGGTCGAGTTCGCCTCCAAGGTCCTTGAATTCTTCGCCGAGAACGCGCTCGAGCATGAGCGCATCGGTGAAACCATGGACCGGATCGGCTTGCCGGCCTTTATTGAAGCGATCGGCATCGAACCGGATGCGAACATGGTGAAGCACCCGCGGACGTCGAGTTACGTGCGCACCGACGACTTCACCGAGGAGGCCGAGAAGTATTTCGAGCGCAAGAAATTCGATCGAGCGGCCAAGGTGGCCAAATATACCGAGGCGGCCGAATAGGAACTGGTTGCCGCGATCTCAGCCGGTGAGGTCGCGGCTCCGCTGAGACTTTGAATAACGAGGCCGCTCCAGCTCTAATGGAGCGAGCCATCCGAGAGGAAACACGAGATGACTGAAGCGAACGCGACACCGCGTCGTCCGGACGAGGTCGGAGTGCCGGACCCGTTCCCCCTCATGCACCCGCTTCTCAAGAAGAACTACGGCCAATGGGCATGGCATGACCGGCCGCGGCCCGGCGTGCTGCACCACGTTGCCAAAAGCGGCGACGAAGTATGGACCGTGCGCGCCGGCACGCAGCGGCAGATGGATGTCTATACCGTCCGCAAGCTCTGCGACATCGCGGATGAGTTTGCCGAAGGCCATGTGCGCTTCACCACCCGCTCGAACATCGAGTTCATGGTGAGCAGCTTCGAAAAGGTTCCGGCGCTGATCCAGAAACTGCAGGCGGAGGGCTTCCCGATCGGCGGCACCGGCAATTCGGTGTCCATGATCTCCCACACCCAGGGCTGGCTGCACTGCGACATCCCGGGCACGGACGCCTCGGGTGTGGTGAAGAGCCTGATGGACATGCTCCATAAGGAATTCATCGCGGAAGAGATGCCGAACCGCGTCAAGATCACGACCTCGTGCTGCCAGATCAACTGCGGCGGCCAGGGCGACATCTCCATCAATGTGCAATACACCAAGCCGCCGAAGATCAATCACGATCTCGTCGCCAACATTTGCGAGCGCCCCGCCGTGGTCGCGCGCTGCCCGGTGGCGGCCATCCGGCCGGCCATGGTCAACGGCAAGCCGTCGCTCGAGGTCGACGAGAAGAAGTGCGTGTGCTGCGGCGCTTGCTACCCGCCGTGCCCGCCCATGCAGATCAACGGCGCCGATTCTACCAAGCTCGCCATTTGGGTCGGCGGCAAGCATTCGAACGCGCGGTCGCGGCCGACGTTTCATAAGCTCGTCGTCGCCAATCTGCCGAACAACCCGCCGCGTTGGCCCGAGGTCGAAGAGGTGGTCCGAAAGATTCTCTACGCCTACAAGGAAAACGCCAAGGACTGGGAGCGAATTGGCGAATGGATCGACCGCATCGGCTGGCCGCGCTTCTTCGAACTGACCGAGCTCGCATTCACGAAGCATCACCTCGATACCTGGGTGGGCGCGCGCCATACCATGAACATGTCGGCGCACATCCACTTCTAGCGGCGGTGATCGTGAAGAGCGGTCGGTCCATGTCATCGAACTTGGACAACAGCATCGACCGCAGCGCGGCGACGACAAGGAGATTAAGTTGAAGCTCGGAATTCTTGTAAACGAGGGCCCTTATACGCATCAGGCCTCCGACTCCGCCTATCAGTTCGCCAAAGCGGCGCTGGAGAAGGGGCATGAGATATTCCGCGTCTTCTTCTACAACGACGGCGTGAACAACGGCACACGGCTCACGGTGCCGCCGCAGGACGACCGCAATTTGCAGAAGGCGTGGTCGGAACTCGCCGCGAAACACAAGCTCGATCTCGTCGTATGCATCGCGGCAGCCCAGCGCCGCGGCATCCTCGACGAAGGCGAAGCCAAGCGCCACGGCAAGGACGCCAACAACATCGCGCCCGGCTTTCGCATCTCGGGCCTCGGGCAATTGGTCGAGACGGGGATCGTCGCCGACCGGCTGGTCGTGTTTGGGGACTGAGGGGCAGTGGCATGGCAGAGGTCGAGGCACCGCAAATCGATCCCAGCGTCAAGAAGAAGTTCATGTTCGTCAATCGGAAGGCGCCCTATGGAACAATCTACGCGCTCGAGGCGCTCGAAGTGGTGCTGATCTCGGCGGCCTTCGAACAGGATGTGAGCCTCGCTTTCCTGGACGATGGGGTCTACGAGCTCATGAAAGGCCAGAGCACGTCCGGCATCGGCATGAAGAACTTCTCGCCGACCTTTAGGGCGCTCGGCGACTACGACATCAAGAAGCTCTACGTCGAAAAGGAATCGCTCGACGAGCGGGGTTTAAAGCCCGAGGACCTCATGGAGATCACCTACGAGGATGAGGATGAAGACTACGCGGAGAAGCCATCGGTTCACATCGTGAACCGGTCCGAGTTGAGCGAGATCATGGCGCAACAAGACGTCCTGTTGAATTTTTGATCGGGAGCTATGCCGGAGAGATGTCGACGCTGCACACAATCAACAAGTCGCCTTTCGAACGCTCCGCGTTCATGAGCGCGCTGAATCATCTCAGGCCGGGGGATACCCTGCTCATGATCGAGGATGCGGTGGTGGGCGGGCGCAAAGGGAGCGCCTTCGCGGAGCGTCTCGAGAACGCGGCGAAGACTTGTAACGTCTGCATTCTGGAGCCCGATCTTGCGGCCCGCGGAATGGGAAAAAATGAAACGATCCCGGCCGCCAAATTCGTGGATTACGGCGGATTTGTCGAGCTGGTCACCAGCCACGATCGAACGCAGGCCTGGCTATGAGCCGAAAGGCTACCCACATTAATATTCAATGAACTGAAAGCAAACCGGAGAAACGGAAATGGATGCAGTTACGAGCGCTTACGTCATCGATAGCCACACTTTCGAGCACGACGAGGAAGGCTACCTCAAGAACCTCGCGGAATGGAATAAGGACTTGGCCGAACTCATCGCGAAGGACGAGAAGATCGAGATGACCCCGGAGCACTGGGAAGTCGTCAACTTCCTCCGCGAGTACTACGAGGAATATCAGGTGGCTCCGGCCATTCGTGTCCTGGTAAAGGCCATGAAAAAGCAGTTCGGACCCGAGAAGGGCGAGCAGAAATATCTCTATCAGCTCTTCCCGTATGGCCCGGCAAAACAGGCGTGCAAGATCGCCGGTCTGCCGAAGCCGACCGGCTGCGTTTGAGACGAATTCGGGGGCGGATCGCGGCCGATCCGCAGCTCCCGGCTGCTCGGCAGGGAGTACTGAACCGCTACCCGACTCGGCGTGCGCGCGCCGGCCGGCGTGAGGAAACATCGTATGCTGACATTGGCGTATGCATCGCTGTTCTACTTCGCCACGGCAGTCCTGGTCGGCGGGCTTGGTTTCCGCATATGGGAGTTCGCGACGACGCCAGCCCCGCTGAAGATCCCGACGACGCCCGCTCCCAGAACCCTTGGCGGCGTTGTCTTGCGCCTGGGCCGCGAAGTTGTGGTGTTCGAGAGCCTGTTCAAGGCGAACAAATGGATCTGGCTGTTCGGCTGGCTCTTCCACGCGGCACTCCTGGTCGTGCTGTTGCGCCACTTGCGCTATTTCACCCTGCCGGTCTGGGAATGGGTGGCGCTGATCCAACCCTTCGGCGTCTATGCGGGCTTTGCCATGCTGGCGGGGCTGCTGGGTCTGTGGGCCCGCCGAATCCTGGTGCCGCGGATCCGCTATATCAGCGCGCCATCGGACCACCTGATGCTGGCCTTGCTGGTCGGCATCGCCGTGTCCGGCCTAACGATGAAATTCCTCGCGCACACCAACATCGTCGCGCTCAAATCGTTTTTCCTCGGCCTCATGTTCCTCGACTGGCAGCCGATACCGGCGGACCCCGTGCTGCTTGTACATTTGAGCCTGGTCGCAGCGCTGATGATCGTCTTTCCCTATTCCAAGCTGCTGCATGCGCCGGGGCTGTTTTTCAGCCCCACCCGCAACCAGGTCAATAATCCGCGTGAACGGCGTCACCTCGCGCATTGGGCGCGCGAACTCGAAGCCGGCCGGTCGTAAACGGCCAGAGAGCGAGGCGCGCCATGGAACAGGTGAAGGAACCGGACCGAAGCGAAAGCGAGCTTCGCGACCCGCTCGAAATTCCCGCTCTTGCCCCTGGCTGCATGGCCGCCAGCAAGCCCTATGTCGCGGCCCCCGAATTCCAGAAGGCACTCGGTTTTCCGGGCGAGCTGGTGGAGAACTGGCAGGACAAGGCCATCGATAAGATGGCCGAGCTTCGCGGCAAGTATCGCTCGTTCCGCGTGTTCCTCGATTCTTGCATCAAGTGTGGCGCATGCACCGATAAGTGCCACTACTTCCTCGGCACCGGCGATCCGAAAAACATGCCGGTCGCCCGCCAGGATCTGCTGCGCCAAGTTTACCGGCGTCATTTTACCTTGGCCGGCAAATACGTGCCCTGGCTGGTCGGCGCGCGCGACCTCACCCAACAGGTGCTGGACGACTGGTACAGTTATTTCCACCAGTGTTCGGAGTGCCGCCGCTGCTCCGTCTTTTGCCCGATCGGTATCGACACGGCGGAAATTACCATTGCCGCACGCGAAATCATGGCTTCGATCGGCAAGGGACAGAAATATTCCAATGAGATCATCGGCAAGGTGAATAAGATTGGCAACAATCTCGGCCTGCCGCCCAAGGCACTCAGGGCGACGCTGGAGGACCTGGAAGAAGAAATGATGGAGGACACCGGTGTTCCGGTGCGCTTACCGCTCGACGAAAAAGGTGCCGACATCCTCCTCGTCACGCCTTCCGCCGACTTTTTTGCCGAGCCGCACATCGCCAGTCTCATCGGCTACGCCAAAGTCTTCCACCAGGCCGGCGCCCGTTGGACCATGAGTTCGTATGCGTCCGAGGCCGCCAATTTCGGATTGTTCATCGGCTCCTATGAGAACATGCGCGAAATCTCCTTGCGTATCCGCAAGGCGGCCCTGGACCTCGGCGTTAAACGGATTGTGTTCGGCGAGTGCGGGCATGCCTGGCGCGTCGCCTACAGCTTCCTCAACACGCTCGCCGGGCCGTTTGACTTCCTCGACCAGCGCTATCCGATCCCGCAGCACATCTGTGAATACACCTACGACCTCATCGAGCGCGGCAAGCTCAAGTTCGACAAGTCGAAGAACGACCACATCCGGCTGACATTTCACGATTCATGCAACGTGGCGCGCGGCGCGAGCATGGGCGACAAACCGGGCGGGCAGTTCGAAATCCCGCGCGCGATCCTGCGCGCGAGCTGCAACCACTTCTACGAGATGGCGCCGGATACCATCAAGGAAAGCACGTTCTGTTGCGGCGGCGGCGGCGGGCTTCTCACCGACGATCTGATCGAATTACGCAAGAAGGGCGCGCAGCCGCGCATGCGGGCGCTCCAGCAGGTCGCCGAGGAGCACGGCGTCACCCACATGGCGGCGATCTGCGCGATCTGCAAGACGCAGTTTTCGAAGGTGCTGCCGATGTACGGCTTCGACATGGAAGCGATCGTCGGCGTGCACCAGATGGTGTCCAACGCCATTATTCTCGAACATGCCGAAGACGGTTCGGCAAAAAGCGAAGGCAATGAGGAATAGCCGGCGGTAAAGCGACCGCTCGCGTCCCGGGAGTACAGTAATGAACGATATGGCCAACATCCCGAAAAAGTCCCACACGTTCCGCCTGTTCAAGGACGGCGAGAACATGTGGAACAGCTGGGATGATCTGACCGAAAAGATCTTCCAGGCCGACCATTCCTACAAGTGCCCGACCTACGTGCACCGCGCGCCGCCGTGCCAAGGCTCGTGCCCCTCGGGTCACGATATCCGCGGCTGGCTCATGATCGCGCGGCAGATGGACAAGCCGCCGGTCGCCGGCATGACGTGGCAGGAATACGCCTTCCATCGCATGATGGAGGCGAACCCATTCCCGTCGATGATGGGCCGCGTCTGCCCGGCGCCCTGCGAGGACGGCTGCAACCGCAACGAGGTCGATGACTTCGTCGGCATCAACGCGGTCGAGCAATACGTCGGCGACTGGGCGATCCAGAACAACGCCAAGCTGCCGGTCGCGCCCAAAGACCCCACGGGCAAGACCATTGCCGTCATCGGCGGCGGTCCGGCCGGTCTCACGGCGGCCTACTTCCTGCGCCGCATGGGCCACGGGGTCGTCATTTTCGAGAGCAACGAGCAGCTCGGCGGCATGATGCGCTACGGCATCCCGAGCTACCGCACGCCGCGCGACATGCTCGACATTGAAATCAAACGCATCATCGACATGGGCGTCGAGGTGCGGTTCAACACCCGCGTCGGCAAAGACGTTACGGTCGCGCAATTAGAGAATGACTTCGACGCCATCTTCTGGGCCATCGGCGCGCAGAAGGGCCGGCCGCTGCCGGTGCCCGGCTGGGGCGCCGAAGGCTGCCTGACGGGCGTCGAGTTCCTCGATGCCTTCAATCACGACTGGGTGTTCTCGACCGCCAAGCGAATCGTCGTGGTCGGCGGCGGCGACACCTCGATCGACGTGGCGTCCGTCGCCCGCCGTCTTGGTCATGTGTCGACCCCCCACCGGCACGACGCGTCCGGTCACGGCGTGGTCGGTTTCACCGCTCAGGACGTGGCGGGCTCGCTCCGGCGCGAAGGCGTGCAGGCCACCCTCACTTCGCTCTTTCCCATCGAGAAGATGATGGCCGCCGAGCGCGAGCGCGAGGATGCGGTGCGCGAGGGCGTCGACATCAAGGGCGGCGTCATGCCGCTCGAAGTGTTGACCAATGAGAGGGGCCACGTTCGCGGTATCAAGATGTGCGAATGCACGATGAAAGGCATGACGCCCGAGCCGAAACCCGGCACCGAATTCGAGGTCGCATGCGACATCGTCGTTTCGGCTATCGGCCAGATGGGCGATCTGGAGGATCTCGGCGACCTCGACAACGGCAAGGGCTTCATCGATATCCAGCCCGGCTACAAGACCCGCAAGGGCGACAAGCATTTTGCCGGCGGCGATGTCGTTCGCCCGCACCTATTGACCACGGCCATCGGCCACGGGCGCATCGTCGCCGAGACAATCGATCATTTCCTGGCGGGAGCACCGCTCGATAAACGGCCCAAGGTGGATGTGCACCACTTCAACCTGCTCGAAGAGTTGCACCAGCGTAATCTCGATCCGTCGCAATACGATGCCGGTCAGGTGCGCGGCACCTCGGACTCCGAGTGGGCGGTCCACAACTATGAGGATCGCTCAACCTCGCAGATCATCCCGCACACGGCTCTGTTCAAAGGCCACTTCAAAAATGAGATCGCGCGGCAAGCGCCACGAAGTCCATATCTCGGCCGATGAAGTGCTGGGCAACTTCCAAGAGCGCATCACGAGCCTGACGGAGAAGGAAGCCATCCACGAGGGCGAGCGTTGCATGAGCTGCGGCATGTGCTTCGAATGCGACAATTGCGTCATCTACTGCCCGCAGACGGCGGTGAAGCGCGTGGCCAAGAAAGAGCGAGCCGTTGGGCGTTACGTCTACACCGACTACAGCATGTGCATCGGTTGCCACATCTGCGCCGATGTTTGTCCGACGGGATACATCCAGATGGGGCTCGGAGAGTAGTGAACCGTTCCGGCGAGGGTTTTGCGGAGATTGCAATATCGGCGGTGACTAGGCCCAAGAATTCGCGGTGACTCGGCCGGACTCGTCATCGGGTCCGGCCGGGGAACACAGCGTACAGACAGGAGGACGCAGCAATGACCGAGAAGCGCTTGACGTTCCGACGTTATAAAGATGGCGACCATGCGCCTCCGCCTTTGCAGGAAGCAATCTTCAACGGCGACCATTCCTACAAGTGCCCAACCTATGTCCACCGTACGCCACCCTGCCAGGGCAGTTGCCCGGCGGGTGAGGACATCCGGGGCTGGCTCAACATCGCGCGCGGGATTGAGAAGCCGCCGGCGGGGATGCCGTGGCAGGAATACGCTTTCTACCGCGCTGCCGACGCCAATCCGTTCCCGGCCATCATGGGCAGGGTCTGCCCGGCGCCGTGCGAGGACGGCTGCAATCGCAACGAGGTGGAAGATCACGTCGGCATCAACGCGGTCGAACATTTCATCGGCAACTACGCGCTGGAAAAGAAATTGAAGCTGCCGCCTGCGGGCGCCGATACCGGCAAAAAAGTCGCGATCATCGGCAGCGGGCCGGCCGGCCTTGCCTGCGCGTATCAACTGCGCCGCATGGGTCATGCCTGCACGATCTTCGAACGGCACCCCGGGCTTGGCGGCATGATGCGCTACGGCATCCCGGGCTACCGCACCCCGCGCGACGTCCTTGACGGCGAGATTCAGCGCATTCTTGACATGGGCGTGACGGTGCGCACCGGCATGAAAATCGGCGTGGACGTCGAGCTCGCGGCGCTCGAACGGGATTACGATGCGGTGTTCCTCGGGCTCGGCGCTCAGGCGGGAACCCCGCTGGCGGTGCCCGGCGCGGCCCAGGCCGCCAACTGCATCAGCGGTATCGCTTTCCTCGACGCCTTCAACGACGGCCGGCTGAAGCACGGCGCCAAACGGGTCCTGGTGATCGGCGGCGGCGATACGGCGATGGATGTCGCCGCAGTAGCCCGGCGGATCGGCCACATTTCTCAGATCAACGAGAAAGACCGGCCAGAATACGTGGTGCTGGGGCAGACCGTGCACGACGTGGCGAAGGTAGCAAAACGCGACGGCGCCGATGTCACCATCGTGTACCGGCGGCCGATGGAAAAGATGCCCGCGACGAAGATGGAGATCGAGCACATTCTTCGGGAAGGGGTTCAGATTCGCACCTCGCTCGTTCCGGTCGAGGTGGTGCTGGATGGCTCCAATCACGCCAAGGCGCTGCGCGTGGCAGAAGTCGACTGGTCAAGCGGCAAGATGGAACTCAAGAAAGGCAGCGAGTTCGACGTCGAGGGCGACTTGATCGTAGCGGCGATCGGCCAAGCGTGCGACTTCACCGGGATCGAGGAGCTCAATAACGGCAAGGGTTTGATCAGCGCCGATGAGCATTATCGCTGGCGGGGCCGGCAGGGCCTGTTCGCGGGCGGCGACGTGCTGCGCCCGCATCTTCTGACGACGGCGATCGGGCAGGCGTCAATCGCGGCGGCAAGCATCGATCGCTATCTGCGGAACCAGGAGCAGGAACGCCTGCCCAAGGTCAACGTTCACCACTTCAACCTGCTTGCCAAACTCAGAGAGACCCATCACGAACCGGCTCCCTACGATCACAAGGAACACCGCGGGACAGACAGTGCGCCGTTTGCGGTACACAACTACGAAGACCGCTCGAAATCCGAAATCGTAACCGCCGACGAATTGTTTCTCGGCCATTGGAAGTTCGAAAAGCGTCACCAGCGGAAAGAGAAGGACATCGGCGCCGGCAACGTGCTCGGTCATTTCGAAGAGCGTATTTATGCGCTCGACGAGAACGACACCAAGGCCGAGGCCGAGCGGTGCATGAGTTGCGGCATGTGTTTCGAATGCGACAACTGCATCGTTTATTGCCCGCAGACGGCCGTGCATAAGGTCAAGAAAAGCGAAGCGACGACCGGACGCTATGTCGAGACCGAGTACACGAAATGCATCGGCTGCCACATTTGCATGGACGTGTGTCCGTCCGGCTTTATCCAAATGGGGCTTGGATGACGAAATGAGCGCGGCCTTGAGGTCTCCTCGCATGCGAACGGTGGCCAAGCTCGCCGCACTGCTGGTGCTGGCGGCCATGGCGCTGCCGCTGGCGACCGCCGTTGCCGGCGAGCCGGCATGGGTGCCTAAGCCTGCCCGCGGCCGCGGAGACAAATGCGTCGCGGATACCGCCTGGATGCGCCGCAACCACATGACCGCGCTCTTGCATCACCGCGACCAGACGGTCCATGAGGGGATCCGCACCAAGCGCTTCGACCTCACGGGCTGCATCGATTGCCACGCGGTCAAGGGTACGGACGGCAAGCCGGTCACGATCGCAAGCCCGAAGCACTTCTGCCGCACCTGTCACGACTACGCGGCGGTGAGCATCGACTGCTTCGAATGCCATGCCTCGCGGCCCCCGGCCAAGGTGGCGACCACCGGCGAGGCGGCGCCCGAGCGCTCTTCGGAACCGGACGCGGTGATGCTGGCGCAATACCTGAGGAGCCTGAAGCCGTGAGCTGCGGATCCAATAACGGCACGGGATGCGGTGGCGGCGGGGCCTGCGGCTGCACCGGCGCCCGTGGCGATGGGGTCAACGCCGCGCGCCGGGACTTCTTGCGCGGCGCCGCGGCCATGGCGGTGACGACGCTGGCGGCCGGTGTCACGCTCTACAGCTTTGACGCAGGGTCCTCGGCGGCCGCCCGCGGCCTTGATGAGCAGGTGACTTCGAAGGTGCGCTGGGGGCTCTTGATCGACGCCTCGAAATGCACCGATGGCTGCACGGCGTGCGTCACCGCATGCCAGACCGAGAACGGCTGGCACGACACCGGGCATCCGGAAACCGACGCCCAATGGATCCGCAAGCTGACGGTGAAGAACCCGAAAAACGGCGCGACGTTCTCGCTGCCGATGATGTGCCAGCACTGCGCCGATCCGCCGTGCGTGGACGTGTGCCCGACCGGTGCCTCATTCAAGCGCGCCGATGGGATCGTGCTTGTCGACAAGCACATCTGCATCGGCTGCCGCTACTGCATGATGGCTTGCCCCTACAAGGCGCGCTCCTTCGTGCACGAGCCGCTGGAGGATCAGAAGCCATACGCGCCGCGCGGCAAAGGCACGGTCGAGAGCTGCACGCTGTGCGTCCATCGCGTCGACGCGGGCCGCATCCCGGCCTGCGTGGAAGCGTGCAACGATACCGGCGGTGGGGCGATGCTGTTCGGCGACCTCAACGATCCGTCGAGCGAAATCGCCAAACGCGTCGCTACTTACCGCACGACCCGGATTCGCGACGATCTCGGCTGCGAACCGGGCGTCTACTACAGGAATATCTAGGCAGCACGGACGAGACGCTGCCGCGGAGGAAGGAAATGGCGAGGATCGCCTATCAAAAGTTTGAGGATCACAGTCCCGTCTTTTGGGGACTGTTGGCGCTCAACGCGGTGGTCATTGTCGCCGGCCTCGGCGCCGCCTTTTACATGGAGCATAACGGCCACATCGTCACCGGCATGAGCAATCAGATCGTCTGGGGCATGCCGCATGTGTTCGCCGTCTTTCTGATTATTGCAGCTTCGGGCGCGCTCAATGTCGCGTCGGTGTCCTCCGTGTTCAACAGGTCGGAATACAAGCCCTACGCGCGGTTATCGGCCTTGCTGGCGATTGCGCTTCTGGTCGGCGGGCTTGCGGTGCTGGTGCTCGATCTCGGCCGTCCAGAACGGCTGATCGTCGCCATGACGACCTATAACTTCAAATCGATCTTCGCCTGGAACATCTATCTCTACGTCGGCTTCCTGGCGATCGTCATGGCCTATTTGTTCGCGATGATGGACCGCCAAGCGTCCCGTTCGGTTCTGCTCGGAAAATCGATCGGTGGCTTAGCGTTCGTGTGGCGGCTGGTGCTGACGACCGGCACCGGCTCCATCTTCGGCTGGCTGGTTGCACGCGAGGCTTACAGCGCCGCGATCATGGCGCCGCTGTTTATCGCGGCCTCGCTGCTGTTCGGGCTGGCCTTTACCGTGCTCGTTCTTGTGATCCTGGGGCCGCAGCTGCGGCAGGATCTGCTGACCGACGAGATGGTCGGCAAATTTCGCGGATTGCTTGCGGTCTTCTCGCTCACGGTGCTGTATTTTACCGCCGTGCATCATCTGACCAAGCTCTATGCCAGCGAACACTACGGCATCGAGCGCTTTCTGCTGCTTGATGGCGGGGTCTATACGACGGTGTTCTGGCTCGGCCAGATCGTTATTGGCAGCCTGCTCCCGCTTGTCATCTTGGCCTTACCGAGCTTCGGGCGCACCCGTTCGGCGATCACCATCGCCTCGCTCCTGTTTCTGCTCGGCGGCCTTGCGCAGATCTACGTCATCATCATCGGCGGTCAGGCCTATCCGCTCAACCTCTTTCCGGGCATGCATGCGACAAGCTCGTTTCACGACGGCGAGATCGCGCGGTACGCGCCGTCCTTGCCGGAAATCTTCCTGGGGCTCAGCGGGATATCAATCGCCATGCTTTTGACTGGCATCGCGATCAAGTTGCTGCCTTTCCTGCCGAGGCCGGTCCTTAGCGAAACTGCCGGCTGACAGCGACGGCCCAGCCTGACCGTATGAGGACCGTCCATACGACGGTGTGATTGGCATGGCCCATCTGTTCATTTCGGCTGCGCACAAGTCGTCGGGCAAGACGATGGTGAGCGTCGGGCTTACGGCGGCGTTCAACGCGCGCGGATTGCGCGTCCAGCCCTTCAAGAAGGGCCCGGACTACATCGATCCCATGTGGCTCGCCCGCGCGGGCGGACGGCCCTGCTACAATCTCGATTTCAACACGCAGACCGAAACTGAAATCCGCGCTCTTTTCACTCGCCATGCCGGGCCGGCCGATCTCGCCCTCATTGAGGGAAACAAGGGGCTGCACGACGGGGTCGACCTCGAAGGACGGGACTCCAACGCAGCGCTGGCGAAACTCGTCGGCGCCCCGGTCATGTTGATCATCGACGTCACCGGGATCACGCGCGGCGTGGCGCCCATGGTGCTGGGAAACCAGATCTTCGATCGCGGCGTGACGATCGGAGGCGTCATCCTGAACCGGGTGGTGTCGGCGCGGCAGGAGGGCAAGCTTCGCCAGGCGATCGAGCGCTACACCGACGTGCCAGTGATCGGAGCCGTCGGCCGCGACCCGGCACTGGTCGTCAAGGAGCGTCATCTCGGACTGACAACGCCCGATGAGACGGCGAGATTGGATGAAATGATCGGCCGATTGCGGTCGGCCGTGGAGCGGGGCGTCGACCTTGACCGTGTGTTGGAAATCGCTCATGGCGCGTCCATAACGCAGTCCCCGGGTATGGATGCTGCCCCACCTGCCGTTTTCTCCGGTACGCGCGGCGGCTCTGCCGGCAAGCCGGACTTGCGCATCGCGGTGGCGCGCGACACGGCGTTCGGCTTCTATTACCCCGACGACCTTGAGGCCCTGGAGGAGGCGGGGGCCGAACTCATTTTTTTCGACGCGCTTCGCGACGCGCAATTGCCGCCAGCGGACGGGCTCTTCATTGGCGGCGGATTTCCCGAGACGCAAATGCCGGCGCTCGCCGCGAATAAAGGCCTGCGGGCTCAGGTCCGCCGTGCCGCGGAAGGCGGCCTCCCGATCTATGCGGAATGCGGCGGGCTCATGTATCTCTCGCGCTCGATCACCTGGGGCTCGGAAACGCATGAGATGGTCGGCTTCATCCCAGCCGATACGGTGATGCACGCCACGCCGCAAGGGCGCGGTCTCGTCGTGCTGGAGGAGACGGACGCATTACCGTGGCCGAGAGTGGACCGCTCGGCGATGGGTGCCGGCGGGCCCCGCATTCCCGCCCATGAGTTTCATTATGCTGCGCTTGAAGGATTAGACCCTGCCACTCGCTTCGCTTACAGAGTCATCCGTGGCCGCGGCATCGACGGACAGCATGACGGTATCGTCAAAGGCAGCGTGCTCGCCAGTTTCAGTCACCTGCGCTCGACCGAGCGGTGCGGCTGCTGGGCCCGCCGCTTCGTCGCCTTCGTGCGCGCCCGCAAAGACCAGGCGCGGTCGCAATGAACGTGCACGTCCTTCAGTCTGACAATTAGAAGGCAGGTGCGCGGCATCGGTGCCCTGGCTCACGCCGCCGCCGAAATCTCTGCTTGGGTCGTTTTCACGAGAACCTAATATTCAAATAATGTTATATATCGAAATGTTGCACTAGAACCCCTGGGGAGGGACATATGAAAAGATTTTGGATAGTCGCTATTGCCGTGACCTTTGTCGGCTTGTCGAACGGGCAAGCGTCGGCCGATCCCGAAGGAATGTGGAAGCGGCCGAACGGTGAGATCGCGCAGTTCTACAAATGCGCTGGAAAGCTCTGCTGCAGGATCGCCAAAGGTGCCACGCCCGGATTCGAAATGTGTCACGGCATGACGAAGACCGGCAAGGACATATGGCAAGGCAGCGGAATGAAGCATCCGGAGATGCCGGGCTTCATGACCTTCAATGGCACCGTGACCCTGTCCGGATCGACGCTCAGCATCAAGGGCTGCGCCATCGGTCAGGTTTTTTGCGACGCGGAAACCTGGACAAAGATCAAATAGGTCGCGGCTAATTGCGCTGGGCCCCAGTGCGTTGTCGGGCTGAGTGACGGTCTAGTTTATCCAGTCGGCGCAAGTGTGATTGCTTGCGCGAGAGCGGATTGAACCCGCCTGAACGTCGCTTGGCCAAGGCCTCACGCGACAGTTCCGGCGGAATCCTCCCGCGCGCCGACCGGCGGCTTCAGCCCGGCCAGCGCGCAGCCTTGCGTGATGGGGCCGTGCGGAAAAATTCCAAATAGGTATTTCATGCCGCCCTTGGCGGTGAAGCGCGCTTCCAGCGCGTCATGGAGCAATCTGAGCCGCGGCGACACTTCGTCCTTATAGCAGCCCTGCAGCACGCGAATGACCTCCCAGTGATCCTCTGTGAGTTTAAGACCCATTTTGACAGCCAGAGTTTGGGCGTCGGCTCGTGTCCAGCCTTCAGGCGCATCCCGGAAATCCGGTTCTGCTTGCATCTCCACGCCGGGGTGCAGAATGCTGTACATCGTCGCGGGCCGCCTTAGCGGCTGCCGCGCCGGCTCAGCCTTGGTGCGCGCGGCCGTTGTCCGTCTCTTCGATAATGCTCGTTTTTTCTTGGCCTTGGGCTTTGGCTTTGCCGCCGATTTCTTCTTCGCCACGCGTCCAGCCTTGCGTTTCATCCGTTTCGGGGATTTGCGCTTTTTAGACATGCAATTGACCCTCCGAATGCAACCGCTTTGACTCAGTCGATAGCGACCTTGGCCAGGGCGGAGAGCGCTGTGGCTTCCCGCTCGACGGCCGCGAGAACGAGCTTGCGCGTGCGCTCGGGCAGATCGAGAGCGAGAGCGGCCTGGTGGCCCTTGGGTGACATCTTGCGCAAGGTCTTGCCGATGATGTCAATGATCTTGGCTTCGTCGTAGTGGGAAAATTTTCCGCAAAACTCATCGAAGTAATGGTCGAGAAAGACGACATCGACGACATTTTCGAGCGCCTGGGATTCCTTGTCCTTTTTGAGCTGTTCTTTTTTGACGAGCTTGGCCACGTGCTCGATGTCACGGCTGTCGTAGCCGTGCCGGCTCATGATGTCGTGCAGCAGCTTGGCATGGTGCTCGCGGCAGGTGCGGCGCCACTCGTTGTAGCCGTCACGGCCTTCCGGGAATTTTGCGCGCGGGATGTCGAAGCGGCGAATGTGCTGGCCGCGGGCGGCGATGCGCAGCAATTCGGACGCCTCCGGGTACATCGCCGCGAGCTGCCGGTTCATGCGCTCGGCATAGACGACCTCGTAGGGGCGCGCCACGCCCCCTACGGCGACGGTGCGCGGATCGCCGGCGTTGGCCGCGTCGATATCGGCGATTACCGCCTCGTAGCGTTGCGTAAGCTCGACCATGACCGGACAAATCGAAAGTTGCTGCGATGAACCAAGCCGACCAGTCGCCGCTCGGGAAAGCCCGGCGACGGGCGAAACGAGCGCCAGTATTTGAGCAAAACGGCGACTTTTGATATATTCATGCACTTGCATCTGTTGCTGTCAACGCCGTAGCGATTAAGCGGCGCGGCCGCATCGAGAACAGACCGCCGGGCCATCCAAAAGAGGGCAGGAGAACAGCGCCATGGCCATCGACTTCAACGGCAGAATGGTCGCGAGTACCGCGACCGGTTACTTGGAGAACCGGGAAGATTGGAGTGAGGACCTCGCCCGGCACATGGCCAAGCTCGAGGACCTCGAGCTGACCGACCGGCATTGGGACGTACTCAAATATTTGCGCGAGGAGTTCTTCGGCAACAACGAGTACCAGCCCAATACGCGCACCATCGTCAAAGCCATGTCGGAGCGGTGGGGTCGGCCGGTCGATCAGCGGGAGTTGTATGAACTATTTCCCCGCGATCCCTCAAAACAGGCCGGCCGCATCGCCGGTTTGCCCGAGAGCCGGCGCAAGGGCGGGTACTGACGCCCCCGCGGGGCAACCGGCCGGACAGCGCGAGATAGGCAATTGGGGAAATGCTCGGACCGAGCGCCCTCCAATGCGAAGCACTTGCACTGCATCGATGAGGACGGATGCCGAGATGTCGGCGTGCCGCGCCGGCAATATTGATGTTGCACTGCCGCAAAAAAGAATTGGGGCTCCAGGCATTCGCCGCCTGTCCGCTCAGCGCGCGCCACCAACATTTATGGGCTTTGACCGACGTTCTCGCTTGACCGGCCTACGCGCATCATATGTAATTTTTCTAATATGTAACCATGAGTAGGATTATAAGCCTGCGGAGCGGAGTCAGTGGCAGAAGCAGCATCCGGAAGTTCGAACGCGAAGACGATGACGATCATCGTGACCAAGGGGTCGCTGGATTGGGCGTATCCGCCCTTTATCCTGGCAACGACAGCGGCCGCGATGAATGTCGATGTCACGATGTTTTTCACTTTCTATGGCCTGCCGCTTCTCCTGAAGAAGCTCAATCTTCAGGTGACGCCGCTCGGCAATCCCGGAATGAAAATGCCGATGATGGGGATGCACATGGGCCTTCCCAACATCGTTGGCGCGATACCGGGCGTCGACGCCGCTTGCAGCGTGATGATGAAGAATCTCATCAAGAAAAAAGGCGTCGCCTCGATCGAGGAATTGCGCGAGGCCGCGCTCGAATCCGATGTCAAGATGATCGCCTGTCAGATGACGATGGATCTCTTCGAATACAAGCTCGAGGACATGATCGAAGGCCCCGAGCTTGGCGGCGCGGCGACTTTCATGGAAAAGGCGCTCAAGTCGGATGTCAATCTTTTCATCTAAGCCTGCTCAATGAGGCTTGCTGCCAATCAACGTGCGGACGATGACAATGGCCAATCAGTTGCTTGATGCGAAAGGTTTGAACTGCCCCTTGCCGATCCTGAAGGCGAAAAAGGCGCTCAAGGACGTGCCGGCGGGCGGTACACTCGAGGTGCTTGCGACCGACCCAGGTTCGGTCGCCGATTTTGCGGCGTTCTGCCGTACGACGGGGAATGAACTCGTCGAGTCGACGCAGGCAAGCGGTGTTTATCGATTCCTGATCAAGCGGGTGAACTGAACGAGGGGAAATCGATTCGGATTAAAGCAGGCGGTGGCGCGCGGCGGGGCATGAGGGTGCGCGGCGACATCGAGGAGATGGGTTGCGGCAATCGAAGTCGGGACATTGAAAATACCCCTGTGCAGGGGTCAATCAACGGGGGAAGCTATGCAACGGGGGTTCAAACAACGAGGACTCAAATTCGCCGGCGCGGCGGCGATTGGGTTCTTGGCGCTGGCATCATTTGCGGCTGGAGAAGCTCAAGCGACCGAGGGCTACTTCCAGTACGGCTGGGGCGCGCGCCAGGGCGGGCTCGGCGGCGCCGGCGTTGCCGATTCGCGCGACGCGATGTCGCTGTCGCTCAACCCGGCCGGCCTTGTCGATGTGGGCCGGCAGTTCCAAGCCGGTGCCTCGCTGTTTGCGCCCTTCCGTGGATATGACGCCAAGGGTGTAAGCTTGGTTGCGCCAGGAGGATATAGCTCCGGGACGATCGACAGCTCGAATAACTATTTTGTCGTTCCGAACCTGGCCTATAGCAGTCCGATCGACGCCGACTCGGCCTGGGGCGTTGCGATGTTCGGCAACGGCGGCATGAACACGACCTATAATGATGTTGCCAACGGGACTTGTGCATACTTACCGGGACCTCCTCCTCCTGGTCATGGCGTATTTTGCGGCGGCAATTCCGGCGTCGATATGATGCAGGCGTTCCTGACCGCGGGTTATGCGCGCAGAATGGGCGCGCTCTCGTTCGGCATCGCGCCGATCATCGCCATCCAGCGCTTGAAGATGGATGGTCTTAGCGCTTTTGGGGCTTTTGGCCTCTCGTCCGATCCGGCGAACTTTACCAACAGAGGCTATGCCTGGTCCTATGGCGGCGGCGTGCGCGGCGGCGTGCAATGGAGCGTCACCAGAAATATCCGCCTGGGCTTCTCCGCCCAGAGCGAGATCTGGATGACGAAATTCCACAAATACAGCGGGCTGTTCGCCAATCAAGGCGAATTCGATATCCCGGCAAACCTGACGGCCGGCATCGCGGTCGACGCAACGCCGGATCTGACGTTGATGTTCGACTACAAGCACATCTTCTACAGCAAGATCCCGTCGGTCGGGAATTCGTCGGCGATTCCATTGCAGTTTGGCGCAAGCGACGGCCCCGGCTTTGGCTGGCACGACGTCGACGTCTTCAAGGTCGGCGCCGAATGGCGGGCCTCGCCAGCGTGGACGTTGCGGGTCGGTTACGCGCATAACACCAACCCGATCAAGTCCACGGACGTGACGCTGAATATTATTGCGCCCGGCGTCGTGACCGATCACATCACCGGCGGATTCAGCTACAAGATCAACAAGAACTACACCTTCGACTTCTCCGGCGCCTATGTGCCCAGCCACAGCGTATCCGGTCCTGAAGTGACTCCTTTTGGCGTCACCCCGGGTAGCAATATCGACCTGTCGATGCACCAGTATCAGTTCACGGCCGGGCTGACCTACCTGTTCGACACGGCGCCCGCGCCCAAGTCGGCGCTCATTCACAAGTAACCGACATCGGGCGCGCGTCGCACGCCCGAGGGCCGCGCGGTTGGACAGATCGGGTCTCCTCATTGGGAGGCCCGATCCGATCGGTTAAGCTGAAGGCCGCTCGGACCGCTGCCTCCACTGCGGAAATCCTTGTCTTATTGGTAACGAAGCGCCCGATCCTCAGCTACGATCCGCGAGCGACGATCGCGCCAGAAGTCGGGGGTGGCACCTCTAATGAGCGAGCTTGCAACAACCACCATCGTCGGGATCGGCGGCTTCGCCACCGGTCTCGTGTTCGGCGCCGTCGTTCAGCGCACCAATTTTTGCACCATGGGCGGGATATCCGACCTCGTCCTGATGGGTGATGGGCGCCGCTTCCGTGCCTGGATGCTGGCGATTGCCGTGGCGATCATTGGCACCCAAGGCCTGCATTTTAGCGGTGTCATCGACATCAACAAATCGATCTATCTCACCAGCAATCTCGGCTGGCTCGGCGCCATCATCGGTGGCGCCATGTTCGGTTTCGGCATGACGCAGACGGGAGGCTGCGCCAGCAAGACGCTGGTGCGGCTCGGAGCCGGCAATCTCAAGTCGCTGGTGGTTATCCTGGTGCTCGGCATTACTGCCTATACGACGGTGCGCGGATTGTTTGCGCTGGCGCGGGTGCAGATCGAGAACGCGACCAACATCGAGCTCAAGACGCACGGGCTCGCCAATCAGAATATCGGCGAGATGGCGGGCGCTCTGCTTGGCGTGCCAGTCGGCACCGCGCGCGCTGCCGCGGCGGCGCTTGTCGCGGCGGCCTTCCTGGTCTTCTGCTTCAAGGATGCCGGCTTCCGCCGCAGCCCCACCAACATCGCCGCCGGGCTTATCATTGGCCTCACCGTGATTGCCGGCTGGGTCGTAACCGGCGTCATCGCCACCGACGAATTCAATCCCGTGCCGCTGGCCTCGATCACCTTCGTGTCGCCGGTTGGCGAAAGCCTGCAATATGTGATGACTTTTACCGGCTCCACCATCAATTTCGGCATCGCCGTGTTTGGCGGCGTTATCGCGGGCAGCTTCCTGATGGCCGTGGCAACCGGCACGTTCCGCGTCGAGAGTTTTGCCGACCGCAACGACCTTGTCCGCCATCTTGGCGGCGCGGCGTTGATGGGGGCGGGCGGGATTATGGCGCTGGGATGCACGATCGGTCAGGGCATCACCGGCATGTCGACGCTGGCGCTCGGCAGCGCGATCGCCTGGATGTCGATCCTTGCTGGCGCGTATTTTGGCTTGAAATACCTCGAAGAAGGCTCCTTCGGCGGCGCCATCCGCGCGACGCTCGCGCGCGGCTGACCGGCGATCACATTCGGACAAAAGCGGTTACGCCGCGGGGCGCTATGCGCTCACACGGCGCTGATCGCGTTGCGGGCGATCTTGCCCTGCAAGAGCTCTTGGCGCCGGTGGCCTGTTCCGACAATCCGCGCTTCGGTGGCGAAGCCCCAGACCGGATCGAACCGGTGGATGTGGTAGACTGGCCGCGTCTTCATGTGCGCCGGGTATTCACCTTTGCGCAGTGTTGTCGCGATGCTCGGCATCACGGTCGCCGGGATGCTTCCGACATGACCCGCAGTACCGCGGTGAACATGGCCGCTGAATACGGCGACGACTCGCCCGGAGTGCTGCAACGCCTGGCGTAGTCTCGCCATCATCTCCGGCGTTTCGAAATTGAGCGCGTCAGGCCCCACCGGAACTTCAAACGGCGGATGGTGCGCGAAAACCGCAATCGGCTTGGTGGTTTCGGCATCGATCAGGTCGATCAATCGCCTGGCCCGCGCGGGGCAAAAATCGCCCTTGTTGCTGCCGGAACTCAACGTGTCGACGGCAATCAGCCTTACCGGATAGTCCTCGATTGCATAGTCGATAAATTCGGACTCGGGCGCGAGATATCCAAAAGGCGAAAAGGCCGCGCGCAAATTCGCCCGGTCGTCCTTATTGCCGACGAGCACGTAGACCGGCGCCCGCGCCTTCGCGAGTATGGCGACGGCCTCGGCGTATTCGTCTTGCCGTCCGTTATGAACGATGTCCCCGGTGTGAACGATCACGTCGGGCGCCGGATCGAGTGCGTTGATGTCGGCAATCGTGCGTGCGAAATCGCGTATTCTCTGATCGGCGTCGGGTGTATCCAGGGCGATATGGGTATCGGAGATTTGCGCAACGATCATTATGCCGGACCCGAGCCCGTCGTTCGCAAGCTTGCGTAATACTCCTTGAGGATCGCCACCACCTCTGGCCGGCTGAACTCGGGCGGGATCTCCGCATCGGTCGAGAGCATTTCACGTTGCTTGGTGCCCGAGATCGAAATGCGATCCTTCGGATCGTGCGGGCAGGTCTTCGCGGTCGCCATTCCGTAGCACTTCCGGCAATAAAAGGTGACGTCGATCTTAAGCGGCTTGGTCAGCAGCGCGCCGGGCCACAGCTGGTCGAAGATGTGATGCGCGTCGAAGGGACCGTAGTAGTCGCCGACCCCGGCATGGTCGCGGCCGACAATCAGATGCGAGCAGCCGAAGTTCTGGCGAATGAGAGCATGCAGCAGCGCCTCGCGCGGGCCGGCATAACGCATCTCGATCGGATAGCCCGCCTGAATGACCGTCCCCGGGCGGAAATAATTGTCCATCATTGCCTGGATCGCCCGGGTGCGAACATCGGCGGGAATGTCGCCTGCTTTCAATTTCCCCAGCACCTGATGGATGAAGACGCCGTCCATGACCTCAATCGCGATTTTCACCAGGTGCTCGTGGCTCCGGTGCATGGGATTCCGGGTTTGGAAGGCCGCGACATTCGACCAGCCCCGCTCAAGAAACATGGCCCGCGACTGAGCGGGGCGGATATAGAGGTCCGGGTATTTGGCAGGATATTCGCCTTCGCTCAGCACCATGACGGAACCGGCCAGGTTGACGTCCCCCTGAGCCAGGACTTTCGCTACGCCCGGATGCTTCGGATCTGTGGTGCGATAGACGTGCTCGGCCTCGAGTTGCTTGTCGATTGAATATTTCTCCTGCACCTCCATGACGGCGAGTATTTCGCCGGTCTCCGCGTCAATAAGCGTGACCTCCTCTTCGGCAAGGATGCTATCGGCGAGATCTTTGCTGACGGGAAGCGTGATCGGGATCGGCCAGAAGACGCCGCTGGTCAGTTTCATGTCCAGGCACGACCCGCGCCAGTCGTCATGCCCCATAAACCCATCGAGCGGCGTATAGGCCCCCATTGCCAGCATGAACACGTCCGAGACCGCGCGTGAATCGAGGGGGATTTTCTTGAGTCTCTCCGCCCGCTTGCGTTCATCGGGCCGCTCCGTCTCGGGCAGCAGCAGTGGCTTGACCAACTCAGAGCCGTGCGGCGGTACGAGTTGGGGCATGGTAAGTCCTTCGCGAAATCAATCGGGCTCCGAGAGGATGACCGTTGCTGACTGCTCCGACTGGCGGGGTCGGGCACTCATGCAAGAAAGGCCCCCGAGGAGCAGGTCAGGAAGACGCCGCGCTCGGAGCGGGTGTCTTCCCGTCGCAGACCGTAGATCAAGCAACCACCGCTGAGGGAACCCGCTTCATGGGTTCGGACCCTAGCCGCGCGATTGCGCTCACCTACGCTGCGGGATGGCGCCTACGGCCGTTTCGGGGTCTTGTATTCGGTTTCCTTCTGGAACGGTTCCCAGGTGGTTTCGTAACCGACAAACCCCTTTTCGTTTGGTTCTTTCTGACGCGTTGTCAAAAAGCGCGTGTGGCCGTCCGGAACTTTCGGGGTGGGTTTTTTCTCGCTCATGGATCACCTTTTGGCGTGAAGATGGGATTGTAAGTGCAAGCAACTGACGCCGAAATTCGCCCAATGCCATACATAGCATTTTTCGAATGGGATACCTAGGTCGGCGTTGTCTAAAGAAAGCGGCATTTGCTCCCTGAAAAAAGATCGACGCTGCTGCTCAAATAGGTCTCGTGAGTGACGGGTCGACGTCCGCCTTCGCAACGATCGCCCCGCCCGCTCTTGTCTCTTCATCGGTTGCGTCGCGCACGGTCAGTATTTCGAGCGTGAAAACGACCTCTCTGCCGCAAAGCGGATTGTTGCCGTCGACAGTCAGTGTCTTGTCGTCCATCCGCGTCACGATGAAGCTGCGGGTCTTGCCCTCCTCGTTTTCCATGAGGATGGAGGTGCCGACTTGCCGATACTCCTCGGGGACGTTCTCGATGTGATCGGTAAAAACCAGCGACTCGTCTCTTGCGCCGAAAATCTGATTGCCATCGATTAACACTTCGATGATATCGCCGGCGGACTTGCCCTCCAACTCCTTGTGGACGGAAGGGGCCAGAATTTCACTGTGCCCGTGAACATAGCTCAGCGGGAATTCGACCCTGGTGAGGACATGTCCTGATTTCTTGTCGCTCACCTTATAGGTTAGTTCGACAAATTTGCCGTTCTGAATGGTTTCACTCATGTCGTATCCGAACGAACTACTCAGAAGAAGGATGCACCAAAAATCTTGACCTCCCCGTTTTCATAGCCGAGGACAAGTCTGCCAAGCCATTCGCCCTTCTTTTTAGTGCTCCGTTGCCGGTAAAGAACCGTCACATGTTCGCCCCGGCGGATAATGCCGAGATAATCGGCATCTTCAGACAGATTTCTGGCCAGCTCACTGTTTGCGAATTGATGGCCCGCCACAACTTGATTCATGGCGAGCGCCAGGGAATTGGAAAAGTTCCTGACGAAGTCTCCGTATTTGCCTTCGTTCGAATACTTGATGAGGTCACGCCACAGTGGATCGGCTATGGCCTTTATCTCCTCATCACTTCTTTCAACAATGTTCACGCGCGGTACTCTGCGACCGAAAGAGACCAGCTTTATAGGGCGCGCCGACAAAGATTAACGCACGACATGCTGGTCTTTTTGCGCCCAGGCAGAAGCTCAAGGCGAACTTCCGCCCGGGGATATTGCTACTCGTTCTCACCAACCAGGTGATAACAAGGCGCCTTTTCCATGGTGTATTCACCGGTTTTCGGGTCGCGGCGCGAAACAGTCAGCACGTGCCAGTTTGCGTCGTCCACCTTCATGGCGTCGCCTCGGTAGTAGTAGCCCGGCCAGCGGGTCTCCTTGCGGAACAGGGTGTGCTGCGTGACACACTCTGCCGCGCGATGACGGTGCTTCAACTCCCACGCACGCAGCAACTCGTGATTATCCTTTGCGGCCAATTTCTCAAGGTCTTCTTCCATGATCTTGAGCTTCTTGAGACCGATATGCAGGAGCTTGTCGTTGGTTACGTAGTTGACGGTCATCCCGCCGCAATACTCGTCCATCAGCTTCTGCAGACGGTCCAGGCCTTGCTTGGGATTGATGTAGTTCGGGTTGACATCGCCCGCCACGACCTCATTGCGGTAGACCTTGTAATGCTCCAGCGGCGTGTAGATCTCTTTCTTGCGGCGCTCGATCTGCTCATTGGATACGACAATGCCTTCGCCCTTCCCGTCGTCGATATATTTGCAGGCGGCCTTTGCGGCGAGACGGCCTTCGGTGAACGACCCGGATGAGAAGGCGTGCGGCGTGCCGCCGACTGCGTCACCGGCGCCGAACAGACCTTCGATCGTCGTCATGCGGTTGTAGCCCCAGAAATACTCGGGAGGAGAAAGGTCTTCGGGACCCGAGCACCAGGCGCCCGAGCAGGTCGCGTGGGAGCCCATCACGTAGGGCTCGGACGTGGTCAGCTCGGGATTCTCGTTCTTGGGATCCACATCGGTGGCGGCCCACAGGACCGCCTGGCCGACGGTCATGCCGAGGAAGTTTTCCCAACCGACCTCTTCCAGATGAGGATCCTGGAAGGCCTGCATGGTCACCATGTGAATGGGCCCGCGGCCGGCATTCACTTCACTGATCAATGCATGGTTACGTAAACAGGTCGGAATTGGTCTATGGGTCAAGTGGAAAGAGTCCGGATCCAGATATTCCTTGCCGACCATCTTCTGAAGTTCCGGCCACCATTTGGACTCAAACTCTTCTCCATACGCGTTTTGCGTATAGGTCTTCAGGTGCAAGAAGTAGGCGCCGACCGGGCCATAGCCGTCCTTGAAACGCGCCAGCACGATGCGGTTTTCCATCTGCGTCATCTTGGCGCCGGCTTCGATCATCAGCCCATAGGCAGACGCCGACGACCAGGGCGCATACCAGGTGCGGCCGGAACCTTCGCCCACTGAACGCGGCTTGAAGATGTTGGAGGCGCCGCCCGCGCCACAGATCACGGTCTTGGACTTGAAGACGTGGTAGTCGCCTGTGCGGACATTGAAGCCGACGGCACCGGCAATCCGGTTCTCCTTGCTGTCGTCCATCAGCAGGTGGGTGACGCAGATGCGGTTGAATATCTTGTCCGCCGATTTCTTGGCGGCCTCGGCCACGATGGGCTTGTAGGACTCGCCGTGAATCATGATCTGCCATCGCCCTTCACGCAGATAGGCCCCCGTTTTCGGGTTCTTCATGATGGGCAGGCCCCACTCTTCGAACTGGTGCACCGTCGAGTTCAACGTGACGGGCCATATCGAACAACAGGTCCTCCCGCACCAGCCCCATCAGGTCGATACGAGCGTAGCGAACATGGTCCTCCGGGTTATTTTCGCCCCAGCGGGTCCCCATGTAGCAGTTGATAGCGTACAGACCCTGGGCCACTGCACCGGAGCGATCGATATTGGCCTTCTCGGCAATGACGATCTTCTTGTTCTGACCCCAGAATCTGGCCTCCCAAGCGGCACCGGTGCCGCCAAGGCCTGCACCGACGACCAGAATGTCGATGCCGTCTTCGACGATCGTTTTGTAAGCCATCAGTAATACACGCCTTTCTTCATCTTGAGGCCGGCGGCCTGAAGCGTACGCAAACCGCCGTCATCCATGCGGATATATTTTGGCTCGCTGTACAGCAGCTGGCTGTCGCGCATTTCTTTGCTGGGCCCGGGAACATCTGCGAGCTGAGGGATCGCCGTCCCCCAGGGCTTGGTGGTGATGGGCGACAGGAAATTCTTTTCCGTACCGTTCCGGAATTTGATCTTCCAGGCAATCGTGCCTTTCTCTTCGTCGCGTATGACGCGAACGCTGTGACCGAGCGGGGCGAAGTCGGCATATCCGCGCACATCGATCGCATGCTGCGGGCAAGCCTTGACGCAGGAGTAGCACTCCCAGCACATGTTAGGTTCGATGTTGTAGGCACGGCGATAAGTCGGATCGATGTGCATGATGTCCGAGGGACAGATGTCGACGCAATGTCCGCATCCGTCGCACCTTGTCATGTAGACGAAGGTAGGCATAAGTCCGGCTCCTTATCTGCTCCAACAGAACTTGCGGGCATTTTTTAATAGTGGCGGGGCGCCTCGCGCTTGATGCCAAGTCCCATATCGCATCGGAGCGTCTCGCAGCAGTTCCATGGAATGTCTTTTCTGTTGTTCAGGATCGTCGCGGGTCGCGGTCGGCAAATTCATGGCTGAACCATTGGCCATGGACATTCTTTTCTCGAACGCCGCGGCAGGCTTGAAGAACATGTGGGAGAATTTCGACCACGGCACCGATCCGAACAGCACTATGGTGGTGAGGAGATAAAGAGCCAGGAACACGGTGGCCAAGGTGGTGCTGCCCGCCGTCTGCAGCCAGGCCCAGATCAGACCGAAGGTCGCGCTCAGAACAAGCGTAACGATGAAGATGTCGGCGCGCATGAAACGGAGCGGCGATTGGCCCTCTGCGGCTACGTCGACCCGAATGAAAAACCAGAACCAATAGCCGCCGAGGCACACCATCAGCGCGCCGATGTACCACAAGGTCGCGATCGCGGTTGGCGTCGGCGTCGCCGGCGTCGGGTAGGCGAAGACCATGATCGCGGTGGCGACGACGTAGATCACGAAGCCGTACATGCCGAGGAGATGGGCAAGCCTACGCCGCGCGTTGCAGAACTCGCCCGAGGCCACGACATCAACCACGGCTGTCTGCACCGCGATCGATATCATCCCTCCGGCGCCGACCGGCTGCTTGGCTTTTTTCTTGGAATTGCGCCAGTTCGCGAAAAAGTACGTGGCGCTGTTCTTGTGCATCATTTCCAAGAGCGTGCCGCCGGCGACCAAGATGGCCATGACGACGACAAACGTCTGCATGATGGCAGGTGATACGGATGCCGAAAGTTCGGCGAATGGATTGCTGGTGAACATCGCCCGACGTTTCCTCAATGGCCCCAATTTTGCGCACAAGATTAACCGATGGGGCTCGTCGCTTACAATCAAATTGTTTGTATTAATCGATTGATTGTGTCATTTTGATCGATAATACTGTTTGATCTCGCGATGACACTCGATCAACTGCGCATCTTCATTGAGGTAGCCGAGTGCGGGCATGTGACCCGTGCCGCTGGGGCATTGGGCATGAGCCAGTCGGCGGCGTCGGCGGCCATTGCCACATTGGAAGCCCACTATCAGGTCAAGCTGTTCGACCGCGTCGGTCGCGGAATCCAACTAACTGAGATCGGCCAAATTTTTTTACGCGAGGCGCGCGCCGTGCTCGACCGCGCTTCGATGGCGCGCTCGGTGCTGCAGGATCTCGCCGGCAGCCCCGCCGGCCCGGTTGCCATCGCCGCCAGCCAGACGATTGCAACCTATTGGCTGCCGCGCCGGCTTGCGGCCTTCCATGCCGCCAATCGTGGCGTGCGCCTCAATGTCGTGATCCACAATACCAAAGAGGTCGAGGACGCCGTTGTCGAAGGCAAGGCGAATATCGGTCTGGTCGAAGGGCCGACCCAGCATCCGGCGCTGATCCGGAAGCAGATCGATCACGACCAAATTGTGCTGGTCGTCGCTTCGGACCAGCCATCCCTGCCGGTCAATGCTTTCGGCCGGCTTGATCTTCGGGCCATAACCTGGGTGATCCGCGAGGCAGGCTCAGGCACCCGCCGCGGGCTCGAGGATCTGGCCGCCCGCGAGGGGCTGTCGCTCGACGAGCTCAACATTTTCCTCGTCTTGCCGAGCAACGAAGCCGTGCGCGAAGCGATCGAGGCCGGCGCCGGCGCCACCATCATTTCGCGCCACGTCGTTGCCTCCGCCATAGCCGCCGGCAAGCTTATTGAAATCCCGATCGAATTGCCGCAACGCGAATACGCGCTGGTGCGCCACCGCGACCGCCATGCGACGCTCGCGCAAGAGGCTCTGGTCGCGCACTTGACCAGCGCCACTAACGCGGCATCAGGGCCGCTTGAAGACAGCAAGGACGCCGCGCTTGGTCACACCATGATCAAGCCGCTCAAGCTGATGGATTTTGCGAAAAAGGGTGGCGCCTGACAAAGGCGGCGAGCGGGCCGGAATCGCTGATTTTTTTCCTAGAATGATATTATCTCATTTTCTAATCCAAAGAATATTTTATCCCAAAAACGACAATAATATTGCAAAATTAGAATTATTTTCTAAAAACCGGCTGATTTTTCTTGCCGCCGCCCCCGGAAAATGCGTTTTGGCTGCCACCCCATTCGGCTCGCATTGAGCCGGCAGCAAAAGCGAGCAACATCTCATGGCAAAATTGATCCAGCTTGAGACCGGCATCTTCGTAGCTGCCCAGCTCGTCGAAGCCGACTTTGCCGAAGCCGCCGCGCGCGGCTTTCGGTCGGTGGTGAACAATCGGCCCGACGGTGAATCGCCGGATCAATTGTCCAATGATCGGGCCAAGGCTGCCGCACTTCGCCATGGCTTGCAGTACCGTTATCAGCCCGTTGAGAATATGAATGTAAACGACGAAGAAGTCGTCGACGTGCAGACGCGATTGATAAACGCTCTTCCGGGTCCGATCCTGTTTTATTGCCGTTCAGGAACACGCTGCGCAATTCTATGGGCGCAAGTCGCCGCTCCCCGGCTCGGCGTGGCCAGGACTTTGGAAATCGCCTCGAAGGCTGGCTATGATTTGGAAGTCATCCGCGAGCAGCTGACAGAGCGATCCAATCGTAACGTCGCGATCTTGCGCAAAACGAAAGCCCACAAAGGCGCCGCGCGTGAGCACGTCATGATCGAGCGTATCGCGGTCAATGGATGAAATCTCGCGTTTGAATCCATTTTAGGAATCTCCGTGAGACGAGCGGGTGCGTGGCCGCCGTATACGCAACGGAATTGCCGCACCGTTTTGCGGCTCTATCGCCGCCCGTTGGGGCATTGGCCGCAGATTGCAACACCCCTTAAAAGCAGGCCTGACGCCGGCAAGAGCACTTCGCCACGTTCGGCCTTGTTAGCGTTTTGCCCGGCAAGAGGCAGCCGCAGACCCCATCTTTTTGCGACGCACAACGCCAGGATTGGCTGACTAAGGTGCTTCAGGACCGGGGGAAATCGCTGCCGCCGTGAGCCCGACAGGCCCGGCGGCTTTTCGCGATGGACTGGCGGCCATGATGTGTTCCCAGGACCAAGCCCAAAGGACGAACGAGCAAAACACACCGGGTGAAAATATGTTGCGTGGCTGCCGTATTTTGTAAATCGCAATTGCCAATTCTTCCAACATGTTGGAATATTATTATACTACTAAAGTAGGGGGCAGCAGTGACCTAGCGCCCGCGGAGGCGGATCGCGCCGCGGCAATAGGCCGGTGATGCTGCCAAGCAGGTCAGGGGCTGCTGGCTTGCCGGGGCACGTAAATCAGCAACACTAAAGGGGGAGACAATGAATGGTAAAAGCCAAGGCCTCACTGAAGACTGGCTATCGCTCATCATTGGCCTGGTGGTGTTTGTCCTCGCGCTCGGCTTGGTCGCTGGCGTGGATATTCTCGGTTGGGTGGTACACACCGGAGTCTGGACGGACCTGAGTAAGGCGCTGTCGCCCGTTTCGAAAGCCTATGCCGGCTTGGGCGGCTTCGGCTCGCTGATCGCCACCTATATCGGATTGCTGGTGCTGATGACCGCCGGCGCGGCGGCCCTGCAGGCCAATATCGGGCGCTTCATCCTCGGTTTCACCGTGGTGTTCTGGCTCAGTTACATTTGCTGGATCGTCGGAAGCTACGCCAACTTTGCCGTGAACACGCCAGCCGCCATGCAGAAGTTTGGCGTCAGCTGGTCGCTGAGGCTTACCGCCGAGGGCGGCTTCGTCGTTGCCCTGATCGTCGGTCTGATCATCGGCAATTTCCTGCCTGGCTTGGCTGAGTGGATGAAAGAAGCAGTCCGGCCGGAGTTGTACATCAAGATCGCCATCGTCATTCTCGGCGGCTTTCTCGGAATCGTCTCGGCGGAGAAGCTGGGCCTGGCGACCGAACTGATGTTCCTCGGTCTGGCAGCGATCATCGTCGCCTATCTGATTTTCTGGTCGGTGGTGTATTACGTCGCGCGCGTGTGGTTCAAATTCAGCCGTGAATGGGCGGCTCCACTCGCGTCAGGCATTTCCGTCTGCGGCGTGTCGGCGGCAATCGCCACCGGGGGCGCCATCCGCGCCCGGCCGGTCGTTCCGATCATGGTGTCATCGCTGGTGGTGATCTTTGCGGTGATCGAACTGCTTATCCTGCCATTCGTCGCCAGCTATTTCCTCGATCAACAGCCGATGGTGGCGGGCGCGTGGATGGCGCTATCGGTTAAAACCGACGGCGCGGCGGTGGCGAGCGGCAGCATCACCGAGGCGCTCATTTACGCCAAGGCCGCCGCGCAGGGCATCAAATATCAACCGGGCTGGGTTCTCGGCACCGCCGCGACGGTGAAGGTGTTCATCGACATCTTCATCGGCGTTTGGGCTTTCGTGCTTGCCTGGATCTGGACCAAGCATATCGAGGTGCGCAAGGGCGATACGGTGCGGGCCAGGGAAATCTGGGAACGTTTCCCGAAATTCGTTATCGGCTACGTCGTAACGTTCTTCATCATCCTGCTGGTGGCGCTCACTGCGTCCGCCCCGGTGGTGGCGAAAGTCAAGGCGGCGATGGGCGAAGCCAATACCTTCCGCGGTATTTTCTTCGTGCTGACGTTCTTCACCATCGGCGTCATGAGCAACTTCCGGAAACTCTGGGAAGAGGGCATCGGCCGGTTGGCCGCGGTATATCTGCTGTGCCTGTTCGGATTCGTTATCTGGGTGGGACTGGTGATCTCGCTGCTCTTCTTTGCCGGCGTCAAACCGCCACTTATGAGTTAAAAGGGGGATATCATGGAACAGCAGCGACCTAAATTCGCCGAAGAAATGCAGAAGATGGCCTATGAGCCGCTTCTGCCGATCGAGAAAAAGCTGATCGTCTGGAGCCTGTCGCTAGGCGTCGTGCTTTTGGTGGTGCTGGTGCTCATCAGCCGGATGTTCATCCACGTCTAGTGCGGTGGGTCCGGCCCTTGATCCGCACGCATGGCGCCGCAACCAGAATGTACCGCGGTCGGTCAGCCCCTGTTTGGAATGACCGGCATCGTAAAAAAAACTCCTCGCTCACCGTCGGCCGACGGTGAGCGAGGAGCATTTATCGGGCCGGACGCCAAACAGGCGTTTCACGATATCGGCAAAAGTGGGCTCGCGGCCCAGGCAAGTCCCCTTATTGGCCCATGGTGTGATGCTGCAGCTTGGCGCTGAAACTAATCAGGAAGGCGAGGCCACGCTGCGTCTCGGGCTTCGACAGCATTGACAGCATGGGCATCAGTCCGCTGCGCGGCGGGTTTTTTTCCGTTTCCTCCGCCGCCTCTTCGAGGGCCGTGCGGGCATTTCCGGCCAACATGCCCATTTCCTCGTTGCCGACGGTATTGATCATCTGCTCGAAGAAGGTGAAGAGCCGGTCGAGAATGTTGTCGGTCGCGGCATCGCGTGCCGCATGGAGCAACGTCACTAGATCGAACAGCGTATCGAGCGCGCCCAACTTGTGCGCCTCGGTCAGCCGGTCGAGCACTTTGTGCACCGCCGCGCTCGTTTGCTCGTCGTTTAAACGATCGACAAGTTCAAGCGCGGTTGCGCCCATGGCTGCGATCCGCTCCACCATCGAGTCGGTCAAGGCCTCGCGCGCCGCCAGGCTGAGCCGGGCGAGCTCGTCCATGGGCTGATTGGAGATCATTGTTTCGCTCATCGTCGCCTCCTTTACAGCAGTCCGCGGGCGGACAGCCAATACAGTCGATTGTAGGCGAGCTTGAACCAATGGATCATCTGCGACGGCGGTCCCGGGTTCGGCGGCGTGGCATAGTTGAACCACACGTAAGTTCCGCTCGTGAGGCCGGTTTCGACGAAACAGAATACCTTGCCGTCATACTCACGCGCCCAGCGGTCTTCTTTGATCAGCGAGGCAAGATTATCGATGATCGTATCGGCCTCGAAGTGGGCCGTCGATCCAGCCTTGGAGATCGGGATGTTCGTCGTGTCGCCGACGACAAAAACGTTTTGCGATCCTTCCCGCAGCAACGTGTTGCGTCCGGTTGGCACCCAGCCGCCCGCGCCGAGGTTCGAATCCATGATCACCTGTTGGCCCGTGTGGGGAGGAATCGTGACCAGCAGATCGTAACCGAGGGTCGAGCCCTCCTCCGAAGTGATTGTCTTCGCTTTCGGGTCGACTGACTTGGTATTGAAGAAAGTCTCGGATTTGATGCCGTACCGCTGGAACTCAGGCACCGTCCAATTCGCCACCGGTTCCAGCGCGTGCAGCCGGCCGATCGGATAGGTGTAGGTAATTTCGCTCTTGTCGAGCAAGCCTTTCGCGGCCAAATGTTCGCGCAGCATGAAAACGATTTCGAGCGGCGCCACGGGACATTTATGAGGCGCGTTGACGTTCACCACGATCTTTCCGCCCTGGAACGCGGCCAGCGCATCGCGCATCTTGCGAGCGCCGTCGAGGTCGTAGAACCAATGCGCGCCCTCGGTCATCCCGGGGATATTGTCGGGCCGAATACGCGAACCGGTGGCAATCACGAGATAATCGTAAGAATGGGTCTTGCCCAATTCGGTGGTGACCACCTGCTTGTCGACATCGATGTGCTTGGCGGGATCGACGAAATAAGGCACCCGGCGATCCAATACCTTGCGCTGATCGCGGAACAACTCTGATTCCCGAGCACGGCCAAAGGGCAAATACAATAGACCGGGCTGGTAAAGATGTTTATCCGTTGCGCCAATCATGTTGATGACGACACTTCCGGAAGAAAGCTCTTCGCGGAGTTGTCGACACAGGCCGTTGGCGACGATGGTGCCGGCCAGCCCCCCGCCGACGATGAGAATTCTCTTTGCCATCTTGCTTCCTCCCTAAGTTTCAACTTTGTTGTGGTTCGTTGAAGAAACAATTCTGAAGGCGTCTGTCGTCATTTCGCTTTGCGCACGACAATGCTCCAGTAGCCATCTTGCTGGGTGATGCCCACCAGCTCGTGGTGAACCTTGTTGACCCATTCCGGAATATCTTTGGCCGAGCCCTTGTCGCTCGACAGCACCTCCAATTCATCGCCGATATTGATGAGCTTCAATCCCGCGATCAGCTCCATGAGCGGTCCGGGACAGTAGGCGCCGCGGGCATCTATTTTCGTTCGCTCACTCATTGGGCTCACGCCTCCGCATGCAGCTACAAAGTAATAAATTGCCCATTTTCGGCATCGGACAGGAACTTGGTAAGTCCAAGCGCGCCATCGAACAGACCGTCCACCAGGTCGCTCATTTCCCACCCTTGAACGTCAAGGGCCATCGAGCAGCACCACATCTTGAGGTCGCCGAGCTCCTTGCCTTGCTGGAATAGCTTGAGGGCATCGGGGGCGTGTTTCTCCTTGAGCAACTTGGAAAAGGCGCCGCCCTGATAGCGCTTGTCCGCCGGCATATCCTTGGCGAAGGCCAGGATTGCGTTCATGCTGATGAACACCTGCACGGGCCGGTCGGAAACCGCTCCGATCGAAGCAATCATTGCCACCATCTGCAGCTTCTCATGCTCGCCAGAGCACAGCAGGATGAATAGGGGATTGGACGCCATCGCCGTCTCCTTGCGCGGCCGTTGCTAAGGCGTGCGCTCAATCGGGAAGCTGAAGACCTTGTCTTGCATTGTCGACTTCCAAGAAATCCCATGGCCTGGTCCGGCAAAGTACGGCCTTGACCGCCACAGTCACCGCCCCGCGTGCCGTCGATAAGATTCAACCGGAGATGTCGGCGACCATGCCGGCATAGGAGTTAGCCGAACCCCTACAACGCCGCTTGAGGCCGGTCGGCTCGCCCTTCGGGCAAATTTTACCGCCGCGTTTCCTTACCCTTGTTTTGAAATAATATAGCAAGAATTGCGCGCCCGCGAGTAGATTTATTCTGTAATTTCCAGCCGCGGCAGGCATATTCTACTCTTAACAATTATCAAGAATTTTTATTACCCACGCGGCGCAATCGGCCTGATGGGTGTGCAACACTTCTCGCTATGGCGGATCGCATTGAACCCGCGATATTTGCGCGTTTCGGCGCTCCAACTGAACGCCAAAGTATCCGCTCACGCTTCCCGTACGATCTTGGGAGCGGACCGGCCGGCCGTGCTGTCAGTGAGCTGGTCGCGCACCTTGGCGGCCATGTCGCGATAGATTTTGGCGTGCGCCCCATCGGGCTCGGTTGCGACCACCGGCAGACCGGCGTCCGACTTTTCGCGGATATCCATGTGCAGGGGGACTTCGCCGAGGAACGGCACTTTAAGCCGCTCGGCCTCGCGGCGCGCGCCACCGTGGCCGAAAATGTCGGAGCGCGTGCCGCACTGCGGGCACAGGAAATAACTCATGTTCTCCACGATGCCGAGCACCGGCACGCTGACCCGGCGGAACATGGCAATGCCGCGCCGCGCATCGATCAGCGCCAGATCCTGGGGCGTCGAGACAATGATTGCACCCTTGAGCGGCACCTGCTGCGCCATGGTGAGCTGGGCGTCGCCGGTGCCGGGCGGCATGTCAACCACCATAACGTCGAGTTCGCCCCACTCGACCTCCTGCAGCATCTGGGTCAGCGCCGACATCACCATCGGGCCGCGCCAGATCATTGGCGTTTCCTCGTCGACGAGAAATCCAATCGACATGACGGCGAGACCGTAACGCATGATCGGCTTAAGTTTGGAACTTTCGGTCATTTGCGGCCGCTCGGTGATGCCGAGCAGCTTGGGCATGGACGGGCCATAGATATCGGCATCGAGTATGCCGACCTTGAGGCCGAGATCGCGTAAGCCCAGCGCAAGGTTTACCGCCGTCGTCGATTTGCCGACCCCGCCCTTGCCGGAAGCAACCGCGATGATCGAGGCAACGCCCGGCACGGAGGGAAGGTCTCCCCCCGAGACCGACGCCCGCGCGCGCGCCGCCGGCGTAGGTTGTTGTGGGGCGCCGCCAGCGGCACCTGGCGCACGTTCGGCGGTGAGCGCCACCATCACCGACGTCACCCCGGCAACCCCGCGCACCGCCGTTTCGGCAGCCTTGCGCACCGACTCCCAGGCCGGCACCAGACCGGCATCGACGCTGATTGAGAAAAAGACCTTGCCGTCGCTGACGACGACGTCGGAGAGTTTGCCGGTTTTCGGCAGCGGCGTCCCCTCCGGACTCTTGACCGCCTCGAGGCTCGTGAGAACCTCTTCCTTCGTTAAAGCCATTACGCGCTCCTTTTCCTCTGCGGGCCAAACTCCACAGGGCGGGAGAAATCACGCCAACAACATAGAAGTCGCAGCGACGCGGTCAACACCATCGCGGTTGGAAGAGGGCGGGTCGTTCCATACGGCCAAAGAGCCCCGCCACCTCAACGCCTCGGCGTGAAACTGGACAGAATCAGGGAGGCGAGTTTAAGCTCAAGCGCCATGCGCACAGCAG
Organism: uncultured Alphaproteobacteria bacterium; assembly: GCA_963789455.1. Lineage (GTDB taxonomy): Bacteria > Pseudomonadota > Alphaproteobacteria > Rhizobiales > Xanthobacteraceae > Pseudolabrys. Next base: position 200,905 of record CAWBLD010000013.1, on the reverse strand, counting down.
AGGCAATGACGGCGGAGAAAATACGGCGCAAATCATTCGTCACGGTACTCGGTATTTGTCAGGATTGCGGACAGCCAGTCACGGCCGGTCAGGAATTAGTTCATTCAGATAATGGCATTCGGCACGCTCTTTGCTTTTATGAGCCCGCCTACGCTAAGCAGGTACGGTCGGCGCAAGAATAGTTAGTTACGTGGATCGCGCGCAATAAAGGCCTCAGCCGGCTGAACCGAAGGCAGAACTTGTAGCGACGGCCCCGAGCACGGTGTTGATGGTATCGCCGGCGCGATGCCAGCCCGGCTCGGAATAGAGAAACGCTAGAATTACCGGTGCCCGGCGTCACTAATGCTGCGCCATTGATTGCCGCAATCTGTATCGGTCATCACAGTCCGCTGCCGCCGTGAAAACGTAGCAAATCCGCTTTGACGCGCTGAATGACCGTATCCCAATCGCCCGCCTTTTCTTGTCTGTACAGTTTTACAGTGGGGTACCAGGGGCTGTCGGCTCGATCTAAGAGCCAGCGCCAGCAAGAGGCAAAGCGATTGAGAATCCAGACGGGTTTACCTAAAGCCCCAGCCAAGTGAACAGTCGAGGTATCGACGGAGATCACCAGGTCCAGATTTCGCTACGAGTGCCGCTGTATCCGAAAAATTATTGAGCAGGCTGGTAAAATCAACTATCTCGGGGCCGCCCCAATTATCGCGCGTCAATTCAGCAAGCTCTGACTCGGCAGGCTGACCTTTTTGCAGACTATAGAATTCAATATCCGGATTCTTTAGCGCAGCGAGCTTCGCCAGCGGAATGTTCCTGCGGCGATTGATCGACCAGAGTTCAGGTTGATCGGGTCTGAATCCTCCCGACCATACCAGTCCCACTCGCGGTTTGTTTTTCTCGCCAAGCTTTTCCTTCCAGAAAAGCGCCTTTTCGGAATCGCTTCTGAGGTACGGGATATTTGCCGGGATTGTCTCCAGCGTCGTTCCGAAGGCGAGCGGCAGGCTCAGCAACGGACAGTGATAGTCAAAATCGGTCGGGACTTCGTCTTGATTGATGATTTGGATCGTGGGGCTGATCTCTTGCAGCAGCTCCTGCAGCGCTTGTTGCACTGACATGATGACCTTCGCGCCCCGGGCTTCCGCAAGCTTGGCGTAGCGGCAGAACTGGATGGTGTCGCCGAACCCTTGTTCGTACCAGAGGAATAGGGTCTTGCCAGCGATGTCTTCTTCGCCGAGCCAGAGCGGCTGTGGAAAGGAGCGCGCCGCGATCGGTATACCGTGCTTCTTGCGCCATTCGTGCAGGCGCCAACCTTGCTCAAAGCGCCCCATCAGCAATAAGTAAAGGCTTCGGTTCCAATACGCCTCCGCATAGTCTGGCTTCAGCGCAATCGCCTTATCGTAGCTCACAAGAGCTTCCGCCGGGCGATTCAGGTCGCCCAGCGCATTGCCACGATTGTTGTGCGCCATGGCAAAATCCGGTTCGAGCCCGATTGCCGTGTCGTAGCTCGCCAGTGCTTCCTCGGGACGATTTAGGTCTCTTAGCGCCTTGCCTAAGTTGCAGTGAGCACCGGCGACTTTGGCGTCCAATCCAATCGCCTTCCCGATCAATTCGACGGCCTGCTCCGTGTGTTGAGTTTGCAGAGCGATGACTTCGAGGAGATGCAGCGCATCGAAATGGTTCGGCTGTTGCTGCAGAACTTCCCGATAGAGGCGCTCCGCGTCCGCAAGGTTTCCCTGCCGATGCAGCGCCATTGCCTGCGCAAACCTGGCGCGCAATGCTATTGCGGCCGGATGCTGTGCTTGCGGCTCGGCATTACCTGTTTCGGGCATTGTCACATCCTGAACTGCATCGTAAAGCCAACGCTGGTGATTGGCATCGCCCTCCCGCGTTACGACCGGCTCAAAACTGCAAATCATATGCTGCGGTGATGCAATTCAACGTATGCCGTCCAAAGCATTTTCACATCACTTTCAAACTTGGAACCACCTTCCATGACGTCTTTGTGGCGTAGGGCTAAGCGCGGACTACAATTAGATTGCCAAGGTCGTTCTGGCGCATTACCGGGCCTTTCTTTTGAACTAGAAGCCACGGTATTTTGGCGGCACCCCCGTTTTCACGATTACAACATATTGCCCCGATGCCGGACCCATTTCTCAGGAATCTATGGCTGGATTGTCGACCGCAGTTCATTCCCGACCCGTTCAATGACCCCCGCCCAGTCCCCAATCTGTTGTTGCCTGAATAGCCTTGCACTCGGATACCAAGGGCTATCGTCCCGATCCAGCAGCCAACGGAAATCGGGATTGTAGGGCAACAATATCCAGACCGGCTTGCCCATCGCACCGGCGAGATGCGCCACACTGGTATCGACTGTGATGACTAAGTCCATTAGATCAATCAATGCGGCGGTATCGCTGAAGTCTCTTAGGTCATCACTAAAAACCGCGATGCGACCAACTTGCCAAAGCACGGCAAGGTCTTTTTCCCCGATCTCCTTTTGCAGACATATCCAGTCCGCATCGGCACTCAAAATCGGAAGAAACCGTTCCATATTGATTGAGCGGTTTTTAATCGTCGGGTGATCTGTTCTTCCACTCCATACCATTCCTATTCGTGGCTTTGTCTTTCGCGGCAAACGAGCCGCCCATGCAGCGCGCAGTTGCTCGTCAGCCTTTAGGTATTGCTGATGTGCCGGTATGGTCGCAAGCGTCGTCCCAAACGCGAATGGCAAGCTCAGCAACGGACAGTGATAGTCGAAATCGGTCGGCGCTTCGTTTGGATTGATGAACTGGATTGTGGGGCTGATCTGCTTTAGCAGCCCACGCAAAGGCTGGTACACCGACATAATAACCTTCGCGTCCCGTGCTTCCAAAAGTTTGGCATATCGGCAAAATTGTATCATATCGCCAAACCCTTGCTCCTCCCAAATGAATAAGGTCTTGCCCGCGATGTTCTCATCACCTAGCCAGAGCGGCTGGGGATAGGAGCGAACTGTGGTCGGTTCATCGCACTTCATTCGCCATTCGTATTGACGCCAACCTTGTTCAAACCGCCCCAGTTGCAATAAGCAAAGGCTTTGGTTCCAAATTGCGCCACCATAGTCCTTCTTGAGCGCGATTGCCCTGTCGTAGCTCTCCAGCGCCTCTGCGGGGCGCCTGAGGTCAAAGAGCGCAAGCCCGTGGTTGTAATGCGCTTCGGCGAGGTCGGACTTGAGCGCGATCGCCCGCTCGTAGCTCGCAAGCGCGTCTGCCGGGCGCCTGAGATCAAAGAGCGCGAGCCCGCGTGCGTAATGCGCCTCGGCAAGGTCGGGGGTGAGCGCGATCGCCCGCTCGACGCTCGCAAGCGCGTCTGCGGGGCGCTTGAGATCAAAGAGCGCGAGCCCGCGTGCGTAATGCGCCTCGGCAAGGTCGGGGGTGAGCGCGATCGCCCGCTCGAAGTTCGCCAACGCGTCTGCGGGGCGCTTTAGGTCGAGCAATGCGGCGCCGCGGCTGCTGTGCGCCTCGGCAAGGTCGGGCTTGAGCGCAATCGCACGCTCGTAACTCGCCAGCGCTGCTGCGGAGCGTTTCAGGTCCCTGAGTGCATTACCGCGGTTGTTGTGCGCCTCGGCGAGGTCGCATGAGCGCGATCGCCCGCTCGAAGCTCGCCAGCGCATCTGCGGGGCGCTTCAGGTCCCTGAGCGCATTACCGCGATTGTTGTGCGCGTCGGTGAGGTCCGGTTTCAGAATGATCGCCCAATCGAAGCTCGTGAGTGCCTCCTCGGGGCGCTTCAGGTCGAGCAGTGCGGCGCCGCGGCTGCTGTGCGCCTCGGCGAGGTCGGGCTTGAGCGCGATCGCCCGCTCGTAACTTGCCAGCGCGTCTGCGGGGCGCTTGAGGTCAAAGAGCGCAAGCCCGCGGTTGTAATACGCCTCAGCGAGGTCAGGCTTGAATGCGATTGCCTTCCCGATCAGTTCAATTGCTCGCTCAGGTGCCGAGTTTGCAGGGCAATTACTCCAAGCCGATGCAGCGCGCCAAAATGGTTCGGTTGCTGCTGCAGAACTTCCCGATAAAGGCGCTCCGCGTCCGCCAGGTTCCCCTGCCGATGCAACGTCATTGCCTGCGCAAACTTGGCTCGCAACGCTGTTGCGGCCGGATGCTGTGCTTGCGGCTCGGCATTACCTGTTTCCGGCATTGTCACATCCTGAACGGCATCATAAGGCCAATGCCGGTGATCGGCATCGCCCTCCCGCGTTACGACCAGACGGTTGTTTTTAGATCATCAAAATCGGCGGGTGAGCCACCTAAATCATGTTCTGCGATGCTCCTGAGCTTCGAAATTTTCCGGCAGTCGACCACCGCTGTTCCATTGAAATACAAAAATTACGCAACGGCTTTGAAACAATGTAAGAATATAAGCTATTGATATATCGACAATATTATTATTGTCGGCGCTATTCCCACTCGATAGTGCCCGGCGGCTTGCTGGTCACGTCGTAAACGACGCGGTTGACGCCCTTGACCTCGTTGATGATGCGCGTCGCCACCAGCCCTAAGAACTTCATGTCGAACGGGTAGAAATCCGCCGTCATGCCGTCGGTCGAGGTCACCGCGCGCAGGCCCACCACGTATTCGTAAGTGCGGTAGTCGCCCATGACGCCGACGGTCTTCACCGGCAGCAAGACGGCGAAGGCCTGCCAGATGTTGTCGTATTGACCGGTGCGGCGGATTTCCTCGATATAAATTTCATCCGCCAGCCGCAGGATGTCGAGCTTGTCGCGCGTGATCGCGCCCGGGCAGCGGATCGCCAGGCCCGGTCCCGGGAACGGATGGCGGCCGACGAAAGCTTCCGGCAGGCCGAGTTCGCGGCCGAGTGCGCGCACCTCGTCCTTGAACAATTCGCGCAACGGCTCGACCAGCTTCATGCGCATGCGTTCGGGCAGGCCGCCGACATTATGGTGCGACTTGATGGTGACCGACGGCCCGCCGGTGAACGACACGCTCTCGATCACGTCCGGATAAAGCGTGCCCTGCGCGAGGAATTCGGCGCCGCCGATCTTTTTCGCCTCCGCCTCGAACACGTCGATGAACAATTTGCCGATGGTCTTGCGCTTGACCTCGGGGTCCTCGACGCCGGCGAGCGCCTTGAGGAACGTGTCCTCGGCCTGCACATGCACCAGCGGAATGTTGTAGCTGTCGCGGAACAGCGTCACGACCCGCTCGGCCTCGCCCAGCCGCAGCAAGCCGTGATCGACCAGCACGCAGGTGAGCTGCTCGCCGATCGCCTCGTGGATCAGCACCGCCGCCACCGCACTGTCGACGCCGCCGGACAATCCGCAGATCACGCGGCCCTTGCCAACCTGCTTGCGGATTTTCTCGATCGCCTCGTCCTTGAAGGCGCGCATGGTCCAGTCGCCTTGGCAGCCGGCAATGCGGCGCACGAAATTGCGCAGCAGCGCCGCGCCATGCGGCGTGTGCACCACTTCGAGATGGAACTGGGTGGCGTAGAACCTGCGCGCATCGTCGCCGATGATGGCGATCGGCGCATTGGGCGAGGTGCCGAGCACGCGAAAGCCCGGCGGCAACACCGTCACCCGGTCGCCATGGCTCATCCAGACCGGGTATTTCTCTCCCGTCCGCCAAGTGCCCTCGAGCAGCGGACTGTCGGCGACCACTTCCACTTCGGCCCGGCCGAACTCGCGGTGATGGCCGCCCTCGACCTTGCCGCCGAGCTGGGCCGCCATCGCCTGTTCGCCGTAGCAGATGCCGAGCACCGGCACGCCGGCCTCATAGATTGCCTTGGGCGCCAGCGGCGCGTCCTTGTCGAGCACGGAGGCCGGTCCGCCGGACAGGATCACCGCCTTGGGCTGCATCTCCCGGAAAGCGGCCTCGGCCTTGGTAAAAGGCGCAATCTCGCAATAGACCTTTTCCTCGCGCACCCGGCGCGCAATCAGTTGGGTGACCTGCGAGCCGAAATCGACGATCAGAATTTTGTCGTGAACGGGTGCTTGCCGCACATCGAGGGCTTGGGCTGGCCGCATACCCATTGAATTAGGCGACCGCGCCGCCAACCGCAACTGGCCGCGGACAAAGGTCCACTATATTCACCGCTGCAACCGCCGGCAGCCCGCCGGTGAGCGCCGCGGCGGAGATGGGGCCCGTTGCATTGTTACATTCTTATTTTGTGATATATTTTACCGACGGGAAAATATTGGTCTACGGATGGAATTGCAGCCGCTCGAAAATCGCGATCACGCGCACGAATTCAATCGCGTGATCGATAACGCCAGGCGCGCGGGTAAATTCCTGAAAGCACTTGCGCATGAGAGCCGGCTGACGATTCTTTGCATTCTGGCCGAGGGCGAGAAGTCGGTGAACGAACTGGAAGGGCTGCTCAGCTTGCGCCAGCCGACGGTTTCGCAGCAGCTCGCCCGCCTGCGGGCGGACGGGCTGGTGTCGACGCGGCGCGACGGCAAAATCATCTATTACAGTCTTGCCAGCGAGAAGGCGCGGGTTGTCATCGGCGCCGTCCACGACGTTTTCTGTAAGTAGCCGAGCAACAGGGTCGGGGCAGCGGAACGTGACGCCTAGCTCGTCGCCATAGGCCGCCTTGAACTCCTTCAACGTCGTTTTCGACGCGAATGTGCAGAAGCGAATGGCAATGGAAAGGGCGATCGGAATGGGGAATGCGAAAAGAGGGGCCGCCCTCAAATCGGCAAAATCGGATCGCCCGTCTCGCAGCGAGGCCGAAGATGCCGTGCGGACATTGATCAGATGGGCTGGTGACAATCCCAGACGCGAGGGCCTTCGCACGACCCCCGCGCGCGTGGTTCGCGCATACGAGGAGTGGTATTCGGGCTATGACGACGATCCGCGCGTTTATTTGCAGAGCACATTCGAGGAAATCGCCGGTTACGATGAGATGGTCTTGCTGCGCAACATTCGGTTTGAGTTGCATTGCGAGCACCACATGGCCCCCATTATCGGGCGCGTGCACATTGGCTATTTGCCGCGCAATAGGGTGATCGGAATTTCAAAGCTCGCGCGTCTCGTCGAGGCCTATTCTCGCCGCCTGCAAATTCAAGAAAAAATGACGGCTGAAATCGCCCAGTGCCTGAACGTGGGGCTGAAACCACACGGCGTAGGCGTCGTTGTCGAAGCGGCGCACGAATGCATGACGACGCGAGGCGTTCACAAAACCGATGTGACGATGGTCACGAGCCGCTTGCTCGGTGCGTTCCGGAATCAGCCGACAGACTCGCCAGGAGTTTCTATCGGCCCTCAATCTGCGCGGCGCAATCGAGCCATAAGCCATCGGAAAAGTGTCAAGCGACTATGGCTTTCGACATTTTAGCTAATACCCCGCCGCGCGCGCGCCGCGGGTGCGCCTGTCGGCGGCGCCGACATAGCCGTTGGGTGTGACCTCGATGGAATTGGCCGCGGTGTGCGGGTCGGTCGCCACGATCTTGTGTCCGCGCGCTTTGAGTGCGTCGAGCAGTTCGGGCGCGAAGCCCGGCTCGGCATAAGTCTCGTCCGGCTGCCACTGATTGTGCAGACGCGGCGCGCTCACCGCCTGGTCGATCGGCATATGGAAGTCGATCGCATTCACGATCACTTGCAGCACCGCCGTAATGATGCGGCTGCCGCCGGGCGAGCCGGTGATCAGGAACGGCTTGCCGTCCTTGAGCACGATGGTCGGCGTCATCGAGGAGAGCGGGCGCTTGTTCGGCCCCGGCAGGTTGGCATTGAAGCCGACCAGGCCGTAGGCATTGGCGGTGCCCGGCTTGGCGGTGAAATCGTCGAGCTCGTTGTTGAGCAGCACGCCGGTGCTGCCGGCGACCAGGCCGAGGCCATAGGAGAAATTCAGCGTATAGGTGTTCGACACCGCATTGCCGTCGCGGTCGATGACAGAGAAATGCGTGGTGTTGTCGCCTTCGAAATCGGCCGGCTTGCCGGGATGAATGTCGGCGGCCGGCGTCGCCCTGTCGCCGATGCCGGCGCGCAAGCGGCGGCGTATTTCTTCGAAATCAGGCCGGCAATGGGCATTTTCACCGCGTCGGGATCGCCCATGTACACGGCGCGGTCGGCATAGGCGCGTTTCATTGCTTCGATCATGTCATGCAGCGATGACGCGCCGCGGCCGAGCTTGCCGAGATCGTAGCCTTCCAGGATGTTGAGCATCTCGATCAGGGCGACGCCGCCGGAGGAGGGCGGCGGCATGGAGATGATGTCGTAGCCGCGATAAGTGCCGCGCACGACCGCGCGCTCGACGGCGCGATAATTCTTCAAATCGTCTGCCGTCATGATGCCGCCGGCGGCGCGCACGGCGTCCGCGATCTCGCCGGCGATGCGGCCCTGGTAGAAGGCGCGCGGGCCATCCTGCGCGATGGCCTTCAAGGTATCGGCGAGATCGGGCTGCAACAGCCGGTCGCCTTCGTGCAGCGGCTCGCCGCCGTTGAGGAAAATTCGCGCCGTCGACGGCCAGCGCGCCAGCCGGTCGCGCGCGTGCGGCAGCGAGTTGGCGATGTCGTCTTCCACCGGAAAGCCCTTTCTGCGCGAGATCGATCGCCGGCGCGATCAGCTCGGCGAGCGTAAACTTGCCGGAGCCGTATTGCCGCGCGGCCAGCGCCAGGCCTGCGACCGTGCCGGGCACGCCGACGCTGAGCCCGGAGTTGCGCGACTTGTGCGGATCGGGATTGCCGGCGACGTCGAGGAACATGGTCGGCGTGGCGGCCGCCGGCGCGGTCTCGCGGTAATCGATTGCCGTGTCGCGGTTGCCTTTGGCAAGGTGAATGACCATGAAGCCGCCGCCGCCGATATTACCGGCGCGCGGATAGGTGACCGCGAGCGCGAAGCCGACCGCCACCGCCGCGTCCACCGCATTGCCGCCGCGGGCGAGGATTTCCACGCCGACGCGGGCGGCGCGGCTTTCCTGCGCCACCACCATGCCATTGTGGGCAAGGATCGCCGCTGCCGGTGGTATGGCGGGCGCCCGTGCGACCTGGGCGAGCGCGACGGCACTCAGCAGCAAAGCTAGGCCGAATAGTGCTATCCCGGCAAAACGCTTCATCGGTTACTCGTCATGCCCGGCCTTGTGCCGGGCATCCACGTCTTACTTCACTTCCTGGCAGCAAGTTAAAGACGTGGATGGCCGGGACAAGCCCGGCCATGACGGAAATGATTGACGCTGCGGCGTAGGGGTGCCCGCTTTCGCGGGGACGATGGAATTACCGCGCTTGGCCGTGATACACCGTGTTCGGCCGCATGTCGGTGGCGGCAGCAACGCGGTTCGACATGTTGAAAAAACCCGCGACGGCCGAAATGTCCCAGATGTCACGGTCGGAAAATCCGGCGCGCCGCAGCCGTTCGCGGTCGGCTTCCTCCACGTTTGCCGGCGAAACCGTGAGCTTGACCGCGAAGTCGAGCATGGCGCGCTGGCGCTTGCTCAAACGCGCGGCGCGATAATTCATCACTATATGCTCGCCGAGCAGCGGATCGCGCGAATATTGCCGCACCGCGGCGCCGTGGGCGGTGAGACAATAGTAGCAGCGGTTTTGCGACGACACCGCGACCGCGATCATCTCGCGCTCGAGCTTGGAGAGCCCGCTGTCGCCCAACATCAGATCGTTGTACATGGCGACGAAGGTTTCGAGCTTGGTCATGTCGAAGGCGTAGGCGACCAGCACATTGGGCACGAAGCCGAGCTTGTCCTGGCATTTCTGGAAATAGGAGGCCATGGCGGGCGACAACTTCGCCATTGGCAGATTGAGCGCGATCACCGGCGCGTCGTCGGCCGCCGCCGGCGCGGCCTTGAGCGGGACGGACTTTGCCGCGCCCGGCTTGGCAGTGGACTTGGGCGATTTCGCCGGTGCGGGTTTGCCGCCCTTGATGGCGTGCAGTGCCGGCTTATTCTCGCTGGGCTTCGCGACTGCCGCCTTGCCGGCGGTTTTGATTGATTTGTTGGTCTTGTTCATTGCCCGCGCCCCTTGCTGTCGTCGCCACCGGTGGCCAAGTCTACAATGTTCCGAACGCCTGCGATATGACCGCCGGGCCCTACTTTTGCCTTTTGTGTCAGCATCTTAAAGCGGTATCGGGGGCGTATGACAGAGCCGTCACCGCCGCGTCACCAAATGGTGTGTTGCTCTCGACGGCCCGTTCCGGAAAGTGAAAACTCTTAAGTCCATGCTCGACCAATTCCCGCAACCCGCGCGAGCCGCCATGGCCGTTGAATTTCCCGTCAGCGAGCAAAACAACGCCGCCAACGCCGTCATCGAATTGGCCGGCGCCGCCTTGGCTAAGCGCCGCAACGACATCCCGGCCGCCTTCGTTACGCAGCTCTTCGGCCGCGCGGTGCCCGAGGATGTGCTGCGTTACGCGCCCGCCGATCTCGCCGATCTGGCCGAGCGGGCCTTCGATTTTCTGGGCGAGCGTCGGCCGGGCGCGCCGAAAATCCGCTGCGAGACCGTGGCGCTGAAACAATCGGATGGACGCAAGTCGGTCTCGGTGATCGAGATCGCCAATGACGACATGCCGTTCCTGGTCGAACTCGGTGATGGGCGAGATCGGCGAGCGCCGGCTCAATGTGCAGCTGGTGGCGCATCCGATATTCGGTGTGCGGCGCGACGGCGGCAAGCTGGTGGCGCTCGGCGCACCCGCCGCCGCCGACAGCGCGCGCGAGAGTTTCATTCATATTCAACTTGAGCCCATCGCGGATGAAGCCGTGTGCGCCGCCATCGTGCGCGCGCTCGCCGGCGTGCTCGGCGAGGTGCGGCTGGCGGTGTCAGACTGGCGCGCGATGCTCGATCGCGTCAACGACATGGTCGCCGAGCTCAAGACCAACCCGCCGCCGCTGCCGGTGGACGAAATCGCCGAGGCAATTCAATTCTTGCAATGGCTGCTGGCCGACAATTTCACATTCATCGGCGTGCGTGACTATGTCCTCGACGGCAACGACTTGCAGCCCAATATGGCAACCGCGCTCGGCATCATGCGATCGCCCGACCTGCACGTGCTGCGCCGCGGCCGCAACCTGCTGGAAATCACGCCGGAGATCATGGCATTCCTCAAGGAGCCGTGCCCGCTGATCATCGCCAAAGCCAATATCCACTCGCATGTGCACCGGCGCGTTTATCTCGATTACATCGGCATCAAACGCTTCGATAAGTCCGGCAATCTCGCCGGCGAATTCCGCATCGTCGGACTGTTCACCTCCACCGCCTATACGCGGTCGGCGCACGGCATTCCCTATCTGCGCCGCAAGATTGCGGGCGTCGAGCAGCGCGCCGGTTTCGATCCCGGCAGTCATTTCAGCAAGGCGCTGGCGAACGTGCTGGAGCACTATCCGCGCGACGAATTGTTCCAGATCGAAGAGGAAACGCTTTACCACTTCGCGCTGGCGATCTTGCAGCTGGACGAGCGGCCACGCGTGCGCGTGCTGGCGCGGCACGACCGCTTCGACCGCTTCGTATCGGTGCTGGTTTACGTTCCGCGCGAACGCTACAGCAGCAACATCCGCGCCAGGATCGGCGATTATTTGAGCGGCGTCTTCGTAGGCCGCGTCTCCGCGTTTTATCCGTTCTTTCCGGAAGGCCCGCTGGTTCGGGTGCATTACATCATCGGCCGTTCCGGCGGCCAGGTGCCCGCGATCAACGGCGCCACGCTCGAACGCGAGGTGGCGGCAATCGTGCGCTCGTGGACCGATGGGCTCAGCGACGCGCTGGCGCTGGTCATTCCGCCGGACAAAGTGAGTGACTTGTTCAATCGGTATCGCGACGCGTTCTCGCAAGGGTTCCATGAATCCTATGCGCCGACGGTCGCCGCGGCCGAAATCCGCACCATCGAAATGCTGTCCGAAGCGCGCCCGCTCGCCGTCGAGCTGCGCCACCGCAACGAGGAAGAGCAGCGAAACGTCAACTTGAAGGTGTGGAGCCTGGGACGGCCGCTGCCGCTGTCGGAACGCGTGCCGGTCCTGGAGAATATGGGCTTCAAGGTGGTGGACGAGCGGACTTACCGTATTACCCCGCAGGGCGATTCACGCTTCTGGCTGCACGACATGCTGCTGGAGCGCCGCGACGGCGGCATGATCGATCTCGAAGTTGGCAAGGCGCGGCTGGAGGCCGCCTTCCTGATGGTGATGCGCGGCGTTGCCGAAAACGACGGTTACAACGCGCTTACGCTTGCGGGCAATCTGGCCTGGCGCGACGTGGCGCTGATCCGCACGCTGTCGCGCTTCTTGCGCCAGGTGCGCGTGCCTTTTTCGCAAGACTACATGTGGGCGACGCTCACCAAGCATGCGGCCATCGCCGGCAATATCGTCGAATTGTTTTACGCCCGCTTCGATCCGCGGCCGGATGCTGTCCAAAATCGTGATGCCCTACAGAAAGAGATCGCCGCGCGCATCGAGGAGGAATTGCAGAAGGTCGACAGCCTGGACGAGGACCGCATTCTGCGCCGCTTCGTCAACGCCGTGCAGTCGGCGATCCGCACCAATTTCTTTCAGATCGACAAGGATGGCCGCGTCAAAGCGCTGATCGCGGTCAAGTTCGCGAGCGGCAAGATCACCGACCTGCCGTTGCCGCGTCCGCTCTACGAGATCTTCGTCTATTCGCCGCGCGTCGAAGGCGTGCACATGCGCTTCGGCAAGGTGGCGCGCGGCGGCATCCGCTGGTCCGACCGGCCGCAGGATTTCCGCACCGAAGTCCTCGGCCTGGTGAAGGCGCAGCAGGTGAAGAACGCGGTGATCGTGCCGGTCGGCGCCAAGGGCGGCTTCGTGCCCAAGCTGATGCCGAAGGGCGCCACGCGCGAACAGGTGCAGGCGGAAGGCATCGCCACTTACAAGCTCTTTATCTCCACGCTGCTCGACATCACCGACAACATCCACCACGACGGCGCGATCATCGCGCCCGACTGCGTGGTGCGGCACGAGGGCGACGATCCCTATCTGGTGGTGGCCGCCGACAAGGGCACTGCGACGTTCTCCGATATCGCCAATGCGATTTCGCTCGAGCACGATTACTGGCTGGGCGATGCATTCGCCTCCGGCGGTTCGGCCGGCTACGACCACAAGGCCATGGGCATCACCGCACGCGGCGCCTGGGAGGCGGTGAAGCGGCATTTCCGCGAGATGGACGTCGATATCGGCAAGACGCCGTTTACGGCGGTTGGCGTCGGCGATATGTCGGGCGACGTGTTCGGCAACGGCATGCTGCGCGAGCGCACGATCAAGCTGGTGGCGGCGTTCGATCACCGCGACATTTTCATCGATCCCGATCCCGATCTCGGCCGCGAGCTTTCGCCGAGCGCCAGCGACTGTTCGCATTGCCGCGTTCGAGCTGGCAGGACTACGACAAGAAACTTATCTCGGCCGGCGGCGGCGTCTATCCGCGCGCGTCGAAGGAAATCCGGCTCAGCATAGAGGCGCAGAAACTGTTCGGCGTCGGCGAAAGTGTGACGCCGCCGGAGTTGATGAAGGCGATCCTGAAGACGAAAGTCGATCTCTTGTTTTTCGGCGGCATCGGCACTTATGTGCGCGCGACGAGCGAGAGCGAGGAAGCCGTCGGCGACCGCGCCAATGACGCCATCCGCGTTACTGGCGGCGACCTGCGCTGCAAGGTGATCGGCGAAGGCGCCAATCTCGGCATGACCCAGCGTGGCCGCATCGAGGCGGCGCTCGCCGGCATCCGCCTCAATACCGACGCCATCGATAATTCCGCCGGCGTCAACACCTCCGACGTCGAGGTCAATATCAAGATCGCTCTGAGCCGTCCGCTGCGTTCCGGCGCGCTCACGCTGGAAGGGCGCAACGCGCTGCTGGCCGAGATGACCGATGAGGTCGCCCGCCTGGTGCTGCGCAATAACTATCAGCAGACGCTGGCGCTTTCATTGGCGCAACGGCGCGCCCTGGAAGATCTCGGCTTCCAGCAACGGCTGATGCAGACGCTGGAAATGCACGGGCAGCTTGACCGCGCGGTGGAATTCCTGCCCGACGAAATGGCGATCGCCGAGCGCCGCAAGCGCAACCTGGCGCTGACGCGGCCGGAGCTGGCGGTGCTGCTGGCCTATGCCAAGCTTGCGCTCTACAGCGAACTGCTCGACTCGACGGTGCCGGATGATCCTTGCCTGGGCCGCGAACTCGAACGCTATTTCCCCAAGGTAATGGCGGCGCGCTTTCCCGACGCTTTGCAGGCCCACCGGTTGCGGCGCGAGATCATCGCCACGCAACTCACCAATTCCATGATCAACCGCGGCGGCGCCACGCTGATCGTGCGCATCGCCGACCAGACCGGCGCGTCCGCCGCGTCGATTGCCGCCGCGTTCGCAGCGGTGCGCAACAGCTATGACCTGGTCGCGCTCAACGGCGAGATCGACGGTCTCGACAACAAGGTATCCGGCAAGGTGCAGCTCGATCTGTACGCCGCCGTGCAGGATCTGCTGCTCGACCGCTTGGTGTGGTTCCTGCGCAATGCCGATCTCAAGCAGGGCCTGGAAAAGATCATCACGCACTATCGCGACGGCATCGCGCAGGTGGACGCCGCGCTCGATACCGCGCTGCCGAAGCCGGCCGCCGCCGCCCGCACGGCGCGGGCGGAGGAGTTGGTCAAAGCCGGCGTGCCCGACGCGTTGGCGCGGCGCATGGCCGGCCTCGCCGCGTTGACGGCGGCGCCCGACATCGTGCTGGTGGCGGACCGTGCCGGCAAACCGGTCGGGGAAGTGGCCGCCACCTATTTCGCCGCCGAGAGCTTCTTCCAGCTCGACCGGGTGGCGCATGCGGCTTCCAATATCGTGGTGTCGGATTATTTCGACCGGCTGGCGCTCGACCGCGCGCTCGATTCGATCGGCGACGCCGAGCGGCGATTGACCGCGGCCATGGTTGGCAATGGCAAGTTTGATAAAGACTTGGCCGGCGCCGGCGCGGTGGAGGCATGGGTCAAGCCGCGGCAGGTCGAGGTCGAGCGCATCCGCGCGGCCATCCAGGAAATCGCCGGCTCCGGGCTGACGCTGTCGAAGCTCTCGGTAGCGGCGAGTTTGCTGGGGGATTTGGCGCGGCAGTAACGATCATGCGCGACCTCTCTACCGTTCGTTCCCGCGAAAGCGGAACCCAGCCCTTCCTATCGAATTATTGATTGTGACCCTGGGTCCCCGCTTTCGCGGGGACGAACGGATAGTAGTTAGTGCCTGAAATGCCGTGTCCCCGTGAACACCATCGCGACGTTATGCTCGTCGGCGGCCTTGATCACCTCGTCATCGCGCATGGAGCCGCCGGGCTGGATCACCGCGGTGGCGCCGGCCTCGATCGCCACCAATAGCCCGTCGGCGAACGGAAAGAACGCGTCGGAGGCGACCACCGAGCCTTTGGTCAGCGGCGCTGGCAACTTCAAGTCGCGTGCCGCGTCTTCCGCCTTGCGCGCGGCGATGCGCGCTGCATCGACGCGGCTCATCTGCCCGGCGCCGATGCCGACAGTCGCCAACCCCTTGGCATAGACGATGGTGTTCGACTTCACGTGCTTGGCGACGCGGAAGGCGAAGCGCAGGTCGTTGAGCTCGGCTTCGCTCGGCGCGCGCTTGGTAACGGTCTTGAGTTGCATTTCGTCGACCACTGCGTTGTCTCGCGACTGCACCAGAAGTCCACCGGCGACCGTCTTCGCGGTCAGGCCGCCAGCGCGCGGGTCGGGCAAGCCGCCGGCCAGCAGCAACCGCAAATTCTTTTTCGCCGCCACGATCTTGATGGCTTCCTCGCTCGCGTCCGGCGCGATGATCACCTCGGTGAAAATCTCGGTGATCGCCTTGGCGGCGTCGGCGTCGAGCGTACGGTTGAGCGCCACGATGCCGCCGAAGGCGGAGGTGGAATCGCAGGCGAGCGCCTTGCGATAGGCGTCGAGCAAGCTTGCGCCTTCCGCCACGCCGCACGGATTGGCGTGCTTGACGATGACGCAAGCCGCGGTGCGGCGCGGATCGAACTCGGCGACGCATTCGTAAGCCGCGTCGGTATCGTTGATGTTGTTGTAGGACAGTTCCTTGCCCTGCAGCTGGCGTGTTGTCGCCACGCCGAAACGCTCATTCGGCGTTTGATAGAAGGCCGCGCTCTGGTGCGGATTCTCGCCGTAGCGCAGCGATTGGATCAGCTTGCCGCCGAAGGCGCGGTAGTCGGGCGCGCTGTCGTGCAGCGTGTCGGCGAACCAGTTGGAAATCGCCGCGTCATAGGCGGCGGTGCGCGCGTAGGCTTTCGCCGCCAGCTTCTGGCGCAGCTCGAGCGTGGTCATGCCGGCATGCAGGGCCAGTTCGGCCAGGAGTTTTTCGTAGTCGGCGGGCTCGACCACCACGGTCACGTCGGCGTGGTTCTTGGCGGCGGCGCGGATCATGGCCGGTCCGCCGATGTCGATGTTCTCGATGCAGTCGTCGAACGCGGCGCCTTTGGCGACGGTGGCCTCGAACGGATAGAGGTTCACCACCAGAAGATCGATCGGCTTGATGCCGTGCTTCTCCATCGCGGCGGCGTGTTCCTTGTTGGCGCGGATTGCCAGCAGCCCGCCATGCACTTTCGGGTGTAGCGTCTTGACCCGGCCGTCCATCATCTCGGGGAATCCGGTGAGTTCGGCCACGTCGATGACCTTGAGGCCGGCCTCTTTCAGCGCCTTGGCGGTGCCGCCGGTGGAGACGAGTTCGACGCCGTAGCCGGCGAGTGCGGTGGCGAAGTCCACCAGTCCGGTTTTGTCGGACACCGACAGCAAAGCGCGGGTGATGCGGCGCGGGTGGCTGGTCATGGCAAGGGGCTAGCACAGGAAGCGGGCGAAAGGGTATTCGGGATTTCCCGGTCACGCCGGGCATCCACAAAATGATTACAGCGGCAGTTCAGGCTCGTCCGCCCGCTCGGGGCGGGTGCCGGGCGGTGCCGGCGGGGCATGGCGGAAGCTCCAGCGCACCTTGGCTTGATCGCGCGCGTGGCCGTAAATCACGATCTGCACGGTGCGGCGCGGCCCGTCCGAGCCGGACAGAAACACGCTTTCCTCGATGTCGACCGCATCGCCATGGCAATTGAACGTCCACAGCTCGCGATCCGGCAGCAGCAGGATCACGCCGCGGCCTTCCGACAGCCGGTTGGCCTTGATCGACGGATGCAAGTGAAAGCGAATGGCGAATTCGTCGCCCTTGCCCGCGGCCAGCGTACGGCCGGCGGCCGGCGTGAAGCTGTCCTCGCCGTCGAGTGCGCCGCCGTCGGGGGAGAGCCGCAGCATGCGGTGGTGGATCACGCCGAATTCACTGGCATAGCCGTCATGCGAGGCGGTCAACACGGCGCCATCGGGCGTGTCCTCGCGCGCCACGCGGACGTCGCGCGGCCCGCTGACGATCGGCGAGCCGGCGAGCAGCCGCCGCAACGGCACGGATTCGAGAAAGCGGCACGACGACGCGTCGTTGAACGTGACGGTGGAATGCGCCGTGGTGGCGCGCGCCACCTGCCGCCAGTTCTCCCTGTTCACCGCCGGCAGCCCGCAATTGACCACCAGCCGGTGCGCCGTCCACGACAGCTCGAACGAGAGACAGCCGGCATGCGCTTCCTGGCTCAAGGCCAGCGGCGGCGGCCGCCCGGTATCCATCAGCAGCGCGGTGGATCCGGCGTCGATGCGCTGATAGCCGGAATGCGGCGCGTTCGACACCGGCGCGCCGCGGGCGTCGTCATAGGCGAGCACGGTGGCGAGCAGGTCGACCGGCGTCGGCCCCATGCCATTGAATTGCGCGAAATTGCCGTCGGCATGGCGGAAGAAGCGCAGCATCGGCATCATGCGGTCGATGGCGTTGTTGAGCGCCTGCGGCGGCTGCAGTTGCCGCGCGGAAAATAACTGCCGCAGCGGCAGCAGGTCCACCAGCAATTCGATCAGCGCGCCGGGATTGCGGCTGATATGGCCGCCGTCCGGCAGGATCTGAAACCGCAGTTCCTCGATCAGGCGGCGCCCATTGGCGCGCAGGTAGCCCGACTCGCCCTGCATGCACAGCGCCGCATAAGTGAGCGCGATTACCGCCTGCAGCCGGGGCAGCCCGTCACGCGACTGCTTCAGCGTGCGGCGCAGATAGCGCACCTGCCGTGACAGGCTGCGGATGAAGCGGCGGTAAAAGCGCGCATCGGCGTCCTGCAGCACGAACGGCGCCTGGCTCAGCCAGCAGACAATGCGGCGCGCAAGAACATCGTGGCGCCAGCCGAGCGGATGCCAGCCGCCCTGCAGGTTGATCCAGTCGTCGATCAGCGCGCAGGCATTGGCCCGGGTAATGGCACTGTCGGCGGCGCGCAAGTGGCGCAGCCAGGAGAAGCTGAGCAGCATCACCGCCCATTCGTCCGACGGCGGCGTCATTTCAAATGGAGATCGGCGGTCGCAGATCACCACCTTGCCGGCGAAGGCGAAGCGGCCGGCATAGATTTCGCTGGCGCGGGTGGCGTCGGCGGTGCGCAGATCCTGCGGCGCGATCACCAGCCGGTCGGTCTTGGCTGGCGCGAAGCGCCAGCGCAGCAGCGGATGCGTGTTGATGCGGCCGATCAGGCTGCGGAATGCGCGGCGCCCGATAAGCACGGAGAGCCTCAATCGCTCCGCGACCGAAACCGGCATCATGAAGGCGTTCATCTCCTGCGGCGTGGCTGATTCTCGCGCGCGAATCGCACGATAGCGAAGGGTCGCCAAAGGTCCAATATGCCCGCCCGGCACGTGGATTAGGTGCTTTTTAGTTTTGTTGGCGGGTGAGCCGGGCGGCGTAGAAGCCGTCGAGCCCGCCCCAGCGCGGATCGGGGTCGGGCAGTTGCGGCGGCAGCGTGCGCAGGTCGCCGTCCGCGGTCAGGAATTCCGCATGGCCGCATACTTCTGACGCTGCCACCGGCGTACGGGTGAGGCGCGCATCGCGCGCCAGCAGGGCCGCGATCTGGTCCTCGGCCTCCTCCGGCTCCAGCGAGCAGACGCAATAGACCAGAGTGGCGCCGGGCTTGAGCAACTCGACCGCGCGGTCGAGCAGCCGCTGCTGCAAGGCGGTGAGCACCGAAATGTCGGCCTCGCTCTTGAGCCAGGGAACATCGGGATGGCGGCGGATGGTGCCGGTCGAGGAACAGGGCGCATCGAGCAGCACGGCGTCGAACGGACCGCCCTGCCATTCCAGCGCGTCGGCGGCGACCGTCTCGGCTTCAAGCGCCAGCCGCGTCAAATTCTCGCGCACACGGCCAAGGCGTGCGGCCGAGCGATCGACCGCGGTGACGCGGGCGCCGGCGAAGGCGAGTTGCGCAGTCTTGCCGCCGGGCGCCGCGCACAGATCGGCGACTTCTTTGCCGCGCACGTCGCCGAGCAGGCGCGCCGGCAGCGACGCGGCGGCATCCTGCACCCACCAGGCGCCTTCCCTGAAGCCCGGCAGCAGCGAGATCGCGCCATGCGCGATAGTGCGCACGGTTCCGGTCGGCAGCACGCGTCCGCGCAAGTGCTCGGCCCAGGACGCGGTGTCGGATTTGACGGTGAGATCGAGCGCGGGCTCATGGCCGTTGGCCTGGGCGATGGCGCGCGCGGTGTCGGCGCCATAGCGCTTGCTCCAGCGCGCCAGCAGCCATTTCGGCGTGTCACGTGAAACATGATCGGCGAGCGATGCTGGCGCGGCTCTGCGCCACGCGGCGCAGCACTGCGTTGATCAGGCCGGCATAGCGCGCCGCGCGCCGGTCGGCCTGCGCCAGCCGCACCGACAAGTCGACTGCGGCATGATCGGGCACGTCGAGCCAGAGGATCTGCGCGGCGCCGATCAGCAGGATAGTCTCCACCCGCGGCGCGTCGGACGGAAAGCCCTTGTCGAGAAATCCGCCGAGCAGGTGGCGCAAGGTGCCCAGCCGGCGCAGCACGGTGGCCGTGAGCCGCCGCATCAGCGCGCGATCGCGGTCGGCGAGCCCCGCGAGGCCGAGATGGGCGCCTTTGCCAGACAGTTGCTCGTCGAGTGCGATCTTGCGCCGCAGGACGCCGTCGAGAATGTCGGCGGCGATCCTTCGAGCGGCGAGGCCGGGGACTTCCGGCTGGGGAGAGGTGCGCGGACGCGCCATGGCGGCAATCATTGCCACGAATTGTGGCTGGCGCGCGAAGGCCCGAGCAAAAAATGTCATCCGTTCACAGCTTTAGGCGGGCGCCCGCGCCGGATACGGATTGAATAATTGGATGATACGACCACAGATTGTGCTTGCGAATTGACCGGAGCGGAGGTTATACCTAGGAGTATGTTCCTGACGTTGAAAGCCTTTGCCCTGCCGCGGCGGGGCGGCGCGCTGCTGCTGGCGGCGGCCGCCTTCGCCGCCGGGCTGAGCGCCGGCGCGCTGATCGCGCCAGTCGCCGCCGGCCACGGCCGCGACCAGGCCGCGGCGATCGAGACACGTCCGCCGGCACCCGCGTCCGCGTTGCGCAGCGGCCATCCGGCCGACGTGGTGCGCGTGCTCGACGGCGACACTTTCGAAGCGCGGGTGCACGTTTGGCCCGGCATGCAGATCACCACCCGCGTTCGCCTGCGCGGCATCGACGCGCCGGAACTGCGCGCGCGTTGCGACGACGAGCGGGTAAAGGCGCTCGCCGCGCGTGAGGCGTTGACGCGGCTGCTGGCGCAAGGCGAGGTCGGCATTTCGCGGGTAGGGCAGGACAAATACGGCGGCCGCGTCGATGCCGATGTTTCGACCGCGCGCACGCCCGACGTATCGGCGGCCATGCTGCAAGGCGGATTGGCGCGGCCCTATGCCGGCGGAAGGCGCGAAAGCTGGTGCGGCTGACCCGCGCGTGAAGTTGCGCGGGGAAAGCCCTACCGTTCCACGATCACCGGTGTGCCGATATCGACCAGACGAAAGAGCTCGCGGATGTCGCTGTTGTACATACGAATGCAGCCGTGCGAGACAAAACCGCCGATCAAATCCGGCCGGTTGGTGCCATGAATGGCGTATTCGCCGCCGCGCAGCGTGAGCGCGGCTTCGCCCATCGGATTATTGGCGGCGCCGCCGGGAATGACCTTGGGCAGACGCGGATTTTCGCGGCGGATGGAGTTGGGCGGCGCCCAGGCCGGCCGGATATATTTGCCCTCGACCCGCGCGTTCCCGGTCCAGGTCATGCCGGCGCGGCCGACGCCGACCGGAAAGCGCAGCGCGCGGTCGCCGTCGAGCACATAGTAAAGACGGCGCTCGTGGGTTTTCACAACGATGGTGCCGGGCGAGAAGCCGGAGAACGGCGACGATGTTGCGGGTTGCCGAATGCGCTGCAGCGGCCGGCAGCGCGCATGCAAGCCCGATTGCGACAAAAAACGCCGTCCGCCTCAGTATAGAAATCATGGCAATGCGCCCGTTGTTAACGGGCGCAATAATAACGCGAGCGGCGAAGCGGGTCAGCGAAAGATCGAAATAGCGTAAATGTCGGCTAAAACTTTTTTGCCGGCGCCGTGTTTCCGCTTATGCCCGCGCAAGCGGGAATCCAGTCAAAAAAGCAAAGCCGGGTCCTCGCTTTTGCGGGGACGAGCGGATTCGAGAAATTACGCCCCCGCCTTGGCCGCCCGTTTGTTCTGCCGGTTGTGCACCAGATCGTCGACCACGGCCGGCTCGGCCAGCGTCGAGGTGTCGCCCAGATTGCCGAATTCGTCCTCGGCGATCTTGCGCAGGATACGCCGCATGATCTTGCCGGAGCGCGTCTTCGGCAGGCTGGGCGCGAACTGGATCAGGTCGGGCGAGGCGATCGGGCCGATCTCCTTGCGCACCCAGCCGACCAGCTCCTTGCGCAATTCTTCGCTCGGCTTTTCGCCGGCCATCAACGTGACATAAGCGTAGATGCCCTGACCCTTGATGTCGTGCGGGTAGCCGACCACGGCGGCTTCCGAGACTTTCGGATGCGCCACCAGCGCGCTTTCCACTTCCGCCGTGCCGAGGCGGTGGCCGGCGACGTTGATCACGTCGTCGACGCGGCCGGTGATCCAGTAATAGCCATCCTCATCGCGGCGGCAGCCGTCGCCGGTGAAATAGCGGCCGATATAGGTCGAGAAGTAAGTCTGCACGAAGCGCTCGTGATCGCCATAGACCGTGCGCATCTGGCCCGGCCAGGCGTCGGCGATGCACAGATTGCCTGAGCCGGCGCCCTTGAGCTCGTTGCCTTCCGCGTCGACGATCTGCGGGATCACGCCGAAGAACGGCCGCGTTGCCGAGCCCGGCTTGAGCTTGGTGGCGCCCGGCAGCGGCGTGATCAGGATGCCGCCGGTCTCGGTTTGCCACCAGGTGTCGACGATCGGGCAGCGGTCCTCGCCGACCACGTGGTAGTACCATTCCCAGGCTTCCGGATTGATCGGCTCGCCGACAGTGCCGAGCAGGCGCAGGCTCTTGCGCGACGTCTTCTTCACCGGCGCGTCGCCGCCTTGCATCAGCGCGCGGATGGCGGTCGGCGCGGTGTAGATGATGTTGACCTGGTGCTTGTCGCACACCTCCCAGAAGCGCGAGCTGGTCGGATAGTTCGGCACGCCCTCGAACATCATGGTGATGGCGCCATTAGCGAGCGGACCGTAGACGATGTAGCTGTGGCCGGTGACCCAGCCGACGTCGGCGGTGCACCAGTAGATGTCGCCGTCGTGGTAGTCGAACACGTATTGATGCGTGATCGCGGTGTAGACCGCGTAGCCGCCGGTGGTGTGCAGCACGCCCTTCGGCTTGCCGGTCGAGCCCGACGTATAAAGAATGAACAGCGGGTCCTCCGCGTTCATCTCCTCGCACGGGCAATCGGCCGGCACGATCTTGGCCATGTCGTCGTAATAGACATCGCGGCCGGCTTTCATGTTCACCTTCTCGCCGGTGCGGCGCACGACGATGATGCTGGTGACGCCGCCGGCCCGGTCGGCGGCGGCATCGGCATTGGCCTTGAGCGGGATCTTGCGGCCGCCGCGCACGCCTTCGTCGGCGGTGACGATGATGGGCGACTTGCAATCCTCGATGCGGCCGGCGAGCGAGTTGGGCGAGAAGCCGCCGAACACCACGGAATGGATGGCGCCGATGCGTGCGCAAGCCAGCATGGAAATCGCCGCTTCCGGAATCATCGGCATGTAGATGGTGACGCGGTCGCCCTTCTTGACGCCGCGCGCCTTCAGCACGTTGGCGAAGCGGCAGACTTCGGCGTGCAGCTCTTTGTAGGTGATCTTCTTGTCATCCTTGGGATCGTCGCCTTCCCACAGGATGGCGACCTGGTCGCCGCGTTTCGCCAGATGGCGATCGATGCAGTTGTAGGCGAGGTTGAGGGTGCCGTCCTCGAACCATTTGATCGAGACATTATGCGGGTCGAAGGAGGTGTTCTTCACCTTGGTGAACGGCTTGATCCAGTCGATGCGCTTGGCTTGCTCCGCCCAGAACCCGTTCGGGTCCTTGACCGAGCGCGCGTACATTTCCTCGTACTTGGCTTCGTCGGCGAAGGCGCGCTTCTGCCAGGCAGGCGGAACGTCATAGATCTTGTCGGACATCGGAACTTCCTCCCCACCCGCAAGGCTCGGCCGCGGGCACCCGTTTCGTTTCTCGTTGGCGCCATTATGCGACGACGCTTACGGGGGCGACAAGGCGCGCAGTACCCCACTTTGGTGGGGTTTCACGGGTTTTCAGACCCCCCAGGCGCCGATGATCGCGCCCATCAGCAGCAAAACCGCCAGCCAATGGCCGCCGTCGATGGCGATCAACTTGGGACTGCGCATGCCGAAGGTGTTGTTCACTACCAGCGTAGTGATGACGAAGCCGAACCAGATGAAGGCGGCGGAAATCATGCCGTTTTTGATCGAGACGTCGCCGAGATGGCCCATCACGCCGGCCAGCATCCAGGCCATGATCAGGTCGGCCGCCAGCGCGATAAGCAGCGGCCAGGGTGCCGCGCCCTTGCCGTGATGGGCGCGGATTTGCTCGGTGCTGAAGCCGTGCGCCGCCTTCCAGGGCTCGGCCAACAGGCGATACCAGACACCGCCGAAGGCGAAGCCGACGGCCCCCGCCACCAGCACCGCCCAATAATTGATGCCTGCGAATGTCATGGGCCGCGTTCCCCTCCGTCGTCATGCCCGCGCTCGTCGCGGGTATCCACGTCTCAGTTGACGCGCATTATGGAAAGGCGTGGATGGCCGGGACAAGCCCGGCCATGACGGAATTTACAGCCCGCCCATCTTGTACACGATTTTCCACTCGGCGGCGGTGACCGGCTGCACCGACAGCCGCGTATTGTTGACCAGGATCATCGCCTTGAGCTTCGGCTCGGCCTTGATCGCATCGAGCGTCACCGGCTTAGGCAATGGCGCGACCGCTTTCACATCCACCGCCACCCAGGGCTCGCCCGGCTTGGCGCTCGGGTCCGGGTAATGTTCGCGTGTGATTTCGACAATGCCGACCGCCGCCTTGTCGGCGCCGGAATGATAGAACAGCGCGCGGTCGCCTTTTTTCATCTTCATCAGATTGAGCTTGGCCTGATGATTGCGCACGCCGGTCCAGGCTTCGCCCTTGCCGCCCTTCGCCATTTGCTGGGCCCACGACCAGGTGCCGGGTTCGGATTTCATCAGCCAGTAGGCCATGTCACGCTTCCGACTTGATCGGGCGGGTGAGCAGCGACTCGATCGCCTTGTCCACGCTCAGCTTCTTCGCCAGCACGGCGGCGACTGCGGCCGAAATCGGCATGTCGACATTTTTCGCGCGCGCCATTTCCAACAGCACCGGCGCGGTGAAGGCGCCTTCGGCCAATTTGCCGTGCGCGGCGCTGCCCGGCTTCTCGCCTTTGCCGAGCGCGACGCCGAAGGAAAAATTGCGCGACTGCGGGCTTGAGCAAGTCAGGATCAGATCACCCAGCCCGGACAGGCCGGTCATGGTTTCCGGCTTTGCGCCATAGGCTCTGCCGAACCGCACGAGTTCCGCGAAGCCGCGCGTGGTGAGCGCCGCCGATGCGCTCGCCCCGAGCCCGCGGCCGGTGACGATGCCCGCGGCGATCGCCAGCACGTTCTTGGTAGCGCCGCCGATCTCGACGCCGCGCACGTCGGTCGCGTGATAGGGGCGGAAACCCGCCGATGCCATCGCTTGCGCCAGCTTGGCCGCCAGTTGCCCATCGGCCGCGGCCAGCGTCACCGCGGTCGGCAATCCGCGCGCCACGTCAGCGGCGAAGCTCGGGCCCGACAGGATTGCCGGTACCGCATTTGGCGCGCATTCGGCGATGATCTCGGTCATGAATCGATGCGTGCCGTGCTCGATGCCTTTGGCGCAGGCGATCAGCGGCGTCGGTCCGCGCAAGACTTGCGCGAGCGCCGTGCAGACCGCGCGCATCGCCTGAGCCGGCACCACCAACAGGATTGCATCGGCGTGTGCCGTTGCGGCCAGCTCGCGCGTGACTTTGATGCCCTCGTCGAGGCGCACACCCGGCAGGAAGCGGCTCTCGCGTTTGCTTTCCAGGCTCTCCGCATTGCCGGGCTCCTGCTCCCACAACGTGACTTCGCGCCCGGCGCGCGCGCAGGTCAGCGCCAGCGCCGTTCCCCAGGCGCCGCCACCGAGTACGGAAATTTTTTGAATGGTCATGCCACAAACTCCTCCCTCCCCCCTTGTGGGGGAGGGATGGGGAGGGGGGTAAATTCAATCTCTTCCGCGTCGAATAGAAAGTTACCCCCCTCCCGGATCGCTTCGCGATCCGACCTCCCCCGCAAGGGGGGAGGTGAAGTGAGTGTGTGACGCGGCTGAATCATTTCGGCAGCATTCATTTATACGCCGCCGTTCGTTGCAGCTTGCCTTTGGCGGCCGCGATCTCGTCAAGCGGCCAGCGTGCGCGCGGCGCCACGTCGAGCGTGTCGGTGAGGCCGAGCGCCAGCCGCTCGGCGCCGGCCCAGGCGATTATGGCGCCGTTATCGGTGCACAGTTCGAGCGGCGGCGCCACCAGCACGCTGCCGACGTCGACGGCCAGGCGTTGCAGCACCTTGCGGATCGCCAGGTTGGCGGCAACGCCGCCGGCGGCCACCAGCGCGGTGGGCGCGCCATATTTGGTGCGGAATATCTTCAAGCCCGCGCGCAGCCGGTCGAACACGACGTCCACCACCGCCTGCTGGAACGAGGCGCACAGGTCGGCCACGTCCTGGTCCGACAGCGGCGCGATCTTTTCGGCTTCCAGCCGCAGCGCGGTCTTCAAGCCCGACAGCGAGAAATCCGCATCTTTGCGCCCGTGCATCGGCCGCGGCAGCGCGAAGCGGGCGGCGTTGCCGTGGGCCGCTTCTTTCTCGACTTGCGGCCCGCCCGGATAGCCCAGCCCCAGGAGCTTGGCGGTCTTGTCGAAGGCCTCGCCGATGGCGTCGTCGTGAGTGGTGCCGA
This sequence comes from uncultured Alphaproteobacteria bacterium, assembly GCA_963789455.1. Lineage (GTDB taxonomy): Bacteria > Pseudomonadota > Alphaproteobacteria > Rhizobiales > Xanthobacteraceae > Pseudolabrys. The sequence continues at coordinate 174,627 of CAWBLD010000013.1, read as the reverse complement.
GCCGCACGTAGTCGCCGACGCCGCGCACGGCGACGATCTGGGTGTGGCCGCCGGAGGCGAGGAACAGGCAATAGGGAAACGGCGTTGAGTCGGTCAGCCGCGCGGTGAGCGCATGGGCTTCCAGATGATTGACCGCAATCAGCGGCTTCCGCTTGACCAGCGCAATCGCCTTCGCCGTGGTCAGCCCGACGATGACGCCGCCGATCAGCCCGGGGCCGGCGGCGGCGGCGACGCCGTCGATCTCATCATAGGAGCGCCCGGCCTCGCTCATGGCGCTGGCGATGATGAGGTCGAGCGCCTCGACATGGGCGCGGGCGGCGATCTCGGGCACCACGCCGCCGAACGCGGCATGCTCGCTCACCTGGCTGAGCACCACATTGGACAGGATCCTGCCGCGGCCATCCTCGAAACGCTCGACCACCGCCGCGGCGGTTTCGTCGCAGGTCGTCTCGATCCCGAGGACGATCATTTCTGCCTCCGGCCCTCCCTTTTACAGGAATGGTGCACTAAAAGGTGCCCTAACATCGAGAGGTCCTATGACGCAATCCACCGCCCCCTTGCGCATCGGCTCGCGCGGCAGCCCGCTGGCGCTGGTGCAGGCGCGCACCGTGCGCGCGCGGCTGGCCGGCGTCCTCGGGGTGGACGAGGCGGCGATCGAGCTCGTTATCATCCGCACCAGCGGCGACATTATTCAGGACCGGCCGCTGGCGGAGGAGGGCGGCAAGGGTCTGTTCACCAAGGAGATCGAGGAAGCGCTGCTCGACGGCCGCATCGATCTCGCCGTGCATTCGGCCAAGGACATGCCGACCGTGCTGCCGGCCGGGCTGCTGCTGGCGGCCTGCCTCGAGCGCGAGGATGTGCGCGACGTGTTCATCAGCCGCAAGGCGCCTTCGCTTGCCGAGCTGCCGCAGGGTGCCACGCTCGGCACCGCCTCGCTGCGCCGGCAGGCGATCGCCAAGCGCGCGCGCGGCGACCTGCGCGTCGTGCCGCTGCGCGGCAATGTCGAGACGCGGCTGCGCAAGCTCGATGCCGGCGAAATGGATGCGACGATTCTCGCGCTCGCCGGCATGAAGCGGCTCGGACTGACGCAGCACGCCACCAAGATCATGAGCGCGGAAGAATTCCTGCCGGCGGTCGGCCAGGGCGCCATCGGCATCGAGGCGCGCGCGAACGATACGCGCACGCGCGAAGTGCTGGCGCGCATCGATCATGCCGATACCTCGATCGCGCTGGCCTGCGAGCGCGCTTTCCTTGCGGTGCTCGACGGTTCCTGCAAGACGCCGATCGGCGGGCATGCCGATATTTCCGGCGACACGATTCACTTTCGCGGTCTGCTCGCTCACCCGGACGGCAATCCGTCGTGCGAACATAAGACGCACGGACCGCGCGCCGACGCGATCAAGATCGGCGTGGAAGCCGGGCGCTACATCAAGCGCGAGGCTCCGCGCGGACTTATCGGCTAGCGCATGATCCCGAAAAGTGGGAACCGGTTTTCGGATAAGATCATGCGCAGGAAAATATGACATGCGCCTCGTCGTCACCCGCCCGCGGGCCGATAGCGAACGCACCGCAACGGCGCTGCGCGCGCGCGGCTATGATGTGCTGGTCGCGCCGCTGATGCGGGTCGAGCCGGTGGCGGCCGATATTTCCGGCGGCTGGGGCGGCGTCATCATCACCAGCGCCAATGCGCCGGGCGCCATCGCCGGCCATCCGGCACGCGCGGCGCTCGTCAAGCTGCCGCTGTTCGCGGTTGGCCGGCGCAGCGCCGACGCCGCGCGGCAGGCGGGATTCGTCAATGTCACGTCGGCCGGCGGCGACGTGCGCGATCTGGTGCAGCTCATCGCCGAGCGGCACGCCGATGCGTCGGCGCCGCTGCTCTATCTGGCCGGCGAGGACCGCGCCGCCGATCTGGTGGGTGAGCTGGCCGTGCACGGTATCGCGGCGGAGCTGGTCGTGGTCTATCGCGCGGTGAGCGCGCCATTTCCGCCGGAGCTGACCGCGGCGCTCAAGGCCGGCGAGGTCGACGGCGTGCTGCATTTCTCCAAGCGCAGCGCCGAGAACTATATCGCCGCCGCCCGTCAGGCGGGCATCATCGAACAGGCGCTGGCGGTGCGGCATTATTGCCTGGCGCGGCCGATCGCCGAGCCGCTCTCTGGCGCTGGCGCCGGCAGCATTGCCGTGGCAAAGCGGCCGGACGAGGCGGCGCTGATTGAGCTTCTGGAGCCGGCGCAGGGTTGATTGGCGCCTCTGCGCCAATTGCGTTATTTGCTGCGGTTAGGCGGGCCGATTCGAGGAAAGCCATGGCAGATAAGCGTACGACGCCGGACGCGCCGCCAGGAGCGCAACACGACGCGCCCCGGGGACCGCGCCGCAAGAAGCGGGCGGCGCCGACCATCGATCTCACCGCCACCGAGATGCCGCCACCGTCCGGTCCGTCGTCGGCTCCCGCGCCGGAGCCGCCACCAGCTCCGGCGCCAGAGCCGCCGTCCGCGCTCGCGAGCGATGCGTCAGCCGATACGGCCGGGCCCTGGCATAGCGGCACTATAGGCGCGGCCATGCTCGGCGGGGTCGCCGGCGGGGCCCTGGTGACGCTGGTCCTAGTCGTGCTCTGGCTGAGCGGTCTGGTGCCAGCTCGTTACGCGGCCTCGACCGATACGAGTGCGCAGGTCGCCGCGTTGGCAGCGCAGGTGCGCGATTTGAAAAATCGCCCGGCCGCCGCGCCGGATACAACATCGATCGATGCGCTGACCCAGCGCGTGAGCAAAATCGAAACCGCCTTGTCCAAGCTGCCGGTCGGCGATACCGGCATGACCGAGCGGCTGGCCGCCGCCGATAGCGCCATGAAATCGCTCGGCATCGCACTCACGACGCTCAACCGCCGCAGCGACGATATCGCCGCCACTGCGAGCCAGGCGCGCGAGCGCGCCGACGCGGCGGCTAAGGCGGTGACCGACTTGCAGGCCAGCGTGCAGGACGTCGCGAAAAGCAATGCCGCCGGAATTTCGCCGGCCGAGCTTGACGCCTTGCAGAAGCGCATTGCGGCGCTCGAACAATCCGCCAAGGCCGCGCGCGCCGAGATCGCCAAGGCGTCCGCGGCCGACCTCGTCGCACGCCTGGCCTTGAGCGCGGCCGGCTTACGCAATGCCGTGCTCAGCGGGGCGCCGTTTACCGCCGAGCTGGCGCAAGCCAAATCGCTCGGCGCGGACGACAAGGCCTTGGCGCCGCTGGCGCCCTTCGCGGCAACCGGCGTGCCGACGGTGCAAGCGCTGGCGCATGAGCTGCGCGCGCTGCTGCCGGCCATGCTGAAGATTTCCGGCGCGCAGGCGCCGCAAGGCGGCTTCCTCGAGCGGCTGCAAGCCAATGCCGGCAAGCTGGTGCGCATTCGCCCGCTCGATGCGCCGCCCGGCGACGACGCTTCCGCGGTGCTGGCGCGCCTCGAGATCGATGCCGCCAAGGCCGACATCGCCGGCGCTCTCGCCGATCTCGGCAAGCTCGCCGAGGCGACGCGCGCGCCGGCGCGGGCCTGGATTGAGACGGCAAAAGCACGCCAGGCCGCGCTCGCGGCCGCGCAGCAATTCGCCGCCGATACGGCGCGCGCGCTTGGGCCTAAGGTAGGGGCACCATGATCCGGGTCGTCCTGTTCCTGCTGACGGTGGCGGTGCTGGCGGCCGGCTTCGTCTGGCTCGCCGACCGCCCGGGCGACGTCGCCATCACTTGGATGGGCTACCACATCGACACCTCGGTGATGGTGGCCGCGCTCGCCATCCTCGTGCTCGTTCTTGTCGTCATACTGATTTGGACGATCGTGCGCGGCATCCTGCGCACGCCCGAACAGGTGTCGCTGTTCTTTCGTCACCGCCGCGCCATGAAAGGTTACCTCGCGCTCTCGCGCGGGCTGATCGCAGTCGGCGCGGGCGATCTGCGCATCGCGCGCAAGGCCGCCGATGAGGCGGCGCGGCTGTCGCCCGGCGATCCGCTGGCGCTGCTGCTCACCGCGCAATCGGCGCAAATGGCCGGCGACCGCAGCGGCGCCGAACGCGCCTTCCGCGCGATGAGCAAGCGCGACGATACCAAATCGCTCGGCCTGCGCGGGCTCTATATCGAGGCGCAGCGCCGCGACGATGGGTATGCCGCGCGGCTGGTGGCCGAGGAAGCGGCGAAGGAAGCGCCGGCGCCGGCCTGGGCCGGCCAGGCGGTGCTCGACTATCGCTGCGCCGCCGCCGATTGGGCCGGCGCGCTCGCCGCGCTCGACCACATGAAGGGCGCGTTGGAAAAGGCCGACTACCGCCGCAAGCGTGCCGTGCTGCTGACCGCCCGCGCGCTGGCGCTGGAAGAGATCGATCGCGATGCGGCACGCGCGGCAGTGCTGGAAGCGGTGAAGCTCGCGCCCGATCTGGTGCCGGCGGCGGCGCTGGCCGGGCGGCGGCTGGCGGAAGCGGGCGAGGCGCGCAAGGCGCGCAAAATCCTGGAGAAGGCGTGGGCGATCAATCCGCACCCGGATATCGCCGAAATCTTATGCAAACTTGCGGCCCGGCGACAGCGCGCGCGAGCGGCTAGCCCGCATGAAGAAGCTCGCCGACCTCGTGCCGGGCCAGCTCGAAGGCGCGCTGGCCGTGGCGCGCGCCGCGCTCGATGCGCGCGACTTCGCCGGCGCGCGGGCGGCGCTGGCGCCCTACCTGTCGGCGCCGACGCAGCGGGTCGCCACCCTGATGGCCGAGATCGAGGAGACCGAACACGGCGACGAAGGCCGCGTGCGCGAATGGATGAGCCGCGCCATGCGCGCGTCCGGCGATCCGGTGTGGACCGCCGACGGCGTGGTGTCCGAGCGCTGGCTGCCGGTCACGCCGAATGGGCGGCTCGACGGCTTCGAATGGAAGGTGCCGCTGGCCGAAATCGGCGTCAGCCGGCCGGTGATCGAGGTCACGCCTCCGCCGCCGAAGCCGGCCGTCGAGACGATCGAGCTCGCACCGCCTGCGCCGAAAGCGCAACCGGCGCCCGAAGCCGAGCCCGCGCCCCCCGCCGTCCGCCCGGCGGCGAAATCCGCCGCCAAGCCGAAGCCGGTCGAGCCGGTGATCCCGCTGGTGCACGCGCCCGACGATCCGGGGCCGGATTCCGCCCTGGAGAGCGATCCGGTGCCGGAAACCACAGCGCCGCCGCCGCGCGCCCCCTGGCAGCGCTTCATGCAGCTATTTCGTTGACGGATGGATAGTTGCTTGCCAATCCGGCCCCCCGCCACTATCAGTGGCGGGCTTTCAGCCGGCGTAGCTCAGCGGTAGAGCATCCGCTTCGTAAGCGGGTGGTCGGGGGTTCAAATCCCTCCGCCGGCACCAGCCTTCCAACCACCGAAAATCGACCTGCGGCGTGTCGGAGCGGCCTGCCGTGCAACATGCCAATAGGCGACCTGGTTAGCTTTCATACCGGGTGTTGCCCCGTCTGGTGGTGTCGAACGGCAACTCCATGAAGACCGGCTGATGCGCACGCTGCGAGCAGGCCTGCCGCGGGCACAGATGGCAGTTGATGCCGATCCGGCTGAACTTCAGCTTGTCGTCGATATTGAAGGCGGAGGCGTAGGCGAGTTTGCTCGCATATTTCAATTCGCATCCGAGCGCGACCGCGAGGCGGTGGTCGAGCGTTTCGAAATTGATCGCCGGGCGATCCGCCGTGCGGCTGATGGTGAAGAAGCGGTCGCCGTCCGGCAATTCGACGAACTGCGGCAGGATCGCGCCCGGCGTGCGGAACGCCAAATGGATTTTCCACACCGGACAGGCGCCGCCATATTCGGCGAGATGAAACGACGTCGAATTGAACCGCTTGGTGACGTTGCCGGCCTTGTCGATGCGCAGGAAAAAGAACGGCACGCCTTGCGCGCCCGGCCGCTGCAGCGTGGTGAGGCGATGGCAGGCCTGTTCGAACGACACCGCGAAACGCGCCGACACGCGGTCGATGTCGTAGCCAGTACTCTCGGCAATGCGCAAGAACGGTTCGTAGGGCATGAGAAACGCCGCCGCGAAATAATTGGCGAGTTCGACGTGACAACGCGTCAGCCGGGGGCCCTTGGGAATGCCGCTGTTGGCCGTCAGCTCATCCAGCAGATTCTGGAATTCGACCAGGCACAACACGTGCGCCACCTGGAACACACGGTTGCGGTGATCGAGCGCCTCCGACAAATAGATAATGCGTTCGTCGCGATCGTAGACCCGCAGCGCCTGCGTCATTTCCTCAACCGCCCTGCGCCGCACGCTGATGCCGTGCTTTTTGGCGAGACGCGCCTTCAGCACGGCGTAGATGTCGTCGGCTTCGCAAGGCTCCTCCGCGCGCAACTGCTCTGCCGCAACTTCAAGCCGGTGGAAATAATTCGAGTGGTTGCGGAAGAAGTCGTGGATGACAGCCTCGGCCGAGGTCGCCAGCAGCCCTTCCGGCGCGCCGGCCTCACCCTGCCGCATGATGCGCTCGAGCGTGGTCCGGTGAATGCCGTAGAGGCTCAAGAAATGCTCGACCAGCCGTGGGGCATGATCGATGGCCGCCCGCAATTCCTGCAGATCCGGCACGCCACCTGAGAACATCGGATCGCGGATGACGTTGCGCAGCTCGGCCAGGAGGTTCGACGTCTCATCGTGGACGATGTCGTGCCAGTCGACCTGATAGGCATCGGAGAGCGCCATGAGCAGCCGCACCGACAGGCTGCGCTGGTTGTTCTCGAGCAAGTTCACGTAGCCGGGACTGATCCCCAGCACCTTCGCCATCTCGGCCTGCGTCTGTTTACGCTCGCGCCGGAGCTGACGAAGCTGCGGACCGATAAAGGTTTTTGCCATGGCCGCCCTAAAATTTACAATACAACGTATTATGCTATTTTGTATGCAGACTTACAACACAAATACCCTAAAATGAATGCAAGCGGGCTCGGCGGGTGTTACCCCTTCCCTCAAGCAACGGCCCACTGAAGGGCAGGGACGGACAAGGGGGAAAGTCATGGCCTACAGGATACTGATCCTCGGCGCATCATACGGATCACTGTTCGGCACCAAGTGCCTGATGGCCGGCCACGACGTCACCATGGTCTGCCGCGCGCCGACAGCCGCGCTTATCAACGCGCGCGGCACCGAAGTCCGCATCAGGCTGAAAGGCGAGGACACGCATCGCGTGATCCATTCCACCGCGCTGCCCGGCCGGCTTGAAGCCAGAACGCCGGAGAATGTCGATCCGGCCGGCTACGACCTTGTCGTGCTGGCGATGCAGGAACCGCAATACCTCCACCATACGATACGCACGCTGCTGGCCCGCATCGCAGCGGCTCGGATTCCGTGCCTGTCGCTGATGAACATGCCGCCTTTGCCCTATTTGAAACGGATTGCGGCGATCGATACGGGCGCCGCCGAAGCCGCCTATTCCATGGCCGGCGTCTGGGACCAGTTCGCCCCTGAGGTGGTGACGCTCTGCTCGCCGGACCCGCAAGCGGCGCGTCCCGCCGGCGAGCCGGCGAATGTCCTGCAGGTCAACCTGGCGACAAACTTCAAGGCGGCGCGCTTTGCCGCGCCGGTCCACAATCGAATACTAACCGAACTTGCCAATGACCATCGACGCTGGCCGGCTCGACGGGCTCGATGTGCCGGTGAAGCTGCGCGTGCATGACTCGCCGTTCGTTCCGTTCGCCAAGTGGCCCATGCTGCTGACCGGCAACTATCGCTGCGTGGCGCCCGGTGCGCCGATCTCGATCCGCGACGCCGTGCACTCGGATATCGCTCTTTCGCGCGACATCTATGCCGCCGTCGAATCCATTGTGCTGCGGATCGGTGCGCAACGAGACGACTTGGTGCCGTTCGATAAATACGCAGCCGCCGCCGAGCGGCTGATCAATCCGTCGTCGGCGGCACGGGCCATCGCAACCGGTGCGCCGATGATCGAACGGGTCGACAAACTCGTTCAACTGATCGGCCACCAGTACGGGATTACCCATCCGGCGATCGACTACACCGTTGCGGTGGTCAACGCGAAACTGGCGCGAAACCGGCTCTGCGCCGCCTGAGCGCACACACCGGCCAAATCGCATCCGCGCGGCCACGCCCTAGAGCGCCGAATTCCGGCCCCGACCCACGATCGAGACACAAAACAAGGAACTTTCGAATGCCAGGATACAAAGGCCTCTACGTCCCCGGCCCCACCAACATGCCGTTCCGCATCCGACAGGCGATGGATGTCGCGCTGGAAGACCACCGCGCGCCGGATTTTCCACAGTTCTCACTGCCGCTGCTCGCCGATGTGAAGAAGATCTTCCAGTCCAAGACGGGCCACGTCTTTATCTTCCCCGGCTCGGGAACCGGAGGTTGGGAATCGTCCATCGCCAACACGCTGTCGCCGAATGACAAAGTGCTGGCGTCGGTGTTCGGCCAGTTCTCGCTGCTGTGGGTTGACCTCTGCCAGCGCTTCGGCCTTCAGGTCGATGCCATCCAGGTCGACTGGGGCAAAGGCGTCCCGCTTGACCAATATCGTGCGCGTCTCGAAGCCGACAAGCAGCACGCTATCAAGGCAGTCCTCGTGACGCATAACGAGACGGCGACCGGCGTCACGTCTGACGTCGCCGGCGTGCGCCGGATTCTCGACGACCTCGGCCACCCGGCGCTGCTGTTCGTCGACGGCGTCAGCTCGATCGCGTCGATCGATTTCCGCATGGACGAGTGGGGCGTCGACGTCGCCGTCGCCGGCTCGCAGAAGGGCTTCATGATGCCGACCGGCCTCGCCATCGTCTGCGTCAGCGAAAAGGCCCTGAAGGCGGGCCAGACGGCGGCCCTGCCGCGCTGCTTCTTCGACTTCAGGGACATGCTCAAGAATAATGCGCAGGGCTATTTCCCCTACACGCCGGCGGCGACGCTGCTGCGGGGCTTGCGCGCTTCGGTCGATATGCTGCTCGAGGAGGGCTTGAGCAATGTCTTCGCGCGCCACCACAGGCTTGCGGGCGCCGTCCGCGCCGCGGTCGATGCCTGGGGATTGCGCAATTGCGCACAAGGCCCGGAGTGGTACTCGAACACGGTCACCGCCGTCATGGTGCCTGAAGGCTTCGACGCCAACGACGTCATCAAGACCGCCTATCATCGCTACGATCTCTCGCTCGGCGGCGGGCTCAACAAGGTCACCGGCAAGGTCTTCCGCATCGGGCATCTCGGATGGCTGAACGAAATCATGGTGCTGCAAGCGCTCGGCGGCGTGGAGCTGGCGATGCACGACGTGGGCATAAAGTTCGAGCCCGGCGCCGGCGTCGGCGCCGCCGTGCGTCATCTCTCCAAGGCGGGAGAGGCGATGCGGATCGCCGCCGAATGAGTTGCCGCGCGCCGCGTTTTTTTCCAGGATAGCGAACGCCCCGCCCTCGCGGGGCGTTCCCTTGTCGTCCCGCGCCGGCAGGAGCAATTTCATGACACGCATTGTCTTCCTCGACCGTTCGACCATCGGTCCGTCGGTCACGCTCTCGAAACCGTCGTTTCCGCACGAGTGGGTCGACTATGACCGCACGCTGCCGGATCAAGTGATTGAGCGGCTAAAGGGCGCGCAGATCGCGGTCTGCAATAAAGTGCCGATCCGGCGCGCGGCCATCGAGCAACTGGCCGATCTCAAGATGATCTGTATTCCCGCCACCGGCTACGATGCATTCGACATCGACGCCTGCAAGGAGCGCGGCATCGTCGTCTCGAACGTGCGGGGCTATGCCACCACCACGGTGCCCGAGCATACCTTTGCCCTGATCCTGGCGCTGCGCCGCGGGCTGGTCGGGTTCCGGCAGGACGTCATCGACGGCCGCTGGCAGGAGGCGGCGCAGTTCTGCTTCTTCTCGCACCCGATCAACGATCTTGCGGGTTCGACGCTCGGCATCTTCGGCGAGGGCGCGCTGGGCCAGGGCGTCGCCCGGCTCGGCCAGGCGTTTGGCATGCGCACGCTTTTTGGCGCGCACAAGAACGTCAGCGGACTGGGCCCGCTCTATACGCCGTTCGACGAGGTGCTGGAAACGGCCGACGTGATCACGCTGCATTGCCCGCTTATGCCGGCCACTCGCAACATGATCGCCGCGCCGGAGTTCGCCAAGATGAAAAAGCGGCCGCTGTTGATCAACTGCTCACGCGGCGGCTTGGTCAATGAGGCCGATCTGGTGGATGCGCTCGACCGCGGCCAGATTGCCGGCGCCGGCTTCGACTGTATGACCTCCGAGCCGCCCACGCCGGACAATCCGCTATTGAAAATCCTCGATCGCCCCAACGTGATAGTCACGCCACACGTCGCGTGGGCCAGCGACGAGGCGATGCAGACCCTTTGGAATCAGGTCATCCAGCATATTGAGAATTTCCACGCGGGCCGGCCCAGCAACCAAGTCGCCTGATGAGGCCACCTTCTTCCAAAGATGTGCGATGCGAAGTATGCGTAGTGAATGACCACTTAGGGTCATTAGTATCGTAGCAATCTCGCGCCAAATCCCAGCGATGATCCTAGTTGCTCGAAAGCCGATCACACTTCCACCGGGTTCGCCACGTCCGCCGATGAATGCGCCTTGATCTCGCGCGCCGGCGCCTGACCGTGGATGTCGCGGCCGGTCGGCGTCCAAGTGCAGATCTCGTTTTCATTCACCCAGATGGTCTTGAATTCACCGGGCGCGAAGTATTCCACGAACACCATTTCTGCATCGGGCGCGGCCCTCAGATAATGCCGCTCGAGGTCGGGATAATAGATCACGTCGCCCTGGCGCACCGGGAACGGCTTCTCGTTGGCATAGACCGTGCCGTGCCCGCGCAGCACATACATGAAATGCTCGGCGCCGACGTGATGATGGTTGGCGGCGACGGTGCCGGGCGGATAGATGATCATCTCGCCTTTCACCGCCTTGGTGCCGAACAGTTTCGGTGTCACCAGATAGATGCGTTTGCGGGCGTCGTGCACGGAATCGAGCACCGGTTCGCGCATCCAATCCACCACGCGGAAGCCGGGCGGATTTTTGAGCAGCGCCGGGTCCAGACTCGCGGCATCCGGTATTTCGGCATAGAGCAAGGCGGCGCCACGGTCGGACGAAACGGTGACCGCATCGCCGGGCGGCAGGAACACCACATGCGCGCCGGTCAGTGTCTGGCGATCCCCGCCATGCGTGAGCAAAGCCTCGCCCTCCAGCAACTGGAACCAGGCAAGACCGCGCGCCGGCACCGCCAGCCGGGCCTCGCCGCCGGCACCAATCGTCAGCCGGTCGAGCAATATGCGGGTTCCCGGCACGCGCGCATCGGTGAGCAGATGCTGGCGGGTGCCCCCGTTTTCCGCCGGTTCGGCGGTGATTGCACTTTCGTTGAAAATTGTGGCCATAGCACCCCCCTTTGCGAGCTGCCGCTAACGCGGTCCAGCTTTCGATATTATTGCACATAATCCGATGATTTCAGCATGCCGAATTGGTCGACCTTGGGCCCGCTCGAGTTTCTTGCAGAATGGGTCCACCCCCGGCGCGGGAACTTTGCAATAATAGATGTAATGCCGCCGCCCCTGCTGCTATCGAGGCGCTTTGCGCCGCTGTTCTGGTGCCAGTTTTTTGCGGCATTCAACGACAATTTTCTCAAGACCTCGCTGGTATTCCTGATCTTGTTCCGCTCCGCCGCCGCCGACGCGGAAGCCCTGGTCACGCTGGCGAGCGCCATCTTCATCGCGCCCTATTTCCTGCTGTCGGCGCTTGGCGGCGAACTGGCCGACCGCCACGACAAGGCGCGGGTGGCGCAAGTGATCAAGTTCGTCGAGATGTTTGTCGCAGGGCTAGCGCTCGTCGGCTTTGCGCGCCAGTCGATCACGATCTTGTTCGTGGCGCTGGGCGGATTTGGTGTGCTGGCGTCCCTGTTCGGGCCGATCAAATATGGCATCCTGCCCGATCATCTCAAGCGCGAGCAGCTGCCCGCCGGCAACGCGCTGGTGGAAGGCGCAACCTTCATCGCCATTCTTTTGGGCACCATCGTCGGCGGGCTGGCGGCGCGCGGAGGCGGTGACGTCGCGGCCTTCGCCGCGCTGGTGATGGGATTCGCGTTTCTCTGCTGGATCGCGAGCCTGTTGATTCCGCCGACCGGCGCCGGCGCGCCGCATCTGACCGTCTCGATCAATATCTTTGCCTCGACCGCAGCAATGATCCGCCACCTGCGCGCCGATCCGCGGCTGTGGTGGGGCGCCATGGTGACAAGCTGGTTCTGGCTGGTCGGCATCGTGGTGCTGTCGCTGTTGCCGCCGTTGATCAAAATCCTGATCGGCGGCAACGAGGACACCGTCACCGTCTATCTCGCGCTGTTCTCGATCGCGGTCGGTGCCGGCTCGGCGCTGGCGGCGGCGATCGCGCGCGGACGTATCGTACTCACCACCACACTTGCGGGCGCGTTGCTGCTTGGCCTGTTCGCGCTCGATCTCGGCATTGCGAGTTTTGGCGCGATGCCGGCGCTGGCGCCGCAAGCGCCGGGCATGGTGTTTTCATCCCTGCTCGGGATTCGCGTCGCGGCCGATCTTGCCGGCATGGCGGTCGCCGGCGGGCTGTTTATCGTGCCGGCCTTCGCCGCGGTGCAGGCGTGGGCTGGCGCCGATTACCGCGCGCGCACGGTGGCCGCGGTCAACGTGCTCAACGCGGCGTTCATGACCGTCGCGACCGTCGCCGTCGCGGTCATGCAGAAATACGGCGTTACCCTGCCGGCGCTGTTTACGATGATCGGCGTGGCGACGCTGTTTGTGGCACTGGCTATCTGGCGCACGATGCCGAAAAATGCGTGATCACGCAGAGAGCTCGCTTCACCTCTCCCATAGGGAGAGGTCGGCGCACAGTCGAAGTCGGATTTATCCGACTTCGACCAATCGTAAAGTACCGAACTCGGCTAAAGCCGAGTTCGGGTGTGCGCCGGGTGAGGGGTTGTGGCTATCGAGATTCGCTTGCCCCCTCACCCCAACCCTCCCCCAGGGGAGAGGGAGCGCGCCGATTGCGCTGCGCGGTTAGCGGCTACTTCTTCCGCATTTTCAGCACGCGGTCGACCATTTCGCCGGCGACACCGAGATAATTCGCCGGGTCCACCATCTTCTGCAATTGCCTGCGGCTGGCGTGCTTGCCGATTTCCTTGTCCTCCGCCAGCAAATCGACCAGCGGGCGGCCGGTTTTCACCACTTCGCGGCAGATGTCGTAGACCAGATCGTGCGCGCGGTTGCGGCCGAGCGCGGCGCCCAAACCCATCATCACCGCTTCCGACATGATCAGCCCGTTGGTGATTGCAAGGTTCTCGCGCATCTTCGTCTCATTGACCTGGATGCCTTCCACCACGAAGCGAGTCTGCGCCAGCGCGCCGGCCGACAGCATGAAGATTTCCGGCAGCGCGATCCACTCGATCTCCCACGGGCCGGTGGAGCGTTCGTGGTCCTCGACTTGCGCTTCCAGCAATGCGGCCACCAGTTGCTTCACCATGGCGACCTGCGCGGTGATGTAGACCGAAGAAATCGGGTTGCGCTTCTGCGGCATGGTCGAGGACGAGCCGCGGCCCTGGTGGAACGGCTCGTAGACCTCCTCCACCTCGGTCTGCATCAAAAGCTTCACGTCAAAGGCGATCTTGCCGCAGGTGCCGGTGACCAGGCCGAGGAAGCAGCCGACCTCGGCGATGCGGTCGCGCACCGTGTGCCAGGAAATGTCGGGCTGGCCGAGCTTGAGCTCCTTCATCAACTCGACCTGACACTTGAGCCCGTCCTTGCCGAGCGAGGACAGCGTGCCGGCGGCGCCGCCGAATTCGCCCACCAGCACGCGCGGACGCATTTCTTTCAGGCGCTGCTTGTGGCGCTCGAAGGCGCCGAGCAGGGTCGCCATCTTGTAGCCGAAGGTGATCGGCACCGCCTGCTGCAGGTTGCTGCGCCCGGCCATGGGAGTATCGCGATACTTCTTGGCCAGTTTGGCGAGCGCGTCGGCGATGGCGTCGATCTCCTTCTCCAGAATGTCGAGCGCCTCGCGGATCTGCATGACGGTGGCGGTATCGGTGACGTCCTGGGTGGTGGCGCCCCAATGCGACCATTCGCCGAGCCCGCTTTTGCACAGCTTCACCAGCTGCTGCACCACCGGCTGCACCGGATGGCCTATCCGCTCGGTCGCTTCCTTGAGCTTGGCCATGTCGATAGTCTTGGCGTCGCAATGGCGGACGATCTCGGCGGTGGCGTTTTTCGGAATGATGCCGAGCTTGCCTTGCGCGCGCGCCAATGCCGCCTCGAAGTCGAGGTATTTCTGCACGCGGTTTTCGTCCGACCACACGCGGCGCATTGCTTCGGTGGTGAAAATGTCGCGGAACACCGCGGAATCGAGGATCGTTGAGGGCATTCGGGTTTCCTAAGGGGCGGGTCGGGGCGCACGTTAGCGTTTCTTCGCCCGGGATCAACTCAGGGCCTCGCGCGGGGTCTCGGTTGCGCGAAAGCATGTTTCGGTCCCAAATTGACGAGGTTTTGTCCGTCAGCCGAACCGGAGGCCCGCATGAACGTCAGCCCCAAGCCGCAGCGCAGCTTCAAGCTCGAGCCGGTGCACCCGAAACCGGAACAGGCGCATACCATGCCCTACGCACCGGCGGTGCATATCGTGGGCGCCTGCGACCTGATGTTCCTGTCGGGCGCCACGCCTTCGCCGCTCTACCACAAGCATCCGCATGTGGAAGCCGAACACGTGCATCCGCATTCGATCGAGGAGCAGACCACCCGCGCGATGGAGGCGATAAAATCGATCCTCGACCATACCGGGGCGACCTGGCGCGACGTGGTCAAGGTGACAAAATATTTGACCGACTTCCGCGAGGCCGACGCCATGCATGCGACCATGGCCAAGTATTTCGGCGACTGGCGGCCGGCCTCGACCACCGTGTGCATCAATCAGTTGTCGTCGCCGGGCGCGCGCATAGAGCTCGACATGATCGTGGCGCTGCCGAAGAAGGCAGAGTGATCGGCCCTCATGCTGAGGAACCGCCGAAAGCGGCATCTCGAAGCGCAGGGCCGCCCCATCCTTCGAGACGGGCGCTTCGCGCCCTCCTCAGGATGAGGCGGATAGAGGTCTATCTCAACTGCTCCGCCATCCAGTCCGCGCTCGGCGTCCCCGTGGTCGACCTGATGAGATTACTTGCTTCGGCGGATCGCTGACGACAAGCAATCCCCGGCGAGTCCATCCGCAGGACGAACGGCTCTGGCGTGTCGCGCCGGAATTTGCAATGTCCTGCAGCGTCAGACGTCAAGCTGATCGATTATGGTGCGAACACCCGCTTTGGTACGAAAACAACGCCTTTCATGATAGGTCGCGCCGTGCGCAACGTTCCGGCGATGACCTGCATGGCGGCGCCGTTGCCCTCGGTCTGGAGACGGACATCGATACTGCCCGAGGGATGCTCGATCCGGATTGTGCGCGGATTGTTCTGATCCGGCTTCGCCAGTTCGTACGCTATTAAATCTTCAAGCGCGCACGCGGTCGCGACGCACACGGCGCCGGTTACGGCGTGCGCGGCGTGCAGGGCATGTGGCGTTAGGTAGCGGGACGAGATCGTGCCGCCTTCCTTGGCAGACGCCAGCAGCCCCACCTTTGGGATTACCTTGTCCGATACGTCGCCGAAGGTCATTCGGCGTCCGGCTTCGAGCCGGATCGAACTCGATCCGCGCCAGCAGCGCCTTGTTGCTGTTTATCTCCGGGCGGCCCTCATAGCCGGTGAGACCAAGATCGGTTGCCCGCAACATGATCATCGGCATGGCGACGTCGATGCACGAGACTTCGACGCCCTCAATCACTTCCCGAGGGTGGCCGGTCGGCAGCATCTTGCCGGACGCCGACCCGACGACGTCCATGAAGTTCAACAGAATGGGCGCCGCTGTGCCGGGCACGCCATCGATGCGGGCATCGCCGGCGTATTGTACTTCGCAGCCAGGCGTCTGGATCACTGCCTCGATGCGTGCCTTGGTATTGACGTTGTAGATAATTACCCGCGTTTCACCGTTCCGGGCCGGGATCATGCCGTTTTCGATCGCGAACGGTGCGACGCCGGCAAGCATATTGCCGCACGACGGCGACGTGTCGACGATCGGCCGCGCGATGTCGACCTGCGCGAAGAGATAGTCGACATCGACGCCGGGGCGGCTCGATTTCGAGATGATGGCGACCTTGCTGGTTAGCGTGTCGGAGCCGCCTAGGCCGTCGATCTGACGCAGATCAGGAGATCCCATCGCCGCGAGCAGCACGCGATCGCGGATAGCAACGTCGGACGGCAGGTCGTCTACCCGGAAGAACGGCCCCTTCGAGGTGCCGCCGCGCATGAAGGTACAGGGAATGGATACGAGGTCGCTCACTGCTTCTTTCTTTCCACAGCCGTGTATTTGATCAATGATAAAACCGTAGTCATTTTGCGGGTACACCACAACCTCGTTGCTACCGCTCAACTTGATCCTACTCAATGACAGACGGTGCTAATACGCCATCCGCGTCCTGCGGGACTTCCGCTCCCGCAATCTTGCTACCCGTATGCGACATAACGCGATGCAAGCCGGCGACTTGGGGGTGATCGCGGATAGCGGCATAGAGCAGCAGCACGCGGTGCCGCGCGGCTTCCACGTTATTTGAGCTGTTCGGCCATCCAATCCGCACTCTGCGAGCGCCAGCGGTAGGCGCGGTTGGTGGCAATGTGGTTGCCGTCCTCGACGATCATCAATTCGACCGGGCCCTTGACCTCGCGCGCCAGCCGTTCGGCGTCGGCGGCCGGCACCAGGCGGTCGAGCCTTCCATTGACGATGTAGATCGGCACCGTGATGTTCTGCGCCACGCCGACCATCGACAGCTTGGAGATGTTCTTGACCGCTTCCGCGTCCGAAGCCGCATGCGTGCGCGAACGAATCGCCTCCCGCGTGACCTGCGGCAGCGTATCCCAGGCCTTGGAGAACTCGAACGGCCCGCCGAGTGCGATGCACGCCTTGATGCGCTTTTCGAACGCGGTGGCGCGTGGCGCGTAATAGCCACCAAGGCTCACACCCCACATGCCGATGCGCGTGGTATCGAGATCGCCTCGCGTGCCGATGTAATCGAGCACGGCCTTCACCGGCACCTCGTAGTCGCCGCGGATGGCGAAATCGTATTGCCCTTCGCCCTGGCCAGGACCTTCGAACACCAGCGTGGCCATGCCGCGCGCGAGGAACGGCACCTCATAGGCATCGGTTTCCTCCTTGGTCGAGTCGAGACCAACCGCCATGACCACCACCGGCGGCACGTCGATGCCCTTCGGCTTGCGCAGGATGCCGGCGAGCATTTTTCCTTCATACGGGATCTCGATACGTTCGCCCGGCGGATCGAGATAGGGCAGCGCCGCCTGCCGGCAGGCGATCTGCTTCTTGTGCGCGGCCTTCATCTGCGTCATGTCGCGTGTGAACAGGAAAGAGGCGAAGTGATAGTAGACGCCGGCGCGTTGCAGGCATTCGCCGGCGGTGAGAAAATGTTTCTTCGCCAGCGCGTCGCGGCCGAGCTGCTCGTGAAGCGCAGCGCGCGCCGACCAGGCGCGGCACCAGTCGTCATAGGACGAGAGCGAGCCGGTGACCTCCTCGAAGTCGGTTAGCACCACGCCGTTGGCGACAAAGCGCGGGCCCCAATGCGCGATCGCGGCCGTGACTACAGGATCGGACGACATGTGTTATTTCCGTTGATGAGTTAGTCGGCTTTTTCGTCGCGGCGGTACCACGGCATGAAGCGCCGCGTGCACCAGATCACAACGAGTTCAAAGCCGACGCCGAATGCGGCGAGCAGCAGCACGCCGACGAAGGCTTCGTTATGACGGTAGGAGCGCGAGTTGTAGAGAATGAAATAGCCGAGCCCGCCAATCGAAAGGAAGAATTCCGCCACCACCGCGCCGATCAGGGCGCGGCCCGCGGCCAGGCGGAAGCCGGCCAGTAGATAGGGCATCGACGCCGGCAAGACGATCTCGCCCAGCATGCGCAGCCGGCTGGAGCGAAACGATCGCGCCACCTCGAGAAATTCACGCGGCACCGAGCGCGCGCCATCGGCAACATTGATGATGATGGAAAAGATAGCGGCGAAGATGATGGTCGCGATGCGGGTCGCCCCGGAATAGCCGAACCAGAGCGAAAATAGCGGCAGCACCACGATCATCGGCATGGCATAGAAGCCATTGACGTAATGGCGGATTCCGCGCTCGACCGCCGGGCTTCTGCCCATCAGCAGGCCGATGACGGTCCCCATCACCAGCGCAATGGCGAGACCTTCGGCCACCGCCGACAAGGTGTCGCGGGTGGCGGTCAGGAACGCGGGATCGATGATCACGTGCGGGATCGCCATCACCACCGTCGTCGGCTTCGCCACGTAGCGCGGCGCTGCCATCCGCACCACGATTTCCCAGGCCAGCAGGATGGCGCAGCCGGTGATGAAACGCGGCAGAAACACGCCCGTCTTGCGCTCGGCCGCGGCAGTGGCCGTCGCCGCCGTGGCGGCCGGAGCAGGTACGCCGATGGTGGATTGGCTCATCGGGTCACTGTCTCCAACGTGCGAAGTGGTGCTCGATGGCGAGACCGAGCCGCATTAGCCCGACACCAATCAGCGCGATCACCAGAACCGACGCGAATACGCCGGCGGTGTCGAAATTTTGCGAGGCGGCCATGATGAGCTGGCCGAGGCCGGTGGCGCTCAAGAAGAATTCCGCTGCGATCATGCCGACCAGGGCACGGCCGATCGCCTGGCGCACGCCGGTCATCGCGTAGGGCAACGTGTAGGGCAGCATCACGTCACGCCACAGTGCCCATTCGCTTGAGCGGAACGAACGCGCAACTTCGATCATTTCCGGTTTGATGCTGCGCGCGCCTTCCACGGTGTTGTAGAGCACCGGGAACACCGCGAACAGGAATACTACCAGCACCTTAGGCGCAAAGCCGAAACCCATCATCGACAGGATGAATGGGATGAGCGCGACCATGGGCGTGGCATAGATGATCATCAGATAGGGCTCGATCCCGATCCGCAGCACCGGCACGCGCGCCAACAACATGCCGAGCGGCATGCCGACGGCGAGTGCAAGAATAAAGCCGGTCAGGAACAGCTGCGCCGAATTCGAGAAACTGGCGGATGAATTCGCCAGTCAGCACAAATTGCCAGAGCTGCACCAGGGTGGTCGAGAACGGCACCATGAAGGCCGCGCTGGTGCTGCGGCCGGCGATCTCCCAAAGGGCGATGCCGACGAAAATGCTGATCCAGAATGGCGCTTTGCGCCGGATAGATTGCTGCACGGGTGCTGCCTGCTCCGCTGTCACCGCCCGCATAAGCAGGCGATCCGGCATTCTCGGCGCTGTGACTTTTTCACGAATGCCGGGAATACTGAGTCCCCCGCTTTCGCGGGGGACAACAGTTCATTGTCGGTTGCGGCGTAATGCCACTGACATTTTGTCTTACTTCACCATCGCGTTCGCGTCTTTCCAAACGCTGGTGTCGACCAGTTTCTCATATGTCACCGGGGTCTTGTCCGGCTTGATGGCGCCGATCTTCTTCATCAGTTTCGCGGTGGCTTCGAGCTTGTTGCGCGGCAGGCCATCGTCATGTTGCGCCCAGAAGTTGATGGCAAGGAACTGCTCGAGCGCAGCTTTGGCGACGGCCTTGCTGTGGCCGGTGGCCATGCAGGCTTCGGCCACCGTGTCGACATTCTTTGGGTCGGCCATGTAATGCGCCGCATCGATCATGCCGGCGACCGCGCGCACATAGGCATCGCGGTTGGCGGCAAGCTTGTCCTTGCGCACCACCATCATCAGGTAATGGCTGGTTGGGCTGGTTTCCTTCAGCCGTTGCAGGATCTCCAGGTTTTTGCCCTGCACGCGGATCTCGGCCATGTCGTCGAGGTGCAACACGCCATATTTTAGACGGCCGGCGATCATGGCTTGCGCGGTGCCGCCGCCGAGCGCGACTTGCTTGACGTCGGCAATGGTGACGCCGGGGCAGGCGGCCAGCATCGAGCGCAGCGCCACCGAACGGGCGCCACCGACGGAATCGACGCCCACCTCCTGGCCTTTGATGTCCTGGCACTTCTTGCCTTTTTCAGTCGTGCCGACGACCCAGTCCGGGTTCGGCATGCCGTACACCGCGACCAGCGGCACGCCGGCATTGGAAATCTGATTGATCACCGGCGGGGTCGGCGACCAGGAGAAATCGGCGTCGCCGGCGACCACGGCGCGCGCCGCCGCGGTGCCATTGTCGAACGGGCGAATGTTGACCTCGACTCCATACTTTTTGAAGAAGCCCTGCTTGACGGCAATATAGTTGAGCATCACGGAAAAGATCGGCGGAATGCCCGGCAGCGCGGCGGTGAGTTTCTTCTCCTGCGCGGCCGCCGGTCCGGCTGGTGCGGCCAGCAAGGCGCATAGCAGGCCAACGCCAGCCAGCAGATTTGCCATTCTACGGAACATTGAATCCTCCCTTATTTGTTGACGGTTCTTACGCTCAGCGTTCGAGTTGGAATTCGGCTTCGCGGGCTTCCCGCATCAGCGTGCCCCACACCTGCTCGCGCAATTCGGCAAAGCGCGGCTCGCGCAACGTCTCGCGGGTGCGCGGATGCGGCAGATCGATGACGATGGTCTCATGGATGCTCGACGGCCTGCCCTTGAGCACGATCACCCGGTGACCGAGCAGCACCGCTTCCTCGATCGAGTGGGTGACGAAAATCATCGCGGTCGGCCGCTGCTCCCAGATGTGCAGCAACTCGAATTGCAGGATCTCGCGGGTCTGCGCATCGACCGCGGCGAATGGTTCATCCATCAGCAGCACGTTCGGTTCGACGGCGAGCGCACGCGCCAGCCCGCAACGCTGCTGCATGCCGCCGGACATCTGATAGGGGAATGCGGTCTCGAAACCGCCGAGCCCGACCATCTTGATGAACTCCGGCACCTTGCGCTCGATCTCCGCCTTCGGCGCGCCGGCCATGCGCAAGCCATAGGCAACGTTGTCAAACACGGTCTTCCAGGGGAACAAGCCGAAATGCTGGAACACCATGGCGACGCCGGCAATCGGCTCCTCGACGCGCTCGCGGCCGACCCAGATTTCGCCGGCGTCATGCGGCAACAGGCCGTCGATGCAGCGCAGCAGCGTGGTCTTACCGCAGCCGGACGGTCCGACCACGGCGACGATCTCGCGTTCGGCGACGTCGAAATTGATGTCGCGGAACACTTCGAGCGTGCCGTAGCGCTTGGCCAAGCCCTTGACGCGAATGCGTGGCTCGCTGGAGGCTCCTTGCGAAGCGGACGGGTGAATGGCGGAGACCGCCGTTTGTTGACTTGTCACTCGGCGGCCTGTGTTGTTGGTTTGCTGTTGATCTTGGCCCAATAGTCGGCGGCCTGCTTCGATTGCCGCAGCGCTTCCGGGGTCTCGAAGCCCGGCGCCATCGAGCCGTCGGTGCCGGCGAGAATCTGGTGGTGTTCGATGTTCAAGGTGCGCAGCCAGCGCTGCTGGCCCATGGTGATGGCGACAAAATAGCCGATTTCGACCAGCTCTGGCTCGCTGAAATTTTTATGCAGACGCGCCCAGAAGGCATCGTCGGTCGGCAGATCCCAGGTAATCGCCTCGGCATAGGCAAGCGCGGCTTTTTGCCGCTCGCTATAGCGCGGTGAACTCTCGAAATTGATCAGTTCGGAATAGTCGTCTTCCTGCAGGCCGGCCTTGGCCGCCTTGATCGAGCGCTGGTTGCCGCAGAATTCGCACAGCACCGAGCGCGAGACATAGATGCGGCACAGCTCTTTGATGCTGTGATCGGCCACGCCGTTCTTGAAGACGTCGCGCCAGGTATTGGCGAACGACCAGAATGTGGCCGGCACATGGGCCCGGATCGCCTGGCTTTCCGGCCGCGGCGTGCCCTCGCGCGCGCAACGCTCGAACTCGGCGATCATGGCGGGGTCTGTGACCGCCCTTGGATCGACGTAGCTAATGCGCGGTTTCGACATCGGCGATAACTCCCCCGGAATTATTATTAGAACGCGCCCGCTGCGGCTGCGACGATTGTTGTGACGCGGTCTTGCATGTTGCCGCAACCACGCCGCATGAGCAACGCCGGTCCTCTATTGCGGTAACCCTACCTCCGGCGCTGCGGCTGCCCGCCACGCCGGTGGGCAGCGGCGCGGCGCAGGCGCCGGTCCCGTGATTGTGGGCTCATGGCCGCGCGCAAGAAATCGTTAGGCTCAACCAATCGTTACGGGCTGCGCGAGATTGCAACATAGTATTATTAATATCGCGAAAGGTTACTCTAAACTTATCGGCCGCGCATACCGATCGTAAACAATAGTAATTCAGGCGGTCTTCAGCATAGCCCCAATTGCGCCAGCGATATTAGCAATTGAATACTTCATCCCGTTTAGTCTCGTCGCAACCAGACGACCAAGTTTCAGGTCGCGTCAAACGGGACAAAAGCCTTGCGTGCCAGCACCATCGTCATGATCGGGTTTGCCGTCGTGTTCGGCCTGCTCGCCGTGTTCATCGCCCAGGTTTGGCTCAATAACCAGGCCAATATGCAGGCGAAAAATTTCGAGGCGAACAAAAAGCCGACTGCGATGCGAACCGTCGTCGTCGCCAAGCAGCCGCTGCGTTTCGGCACCGAGCTCAATGCCTCGATGCTGAAGGAAGTGCCGTGGCCGGCGGAAGCGATGCCGAGCGGCGCCTTCAGCAAGATCGCCGACATTTTGCATGGTGGGCGCCGCGTGGTGCTCACCGCGATCGAGCCGAACGAGCCGGTGCTCCCGCTCAAGATCACCGGCCCCGGCCAGCGCGCCACGCTGTCGGCGCTGGTGCACAAGGGCAAGAAGGCGGTCACCATCCGCGTCAACGACGTGGAAGGCGTCGGCGGCTTCGTGCTGCCCGGCGACCGCGTCGACGTCGTGCTCACGCGCCAGATCGACAAGGGTTCCGCCACCACCGAGGTCGTGCTGCAGAACGCGCGCGTGCTGGCAGTCGACCAGAGCGCCGACGAACGCGCCGCCAAGGCGACGATAGCGAAGTCGGTCACGCTCGAAGTGAGCACGGTGGAAGCGCAAAAAGTCTGGCTGGCGTCGTCGGTCGGCAATCTGTCGCTGCTGTTGCGCAAGGCGGGCGAAAGCGCCGAAGCCAAGACGCGCAAGGTCACGCTCAGCGATTTGAGCAGCAATGAACCGATCAATACCGACAAGGCCGCGACCGCGACGGTCGTGGTCACGCGCGCTGCGGCGAAGCAGGAATACACCGTGCCGGTCGAAGGCAGTCGTGGGGATATGACGAAGGATCAGAATGTGGGCGCTCGGTAATCCCGGGCGCGGGGTCAATCGAGGACGGGGGAGTGTGTCGTGAATAACAAAAATGAATATGTCGCTGGTTTCGCTTGGCGGCGTTCGGACAGGACCACGGAGCGCGGCGGCTGGTTGCGCGATCTGGCAATTGCCTTGGGCGTGGCGTTGGCGGCGGCGGTTCTATTCATGGCCGGCGGCGCCTACGCGCAGGACCGCATCATCCAGATCACCGGCAATACTCACACCGCCATGGTGAGCGTCACCATCGGCAAGTCGCAGGACGTGCGCACCGGCAGCAGTTTCGTCGACGTCATGGTCGGCGATCCGGAGGTCGCCGACGTCAATCCGCTCACCGATCACACGCTGTCGATTCTCGGCAAGAAGATCGGCACCACCCGCGTGCAGGTCTATGCCGAGGGCAAGAAGCTGATCGGCATCTTCGACGTCGAAGTGCAATATGACATCACCCGGCTGACCAACGAGCTCAAGCGCCGTTTCGCCGGCTCGCATCTGCAAGCCTCCTCGGTCAATGGCCGCATCATGCTGTCGGGCGAGGTGGCCGACGCCGTCACCCTCGACAAGGCGGTCACCATCGCGCGCCAGTTCGGACCGGAAATCATCAATTCGGTGTCGGTGATGGCCCCGCAGCAGGTGATGCTGGAAGTGCGGTTCATCGAAATCTCGCGCACCGCCGGCCGTGAGCTGGGCGTGCAGTGGAATCGTTTCGGCGGCAGCAGCATCATCAATATGGGCAACCGCACCACGGCTTTGCCCGTCGTACCGGCAACGGAGGCGGCCGCCGGCGTGATCTCCGGCGCGTCTCCGTTCGGCTTCCTGATTGCCCGGCTGGTGGCGGGCGGCGCGACAACCGACGTGATGATCAACGCGCTTGAGGAGAAGGGCATCGCCCGCAGCCTGGCCGAGCCCAATCTGGTCGCGCTTTCCGGCGACACCGCAAGCTTCCTGGCCGGCGGCGAATATCCAATTCCGGTCGCCGGCACTTTCGGGCAGATCACCGTCTCTTATAAGAAATACGGCGTCGGACTCGCCTTCACGCCGACCGTGCTTAGCCACGGCTTGATCAACCTGAAGATCGAGCCGGAGGTAAGCCAGATCGACACCACGCACAAGATATCGGTGAGCAACGGCGTTGCGGTGCCCGCGCTGATCGTGCGCCGCGCTTCGACCACGGTCGAGCTGCGCGACGGCCAGAGCTTCATGATCGGCGGCCTGCTGCAGACCAACAACCAGAACCAGATCGAGCAGTTGCCGTGGCTCGGCAGCGTGCCGGTGCTGGGAGCGCTGTTCTCCAGCAAGTCCTATCAGCAGAATCAAACCGATCTCGCCATCATCGTGACGCCGCACGTGGTGCGTCCGACGCGACCGGGAGACATCGTCAAGTCGCCGGCCGATGACACGCTGCCGCCCAATGACCCGGAGTTTTTCCTGCTCGGCAAGGCCGAGGTTACACGGGCGCAGGCGCTTGCATTGACGCCCGCCACGGCCCGCGTCGCCGCCGCCGGCGGCCGTCCGTTCACCGGGCACATGCTCGATCTGCCGAAGGGGGAATCCGATGCTGTCGTCCAATAACCCGTTGCGTATGCTCGCGCTCGCCGCGTTGCTCGCCGCGCTCGCCGGCTGCTCGGAATATTTCGATCACCGCGACACGATCTCGCTCGGCGGCGGCGATTCCGTCGCGACCGACAAGGTCACCCAGATGGTCGATCCCTGGCCGCGCGACAGCGCCAACCGCAACATCGCCTACAACGGGGCAAAGATGGAAACCGCCGTTGAACGCTATCGCACCAACCGCGTGATTCCGCCGCAGGGCATCGGCACGTCGGCCAGCTATCAACAGAGCTCAAGCAATCAGAACAACGCGGCACCGGTCGGTCCGAGCGTGGTGCAGTCGGCGGCGCCGGTGAAGTAGACGGGATTATTAGAGTTATGCATCTAGGCCGCAGCCAAAGCCCCAGCTCAAACAATACCCGTGTGGTGGTGCTCACCGCCGACGCTGAGTTCGACCGTTCCGTGCGCACCACATTCGGCGCCAGCAGCGCAATCGATCTGGCCATCGTGACGGGGCGAATCGCTGAGCAAGGCGACGCGCTCGATTTCGCGGGCGCCGCTGTTGTGGTGGTCGATCTCGACGCCGGCAGCGTCGAGGAACTGGCCGCGCTCGCCCGGCTGATGGCGCGCGTGCACGCCTGGCCGCCGGTGATCGCGGTGACGCAGAGCTTCGACGCCAACGTCGCCCGCACACTATTGCAAATGAGGGTCGCCGATTTCCTGGTCAAGCCGGTGGCGGCGATCGACCTGGTGCGCGCCTGCGCGCGCGTCGGCAAGGGTCCCGCCGGCGGCGTCGAGCCGACCGAGGCGCAGATCTACACCTTCCTGCCCGCGGTCGGCGGCGCCGGCGTGACCACGCTCGCCATTCAGACCGCGATGCTCATGCTCAACAGCGGCGGCCCGCGGGTGAAACCTTCCACCTGCCTGGTCGACCTGAATTTCCAGCAAGGCGCGGTCGCCGACTATCTCGATCTTGAGCCGCGCTTGAATCTGGCGGAAATCGAGCCGCGCCCGGACCGTCTCGACCGGCAATTGCTGGAAGTCATGCTCTCATATCACGCTTCCGGCCTCGCCGTGGTCGCCGCGCCGAACCGGCCGGCGGAGATGCGATCGTTCGATCCCGACGTGGTCACGCGCCTGCTCGATCTCGTCTCCACCAATTTCGATTACGTCGTGTTCGACATGCCGCGCACCTGGTTCTCCTGGACCGACAGCGTGCTGCTCGGCTCGAACAAGCTGTACATCGTCAGCGAGATCACCGTGCCCAGCCTGCGCCATGCCAAGCAATTGGTGGCCGCAATCAAGGAACGGCTGGGCGAGGGGCCGCATCCGCAGGTCATCGTCAACCGCTTCGCGCAGCGCTTGTTTTCGTCCGGCCTGCGCCGCAGCGACCTCGTGCAGACGCTCGGCGACGCTTTCGCCGCGGCGATTCCCAACGACTACGCGCTGGTGCGCGAGGCGATCGACCGTGGCGTGCCGCTCGATGAGGTCAAGCCCGGCAACAAGATCACCGCGCAGCTCAAGAAGCTGATGGTGGAACCCGCGGCCGGCAAGGAGGCGGCGGAAGGCAAGGCCGCCGCGCCGATGAAGAGATTCAAGTTTTCCCTCGCGCAATAGCGCGCGATTCCGAAAAGTCGGCAGCGGTTTTCGGAAATGATCATGCGCAAACGAGAGGACTAAGCGATGGCCGGCCGTTTCTCATTTCGACGTGGTGCCGCGCCGGAACCGCCAGCGATCGAAGAGTCGGCGCCGTCCGCGCTCACGGGTGTGGCCGCGCTGCCGGAAGTGCCGGCCGAACAGGCGCCGCCGGTGCAGCCGCAGGCAGCCGCCAATCCGCTGCTCAGCGATAAGCTGCTCGATGCCAAGGTGCGGCTGCATCGCCGGCTGATCGAAGAGATCAATCTTTCGGCGCTGGAAAAGCTGCCGGAGGATGAAATCCGCCGGCACGTGCAGCAGTTGGTATCGCAATATGTGCTGGGCGAGCGGCTGGCGCTCAACACCCAGGAACTCGCCGAATTCGTCTCGGAAATCCTCGACGAAATGACGGGCCTTGGTCCGCTCGAGCCGCTGCTCAAGGACCCCAGCATCAGCGACATCCTGATCAACGGCCACGAATGCGTCTATGTCGAGCGCCGCGGCGTGCTCGAACCGCTGTCGGTGCGCTTCAAGGACGAGCAGCATCTGCTGCGCATCATCAACAAGATCGTGTCCGCGGTCGGCCGGCGGGTCGACGAATCGCATCCGCTGTGCGACGCGCGCCTGCTCGACGGTTCGCGCGTCAACGTGGCGGTGCGTCCGATCGGCGTCGATGGCCCGCTGGTGTCAATTCGTAAATTCTCCAAGAAGCCGCTCAACCTCGCCAAGCTGGTCGAAGTCGGCGCGCTGCGCCCGCCGATGGCCGAGCTCTTGGGGGCGGCGGTGAAGGCGCGCATCACAACGATCATTTCCGGCGGCACCGGTTCCGGCAAGACCACCATGTTGAACGCGCTCTCCGCCTTCATCTCGGAAAAAGAGCGCCTGATCACCATCGAAGATGCCGCCGAACTGCAGCTGCAGCAGCCGCATGTGGGCCGCATGGAAACGCGGCCGCCCAATATCGAAGGCAATGGCGAAATCCGCCAGCGCGAATTGGTCAAGAACGCGCTGCGCATGCGGCCCGACCGCATCATCCTCGGCGAGTGTCGCGGCGAGGAAGCCTTCGACATGTTGCAGGCCATGAACACCGGCCACGAAGGCTCAATGGCCACCATTCACGCCAACACGCCGCGCGACGCCATCTCGCGCCTGGAGCAGATGATCGGCATGGCCGGCCTGCCGATGACGGTGGCCTCGATCCGCGGCCAGATTGCCGGCGCCATCCAGCTCATCGTGCAGCTGTCGCGTCAATCCGACGGCAAGCGCAAGGTCACCTCGATCGCGGAAATCACCGGGCTGGAAGGCGACATCATTCAGATGCAGGAAATCTTCAAGTATGTGCGCACCGGGATCGCGCCGGACGGCGGCGTGCAGGGCCATTTCACGGCCACCGGCGTGCGCCCGCGTTTCCTCACCCATCTCACCAACCAGGGCGTCAAGCTGCCCGGCAATTTCTTCGATCCCTCGCAACCGCTCTAGAGCATGATGCCGAAAAGCGGGAACCAGTAGTTCGCCATGTTTAATTTCAATCCGGTCTATCTGATCTATCTGCTGATCGGCATCTCGGCGGCCATGTTCGCGGAAGGCATCTATCTGCTGTTCTACAACAAGGCATCGTACCGCAAGAACATCAACCGCCGCCTCAAGGTGATGGACGACAAGTCGGACCGCGAAAGCGTGCTGGTGCAGTTGCGGCGCGAGCGTGGCCTGACCAGCAGCGGCAATTATCGCTTGCCGCTGGTCAGTCTCAATCGGCTCGTGCTGCAGTCCGGCTTGACCATCGGCTTCGGCCGGCTGGTCCTGATTATCGTGGCCGGCATGATCGCGGCGTTCGCCGCTACCATGGTGTTCGACGGGCGCTCTTTGTACGCCGTTATCGCGGCTCTGTTCTGCGGGTTCGTGCTGCCCTTCTTGGTGCTGCGGTTCCTGCGCGGGCGGCGCCAGAAGAAATTCGCCGCGCAGTTCCCCGATGCAATCGACATCATCGTGCGCTCGTTGCGCGCCGGCCATCCGGTTCCGATCGCCATCAACATGGTGGCGCGCGAATTGCCCGACCCGATCGGCAGCGAGTTTGGCACCGTCACCGACGAAATCACCTACGGAGCCGATCTCGAAAGCGCGATGCGCAATCTGTATTTCCGTGTCGGCACCGATGATCTGCCGTTGTTCGTCACCGCGGTCGCGATCCAGGGCTCGACCGGCGGCAATCTCGGGGAAATCCTGCAAAACCTGTCGGCGGTGATCCGCCTGCGCTTCAAGATGCGCCGCAAGATTCGCGCGCTGGCGGCGGAAGGCCGCGCGTCGGCGCTGATCCTGTCGTCGCTGCCGATCGGCATGTTCGCGGTGATCAATTTTCTGGTGCCGAGTTTTTACGCCAGCGTCTGGAATGAGGACCTGACCAAGATCGCGCTGGTCCTGGCCGGCTGCTGGATGGGCGTCGGCAATTTCATCATGTACCGCTTGGTCAATTTCAGGATTTAAGCGATGAACATGATGGTCTCAACATTCGCCAACCTGTCGCGCGACAGTTCCAGCATGCTGATGGCGCTGCTGGTGTTCCTCGCCGCCGGCACCATGGCGTTCTCGGTGATGGCGTTCGCGCGTGTGCGCGGCTCGGTCAAGCGGCGCGCCTCGCGCATTATGGGTGACGTCGAGCGCGGCGTTAATGCCAAACGCTCGTTGCGCTATTCCAGCCTGCGGGCGGTGACCCAGCTCCTCGAATACACCACCAAGCACTATTCCACGGCCAACGACGAGAACATGAAGGTGCTGCGCCGCCGGCTAGTCCAGGCCGGCATCTACGATCCGCGCGGCGTCGCCTTTTTCTTCATCGGGCGCACTGCACTCGCCGTCGGCCTGGCCGGCGCCGTATTCCTGTTCCGGCCGATGCTGATGTCGCACGGTGTCTCGTTTTTTTGGCTGATGGTAATTGTCGCCGGCGTCGCCGGTTATGTCGGTCCCAGCATGTATGTTGACCGGCGCATTGCCGCCCGCAAGGTCGAGCATCGCGCCGGCTTCCCGGATTTCATGGATCTGCTGGTGGTATGCGCGGATTCCGGGCTGTCGATGGAAGCTTCGCTGGAGCGCGTCGGCCGTGAGCTCGGCGACAGCTATCCCTCGCTGTCCGCCAATATCCACATGACCAATCTCGAAACCCGCGCCGGCCGCCCGCTCAAGGACGCGCTCGAACGCTTCGCCGACCGGCTGGCGTTGGACGAGGCGCACGCATTCGCCACCCTGATCAACCAGTCGATCGATCTCGGCTCCAGCATCACCGATGCCTTGCGGGTCTATAGCGACGACATGCGGCATAAGCGGCTCTCGCTTGCCGAGGAAAAGGCCTATGCGCTGCCCGCCAAGCTGTCGGTGCCGATGATGGTGTGCATCTTCCCGGTGCTGTTTGTGGTCATCCTGCTGCCGGTATTCGTGCGTCTGCATGTCGGGCACTACTTCTGATGGGTGGGCCCCGAGGCAGAGGGTGAAGAATTTCTTAACTAAGCTCTCCTAGCTTAGCCGGGTCCCGATCGCGGGCGTTTCCGGCAGGCATTGGTATGCGTAGTGGAGTTGCCCGAGTTCTGGTTGTTGCGGCGGCCGGCCTGTGGCTGGCGGGCTGTAGCGCCTCGAACAAATTCGCCAATCCATTCGCAGCAAAGACGCCGGGTGCGGACGCTTTCGCCGCCGCGCCGGCGGCCGATGGCACGACCGCGGAAAAGGCGCCGCCGCCGCTCGGCGTGCCGGCCGCCGATGAGCCGGGCCTGTTCGGCAGCGATCCCAACGACGCCCTGAACCTCGGCAAGAAGCAATACCGCGCCAATAATTTCGGACTGGCCGAGAAATATTTCCGCCGCGCGGCCGAGCTGCATCCGCGCGACGCCGAGGCGTGGCTCGGCCTGGCCGCGTCCTATGACCGCTTGCGCCGTTTCGATCTCGCCGACCGCGCCTACGCCCAGGCCATCGGCATTCTCGGGCCGACGACCGAAATCCTGAACAACCAGGGGTATTCCTACATGCTGCGCGGCGACTACAAGCGCGCGCGTGAGAAGCTCAACGCCGCCCAGCGCAAGGACCCCGGCAATAAATACGTGCAGAACAATCTGCAGCTTCTGGAAGACAGCTACCGCAAGGGCAAGGCCATCCAATAGGCCTTGCATTTCCCGCGCCGAAAGCCGGCTGCGCGGCAGGATAGATTTTCAACATTCGTGATTTTCTATACGAGCGCGAAAGTATCGCGGGCGGTAGCGCCCACGCGTCGTCTCGACTACGATGCGCCGTGGGCAACAAGACCGATGACTCAACATCGGATCATCAGGGGGAAACCAAATGGCAAGTGCAGTGAATGCCGGCGCACGACTCGACCGGCTCCCGATCTCTTCGTTCCACTACCGCATCTTCTGGCTGGTCGGCGCCGGCATGTTCTTCGACGGCTACGATCTCTATGTCGCCGGCGGCGTGCTGGCGTCCGCGATCCAGACCAAGTTTTCGACGTTGCCGCAGAACCTGCAATTCCTCTCTTTGACTTTCGTCGGCATGACGCTCGGCGCGCTCATCACCGGCTTTGTCGGCGATGCCATGGGCCGGCGCTTCACCTACCAGATCAATCTGCTGATTTTCGGCCTGGCTTCGCTCGCCGCCGCCTTTGCGCAGACCATGCCTCAGCTCATCGTCTGCCGCTTCATCCAGGGGCTCGGCCTCGGCGCCGAGATCGTGGTCGGATATTCGACGTTGACCGAATTCGTGCCGCCGAAGACGCGCGGCCGCTGGCTCTCCTTCATGGCCTTTATCGTGGTTGCCGGATTCCCGGTCACCGCCATCCTGAGCTATCTGATCATACCGCACTGGGGCTGGCGGCCGATGTTCATCATCGCCGGCGTCGGTTCGCTGATTGTCTGGTATTTGCGCAAGCGGCTGCCCGAATCCCCGCGCTGGCTGGAATCGAAGGGCCGCACGGCGGAGGCCGAAGCCTTGATGCAGACGATCGAGAAGGAAGTGGCGACCGCCGGCGCGCTGCCGGCACCGGCGCAACCCGCGCCGGTCGCGCAGGTCACCGCATCGGCCATGTTCAAGCCACCGATCCTGCAAAGCTTGATCGTCGGCTCCTGGGTGCTGATCACGATCAACACGTTGATCTTCGGCTTTGTGATCTTCCTGCCGCAGTTCTTCCTGCGACAGGGTCTCACCATCGCGCACTCGCTCGCCTACACGCTGGTGCTGTCGGCGGCCTCGTTGATCGGCTGTGCGCTGGGCGCCTGGAGTTCGGACGCCATCGGCCGGCGCTGGAGCATCATCGGCGCATCTGTCGCCACCATTGTGTTCGGCTACATCTATGCGCGCTTTAACGCTGCCTCCGACCCGGCGATTGTATTGACGATCGGCTTCGTGCTGATCGTCGCGATCTATGTGCAGACCGCGATCCTGTTCGGCGTCTACACGCCGGAATTATTCCCGACCGAGATCCGCTTACGCGCCAACGGCATCTGCAACACGCTCGGGCGGGCCGCCACAGTGGTGTCGCCCTTTGTGGTCGGCTACCTGATGGTGCACTACAAGTTGCCCGGCGTGGTCTGGCTGATGATCGGTTTGGTCGTGGTTCAGATTGTGGTGGTCTGGGGCTGGGGCGCGGAGCCGCGCAACCGGACGCTGGAGGATGTCGCCGCCGTCAAAGCCTGACCGGCCCGGATGTCATGCACCGGCCGTCCGGGGCTACCGGGCGGCCGCTCGCGTTCCTAGATGCGTGGCGTGGGGCGCGCTTGCGCGAGGAATAATACGGTCATGTTCAATTCGTTGCGAAAGCTGATTTCCGAAATGGGCGAGGGCGGCAAGCATCCCAGCCGCTTCGAGGATGACGATTACCGGCTGGCCGCTGCCGCATTGCTGGTGCATGTCGCCTCCATCGATGGCAATGTCTCGGATGTCGAGCGTGCCAAGCTGCATGGCGTGATCAAGCAGCGTTTCAGCTTGGACGATGCCACCACCGACGAACTGGTCGCCGAGGCCACTGCCGTCGAGCAGCAGGCAATTGATCTTTACCAGTTCACCGCCCGGCTCAACCGCTCGCTCGACGAGCCAGCGCGCGCCCGCGTCGTCGAAATGATGTGGCAAATTGTCTATGCCGACGGCATCGTGACCGAATTTGAGGATAATCTGATCTGGCGGGCGGCCGACCTGCTGGGCGTTTCACGCGACGAGCGGATCGCGTTACGGGAGCGGGTTGCGACCGAAGAGACCGACAAGAAAGCATGAACAGCTTACGGCCTGTCACCGTGATCACTGGCGCCTCGGCCGGCATCGGGGCGGCGCTGGCGCGTGTGTTCGCGCGCAATGGCCATGAGCTGGCATTGGTGGCGCGGCGCGAAGACCGCTTGCGCGCGCTGGCCGATGAAATCGCGGCGACCGGTAGCCCCAGACCGCTGGTGATCGCCGCCGACGTGCAACGGAGCGATGCCATCCGCGTGATTGGCGCAGCGCTGGCCGCGCTGGGGGCCGAGCCGCAATTCATGGTCAATAATGCCGGCTTCGGCCTGATCGGCGCCGCCGCCGCGCTCGATCGCGACGAGCAATTGGCGATGATCGACGTCAATATGCGCGCGCTCACCGGTCTGTCGCTCGCCTTTGTCGACAGCTTGGCGCGCCATGGCGGCGGCATTCTCAATGTCGGCTCGATGGCGGGCTTTCTGCCGGGTCCGGGCATGGCGGTCTATTACGCGACCAAAGCCTATGTGCTGTCGTTCAGCGAGGCGCTGCACAGCGAGCTCAAATCGCGCGGGGTGCGGGTGAGCGTGCTTTGCCCGGGCCCGGTGCCGACCGAATTCGCGGCGCGCGCCGGCATCTCCAAGAACCTGGCGCCCGGCATCCTCACCCAGAGCGCGCAGCGCGTAGCGGAAGCCGGCTATCGCGGGTTGATGCAGGGGCAACGGACGATCGTGCCGGGCCTCGCCAATAGGCTGACCGCTCTGCTGATCCGTGCTTTCCCGCGCCGCCTATTGTTGGCGGTCGTGGATCGCCGCCAGCGCCGGCGCAGGTCCGCGCAGAAATCATAGCCGATAACGGCTGTCGATATTGCAAACGCCGGCAAAGCGGTTAGTACTCGCCACGGGCGTAGAATTGCGCGCCAAACCGCCATGTTGAAGCCGGTCCTTCTCATCCTGCACCAGGAGCATTCCTCGCCCGGCCGGGTCGGCCAGGCGCTGGGCAAGCTCGGCTATCCGCTCGACATCCGCCGCCCGCGTTTCGGCGATCCGCTGCCGGAGACGATGGACGAGCATGCCGGCGCCGCGATTTTCGGCGGGCCGCAAAGCGCCAATGACAACGAGGAATTCATCCGCCGCGAGATCGACTGGATCGGCGTGCCGTTGCGCGACCAGAAACCCTATCTCGGCATCTGCCTCGGCGCCCAGATGCTGGCGCGCCATCTCGGCAGCCGCGTCTACCCGCACCCGCAAGGCCATGCCGAGGTCGGCTACTATCCGATCCGCCCGACGCAAGCCGGGCGAGCGATCTGCGCCGATTGGCCCGACCATGTCTATCAGTGGCATCGCGAGGGCTTCGACTTGCCGGCGGGCGGCCAATTGCTGGCCGAGGGCGATGCCTTTTCCGTGCAGGCGTTCCGCTATGAGACCGGCTATGCGCTGCAGTTCCACCCCGAGGTCACCCACGCCATGATGTATCGCTGGCTGGTGCGCGGCGCCCATCGCATGGAGTTGCCCGGGACCAAGCAGCGGCATGAGCACATCGCCGACCGCGCGGTACACGACCATGCCTCGCGCAACTGGCTGGCCGCCTTCATCGATCACTGGATCGGCCGCACGCCGAGCGCGCAGGCCGCCGGTTAGCGGCTGCTGAAATGCTCTCTACGACTCGGCGTCAAGGCGTCCGCCGAAATTTCCTTCGCAAAATTCCGGAAACAATGGCGCCGGCAACGAAGAAGACCACCAAGGGCACCCAGATCAAGAATGCACCCAGCAGCAGAATGAGCAGCACGGCCGACAGAATGCCCGCCGTCAGGGCCACCAGGATGATACCGAGCGGCCCGGGCGTTGCGACGTAGATGCGCTCGGTGCCGTGCCTATCGACGAAAACCCGCGCTCGCGATGAGGCGTGTGCCGATCCCCGGCCCGCATGATCGGGCGGAATAATCTCCGGCTCGGAACGCGGTTCCTCGGCCTGCGGCTCTGGTCGTTGGCCCATCATCTATACGCGACTCCGTCGTTGCTTTGGTTGCCGCCAAGTGCCACGGCCGTCCATTCTCCTAACGCAACCTTGCTTGATCGTCGATACGCTCGAATGTCCGCCGCAATCCATCAGATAGGTGCCGCTCCTGAGGTATCAACGGGAGACAACCGAAATTGCACTAAAGTTGCGCGCTCAGCAACGCGGCTCGCTCGAGACTATCGGTGGCGTCGCGAACCGGCACTGTACGCGGCCATTCTTCGGATGTGGCGTGTTGACGACCGCACGATCGATGGAGATTAGAAAGCGATCAGCTTCCGCGACGGCAGCGGAGACATCACGCATGATTACTTGTGGGGTGCACGCCTACGCCTGCAACGCAAGCTGCAGCCCGGCATGCACGGCGCGCCGGATCACCTCTGGCCCAAAAGTTTCCATCACATGGCGTCGAGCCGCAACGCGCTGGGATTCATATAAATCTGAATTCTCGCAGAGGTCGCAGATAGCCGTGACGAATGCTTCCCTTGTTTCGGCAAGACGGACGTGAACTCTGTCTTCAAGTTGCAGTCCTTCCACCGCTCGCGCTGTCGCGACGACGGGCAAACCCCACGCAATCGCCTCCAGCGCCTTTATTCTGGTGCCACCCCCTCGTTGCAACGGCATGACGGCGAGGTGCGCGCTCGACAGAAGTGGAGCCGTCGAACTTGGATCGGCCACGACAGCGATCTTGCCAAATTGCGATCTGCTCGAAATGAGGGGATGCGGGTGTCGCCCGGCCAAAATTAATCGCGCGCCCGCAATACGATCCCACAGAGCCGGCATGAGGTCCACCAGCGAGAGCGCGGCTTCAATATTCGGCGGATAGCGCAAATGTCCGATGTAGAGGAGCGTCGGCTGCCAACGGGTCTCCTTGCGTGGCGGCCAATCTTGAATGCTTTCCGGACGCGGTATTCCGTTTGGAACAACGCAGATCCGCCTGACATCCGCGCCATTGCGGATGAGCCGGTCGCGGTCGATTGTGGAACAAACCCAAAGCGCATCCGCCAGCGCCGCCGCTTTCTGTTCGAGCGCCTCGATTCGGCTTGCCTGCGTTTCCAATGCGCGACGCGTCTCGGGATCGATCTGTCGCTGCGCAGCTTGCGCCACAAGGTCGGATTCAACGTTATGCAGGTCGATAACCAATCCTTGCGCGGATTCCCGCGCGACAGGGGTGAGATTGCAAAGTGGCAATGATTCCAGCACGGTAACGTCCGGCTGAAACTGCGCGGAGATCGAACGAAACTGCGCAATCGTCTCGGCTGAAAACACCACATCGAAATCTTTGCGCCAAACTTCGGAAGTGTCCATTCCGGCAATATGTCCGATTTTGATCCCAGTCGGCGGAATTCCGGGTCGCGGGCGACCGATCGAGACCAACAGGACCGGCCCCAACTCGCTCGCTGCCGTAACTTTCTGCCAGCTTCGCAGGTCGACACCTGAAATTGGAGGGAAAGCCGGATCAACGGTGACGAACAGTGTTTTCATTGGCGGGGAAATCAAATGGGAGGGATAGCGCCAAGGCGCTTGGCTACGAAGCAGGGGGATGGATTTTACGATCTAGGCATCCCTCTACAATCATTCGCAAATGCATGTCACCGCTGCCGTACGTAAATATGATCAGGCGACAAACCGGCCTGATAGCGTTCGAACATCATCGTGTACGCCGCCTCGATATGGCGCGTGAAGCGTTGGGTATCGAACAACGGTGTCGTCAGTCGATTGTTTGCCAGCTTATGCTTGATAGCGGCCAATTTTTCGGAGTTGGTGGCAAGTTCGATCGCAAGGTCTACATAGGCTTGCGGCGTTGACGTAATAAGTTCCGGTAGCCCAATCGCAGTCAACAGACTTGCGGCGACCCTTCCCGTGAAGGTCTCACCGATTTGCGTCAACACAGGCAGGCCAGCCCACAATGCATCGCTTGCGGTTGTATGCGCATTGTAGGGTAGCGTGTCGAGAAACAGATCGGCCAAGCGGTGGCGCGCTAAATGATCCGGCAGAGACATTCGTTTCGCGAACACAAGCCGTTCGGGATTGATCCCCCTGGCTTCCGCCTCCTTCCTCAAATTCGAAGCGGCGCCTGCGTTATCTTCAATCAGCCACAGTACGCTGCCCTCGACCTGCTTGAGAATCCGCATCCAACGGTCAAACACGTCAGGCGTGATCTTGTAATTGTTATTAAAGCAACAGAAGACAATGCCGTTCTGCGGCAACCCACATTCTGCACGGCTAAAGAGATGTTTTTCGATCTCTTTTTTCCTATCGTTTGCCTGGTAGCAATCCGGCAGATAGACGACTTTTTCCGTGTAGAATTCCCTGTCATTGAGCGGGACCACATTCTCGATCTGCAATTATGTAATCAATATAGCTTGCGCCTAACGTTCCAGGAAACCCCAGGTAGTTCACTTGAATAGGCGCGGGTTTCTGCGCAAACACGCGCGTTCTGTGTTCGCCGAAATAGCCGTTTAAATTGACCAGAATATCGATTTTAGATTTTCGCGGATAGCGGCCGCCGCCGAAGAGTCGCTCATTCGGCTTATATTGATCATATTATTTACAGAAGCATTGATGCGTTTGCGTATCTCGCTTTTGTCGTCCCTTCCGTTATCAAAACCATAAATCTCAAATCGCGACTTATCGTGGCACTCAAAAACACCGACAATAAGCTGTGAAGTCGCCTGCTCACGCAACTCACCGGATAGATAGCCGATGCGAATTTTTCCGTGATGGGCCGCCGGCCGGCGTGGAAGGTTCGTGATGTTGGCCGGGAACTTATTTCTACGTATACAATTCGGCGCACAATTGCATACTTCGTTGTGATTTTGCTGCGGCTTGCCACCCGAACGGTTCAGCCGAAAGCTTGCCTGCAGCAATATCGCTATCGATTTCTGCAATTAACGCGTCCGCTTCCGTCCAATCGCAAGACAGCATCTTTTGGTAAAGAAGCATTCCCTTTATGAAGGGATAATGTGGATCGATCTTAAGCACCTTAGCATACGCCGCCACCGCCTCCTGGTGCCGTTTCAAAGTGCTGAGCACAAGCCCACGATTGTAATACGCTTCCGCGTAGTCTTTCTTCAGCGCGATTGCCGTATCGCAGCTTGCCAGCGCTTCGTCGAGCCGCTTCAGTACGTTTGATGCAACTCCGCGATTGTTGTACGCCTCTGCGTAGTCCGGCTTGAGCGCGACCGCCCTGTCGCAGCATGTCAGCGCTTTGCCGAATTGGTGTGTTTCGTTGAATGCGGCCCCGCGATTGTTGTGCGCCTCTGCGTAATCCGGCTTGAGCGTGATCGCCGTGCCGTAGCTCGCCAGTGCTTCGTCGAAGCGCTTCAGTTCACTTAACGCGGCCCCGCGATTATTGAATGCCTCTGCGAAACCGGAGTTCAGCGCGATCGCCTTATCGTAGCTTGCCAGCGCCTCGTCGAAGCGCTTCAGCGCACTCAACGCATTTCCGCGGTTGTTGTATGCCTCTGCAAAGCCGGGCTTCAGCGCGATTGCCTTGTCGTAGCTCGCCAGCGCCTCGTCGTGGCGTTTCAGAGCGTCAAGCGCAAGCCCGCGGTTGTAATATGTGTCCGCGTTGTCTGGCTCTAGCGCGATCGCCTTGTCGTAGCTTGCCAGCGCTTCCTTGAAACGCTTCAGGAGACTCAATGCGGAACCAAGATTGCTGTGCGCGACAGCGACATTCGGATTGAGTTCGATTGCCTTGGCGATCAGCTCGGCGCCCCGGTGCATTTGGTGCGTTTGCAGCGCGAGCATTCCGAGCAGATATTGGGCGGGAAAATAGGTAGGTTCTTGCCGGAGGATTTCTTGTAGTATTCTTTCGGCTTCTGCGAATTTGCCTTGCTGGTACGATGCGAGGCCTTGCTGGAATTTCGCTTGGATTGCCGGAGAACCTGGCTGTTGAACTTGTGGCTTCTGCTCCTGCTTTTGAGACAACGCCAGTGCCCCTACTCGATCAATCTCAAAAAATTACTTTGAACACATTATCATGCCAGTCTTATCATACCAATTCCACATGTAGGGGGTGGCAGCGCCGCTGTCGATTCCTGCGCAAGATCAGCAGTTTGGCAAATATTTTTCTAACTACGCCGGTCGGATCAGTCGATTGACTGCGCAACTTGACTCGGTACTATCAAAACGCTGGCAATTCGCATTGCAACCAATTTGAATAACCATGAGCGTACTGTCCAAATTGCAAGGCGCCGGCGTCAAGCTGTGGTGGGACTTCTCACAAATCAAAAGTGCCATTTCTTATCCAGCCGGTGGATCTCCCCCCGTGCCGCCAACGCTGGCAACACAGGCGACCCCCCTGGTCTCTTGCCTGATGCTGACGCGCGGCAACATCGAGCTGATGAAATATTCTCTGGCCTGCTACCAATGCCAGACATACCCACATCGTGAGCTGGTAGTCGTTGTTGAACCCGAGGCCGGCGAAAAAATCCGCGCTTTCATTGGCTCGCAAAATATCTTGAATGCTTCAGTTTTCATCGCGCCACCGGGTTTGACCCTTGGCGATCGTCGTAATCTCGCTGCGGCACATGCGCGTGGTGAGATACTTGCCACTTGGGATGACGACGACCTCTCGGACCCGCAGCGGCTTGAGGTATCCGTTCGAGGTTTGCTCAAGACCGGCGCGGCGGCGGCATTTCTCTCGCGGTTGCTCATCTGGTGGCCGCAGCGGAAGGTGGCGGCAATTTCCGGGAGTAAGATCTGGGAAGGAACAATGGTGGCTTGGCGGGGCCAACTGCCCAGCTATCCATCGCTAGCACGCGGCGAGGACACCCCGGCTGTGAATGAACTTCATAGCACGCAGCACGTGATTCATATCGATTGCCCGCTCTTGTACGTCTATGCGGTTACCGGCCGAAACACCTGGGAGGCCGCCCATTTCGAGCGCTTTCTCTCATGGGCTGATTGCAGCTTCGAGGGGGATCAGTTTGATGAGCTCAACGGGTTTTTGTCGAACCGTCTGCCCGTGCTCGATTATGCGGCCATTCTCAACGATGTTGGCGCCGGAAAAATTCTCGCGTGAAATGAGCCCATGTCGCCGAAGTTACGGCGCTGCCGTTGAGCGCCAACGTATCCGCGACCTCTTACTGTGGGAGCGATCGCGATCCTGCCGGGATCAATCGGCCGTCATTCCCTGGGCCTCGTTCCGCTCGCCGGCGAGCGCATTCAACTGGCCGGCAAGCTCGTCTTTCGTTTCGGCAAGATGAAGATAGGTTTGTTCCAACCGCAGATATCGTTGGCGGCTCTCTTCGTCTTGGGTCTGCTCCGCCAGGTTGGCGCAGGTCGCGGCTTGTCTTCTGAAGCGTTTGGTGGACCACATAGTCGTGCCTCCGACTCTTCAGCTAATGCATTGCAGCATTATTTTTCCCGCATTGCAACAACACCGCTTCCGCATACATAATCGTGTTGTGGAGCGCGAATAAGCTGACACGGCTCGTGCCCGCAGCCGCATTTCTATGGTTCTCGGCGTGTCCGGCGCGAGATCCTGAGCGAACGTTTCGCTCGTTAAGGTGAATTACCGCATCGCAGTGACTTTCTTGCTGCAATGCACCATATGAGATATAATGCAAAGATAATTGAGCCGCGAAAGCTTGAAAATCATGAGCAAGAACAATGATAAAGCTTGGAATACCAAATATGGCCCGCGCCGGGTCCGGCATGAGGCGCCGACGCTTGCGGAGGCGATAGCGGCCGCCCAGGGCTTGTCTGACGAACTCGACGAGCAGGCCAAAATCGCGGCCTCGCTGATTGGGTTGCCGTACGATCAGGTCCGCGCCGAGCTGCTCAAAGCCGCCCCGCCGCGCAAGGACGTCATCAAGTCCGTCTTGCTGGCCGGTCCGGCCTCGGCGCCGCGCACTATCGTGGTCGAGCGCAAACCGGCCCGCCGCGTGATCTCGGCGGCGCACCGCGCTGGCCGGCCGGCGTCGGGCCAAAAGTAACCACGACACGAAATCTTGGATGCGCCGCTGCCGGTGCAACGCGTGGGCTGCCTGACGCTGATGGCCGGCTTTGCAGATCGCGCGGCGAGAAGCGCAAGCAAGGCCGCTGGCTGGCCCGATGGCGCGCTGTCCGCCGCGGCGTCGGTAACTGGAAAGTGGTTTGGTGGAGCCGAGGGGATTTGAACCCCTGACCTCCTCATTGCGAACGAGGCGCTCTCCCAACTGAGCTACGGCCCCGCCTTGGCAGCGCAACGAAGGTTTTTGCGCGGTTTTCAGCGAGTGGGCGCCATTTAGGGCCAGGGTTCCGGGCTGTCAAGGATAGCCCCTGATCCCGAAAAGTCGGCATCGGCTTCGGAAAAGTTCATGTGCCGGCAGAATGTTAGGCGCGGCATGGATTCGCGATGCGCCTCTTTGCTGCCGGTCGGCTTGTTCAAGGCCATGCGAACCGCTAGTTTCCGCCCACCTCGAACAGGCGGATTCTCATGCGCGCGGTTCTCGATATCGTTCTGCTGGTGCTGCAAATCTATATTTGGATGCTGATCGCCGCCGCCGTGCTGTCCTGGCTGGTCGCCTTCAACGTGGTCAACACCCGTAACCAGGTAGTGGCGATGATCGGCGACTTCCTGTACCGGCTCACCGAGCCGCTGCTGCGGCCGATCCGTAATATGCTGCCCAATCTCGGCGGCATCGACGTGTCGCCGGTGATCCTGATCCTGCTCATCCTGTTGCTGGAAAACGTGATCGTCCGGTACATCTATCCGAACGTATTTTAGCGCATGATCCAAAAAAGCGGCGACCGGATTTCGCACCAGCTCATGCGCGAGCAGCGCTAACGTGGTGGCTGCGCGACCTTGGGTACCGACGCCCGGCGGCGTGATGCTGGCGGTGCGATTGACGCCCAAGGGTGGCCGCGATTCCATTGATGGCGTCGAGCAATTGGCCGATGGCCGCAGCGTGCTCAAAGCGCGGGTGCGGGCGGCGCCGAGCGAGGGCGAAGCCAATGACGCGGTGTGCCGGCTGCTTGCCAAGGCGGTCGGCGTCCCGCCGCGCGACGTCGCGCTGGCTGCGGGCGCCACGGCCCGCATCAAACGGCTCGCCATAGCGGGCGATCCGCCCACGCTGATCGCGGCACTGGAGAAGATTTGCGCGGCGCGCTAGGAGTTTGCCATGACCGCACGCATCATCGACGGCAAAACGATTTCGGCCGATCTTCGCGGCAAGGTGACGGATGCGGTGCACCGCTTGCGGCGCGACCGCGGCATCGTGCCGGGGTTGGCGGTCGTGCTGGTCGGCAAGAATCCCGCGAGCGAAGTCTATGTCCGCAACAAGTCCAAGGCGGTGACCGAGTCCGGCATGCATCCGTTCGATCGGCACTTGCCGGAGAGCGTGAGCGAAGCCGAGCTCCTCGATCTGATTGCCGAGCTTAATGCCGACGAACAGGTGAACGGCATCCTGGTGCAATTGCCGCTGCCGCCGCAGATCAATTCGCAGAAAGTCATTGCCGCCATCGATCCGGCCAAGGACGTGGACGGATTTCATCCCATCAACGCCGGCCGGCTCGCCAGCGGCCTGCCGGGCCTGGTGCCCTGCACGCCACTCGGCTGCGTCATACTGGCCAAGACCGTGCACGCCTCGCTCGCCGGGCTCGAGGCCGTGGTGGTCGGCCGCTCCAACATCGTCGGCAAGCCGGTGGCGCAATTGCTGCTGGCGGAAAATGCCACGGTGACCATCGCCCATTCCAAGACCCGCGATTTGCCGGCAGTGTGCGGCCGCGCGGATCTATTGGTGGCCGCCATGGGGCAGCCCGAAATGGTGCGCGGCTATTGGCTCAAGCCGGGCGCGACCGTGATCGATGTCGGTATCAATCGCATGCCGGCCGCTGGCGGCAAGTCGCGCATCGTCGGCGACGTCGCCTTTGCCGAGGCCAAGGAGGTTGCCGGCGCGATCACGCCGGTGCCGGGCGGCGTCGGGCCGATGACCATCGCCTGCCTGCTTGCTCAACACGCTGCACGCCGCGTGCATGCAGAAAGGCCTGCCAGCGCCGGCCATCTAATCCTCATCCTGAGGAGGACGGCTTTAAGTTTTAGGAAAACTCAGCCCTGCCAGGCGTAGGCGACCTTGTCGAGCGTCTTGGCGCCAAAGCGCTCCGAGGAGCGGGCGACCGCACGGCCGCCGAGCGCGCGATAAAATTCCACCGCCGGCTCGTTATCGGACAGCGCCCATACCACCAGGCTCTTCAACCCGCTCTGCACGAGATCCTTGCGGGCGGCGGAGAACAGGCGGCGGCCGAAACCAAGGCCTTGGAATTCGGGACGCAGATAAAGCTCGTAGACCTCGCCATCATAGAACAGGCTGCGCGCCCGGTTGCGCCCGTAATTGGCATAGCCGGCGATCTGCTCGCCGAATTGCAGCAGCGTGATACGGCTGCCTTTGCGAATGGCCGAGTCCCACCAGTCCGGCCCGCGCCGGTTGATCAGCTTGTCGAGTTCGTTGCCCGGGATGATGCCCTGATAGGCCGTGCGCCATGCCTCGTCATGGGTCGCGGCGACGTCCATCGCGTCGGAAGCCTTCGCACGGCGAATCTCTATGAGGGTCGTACTCATTTAAGAATTGAAGCAACGAACCCGGCGGGCTTCAAGCCCTATGATTAATGATCCGTTGACGGTGTGGATTACTGGCCACAGGGCGATGCGAAACAGGCCGTGGCTGCTGAAATATCGTGCTGGCAAGGCAAGACCAGGGGCGAACCGTAGTCACTTGCGGGGTTTGCGAGGCGTATCGGGTGGCGCCGCCGCGGCAGGTGATTCGATTTTCGAGATTCGAATCGTCCCATTATAGGACACTATCGCCACCCGCTGCCTGGCAGGGTGGCGCAACGTCACACCGCCTCGGCGGCAGCCGAGCGCGCGCGGTCTTCCCGCTTGCGCTCGGTTTCGTCGAGCAGCTTCTTGCGCAGGCGGATCGACTTCGGCGTCACTTCGACCAGTTCGTCGTCCTCGATATAGGCGAGCGCTTTTTCCAGCGTCATGCGGATCGGCGGGGTGAGGCGGACCGCTTCGTCCTTGGACGTGGTGCGGATATTGGTGAGCTGCTTGCCTTTGAGCACGTTGATGACCAGGTCGTTGTCGCGGGTGTGCTCGCCGACAATCATGCCGCGATAGACCTTCCAGCCGGGCTCGATCATCATCGGCCCGCGATCTTCCAGGTTCCAGAGCGCGTAGGCGACCGCCTCGCCCTGATCGTTGGAAATCAGCACGCCGTTGCGGCGGCCCTGGATCGGCCCCTTGTGCGGCGCATAGCCGTGGAACAGCCGGTTCAGGATCGCCGTGCCGCGCGTGTCGGTGAGCAGCTCGCCTTGATAGCCGATCAGGCCGCGGGTCGGCGCGTAAAACACCATGCGCACGCGCCCGCCGCCGGACGGCTTCATTTCGATCATTTCGGCTTTGCGCTCGGCCATCTTCTGCACAACGACGCCGGAATGAATCTCGTCGACGTCGATGACGACTTCTTCGATCGGTTCCTGCAATTCGCCTTTTTCGTCTTCGCGCAACAGAACCTTGGGGCGCGACACCGACAGTTCGAAGCCTTCGCGGCGCATGGTCTCGATTAGAATGCCGAGCTGCAATTCGCCGCGGCCGGCGACTTCCATGGAATCCTTTTCGTCGGATTCGCGCACGCGCAACGCCACATTGCCTTCCGCCTCACGCAGCAGGCGATCGCGGATCATGCGGCCGGTGACCTTTGAGCCTTCGGTGCCGGCGAGCGGTGAATCGTTGACGCGGAACGTCATGGCCAGCGTCGGCGGATCGATCGGCTGTGCCGGGATTGGCGTTTCCACCGACGGATCGCAGATCGTCATGGCCACGGTCGCGTTTG
Source organism: uncultured Alphaproteobacteria bacterium (assembly GCA_963789455.1). GTDB lineage: Bacteria > Pseudomonadota > Alphaproteobacteria > Rhizobiales > Xanthobacteraceae > Pseudolabrys. Next base: position 130,141 of record CAWBLD010000013.1, on the reverse strand, counting down.
GCAGTCCGGCGACGGCGACAATGTCGCCGGCATCCGCCTCTTCCACTGGCACGCGCTCGATGCCGCGGAACGCCAGCAGTTTGGTGATGCGGCCGCTCTCGATCAGCTTGCCGTCGTGGTCGAGCACCTTGACCTGCTGGTTGGGCTTCACCGACCCGGAGGTGATGCGGCCGGTGACGAGACGGCCGAGATAGGGATTGGCTTCGAGAATGGTGCCGAGCAGGCGGAACGGGCCGGCTTCCACCACCGGCGGCTTGACGTGGCTGAGAATGAGATCGAACAGCGGCCGCATGCCGTCGTCGTGCGATCCTTCGAGGCTGGTCGCCATCCAGCCCTGCTTGGCCGAGCCGTAAAGGATCGGGAAATCGAGTTGCTCGTCGCTGGCGTCGAGCGCCGCGAACAGATCGAACACTTCGTTGATGACTTCGACCGGTCTGGCGTCGGAGCGGTCCACCTTGTTGATGACGACGATGGGCTTGAGCCCCATCTTCAGCGCCTTGGAGACCACGAACTTGGTCTGCGGCAGCGGGCCTTCGGCGGCGTCAACCAGCACCAGCGCGCCATCGACCATGTTGAGAATGCGCTCCACCTCGCCGCCGAAATCGGCGTGGCCGGGCGTATCCACGATATTGATGCGGGTGTCCTTCCAGAGCACCGAGGCCGCCTTGGCGAGGATCGTGATACCACGCTCGCGCTCGAGGTCGTTGGAATCCATGGCGCGCTCGACCACGCGCTGGTTCTCGCGATAGGCGCCGGATTGCTGCAGCAGCCGGTCGACCAGCGTGGTTTTGCCGTGGTCGACGTGGGCGATGATGGCGACGTTGCGGAGGTTCATTGGGATCCAAAACCAAAGCGCGGGCCCGTTGGGACCCGCGACGCGAAGCTATTGCGGCGCAATATAGTCACGAAGCGGCCGGAAGCAACCGCTAGTTATGCCGGCTCCCGAATGAGGTTAAACCGTCAGCCCCGCCGGCCGGCCCCAGGGGCCGGCTTGCGCGCCTTTGGGCATGGCATCCTGCAGCATCATCATCTCGGCGATGGTTTCGCCGGTGACCAGCCCGATCAGTTTACCGGCCGCGTCGGTGATGCCGACCGCCGGCCCTGCTTTCTGCACCAGCAGCTTGAATGCCTGCTCGAGCGTCGCGCGGTGGCCGATGGTCGGCAACTCCGCCGTCATGGCGTCGGCAACGCGGGCGTCGGGTCCGAGCGTCTTGATGGCGCGGATGAGATCGGCGCGGCCGAGCACGCCGACCGGCCTGCCGGCGCCATCCACCACCGGGAACTCGCCTTGGCCGGTCTGCAGCAAGGTCTGCACCGCCTCGTCCAAATGCGCCTGCGGGGCGAGCGTGGCGAAATGCGTCACCATGGCATGGCTCACCGGCACGCCGCGCGAGGCGGCGCGCAACGCCACCATGTGCGCTTCCGACGAGGCTGCGAGATAGACGAAAATGGCGATAAAGATCAGGATCGGATTGTACATCAGGCCGATGAAGCCGAGCGCGAAGGCGACGAACTGGCCAATGGCCGCGGCGATCTCGGTGGCACGCACATAGCCGAACCGGGTGGCCAGCAGCGCACGAAAGATGCGGCCGCCGTCCATCGGAAAGGCCGGAATCAGGTTGAACAGCGCCAGGAACAGGTTCACCGCCGCCAGCCGGTCGACCAGCGAAAACTGCGTGTTGTCGAGACCGGCGGCGGCGCTTGTTTGCAAGGTCGCGCCGCCGATCGCCACCAGCAGAATGGTGATGACCACGTTCACCAGTGGACCGGCGATGGCGATGAGGAATTCCTGCCCGGGCTCCTCGGGGATGCGCTCGAGCTGGGCGACGCCGCCGATCGGCAGCAGCGTCACATAGGGCGTCGGCACGCCGAAGGCGCGGGCGGTGAATATATGGCCGAACTCGTGCAGCAGCACGCACAGGAACAGCAAGACCATGAAGGTGAGACTGTCCCAGGCGGTGGCGGCGCCACCCTGGGCATAGCTGGCGGCGAAGATCCAGGCGAGAAACAGCAGAAAGGTCAGGTGGATGCGTACCACCGTGCCCGCCACTTTGCCGATGTTCAAAGACCAGGACATGCGAAGCCTCGTATGGTCGGGGTCGCCACCTTAAAGCTAGTATCGCGACGGACCCTTTGCGAGGGTCGCAAGCTTTCAATGCGAGAGGTTTGTCATGGCGCAGAAATTGACCGCGGAAGCCCGCAAAGCGGGTTTGGCCACGCTCGCCGGCTGGTCCGAGGTGGCCGGCCGCGACGCCATTGCCAAGACATTCACCTTCAAGGATTTCAACCAGGCCTTCGGCTTCATGACGCGGGCGGCGCTGGTGGCGGAGAAAATGGATCACCATCCGGAATGGTTCAACGTCTACAAGACCGTGGCGGTGACGCTCGCGACCCATGATGCCGGCGGGGTGACCGAGCTCGACCTCAAGCTCGCCGAGGCAATGGATAAGATCGCAGGGTGACGTCCATTTGACGTGTGTTTGCCGCTTCGATTTTCAAACAGCCAAGTTCCCCGCGGACAAGCATGATCGCCCGGCACACCTTGCGCAGAGCGAAATCGGCTACCAAATTCACCCTATGGCATTCGCACGCGCCACCTTCTGGCGGAACGAAGATGACGAAAGCGCACTGCGCCGCAGCTTTTGGCGCAAGATTCGGCGCGTGGCCGCGCGCATTCCCTTCGTCGAGGATCTGCTGGCCGCCTACTACTGCGCGTTCGACCGCAACACGCCGCTGCAGGTGAAGGCGACGCTGGTCGCGGCCATCGCCTATTTTGTGCTGCCGGTCGACGCCATTCCCGACGTATTGCCGGTCATCGGCTTCACCGACGATGCCGCGGTGCTGGCGACCGCGATCAAGTTGGTTGCCGACCATATAAGCCCGCTGCATCGGGACGCGGCCCGTAACGCGCTGCACCGGCTCTAAGGCCGCAAGATCACCTTGCCCATCACCTGGCGCGCGGCGATCGCCTTGAGCGCGGCCGGCGCCTGCTCAAGCGGATAGACCGCATGCACATGCGAGGACAGTTTGCCTTGCGCGCACCAGTCGAGGATTTGCAGCATGTTGGCGCGATGGCCCTGCGGGTCGCGCAGGATCCAGGCGCCCCAGTAGACGCCGAGCACGTCATAGCTGCGCAGCAGCACCAAGTTGAGCGGCAGCTTCGGCATGTCGCCGGCGGCAAAGCCGATGACGAGATAACGCCCGCCCCAATCCATGCCGCGCAACGCGGCTTCGCCCTGCGTCCCGCCAATCGGATCGTAGACCACATCAACGCCCTTGCCGCCGGTGAGCTGGCGCAGCGCGTCCTTGAGGTCGGTCGTGGCATAGTTCACGCCCTCGTCGGCGCCGTGCCGGCGCGCGAAGGCGAGCTTTTCGTCGGACGACGCGCAGGCGATCACGCGCGCGCCCATGAGCTTGCCGAGCTCAACCGCGGAGAGGCCGGTGCCGCCGGCCGCGCCCAGCACGGCCAGCGTCTCGCCAGGCTTGAGCTTGGCGCGGTCCTTCAACGCATGCATCGAGGTGCCGTAGGTGACAGTGAGGCCGGCCGCGCGGTCGAAATCCAATCCGGCCGGCATGGCGATGAGCTGCTCGGCGGCGAGCACGACTTTCTCGCGCGCGGCGCCCCAGCCGATATTGCCGATGACGCGGTCGCCGGGCGCAAAGCCGGCGACGCCGGACCCGACGCTTTCGACCTTGCCGGAAAATTCGGCGGCGGGCGAGAACGGGAAAGCCGGCTTGTGTTGGTATTTGCCGGTAATAATCAACGTGTCGAAGAAGTTCAGCGCTGCCGCCTTGACCCGCACCACCGCTTCGCCCGGCCCGGGTGTGGGGTCGGCGAGCTCGGCAAGTTCAAGGTCGTCGGGAGTGCCGTAATGGGTGCAGAGCAGGGCTTTCATGGCGGCTCGATCGCATGCGCTACGGCAGCCTGTCTAGCACGCCGCCGGGCCGGTTTGGCGGCGCCAACTTTCGGCCTATAGTTCGCGGGGGGCGGCGGATTGCCGCCTTCACCTTGCCGATATACGCCCCTAATGGGTTAGTATCCCGCTGGTCTTTGGGGGCGGCTTGAATGCCATCATCCACTTCAACCGGTAGGGCCCGATGACGAAGATATTTTGGCAAAGCCGCGCGATTGTATTGCTGACCGCCGCCGCCGTGGTCGGTTGCCCGGCCGCCTATGCGCAGAACAATAAGAAACCCGCCAAGCCCAGCCCGACCGAGCAGGCGGTGCTGCTCGGGCAGTTCAGCGACTGGGGCGCCTACAAGGCGACGCCCGGCGGCAAGAAGATATGCTTCGCGCTGTCAAAGCCGACCTCGGCGGTGACCGATCCGGTCGGCCGCAACCGCGATCCGTCCTATGCCTTCGTCTCGACCCGTCCGGCCGAGAAGGTGGTCAATGAAGTATCGATGATCGTCGGCTACCCGCAGAAGCCGGGTGTCGACGCCACCGCCACCATCGGCTCGGCGAGCTATGTGATGTACACCCAGAACGACGGCGCCTGGGTGAAGAACGCCGCCGAGGAAGCGCAGATGGTCGAGGCCATGCGCAAGGGCGCCGACATGGTGGTCAAGAGCGTGTCCACCCACGGCACCAAGACCACCGACACCTATTCGCTGAAAGGATTGAGCCAGGCGCTCGACAAGGTGGCGGAGGAGTGCAAGTAAGGCGTGCACGCCCTATATTGCCGTCAATGCCGCCGCGCGCGGCGATGACCGACTGAGCCCATGGCAAGCACGATCGAAATCGCACCGGCCTCGGCGCCCTTCGTCGAGAAGGCGCCGCTTGAGCGCTATGTCGCGCCGGAGAAGCCGTCGCTGATCGGGCTCACGCGCGCGCAGCTCGGTGCGTTGCTGGGCGCGATCGGCGTGCCCGCAGACCAGCGCAAGATGCGGGTGCAGCAGCTCTGGCACTGGATCTATTTCCGCGGCTTCACCGACTTCGATCGAATGACCAGCGTGTCGAAGGGGCTGCGCGCCAAGCTCGCCGAGAATTTCACGCTCGACCGCCCCGAAGTGGTGGCCGAGCAGGTTTCGGTCGACGGCACTCGCAAATGGCTGTTGCGGCTGCCGGGCGAAGTGCAGGGCGAGCATCCGCACGAAGTGGAATGCGTCTATATCCCCGATACCGAACGCGGCACATTGTGCGTCTCAAGTCAGGTTGGCTGCACGCTCACCTGCGCATTCTGCCACACCGGCACGCAGCGATTGGTGCGCAACCTCACCGCCGGCGAGATCGTCGGCCAGGTGATGGTGGCGCGCGATCGCTTGGGCGACTGGCCGGGCGGCGTGCGCCCGAGCGATGGCGTCATTTCGACCGGCGATCGCTGCGTGACCAATATCGTGATGATGGGCATGGGCGAGCCGCTCTACAATCTCGATGCCGTGCGCGACGCGCTGCTGATCGTCGCCGATGGCGAGGGCATCGCGATTTCCAAGCGCCGTATCACGCTCTCCACCTCTGGCGTGGTTCCGAATATCGAACGCGCTGGTGCCGAGATCGGCTGCATGCTGGCGGTGTCGCTGCACGCGGTGCGCGATGAATTGCGCAACGAGCTGGTGCCGCTCAACCGCAAATACCCGATCGCGCAATTGCTGGAGGCCTGCCGCCATTATCCCGGCCTCTCGAACGCCAAGCGCATCACCTTCGAATACGTCATGCTCAAGGGCGTCAACGATTCGATCGACGACGCCAAGGCGCTGGTGCGTCTGCTCAAAGGCATCCCGGCCAAGATCAATCTTATCCCGTTCAATCCCTGGCCCGGCAGCCGATTCGAATGCTCGGACTGGGAGCAGATCGAAAAATTCTCTCAAGTTGTGTTCGACGCCGGCTATGCCTCGCCGGTGCGCACGCCGCGCGGGCGCGACATTCTGGCGGCCTGCGGCCAGCTCAAGAGCGCGACCGAAAAACTCTCGGCGCGCGAGCGCATGGCGCTGCGCGCCATGGCCATGGTGGAGTAAGACTGCCGCTGCCTCTTCACGGACAGGTAAAGCCCATGTCACTGCTCGGCCGGATCGTCGTCATTTTCTTCGCCCTGATCGTGGCCAGCGTGGCCGCGGGCATCGCGCTCGCCATCGGCATCATGGTGCCGGATTGGCCGGCGATGGATTCCGATCCGGTCGAACGCGTGCAGTTCTTCGTCGTTTCGTTTTTCGCGACCAGCTTTGTCGGCGCCGTGGCGATGGCGCCGGCGGCCTTGTTGATCGTGCTGGCGGAAGCCCTGCGCATCCGCAGTATCATTTATTACTGCGTCGCCGGCGCTCTGGTCGGACTGGCGTCGTATTTCGGCTCCGATATTTCCGTGCGGCTGGAAAATACCACCGACGTAACGCCGGTCGGTCACGCCTTGCAGTTGGCGGCGGCGGCCGGGATTATCGGCGGCGTCGTCTATTGGCTGATCGCCGGCCGCAGGGCCGGGGCCTGGCGCGCCGGCTGACTTCCCTTCGCGGTCCCGCTCGGCTAGACCCCGGTCGCGCCCGGGACCGCAGCGCCTGATCGCGCGGCGGGACGTCCGGGTTTCGGATAAAATCATGCGCCAAGGAAAAGCATGAACCGCCGCGGATTGATCGTCGCGCTTGGCCTGGCCGCCGTCGTCGGCCCGGCTTTCGGGCTCTATCCGCAGCTCGACCTGATGATTGCCGCGCCGTTTCACGCCATCGTCCTCGGCGGCAACAATTTCGGCCTGCGCGTTTATCCGCCGCTGATGCTCGCCCGCAATCTCGGGCTTTGGGTGGCGGCCTTGCTGATCCTGCCGGCAGTGGCCGCGCTGGTCATCAAGCTGATCTTGCCGACGCGCAAGCTGCTGATCTCCGGCCGCGCGATCGTGTTTCTGATGGCGACACTGGCCTTAGGGCCCGGCCTGCTCGTCAATGTCGGACTCAAGGATCATTGGGGCCGGCCGCGGCCGATCGACGTCGCGCAGTTCGGCGGCGATCAGCATTTCGTGGCTTGGTGGGATCCGCGCGGCGATTGCCCGGGCAACTGCTCATTCGTCTCCGGCGATGTGTCCGGCGCGTTCTGGACGCTGGCGCCGGCGGCGCTGGCCCCGCCGCAATGGCGCGCGCTCGCCTATGGCGCGGCACTCGCGCTCGGCGTCGGCATGGCCGTCTTACGCATGCTGGCGGGCGCGCATTTCTTCTCCGACGTTGTGTTCGCCGGTGTGTTCACCTATTTGATCATCTGGATCGTGCATGGCTTGATCTACCGCTGGCCGCCCGCACGGCTCACCGACGACGGCATCGAGCGCGGGCTCGAACGGATGTCCGCAGCCATCGCCGGATTTTTCAACAAGCGGAAAACTGAGCTTTGACTATCGTCATGGCAAGCACCGGGCCGTTTGATTACGCTATCGTGACAGCGGCAACCTGCGCGGTGCTACAGTCGCGTCGATTCGTGCCGGGAGGAGCCCATGGCGGAGCCTGAGGAAGACGTCAAACGAGTCCTACAGATCAAGATGCGGGCGCTGGGCGACGCCGGGCAAGTGCTGACGCTCATCCGCAGCGCCGCACCGTTCTATCGGACGCTCGGCGGCGCCAGCTTTCGCGTGCTGCAGAATGTCGATGATCGGGCCCAGCTCTTGATCGAAATCGAATACGAGGCGCACGCCGCGCTCGAACTCAACCGCCACAAGGTCGCGAGCGACCCGATGGTGCGCACCTTCCTGCAAGGCTGGCGCGCCATTCTGGCGGGCAGCGCCGACATGGACGTCTATGAGGACGTGACGGAGTAAAACCGCGGCCCTTACTGGATGCCCGCTGGAGCCCGTGGCCGCGGAAGCGGCCCCGGTCGCAGCAGAGAAGGTGCCGGCGCCCCTTGACCGCCGCGGCCATCCTGAGTTCAACAAAGCCGGGAAGGGCGCCGGGCCATGCCCCCGGCCCGCCACGGAAAGAAACACGATGCCCTCAGGTGACAAAAAGAGCCCCAAGAAAGTCGTGCTCGCCTATTCGGGCGGCCTCGACACCTCGATCATCCTGAAGTGGCTGCAATCCACCTATGGCTGCGAGGTCGTCACCTTTACCGCCGATCTCGGTCAGGGCGAGGAGCTCGAGCCGGCGCGCCAGAAGGCCCTGCTCCTCGGCATCAAGCCGGAGAACATCTTCGTCGAGGACCTGCGCGAGGAATTCGTGCGCGACTACGTGTTCCCGATGTTCCGCGCCAATGCGCAGTACGAGGGGCAATATTTGCTCGGCACATCGATCGCGCGGCCGCTGATCGCCAAGAAGCAGATCGAGATCGCCGAGCGGGTCGGCGCCGACGCCGTCTGCCACGGCGCCACCGGCAAGGGCAACGACCAGGTGCGCTTCGAGCTGACTTACTATGCGCTCAAGCCCGATGTGACGGTGATCGCGCCCTGGCGGGAATGGAACCTGACCTCGCGCACGAAGCTGATCGAATTCGCGGAAAAACATCAAATCCCGATCGCCAAGGACAAGCGCGGCGAGGCGCCGTTCTCGGTCGACGCCAATCTCCTGCACGCCTCGTCGGAAGGCAAAGTGCTGGAAGACCCGGCGCGGGAAGTACCCGATTACGTCTACTCGCGCACCATCGACCCGGAAAAGGCGCCGGACAAGGCGACCTATATCACCGTCGATTTCGAGCGCGGCGATGCCGTGGCGATCGACGGCAAGAAAATGTCGCCGGCGACGCTGCTCGCCCGGCTCAACGAGCTCGGCCGCGCCAACGGCATCGGCCGGCTCGACCTGGTCGAGAACCGCTTCGTCGGCATGAAGTCGCGCGGCATGTACGAGACGCCGGGCGGCACAATTTTGCTCGCCGCCCATCGCGGCATCGAGCAGATCACGCTCGACCGCGGTGCTGCGCATCTCAAGGACGAGCTGATGCCGAAATATGCCGAGTTGGTCTATTACGGCTTCTGGTTCGCGCCGGAGCGCGAGATGCTGCAAGCCGCGATCGATTATAGCCAAAAGTTCGTCACCGGCCGCGTCCGGCTCAAGCTTTACAAGGGCAATGTCGCCGTGGTCGGCCGCGAGAGCAATTATTCGCTGTACGACCAGGAGCTGGTCACTTTTGAGGAAGGCGCGGTCGCCTACGATCACCGCGATGCCGAAGGTTTCATCAAGCTCAATGCCTTGCGGCTGCGCACGCTCGCGCAGCGGCGCAAGAAGCTCAAGCTCGATTGAGCGCAAGCTGTGCCGCGGCTGGACCGAAGGCGGACATGACGCAATAATATCGCGCGAGATTTTTTTGGACAAAGCGCGGGGAGCCGACCCCCGCCGCGGCGACGAGGATAGGTTTGATGCGACGAAACGCAGCTAGGTTGTGGTTAGCGCCGGCCTTTGCGATGGCGCTCGTGGCCTGCTCGACCAAAACGCCGCCAGTGGACCCCAATAGGTTTCCCACCGATTACAAAAAGGAAATTCTGAATACGCTGATGCAATCGCTCGACGATCCGACCAATGTGCACGACGCCTTTATTTCCGATCCCCTGCTTTCGCCGATCGGCAAGAATCAGCGCTACACGGCCTGTGTCCGCTTCAACGCCAGGGACCTGAACCGGCAATATGCCGGCAGCAAGGACCGCATCGCTTATTTCTACGGCGGTCGTCTCAACCAGTTGGTCGAAGCCAGCCCCGAGCAGTGCGGCAACGCCGCCTATAAGCCGTTCCCCGAACTGGAAAAGCTTTGCTTCGCCAATAAATGCAGGTAGGCGCCGCGCAACAAATCAAGCGCAAAGCGGCAAAGCCTAGCCTTTCAGCCGTTCGATCAGGCCGTAAATATCGCCGAGTACGAACAGGTCGCGCACCTTAGGCCCCTCGAAGGTGAAAATCGGCATCCCGGTCCACCACACGTGCTTGCCCGTAGGCGGCACGCCGAACAGCTCCTGGCGGTGAAAGCCGTGGAACCTCATCTTGCCGCTGACGCGGTTGCCTTCCTCGATCAGCGCCAGAATGTCGGTGGTGTATTGGCCGAACGCGGCCGTGACCCAATCGACATAGCCGGCGAATTGAGCGTGACCGACCAGCGTCGGTCCGAGCGAGCCGCGGAAGGTGAAATCGGAATGGAAGATCGCCGGGATCAGGCTTTTGTCGGCGTGATCCCACAGTTCCTTGTAGAATACGCGCACCGTTTCTTTCTGCGGTGACAGCGTGACGCCTTGAAAGCTGAGCGCGGGCTCGTCCATGGCGGAAAAATATAGACGACGGCAATGCAACCGTCATGCCCGCGTGTATCGCGGGCATCTACGTCTTAGGCGCCGTGCAAAGGCGAAATCGTCGATGGCCGGGGCAACCCCGGCCATGACGATGGTGAATGGCTGGCGCCCGGAGCCTAGTTTCGTCCCTCCAGCAACGGCGTGATGCGGCGTACCGTGACGCGGCGGTTCAGCCGTTCCGGCCCTTGTGTCGGCACCTTGAGGTACTGTTCGCCGTAACCCTGGGTGGTCAGGTTTTCCGGCGGAATGCCGAAGTCCTGCGTCAGGATCTCGGCTACCGCCTCGGCGCGGCGATCGGACAGCGACAGATTGTCGACGTCGGAGCCGACCGCGTCGGTGTGTCCTTCGATCAGGTAGACCTCGTTGGGGTTGCGTTCGATCGCCCGCCGCATCGCCTCTGCGATCGGTTCGAGTTGCCGCGCCTGGTCCGGGGTCACATCCCACGATCCGGATTCGAAGGTGATGGAGTCGAGGTCGATCCGCGGCATCCATTCGCGCAGGTTGTGCGTATAACGGATCTCGTCGAGCGAGTAGCGGCGGTCGATATGCATGACCGGCGGCGCGATCAAGGTTTCATAGAGCAGGTCGCGGTCGGCCCGGTCGGCATCGACGATGTAGCGGTCGCGCGGGATATGGACGCGGGGCGCTGCCAGATTGGCGATGAAGCCGAAGCCGCCGGCCGGTCCCCTGTGGCGATTATCGATCAGCACGAATTCGCGGCCGTCGCGGTCGCGCCGGATGCGCCGCAGCAAGCGGCCGTCGGTATCGACGATGGTGATGATCCGCACGCCGTCCGGCCGGACGATGATGGTTTCCGTTTCGTTGCCGCGATGCTGGACATGGACATCGACATCACGCGCGCCGCGCCGGAAGCGGTCGATATCGTCATGCCGGATAATCGTATGGCCGCCCTCGCGGATGATGGTGCGATTCTGTTCCTGGATCACGAGGCGGTTGCCCTGGCGGGACTCGTGCCGTTCGCCGCGCACCTGATCTAGCCGCCGGTTGCCCGGGGCTATGACCGGATGTTGCTGGGTCTGCATGTTCTGAATCGGCTTCTGCATCTGCTGATTTTGAACCGGCTTCTGCATCTGCTGTTGAATCGGCTTGTGCATCGGCTGGTTTTGCACCGGCTTCTGCATCTGCTGTTGAATCGGCTTGTGCATCTGCTCGTTTTGCACCGGCTTTTGCATCTGCTGTTGAACCGGCTTGTGCATCGGCTGGTTTTGCACCGGCTTCTGCATCTGCTGCTGAACCGGCTTATGCATCTGCTGGTTTTGAGCCGGCTTCTGCATCTGCTGCTGAACCGGCTTGTGCATCTGCTGGTTTTGAGCCGGCTTCTGCATCTGCTGCTGAACCGGCTTGTGCATCGGCTGGTTTTGCACCGGCTTTTGCATCTGCTGCTGACCAGGCTTTCGATTATGCTGCTGCTGGCCGCCGCGCTGCTTACGCTTGTCCTTATCCTTATCCTTATCGCCTTGCTGCTGCGCCTGCGCGACCACCATGTCCGAATGATGCTCGGCTGCAGCAACGGTTGCGCCGATGGCAAAACATGGGGCGGCGACGCTTACCACCAAGAGTAGTTTGAGCTTCATTGCTAGGGCCTTTCCTCATCCAGACAGGGCACGCCATTCCTTGGCGCTTGCGTTTGGCAGAACTTCACATAATTGCCCGCGTTTGTCGCCGGTGTGACCGCCGCGGGACGAAACTATGGCCACAGGCTGCGGCCGAATTGGGCCACCGTGCGGATTTTGCAATGATTATGCCACAAGATTTGCGGCCGCGGCCAGTTGCAGCGCGCCGCCTGTGCGGATTTGTCCGAAGCTAGACCTGCCGGTCGACCATGGCCTTCTTCAACTCGGCGATCTCCTTTGCCGGGTTGAGGCCCTTCGGGCACGCCTTCGAGCAGTTCAAGATGGTGTGGCAGCGGTAGAGCCGGAACGGGTCCTCGAGATTGTCGAGCCGCTCGCCGGTGGCCTCGTCGCGGCTGTCCTTGACCCAGCGATTGGCCTGCAGCAGCGCCGCCGGGCCGAGGTAACGATCCGAGTTCCACCAGTAGCTCGGGCACGAGGTCGAGCAGCACGCGCACAGAATGCATTCGTACATGCCGTCGAGCTTTACGCGGTCCTCGTGGCTCTGGGTCCATTCCTTCTCGGGCGTCGCCGTCACGGTCTTGAGCCAGGGCTCGATGGAAGCGTATTGCGCGTAGAAATTCTTCAGGTCCGGCACCAGATCCTTCACCACCGGCTGGTGCGGCAGCGGATAGATACGCACCGGCGCCTTGGCGTCGTCGATCGCCTTGGTGCAGGCGAGCGTGTTGGTGCCGTCGATGTTCATGGCGCAGGAGCCGCATACGCCTTCGCGGCAGGAGCGGCGGAAGGTGAGCGTCGGGTCGATGTTGTTCTTGATCCAGATGAGCGCGTCGAGAACCATCGGCGCGCAAGCGTCGCGATCGACGTAGTAGGTATCGACGCGCGGATTGGCGCCGTCATCCGGGCTCCAGCGGTAGATGCGAAACTCGGTCTCGTGCACGGCCCCGGGCGCGTGCGGCCAGGTTTGCCCTTGCGTGATTTTGGAGTTTTTCGGCAGCGTAAATTCGACCATGTCGGCTATCCGCGTTTTGGATCAGAGGGCCAGCGCGTCAGTAGACGCGGGCCTTTGGCTCGATATAGGCAATGTCGTTGGTGAGGGTGTAGGTGTGCACCGGCCGGTAGTCGAGTTTCGCATTGCCCTTATTGTCCAGCCAGGACAGCGTGTGCTTCATCCATTCCTTGTCGTCGCGCTTGGGGAAGTCCTCGCGCGCATGGGCGCCGCGGCTTTCGGTGCGGTTCTTTGCCGAAGCCATGGTGACGACCGCTTGCGCCATGAGATTGTCGAGTTCGAGCGTCTCGATCAGGTCGGAATTCCAGATCAGCGAACGGTCGCTGACGGCGATATCCGACATGTTTTCGTAGGCGTCATGGATCAGCTTGTTGCCTTCTTCCAGCACCTTGCCGGTGCGGAATACCGCGCAATGGTTCTGCATGACCTTCTGCATGGTGAGGCGCAGTTGCGCGGTCCGCGTACCGCCCGAGGCGTTGCGGAACTTGTCGAGCCGGGAGAGCGCGCGATCGGCGGAATCCTTCGGCAGCGCGGGCTGCTTGTCGCCGGGCGAGACCAGTTCGGCGCAGCGATGCGCGGCGGCGCGGCCGAACACCACCAGATCGATCAGCGAATTCGAACCGAGCCGGTTGGCGCCGTGCACTGACACGCAGGCCGCCTCGCCCAGCGCCATCAAGCCGGGCACGACGCTGTCGGCATTGCCATCTTTCTTGGTCAGCGCCTCGCCATGATAGTTGGTGGGAATGCCGCCCATGTTGTAGTGCGCGGTCGGCAGCACCGGAATCGGCTCGCGGGTGATATCGACGCCCGCGAAGATACGCGCCAGCTCCGCGATGCCCGGCAGCCGTTCATGCAGCACCGCGGGATCGAGATGATCGAGATGCAGATAGATGTGGTCCTTGTTCTTGCCGACCCCGCGTCCCTCGCGCATCTCGATGGTCATGGCGCGCGAAACCACGTCGCGCGAGGCCAGGTCCTTGGCCGACGGCGCGTAACGCTCCATGAAGCGTTCGCCTTCCGAATTGACCAGATAGCCGCCTTCGCCGCGCGAGCCTTCGGTGATCAGGCAGCCGGCGCCGTAAATGCCGGTCGGATGGAATTGCACGAATTCCATGTCTTGCAGCGGCAGCCCCGCGCGCAGCACCATCGCATTGCCGTCGCCGGTGCAGATATGCGCCGAGGTGCAGGAGAAATAGGTGCGCCCGTAGCCGCCGGTGGCGACCATGACCATGTTGGCGCTGAAGCGATGGATCGAGCCGTCGTCGAGGTTGAGTGCGATCACGCCGCGGCAGCGGCCCTCGTCGTCCATGATCAGGTCGATGGCGAAATATTCGACGTAGAACTCCGCTGAATGCCGCAAGGCCTGGCCGTACATGGTGTGCAGCATGGCGTGGCCGGTGCGGTCGGCGGCGGCGCAGGTGCGCTGCGCGGTGCCCTTGCCGAAATGGGTGGTCATGCCGCCGAATGGCCGCTGATAGATCTTGCCGTCTTCCCGGCGCGAGAACGGCAGGCCCCAATGCTCCAGTTCGTAGACTGCGTCCGGCGCGTTGCGGCAGAGATATTCGATGGCGTCCTGGTCGCCGAGCCAGTCGGAACCCTTGACGGTGTCGTACATATGCCAGCGCCAGTCGTCCTCGCCCATATTGCCGAGCGCGGCGGCGATGCCACCTTGCGCGGAAACTGTGTGCGAGCGGGTCGGGAACACCTTGGTGATGCAGGCGGTGCGCAGGCCGGCCTCGCTGCAACCGACAACGGCGCGCAGGCCGGAGCCCCCGGCGCCGATCACCACCACGTCGTAGTTGTGATCCTCGATCGGGTAGGCGCGGCCGTTGACTGCGGGAGCGTCGTTCGATTTTCCATTCTTCGCCATGACTCAGACCCCGAACGAGAGCTTGAGGATGGCGAAGGCGGAGGCGAGCGCGATGGCGAAGCAGAAGAATGTATTCGCCAGCAAGCTTGCGAGCTTGAGCTTATCCTCGTGCACGTAGTCGACGATGATCTCCTGCATGCCGATCCACATGTGGTAGACCGTGTTGACGATGAACAGGAGCATGATGATCGCCACGATCGGCGATCCGAGAATTTGCACGACCGCCGCGTGACTGCGCCCGAGCAGCGCGATGACGATGACAATCGCCGCGATGCAAAGCGGGATCCCGGCGACCGAGGTGATGCGCTGATGCCAGAAAGCCTGCGTGCCGGTGTGGGCGGCGCCGAGCCCGCGAACGCGACTCATCGGCGTGCGCATTTGAGTTCCTTTCATCGCGGGCCTCCCATGGCGAGATAGCCGATCACCCAGACGATGATTGTGAGCGCGATCGAGCCGACAATGGTGGCCAGCGCCAGGAACTCGCGCTCGGCCGGCTCGAAGCCAAGGCCGAGGTCCCAGATCAGGTGGCGAATGCCGCCGAGCATGTGATGCAGCAAGGCCCAGGTGTAACCGAACAGCACCAGCCGGCCGATCCAGCTGCCCATGTACCATTCGAAATAACCGTAGGCGTTGGGGCCGGAGGCTGCCGCGATCAGCCACCAGGCGATCAGCAACATGCCAAAATACAATACGGCGCCGCTGATGCGATGGAAGCCGGACATGACGAACGTCAGCATCAGCTTATAGACTTGCAAATGCGGAGAGAGCGGACGGGGCCGTCGCGGCCCTGCCGTCGATCCCGCCTCAATCTCGGCCATCGTCATTCTCCAGATCGCTCAGAATTTACCGCTTGAACGCGCCGCCGACCGTGGCCGGTTCCTAACCAAAGTCCGTCAGCGCCGCAACGCACCAATCCGCGATAAACCCAAGCATTCGACGTCAAATTTTAAGCGCGCAAGACAACGAAACAACCTCGCGTGTCTTGCGCGCCATTCAGAACCCGCCGTTTTCGGCCATTAATCTGGCCGTATCCGGCTACTTTATCAATTACGAAGCTTGAACTGATGAATAGCATGGCGCAATATGCGTTTTGCGTAGCCTGCCTTCGTAAAATAAGAAGGCTGCCTTCTCCCATGCGCTTCGATTTCACCGATCTCAATCTGTTCCGCCACATTGTGGAGGCGGGCAGCATCACCCATGGCGCGGCGCGCTCCAATTTGGCGCTGGCCGCCGCGTCAACCCGTATCCGCAAGATGGAATTGGCGTTCGGCACCGAATTGCTGGTGCGCGGGCGCCAGGGCGTGGTGCCGACGCCGGCCGGGCGTACCTTGCTGCAGCACGCGCGCGGAATCCTGGAGCAGACCGAACGCTTGCGGGAGGATCTCAGCCCGTACGCGCGCGGGCTCGCCGGCCAGGTGCGGGTGCTGTCCAATACCAATGCGCTCACCGAATTTCTGCCGGAAACGCTGAGCTCGTTCCTGATGGCCTATCCCGATATCAGCGTCGATCTCGAGGAGCGCCTCTCCGACGAGATCGTCGGCCTGATGGCGGAAGGCGCCGCCGATATCGGCATTGTCGCCGGCACCGTCGATTACGGCGGGCTGTACACTTTTCCGTTCCGCAGCGACCGCTTCGTGCTGGTGGTCGCGCGCAGCCATCCACTCGCCAGCCGTTCGCGCATCGGCTTCGCCGAGGTGCTCGACTACGACATGGTCGGTCTCGACCGCGCCAGCGCGATCCAGCGCTTCCTCGCCGACAAGGCCAACCGCATCGGCCGTCCCTTGCGGCTGCGGGTGCAGTTGCGCAGCTTCGACGCCATCTGCCGTTTGGTCGAATGCAATGTCGGCGTCGGCATCGTGCCGGAGACGACCGTGAAGCGGATCGAACGCAACATGGCGATCTCGTCGGTTCGCCTGACCGACGCCTGGGCGTTGCGCGAATTGTCGATCTGCGTGCGCGACGTCGACACGCTGCCGCCCTATGCGCGTCAACTGGTCGATCATTTGCGGGCGAGTGCGTAGATCCTCGTGCCCGGTGCGCGGCCGAACCGGGAGCGCTGCACATTCAGAATTTGAAATGGTCTCGGATCGGCAGCGCACCACTTCGTGCTGCGCCGTGTCTTGGATGCTTTACCGCGGCATCAGCACCCAGTAATCCAAATCGAGGATCACTGCCGGATCGTACTCGTCGCCGTCCTTGTACGGGAAGTCGGGACATGGGCGATCCTTGGTGGCGACGGTGCGCAAACGCAGCGCGCCCACGTCGGTGCGGCCGTGCAGCTCGGCAGTGGCCAGCACCTCCGACCAGGCGAACACCGTAAGCCCGGCGAACAGCGGTGCCACGTGCCGTCCGCCATTGATCCCCGCCACGTGGAAAGCGTTGCCGAACCCGTTGAAGGTGAGCGTGCGCGCCAGCGAAATGGCGTGGCCGCCATAGATCAGGCGTTTGCCGAAGCGGCCCTTACTCTCGGCGAACTGGTTGAAGTGGATGCGCGCGGTGTTCTGGTACAGCCGCGTGGCGATCATGTGCTCGGCGTCCTCGACGGTGATGCCGTCGACGTGGTCGATCTTCTCGCCCACCTTGTAATCGCCGAAGCGGTGCGGGCTGCCGGCCAGCGTATTGTCATAGGCCGCGGAATTGATGATCGGGCAGCCATTGCCGAGCACATCCGGCTCCACGCTCTTGGGCAGATCCGGCACCAGTTCCTCGGGCGCTGGCGCCGCCTCGTTGCGTTTGCGCACCATGACCCAGCGCGCATAGTCGAGCACCGTTTCGCCATTCTGATTGAATCCGCGCGAGCGCACATAAACGATGCCGGTCTTCTTGTTGGAGTTCTCCTTCAGCCCGATCACCTGCGACACCGAGTTGAGCGTGTCGCCGGGATAGACCGGTTTCAGGAAGCGGCAGTCGGCGTAGCCGAGATTGGCGACCGCATTGAGCGAGATATCGGGCACGGTCTTGCCGAACACCACGTGAAACACCAGCAGATCGTCGAGCGGCGAGCGCGGATAGCCGATCTTGGCCGCGAATGCATCGGACGACTGCACGGCGAAACGCGGCCCGAACAGGCCGTTATAGAGCGCACATCGCCGAGGGTGACCGTGCGCGGAGTGGCGTGGCGAATCTCAGAACCGAGGCGGAAGTCCTCGAAAAAATTTCCGGGACTGGTCTTGGCGACAGCTGATTGGCTCAACGCTAGCGCTCCTTCATCTGATCCGGCCCGGCTTAGGCATTCTCACAAAACCGTGAGCCAAACGCTAGGTTTGAGCAACGGGAAACTGATGAGGACGTGTTTAAGCCCTGTGTTAGCGGATGGATTGCCAAGTTCATTCCTCAGGAGGATACGAAATGAAAAAGAAATTGTTTTCGGCCGTGCTGGCCGCCGCCATCGCTGGCGGGCTTGCCATGGCGCCGGCTTTCGCCGACGACATGAAGAAGGACACCATGAGCAAGGACAGCATGTCCAAGGACACGATGAAAAAGGACACCATGGGCAAGGACGACATGTCCAAGGACAGCATGTCCAAGGACACGATGAAGAAGGACACCATGGGCAAGGACGACATGTCCAAAGACGGCATGAAGAAATAAGCCCGGCTGCCGGCCGGGCTCGCGCAGCCGCGGGCCCGGCCGCGCCGTATATTCATTGCGGGCCTATACTGGTTAGAATGACGGGCAGGCTTGCCATGACCGCTGAAACGATCGCCACCATGCCCGCCGACGCGGCCATCCACCCCGGCTGGGTACGCGTGTGCCATTGGATCAATGCGCTCGCGATCCTGGTCATGATCGGCTCCGGCTGGCAAATCTACAACGCCTCGCCGCTGTTCGATTTCGAATTTTCCAAACACATCACGCTCGGCCAATGGCTCGGCGGCGCGCTGCTCTGGCATTTCGCCGCGATGTGGGTGCTGGTGATCAACGGCGTCGTCTATGTGACGCTCGGGATCGCCAGCGGCCGCTTTCGCCGCAAGCTGTTGCCGATCTATCCGTCCGAGGTGCTGGCCGACGCCAGGGCCGCGCTCAGCTTCCAGCTCGCGCATGACGATCTAACGCACTACAACGCGGTGCAGAAGCTGCTTTATGCCGGCGTGATCCTCACCGGCATTGTGATCGTGCTGTCGGGGCTGTCGATCTGGAAGCCGGTGCAGTTCCAGGAATTGACCGCGCTGTTCGGCGGCTATGATTTTGCCCGCTACGTGCATTTCGCCGCCATGAGCGCGATCGTCGGCTTCCTGGTCGTGCATGTGGCGCTGGCGCTCTTGGTGCCGAAGAGCCTGCGCGCCATGGTCGCGGGGAAATAGGATCAACAAGATGCGCCAGCGCAAAATCATTCCCGGCGTCGATCCCAGGCTGCTGATCAAGGATGCCGCCAAGCTGATGCCCGATCCGGCGCGCCGCGGCTTCCTGCGCGGGGCGGCGAGCCTGGGTGCGCTCGCCCTGCTCACCGGCTGCGACATCATCGATGGCGACACCGCCGAAGGCGTGCTGCGCAAGATTTCCGCCTTCAACGACGGCGCGCAGGCCGCGCTGTTCAGTCCGACCAAGCTGGCGCCGACCTTCCCCGAAAGCGCGATCAAGCGGCCGTTCCCGTTCAACGCCTATTACAACGAGGACGAGGCGCCGGTGGTCGATCCCGCCAGCTACAAGCTTGAGATTGCCGGCCTGGTCGACAACAAGAAACCGTGGACGCTCGACGAGCTGCACGCGCTGCCCGAGGTGTCGCAGATCACCCGCCATGTCTGCGTCGAGGGCTGGAGCGCCATCGGCTCCTGGCAGGGCGCCGTGTTGTCCGATTTCCTCAAGCGCATCGGCGCCGACACGCGCGCCAAATACATCTGGTTCAAATGCGCCGAGGGCTACACCAACACCATCGACATGCCGACCGCGCTGCATCCGCAGACGCAGATGTCGTTCAAGTTCGACCACAAGCTGTTGCCGCGCGCCTACGGCTTCCCGATGAAGATCCGCATGCCCACCAAGCTCGGCTTCAAGCAGCCGAAATACGTGGTGGCGATGGAAGTGCACCAACACCGACCACGGCGGCTATTGGGAAAACCAGGGCTACAACTGGTTCAGCGGGCTGTAACCGGCGCCGGTCAGGCGATAGCTTTCACCATCGGGCGGCAATTTCCCGCATCGCCGCCGCAACCGCCGGCCACGCCGTCTTGCTCGCGGTAGCCGGCCGCCTCGTAGAAACGCCGCGCCGTTTTTGTGCTCTCGAGGCTGCATTGGGCGAGGCCGAGTTCGGCGGCCTTGCGTTCAAGCTCCGCCAACAGCGCCTTGCTGACGCCTCTGAAGCGGGCGTCCGGCGACACGTAATTTAATGTGACCAGGCCGGCGCGGGTCATGGCGGCGACGCCGGCAATTCTGCCGCCATCGACCGCGACATAAACGAAATTTCCGGCATCGGCGATCCAGGCCGCGACATTCTCCGGCGTCTTGTTGGCGAGCCAGCGGCTAAGGAA
The DNA here is from genome assembly GCA_963789455.1 of uncultured Alphaproteobacteria bacterium. Lineage (GTDB taxonomy): Bacteria > Pseudomonadota > Alphaproteobacteria > Rhizobiales > Xanthobacteraceae > Pseudolabrys. Next base: position 110,036 of record CAWBLD010000013.1, on the reverse strand, counting down.
TTGCGGATCGTTGCCGTGATCGGCCTCGCACAATTCGATAATCGAGCGCCGCAGCACTTCGCAGGCGGCCGGTGCATCGGCCGCGCAGGCTGAAACGAATTTGCGGTACCGGCATGGCGCCTATCGCCTCCCCATGTCGGGCAAGCATGGTGCCCGGCTCCGCCACGATCAAGCCGGCCGCGCCTTGCCAACCGCGCCCGGCCCGTCTAGCACTCCGCGCGAGTTCAGTAACGGCGAGGCGTTCATGGCAACCCACAATCTCCTGCTGCTCCCCGGCGACGGCATCGGCCCCGAAGTGATGGCCGAGGTGAAGCGCGTCATCGAGTTCTTCAACAAGAAGGGTCCGGACAAATTCGTGACCGAGGAAGCCCTGGTCGGCGGGACCTGTTACGACGCGCACGGGGTCGCCATCACCGACGCCACCATGGAAAAGGCCAAGGCCGCCGACGCGGTGATCTTCGGCGCGGTGGGCGGGCCGAAATGGGACAAGGTGCCCTATGACGTGCGCCCCGAGGCCGGCCTGTTGCGCCTGCGCAAGGACCTCGCGCTCTACGCCAACTTGCGCCCGGCGGTGACCTATCCGGCGCTCGCCGATGCCTCCTCGCTCAAGCGCGAACTGGTCGAGGGCCTCGACATCATGATTCTGCGCGAACTGACCGGCGGCGTTTATTTCGGCGAGCCGAAGACCATCACCGATCTCGGCAACGGCCAGAAGCGCGCCATCGATACGCAAGTCTACGATACCTACGAGATCGAGCGCATCGGGCGCGTGGCCTTCGAGCTGGCGCGCAAGCGGCGCAACAAGGTCACCTCGATGGAAAAGCGCAACGTCATGAAGTCAGGCGTGCTCTGGAACGAGGTGATGACGGCGCTGCACGCGCGCGAATTCAAGGACGTGCAGCTCGAGCATATGCTGGCGGACGCCGGCGGCATGCAGCTGGTGCGCAATCCGAAGCAGTTCGACGTCATCGTCACCGACAATCTGTTCGGCGACATGCTGTCGGACGTGGCTTCGATGCTCACCGGCTCGCTCGGCATGCTGGCCTCGGCCTCGCTCGGCGAGGTCGATCCCAAAACCAGGAAGCGCAAGGCGCTCTATGAGCCGGTGCACGGCTCGGCGCCCGACATCGCCGGCAAGGGCATCGCCAACCCGATCGCCATGATCGCCTCGTTCGGCATGGCGTTGCGCTACTCGTTCGACATGGGCAAACAGGCCGACATGATCGACCAGGCGATTGCCGCCACCCTCGACAAGGGTCTGCGCACCGCCGACATCAAGTCGGAAGGCACCCAGGTGGTGAGCACCTCGGAGATGGGCTCGGCGATCCTGGCGGAGCTGGAAAAGCTATCGCGGCTAAACAAAAACGCGGCCCAAGGGCCGCGTGTGTTGCCTTCCGATCCTTGCCGCTCAGTAACCGATCCAGGGATTGTTCCTGCCCGGCAGGGTGAACGGCCCCGGCAGGGACGACGTGCTGATGCCGAAGATCGTGTTGTCGATCACGCCCGAGGCCGAATGAGTTGGCGACATCGCGTAACCCTGGCCGGTGTTCTCGCCCGGGAAGGTTTCGGTGCCCGGATCGAGATAGGAGCGCTTCTGAATGATGATGCGGGTGCGCTTGCGGCCGCCTTCATCGCGGCTCACGAGTACGGTGTTGCCGCGGGCGGTGACCACGCGCTTTTTCTTAGCCGCCGCATCGGCCGGCGCGGCCAACAAGGCGAGGGCTCCGGCAACGGCAAGCGCGGTGGCAATTGATTTCAAACGCATGGGGTCCTCGCCGGTGGCTCCTTGTTGCAACGCAGTCTAGCCCGCTTCGGTTCGCCGCGACAGGGCCAATCACAGGCAATTGTTGCTGCCGCCGGCAAGTGTTGCCGCAAATCATCAAGAAAACGCCCCCCAACGGGGCGGGGCGGAATCTTCGCGATTTTGGCGAATTTCGTTGCCATAGTTCAGCGGCCGATCCGGCGCGGTTCCGGCCGGGTCGCCAGCGCCTTCCACAGCAGCTTATATTTCGGCGTTGCCGCCAGGATTGGATCGCGCTGGCCGCAGAAGCTGCGATTGAGTTCGGCTTGCGCGAACAGCGCGCCGACCTTGGCTTCGCTGCCGGCGGAGAGCAGCGTCAGCCGGTCAAGCGCGCAGGCGAGCGTCGAGCGCGCGATGAAATCGGCGCCGCCCTGACAGAACCAGCCGGACAATTGCAGGCGCGGATCGTCGTAGTCGCGCACGAAGCCGAGGCAATGGCGCCGCGTGCCTTTCGCGGTTTCGAACGTCACAATCGACAGCGGGCCGAATTTGCTCGCCAGCGGTTCCTGCTCGCTGCCGCAGCGCGACCGGCCCGAGCGCGGCCGCTGCCGCGGCGATCTCGGCTTGCGGACTGGCAAAGCGGCGAATCTCGCGGCCCGGCCGGTAGATCTCCACCCGCAGATAAGGTGCAACGCCGTCCGGCTCGCCAAGCGCCAGAATGTCCTTGCGGCCGCCGCCCTCGGCGTGGCGGCGAATGGCGTAGCGCGACGGCACATCGGTCGCTTCGGGGATGGACAGCGCGAAGGCCGGGAACGCCCGCTCGATCTCGATCCATTCCGGCCGATGGATCGGCGTAACGCGTGCCGCCGGCTGCGCTTGAAAGAATTGCGCGGCCGCCATCGAAAGCACCGTAATTCCCCCCAGATAGGCGAGTATCCGCACCAGGGTGGCGGGCAGTTCCTCACGCCAGCAATGCAGGGCCGGATGCATGGCCTTGGCTCCAGCAGGCCGCGGTTGTCACAGGCTCCGTTCTCGCTTAGAAGCGCTGCCAATCGGTTGTGCCGTGTCATTGCGCACCGATCAATTTTTCGGAGAGTTAACAATGGCTTACAAGGTCGCCGTGGTAGGTGCCACCGGCAATGTCGGGCGCGAAATGCTCGCCATTCTGGCCGAGCGGGCTTTTCCCGCCGACGAGGTGGTGGCGCTGGCCTCGCGCAAGAGCATCGGCCAGGAGTGCTCGTTCGGCGACAAGACGCTGAAGGTGAAGGCGCTCGACCACTATGATTTCTCCGACGTCGACATCTGCCTGATGTCGGCCGGCGGCGCGGTGTCGAAGGAGTGGTCGCCCAAGATCGGTGCGCAGGGCGCGGTGGTGATCGACAATTCCAGCGCCTGGCGCATGGACCCGGACGTGCCGCTGATCGTGCCGGAGGTGAACGCCGACGCGGTCGCCGGTTTCCGCAAGAAGAACATCATCGCCAATCCGAACTGCTCGACCGCCCAGCTCGTGGTCGCGCTCAAGCCGCTGCACGACAAGGCCACCATCAAGCGCGTGGTGGTGGCGACCTATCAATCGGTGTCGGGCGCCGGCAAGGAGGCGATGGACGAGCTGTTCACGCAGACCAAGGCGGTGTTCACGCTCGGCGAGATCGAAACCAAGAAATTCCCCAAGCGCATCGCGTTCAATCTGATTCCGCAGATCGATGTGTTCATGGAGGACGGCTACACCAAGGAAGAATGGAAGATGGTGGTCGAGACCAAGAAGATTCTCGATCCCAAGATCAAGCTCACCGCGACCTGCGTGCGGGTGCCGGTGTTCGTCGGCCATTCCGAAGCGGTGAACATCGAGTTCGAAAAGCCGATCAGCGTCGAGGAGGCGCGCGCCGTTCTGCGCAACGCGCCCGGCTGCCTGGTGATCGACAAGCACGAGCCCGGCGGCTACGTCACACCCTATGAATGCGTCGGCGAGGACGCGACTTACATCAGCCGCATCCGCACCGACCCCACGGTCGATAACGGTCTGCAGATCTGGGTGGTCTCCGACAATCTGCGCAAGGGCGCCGCGCTCAACGCGGTGCAGATCGCCGAGTGCCTGATCAATCGCAAGCTGATCGAGGCCAAGCGCAAGGCGGCGTAGCCTTCACCTCTCCCAGGGGGAGAGGTCGGCGCACGAAGTGCGCCGGGTGAGGGGATAGAGCCTATCGATAAGTTACTTGCCCCCTCACCCCAACCCTCTCCCCCATGGGGAGAGGGAGCTGCGCTGCATTCGCGGGGAGGTCGCACTCACTTGCCTGCGATCGGCCTGAACTCCCCGCTCGCCCGATCCAGCACCGACAAATCGCCGGTGGCGACGCCAAAATAGGCGCCGTGCGTTGCGACCTTGCCCTTCTCGATCAGCTCGGCCAGGCGCGGGAACGTCATCAGGTTGTCCAGGCTATTGACGATCGCGGCTTGCTCCAGCCGTCTAAGATAATCCGCCGGGGCCGTGTCGCCGCGGGGGCCGAGTTTTTTCGCCGCCGGCGCCAGCAGCGACATCCAGCGGCCGATGAAGTCGCCGGGCGACAGCGGCGCGTGCTCCTCGGCGAAGGCGCGCACGCCGCCGCAATGGGCATGCCCGAGCACCACAATATGTTGCACCCGCAAGGCGCCGATGCCGAATTCGAGCGCGGCGGAGACGCCATGATAAGTGCCGTCGGGCGAATAGGGCGGGATGAGATTGGCGACGTTGCGCACGACGAACAATTCGCCGGGTCGGGCGTCGAAGATCACCTCGGGCGAGACCCGCGAATCGCAGCAGCCGATCACCATGATCTCGGGGGACTGGCCGCGCTCGGCCAGCTCGCGATAGCGGCCCTGCTCGCGCTGCAGCCGGCCGCCGGCGAAGGCGTTATAGCCATCGATCAGTCGTTGCGGAAAAGCCATTGCTATCCTTCGATCGGTGCCTGTCTATTTGATGAGCTTTCCGCGAAAAGCCAAGCAAACGCCATGCCCGAAACGCAGCCGGCAATCCTGCGGCCGGGGCGTCGTTCAGGCCGGAAAAATCGCAATTTTTAGGCGCGCGGGTCCCCGTTTTGTGACATTCCATCGCCGGAGCCGCGCCATGTTCATTACTTGTTCAGGTGCGATCGACGACTGAAGGATGAAAGCCAGTCCCCCCATGCTACAGCCGAACAAGCCAACGATTTCAAGTCTGCCATCGCCGCGCTCCCGCGGGCATGGCTTTTCGGCGCCGCAAATCGGCGTGCTGTTCGCGGCCTTCACCTTGCTCATTTCGATTCCGATCTGGACGCATCCGCTGCCGCCGCTGTCGGACTACGTCAATCACCTGGCGCGCATGCAGGTGATCGCGACGCTGTCGAAGAATCCGCTGCTCGCCCAATACTACGAGATCGACTGGCAGGTGATCCCCAACCTGACCATGGATCTCTTCGTGCCGCTGCTGGCGCGCGTCCTGAACGTCTACCTGGCCGGCCAGGTCTTCCTCGTCGCGATGTTTGCGCTCATCATTTCAGGAATTTTGGCGCTGAACCGGGCGTTGATCGGCCGCTGGTCGATGTTCCCGCTGTTTGCCATTCCGCTGCTCTACAACTACGTCTTCCTTGTCGGATTGATGAACTACATTTTCGGAATCGGCGTTGCCCTGTGGGCGCTGGCCGGTTGGATCGCGGCGCGCGAGCGAGCCTGGCCGATCCGCTTTGCACTGTCGACGGCTTGCGTCATCGCGCTGTTTTTCTGCCATCTCTCGGCTCTCGGCATCTACGGCATCGGCGTGCTCGCGTTCGAGATTTCGCGGCTGTGGGAGCGGCGGCTCGAACCCTGGCCGGGCCGCATCGTCGATTTCGTCGCCGCCGGCCTGCCGTTCCTCGCCGTGGCGCCGCTGCTCTATGCCAGTCCGACCATGCATCTCATTTCGAATTTCAGCTGGGAACAGCGCGGCAAGATCGATGGGCTGATGTACGTCATCAGCGACTATTCCGACATCGCCGCCTTCCTGCTCCTGACGGTGATTGTCGCCAGCGCGGCCTGGGCGATCCGCCATCGGGTGCTGAAATTTCATCCCCTGGTCTGGCCGCTGCTCGCCGTCGGCGGCATCGTGTATCTGGCTTTGCCGCGGCTGATGTTCGACACCTACATGACCGACCAGCGCGTGCCGATCGGCGTCGTCTTCATGCTGTTCGCATGCGGCGATCTGGAGTTGCGGCGCCGTCTGGTGCGGCGCGCTTTCATGATCGTCCTGATCGTGCTGATCGCCGCGCGGCTGATCGAGATCGATTACAACTGGTCGCAATTGTCGGATTCCACCAGCGAGTTCCGCTCCTCGGTGCGCCGCATCGCGCCGGGCTCGAAGGTGTTCGTTGCTTATGCCGATCGCTCCTCCTTCGGCGACGACGTGCGCGATCTCGGCCTCGTGCACGCCGCCTGCATCGCGACCATCGAGCGCTCCGCGCTGGTCACCACGCTGTTCACCGTGGACGGCAAGCAGGTGGTGCACGTCCGTCCCGAATTCCGCAAATTTGCCGATCTCAAGGATGGGGTGCCGCCGTCGGTGTCGCAGCTCATCGTCGCAGCCGATCGCCCGCTACCTTGGATGCCGGCGTTCTGGCTGAACTGGCCGAAGTTCGATTATCTCTACGTTCTCTTTACCGAGGACGAGGCGCCCAATCCCGATCCGGCGCGCCTGAAGCTGATCGCCGACGGCGACCGCTTCCAGCTTTACCGAATCCTCAAGCCGGGCGGCATCGCCGCCGGCAAGTAGAAAAGGTCCGCTCGTCCCCGCGCAAGCGGGGACCCAGTGTTTTTGATTCTGGCTTCCCGCTTGCGCGGGAATGAGCGGGTTTAGCTGGCGCCGTGCGACCAGGCGCTTGCTAGTTTTCCAATGGCCGATAGAGTTGCCCGCATGACCATCCACCCGCGCCGCAGCGTGCTTTACATGCCGGGCTCCAATGCCCGTGCCTTGGAGAAGGCGAAAACGCTGCCCGCCGACGGCGTCATCCTCGATCTCGAGGATTCGGTGGCGCCCGATGCCAAGGAAGCGGCGCGCCGGCAGGTAATAGATGCCGTCAAGGCCGGCGGCTTCGGCGCGCGCGAGGTGTTCATCCGCGTCAACGGGGTCGACACGCCCTGGCACGCCGACGATTTGGCCGCCGCCGCCCATGCCGCGCCCGACGCCATCCTGGTGCCGAAGATCGTGAACCCGCACATGCTCGAAATGATTGGCCGCCGCCTGCTCGACATGGGCACCGACCACAAGACGCGGGTGTGGGCGATGATCGAGACGCCGCTCGCCATTTTCAACGTCCTGTCCATCGCCGCCGAGGCGAGAGACTCCGAATCGCGTCTCGCCGGCTTCGTCATGGGCACCAACGATCTCGCCAAGGACACCCGCGCGCGCCTGGTGCCCGGCCGCGCGCCGATGCTGTCCTGGCTTTCCACCTGCATCGCAGCGGCGCGCATTTACGGCATCGATATTCTCGACGGTGTTTACAACGACATCGGCAATGCCGAGGGTTTCGCCGCCGAATGCCGCCAGGGCGTGGAACTCGGCTTCGACGGCAAGACGCTGATCCACCCCAACCAGATCGAGCCCTGCAACGCGGCGTTTTCGCCGTCGGCGGAAGAGGTCGCAATGGCGCGCAAGATGATCGCCGCCTTCGATCTGCCGGAGAACAAGACCAAGGGCGTGGTCTCGATCGACGGCCGCATGGTCGAGCGCCTGCATGCCGACATGGCGCGCCGCACGGTGGCGATCGCGAAGGCGATTGCGGCGCGCTAGCGATGCAATCGTCGCTCTGGATTTCCGCTTACGCGGGAACGACCGAAAAATGGCTCGACGGGGTACGCTCTAGCGCTTGCCGCGATCGAGTTCGCTGAAAATTTCTTCGTTATGCTGGCCGAGCATGGGCGGCGTCGAATCGATGCGCGGGCCGCCATGCGCGAACGTGAAGGCGGCGAGCGGCACGCCGAAGCCGCCCTCGATGCCGGCGCCGCCTTCATGGCGGTGGATGATGCCGCGGGTCGCGAGCTGCGGATCGGCGACGGCTTCTCCCATCGTACGCACGCGTGCGGCCGGCACGTGGTTGGCCTGCAGGAACGCCTCCCATTCGTCGGCGCTGCGCGTCAGCATGATCTCTTCCAGCGCCGCGATTTCGCGCGCGTGGTCGGCGTCGCGCTCGTCATTGGTCTGCTTGATCATGTCGGGGCGCCCGAGCAGCGTCCATAACCGGCGTTGTTGCCGCAGATTGCTGGCGCCCAGCATCACCAGCCCGTCCTTGGTGGCGAAGGCGCCGTTGGTCGCGTGCGGATGGCGGTTGCCGTGCGGCTTGGGATGCACGCCGTTGCGCAAGTAGCCGGTGAGATGCGAGCTCATCAGGATCATCGCCACGTCGAGCATGGCCATGTCGATGCGCTGGCCCTTGCCGGTGCGTTCGCGCTGGAACAGCGCCGCCGATAACGCAAAGGCGCCGGTCATGCCGGTGGCGTAGTCGACCGCCGGCGAACCGAACTTGATCGGATTGACTTCCCTGGTGCCGGTCATCGCCATGATGCCGGAAGTGGCCTGGATCACGTGGTCGTAGGCGGTTTGCGGCCCACGCGGCCCGCTCTGGCCGAAGGCCGAGAACGAGGCGTAGATCAGCCGCGGATTGATCGCCGCCAGCGCCTCGTAGCCGAGGCCGAGCGCCTCGAACGCGCCGGGCCGGTAGTTCTCCACGAATACGTCGGCGGTGGCGGCCAGCTTTTTTAGTTTTTCGCGATCTTTCTCAAGTTTCAGATCGAGCGTGATCGAGCGCTTGTTGGAGCCTTGCGTCAGGAACGCCGTGCCCATGTTGCGGCGGTTGAGTTCCTTGTCGGTACCGGCGCCGCGGCTCTGGTCGGGCTCGTCGGGATGTTCGACCTTGATCACGTCGGCGCCCAGCACGGCCAGCTGATAGGTGGCGAACGGCCCCGCCAGCACATGGGTGGCGTCGATCACCCGGATCCCCTCGAACGGTCGCGTCATCGCGCTCTCCTGCGGCAGCCGCCGGTTAGGTCCGGAATAGGCCACTCATCGAAGGATCGGTTCAAGCCCCTTGGCTTTGAACAGCGCTGCCGCCGACGGCGCGGTCAATGTGCCGATCAAGGCCGCGGCGGCTTCCCGGTTCGTGGCCGCGCTGCCGATGCCCGCCGCAAAGACCGTGTAGACTTGCAAGTCGGGCGGAAACGGCCCGACGAATTGCGCGCCCGGCACCGGCAAGAGTTCCGCGATCTGCTGCACGGCCATGGCCACCTCGCCGCTGGCGACCAGCTCGGCCACGCGGCCGCTCGCGCCCAAGCGGACTTTCCCGCGCATGGCCTCGGCAATACCCAGGCGGTCGAGCAGCGTCGTGAAATACTGGCCGCTGGCGCCGTCCTGGGAGCGCACGACCGACTTGGCGGCGAGCAGCGTGCGCTTGAAGGCTTCGACGGTGCCGATGTCGGGCTTGGGCGCGCCCGCGCGCACGGCGACGCCGAGCCCCGAGCGCCCGATATCGATGCATGAATCGGGAATGATTTTGCCCTGCGCGGCCAGCTCGTCGATCACCGGCCGCGTCACGACGGCAACATCGAACGCAGCGCCGTCGTCGATCCGTCTCCTGATCACGGCGGTCGGATCGTAACGGATCGATAGCCGGTGACCGGTGGCGCGCTCGAACCGGGGGCCGAGCTCACTTAACACCTCGAAGGCGGCGTGGGTGCTCAGGACTTTGATTTCGACAGCGGTCACGGTGGGTCGCCTAAAACGGCAGGATGACAAACCTATTTGGTGCGCCCCGGCTGCGCCAGTCCGCTCGGCTCATGAACGGCTTTGCACGAATTCGCCCAGCGCGGCATGAACGCGCGCGATGACATTATCCCAAGCGCGGGTGTCATCTTGCCGAAACAACCGCGCGGTCGGATACCAGGGGTTGTCGGTGCGATCGAGCAGCCAGCGCCAGTCGGGGATAAAGGGCAGCAACACCCAGACCGGTTTTGCCAGCGCACCGGCGAGGTGAGCGACGCTGGAATTGATCGAGATGATGAGATCCAGATTGGCGACGAGTGCGGCCGTGTCGGCGAAATTTTTCAGGGCGTCGCCGAAATGGAGAAGATCGTCGCGCGCTTGCAGCGCCGTCGCGTCCGCGGCGCGGACATTCTTCTGCAGGCTTACGAACGTCGCATCGATATCCAACAGCGATAGCAGGGAACGGAGCGGAATAGATCGGGCGCGATCGTTCGGGTGGGTCGGCTCGCCGGACCAGGCCAGGCCGATGCGCGGGCGGTGTTGCGGCCCCAGCCGGCTGTCCCAATGCGTTATGTCCTGCGATGAGGCGCGTAGATAAGGCGCCGCCGATGGAATCGTCGCAAGCCGCGTCCCGAATGCCAGCGGCAGGCTGAGCAATGGGCAATGGATATCGTATTCGGGCAACGGGTCGTCTTTGCGGACAATCTGCGATGTGCCGCTGAGCGTGGTCATTAGCTCAACCAACGGCGGCAGAACTTCCAGAACGACGCGGGCGCCGCGCGCCGCGACCAGTGGAATGTAGCGGCAGAACTGGATGGTATCTCCGAAACCTTGCTCCGCGGGGAGAAGAATTGTCTTGCCCGCGATATCTTCTTGCCCAAACCACTGCGGCCGAACGAAATCGCGCCAGGTGTTCCCCGGCGATTTGACCTTCCTACGCCATTCGTACCCTTGCCAACCGCGCGCGAAATCGGCGAGCAGCAGCCGAGACAGCGATTGATTAAGGCGCGCTTCAGCAAAGTTCGGCCGCAGATCGATCGCGCGCTCGTAGCTCGCCACCGCTTCCTCGCATCGTCGCAGCTCGTGAAGGGTAAGACCGCGATTAAAGTACGCGATGGCGTAGCCGGGCTGAAGCGCGATGGCGCGATCGAAGTTCGCCAGCGCCTCTTCAAACCGGCTCAGCGTGTGAAAGATCACGCCGCGGTCGGAATAGGCCATGGCAAGATCCGGCCGCAATTCAATCGCGCGGTCGAAGCACGCCAGCGCCTCCTCATGCCGATTCAGCGCTTGAAGATTATTGCCGCGATTGCAATGGCCTATGGCAAAGCCGGGCCGGAGCGCGAGGGCGCGGTCGAAATTGACCAGCGCCGCCCGGTATTTTCCTTGCCGCCGTTGAACGACGGCGAGAAGATAAATTGCATCGAAGTAATCAGGTTTGGCCGCGGCGATCTGTTCGCATTGTTTTTCGGCCTCAACGTATTTGCCCGCCTCGTAGTCGGCAACGGCGCGGTCGAACGCCTGCGGCAGAGTGATTGCGGGTTGGTCCATACTTAAAGCGGGCGCGCCTTTGTGAAGACAGATCGCATGCGGCGATTATCCGGAACCTTGAATTTATCGGTTCAAACCGGGGGGTCAATTGGCGGCTAATCGAGCGCGCCGCCCTAGACCGGCAGCTTGATTGAGGCGCGCAAGCCGCCGCCCGGCCGGTTGGCGAGGGTGAGTTCGCCGCCATGGGCCTGCACGATGGATTGCGCGATCGCAAGGCCTAAGCCAGTCCCGCCGGTGTCGCGGCTGCGCGAATCCTCGACCCGGTAGAACGGCTGGAACACTTTCGGCAACTCCGCGTCGGGAATTCCCGGTCCCTCGTCGTCAATGGTGATTTCGATCGCTTTGCCCGCGGTGGCGATCGCGACTTGCGCGCGCTTGCCGTATTTCACCGCGTTGTCGAGCAGGTTGGTGAGCGCGCGCTTCAATGCATTCGGCTGGCAGTCATGGATATGCGGCGCCGCCGGCGCCATGGTCACCGGCAGTCCGGCGTCGGCCATGTCGTCCACGATGCTGGCGAGCAGCGCGGCGATATCGACGCGCCGGCGCGGCTCGGCGCGCACTTCGTCGCGCGCGAAAGCCAATGTCGTCCCGATCATCTCATCCATCTCGCCGATTGTCGCCAGCATCTTGTCGCGCTCCTCGCTGTCGGCGACTACCTCCGCGCGCAGGCGCAACAGTGTCAGCGGCGTGCGCAGGTCGTGCGACAGCGCCGCCAGCATCTGGGTGCGGCTTTCGACCATCCGGCGCAGCCGCTCCTGCATGCGATTAAAAGCGCGTGCGGCGCGCTGCATTTCGATGGTGCCGGCCTCGGCGAGCGGCTCGGCCCCGACATCGCGGCCGAGACGGTCGGCGGCGGCCGACAGCATGCCCAGCGGGGCGGTGACGCGCCGCACCGCCCAGATCGAGACCACGAGCACGATCAAACCCATCAACGCCATCGAGATGATGAATTGCCACGACACGGAAGGCGCGCCCTGCGGCAGCGTGGTGGCAAACGACAGCCATTGGCCGTCGCTCAGCCTGACCGCCACCTGCAGGCCGCGCCCTGCGCCAAAATTCGGCGCCATCATGCCGTGCATCATCATCATGCCCATTCTATTCGGATCGCCCATCGGTCCCTGGAACGGCCGGCGGCCGAACGGCGCGCCGAACAGCGCGCCGGGCGGCTGATCGGTCGGCTCCAGAACGGCGGCTCGCACTTGGCGATCGGGCCCTTCGGGAAGCTGCTCCAGCACGTATTCCTCGATCGCCTTGGCGGCGCCGTCGGCGTCGGCCGGCAATTGCTCGGGCGGCTGGGCCATAAGCGCGACGCGGAAGGTGGGATCGCTCAGCGCCGCCACGATGCGCGGGCGCCAATCGGCCGGCGCTTCCTCCACCAGCCGCGAGAGGTTGGCGACGCGCTGGGCCGCCGCGAAGCCGCCGATCGCACGCACCGCCTGCTCGCGCGCGCCGGCATAGATCCAGGCGCCGATCGCATGCGAGATCACCAGCCCGAACAGCAGGATCAGCAGCGTCTGGCCGAACAGGCTCTTGGGCAGGAAGCTTTTGGGGAGAAAGCGGGTCATTCCCGGCTCACATCGGGGGTGAAGATGTAGCCGCCGCCCCAGACGGTCTTGATGAGTTTCGGATCGCCCGGGTCGCGCTCGATCTTTTTGCGCAGGCGGCTCACTTGCGTGTCCATGCTGCGGTCGAAGGTGTTGGCCGCGCGGTGGCGCGCGAGATCGAGCAACTGGTCGCGGCTCAAGGTGCGCTGTGGATGCTCGACCAGCGCCAGCAGCAGATCGAATTCGCCGGTGCTCAACGGTACCGCGACGCCGTCATCGCCGATGATTTCGCGGCGGTCGACGTCGAAGGCCCAGCGCTCGAACCGGTAGCGCTTGGGCTTGTCCTGCTTGGCCGCGGGCTCGCGCGCGCGATTACGCCGCAGCACGGCGCGAATGCGCGCAATGAGCTCGCGGCTGCCGAACGGCTTGGGCAGATAATCGTCGGCGCCCATTTCCAGCCCGATCACGCGGTCGACCTCGTCGCCTTTGGCCGTGAGCATGATGATCGGAATGTCGCTGTCGGCGCGCAGCGACCGGCACAGCGACAGGCCGTCCTCGTCCGGCAACATCAGGTCGAGCAGGATGAGATCGATGCGGGCGTCGGCCAGCACCTTGCGCATGGCCTTGCCGTCACCGGCGGTGCTGACGCGAAAGCCGTCCTTGGCGAGCGCGCGCGACACCAGGTCGCGGATCTCGCGATGGTCGTCGACGATCAGGATGTGCGGGCCAGCATTCATACGCTAAATCTAGTTCGGGCCGGGCCGGTTTTGGCAAAAAAGATGTAACAATATCTGCCGGATAGACCCTCTGACACAATTGGTTACAAAACAGAGCCGGTTGGCAAGCCGCCTCCGCGCTATTGACGCAGGTCAAATTCAGACCCATCCGAACGACTAGCGTGGCCGTCGTTACGGACCGGTGACCGGGGGATTGTGCGCGAATGCGCTTGTGCGCCGCACCGTTCAAATGCCTGCTGATCGCTCTCATGGTGATGTCCTTTGCGGGACGCCCGTGGGCGCAAAGCTTGCCGGCGTCCACGGAGGGCTGCGGCGGGACGAACGCCGCTGCGGTGGAACACGCGGCCGCGGCCCACGTGACGGCCAAGATTGCCGTCAACGAGACGGCCGCGCCGAAACACGATTCGGGCAAGGCGAATAGCGCCAATTGCGTCAAAAGCTGCGCGGCGGTGCAAGTTCTGGCGCATGCCGGCCGCGCCTTTGTGGTCCGCCAAAGTCTGGCCGCAGATTCATTTGGTGGCCGTTGAGGCCACCTTGCACGGGCAAACCCCCAAGCCCGAACTCTCCCCTCCCATCGCGCGCGTGTGATCGCGACGGCGTGTCGAACGCCGCCGCCACTGCTTGATGCCGCAGGATGGCCACTCGCCATCCGCGTGCCGCCGCTGCATGGCCGCGCTGCCATGACCGGCTCAGTCGAGCAAAACCTTTCGCATAGTTTGGTTCAACCCGCGTGGCGCTTGGCCGCATTCGGCGCAGCGGCGCGATGAAGAGGAAAGACAATGGCAAAGAATGCAAATCGTTCAAAAGCTGAAGATCGGTTGGCAGCCGGAATGACGGCTGCCCGCAAGCCGGGCCTATCGCGGCGCGCGCTGCTGCTCGGCTCGGTGGCTATCGGCAGCGGTGGCGTATTCGCCTGGAACGTTCTTGGATCGGCCGCAGCCGGCCAAGGCCGGCGCGATCACGGTATGGAAATCGCCCACCTGCGGCTGCTGCGGCGGCTGGGTCGATTACATGCGCGGCAAAGGCTACCAGGTCGCCGTCAATCTCGTCGCCGATCCGGATCCGATCAAGGCGAAGCTTGGCGTGCCGGAGGCCCTTTACTCGTGCCACACGGCGAAGGTCGATGGTTACCTGGTTGAAGGGCACGTGCCGGAAGCCGCGGTCGCGAAACTGCTGGCCGAGCGGCCCGATTTGAAAGGCATTGCCTTGCCCGGCATGCCCGATGGAGCGCCGGGCATGGACGGAACTCCCGGCATCTACCGCATCGTCGGCTTTGACGCGCAACGGGCGCATCCACCGCTTCGCGGAAGTGGGCGTCTGAAAAGCCCGATCACACACATCATGAACATGCAGGAGATCGACAATGGAGCGGCGTAGTTTTTTCAAATCGGTATTGGCGATGACGGGTCTGGCCGCTGCGGCGGCCGGCGGCGGAACAGCTTTGGCGGCCACGCCCAAGAACAAGCAGAAGGTGGTTTACCACCTGTCCGACGCCGAAAAGGTGCCCTTCGTGCTTTCCAACATCCAGAACCACATCGCCGGCGTCGGCGGGCCCGAATACGTGGAGATCGTGCTGGTGGTGCATGGGCCCGCGCTCAAGGCCTTTCACGCGGCGCTGGCGGAGCCGGCGGTGGCTAAGACCGTCGGCAACCTCAAGGAAGAGGGGGTCTCGCTCGACGCCTGCGCCAACACCATGAAGGCGCAGAAGGTCGACGAGAAGGGTCTGTTGCCGGGCTTCGTCAAGGTCGATCAGGGCGGTGTGGTGCGCATCGCGCAATTGCAGGGCGACGGCTACGTTTATCTGCGGCCTTGACCGGCGTTGTGGATGCGAGACTGCGAGCGCCGGCCGGCCCCGCCCGCCGGCGCTTGCCGTCCCATGGGCCGCGATCGCGAGGAAGCTTTTTTGTAACCAAATCTCGCTGCCGGGCGCTCTGACACATTTGGTCACAAAATCGTGCGCGGCCGACAAACTTGAGTGACAGGCAGGGCTTCTATTGCACGTGGGCGACGGCAGAAACCGTTGCAAGCAATAGGAGCAGGCCAATGACGACACGAAATATTTTGATCGCCCTCGGTATTGCGGCCGCGCTGGCGGCCGGGGTCGGGACCTACAGCTCGACCGCCTCGGCCCAAGACGGCCCGGGTTACGGCCCGCGCATGATGGATGGCTACGGACCGGGTTACGGCCGCGGCCCGGTTATGGTCGCGGGCCGGGCTATGGCCGGATGCGCGGCTACGGCCCCGGCTATCGGCACATGCGTGGCTACGGCCGCGGCTACGCCAGGCGCGGCTGGGACGGCGAATATTGCCCCGGCTACGGCCGAGGTTACGGCCGCAGGTGATGGGCTGGTAGCGCGGAAGCGCGGCGGCTCCCCTCAACGAATTCCAGATCGACTAAACACACAGGAGAACTAAAATGCGTGCACGAAGCTTGATCGGTCTCGGCCTTGCGGCCGCGCTCGCGGCCGGGGTCGGGGCTTACAGCCTGACCGCCTCCGCTCAGGATGGCGGCGGCTACGGCCCCGGCATGATGGGCGGCGGCTACGGCCCGGGCATGATGGGCGGTTACGGCCCCGGTTCCACATGCGCGGCTGGGGCGGCGGACCCGGCGGCGGTCAGTGGAATTGCCCGGCCTTCGCGCAAAACAACGAGTCCGGCCCCGCCGACAGGCAGGGACAAGGCTATGGCCCAGGCTACGGCCCGGGCTATCACATGCGCGGTTGGCGCGGCGGCTACGGTCCCGGCATGATGGGCGGTTACGGCCGCGGCTACCACATGCGCGGCTGGGGTGGCGGTTATGGTCCCGGCATGATGGGCGGCTACGGCCCCGGCTATGACCGCAGGGGCGACGCTCAGAACGATCAGAACGTCCAGGGCAATGAGAACGCCCAGGGCAATCAGAGCGCCCAGGGCAATCAGAACAGCCAGACCCTCAATCTCACCACCGACGATGTGAAAGCCCGCATGGAACGCTGGCTTACTTGGCGCGGCAATCCGCGGCTCAAAGTCGGCGAAGTGAAAGAGAATGACGCCGACTCGATCACGGCCGATGTGGTCACCAAGGACAATTCCCTGGTCGAGCGTTTCATCTTCGACCGCCACACCGGCGCCTTCCGCCGCGACAACAGCTGAGCGGACGTCGAACCGCTACCGCAAGCCCGCGCGGTTGACGCCGCGCGGGCTTAACTCGTCGTTGATTCAGCGCGGCAGCGTGTAGACGAACACCGCGCCCTTGCCGAGCCCGCCGTGCAGGCAGATGAAGCGGACGTCTTGCGGAGCACCGGTGTCCTGAAGAATCGCCTTGCCGTGATAAACCGTCGAGACGAATTGCGTGCCGACCTTGTCGGCGAACTTGTCTTCTTCGACGTTGGCGCGGTCGATGGCGAATTTCTTGAACGCCGGGTTCTCCTGCTTGAACTTGACCGCGGCGAGCTTCTCGCAGTCACGCAAGCCGTTTTCGGTCGATTTTTGCGCCAGCGCCGGCGCGGCGCAGAGCGCGCACAGCACCGCGACGCTTGCGAGCTTTATGCCCACGGCCGCGCCGCCTTGGCCTTCTCCTCGTAGCTGACGATCTTGTTCTGCTTCTGTTTGGTCAGCCCGATATCGTCGAGGCCATTGAGCATGCAGTGCTTGCGGAAGGCGTCGATCTCGAACTTGATCACGCCGCCGTCGGGGCCGCGGATTTCCTGTTTTTCCAGATCGATGCTGAGCGTGGCGTTGGCGCCGCGTTCGGCGTCGTCGAACAGCTTCTCCAGGTCCTGCGGGCTGACGCGGATCGGCAGCACGCCGTTCTTGAAGCAGTTGTTGTAGAAAATGTCGCCGAACGAGGTGGAGATCACGCAGCGGATGCCGAAATCCATCAGCGCCCAGGGCGCGTGCTCGCGGCTCGAGCCGCAGCCGAAATTATCGCCGGCGACCAGGATCTTGGCCTTGCGATAGGCCGGCTTATTGAGCACGAAGTCGGGGTTTTCGCTGCCGTCGTCCTTGTAGCGCATCTCGGAGAACAGGCCCTTGCCCAAGCCGGTGCGTTTGATGGTCTTCAGATATTGCTTGGGGATGACCATGTCGGTGTCGACATTGATGATCTTCAAGGGCGCGGCGACGCCTTCCAGGTGGTCGAATTTTTCCATGTGCAAATCGTCCATACTGCGGCTTGTGGCAACGGCTGCCGTCACATAGCCCTTTTCTTGCGGGCTTGCCACGCGCAGGTCAAGATCGAGGCATGGCAATTTCGGCTGGCCGGGTCGCGTTGGCGGGCGGGCTCGCGGATGGATTAGCGCGCCGCCTTGGCCGCCCGCTGCGCCACCACGATGGCGACGCCGCCCAGCGTCGCGGCGGAGGCGATCAACAGGCGCAGCGTGACCTGTTCGGACAGCAGAACGACGCCGCCGAAAGCCGCAATCACCGGCACCGTGAGCTGAACGGTCGCCGCCCGCGTGCCGCTCAGTCCGGCCAGCGCGGCATACCAAATGACATAGCCGCAGCCCGACGCGACCGCCCCGGACATCACCGCCAGCGCGAGACCTTTCGGCGTGCCGCTGAAATCGCTCCAGAACAACAGACTGACAACGAGCACCAGCGGCACCGAATAGACGAAGTTCCTGGCCGTCGCTTCCAGCGGGTCGGTGGCGCCCCGGCCCAGCAGCGAATAGAAGCCCCATGCAATCCCGGCGACCGCCATGAGAACGGCGCCCACGGGGTCGGGCGCGGTCAGGCCCGGTGACACCAAGTAGATCAGTCCGAGTATGGCCGCGGTGAGCCCGGCCCACGACAGCCATGAAAAGTGCTCGCCCTCGCGCAGCGCGACAATGAACATCGTGAGCTGAACGGCGCCGAACAGCACCAGCGCGCCGGTTCCCGCGCCGAGCGAGCGATAGGCGAAGGAAAAGAACGCCATATAGGTGAACAGCATGACGGCGGAACGCCAATTGGCGGTGCTGGGTTCGCGCGGCCGCCGGCGCAGCAACACGATCAGGCATAGCGTTGCCTGCGCCGGAGATCACCCGCACGGTTGTGAAGGTTGCGGCGTCGATAAGCCCCTGTCCCAAAGCCAGCCGGCATAGCAATGAGTTGGCGGCAAACGCCAGCATGGCGACGGCCGTCAGCAAGATGGTGGGCGTGGCAACGGCTTTGAAAATTTTCGGCAGGCTGCGGTCCTCTTGACGCGTGTCGGCGTGCAGATTTTCGTCTTATTCCGCCGTCTCGCCGCGCGCGTCGCGGTCGAATTTCGACGCGCGCTTGAGCTCGCAGATCTGCAGGCTGTAGGAGGCGTAGTAATCTTCGCGTCCTTTGCGCTGCGCTTCGCGGTGTTCGGGGTGCATGCGCCAGGCGCGCTGGGCTTCCTCCGATTCGAATTCGACGATGGTCACGCGCTCGCCGTCGTCGGCAAAGAAGCCCTTGTGCGAGATATAGCCGGGCATGGCGGCCGCCAGTTCGGTCATGCGATCGACGAGCGTCACGTAGTCGTCGCGCACGCCCGGCTGCAGGCGGGAACGGAAAACGGTGACGATCATGCCGCCGGTCCTTTTTTGAGTTGCGACCGCAACAGCTATTTCACCGGCGCTTGCGGCCGTCAAACGCAAGCTTGCGATCGAACCCATTCAGCCGCTTGATCGCCGCCTCACTCGGCGCTCGCCTCGATCGCCTCGATATCCGCGTCCGAGAGGCCGAAATGGTGGCCGATCTCGTGCACCAGCACATGCGTCACGATGGCGCCCAGGCTGTCGTCGTGCTCGGCCCAGTAGTCGAGGATCGGCCGCCGGTAGAGCCAGATCAGGTTGGGCAGCGGTTCCGGATTGGTGGCCGAACGAAATGGCAGACCGACGCCTTGGAACAGGCCGAGCAAATCGAATTCGGTTTCGACCTGCATGGTGTCCATCACTTCCTCGGTCGGAAAATCGGTCACCTGGATGATGAGATTTTCGCAGAGCGCGCGAAAATGTTCGGGCAGGCGGGCATAAGCCTCCGCCGCCAGCGTCTCGATTTCGGCGAGCGAGGGCGCCGGCGCTCCCCGCCAGGCGCGCGGATCGTCAATTAGCCGTTTCATGCCAACGTTCTAGGGCAACCCGCCGATTTAACCAACCGTTGACCGCCGGGCCGGAATGAGCGAGCGTTAATCATTGTGGCGTGACCGCTGGGGCCTGAGAATATGCCGAACTGCCGGAGCTTCTTTGCACTTCTGGCGTTGCTCGCCGCTGTTTCTGCCGGTTTTTTGGCGCCGGCCTCGGCCGGCTCGAACGGCCAGCCGGCCCAAGCGCCCGCCAGCTACAACAGTTCGTCCGACGGCAGTGGTTATTCCTATGAATTCGCGGCGCAGTCGCGCACGCGCATCATCATCCATCCGCGCCGGATTTATCCCGGCCGCAATGCCAAGCGGCATTGCCGCTCCTGGCTGGCGAAGGAATACCGCGTCAGCGGGCCGGTGATCGTGCCGCAGATGCGCTGCTGGTGGGATTAGCGCAGGTTTCCGCAAAAGTTTGGCCCGCGGTCCCGGCCCCCGGCGGTACCGGCTTTCGCGCAAATCGGGCGCTAATAAGAATTCACGTTCGCGGCTTTCTCGGCTATAATTTTGATGTCTGGGGGCATCGGAGGTTCATCGATGTCGAAATTCGTGAAGTTTTTCGCAATCGCGGCTCTGATCGCCGGCGCATTCGCCATGACGCCGGGGCCGGCCGCGGCCCAACGTCACGGCGGCCGTGGTGGCGGCTGGCACGGCGGTGGTGGCCACGTTGGCGGCTGGCACGGCGGTGGCAGTTGGCGCGGCGGTGGCTGGCGCGGTGGCGGTCGCCACGGCGGCAGTTGGCGCGGCGGTGGATGGCGTGGTGGTGGCGGATGGAA
This sequence comes from uncultured Alphaproteobacteria bacterium, assembly GCA_963789455.1. GTDB lineage: Bacteria > Pseudomonadota > Alphaproteobacteria > Rhizobiales > Xanthobacteraceae > Pseudolabrys. Next base: position 89,891 of record CAWBLD010000013.1, on the reverse strand, counting down.
TTGGGGCCCCGGCTTTGTTTGGGGCTTCGGTGTTCCGTATTACGGCGGCTACTACTACGACGAGCCGGGAGACTGCGGCTGGGTGCGCGTGCGCGTCTGGCGCAATCACCACCGGGTCTGGCGCCGCGCCTGGCGCTGCTGGTAATCGGCAACGGCTGTCATGCCCTGTCCCCGCCCGCGCGGGGACAGCTGCCGCCGGCCATCCAGTTTCGCAATATTCGGGCGGTGAGCATTCGATCGCCGGCCGCACCTGTGTTCGGGCCGACGCAGTCGGACCCGAATGCGGGCGACTACATCAGCGTTCTACTTCCACTCCCGCACATCGACGAAATGCCCGGCGATCGCCGCCGCCGCCGCCATGGCGGGCGACACCAGGTGGGTGCGTCCCTTGTAGCCCTGGCGGCCTTCGAAGTTGCGGTTGGAGGTGGAGGCGCAGCGCTCGCCCGGCTTGAGCTTGTCCGGATTCATGGCGAGACACATCGAGCAGCCCGGCTCGCGCCAGTCGAAACCGGCGGCCTTGAAAATCTTGTCGAGCCCTTCGGCTTCCGCCCGCTCCTTCACCAGGCCGGAGCCCGGCACGATCATCGCGTAAACGTTGGCGTTCACCGTCTTGCCGTTCACCACGCGCGCCACTTCGCGCAAATCCTCGATGCGCCCGTTGGTGCAAGAACCGATGAACACGCGGTCGAGTTTGATGTCGGTGATCTTCTCGCCGCCGCTGAGCCCCATGTAGCCGAGCGAGCGCTCGGCGGCGATGCGCTTTTTCTCGTCGGCGATCTCGGCCGCCACCGGCACCCGGCCGGCGATCGACACCACCTGCTCGGGGCTGGTGCCCCAGGTCACCAGCGGCGGCAGCTTCGCCGCATCGAGCCTGATCTCGCGGTCGAAAAACGCGCCTTCGTCGGAGGCAAGCGTTTCCCAGTAACGCATGGCCTCGTCCCAGGCCTTGCCCTTGGGCGCTTTCGGCCGGTCCTTGAGATAGGCATAGGCTTTCTCGTCGGGCGCGATGAAGCCGGCCTTGGCGCCGCCTTCCACCGACATGTTGCAGATCGTCATGCGCCCTTCCATCGAGCAGGCGCGGATCGCCTCGCCGGCATATTCCAGCGCATAGCCGGTGCCGCCGGCCGTGCCGATCTCGCCGATGATGGCGAGGATGATGTCCTTGGCGGTGACGCCCGGCGGCAGCGTGCCGTCGACCACCGCGCGCATGTTCATCGATTTCTTCTGGATCAGCGTCTGCGTCGCCAGCACGTGTTCTACTTCCGACGTGCCGATGCCGTAGGCGAGCGCGCCGAAGGCGCCGTGCGTCGCCGTGTGGCTGTCGCCGCACACGATGGTGGTGCCGGGCAGCGTGAAGCCCTGCTCGGGTCCGATGATGTGAACGATGCCCTGGCGCTTATCGAACTCGTTGAAATATTCGATGCCGAAATCCTTGGCGTTCTGCGCCATGACCGCGATCTGCTCGGCGCTTTCCGGATCGGGATTGGGCTGGTGGCGGTCGGAGGTCGGCACGTTGTGGTCGACCACGGCCAGCGTCTTGTCGGGCGCATGCACCTTGCGGCCCGCCGTGCGCAGGCCCTCGAACGCCTGCGGCGAGGTGACCTCGTGCACCAGATGGCGGTCGATATAGATCAGGCAAGTGCCGTCCGGTTGCTCGTCCACCAGATGGTCTTCCCAGATCTTGTCGTAGAGGGTGCGCGGCTTGGCCATCGTCGAAGTCTCCATCACTCGGCGCAATTTACTTTGCGCATGATCTTATCCGAAAACCGGTTCCCGCTTATCGGGATCCGGCGCTATCTAACCCCGGCCGCGCTCAAGAAAAAGGGGCCGAACGGCGGCCCCTTCATGCATTCCGGAATAGGGTTGCAGCCTATTCCTTGGCGGCGGTCGCGGCCGCCGCTTCCGGTGCGCTGGTCGCCTGCGCCTCGATGCGCGCCTTCTTGCCGCGCAACCCGCGCAGGTAATAGAGCTTGGCGCGGCGCACCTTGCCGCGGCGCACCAGCTTGATCGAATTCGATCATCGGCGAGTAGAGCGGAAACACGCGCTCGACGCCCTCGCCGTAAGAAATCTTGCGCACGGTGAAGTTCTCGTTCACCCCGCCGCCCGAGCGGCCGATGCACACGCCCTCGTAGGCCTGGATGCGGCTCTTGTCGCCTTCCACCACCTTGACGTTGACCAGCACGGTGTCGCCCGGCCCGAAGTCGGGGATCTCCTTGCCGGCCGAGAGCCTGGCGAGTTGCTCTTTTTCGAGCTGTTGAATGAGGTTCATCGGCAGGTCTCCGTCGGCAGCGCCAGCAACCGGCGCGCGGTCTTGTCTGGTCTTTAATGGGTTGCGGGCTTTTAGACCAAGAATTGTGGCTTGTCACCCTCGCGTTTTAGGTCCGTTTTTGGGCTTTTGGCGGGCCTGGTAGGCCGCCCACAGATCCGGCCGCCGTTCGGCCGTTAACCGCTCGGTCTCGGCCCGCCGCCATTGGGCGATTTTTGCGTGGTCGCCGGACAGCAGCACCTCCGGGATCGGCTCGCCCTCGAACACCGGCGGCCTGGTGTATTGCGGATATTCCAAGAGCCCGTCGGCGAAGCTCTCCTCGGCCGCCGAGGCCTCCTTGCCCATGACGCCAGGCAGCAGCCGCACGCAGGCGTCGAGCAGGGCGAGCGCGGCGATCTCGCCGCCGGACAGCACGAAATCGCCGAGCGAGACTTCCTCTAAGCCGCGCGCCTTGATCAGCCGCTCGTCGACACCCTCGAAGCGGGCGCACACGATCACGGCGCCTGGACCCGCAGCGAGTGTCGTCACCCGTTCTTGCGTCAGTGGCGCGCCGCGCGGGCTCATCAGCAGGCGCGGGCGCTTATCGTGCGGGACGGTGTCGAGCGCAAGACTATCTAATGCTCTTGCCAGCACGTCGGCCTTCATCACCATGCCGGGCCCGCCGCCGGCCGGCGTGTCGTCGACGGTGCGGTGCTTGTCGGTGGCTGCGTTGCGGATGTCGTGGGTGTCGAGCGACCAGATGCCGGAGGTGAGCGCCTTGCCGGCGAGGCTCGACGCCAACGGTCCGGGAAACATTTCCGGAAAGATCGTGAGTACCGACGCGCGCCACATGGTTCAGCCCCTCCCGTTCGTCCCCGCGAACGCGGGGACCCAGGAGCCAAGAATGCTGGCGCACAAGGTGTCGCTCTGGATTCCCGCTTGCGCGGGAATGAACGGAGTAGATTGCGCGCGCCACATCTTCAGTCTTCTTTCTTCGCCTCAATCTCGGCCGGCGGCACCACCACAATGCGTCCCGCCTTCAGATCGATGGTCGGCACGGTCGTCTCGGTGAACGGCAGCAGCAGCGGCTCGCCGCCGGCCGTCGGCGCGATCTCGATCAGATCGCCGGCGCCGAAATTATGGATGGCGCTGACGGTGCCGAGCGTGCCGCCAGCTTCGCTCACCGCCGCCAGGCCGATCAGGTCGGCGTGATAAAACGTGTCGGCCTCTTCGATCGGCGGCAGGCGGTCGCGCGGCACGAACAGATCGGTGTTGCGCAATTTCTCCGCCGCGTCGCGGTCGCTGATCCCGGCGATGCGCGCGACCAGGAAATCCTTGGCCGGCCGCGCCGCTTCGATTTCGAACCGCCGCGCGCCGTCCTCGGTTTCCAGCGGACCGTAATTCGTCACGGCCAGCGGATCCTCGGTGAACGACCACAGCTTGACCTCGCCGCGAATGCCATGCGCGGCACCGATGCGGGCGACGCGGATGCGGTCGGCCACGAGCTAACGCGATCAGCTCGCCGCCGGCGCTTCGGCCGCCTTGGCCTTGTCGGCAGCGGCCTTGTCTGCGGCGGCCTTGGCGGTGGCGGCGGTCTTGGCGGCGGCGTCGGCGGCTTCCTTGGCCTTGAGGGCTTCTTCTTCCTTGGCCTTGCGCTCCTTGCGCGGGACCGCCTTTTCCGGATTGTTGCGCTTTTCGCGCTTCACGATGCCGGCGGCATCGAGGAAGCGCGTCACGCGGTCGGACGGCTGCGCGCCCTTCTTCATCCAGGCCTGTACCTTGTCGAGATCGAGCTTGAGCCGCTCGGTCTTTTCCTTCGGCAGCAGCGGATTGAAGAAGCCGAGCCGCTCGATGAAGCGGCCGTCGCGGGGCGAGCGCGAGTCGGCGACGACGATGTGATAGACCGGCCGCTTCTTGGTTCCGGCGCGGGCCATGCGGATGACGAGAGACATTTCAGATTTTCCTTTCCATAAAAGCTGTCATTCCGGCCGAGCGAGCGAGAGCCGGAATCCATAACCCGCAGCGCTGCTGAGTATGGATTCCGGGTTCGTCGCCGCGCGGCGCCCCGGAATGACGAGTTTGCGACGCATTGATCATTTCTTCTTTCCGAAACCGGGCGGCAGGCCGCCCGGCAATCCGGGAAACTTTCCGCCCAAGCCGGGCAGTGCCGGGGAAATTCGGCGGCAATTTCGGCATGGCCGGCGGCAGCCCGGGCATGCCGGGCGGCAGCTGAGTGCCGGGCGGCATATTCTTGGCGAGCTCGGCCATCTGCTCCGGCGTCGGCATGGCGGAGCCGAAGCCCATCGCCTGCGCGAGACCGGCGAGCGGGCCGCGCTTGCCGCTGCCCATGACCTTCATCATGTCGGCCATGCCGCGATGCATTTTCAGAAGCTTGTTGATCTGCTCGGGCGAGGTGCCGGAACCGGCGGCGATGCGCTTCTTGCGGCTGGCTTTGAGAATATCCGGGTTGCGGCGTTCCCGCGGCGTCATCGAGTTGATGATCGCCATCTGCCGCTTCACCAGCTTGTCGTCGAGGCCGGCGGCGGCGATCTGGTTTTTCATCTTGGCCACGCCGGGCAGCATGCCGAGCAGGCTGCCCATGCCGCCCATGCCCTGCATCTGTTGCAGCTGTTCGCGCAGATCGGCGAGATCGAATTTGCCCTTGCGCATCTTCTCGGCCGCGCGCATCGCCTTCTCGGCGTCGATGGTGGCGGCGGCCTTCTCCACCAGCGCGACGATGTCGCCCATGCCGAGAATGCGGCCGGCGATGCGGGCGGGATCGAATTCCTCCAGCGCGTCGAGCTTTTCGCCGGTGCCGATCAGCTTGATCGGCTTATTGGTCACTGCGCGCATGGAGAGCGCGGCGCCGCCGCGGCCGTCGCCGTCGACGCGGGTGAGCACGATGCCGGTCAGGCCGACGCGCTCATCGAACGCGCGCGCGAGATTAACGGCGTCCTGGCCGGTGAGCGCATCGGCGACGAGCAGCACCTCGTGCGGATTGGCGGCCTTCTTGACCTCGGCCGCCTCGTTCATCATGGCCTCGTCGAGGGTGGTGCGGCCGGCGGTATCGAGCAGCACCACGTCGTAGCCGCCGAGGCGGGCGGCTTCCAGCGCGCGCTTGGCGATCTGCGGCGGCTGCTGGCCTTCAACGACCGGCAGCGTATCGATTTGCGCCTCGCGGCCGAGCACGGCGAGCTGCTCCATCGCTGCCGGCCGGCGCACGTCGAGCGAAGCCATCAGCACCTTGCGATTCTGCCGGTCGGTGAGGCGGCGGGCGACTTTTGCGGTGGTGGTGGTTTTGCCGGAGCCTTGCAGGCCGACCATCATGATGGCGACCGGCGGCGCGGCATTGAGATCGATGCCCTGGCTGTCGGCGCCGAGCGTGGCGACCAGCTGGTCGTGCACGATCTTGACGACCATCTGGCCGGGCGTGACCGACTTCATCACCTCGACGCCGACCGCCTGCTGCTTGACGTTGTCGGTGAAGGCGCGCGCCACGTCGAGCGCGACGTCGGCCTCCAGCAGCGCGCGGCGCACTTCGCGCAACGCCGCATCGACGTCGGCCTCGCTGAGCGCGCCGCGGCGGGTGAGGCGGTCGAGAATGCCGCCGAGTTTTTCCGACAGGGTATCGAACATTTCACAACCTCGTCCTGAGGAGCGTCGCGCGAGCGATGCGTCTCGAAGGACGAGGTCCCTCGGTTGCGGCCGCATCCTTCGAGACGCCCGCTGCGCGGGCTCCTCAGGATGAGGCCTGAGAAACACTTTTCGCGCCCGAGGGCGCATTGCGCTGTCAGGCGGTGGCCTCCGGCCTCTCAAGGACCGGGCGGCGGAGCTGGTATTTACGTCTCTATCGAAAGCGGGCGGAACCTAGGGTTGGGCCGTCTGTAAGTCAAGGCGGCCCCCGTTTACGACGTCAATTCGTAGCTGACCATGACCACGGCCCGCAGCGTCTGCTCGCCGGGAGCGATCGGGCTGGGGGCGGCGCGCATCGCCTTGAATACGGGCGATGGCGGAGCCGAACCCTTTTCCGCGATCGCCGCCACGCGTCCGACTTTCATGCCCGCGGCATTGGCATAAAGCTCGGCCTTGCGATGAGCGTCGGCGATGGCCGCGGCGCGGGCCTTGTCGAGCAGCTTCGACTGTTCCGACACGACGAATTCGATCCCCGACATCTCGTTGGCGCCGGCCGCGATGGCGCGATCGAGCACGGCGGGCAATTTGCCGATGTCACGGATCTTGACCGTGACCTGGTTGTTCGCCCGGAAGCCGTTCAGGCGGGCGGCGCCGCCGCCCTTGTTCGGTTCGTATTGCGGCTGCAGCGACAGCCACGAGGTCTGCACATCGCGGTCGGCGATGCCGAGTTGATTGATCGCCGCCAGCACCGCGGTCATCTCCTTGGCGTTGCTATCGCTCGCCGCCCGCGCGGTCTTGCCCTGGCTGGAGACACCGATGCGGATCACCGCGGCATCGGGCGCGGCCTCCACCGTCGCCTCGCCGGTAACGGTCACCAGCCGATCGAGTTTTTCGGCGGCGTTGGCCGGCAACGGCGCCAGCGCGGCGACGGCAATGACGGAAGCGACGAACAGGATACGCGGCTTTGGCATTGTCATTTCACCATCATTGTCATTTCACTCATTTCAGCGGCACGAACACGGTGACCACCAGATTGTCCGCGTTCGCTTTCACCGGATCGGACGCATATTCCTCGATGAACACATCCTTGGCCTCGAGATGCCGGTCGTCGAGATAGTTGGTAATCGCCTCATACGTCGAATCCATGGCGTCATAGGAACCGCGATGGACGAATTTGAGGGCCTTGCCGGCGGGCGCCTGACCGATGGCGATGTCGCCTTTCGGCGGATTTTCCGGCGCCGCCGCGATCGGCATGGCGGCTTCGAACTGGAAGCCGGTGTCGTCGGTCTGGGTGTAGATGGTCATGGCCGCGCCGTTCGGCTTGATGCCCTGCTTGTCGAGATATTCCTTGAGCGACTTGAAGGCGTCGACCAGCGTGTCGAAGGCGGCGTCCCATTTGCTGTGGCCCTTGAGAAAGATGATCGTTCGCTCCGGCAGCGTCACGGCCTCGCCAAAGGCATCGCCCGCATGCAGCGGCGCCGGCGAGCCGGCCGTGGGCGGCGGATTTTGCGCGGCCGCCGGACCCGCGCCGAGCGCGCATGCCAGAGCGAGCAATAACGGCGCCGCAAGGCGTAGGCACGACATCAGGGTTCTCCGTCGTCGGGGCGATCTCGGCATTATAATATCATGCGCCCCTGGCCAATCCGCGTTTATTCGCCATATAAATCGGGGCGAAAACCGGGCAAGAGGCTTGGCGTTTGGCCGAATTCACCGGCGATGATTTGGAGCGATGATTTGGGCGCGCTCGCCAACCAATCCTTCGTGAAGATGAACGGCGTCGGCAACGAGATTGTCGTGGTCGATCTGCGCGGCGCTGCGGCTGAGATTGCGCCCGCGGAAGCGCGCGCGGCGGCGGCGCCCGACGGCGCGCCTTACGATCAGTTGATGGCGCTCTATCCGCCGCGCACGCCCGGCACCGATGCTTTCGTTCGCATCTACAACAATGACGGCTCGGAAGCCGGCGCCTGCGGCAACGGCATGCGCTGCGTTGCCGACCTGGTGGCGAAGGAGAGCGGCAAGACCGCGCTTACTTTCGAAACCAGCGCCGGCATTCTCAATTGCTGGAAAGGCGCCGACGGGATGTTCACCGTCGACATGGGGCCGCCGCGTTTCAAGTGGAACGAGATTCCGCTGGCGGAGGAATTCCGCGACACCCGCGCCATCGAATTGCAGATCGGGCCGATCGACAAGCCGGTGCTGCATTCGCCGGCGGTGGTGAACATGGGCAATCCGCACGCCATCTTCTGGGTCGACGACGTGAATGCCTACGATCTCCATAAGTTCGGGCCGCTCCTGGAAAATCATCCGATTTTTCCCGAGCGCGCCAATATCACGCTGGCGCAGATCGTCTCGCGCGATCACATCATTATCCGCACCTGGGAGCGCGGCGCCGGGCTCACCAAGGCGTGCGGCTCGGCCGCTTGCGCGGCCGCGGTCGCCGCCGCGCGGCTCAAGCGCACCAACCGCAAGGTGAAGGTGACGCTGCCGGGCGGCGAACTCACCATCGACTGGCGCGAAAGCGACGACCACGTGCTGATGACCGGGCCGGTGCAATTCGAATTCGCCGGCAGGTTCGATCCGGCGCTGTTCGCGCCCACCCAATCCTCCCCCGCAAGCGGGGGAGGGATAGGGAGGGGGCCGTGAGTGTGGACGTCCATACCTTCGGCTGCCGGCTCAACATCGCCGAGTTGGAAGTGATCCGGCGCGCGGCGGCTGGGCTCGACGATACGGTCGTGATGAACACCTGCGCGGTGACGGCGGAAGCGGTGCGCCAGGCCCGCCAGACCATCCGCCGCATCAAGCGCGAGCGGCCGCAGGCGCGCATCGTGGTCACCGGCTGCGCGGCGCAGACCGAACCGGCCACCTTCGCAGGCATGGCCGAAGTGGACCGCGTCATCGGCAACGAGGAAAAACTCGACGCGCGATCATGGGCCGGCGATGACCGGCGCATTGCCGTCGGCGACATCATGGCGGTGAAACGGCACACGGCCCACGCCATCGACAGCATCGAGGGCCACACCCGCGCCTTTCTGCAAGTGCAGAACGGCTGCGACCATCGCTGCACGTTCTGCATTATTCCGTTCGGGCGCGGCAATGCGCGCTCGCTGCCGATGGACGATTGCGTGGCGCAGGCGCGGCGGCTCGCCGCGCGCGGCTATCGCGAACTGGTGCTCACCGGCGTCGATATCACCAGCTATGGCGCGGAGCTTGCCGGCGCGCCGCGGCTCGGCGCGCTGGTCAAGCGCATTCTGAAAGAGCTGCCCGAACTGGCGCGGCTGCGGCTTTCCTCCATCGACTCGGTGGAAGCCGACGACGATCTGCTCGACGCCCTGGCGAACGAATCGCGGCTGATGCCGCATCTGCATCTGTCACTGCAGGCCGGCGACGATCTCATCCTCAAGCGCATGAAGCGCCGCCATACGCGTGAGCAAGCGATCGCGTTCTGCAACCGGGTCCGCAAGCTGCGCCCCGATGTGGCGTTCGGCGCCGACATCATCGCCGGCTTTCCGACCGAGACCGAGGCCATGTTCGCGCGCTCGCTCGAACTGGTGGATGAATGCGGCCTGACGCAACTGCACGTGTTTCCATTTTCGCCGCGGCCCGGCACGCCGGCCGCGCGCATGCCGCCGGTTGCCCGCGATGTCGTCAAAGAACGCGCCCGCCGTTTGCGCGAAAAGGGCGAAGCCGCGTTGGCGCGCCATCTCGACGCGCAAGTCGGCGTGCAGCGGCGTGTGTTGACCGAACGCGGCGGTGTCGGCCGCACCGAGCAATTCACGGCGGTGCGGCTGGCCGCGCCGGTCGAGCCGGGCGTGATCTTCGATCTCACCATTGCCGGCCATGACGGCCGGCAACTCTTAGCCGCTTAATTTCTCCGTTCGTCCCCGCGCAAGCGGGGACCCAGTGCGAAATGTTTCGGTCTGCAATTATGGCTCTGGATTCCCGCTTTCGCGGGAATGAACGGGTAAATGCTTTTCGCCTGTCCATCCGCACTTGCTGAGCGCCTCGCGCATGTGCGCCGGCACCGGCGCGGTGACCTTAACCGGCGGCTTGTTCTTGGAAATCGGCACCACGATCTCGCGCGAATGCAGGTGCAAAGGCGGGCCGCCCACGCGCGGCGCGCGGCCATAGATATTGTCGCCGAGCACGGGAAAGCCCATCTCGGCGCAATGCACGCGAAGTTGATGCGTCCGCCCGGTCAGCGGCTCGAGCGCGAGCCAGGTGAGGCCGCCCCCGCGTCCCATCACCTTCCAGGTGGTCACCGCCGGCGCCCCCTGCAGGTCCGGCTTCATCCACCAGCCGCGGCTCTCGTCGAGCTTGCCGAGCGGAATGTCGATGCGGCCTTCCTCGCCCTCCGGCCCGCCCTCGACCACCGCCCAATAGGTCTTGCCGATCTTGCCCTGCTTGAACAGCTTGCCCAGCAGCGCCAGCGCCTTGCGGTGGCGGCCGAGCACCAGGCAGCCGGAGGTGTCTTTGTCGAGCCGGTGCGCCAGCGCCGGGTTGCGCGGCAGGCCGAAACGCAGCACGTCGAAATGATCTTCCAGGCTCTCGCCGCCCTTCGGCCCGCGATGCACCGCGAAGCCGGCCGGTTTGTCGATCACCAGCATCAGCCCGTCGCGGTAGAGCAGGCGGGCGAGCATCTCTTCCGGTGTCATCGTCACTGTCCAAGATTTGCCGAAACGGCTATCACGGGCGCGCCAAGGAAGCACTATGAACGACAGCACCCAAAGCGGAAGCTGGTGGAAGCGCCTGAGCGGCGGGCTCAAGCGTACCTCCTCCTCGCTCGGCGAAGCGATCGCCAGCCTGGCCAAGCGCAGGCTCGATGCGGCCGCGATCGAGGAACTGGAACACGAGTTGATCCGCGCCGATCTGGGGCCGGAAGTCGCGCAGCGCATCGCCGACGTGTTCAGCGAAACCCGATTCCACGAGGGAGCGTCGGCCGAGGAAGTGAAGACGGCGCTCGCAAGCGAAATCGAGAAGGTGCTGGAGCCGGTGGCCAAGCCGCTGGAGGTGACGGCCAAGCCGTTCGTCATTCTGGTGGCCGGCGTCAACGGCTCCGGCAAGACCACCACCATCGGCAAGCTTGCCGCCAAATTCCGCGCCGAGGGCAAGACGGTGATGCTGGTGGCGGGCGACACCTTTCGCGCCGCCGCCATCGATCAGCTCAAGATCTGGGGCGAGCGCACGGCGGCCAGCGTGATGGCGCGCGGGCCGGGCGCGGATGCCGCCGGCCTCGCGTTCGACGCGCTTGCCGCCGCCAAGACGCAAGGCACGGATATCGTTCTGGTCGATACCGCCGGCCGCTTGCAGAACCGCGCCGAGCTGATGAGCGAATTGGAAAAGATGGTGCGCGTCATGCGCAAGGTCGATGCGGCGGCGCCGCACGCGGTGCTGCTGGTGCTGGACGCCACCGTAGGCCAGAACGCGCTCAACCAGGTCGACATCTTCGGCAAGATCGCGGGCGTGACCGGATTGGTCATGACCAAGCTCGACGGCACCGCGCGTGGCGGCATCCTGGTTGCCATTGCGTCGAGGTTTGGCCTGCCGGTGCATTTCATCGGCGTCGGCGAGGGCGTCGACGATCTGGCGCCGTTTACCGCGCACGAATTCGCAAGGGCCGTGGTGGGGCTGGAGAGTTAGAGCCGTCATGCCCGGCCTTGTGCCGGGCATCCACGTCTTGAAATGTTGCAACGAAAACGGCGTGGATGGCCCGGGACAAGCCCGGCCATGACAAGCAAGGAAAATCATGGCCGACAAAAAACAGCTCAACCCCATCCTCAAGCTGGTGCTCGACATCGGGCCGCTGGTGCTGTTCTTCGCCGCCAACGCGCGCTTCGGGATTTTTGCCGCCACGGCCGCCTTCATGGTGGCGGTGCTGATCGCGCTCGCCGTGGCCTATGCGATGACGGGGCGCATCGAGGTGATGCCGCTGGTGACCGCCGTGATCGTGCTGATATTCGGCTCGCTCACGCTCGTGCTGCACGACGAGCTGTTCATCAAGCTCAAGCCGACCATCATCTACCTGTTGTTCGGCGGCACGCTGCTCGGCGGGCTGGTGCTCGGCAAGCCGCTGCTCGGCGTGCTGTTCGAGCCTATGTTCCATCTCAGCGAGGAAGGCTGGCGCAAGCTCACTTGGCGCTGGGCCGTGTTCTTCTTCGCGCTCGCCATCGCGAATGAGGTCGTCTGGCGCACACAGACGACGGATTTCTGGGTCAGCTTCAAATTGTTCGGCGTGGTGCCGCTGACGTTTCTATTCGCCGCGCTGCAGATGCCGCTGATCAATAAATACAGCGTCACCCCGCCGTCATCACCGGGCCGCCGCGAAGCGGCGAGACCCGGTGATCCCGATTAGGGACCACAAGCCCTTGCCTTGCTAAGCGGGATGGCCGGGTCTTCAGGCGCGAAGACGGCGCTTCGCGCCTTTCGCCCGGCCATGACGATCATTTCACGTGTCAGCGCATTCTCGATTGCAGCGTGATGGTCGCGCCATCGACGGCGAATTTGCCGTAGCCGTGGTGGTGAATGGTCTTCGGATTCTTTTGCGCCGGATCGATCCAGGCCGCGAGCACTTCGAGGATGAACAGGTTGTAGCGGTTCACCAGCCGCCGGTCGGCGACTTTGCATTCGAGATTGGCGAAGCACTCCTTGACCAGCGGCGGCGCCACGCGTTCGGCCGGCAGCGGCGTCAGGCCGAAGGCGGCGAACTTATCGAGATCGCGGCCCGACGCATTGCCGACCTTCACCACTTTCGCGGCCAGCTTGCGCGCCGGCACGGCGATCACGCATTCGCCGGTCGCGCGCAGCGCGTCGAAGCTGTAATTGGCGCCGCTGCAGACGCAGGCCACCAGCGGCGGCTCGAACTCGACCATCATGTGCCAGGACATGGTCATGACGTTGGCGCCGGCCCTTGCGCGCGGTCGTCAGCAGGACCACCGGGCCCGGCTCGAGCAACTGATAGACCTTGGATAGCGGCAGCGCCTTCAAGGCTTGAGCGCTTTGACGATTTCCGGCTCGATCACCTGGGTGAGATTGTCGGCGGTGACCGGCCCGACCAGCTTGTAGGCGATGGTGCCGTCGCGGCCGATCAGATAAGTCTCCGGCACGCCATAGACGCCCCAATCGATCGCGGTGCGGCCGCTGGCATCGACGCCGACCGCGACGAACGGATTGCCATAGCGATTGAGGAAGCGCCGCGCGTTGTCGGTGGGATCCTTGTAATTGATGCCGACCAGCTTGACGCGCTTGTCCTTCGACAGCTTCTCCAGGAACGGCACCTCGTCGGCGCAGGGCACGCACCACGAGGCCCAGACATTGACCAGCGTCAGTTCGCCCTTGAACGCCGCATTGGAAAGGCCGGGCACCGCCTTGCCGTCGCGTTCGAGTCCGGCCAGCGGCGGCAGGTCGGTATGCGGCGCCGGCTTACCGATCAGCGCGGACGGCAGGCGCGAGGGGTCGCCGCTCCAGAGCCGGACCAGGAACAGCGCCGCCAGCGCGAGAAACACAATCAGCGGCAGCAGCACGAGAATATTGCGCCGTGTACTGCCGGACGTTTCGCTGGATGCCGTGCTCATCGGTCGTCCTTGCGCTGCGAGCGCCGCGTCACGCCACGCTCCTCGAGATCGCCGAGGATGCGGCGCTGCGCCGAATAATCGAGAACGACCCAGGCCACCAGGGCGGCCACCACGAACATCGTCACCGCATAGGCGGCGACGATAAAATCGGCATGCGGCCCGAGATTCATGCGCGCGCTTCCTGCGCCTGGATGATCCGCATGCTGCGCACGCGCCGGCGCAGAATTTCGTTACGCATGGCGGCGAGATGCAAGGTGAAGAACAGCAGCGTGAAGGCCCCGGCCATGATCAACAGCGGCCACAGGATGGACGGATCGATGGCCGAGCCGCCCTTGCGAAACAACGAGGCCGGCTGATGCAGCGTGTTCCACTATTCCACCGAAAACTTGATGATCGGAATGTTCACCGCGCCGACCAAGGAGAGGATCGCCGCCGCGCGCGAGCCGCGGCCCGGATCTTCCGCCGTCCAATAAAGCGCGAGCACGCCGAGATAGAGCAGGAACAGCACCAGCACCGAGGTGAGCCGCGCGTCCCACACCCAATAGGTGCCCCAGGTCGGGCGGCCCCAGAGCGAGCCGGTGACCAGACAAACAAAGGTAAATGCGGCGCCGATCGGCGCGGCCGCCTTGCCCGCCACATCGGCCAGCGGATGCCGCCAGACCAGCGTGCCGAGCGCGGCGACGCTCATCACGCCCCAGCCCATCATGCCGAGCCAGGCCGCCGGCACGTGCAGGAACATGATCTTCACGGTGGCGCCCTGCTGATAGTCGTCGGGCGCATGCATCGCGCGCACGAGCCCGAACGCGAACAGCAGAAGCGTCGCCGCGGCCAGCCAGGGCAGCACGCGGTTGACCAGCGCTAGGAAGCGCGTCGGGTTGGCGAGGTCGATCACAGCCATCGGCAGCCTTTTAATCAGACGCGGCGGCACGGGCAATGGCGGCCGGCGGCAAAATATGCGTGTTCAAGGGCCCGGTTGGTTTGATCTGCATCATGCGGCCGGCCTGATATTTCCGTGGCAAATCAATCACTCCAAGCCGTGGCGCAGCGCGGCCGCCGCGAAAACCGGGCCCAGCACCAGGCTGGCCAAGGATAACGCGCAAAGAATGGTGAAAGGTGGGCCGAATGGCGCGGGACCGACGATGGCGGCATTGGCCGCGGCAACGCCGAAAATCAGCACCGGAATTGTCAGCGGCAGCACCAATACCGCCAGCAGCAAGCCGCCGCGCCGCAGCGCCACCGACAGCGCGGCGCCGATCAGCCCGATAAAGGTGAGCGCCGGCGTGCCGGCGAACAGGGTCAGCGCCAACGTGCCCATGGCGCGCAATTCGATATTCAGCATGAGGCCGAGCACCGGCGTGATCACCACCAGCGGCAGCGCGGTGGTCAGCCAATGCGCGAGGGCCTTGGCCGCCACCGCCAGTTCGAGCGGCATGCGCCCCATCATCAAGAGGTCGAGCGATCCGTCGTCATAATCGGTGGCGAACAGCCGGTCGAGCGCCAGCAGACTCGCCAGCAGCGCGCCGAGCCACAGGATCGCCGGGCCGATGCGGGCAAGCAGCGCGAGGTCGGGGCCGAGCGCAAACGGCATCATGGTGACCACGATCAGGAAAAACAGCGCGCCCATCAGCGCGCCGCCGCCGACGCGGATCGCGAGCCGCATGTCGCGGACCACCAAAGCGATAAACGCGCTCATGCCGGCCCCATTTTCAGTTCGCGCGCGCGTTCGAGTCCGATCGGTCCGTGCGCCGCCGCCACGATCATGCCGCCGCCGGCGAGATGGCGGCGCATCAAGTCGGCGAGCCGGTCTTGCGACGGCACATCGAGCGCCGAGGTCGGCTCGTCCAGCAGCCAGAGCGGCCGCGGCACCGCGACCAGCCGCGCAATCGACAGCCGCCGCCGTTGCCCGGCCGACAAATAGGCCGCCGGCAGGTCGGCGAGCGGCGTGAGGTCGACCGCTTCCAGCGCCGGCTTCGATCGCCGCGCCGCCGGCGCCGAAATATTGCGCCCAGAATTTCAGGTTCTCGTGCACCGTCAGCGAGGGCTTCACCGCGTCCTGGTGGCCGACATAATGCGATTGCTCACCGATGGTGGCCTCGTGGCCGCCGCCATCGAGTTGCAGCCGGCCGCCGGCGGCGCGCACGAGGCCGGCGATCACGCGCAGCAGCGAGGATTTGCCGGCGCCGTTGCGTCCGGTCACCACCAGCGCTTCGCCGCCGGACAGGCTGAAACTGAGGCCCGCAAACACCTCGCGCCCGCCCCGGTTGCAGGCCAGATTGTCGGCTTTGAGCTGCATCAGGCGCGCTTTAGCCTGCCCGCGGCCGGCGGGAAAGCCATACTGGCCGCGGAAAACCCCGATATTCTGCGCATTTTTGCGAAGTTCCTCGTAAATATGGCGTCCGGCGCAAAAAGACCTTATAAGCCCGCCGTTGCGGCGTTAATTTAATGGAATTCGGGCGCAAGTCTCCCCGGCGAGAAAAGTCTTGTCTTGCTAAGAGCTTAGACCGAGCCAGCGCCGATGTCCCGGCCGGGAATGGAAACAGCCCCCATGACTTCGCTCGACAGTTTTAGATGCTGCAAGACCCTGCAGGTTGGTAGCAAAACTTTCGCCTATTTCAGTCTTCCGACCGCCGAACGAAATGGCCTCAAGGGAATTTCCCGCCTGCCGTTTTCGATGAAGGTGTTGCTGGAAAATCTGCTGCGCAACGAAGACGGGCGCACGGTGACCAAGGACGACATCAAGGCATTCGCCGAATGGCTCAAGACCAAAACCTCGGATCGTGAATTCGCCTTTCGCCCGGCGCGCGTGCTGATGCAGGATTTCACCGGCGTGCCGGCGGTGGTCGATCTTGCCGCCATGCGCGACGCCATGAAGGAACTTGGCGGTGATCCGAAGAAGATCAATCCGCAGGTGCCGGTCGATCTGGTCATCGATCACTCGGTGGCGGTGACCTTCTTCGGCAACAATCAAGCGTTCAAAAAGAACGTCGAAGAGGAATATCGGCAAAATCAGGAGCGTTACAAATTCCTGAAATGGGCGCAGCGCTCGTTCGATAATTTCAGCGTGGTGCCGCCCGGCACCGGCATCTGCCATCAAGTTAATCTCGAATATCTGTCGCGCGTGGTCTGGACCAAGAAAGACAAGGTCAAGGTCGACGGCAAGAACGCGACCATGGAGGTTGCCTATCCGGACACCGTGGTTGGCACCGACTTGCACACCACGATGGTCAATGGCCTGTCGGTGCTCGGCTGGGGCGTCGGCGGCATCGAGGCGGAATCCGCCATGCTTGGCCAGCCGATGTCGATGACTTTGCCCGAGGTGATCGGCTTCAAGCTCGCCGGCAGGCTCAAGGAAGGCGTCACCGCTACTGACTTGGTGCTCACCGTCACCGAGATGCTGCGCAAGCGCGGCGTGGTAGGCAAGTTCGTCGAATTCTTCGGCCCCGGCCTGACGCATCTCACGATCGCGGATCGCGCCACCCTCGGCAACATGGCGCCGGAATACGGCGCTACTTGCGGCTTCTCGCCGATCGACGATGACACCATCGCCTTCTTGAAAAATACTGGACGTCCGTCGGATTTGGTGGCGCTGGTGCAGGCCTACGCCAAGGCGCAAGGCATGTTCCACGTCAAGACCACGCCCGATCCGATGTTCACCGACATCCTCAAGCTCGAGCTCGGCTCGGTCGAGCCCTCGCTCGCAGGTCCCAAGCGCCCGCAGGATCGTGTGTCGCTGAAGGACGTGAAGACCGGATTTATCGGTTCGATGGACAAGGAATTCGGCAAGAGCGCGGAAATGAAGAAGCGCGTGCCGGTCGAAGGCCACAAATACGACATCGGACACGGCGACGTGGTGATCGCTGCGATCACCTCCTGCACCAATACATCCAATCCGAACGTGATGATCGGCGCCGGGCTGTTGGCCCGCAAGGCCGCGGCCAAGGGCCTTACCGCCAAGCCGTGGGTGAAGACTTCGCTGGCGCCCGGCTCGCAAGTGGTGGGCGAATATCTCGAGAAGTCCGGTTTGCAGAAGGATCTCGACAAACTCGGCTTTAACTTGGTCGGCTACGGCTGCACCACCTGCATCGGAAATTCCGGGCCGCTGCCGCCGGAGAATTCCAAGGCGATCAACGACGGCGATCTGGTGGCCGCCGCGGTGCTTTCGGGCAATCGCAACTTCGAAGGCCGCGTCAACGCCGATGTGCGCGCCAACTATCTCGCCTCGCCGCCGCTGGTGGTCGCCTATTCCATCGCCGGCTCGATGAATGTCGACATGACGAAGGAGCCGCTCGGCGTCGATCCGAAAGGCAAGAAGGTCTTCTTGAAGGACATCTGGCCGTCGAACAAGGAAATCGGCGAGTTCGTCGCCAAGAACCTCACCCGTAATATCTTCGTCAAGAAATACGGCGACGTGTTCAAGGGCGACAGCAACTGGCGCAAGATCAGCGTCAAGGGCGGAATGACCTATGATTGGGACGACCGCTCGACCTACGTGCAGGACCCTCCGTACTTCCAGGGCATGCAAAAGCGTCTGCGGCCAATCGAAGACATCGTCGACGCGCGCGTGCTCGGGCTGTTCCTCGACTCGATCACCACCGACCACATTTCGCCGGCGGGATCGATCAAGGAAGCAAGCCCGGCCGGCGAGTATCTGCGCGATCACCAGGTTCGCCCGAAGGACTTCAACCAATACGGCACGCGCCGCGGCAATCACCAAGTCATGATGCGTGGCACCTTCGCCAATATCCGCATCAAGAACCAGATGGTGCCGGGCGTCGAAGGCGGCGTCACCGTCCATTACCCGTCGAAGCAGCGGATGACGATGTACGATGCGGCGATGAAGTACAAAGCCGACAACGTTCCGCTCGTCATCTTCGCCGGCAAGGAATACGGCACCGGTTCTTCGCGCGATTGGGCGGCCAAGGGCTCGGCCCTGCTCGGCATCCGTGCCGTGATCACGCAGTCGTTCGAACGCATCCATCGCTCGAACCTGATCGGCATGGGCGTGCTGCCGCTGGTATTCGAGGAGGGGACGTCCTGGCAATCGCTCGGCATGAAGGGCGACGAGCAGGTCACGATTCGCGGCCTGCATGGCGAACTCAAGCCGCGGCAGCGGCTGATTGCCGAGATCGTCGCCGGCAACGGCACGCTCAAGCGTGTGCCTTTGATCTGCCGCATCGATACCTTGGACGAGCTGGATTACTTCAAGAACGGCGGAATCCTGCAATACGTGCTGCGCCAATTGGCCAGTTGACCGGCCATTCGGCGAACCGCTCCACGCAGCAATCCGCTCACCGCGAAGTGAGTAGCGGGTGATCGGTGGAGCGTTTTATATGATCTGCGCCGGGCAGGGGGATCGTGGGATCGTCATGAATTGTCGCCACATCGCCTTTGCGGCTGCTTTGATTTTCACCACCTCGATGACGCCGCCGCCTGCTGCTGCGGGCGAACCGCGCGCCGTCATCGAACTGTTCACCAGCCAGGGCTGCTCATCCTGTCCGCCAGCCGACAAGCTGATGGGCGAACTGGCGCGCGACCCGACGCTGGTCACCATGAGCCTGCCGGTCGACTACTGGGATTATCTCGGCTGGAAGGACACGCTCGCGCTGCACGGCCATTCCGATCGGGAGCGGGCCTATGCCGATACGCGCGGCGACCGTGAGGTTTATACGCCGCAGGTCGTGGTCAACGGCATCACGCATGTGCTGGGCAGCGACAAAGCGGCGATCGAACAGGCCATCGTGCGGACCCGCCGTAGTGCGGCGCCCTTGACGTTGCCGGTGACGATGACCGTCGCCGACGGCAAAGTGTCCGTGAACGTTCCGGCCGCCGACGGCGTGCAGCACAGCGCGGAGGTCTGGCTTTGCCCGATGAGCGGCAAGGTACTGGTCGCGATCGGCCGCGGCGAAAATCGCGGCCATACGATTGCCTACACCAATGTGGTGCGCCGCTGGGTGAAGCTCGGCAACTGGAGCGGCAAGGCGGAAACTTTCAGCGTCCCGGTGGCCGACCTTCCGAACGGCAAATTTTCGCTGCATGACATCGACCGCGTGGCCGTGATCGTGCAAAGCGGCGTCGCCGCCAAGCCCGGCCTGATGCTCGGCGCCGCCACGGCCGAGCTGCACTGACCTTCTGGCATCGCCACGCGCACAACGCGCTCCCTCGCCCCACCCGAACTCGGGCTTGCCCGAGTTCGGCAATATTAAGTGGCCGAAGTCGAATTTATCCGACTTCGCTGGGGGAGGGGGCTGGGGTGAGGGGGCAAGTGAATTTCGTTAGGCTGTAACCCCTCACGCGGCGCGCGCCGACCTCTCCTTATGGGAGAGGTGAAGCAAGTGCGACCGTCTTCCGCGCACAAAAAAATTCGGGTCGGCGGCAAGCCGGCCCGAAGGGGTTAGGGGATTGAACCGTACGCGGAACTCAACTTGGCCCGGTCGGCTGAGCCCCGGGGGGCTGGGGGGCTGAGGAATCCGGTGCTCAAACCGGACCGGGCCTTTGAGGCAACGCTGCTGTTATCCCAAGCCAGAGTGACCGGCGATTGACCGAAATAGGGCGGTATTATGGTTCCTTTAACGAATTCGTGATCGATCGCCGGCGTTTTCGCCGTTTCCCGCCCGGTTATTGCCGAAAGGAGGCTCTTGCCGTGGGCGTTTCCCGGCGCGATCATTGCCGCAACAAAAGGAGGCGCCGCATGACGTTCGGTTCCGGCGAAATCGATCCCAGCCAGTCCCTCGGGGGCGGATCCCCGGCGCGACGGCCACCCGCCCCCCAAGTCACCTTCAGCCGCCGCGAGATCAACCGCATCCTCGATCTCTATGGGCGCAAGGTCGCCGCCGGCGAATGGCGTGATTACGCCATCGAATTCCTGAAAGACCGCGCGGTGTTCTCGGTGTTTCGCCGCTCATCGGAAGTGCCGCTCTACCGAATCGAAAAAAGTCCGAAACTGGCGCGCCGCCAGGGCGCCTATAGCGTGATCTCGGCGACCGGGTTGATCGTACGCCGCGGCCACGAGCTCGACCGCGTGCTGCGCGCGATCGACGTATCGCTGTCGTTGGTCGCGAATTAGGGTTTTGCCTTCCCACCGTCTCCAAGCGCGCGCTGCATCAGCAGCGTGTCGCGCCAGCGATCTTGCTTGAAGCCGACATCCTGCAGAATGCCGACGTGACGGAAACCGACCGCCTCGTGCAGGCGGATTGAGCCTGCCTGGTTGGGCGAATCCCCGATCACCGCGATCATTTGGCGGAAGCCGCGCGCTTGCGCGGCATCGATCAACGCGGTCAGCAGTCCGCGACCGATGCCGCGGCCTTGCCGGTCCGGCGCGACGTAGACGGAATCCTCAAGGGTGAACCGATAGGCCGGCCGCGTGCGATAGAGGCCGGCATAGGCATAGCCGGCCAGCGCGCCGTCGAATTCCGCCGCGAGATAGGGAAAGCCTTTGCCCGTGAGTTCGCTCATCCGGCGCGTCATCTCGGCTTCGTCGGGCGGGCTGAGTTCAAACGACGACGTGCCGTGCTCGACGCCATGCGCGTAGATGCGGGTAATGGCCGGGATGTCGGCGGGTGTGGCGGGGCGGATGATAAAAGTGGTCATGCAGTATGCCGTCATGCCCGGCTTTATGCCGGGTATCCACGTCTTTCTTGCAGCTAGCTAAGCAAGACGTGGATGGCCGGGACAAGCCCGGCCATGACGAAAAAAACGCCCGGGCACTAGGCCCGGGCGCTGCAACCATCTTCGTTCGCTGGCGCGACTTAGCGGCGGTCGCCCATGAAGCGCAGCAGGAACAGGAACAGGTTGATGAAGTCGAGATAGAGCGTCAGCGCGCCCATCACCGCCTTGCGGCCGGCGACGGTGCCGTCGTCGTTCACGCTATACATTTCCTTGATCTTCTGGGTGTCCCAGGCGGTCAAGCCGGCGAAGATCAGCACGCCGATGGCCGAGATGGCGAAGTCGAGCCCATGACTTCCAAGGAACATGTTGACGACCATCGCCAGAATCAGCCCGAACAGGCCCATGACCAGGAACGAGCCGATCGGCGATAGATCGCGTTGCGTGGTGTAGCCGTACAGGCTCAACGCACCGAACGACGCCGCTGAGATGAAGAAGGTGCGGGCGATCGAAGCTTGAGTATAGGTGAGCAGCACCGACGACAGCATCAGCCCGAGCAGCCCGGCATAGAGCATGAACAGGCCGAGCGCGGTACTTGCCTGCAGCTTGTTGATGCGGAAGCTCATGAAGAAGACGATGCCAAGCGTGCCGAGGAACAGCACGATCATCAGCGGACCGCCGAAAATTGCCCGGCCAAAATCAGTTAGCCCGGTTATGTGGCCGCCAGCGACGTGAATGGCGTCACCGCCGGCAGCTTGATAAGTGAAATACGACACGACGCCGGTCAGAGCGACGCCGCTGGCCATGTAATTGTAGATGCGGATCATGTAGGCGCGCAGGCCCGCATCGATCACGGCTGCCTGCCCGGCGCCGAAGCCGCGGGAAGCGATATTGCGGTCGAAGTCCGACATCGAAGTTCCCTCTCTCTGTCCCGGCCGGTTGCCGGTCACGTCAGGTGCGGCGGCGGAAGCCGTCGCGTTCGTGGACTGAATCTAGTGTGGGTCAAGCCTGTACGCCAGATATGGCTCGATCATGACGTGGCATCATTGCCGATCGTTAACGATCCTGTGGCGGCATTATAGGCGAAAAGACCGGCCGGCGCAGGGGGGCCGCGGCCGCGCGTCGGAATGTCGCAAAACCTATAAATTCCTCAACACCGGAGCCGGTTTCTGGCCCAATGCCGTGAAGGTGCCGATAAGCCCTAACGCAACTGTGACCACGACTGCGGCCAGTGCCGCCGTCAGGGCGGGTACCGACAGCCAGGCAAACGTCAGGTGCATGAGGTCGCTGACGATCAGCCAGCCGGCGAGCGAACCGCTCAGCACGCCGAATGCCGCGGTGGCGGTCCCGAGCAAAAGGTACTCGATGGTATAGGCGGCGAGCAGGCGGAGGCGGGTGGCGCCGAGCGTCTTGAGAATCACCGCGTCATAGACCCGATGGCGATGGCCGGCGGCAAGCGCGCCGCCCAGCACCAGGGCCGCCACCAGCAAAGTGAGCGCGCTGGCGCCGCGGATCGCCAGCACCAGATTGGCGACGATGGCGCCGATCGCTTCCAGCGCATCCTTCACCCGCACCGCGGTGACCATGGGAAAGCTTTCGGCGACCGCGCGCACGATTGCGCCTTCCTGCGCCGGCGTGCCGCCGTCCGGATAGGTGAGGGTGGCGAGATGGGTCGCCGGCGCGCCGTCGAAAGCGTGCGGCGAAAACACCATCACGAAATTGATGCCGAGGCTCTCCCAGTCGACGATGCGCATGTTGGCGATGCGGCTGGTGATGTTGCGGCCGAGCACGTTGACGGTGACCGGATCGCCGAGCTTGAGGCCGAGGCCGTCGGCGATCCGCTTCTCGAACGAGAGCAGCGGCGGCCCGGCATAGTCCGGCCCCCACCACTTGCCCTCGACCAGCCGCGAGCCGGACGGAATCGCGCCCGCATAGGTGATGCCGCGGTCGCTTTGCAGCACCCAGGCGGCGCCTTCTTTCGGCTTGAGATTCTCGGCCGCGATGCCATTGGCGGAGATGATGCGGCCACGCAGCATCGGCACTTCCTCGAGCTTGGCGCCCGGCGCCTGCGCGCGCACGAAAGCGTCGAAGCGGGCCGCCTGGTCGGCCGGAATGTCGAGGAAATAAAACGACGGCGCCTTGGCCGGCAGCTCGTTCGAGAACTGCCGCCGTAGATTGCCGTCGATCTCGATCACGGTGACCAGCAGCGCGATGCCGAGGCCGAGTGACAGCACGACGGTGGGCGTCAACGCGCCCGGCCGGTGGATATTGGCGATGGCCATGCGCAGCTCGGTCGCGCGCGCGCGCGGCGCATGGCGGGCCGCGATCATCAGCAGGCTGGCGATCAGCCGCAGGGCAATGAACACGCCGGCGGCGACGGCGACATAGATCACCGCGACGTGCCGGTCGTAGGCCAGCGCAATGGCGAGCACGACCAACGCCAGCACCGCGGCGGCCGTCAGCGCGATATAGGACTTGCGGGGCCAGCGCGGCTGCGGCGTCACCGCGTCGCGGAACAATTCGCCGACCGCCACGTCATGGGCGCGGCCGAGCGGCCAGAGCGCGAAGGCAAGCGCCGTCATCAGTCCATAGACCAGCGCCAGCACCAACTCCGCCGGGTGCAGCGCCGGCTCGATTGGCAGCGGAATGATGGCGCCAAAGGCCCAGGAAATCGCAAACGGCAGGATCGCGCCCAGCACCGTGCCGATGGCGCCGCCGATCAGCGCTAGCAACAGCACCTGCGTGAGGTAAATCGCGAACACGCGCCGGCCGCTAGCGCCGAGCGCCTTCATGGTAGCAATCACCTCGCGCCGGCGGTCGAGATGGCTTTTCACCGCATTGCCAACGCCGACGCCGCCGACCAAGAGCGCGGTCAGGCCGACGATGGTGAGGAACTGGGTGAAGCGCTCGACATTGCGCTCAAGTTGCGGCGACGCGTTGCTGCGGCTGCGGATGTCCCAGCCGGCCTCGGGGAATTGCGCGCGCGCCCGCGCGCTCACGGCCTTGGCTGCGGCATCGCTGGTGTCGTTGGCCGGCAGACGCAGGCGATAGTGCCAACGCACCAGACTGCCGGGCTGCAACAGGCCGGTGGCGCGCAGCGCGTCCTGGCTCACCAGCAAGCGCGGCCCGAAACCGATGCCGCCGGCGAGCTTGTCCGGCTCGCTGCTGAGCGCGGCGCGGATTTCAAAATTTGCGTTGCCGATGGTGAGCCGCGCGCCCGGCTTGATGGCAAGCCGTGTCAGCAGGACAGGATCGGCCGCGGCGCCGAACGTTCCATCGTGTCGGGCCAGCGTGTCGCCGAGCGCGCCGGCCGGATCGAGCACGGCCGTACCGAACAGCGGATAGGCGCCGTCCACGGCTTTCATTTCCACCAGCGTGGCCTTGCCATCGGCGCTGCGCGCCATGGCGCGCATGGTCGCGACGCTCGAAACCTTGCCGTGACTGTCGAGGAACGCCCGCTCGCTCGGTGTGGTCTCGCGCTGGATCAGCGTGAACGCCAAATCGCCGCCGAGAATGACCTGGCCTTGCCGCGCCAGCCCGGAGGTGAGGCTGGCGGCCAGCGAACTGACGCCGGCGATCGCCATGCAGCCGAGCGCGATGCAGGCGATGAACACATAGAAGCCGCGCAAGCCGCCGCGCATTTCACGCAGCGCAAAGCGTAGCGGCAGCATTCTTCCTTTTCCCTCCCCTGAAAGGGGAGGGTGGCCCGCCGAAGCGATAGCGAAGGCGGGTCGGGTGGGGTTACGTCTCATGCTGACCCCCGCCCGGCGAACTTCGTTCGCCGACCTCCCCCTTATAGGGGGAGGTAAAAGAAAGATTGTCGATGTGGCCGGAGCGCAGCCGCACGATCCGCCCGCAGCGGGCAGCGAGCGCCGAATCATGCGTGACCAGAACCAGCGTGGCACCGCGCTTGGTGCCGCCCGCAAACAGCAGATCGATGATCTGCTTACCCGTGTCCTCGTCGAGGTTCCCCGTCGGTTCGTCGGCCACCACGATGGCCGGATGAGGCGCCAATGCGCGCGCCACCGCCACGCGCTGCTGCTCGCCGCCGGACAGCTGCGCGGGATAGTGGTGCAGCCGCTCGCCCAAGCCCACGCCATTGAGTTCGTCGCGCGCGCGTTCTCGCGCCTCGGCGATGCCGGCCAGTTCCAGCGGCACCGCTACGTTTTCCAGCGCGGTCATGGTCGGGATCAGGTGGAACGATTGAAACACGATACCGACATTGCGGCCGCGGAAGCGCGCCAAGGCATCCTCGTCGAGCGCGTTCAAGTCCTCGCCCGCCACCGCCACCGCGCCGGTGTCGGCCCGCTCCAGCCCCGCCATCACCATCAGCAGGGTGGACTTGCCCGAGCCGGACGGCCCAACCAGGCCAATCGCCTCGCCGCTGCCTATATTCAGGTCGATGTCTTTGAGGATATGAACGCGGGCCGCCCCCTGCCCGAGCGAGAGATTGACGCCGGCAAGCGCAATGGCCGGCGCCGC
Organism: uncultured Alphaproteobacteria bacterium; assembly: GCA_963789455.1. Lineage (GTDB taxonomy): Bacteria > Pseudomonadota > Alphaproteobacteria > Rhizobiales > Xanthobacteraceae > Pseudolabrys. The sequence goes on along the minus strand of CAWBLD010000013.1, from coordinate 64,360 downwards.
CTGGGAAGGTGCTTTCATGTGGTTCCACCGTTCACGTTCACGCTCATATGGGGAAACCTCCGCCCGGGTCCAGCTTTTGCTGGCGCTCTTGGTCACGTTTGCTTGCGTTTCGTTGCCGGCGCTTGTCCGCGCCGCCGACCGGCCGGTGAAAATCGTGGTGTTGGGCGACTCGCTGAGCGCCGGTTTCGGGCTGCCGGTGCAGGCCGCTTTTCCCGCCAGGCTGGCGCAGGCACTGCAAGCCAGGGGCATTGTCGCTACCGTCGCCAATGCCGGGGTGTCGGGCGATACCGCCTCGGGTGGGCTCGGCCGCCTGGACTGGTCGGTTCCCGCTGGAACCGAGGCGGTGATCCTCGAACTCGGCGCCAACGACGCCTTGCGGGGGCTGGACCCGAAGCTGACCAAGGTCGCGCTCGACGGCATCCTGACCAAACTCGAGGACCGCCACATCGCCGTGCTGCTGGCCGGTATGGAGGCGCCGCGCAATATGGGGTCCGATTATGTGCGCGCCTTCGATGCCATTTTTCCGGCGCTTGCCTCGGCACACCAGCTCGTCTTTTATCCGTTCTTCCTCGACGGGGTGGCCACCGATCTCAAGCTCAACCAGGCCGACGGTCTGCACCCGAATGCCGCCGGCGTCGACGTGATCGTGGCGCGCATCCTGCCGCGGGTCGAAGAACTGGTCGCGCGTGCGCGCCGTGCGCGCGGGTCCTAGGTTGAATTCGCCATGCCGCGTCTCTTCACCGGTGTCGAAATTCCCGCCGACGTCGCGCAGGCTCTCGGCATGTTGCGTGGCGGATTGCCGGGCGCGCGCTGGATCGATCCGGAGAATTATCATCTGACGCTGCGCTTTATCGGCAACGTCGACGACCTGACTGCCCGGGAGATCGCCTCGATGCTCGGCCGCGTCGAGCGTAAAGCTTTCGACCTTTATTTCGAAGGATTGACGTCGTTCGGCGGGCGCAAGCCGCGGGCCGTGGTTGCTTCGGTCGCGCAGGCGCAAGCCCTGCTCGACGTGCAGGCCGAGCATGAACGGCTGATGCAGCGCATCGGACTGGAGCCGGAGGGGCGTAAATACACCCCGCACGTGACGCTGGCGCGTTTGCGCGATTCCTCAAGCCGGGCGGTTGCCGATTATCTTGCGGCGCGTGGGCTTTTCCGCACCGCGGCCTTTCGCGTCTCGCGTTTCGTGCTGTTTTCCTCGCGCGCTTCGGTCGGCGGCGGCCCTTACGTGGTCGAGGCGATTTATCCGTTCCAATGAATTGTCATTCCGGGGCGCGCACAAAGTGCGCGAACCCGGAATCCATAACCCCGGCGCCGCGAAGTACGGATTCCAGCTCCATCGCTATAGCGCGTCGAAGACGCGCGTAAACGTGCTTATGGCGATGTCTTGGAATGACAAAGAAGACTTATTACGCCGGCCGCAGCAGGCGCGACTGCACCTCGAAGATGGCACCGGCGATGCCGTAGCTGTCGGCCATGGCCTCACGCATCAGCGAGAGCGGCGTCGAGCGCGGCGGATCGACTTCGCCGGTCACGCTGCCGAAGTCGAACGAAAATTCGGCTTCGAACTTGCGGGCGAGCTGCTGCATGCGCTGGTTTTCGGCGAGGCAATCCATGCGCAGCGACTTGATGCCGCGATTGCGCGCGGAGAGCAGCGTGCGCTCGAGCAATTCGGTTCCCACGCCGTGGCTCTGCCACGGCTGCTCGATGCTGAAGGCGGCCTCCGCCTCACGCGAGAACAGCGATCCATTCTGCCGCAGCTCGGCGGCGCCGCGCAGCACGCCGTCGACGAAGAAGCCATGCACCACGACGCCGACTTCGTTGGCGGTCGCCGCATGGCGGGCGATGACCTCGTCCGCGACCGCGCCGGAAAAGCGCCGATAGCGGCTTTCGCGGTCGAGGCGGAGCAGGTGGTCGCGATAGGCGTCGGTTTCGCCGATCCACAATTTGCGGATGGTTCCACCGTCGGGCAAAAGCTCGCTCATATCGGATCTCCTAAATTTCGCATCGCCTTCCATCGCCGCGTTCCCCCGCTGGAGCCTGCCGAGGCCCAGCGAATCGCCTATCCGCACCGTATATGGTGCAATGCAGCAAAATGACGACCGAATTCTGACTGGCGGGACCCTTTCCTGCGAAAAACGCATGGCTAACAAGCTATTAGCGTAGTTTTTGTGCAGTAAATACCGCAGCATTTCCTGCAACGGCGGGGCTGCTCCGCATTGATGGTCGATTTACAGACGGCGCGGATCACCCTAGTTGTCCCGGCAAGCCGCGCCCGCCCCGCCAAGTTCCCCGGCGACGCTGCGCTCGCCTGGTCCGCGATGTCCTGAAGCGTCATGCCCGACACCTTCCGCACACAGTACGCGGCGCTCATCGCCGCCGGAAAAATTGAGCCCGATCCCGGCCAAGCTGTGCTGGTGGCGCAGCTCAATGCGCTGGCGCACCGCCTCGAGCAGCGCCGGCTGGCGCGCAAATCGTCTTCGCTCGGCTGGCTGTTCGGCAAGCGCGAACAGGCCGGCCCGCCGCTGAAAGGGCTTTACGTTCACGGCGAGGTCGGCCGCGGCAAGACCATGCTGATGGACCTGTTCTTCGCGACCAGCATGGTGAATCGCAAGCGCCGCGTCCATTTCCACGAATTCATGGCCGACGTGCACGAGCGCGTGCACGTCTATCGTCAGGACATCAAGAACGGCGCGCTGTCCGAGCAGGATCCGATTCAACGCGCCGCCGCGGCCATCGCCGAGCAAACCTGGTTGCTGTGCTTCGATGAATTTCATGTCACCGACATCGCCGACGCCATGATCCTCGGCCGCCTGTTCACGCGGCTGTTCGAGCTCGGCATTGTGGTGGTGGCGACGTCGAATCTGGCCCCGAACGAGCTGTACAAAGACGGCCTCAACCGCGCGCTGTTTCAGCCTTTCATCGCGCTGCTGCAACGGCAATGCGTGGTCGTTCGGCTCGATGCGCGCATCGATTTCCGGCTCGAGAAGCTCACCGGCATGCCGACCTGGCATGCGCCGGCCGACGCGGCGGCTGACGCCGCGCTTGACGAAGCGTGGCGGCGTCTTGTCGGCAACCATGCCGGCACGCCACATGAACTTATGGTGAAAGGCCATAGCGTGCGGGTGCCGGAGGCCGCCATGGGGGTCGCCCGCTTTTCATTCGACGATCTCTGCGCGCAGCCGCTGGCGGCTACCGACTATCTCAAGATCGCGCACGAGTTCCACACCATCGTGCTCGACCGCATTCCGGTCATGGACCACGCCCGCCGCAACGAGGCCAAGCGCTTCATCATCCTGATCGATACGCTCTACGACCATGCGGTAAAACTGCTAGCCTCCGCGCACGCGCAGCCGGACGAGCTTTACACCGCTACCGAGGGCTATGAAGCGAACGAATTCAAGCGCACCGCGTCGCGCCTGATCGAGATGCGATCGCAATCCTATCTCGGCCTGCCGCACGGTCCGCGCCAGCGCCAGGGGCTGGATTGGTCGGATAAGATCGTGGAGACTTGATTCGTCACACTCTTTCGGGGCGTGGCCATGAGCGAACAAAATCCCAACACTCTGCCGCCGGCGGCGCCGGTTCCGCCTGCGCGCAAACGCGTGCGGCCGCGTTGCGCGCTCTGCGGCAAGGAGGCGCGCGAGCCGATGCTGTTCGGCTCGGTGCGCCCGGCGATCGCCGAGCTGATGTCGGCCGAGCATCCGAACCTGACGGCGGGCGACACCATTTGCGGCCGTCATGTCAGCGATTACCGCACCCGTTATGTCGCCGGGCTGCTCGAACGCGAGCGCGGCGAGCTCTCCGAGCTGGAAAAGCAGGTGGTCGAAAGCCTGGCGCGCGAGGAAACGGTGGCGCGCGACGTGGAGGCCGCCTGGGAGCACCACCGCACCACCGGCGAAGTCGTCGCCGACGTAGTCGCCGATTTCGGCGGCAGCTGGACCTTCATCGGCATATTTTTCGCCGTGCTGGTGGTCTGGATGGCCTTCAACGTTTGGGCGGTGTCGCGCGAGGTGTTCGATCCCTATCCGTTCATCCTGCTTAATCTGGTGCTGTCGTGTCTGGCCGCGATCCAGGCGCCGATCATCATGATGAGCCAGAAACGGCAGGAGGCGAAGGACCGTCTGCGCTCGGAGAACGACTATCGGGTCAATCTCAAGGCCGAACTGGAAATCCGCAATCTGCACGAAAAAATGGACCACCTGATCAACCGGCAATGGGAGCGGCTGGCGGAGATTCAGCAGATCCAGCTCGAAATCATGCAGGACATGAGCCAGCGCAAGCGCTGAATCTTTCGGCCAAGCGCGCGGCCGCCGGCCGTTCAAATTGCTCTGGACTCGGGAGCAAACGTCTGCTGGTATAATGTATACAAGATCGGTTTAGGTAGACGACCGTATTGCTGCAATACAGCAAACTCGATAAGCCACGCTTGGCCGCGTCCTGCGGCTTCAGCCATTCGAGAGTTTCCCATCATGGCGCGTAATAAAATTGCGTTGATCGGCGCCGGTCAGATCGGCGGCACGCTCGCCCACCTCATCGGCCTTAAACAGCTCGGCGACGTCGTGATGTTCGACGTCATGGAAGGCATCCCGCAGGGCAAGGCGCTCGACATCGCCGAATCCTCGCCGGTCAACGATTTCGATGCCAAGTTCACCGGCACCAACAGTTACGAGGCGATCGACGGCGCCGACATCTGCATCGTCACCGCCGGCGTGCCGCGCAAGCCCGGCATGAGCCGCGACGATCTGCTCGACATCAACCTCAAGGTGATGGGGCAGGTCGGCTCCGGCATCAAGAAATACGCGCCCAATGCGTTCGTGATCTGCATCACCAATCCGCTCGACGCCATGGTGTGGGCGCTGCAGAAATCCTGCGGCCTGCCGCAGCAGAAAGTGGTCGGCATGGCCGGCGTGCTCGATTCGGCGCGCTTCCGCTATTTCCTCGCCGACGAATTCAACGTCTCGGTGGAAGACGTCACCGCCTTCGTGCTCGGCGGCCATGGCGACAGCATGGTGCCGCTCATCCGTTATTCGGCGGTCGCCGGCATTCCGGTGCCCGATCTGGTGAAGATGGGCTGGACCACGCAGGCGCATGTCGACGACATCATCAAGCGCACCGCCAATGGCGGCGCCGAAATCGTCAATCTGCTCAAGACCGGCTCGGCCTTCTATGCGCCGGCGGCCTCGGCGATCGCGATGGCGGAAAGCTATCTGCTCGACAAGAAGCGCGTGCTGCCTTGCGCGGCCTGGCTCAACGGCGAATACGGCGTCAAGGATCTCTATGTCGGCGTGCCGGTGGTGATCGGCGGCAAGGGCGTCGAGCGCGTCGTGGAGATCGAGCTCAACAGTAGCGAACGCGCCATGTTCGAGAAGTCGGTGGCCTCGGTGCAGGGGCTGGTCGAAGCCTGCAAGAAGATCGCACCCGCGCTCGCCAACTAGGACAAACCGGCCTTCGGCCGGGAGCATTCTCATGAACATCCACGAGTATCAGGCCAAAGCGGTATTGCGCGAATTCGGCGTGCCGGTGCCGCGCGGCGTGCCGGCATTTTCCGTCGACGAGGCGCTCAAAGGCGCCCAGGAACTGGGCGGCCCGGTCTGGGTGGTGAAGGCGCAGATTCACGCCGGCGGGCGCGGCAAGGCCGGCGGCGTCAAGGTGGTCAAATCTCTTGACGATGTGAAAAAGGAATCCGCGCGCATCCTCGGCTCGACGCTCATCACCCATCAGACCGGCCCGCACGGCAAAAAGGTCAACCGCCTCTATATCGAGGAAGGCTCGGCCATCGACCGCGAGTTCTATCTCTCCGCGCTGATCGACCGGGAGACCTCGCGCGTCGCCTTCGTGGTTTCCACCGAAGGCGGCATGGATATCGAGGAAGTGGCGCACAAGACGCCCGAGAAGATCCTCACCTTTTCGGTCGATCCGGCCACCGGCATCATGCCGCATCACGGCCGCCGCGTGGCGCAGGCGCTCAGGCTCACCGGCGATCTCGCCAAGCAGGTCGAGGTCATCCTGCCCAAGCTTTATGCCGCCTTCACCAGCAAGGACATGAGCCTGCTGGAGATCAATCCGCTGGTGGTGACCAAGGACAACAAGTTGATCTGTCTCGATGCCAAGGTCGGCTTCGACGACAACGCGCTCTATCGTCACGCCGATATCGTGGTGCTGCGCGATCTCAGCGAGGAAGACGAGAAGGAAACCGAGGCGTCGAAACACGACCTCAATTACATCGCGCTCGACGGCTCGATCGGCTGCATGGTCAATGGCGCCGGTCTCGCGATGGCCACCATGGACATCATCAAGCTTTACGGCATGACGCCGGCCAACTTCCTCGACGTCGGCGGCGGCGCCACCAAGGAGAAAGTCGCCGCCGCGTTCAAGATCATCACCTCCGACCCGAGCGTGAAGGGAATCCTCGTGAACATTTTCGGCGGCATCATGAAATGCGACGTGATTGCCGAGGGTGTGGTCGCCGCCGTGAGGGAAGTGGGCCTGCAGGTGCCGCTGGTGGTGCGGCTGGAAGGCACCAATGTCGATCTCGGCAAGAAGATCATCGCCGAATCCAAACTCAACGTGACGTCGGCCGACGATCTCGACGACGCCGCGCAGAAGATCGTCAAAGCCGTGAAGGAGGCCGCGTAATGGCCGTCCTCATCGACAAGAACACCAAGGTGATCTGCCAGGGTTTCACCGGCAAGAACGGCACCTTCCATTCGCAGGCCGCCCTCGACTACGGCACCCGGATGGTCGGCGGCACCTCGCCCGGCAAAGGCGGCTCCAGCCATCTCAATCTGCCGGTGTTCGACACCGTGGCGGAAGCGCGCGAGCAGACCGGCTGCGACGCCAGCGTGATTTACGTGCCGCCGGCCGGCGCCGCCGACGCCATCTGCGAAGCGATCCAGGCCGAGATCCCGCTCATCGTCTGCATTACCGAAGGCATCCCGGTGATGGACATGGTCAAGGTCAAGCGCGCCTTGTCCGGCTCGAAGTCGCGGCTGATCGGCCCCAACTGCCCCGGCGTGATGACGGCGGGCGAATGCAAGATCGGCATCATGCCGGGCAACATCTTCAAGCCGGGCAAGGTCGGCATCGTCTCGCGCTCCGGCACGCTCACTTACGAGGCGGTGTTCCAGACGACCGCTGAGAACCTTGGCCAGACCACCGCGGTCGGCATCGGCGGCGATCCGGTCAAGGGCACCGAGTTTATCGCCGTGCTGGAGATGTTCCTGGCCGACCCGAAGACCGAGTCGATCGTCATGATCGGCGAAATCGGCGGCTCGGCCGAGGAGGACGCCGCGCAGTTCCTGAAAGACGAGGCCAGGCGCGGCCGCAAGAAGCCGATGGTTGGCTTCATCGCCGGGCGCACCGCGCCGCCCGGGCGGCGCATGGGCCATGCCGGGGCGATCATTTCCGGCGGCAAGGGCGACGCCGAGTCTAAAATTGCGGCAATGGAATCGGCGGGAATTAGGGTATCACCCTCGCCGGCGCGGATCGGGAAGACCCTGGTGGAAGTATTGAAATCCTGATTCAGTCCTTAGGTCTTTCGTAGACTTACAGCCGTCATAAATAGAGTTAAAACAGCAATCGCCGTTGGATGCCGGTCCCTCAGGCCGTTGCCGTCAGCAACGCGCCGTTTAAGCCGCGCAAGGATCGAACAGCCATGTCCCGCCAGGACGCCAATGCCGCCTTCGCCCGCACCTCCTTCCTCTACGGCGGTAACGCCGCCTACATCGAAGACCTCTACGCCCGATACGAAGCCGATCCGGCCGCGGTCGACGCCGAGTGGCGGGAGTTTTTCCAGAACCTGAAGGATGAGGCCGCCGACGTCATCAAAGCGTCGCGCGGCGCCTCCTGGAAGCAACCGAATTGGCCGCTGCGGCCGGACGGCGACCTGGTGGCCGCGCTCGACGGCCAGTGGGCGGCAACCGAAAAGCGCCTGGCCGAGAAAATATCCGCCAAGGCGCAGGTCAAGGGCGTCGAACTTTCCGCGACCGACGTGCAGCAGGCCACGCGCGATTCCATCCACGCGCTGATGCTGATCCGCGCCTACCGCATGCGCGGCCATTTTCACGCCAAGCTCGATCCGCTCGGCCTCGAGCCTGAGAAGAACGAAGAGGAGCTCGATCCGCGCTCCTATGGCTTCACCGACGCCGATCTCGACCGCAGAATTTTCCTCGACAAGGTGCTCGGCCTCGAGTTCGCGTCGATGCGCGAGATCCTCGCCATCCTGCGCCGCACCTATTGCCAGACGCTGGGCGTGGAGTTCATGCACATCTCCAACGCCGCGCAGAAGGGCTGGATCCAGGAGCGCATCGAGGGCCGCGACAAGGAAATCAGCTTCACGCGCGAAGGCAAGCGCGCCATCCTCAACAAGCTGGTGGAAGCCGAAGGCTTCGAGAAATTCCTCGACGTCAAATACACCGGCACCAAGCGTTTCGGTCTCGACGGCGGCGAATCATTGATCCCGGCGCTCGAGCAGATCATCAAGCGTGGCGGCAATCTCGGCGTGCGCGAAATCTGCATCGGCATGCCGCATCGCGGCCGCCTCAACGTGCTCACGCAAGTGATGGGCAAGCCGCACCGCGCGCTGTTCCACGAATTCAAGGGTGGCTCGTCGACGCCGGACGAAACCGAAGGCTCCGGCGACGTGAAATATCACCTCGGCGCTTCGTCGGACCGCGAATTCGACGGCAACAAGGTGCACCTGTCGCTCACCGCCAACCCGTCGCATCTGGAGATCGTCGATCCGGTGACGCTCGGCAAAGTGCGCGCCAAACAGGATCAGCACGGCGCGACCCCCGAAGACCGCACCATGGTGCTGCCGCTGCTCATGCACGGCGATGCCGCTTTTGCCGGGCAAGGCGTCGTGGCGGAGTGTTTCGGGCTGTCGGATTTGAAGGGCTACCGCACCGGCGGCTCCGTCCATTTCATCGTCAACAACCAGATCGGCTTCACCACCTATCCGCGCTATTCGCGGTCCTCGCCCTATCCGTCCGACGTCGCCAAGATGATCGAGGCGCTGATCTTCCACGTCAACGGCGACGATCCGGAAGCGGTGGTGTATGCGGCCAAGGTCGCGACCGAATACCGGCAGAAATTCCAGCGGCCGGTGGTCATCGACATGTTCTGCTACCGGCGTTTCGGCCACAACGAAGGCGACGAGCCCTCGTTCACCCAGCCGCTGATGTACCAGAAGATCCGCTCGCATCCGACCACGCTGGAAATCTACAGCAAGCGGCTTATCGCGGAAGGTGTCATCACCGAGGACGAAGTCGAGAAGATGAAGACCGGCTGGCGCGCGCATCTCGACGCCGAGTTCGAGACCGCGGCGGGCTACAAGCCGAACAAGGCCGATTGGCTCGACGGCCGCTGGTCCGGCCTGAAATCGGCTCGCGAAGCCGAGGATCCGCGCCGCGGCAATACCGGCATCGATATCGCCGAGCTGCGCGAGATCGGCAAGAAGATCACGAGCGTCCCGCAAGGCTTCCACGTCCACAAGACCATCCAGCGCTTTCTCGATCATCGCGCCAAGGCGATCGAGTCCGGCGCGGGGATCGATTGGGCCACCGCCGAAGCGCTCGCCTTCTGCGCGCTGCTCAAGGAAGGCCATCCCGTCCGGCTGTCCGGCCAGGACTCCGAGCGCGGCACCTTCTCGCAGCGCCACTCGGTGCTGTTCGATCAGCAGACCGAGGAACGCCACACGCCGTTCAATCATCTGGGCGAGGGCCAGGCGCGCTACGAGGTGCTCAACTCGATGCTGTCGGAAGAGGCCGTGCTCGGCTACGAATACGGCTATTCCGCCGCCGAGCCGAACGCGCTGACCTTGTGGGAAGCGCAGTTCGGCGACTTCGCCAACGGCGCGCAGGTGGTATTCGACCAGTTCATCTCCTCCGGCGAACGCAAATGGCTGCGGATGTCGGGCCTGGTCTGCCTGCTGCCGCACGGCTACGAGGGTCAAGGTCCGGAGCATTCCTCGGCCCGGCTCGAGCGCTTCCTGCAGATGTGCGCGGAAGACAACATGCAGGTGGCCAACCTCACGACGCCGGCGAACTACTTCCATGCGCTGCGCCGGCAATTGAAGCGCGAAATCCGCAAGCCCCTGATCCTGATGACGCCGAAGAGCCTGCTGCGCCACAAGCGCGCGGTCTCCAAGCTCGACGAGATGGCGGCCGGCACCGCGTTCCACCGCCTGCTGTGGGACGACGCGCAGGCGCTGCCGAACGAAAAGATCAGGCTGGTCAGCGACGACAAGATCCGCCGCGTCATCATGTGCACCGGCAAGGTCTATTACGATCTCTACGAGGAGCGCGAGAAGCGCGGCATCGACGACATTTATCTTCTGCGCATCGAGCAGCTTTATCCGTTCCCGACCAAGGCGCTGGTGTCCGAACTGGCGCGCTTCAAGCAGGCGGAGATGGTGTGGTGCCAGGAGGAGCCGCGCAACATGGGCGCCTGGTTCTTCGTCGATGTGTTCCTGCAATGGGTGCTCAACCAGATCGGCGCCAAGCATCGCAACCTGCGTTATGCCGGGCGTCCGGCTTCCGCTTCGACCGCGGTCGGCCAGATGTCGAAACATCTCGCGCAGCTCAAGAATTTTCTGGAAGAGGCGCTGGGGTAATTGAATGAATGAGAGGCGAGTAGAAGATTGACATGACTGACATCCGCGTGCCCACCCTTGGCGAATCGGTCACCGAAGCGACCGTCGGCAAATGGTTCAAGCAGCCGGGCGAGGCGGTGGCGGTGGACGAACCGCTGGTCGAATTGGAAACCGACAAGGTCACGCTGGAAGTGCCGGCGCCCGCCGCCGGCGTGTTGTCCGAAATCGCCGCCAAGACCGGCGACACCGTCGGGATTGCCGCGCTGCTCGGGCAGATCAAGGAGGGCGCCGCTGCCGCGCCCGCCAAAGCCGCGCCGCCGGCCGCCAAAGCCGCCGCAGCGCCGAAGCCAGCGCCGGCTGCGCCCGCGGCGTCCGCCATGCCGATGCCGCCGTCGGTGCGCAAAATGGCCGCCGAAAGCGGCATCGATGCCGGCAAGGTCGCCGGCTCCGGCATGCACGGCCAGGTCACCAAGGGCGACATGCTGGCGGCGATCGAGCGCGCCGCCGCTCAGCCGACGCCGGTCGCGGCCACAGCCGTGCAGATGCGCGCGCCGTCGCCGCCCGACGATGCCGCACGCGAAGAGCGCGTGCACATGACGCGGCTGCGCCAGACCATCGCGCGCCGCCTGAAGGACGCGCAGAACACCGCCGCCATGCTCACGACCTTCAACGAGGTCGACATGGGCACGGTGATGTCATTGCGCAATCAATACAAGGAATTGTTCGAGAAGAAGCACGGCGTGAAGCTCGGCTTCATGGGCTTCTTCGTGCGCGCCTGCATCCAGGGCTTAAAGGAAATTCCCGCCGTCAACGCCGAGATCGACGGCACCGACATCGTCTACAAGAATTATTACCACATCGGCGTCGCGGTCGGCACCGAGCGCGGCCTGGTGGTGCCGGTGGTGCGCGATGCCGACACGCTGTCGCTCGCGGCGATCGAGAAGACGATCAGCGATTTCGGCAGGCGCGCGCGCGACGGCGCGCTCAAGATCGAGGAGTTGCAGGGCGGCACCTTCACCATCAGTAACGGCGGCGTCTACGGCTCGCTGATGTCGACGCCGATCTTGAACGCGCCGCAGTCCGGCATTCTCGGCATGCACAAGATCCAGGAGCGGCCGGTGGTGGTTGGCGGCAAGATCGAGCCGCGGCCGATGATGTATCTCGCGCTCTCCTACGATCACCGCATCGTCGACGGCCGCGAGGCGGTCACCTTCCTGGTGCGGGTGAAGGAATGCCTGGAAGACCCGGCGCGGCTGGTGCTGGATTTGTGATAATTTCTCCGTCATGCCCGGCCTTGTGCCGGGCATCCACGTCTTTCTTTCCTTGCTAAGATTAAGACGTGGATGGCCGGGACGAGCCCGGCCATGACGATTGCGAGTGCGGAGTTGATTTCATGCCCTCCTACGACCTCATCGTCATCGGCACCGGTCCCGGCGGCTATGTCTGCGCCATCCGTGCGGCGCAGCTCGGCCTGAAAACCGCGGTGGTGGAAAAGCGCGCCACTTTCGGCGGCACTTGCCTCAACGTCGGCTGCATCCCGTCGAAAGCGCTGCTGCATGCCTCCGAGCTGTTCGAAGAGGCCGGCCACAGCTTCGGCAAAATGGGCATCGGCGTCTCCGCGCCCAAGCTCGACCTCAAAGGCATGATGGCGTTCAAGGACCAGGGCGTCGAGGGCAACGTCAAGGGCGTCGAATTCCTGCTCAAGAAAAACAAGGTCGACAGTTTTCACGGGCGCGCGCGCATCGCCGCGCCCGGCAAGGTCGAGGTGCAAGGCGCCGACGGCAAGACGCAAACGCTGGAAACGAAATCGATCGTCATCGCCACCGGCTCCGATGTGGCCAGGCTCAAGGGCATCGAGATCGACGAGAAGCGCATCGTGTCGTCGACCGGCGCGCTGGCGCTCGACAAGGTGCCGGAGCATCTGCTGGTGGTCGGCGCCGGCGTGATCGGGCTTGAATTGGGCTCGGTGTGGCGGCGCCTCGGTTCGAAAGTAACCGTGGTGGAATTCCTCGACGGCGTGCTGCCCGGCATGGACGGCGAGGTGCGCCGGCAGGCGCAGCGTCTGTTCGAGAAGCAGGGCATGACCTTCAAATTGTCGTCCAAGGTCACCGCCATCGATACGTCCGGCAAGACGCTCAAGGCCACTATCGAGCCCGCGAAAGGCGGCGCTTCCGAAACCATCGAAGCCGACGTGGTGCTCGTCGCCATCGGCCGCGTGCCCTACACCGACGGGCTCGGCCTGGACGAGGCGGGCGTCAAGCGCGACGAGCGCGGCCGCATCGCGGTCGATCACTATTACGCGACCAACGTGCCCGGCATCTGGGCGATCGGCGATGTCATCGCCGGGCCGATGCTCGCGCATAAAGCTGAGGACGAAGGCGTGGCGCTGGCTGAAATCCTGGTCGGGCAGGCCGGCCACGTGAACTACGACGCCATTCCGAACGTGGTCTACACCTATCCGGAAATCGCTTCGGTCGGCAAAAGCGAAGAGGAACTCAAAAGCGCCGGCGTCGCCTATACGGTCGGCAAGTTTCCGATGACCGCCAACGGCCGCGCCAAGGTGAACCTGACCACCGAAGGCTTCGTGAAAATCCTCGCCGACGCCAAGACCGACCGCGTGCTCGGCGTGCATCTGGTCTGCGCCGACGCCGGCAACATGATCGCGGAAGCCGTGCTCGCCATGGAGTTCGGCGCTTCGGCGGAAGACATCGCGCGCACCTGCCACGCGCACCCGACGCTGCCCGAGGCGGTGAAGGAAGCGGCGATGGCGGTGGCGAAACGCGCGATTCATATGTAGCGACGTTGTCATTCCGGGGCGCGCACGAAGTGCGCGAACCCGAAATCCATGTCCCAAGCCCATCGACTCGAAAATCAGACCGGGGTTATGGATTCCGGGTCTCGGCGCTTCGCGCCTCGCCCGGAATGACAATCAGAAATTTTTGCAAGGGGAAAACATGGCCAAAGGTCACCAGGACAAGATCGCCGTCATCACCGGCGCGGCGAACGGCATCGGGCAGGCCTTTGCCAAGCGGCTGGCCGAGGACGGCGTGCACATCGCGGCGGTTGATATCGGCGACGGCGCCGCCACGGCGAAAATGGTCGAGCAGGCCGGGCGCAAGGCCATCGCGGTCAAATGCGACGTTTCCTCGCCCGAGTCGGTCGCCGCCATGGCCGACCAGGTGAAAAAGCAATTCGGCCATGCCGATATCGTCGTCAATTGCGCCGGAATTTTTCCGCAGCAGAATTTCCCGGAGATGACCTTCGCCGACTGGCGCAAGGTGCTCTCGACCAATCTCGACGGCACCTTCCTGGTTTCCGCGGCGTTCGCGCCCGGCATGATCGAGCGCAAGTGGGGCCGCATCGTCAATCTGGCCTCGAGCACGCTCGGCTCGGTGGTCACCGGTTTCGCGCATTACGTCGCCAGCAAGGGCGGCATCGTCGGCTTCACCCGCGCGGCGGCGACCGATCTCGCGCCGTTCGGTATCACCGTCAACGCGATCGCGCCGGGGCTCACCCGCTCGCCCGGCACGCTGACGCGGGCGCCGCGCCCGGAATTTAAAAATATGGATGAGGAATTTGCCGCGGTCGCCGCCATGCAGGCGATCAAGCGTTCGGAAGTGCCGGAAGACCTGGTCGGCGCAGTGTCGTTTCTGACCAGCGACGATGCGGCCTTTATCACCGGGCAGACGCTGAACGTCGACGGTGGCCGGGTAAGGACGTAGACGCCTTATTTGCGGCCGTAGAAAAGGTTATTGTTAGACTATGCGCCGCTGGCTCCGCCCGCTCTGGATCGCTCTCGCGCTGCTGTTTCTGCTGGAAGCATGGCTGTGGGATCATCTCGAGCCCATCGTCGAGCGCGTCGTCAATCTCGTTCCCTGGGGCAGGGTCAAAGTCACGCTCGCGCGGCTGATCGACCGGCTGCCGCCCTGGGCGGTGCTGTTCATCTTCGCCATTCCCTTCATCGTGATGGCGCCGCTGAAATTTCTCGAAGTGTATTTTCTGGCGACGCGCAATTGGCTCGGCGCGGTCAGCGTCATCATTCTGATCAAGCTGCTCGGCCTCGGGCTCACTGCCTTTATTTTCGAGGTCACGCGCGAGAAGCTGCTCGAGATGGCCTGGTTCCGCCGGATGTACGACTGGTTCCTGTGGGCGCGCGACTGGGCGCATGCGCAGACCGACCCGATCCGGCAACGGCTGCATCGCGTGCTATGGCTGCTGAAACCGCAGCGCACCGCGCGTTTCCTGCGCCGGCTGATCCGGCTGCGCCGCCGCGCCTATCGCAGCCGTGCGGCTTAGGCGCGGACTTGTTTTGTATCGAAGCGGCGCGGTGAACTCGGCCTGCGCACCTCTTCCTATGGGAGAGGTGAAAAGAGCGCCCGTCAGTGGCCGCCGGCGTGAAGCAGAAAATCCAAAGCGTGCGGTGCCCACAGGCCGAGCGTCATGAAGCCCAGTCCGCAAATGCCGAGCAGGCCCGACAGCCAGCCCAGCGCGGTCATGCTGGTGATCACTTCGGCCGAGGCCAGCACGATGCCGATCTGGAACGCGGCCGAGGCAATCTCGTATTGATGGTAGCGCGCCAATGCCAGTTCGCGCTTGTGTTCGGCCTGCTTGGCGCGCTCGGCGAGCTGTTTGCGTCCCTCGTTCGATGACGGCTCGTCGTCATAGCGGTCGGCGGTTTTCTTCCAGGCGTCGATCGTCTTGCTCAGCCGCGCCTTGAGATCGGCATCGGTGGCGCGGTCGGCTTCGATCTGCATTTGCTCTGCCGCCGTGCGCAGTACGGTCATGCGGATGGTCTTGGCCTGGAAGAACGCCCACAGATCGTTGGTGGCGACGTTGTCGGTGATGGCGGAGGTCTGCGCGCTCTTGCCCAGCGTTTCCGAAAACGCCAGGAACAGGGCCAGCACTGCGATCAGCAGCGCAATCTTCTTGTTGGAATGCGCCACATGCTCGACATGCTCGGCGTGTTCCATGTGTTCGTGTGCGCTCATCGCCCCCTCCGGTCGTGCATGATCCCGAAAAGTGGGAACCGGTTTTCGGACAAGATCATGCCAGTTAAATTGGGCGGCGACGATGATACGAATTCCGCACGTCGCGCAAGAGGCGATCCAGCTTTATTGTGACAAATGGATTATGCGCGCGGATGGGCGCTGGCATAAACTTCGAGTAAACGCTCGGAGTCGACCGCCGTATAGATTTGCGTGGTCGACAGCGAGGCGTGCCCAAGCAGTTCCTGGATCGCGCGCAGATCGCCGCCGCGCGCCAGCAGGTGGGTGGCGAAGGAATGGCGCAAGGCATGCGGGGTCGCCGTGTCGGGCAGGCCGAGCGCGCCGCGCAGCCGCGCCATCGCCAGTTGCACGATGCGGGCCTTCAGCGGGCCGCCGCGGCGCCGACGAACAGCGGCCCATCGTCCGGCAGATCGAGCGGGCAAAGCGCGACATAGTCGGCGACCAATTTGGCGACCTGCGGCAGCACCGGCACCATGCGCGTCTTGTTGCCCTTGCCGGTGACGGTGATGGCGTCGTTTGCGTTGAATTCCTTGCGCTTGAGCGAGAGCGCTTCCGAGATGCGCAGGCCCGAGCCGTAAAGCAGGGCCAGCACGGCGGCATCGCGGGCAATGATCCATGGCGCGCGCGTTTCGCCGGCGCGCAAATCCGTGTCCGCGATCCGTTTGGCGGCGGCGATCGCCAGCGGCTTCGGCAGCGTTTTGCCGAGTTTGGGCGCGCGCACGGCGGCAAGCGCGCCGACCTTGCCCTTGCCGTTGCGTTCCAGGAAGCGCGCGAATGAACGGGTGCCGGCCAAAACCCGCATCAGCGAGCGGCCGCTCAGGCCGTCGCTGCGCCGCGCCGCCATGAAGGCGCGCACGTCGGCCGGCGCGAGCTTGGCCAATGCCTTTAGCGAAGGCGCGCCGCCCAGATGCCGGGTGAGGAAATCGAGGAACTGATCGACATCGCGGGCGTAGGCTTCCAGCGTTTTGGGTGACAGGCGCCGCTCGGCGCCGAGAAACCTAAGCCAGCGGTCGATTTCGGCGGTCACGTCGGGGGCGGCGGCAAGCTTGCTCATGGCGGGGAGAGTGTCACTGCTTTCTTCACTCTTCCTTAAGCGTGTGGAATCGGCCAAATCAAGGTTATGGCGATACGTTTCGTCGACGTTCTGGTGCCGGTGGCGCTGGACCAGACCTATTCCTACCGGGTGCCGGAGGGGCTAACCCTCGCGCCCGGCGACCTGGTGAGCGTGCCGCTGGGCGCGCGCGGCGAGACCATGGGCGTGGTCTGGGCGGACAATGCCAAGCCCAATCCGCGCCTGCACAACCGCATGAAGGACGTGACCGGCAAGCTCGACGTGCCGCCGCTGAAATCCGAACTGCGCAAATTCGTCGATTGGGTCGCCGATTATACCCTGGCCTCGCGCGGCATGGTGCTGCGCATGGCGCTGCGCATGGGCGAACATCTTGGGCCCGCGCGCGAGCGCATTGGCGTGCGGCTCAATGGTCCGCCGCCGCCGCGCATGACGCCGGCGCGCGCCCGCGTGCTGCAACTATTTGCCGACCGGCTTACGCGGGCCAAGGGCGATGCCGCGCGCGAGGCGGGCGTCTCGGCGGGCGTGATCGACGGGCTGATCGACGAGGGCACGCTGGAAACCGTGGTGCTGCCGGCGGAGCCGGTGACGCAGCCGCCCGATCCGGATTTCCGCCAGCCGGAATTTTCGCTCGGCCAGCTCGCCGCCGCCGACGCTCTGCGCACCACGGTCGATCAGGGCGGCTACACGGTTACGTTGCTCGATGGCGTCACCGGCTCGGGCAAAACGGAAGTCTATTTCGAGGCGGTGGCGGAGAACATCCGGCACCAGCGGCAGACGCTGATCCTGATGCCGGAGATCGCGCTCACCGCGCAGTCGCTCGACCGCTTCACCGAGCGCTTCGGCGCCCGGCCCGCGGAATGGCATTCGCAACTTTCCCCCCGCACGCGCGCGCGCACCTGGGCCGCGGTCGCCGCCAACGAAGTGTCGGTGGTGGTCGGCGCGCGCTCGGCGCTGTTTCTGCCTTACGCCGATCTCGGCCTGATCGTCGTGGATGAAGAGCACGACCCCGCCTACAAGCAGGAGGACGGCGCGCATTATCACGCCCGCGACATGGCGGTGGTGCGCGGCAGCGTGGCGAAAATCCCGGTGGTGCTGGCTTCGGCAACGCCGTCGGTCGAATCGGAAGTCAACGCGCGGCGCGGCCGCTACAAGCGCCTTCATCTGCCGGAGCGGTTCGGCGGCGCGCATCTGCCGATGATCGAGGCGATCGACATGCGGCGCGAGGGCCCGCCGCGCGGCCGCTTCATCGCGCCGCGGCTGGCGGAGGCGGTGCAGACCGCGCTCGAGCGCAAAGAGCAGGCGTTGCTGTTCCTCAACCGCCGCGGCTATGCGCCGCTCACGCTCTGCCGCGCCTGCGGCTTCCGCCTGCAATGCCCGAATTGCGACGCCTGGCTGGTCGACCACCGCTTCCGCAAGCGCTTGGTCTGCCACCATTGCGGCTTCGCCATGCCGCCGCCGGCGACCTGCCCGAACTGCCATGCCAGCGAAAGTTTCGCCCCCATCGGCCCCGGCGTCGAGCGGCTGGAACATGAGGCCGCCGCGCTGTTCCCGGGCGCCCGCATCCTGGTGCTGTCGTCCGATCTGGTCGAATCGATGGAGCGGTTGCAGCAGGAGCTCGACCGACGTGGCGCAAGGGCGCTTCGACATCGTCATCGGCACGCAGCTGGTCGCCAAGGGCCATCATTTCCCCAAGCTCAATCTGGTCGGCATCGTCGATGCCGATCTCGGCCTGGGCAATGGCGATCCGCGCGCGGCCGAGCGCACGTTCCAGCTCCTGCATCAGGTGGTCGGCCGCGCCGGCCGCGAGGAGGGGCGCGGCCTCGGCTTTCTGCAAACCCATCAGCCCGAGCATCCGGTGATGAAGGCGCTCATCCTGGGCGACCGCGAGGCGTTCTATTCGAGCGAGATCGCGTTGCGCGAAAAGACCGGCTACCCGCCGTTCGGCCGGCTCGCCAGCCTGGTGATCACCGCCAACGAGCGCCACGCTGCGGAATCCTACGGCCGCACGCTGGTTTCCGCTGCGCCCAAGCACGAGCAGGTACGCGTGCTGGGACCGGCCGAGGCGCCGATCGCGGTGGTGCGCGGCCGGCATCGCTTTCGGGTGCTGGTGAAGGCGCCGCGCGGCTTCGATCTCTCGGCCTATTTGCGGCAATGGCTTGCCGCCGCGCCGAAGCCACGCGGCAATGTGCGGCTGGAAGTCGACGTCGATCCGCAGAGCTTTTTTTAGTAGCCTCGTCCTGAGGAGGCCGGCGCAGCCGGCCGTCTCGAAGGACGAGGCGTGCGCATGGGCGCGAGCCTTTACATTCTTCGATGCGCGGATGGCTTCTATTATACGGGCACAACTCGTGCTGCCCTTGAGGCGCGTGTTGCAGAGCACCAAGCGGGCAAATTTCCCGGCTTCACTTCAAAACGGCGGCCTGTAACGCTTGTGTACAGCCAATACTTCGAACAAGTCGTCGATGCGAATGCCGCTGAGCGCCGGGTAAAGGGTTGGTCGCGCGCGAAGAAGGAAGCGCTGATCGCCGAGGACTTTGAGCAAGTATCTAAATTGTCGCAACGGCGAAAGGCATTCAGTTCTCATGGTTCGAGACGCGTCGCTGCGCGACGCTCCTCACCGTGATGCACTCTTCTCACTCCGGCATCTCCGTGTGCTTCACGTTCGGCTGCAGCAGCACGCAGGCCGCGGCGGCGAAGATCAGCACGAAGCCGATGATGTCGGGTAGGCTCAATCGCTCGCCGAGCAGCACCGCCGAAGCAGTAACGCCGATCACCGGCACCAGCAGCGAGCCGAGCGAGGCCGTGATGGCCGGCAGCCGTCCGACGATCGACCACCACAGGAAATGCGCCAGCCCGACGCCGAATAAGCCGACAAAGAGCACGGCCAGAATCGTCTTATTGCCGATCGGCCACAGGTGGGGAATGCCTTCGAAAGCAAAGGTGCCGGCGGCGATGAAAAGCAAACCGAACAGCAGTTGCCAGGCCGCGTTGGCCAGCGGCGCAATCGTAACCTTCGCCCATTTGATATAGACCGTCGCCACACACCAGCTTAATGCGCAGCCGAGCGAATAGAACACGAATGGCGAAAAGCCGTTGGCGAGCAACGGCCATAGCAGGATGGCAAGGCCTGCCACGCATAAGCCGAACGCCACGATGCGGATTCGATCCAGCCGCTCGCCGAGCACGAAGTGGCTGAGCATCGTCGTCCAGATCGGCATCGAATAGGTGATGATGATGGCGCGCGAGGTCGCCCCGCTCAATTGCGCGAAGCCGGAGAGAATCTGAAACGCCGCCACGTTGAAGAAGCCGGCCACCATGACGTGCACATGCTCGCCGCGCGGCACCCGCAAATCGTGGCCGGTGAGCAAGGCCGCGGCGAACAGAGTTGCGGCGCCGATGCCGGCGCCGGCAAAGCGCAGGCCCCACGGCGACATCTCGCGCAGCGCCACCGCCGCCGCGATCCAGTTGAAGCCCCAGGCGAAGGCCAGCATGACGACCAGGAGCTTGGCCGTGGCGGCAACGTCGCTTTTGGCATGCGCATGCGACATGGTGCCGTCGGCTCCCGGGCAGGAAAACGCCGCGCACGCTATCGGGCGCGCGCGCCTCTGGCGAGGTATCCCTGTGATGCAAAAATATGGGTTGGGTCTCCCCCTCCCCACACGAGCGCTTGCGAGTGGCGGGGAGGGGTCGGGGGTGGGGGGCTTCACGCGTTCGTTGCTACTCCCCCCACCCCCGGCTCGTATCGCTGAAGCGATCCGAGCCGACCCTCCCCACCGCTTCGCGGGGGGAGGAAAACAAAGCAAATAGTCTCGCCGTTTGCCGCCATGTTGCACCGCCCCCGTCCCTGTGTTAGCTAGCGCCTCGATTTCATGGGGGTTTCCGCGGGCTTCCGCGACGTCCTCACGAATCGGAATTCCCTCTTGGATTCCAATAATTTGCGCCGCCGTTCGGCGACGGCGCCCGGCCTGTGAACGAAGTAACGAAACGAGCGTCCAGTGGCAGGCAAAGACCCGATCATTTCCGGCATGGCTGGGCGCTACGGCAACGCCTTGTTCGAGCTGGCGCTCGACAACAAGGCGGTCGACGCCGTCAAGGCCGACCTCGATCGGTTCGACGCCATGATCGCCGACAGTCCCGATCTCAACCGGCTGGTGCGCAGCCCGGTGTTCGACGCCGACTCGCAGTTGCGCGCGCTGGCCGCCATCCTCGACAAGGCCGGCATCACGGGGCTCGCCGCCAACTTCCTGCGGGTCATCACCACCAACCGCCGGCTGTTCGCCGTGCGCGACATGATCCGCGCTTACCGCGCGCTGGCCGCCAGCCATAAGGGCGAGGTCACCGCGGAAGTTACCGTCGCCGAACCGCTCAGCGACAAGAATCTCGACGCGCTCAAGGACGCGCTCAAATCGGTGACCGGCGGCAAGGACATCGACTTCGACGTCAAGGTCGAGCCCGCCATCATCGGCGGGCTTATCGTCAAGGTCGGCAGCCGCATGGTCGACAGTTCGCTCCGCACCAAGCTCAATGCGATCAAGATCGCGATGAAAGAGGCCCGCTGATGGATATCCGCGCCGCAGAAATTTCCGCCATCCTGAAAGAGCAGATCAAGAATTTCGGCCAGGAAGCCGAAGTCTCCGAAGTCGGCCAGGTGCTGTCCGTCGGCGACGGCATCGCCCGCGTCTACGGCCTCGACAACGTGCAGGCCGGCGAAATGGTCGAGTTCGAGAACGGCACGCGCGGCATGGCGCTCAACCTGGAGACCGACAACGTCGGCATCGTGATCTTCGGCAACGACCGCGAGATCAAGGAAGGCCAGACCGTCAAGCGCACCGGCTCGATCGTCGACGTGCCGGTCGGCAAGGGGTTGCTCGGCCGCGTGGTCGACGCGCTCGGCAACCCGATCGACGGCAAAGGCCCGATCGAGACGACCGAGCGCAAGCGCGTCGACGTCAAGGCGCCCGGCATCATCCCGCGCAAGTCGGTGCATGAGCCGATGGCGACCGGCCTCAAAGCGATCGACGCGCTGATCCCGATCGGCCGCGGCCAGCGCGAGCTGATCATCGGCGACCGCCAGACCGGCAAGACCGCGATCGCGCTCGACACCATCCTCAATCAGAAGCCGCTCAACGCGCAGGGCGACGAGAAGATCAAGCTCTATTGCGTCTACGTCGCGGTCGGGCAGAAGCGCTCCACCGTCGCGCAATTCGTCAAGGTGCTGGAGGAGCAGGGCGCGCTCGACTATTCGATCATCGTCGCCGCCACCGCCTCCGATCCGGCGCCGATGCAGTTCCTCGCGCCGTTTTCCGGCTGCACCATGGGCGAATATTTCCGCGACAACGGCATGCACGCGGTCATCATCTATGACGACCTGTCGAAGCAGGCGGTCTCCTACCGGCAGATGTCGCTGCTGCTGCGTCGCCCGCCCGGCCGCGAAGCCTATCCCGGCGACGTGTTCTATTTGCATTCGCGCCTGCTCGAGCGCGCCGCCAAGCTCAACGATGACAACAAGGCAGGCTCCTTGACCGCGCTGCCGATCATCGAGACGCAAGCCAACGACGTGTCGGCCTATATCCCGACCAACGTGATTTCCATCACCGACGGCCAGATCTTTCTGGAGACCGATCTGTTCTATCAGGGCATCCGGCCGGCGGTGAACGTCGGCCTGTCGGTGTCGCGCGTCGGCTCGGCCGCGCAGTCCAAGGCGATGAAGAAGGTCGCCGGCCGCATCAAGGGCGAGCTCGCGCAATACCGCGAAATGGCCGCCTTCGCGCAATTCGGCTCCGACCTGGACGCCACCACCCAGCGCCTGCTGGCGCGCGGCTCGCGGCTGACCGAACTGCTCAAGCAGCCGCAGTTCTCGCCGCTGAAGATGGAAGAGCAGGTCTGCGTGATCTATGCCGGCGTCAACGGTTATCTCGACAAGTTCGAGGTGGCGCGGGTGCGCGCCTTCGAGCAGGGCCTGTTGACGCTGCTGCGCACCAAGCACGCCGGTCTGCTCGACAGCATCAGCAAGAGCGGCGATCTCTCCAAGGACGATGAGGCCAAGCTCAAGGATGCGGTCGACGGCTACGCCAAGACGTTTGCGTGATTTCAATCGGTGTCATGGCCGGCACAAGGCCGGGCATGACGAAGGAAGAGAAAATCGGTTCGGCTAAGGGCGACTGAAAAGAAATGGCCTCCCTCAAGGACATGCGCGTTCGCATCGCCGCTACCAAGGCGACGCAGAAGATCACCAAGGCCATGCAGATGGTCGCGGCGTCCAAGCTGCGCCGCGCGCAAGCCGCGGCGGAAGCCGCGCGTCCCTACGCCGAGCGCATGAGCAAGGTGCTGGGCTCGATCGCCGCCGCGGTGGCGAGCAGCAATTCCGCGCCCCGGCTGTTGGCGGGAACCGGCAACGACAAGGTGCATCTGCTGGTGATTTGCACCGCCGAGCGCGGTCTGTGCGGTCCGTTCAATTCGTCGATCGTGCGGCTCGCGCGCGAGAAGGCGAATGCGCTGATCAACGAGGGCAAGGACGTCAAGATCCTGTGCGTCGGCCGTAAGGGCCACGACCAGCTGCGCCGGCTCTACGGCAAGTACATCCTCGAAACCATCGAGCTGCGCGGCGTCAAGCAGATGGGCTTCGAGCAGGCCGACATGATCGCCAGGAAGATCGTCGCTCTGTTCGAGGCCGGAGACTTCGACGTCTGCACGCTGTTCTTCTCGCGCTTCAAGTCGGTGATCGCGCAGATCCCGACCGCGCAGCAGATCATCCCGCTGCTGTTCGAGGCGGGCAAGGATGCCGGGCCGGCCGCGGCCTATGAATACGAGCCGGACGAGGAGGAAATTCTCGCCGAGTTGCTGCCGCGCAATCTGTCGGTGCAGGTGTTCCGCGCGCTCCTGGAAAACGCCGCCTCCGAGCAGGGCGCGCGCATGAGCGCGATGGACAACGCCACCCGCAATGCCGGCGAGATGATCCGCAAGCAGACGCTCACCTATAACCGCACGCGCCAGGCGATGATCACCAAGGAACTGATCGAGATCATCTCCGGAGCCGAGGCGCTCTGACCCGAGCAAGTAAGCTTCTAAGAGGATTAAACATGGCCCAAGCCAACCAGATCGGACGCATTACCCAGGTCATCGGCGCCGTCGTCGACGTCCAATTCGAGGGCGAATTACCCGCTATTCTCAATGCGTTAGAGACCAAGAACCACGGCAACCGCCTGGTGCTTGGAAGTCGCCCAGCATCTCGGCAAATCGACCGTGCGCACCGTCGCCATGGATTCCTCGGAAGGCCTCGTGCGCGGCCAGGAAGTCGTCGACACGGGTGCGCCTATTTCAGTTCCAGTCGGCCCCGGGCTGCTCGGCCGCATCATCAACGTGATCGGCGATCCGGTCGATGAAGCCGGTCCGGTGAAAGGCGAGACAAAACGCGCGATCCATCAGGATGCACCCGCCTATACCGAGCAATCCACCGAGGCGCAGATTCTGGTCACCGGCATCAAAGTCGTTGATCTGCTCGCGCCCTACGCCAAAGGCGGTAAGATCGGCCTGTTCGGCGGCGCCGGCGTCGGCAAGACCGTGCTGATCATGGAGCTGATCAATAACGTGGCCAAGGCGCACGGCGGCTATTCGGTGTTCGCCGGCGTCGGTGAGCGCACGCGCGAGGGCAACGACCTCTATCACGAGATGATCGAATCGGGCGTCAACAAGGATCCGAAGAAGGGCTCGGTCGAGGGCTCGAAATGCGCGCTGGTCTACGGTCAGATGAACGAGCCGCCGGGCGCCCGCGCGCGCGTCGGCCTTTCGGGTCTCACCGTCGCAGAATATTTCCGCGACCAGGGACAAGACGTGCTGTTCTTCGTCGACAACATTTTCCGCTTCACGCAGGCCGGCTCGGAAGTGTCGGCGCTGCTTGGCCGTATTCCAAGCGCGGTGGGCTACCAGCCGACGCTCGCTACCGATATGGGCGCGCTGCAGGAACGCATCACCACCACCACCAAGGGCTCGGTTACCTCGGTGCAGGCGATTTACGTGCCGGCCGACGACCTCACCGATCCGGCGCCGGCCACCTCGTTCGCGCACTTGGATGCGACCACGGTGCTGTCGCGCGACATCGCCGCCAAGGGCATTTACCCGGCAGTGGATCCGCTCGATAGCACGTCGCGCATGCTGTCGCCGCTGATCGTGGGCGAAGAGCACTACGCGGTAGCCCGCCAAGTGCAGCAGATTCTCCAGCGTTATAAGGCACTGCAAGACATCATCGCCATTCTCGGCATGGATGAGTTGTCGGAAGAGGACAAGTTGGCGGTGTCGCGCGCGCGCAAGATCGAGCGCTTCCTGTCGCAACCGTTCTTTGTTGCCGAGGTGTTCACCGGCTCGCCCGGCAAGCTGGTCGATCTTGCCGACACCATCAAGGGCTTCCAGGGTCTGTGCGAAGGCAAGTATGACAACCTGCCGGAGGCCGCCTTCTATATGGTCGGCACCATCGAAGAGGCGGTCGAGAAGGGCAAGAAGCTCGCGGCGGAAGCGGCGTGACGCTGGGCTAGGAACGCATCATGGCTACGTTTCATTTCGACTTGGTTTCGCCGGAAAAGCTGTTGTTCTCCGGCGATGTCGAGCAAGTCGACGTTCCCGGCGCCGACGGCGATTTCGGCGTGCTGGCCGGCCATGCGCCGATGGTCGCGACGCTGCGGCCCGGCATTCTGACCGTGCACGGCGCGGGCGGCGCGCAGAAGATCGTCGTGCTCGGTGGCTTCGCCGAAGTGTCGGCGCAAGGCCTCACCGTGCTGGCCGACGTGGCCGAGGCGGTCGAGGATATCGACCGCACCATCGTCGCCGCGCGTATCGCCGAGATGGAACGCCGCATCGAGAAGATGGAGCCCGGTTCCGGGCTCGACAAGGCGATCACCCGGCTCGACCACTTCAAGGAAGTCGACCGCCACCTGACCGGCACGGCGATGCATTAATTCAAGCCCGTTCGTCCCCGCGAAAGCGGGGACCCAGGGTAACGATCACTCGGACCTGAAATTGCATCTGTGGGGTTCCCGCTTGCGCGGGAATGAGCGGAGCAGGCGTCAAATCTTCGCGAACTGCGCGAACTCCTGCACCACCCGCTCATAAGTTTGCCGCTTGAACGGCACCACCAGATTGGGCAATTCACCGATCGCGACCCAGCGCCAAGCGATGAATTCCGGATCGTGCCCGTCGCCGGGATGCGCGATATCGATCTCGCTGTCGCTGCCAATGAAGCGCAGCGCGAACCATTTCTGCTTCTGCCCGCGATATTTGCCGCCCCAGGCTTCGCCGACGATGTCGCGCGGGATGTCGTAGGCGAGCCAATCGGCGATCTCGCCGAGTTTCTCCACCGAGCGGATATTCGTTTCCTCGTAGAGCTCGCGCAGCGCGGCCTTAAAGGGGTCTTCGTTCTCGTCGATACCGCCCTGCGGCATCTGCCACACGTGCGTCGCGTCGATGTGCTCGGGTCCGCTTGAGCGGCGGCCGATGAACACCAGGCCGGTGCGGTTGAGTACCATCATGCCGGCGCAGGGGCGGTAGGGCAGGGATTCGAAGGGCGCCATGATTGCGTGTCCCGGATGCCGTGCAGCGCGATAGCGGTGCACCGCTGATCTGATAGCGTCAAGAAATGAATTTTGACGGTCCCGCTCTGCATCGCGATCTTCGCGATGGCACCGTGGCGGGTGGATTCCAAGAGCAGCTAGTCGACCGGCGGCTTCTGCACAGGGCCGCTCGATTGACCCGGAATGATCACGTCCTGGCGCTTGCCACTGGAGCCGTCGATGATGGTGACGGTTTTGCTGCCCGGCGGCGGGGTAACTGCGGAAGGAATGGTCACTTTCACAGTTGGCGCCTTGGCGGACAGTGGCTCGTCGGTGCGGGGACGCGGCTGGCTGTCTGCGTCCGGCTTGGCTGGCGGCTTGGCTATCGAACCGGTCGCGACTACCGCTGTCGGCTCGCCGCCCAGGGGATCGTTGACAAAGATCGCCCAGACCAGCACCGCGATTCCGAACAGCCCAAGCAGACCCGCCAGAATTTGCGGGGCGGCGGCCGGCAGCTTCGACGGCTTCTTTGGTTTGCCCTGGCCGAGGGGGGCGTCCAGATCATCCGATGTCACGACGAACATCCTCGCGAATCATCGGCTGAGTCTAGCACGCGGCGATTCCGGCGGGGCTCGCCATAAACAATCGGGGCGGCCGTTTGGCCGCCCCGCTGGAACTTGGTTTTGCGATCAGGCCGCGCTCAGTTCGGCACCGGGGCCTTGGGATTCGGCGGGAAGGCCGAATTGACCACGGTGCCGCGCAACAGGTCTTCCGCCATGGTGAGCGCCTTGTCTTTCTTGGGGTCCGGCGGAATGTAGGACTGCGAGCCGGTCTGCTCCTTGCCGGCGTCGCCCTTGAGATGGCCGCGCAACGAGGCCTCGCCCTTGGTGCTGGTATCGGTCTTGGCCTTGATGTCGTCCGGCAGGTCTTGCAGCACTTGGATGTCGGGTACGATGCCCTTGGCCTGAATCGAGCGGCCGGACGGCGTGAAGTAGCGCGCGGTGGTCAGCCGCAGCGCGCCGTTGCCGGAGCCGAGCGGGATGATGGTCTGCACCGAGCCCTTGCCGAACGAGCGCGTGCCGATGACCGTGACCCGCTTGTGATCCTGCAGCGCACCGGCGACGATTTCCGATGCCGAGGCCGAGCCGCCGTTGATCAGCACGATTACCGGCTTGCCCTTGGTGAGATCGCCCGGCCGCGCGTTGAAGCGTTGCGTCTCCTCGGCATTGCGGCCGCGCGTGGACACGATCTCGCCCTTTTGCATGAACGCATCCGACACCGAGATCGCCTGGTCGAGCAGGCCGCCTGGATTATTGCGCAGGTCGAGAATGTAGCCCTTGAGCTTGTCTTCGCTCACCTTCGCCGTGATGTCGACGATCGCCTTTTTCAGCCCGTCGGTTGTCTGTTCGTTGAACTGGGTAAGCCGGATATAGCCGACGTCGTCGCCTTCCACCTGCGAGCGCACCGAGCGCACGCGGATGATGTCGCGCGTGATCGACACTTCAATCGGTTTGTCCTGGCCTTTGCGCATGATGGTGAGTTTGATCTTGGTGTTCACCGGGCCGCGCATCTTCTCGACCGCCTGATTCAGGGTGAGACCCTGCACCTGTTCGCCGTCGAGCTTGACGATGATGTCGTTGGCCATGATGCCGGCCTTGGCGGCGGGCGTTTCGTCGATCGGCGCCACCACCTTGATCAGGCCGTCTTCCATGGTGACCTCGATGCCGAGCCCGCCGAATTCGCCGCGGGTCTGCACCTGCATGTCCTTGAAGCTCTTCGAATCCATGTAGCTGGAATGCGGGTCGAGCCCGGCCAGCATGCCGTTGATCGCGGTTTCGATCAGCTTGCTGTCATCCGGCTTCTCGACGTAATCGGCGCGCACGCGCTCGAAAACGTCACCGAACAGATTGAGCTGCCGATAGGTGTCCGCGGCCGCCGCTTGGGCGGTGGCACCGGCAAAGATCATCCGCGGTTGAGTCACGAGCAGCGTCATTGCCGCTCCGGTCGCCGCGCCGAGTAGTATGAGTGTGGTCTTGCGCATCATCCACGAGCCTTTTCGCCTTCGCCAGCCGCCCACCATGGGCCTGGATCGACGGGAACCCCGTCCTTTCGAAATTCGATATAGAGCACCGGCTGGCTGGAACCTGTCGCGAGAATAGCGGCGATACGGGAGCCGCTCCCCATCATCGCAACCGGTTCTCCGGTCAGCACGAACTGTCCGAGATCAACTGATATCCGCTCCATCCCTGCGAGCAAGATATGATACCCGTTGCCGGCATTGAGGATCAAGAGTTGCCCGTAGGACCGGAACGGTCCGGCATACACCACCCAGCCGTCGGCCGGCGCGGTCACCTGGGCGCCGGCGCGGGTTGCGATGGAAACGCCTTTTTCCACCCCGCCGATGCCGTCGGGCGCCCCATATTCCTTCAATTTGACGCCATTAACCGGAATCGGAACTTGTCCGCGCAAGGACGCAAAGGCGACCGCCGGCGCTAGCCGGCCCGGATCGCGCAGCGTCGACATCGCCGGCCGCATATCGCCGCGGGCCGCCTCGCGGGCGGCGCGAGTCGCGGGGCTGAGCCCCTGTTCCAGTTTTGCGATCAAATCTTTGAGATTGTCGGCTTGGCGCGCCAATTCGCTGGCGCGGGCGCGCTCGGCGTCGAGCGCTTTCTCGCGCGCGGCCTGCTGCTTCTGGCGCTCGGCGATCAGCGCGGTCATGCGCGCGCGCTCGTTGCCGAGCGAGGCGATCTCGGTTTTCAACCGGTCGCGTTCGGCGGCGATCTGCTTGCGGACGTTGAGCAACGCGGTGAGGTCGCTGGCGAGCGCCTCCACCTCCTGCCGCATCTCGGGCAGCACCGCTCCCAGCAGCATGGCCGTGCGCACCGCTTGCAGAGCGTCTTCCGGGCTGGCGATCAGTGCCGGCGGCGGACGGTGTCCGATGCGCTGGAGCGCGGCCAGCACTTCGCCGATCACGGTGCGGCGTCCCGCGAGCGATTTGCGAATGCTGCGCTCATTATCGTCGAGCGGCTTGAGTCGCGCTTCCGTCTTCGTGACTTGCGCCTCAACGCCGCGGATGCGGCTGGCGGTGTTGATCAGGTCCTGGTTGAGCTTGCGGCGATCGGCGCCCAGCTGTTCGATCTCGCGCTTGAGCGCGGCCTCGGTCTCGATCGATTTGCTCTGCGCGTCGCGTACGGCCTTGAGGTCCTGGTCGTGCTGCTTGAGTGCGTCAAGCTTGCCCGCTTTGTCGTTTTTCGCCACCTTAAGCAGCGCGTAATCATTTCCGAAAACCGGCCGCCCTTTTTCGGGATTATGCGCCGGCACCGGCCGCTCTTGCGCCAGCACGGTGGCGGCAAACGGCAATCCAAGCGCAAGCGCCGCAATAAGCGCGGAGCGCGAATCGAATCCCCCAAGGCAGATCATCGCAGCCACGTTACGCCCGCAGGTTGGGACGGCAAGACTATTGTTTCAGCCGGACTAATGCCGCCGGATTAAGTCCAATCTGCGGCTTCATTGGGGGCGCATGATCTATACCGAAAACCGGTGCCCACTTTTCGGGATCGTGCGCTAAGCGCGATGGTAGGGGTGGCCGGTGAGGATCGTGGCGGCGCGGTAAAGCTGTTCCAGCAGCATGACCCTCACCAATTGGTGCGGCCAGGTCGCCGCGCCGAACGCCAGCCGCAACTCGGCCTTGGCGCGCAAGCTCGGCGCCAAACCGTCGGCGCCGCCGATCATGAAGACCGCCGCGGGCCGGTCGTTGCCGCGCCATTTCGCCAATTGAGCGGCGAGGCTGGCGCTGTCGAGGTTTTCGCCGTGGGCGTCGAGCAGAACGACCGCCGCGCCTGGTGGGATGATATTGGCGAGCGCGATCGATTCCTCGAGCATGCGCTTGCCGGCGTCGTCGGCGCGGCTTTCCCTGATTTCGACGATTTCGACGTCGCGCAGGCCGAGACTGCGGCCGGTTTGCGCCGTGCGCTTTCGGTAGCGCTCGGAAAGCTCGGTTTCCGGGCCCCGCTTCAGACGTCCGACGGCGGCAACGACGATGCGCATCGTGCTGCCGAGACTATCAGGTCGATCGCCGCCCGTCCGCGCGCAAACGAACTAAGCCCTTCCGCCCGACCACATCTTTTCCAGGTTATAGAAGGCGCGCACTTCCGGCCGAAACACGTGCACGATGACGTCACCGGCATCGATCAGCACCCAGTCGCCTTGCCGCAGGCCTTCGACGCGGACGCCGGCAATGCCGGCATGCTTCAGGTCCTTGACCAGGTTTTCGGCGATAGCGGCCACGTGGACGTTCGACCGGCCGGAGGTCACGACCATGTAATCGCCTATCGAGGACTTGCCGGTGAGATCGATGGTGACGCTATCCTCGGCTTTCGAATCTTCCAGCCGCGCGAGGACGATGCGGAGCGTCTCCTTAGCACTGGGGCGCCGGGAGACGGGTTCGGGCACGCGACGCGGTGCCCGAGAGAGTGCAGATTTGGTCAGAGGTTGTTGTCCTTTGGGTTCGTTGCACTCGCCCCGGTGCGTGCCGGGGACGCAATCAAGATAGCTATTTCGCTCGATTCTTTCCACCCTTGGCCTTCTTCTTTCTGCCGCTGCCACCGGAATTTCCCCTGCGCTGGCGCAAGGCGCGCAGCGCGGTGGAAGACAGCGGCGATTTGAGGCCGTGCAAGAAGGTCCAAGCCGGCGGCTTGCGGTAGGGTAGCGAGGCTATTTCGGGTTCCGCGATGCGCGCGCCGGCGAGCGCCTGGCCCGCCGGACTGGCAGCGGCGTAGAGGCTCGGCCCGAGGCGATCGACCACCACGAACGGCACCAGTTTTGCTATGCCGCGCCATTTCTGCCAGCGGTGGAAGCTTCGCAAATTGTCCGCGCCCATGATCCAGACGAATCGCACCCGCGGGCAGCGGGCAATCAACCACTTTATTGTCTTATACGTGTGTCTCGTCTTGATGACGGCTTCGAGACCGGTCACGTCGATGCGCGGATGATGGGTGAGCGCGCGGGCGGCGGCGATCCGCTGCTTCAACGGCGCGAGCCCGCTGGTGTTCTTGAGCGGGTTGCCCGGCGTGACCAGCCACCAGACGCGGTCAAGATGGAGCCGTTTGAGCGCGAGCAGGCTGGCAGCGAGGTGAGCCTGGTGCGGCGGGTCGAAAGTTCCGCCGAACAGGCCGATCTTCATGCCGGGCGCGTGGGGTGGGAGAACGCGCTCGGGACTGGCGGGTATTTGCGGGGTCACGGCCGGATCTGACCGCTTCCGCGGATGCGGTATTTGAAAGTGGTGAGCTGCTCGACGCCGACCGGCCCGCGGGCGTGCAGCCGTCCGGTAGCGATGCCGATCTCGGCACCGAAGCCGAATTCGCCGCCGTCGGCGAACTGGGTCGAGGCGTTATGCAGCACGATTGCCGAATCCACCTCGCGCAGGAACTTATCCGCTGCCGCCGCGTCGTCGGTGACGATGGCGTCGGTGTGGTGGGAGCCGTAACGCTCGATATGCCCGATGGCCGCGGCTACGCCATCCACCACCTTTACGGCGATGATGGCGTCGAGATATTCGGTTGCCCAATCCTCCTCGCTGGCCGGCTTGACGCGGCTGTCCACGGCCAGCGTGGCCTTGTCCCCGCGGATCTCGCAGCCGGCATCGAGCAACATCTCGACCAGCGGCTTGAGCAGGGTCGCTGCCGCGGCGCGGTCGACCAGCAAGGTTTCCGCCGCGCCGCAGACCCCGGTGCGGCGCATCTTGGCGTTGAGCACGATCTTCTTGGCCATGTCGAGCGAAGCCGCCTTGTCCACATAGACGTGGCAGACGCCCTCCAGGTGCGCGAATACCGGCACGCGCGCTTCCGCCTGCACGCGGGCGACCAGGCTCTTGCCGCCGCGCGGGACGATCACATCGATGTTGCCGTCGAGCCCGCTCAGCATCAGCCCAACCGCGGCGCGGTCGCGCGTCGGCACCAGCTGGATTGCGGCCTCGGGCAGGCCGGCCGCGCGCAAGCCTTGGCCGAGCGCGGCGACGATGGCCCGGCTCGTCCGCAAACTGTCGGAGCCGCCCCGCAGGATCGCGGCATTGCCTGATTTCAGGCAGAGCGCGCCGGCATCGGCGGTCACGTTCGGCCGGCTTTCGTAGATGATGCCGATGACGCCGAGCGGCACCCGCACGCGTTCAATGGTCATGCCATTGGGCCGGGTCCAGGATTCGGTCACCACGCCGACCGGGTCCTTGAGCGCGCGTACTGCGTCGATTGCCGAGGCAATCGCCGCCACCCGGGCGGCGTCGAGCGCCAGCCGGTCGAGGAAGGCGCCGGTCATGCCGGAGGCGCGCGCCTCGGCGGTATCCTCGGCATTGGCGGCCAAAATGCGGGATTTCTCCGCCCGCACGGCGTCCGCCATGAGTTGCAGGGCACGGTCCTTTTGGGCGGTGGGGGCGAGCGCCAGGGTGTGCGCGGCCGAGCGCGCCTGGCGGCCGATCTCGCCCATGGCGGCGGCGATATCGCCAGTCCCTTCAATGCTTTTTAGCGGCGCGCTCATCTGGCCAAGGCCCGTCGAACCCTAAATCCGGCTGGTTCCTAACACGTCGAGGTGCCGGGGGCGAGCGAGGCCGGTTTTGGGCGGTTTTTCAGACCTTACCCGGTTTTGCGGGTTTGGCGGGGATAAGTGGGGATAGCGTGGATAACCTGCCACCAGCGGGAAATGGTCAATTGACCTACACAATGGGCTGCCAGGGTGCGGCAACTTTAACGGCACATGATCTTGTCCGAAATCCAATTCCCACGTTTCGGGATCATGCGCGTGGAGGGTGTCATGGCGTGCGGTTCAAGTCGTCTGCCCAGGCGTTTTCCGGTCGGCACCAAGTTCGTGATCGAAGGCCGGCGCGGCGGGGAAGGCCAAGTGCAAGTCTACAGCCGATATCTCGAGTTCCCCGACGGGACATTTTTTCCGCTGCCGACCCATCCGGTGCAGCGAAAGTCGGGCGTCAGCCGCCGGTCGCGCAAGTCGCGCTCGCGCCGGCATTGACCGCTGGCGCGGCTGGGCCAGTGGCCGAGCCGGACACCCGCCGCATTGGAGCCGGGCCGGCGGGGCGGAGCTATTGAGCGCCAGCAGGTGCAACTCGGCCAATGGCCGACACGCCTGTTTCCAAGCCGCAATTCGCGCAAAAAAGAGGGGCCCGAGGGCCCCTTGGGGGAAAGTCGCCATCTTCGGCACCGCAAGGCGCCTCCGATTTGCGCCACGGCTTGCCGGCCGGGCTAGGGTGCAGGAAGAATCGTGCCCTCGACCGCCGCGGTTTATGCCGGCGAGTGGAAACCGGCGGGCGCGCCGGCGCAATTTGCCAATTCGTCGCGTGAGCCAATTGGTCGCGCCGCGGCCGAGCGGGGATAAGCGGCGCGATACCCCCGCCGTCATGCTCGTAGCAGCGCGCAAGCTCGCAGATCCTCGGCGCCGAGGACCGGTTATTCCCCGCCCAGAACAAGATCGTCGCGGTGGATCATCTCGGTGCGCCCGCCAAAGCCGAGAATGGAGAGGATATCCGCCGACGAGCGGCCCTTGATCTTGTCGGCGTCCTCGGCGACTCGCAGGGTGTTCACAGCTCCTGCCGCGTGGGCCGGAACAGGATCTCGTTGATGTCCACCTCGTCCGGCTGGCCGATGGCGAAGGCCACGGCGCGCGCGAACGACTCGGCGGGGATCGCGAACTCTTCGTAGAACTTGTGGAAACTGTCGGCGAGGTCCGGCTCGATGACGCTGTCCGGCAGTTCGGTCGCCACCGCGCCCGGCGAGATCACCGTGGTGCGGATGTTGTAGGGCTTCACCTCCTGGCGCAGGCCTTCCGACAGCGCCAGCACGGCATGTTTGGTTGCTGCATAGACGGCACCGCCGGCGCGGACTTTGTGGCCGGCCACGGAAGAGACATTGATGATATGGCCGGCTTTCTGCCGCTGCATGTGCGGCAGCGCCGCGGCGATGCCGTACAGGACGCCCTTGATGTTGACGTCGATCATCCGGTCCCAATCGTCGATCTTGAGACGATCGAGCGGCGATTGCGGCATCAGCCCGGCGTTGTTGATCATCACGTCGACGCGACCGTAAGCCTTGACGGCGGCTTCGACCAAGCCCTTGACCTGCTCGACGTGGGTCACGTCCATGGCGACGGCGATGGCCTTGCCGCCAGCGGCGGTCAGTTCGCCTGCCAACGACTGGATGCGATCGACACGTCGCGCACCGAGCACGACGTTCGCGCCTTGCGCGGAAAGATGCCGCGCGGTTGCCTCGCCGAGGCCGCTGCTGGCGCCGGTGATGACGACGACTTTTCCTTCGATGTTGTTGGTCATGTATTCATTCCGTTCAATTTCAAAGTGATGTGCTGATTGCTGCCCAGCGATTGATGTCGGCGGTCATCTGGCAATTGAAGCCTGTTTAGGCCAGCCTGTTACCTGCGAAAGCGTTTCCCGCTCCTGATCGGCTCGTGTCGAAAATTCTTTGATAAGCCGGGCGTGCGGTGCATGCGCGGCAACGACAGCAAGGCTTTGCCCAAGGCCGTAGCCGCCATGCGTGATCAACGGCACGAGAGTTTTCCCGGACATGTCGTGACGAGAAAGGAAGGACCGGACCACGGCCGGCGCGGTCATGCCCCAGATGGGAAATCCGAGAAAGACCGTATCGTAAGCATCGATGTTCGGTACGGTCTCTTTAAGTGGCGGCTCGTAGCCCGCGATACGTTCTTTTTCCGCTTGTCTGACGGTTTCCTCATAGTCCTCGGGATAGGATGCAGCGGGCTGTATTTCGAAAAGATCCGCGCCGAGAGCCCGCCGGACCTGACGTGCGATGACGCGCGTATTGCCGGTGCGGGTGAAATAGGCAACCAGTACCTTCGTGCTCCCCGGCGCTTGCTGTGCCTCGGCGAAACAAGTGGCGAGGGCAAAGTTCGTGGCCACGCCAGCCACACAGGCGCCTTTGATGGCTTCACGCCTGGTAAGACGTTTGTATTGCTCCACCGCGTCGTTCACAGCGTAGATTTCCCTTGTTCGCGTCAGCGTCCGACCAACTGCTGCAGGTTTTCCGGATACCGGGCCCCTTGCACCGTTATGTTGGAAAGCTCGGCGTCGATGGCGTTCAGATCGTCGGCCGTTAGTTCGACGGCCGCCGCGCCGAGATTTTCCTCGAGACGGTGCAGTTTCGTCGTGCCAGGAATCGGAACGATCTACGGTTTGCGCGACAGCAACCAGGCGAGCGCGATCTGGGCGGGCGTCGCCTTCTTCCGCGCCGCGATCTGCCCAAGCCGATCGACCAGGGCCTGATTGGCCTTGCGTGCGTCCGCGGTGAAGCGCGGGACGATGTTACGGAAATCCGTGCTGTCGAACTTGGTATTCTCGTTGATGGCGCCGGTGAGGAAGCCTTTACCGAGCGGACTGAACGGCACGAAGCCGATGCCGAGTTCCTCAAGCGCGGGGAGAACCTCGCTTCTCGGGCTCACGCCACCACATCGAATATTCGCTCTGGAGCGCAGTCACCGGCTGGACCGCATGGGCGCGGCGGATGCTCTGCACGCCCGCCTCGGAGAGGCCGAAGTGCTTCACCTTGCCTTGCCGGATGAGCTCCTTGACCGCGCCGGCGACGTCCTCCATCGGCACGGTGGCATCGACGCGGTGCTGATAGAACAGATCGATGCGGTCGGTTCTCAGTCTCTTCAGCGCAGCGTCGGCGACCTGCCGAATGCGCTCAGGCCGGCTGTCCTGGCCGAGCTTCGAATTGCCGTCCTTGAACCCGAACTTGGTGGCGATCACGACCTGATCGCGGAAGGGCGCAACGGCTTCGCCCACCAGTTCCTCGTTGGTGAACGGACCGTAGGCTTCGGCGGTGTCGAACAACGTCACGCCGCGTTCGAAGGCCGTCCTGATCAGCTTGATCGCGTCCTGCCGGTCCGTTGCCGGGCCGTAACCGAAACTCAGTCCCATGCAGCCGAGGCCGATGGCCGAGACCTCGAGGCCGCTTGTTCCAAGTTTGCGTTTCTGCATGTGTTTCTCCTTTGTATCCTTTAGAAGTCCGTGGACGCGGCGAGCTCTGTGCACGCCGACGAATCTTTGCCCAATCACCTTGCCGGCGCAGCGACCCTCATCGATGGCCCGCAGCCCATTCAGCGTGCGAGGATAGCCAATGAACGGCAGCAACTGGGTCAAGACTTCGATCAGCCGCGCGCGGTCATTGCCGACATTGAGGTTTGCGGCGACGTGGCCC
Organism: uncultured Alphaproteobacteria bacterium; assembly: GCA_963789455.1. GTDB lineage: Bacteria > Pseudomonadota > Alphaproteobacteria > Rhizobiales > Xanthobacteraceae > Pseudolabrys. The sequence goes on along the minus strand of CAWBLD010000013.1, from coordinate 27,923 downwards.
TTGACCCGCGCGTCGCAGCCGCCGAGCGCCACCAGCATGCTGAAGGTGAGAACTCGCGTGTCGGCAAGTCGATACCGGTTCGCGTGAGATGGTCGCCGAAACAGTTGGCCGACAAGTAGCGCTGAATGTGCTGCTGATCGGCGGGCGCGGAGGCGTAAAGATTGTCGATGAAATCATTTCCGACGATCTGCTTTTGCACCGCGAGGCCCTTCACGGCGCGAGTCTCGGGCGTGGTCCTGGACTGGCCCGGCAGTGGCAACGCGACGCCCCGCTCGGTGAGAACCTCGTTCGCGGCCTGGATGAAATCGAAGACCTTGGCCATGCCGACATAGGGCACCGCCTGGTACACGATCTCTTTGATCTCGACCGGCGTGACCCCGACGGCGAGCGCTGCGCCGACCATGACGCGGTACTCGCGCAGCGCTTGTGAGGCGATCATCGACGCGAGCTGGACCATCAGCCGGGTCCGCGTGTCGAGATTGCCGTGACGGAGCACCTCATCGAAGGCGAAGTTGTCGAACATCTCAATAAGCTCGGCATCGGTGACCGCCAGCGTGGAGACGTGGCCGGGAAAAAGCTCGTCGTGGTTCTTGCGCGCTTGATTATTGGGAGCCATCACCGTTTTCCTTGTCATGTTGTCCGGCCATTTTCAGGCGGCCAAGTACTGCGCATCGCTGACCTTCTCCAGCCAGTCGACAACTTTGCCGTCGAGTGCCTCGGCGATGGCGATATGCGTCATCGCTGTCGCAGGTGCCGCGCCATGCCAGTGCTTCTCGCCGGGCGGAAACCAGACAACGTCGCCCGGCCGGATGTCCTCGATCGGCCCGCCCGCGCGCTGCGCCAGGCCGCGGCCGGAGGTGACGATGAGCGTCTGACCGAGCGGATACGTGTGCCAGGCGGTGCGCGCGCCGGGCTCGAAGGTGACGATGGCGCCGCCGACGCGCGCGGGGCCCTCGCCCTGGAACGGCGTGTCGATGCGGACGGAGCCGGTGAACCAGTCCGCCGGGCCCTTGGCGGATGGCTGCGCGCCGTTGCGTTTGATATCCATGGCCGAATTCCTTCCGTCTGCTGGCTATAGATTTAGCGCGCGCATTTCTGGCGACTATCCGCTATAATCGGCATGGACTTATGAGATAGGCTCGATCAATGCAGCGCGGCACTCTGGACGACCTCGTCGCCTTCGTCGCCGTCGGGCGCGAGCGCAGCTTCACCAAAGCGGCGGCGAAGCTCGGCGTGTCGCAGTCGGCGCTCAGCCACACCATCCGCGAACTCGAAGCGCGCCTCGGCGTGCGGCTCTTGACCCGCACGACGCGCAGCGTCGCACCGACGGAGGCGGGCGAACGGCTGCTGCACACCCTCGGCCCACGCTTCGAGGAGATCGAGGCCGAACTCGCGGCTTTGCGCGAGCTGCGCGAAAAGCCCGCCGGCACCATCCGGATCACCGCCACCGAATATGCCGTCGACACGCTGCTGTGGCCGAAGCTCGCAAAATTTCTGCGTCAATACCCGGACATCAAGGTCGAGCTGTTCAACGACCCCGCGCTGACCGATATCGTCGCCCAGCGCTTCGATGCCGGCGTGCGTATCGGCGAGCAGGTGGCGAAGGACATGATCGCCGTGCGCATCGGGCCGGACCTGCGCATGGCGGTGGTCGGGGCGCCGTCCTACTTCAAGAAGCGGGCGGAGCCGAAGCGGCCGCTGGACCTGATCGGCCACGACTGCATCAATTTGCGTTTGTCGACGCTTGGCGGACTATACGCCTGGGAGTTCGAGAAAGGTGGCCGCGAATTGAAGGTGCGCGTCGAGGGCCAGCTCACCTTCAACGGCTCGGCGCAGATGCTGAACGCGGCGCTGGCCGGATTTGGTCTCGCCTACGTGCCGGAGGAACTGGCGCAGCCGCATCTCGCCAAGGGCCGGCTCAAGCGCGTGCTGGCCGACTGGTGCTCGCCTTATGCCGGCTACCATCTCTATTACCCGAGCCGGCGCCAATCCTCGGCAGCTTTTGCTCTCTTGGTTGATGCGCTGCGCTACCGCGATTAGCCGCGAAGGTCTCTCGCTTATTCGCCGCCCAGAACAAGATCGTCGCGGTGGATCATCTCGGTGCGCCCGCCAAAGCCGAGAATCGAGAGGATATCCGCCGACGAGCGGCCCTTGATCTTGTCGGCGTCCTCGGCGTCGTAGGCGATCAGCCCGCGCCCGATCTCGGCGCCGTCCGGCCCGCGCACCACGACCGCGTCGCCGCGCCCGAACGCGCCCTCGACGCGCACCACGCCGGCCGGCAACAGACTTTTTCCCCCGCGCAACGCCTTGACCGCGCCGGCGTCGATCGTCAGCGCGCCACGCGGCTCGAGCGAACCCGCGATCCATTTCTTGCGCGCGGTCACCGGATTGGCGCCCGTCAGGAACCAGGTGCAGGGCGCGCCCGCGGCGACCGCCTGCAACGGATGCGCCACGTGGCCGGAGGCGATCAGCATGTGCGTGCCGGCGGTGGTGGCGATCTTGCCGGCCTCGATCTTGGTCAGCATGCCGCCGCGCGCCAGCGCCGAGGCGGAGGCGCCCGCCATCGCCTCGATCTCCGGCGTGATGCGCGCGACCACGGCGACCCGCTTGGCGCCGCCCGCGGCCGGCGGCTTGTCGTACAGCCCGTCGACGTCCGAGAGCAGCACCAGCAGATCGGCGCTCATCATGGTGGCGACGCGCGCGGCCAGGCGATCGTTGTCGCCGTAGCGGATCTCGCTGGTGGCGACGGTGTCATTCTCGTTGATCACCGGCACGCTGCGCCATTCCAGCAGCTTGGCGATGGTGGAGCGGGCGTTGAGATAGCGCCGGCGCTCCTCGGTGTCGCCGAGCGTGACCAGCACCTGCCCGGCGGTGAGCCCGCGCTGCCCGAGCACTTCCGACCACGAGCGCGCCAGCGCGATCTGCCCGACGGCGGCGGCGGCCTGGCTGTCCTCGAGCTTGAGCGCGCCCGCCGGCAGCTTGAGCACGGCGCGGCCGAGCGCGATGGCGCCCGACGACACCACGATGATGTCGCGCTTCTCCTTGTGCAGGCCGGCGATGTCGGCGGCGAGGCTGGCGAGCCAGTCGCGCTTGAGGCTGCCGGCGGCGGCGTCCACAAGAAGCGAGGAGCCGACCTTCACGACGATGCGGCGGAAATCCTTGAGCGACGGCGTTTTGGGCATGGGACCCGGCGGATGCATTAAAACGTGGGCGCTGTCTAGCATGGCTCTTATTGCGCCGTCATGGGCGGGCCCCTCTCGGCGCGGAACCGCCACGATCCTCGTGTTAAGCTCCCGCCATGACGCCGATGCCGGACAAAACGAAATCCCTCGCCGCCGTTGCCGCGATGCTGGCCGTCGCGCTCTGCAATGTCGTGTTCGGCATGGACTGGGTGGTGGAGCGGCCGCTTCCCCAGCCGGCCGCGGCGGTCGCGGGCGTCACCGAGCCGCAAGCGGTGGCGCGCCCGCCGGTGCGGGCCGGCCGCCCGGCGCCACCGGCTGCGGCCGCCAGCCCGCCCATCGGCGGCCATGCCGCCGCCGCGCCGGATAAGGGCGCGCCGCGCCCGGACGCCGCCGTGCAAATAACCGCGCCGGCCACACAAGTGCTGGCCACACCCGCGCCGGCCGCGCCACCAGCAGCCGAAGCGGCGCAGCCGAAATGCGACGTGGTCGCCTGCGCGCAAGCCTATCGCTCGTTCCAGGAATCGGATTGCACCTGGCAGCCCTTTGAGGGTCCGCGCCGGCTTTGCACCAAGGGCACGGAAGCGGCAGCCGAACCCGCGGCGACCGATGCGCGCGCCGAGGCGACCACGCCCGGCGCCGGACGCTGCAACTTAAAGGCCTGCACCGAGGCCTATATTTCGTTCAATCCGAGCGATTGCACTTACCAGCCGCTCGACGGTCCGCGCCGGCTTTGCGAGAAGTAATAACGAGAACGAACATTGGCGATGTCGTCCCCGCGAAGGCGGGGACCCATACGCCGTGTCCTCTCGATAGACTGCGGTGTATGGGTCCCGGCTCGCGCTCCCCCGGATCAAGTCCGGGTCGCTTGGCCGGGACGACACCGACATTCAGTAAATCACCACGCTCCTGATCGACTTGCCCTCGTGCATCAGCTCGAAGGCGTCGTTGATCTTGTCGAGCGGCATGGTGTGGGTGATCAGGTCGTCGATATTGATCTTGCCCTCCATCATGTTGGACGGCTCCCAGTTGGCAAGAGCTTTCTTCACGTTTGCAGCATTGGTCGGTGCAGCCATGTGTTCGGCCTTTGAAGCGCGGCACACAAGGCCGCTGGCCATAATGCCCTCCGCGGATCAGGTCCCGGTCAATCGCGCGCATTCAAGAATGCGATGGCACATGTGGGTTGTCCTGACCGCCGGATCGACCGGCTCTGCATTACGTGCTGTTCGCTCTTTCCAACCTTCACATCACGCCGGCTGTCCGACGCGATCTCGTTTACGCCGCTAGCGCGAGCGGGGTCTTGTAACGCTCGCCTCTGGCCATCATGGCCCAGGCCATCCGGGCGAGTTTATTGGCCAGCGCGATGGCTGCGACCTTGGTCGGTTTTCGAGCCAGCAATGCCGTGAGCCAAGGCCCATGCTTGGTGCCGTCGATCTTGGCATAGCGGATCACGGACAGCGCGCCGGCCACGAACAGGCTGCGCAGATAGCGGTCACCCTGTTTACTGATACCGCCGAGCCTGTCCTTGCCTCCGCTTGAGTGCTGCTTCGGCACCAAACCGATCCAGGCCGAGAAGTCGCGCCCCGATCGGAAGGCCTTCGGATCGGCAACGCTGGCAACCAAGGCCGTGGCGAGCATCGGACCGACCCCAGGAATGTAATGAAGGCGCTTGCTCGCCTCATTAGATCTATGCCAGGCCATGATCATCCTATCAAACCTTACAATCTGCTCCTTGAGACTGAGCAGTTGAGTGCCCAGTGCAGCAATACACGCGCGGGCAACCTCTCGCACTCTTTTGTCGCCTGTGTCGGCAACTACATCAAGCAATTCCATGACTCCCTTGCGCTAACCCGCGCGATGATCCCGAGCTCCGCAAGTGAGCGCGTATCGAATTATCACCGCGGTCTGCTGACGGATAAACAGATCGCGTGTGCGGTGAAGCATCAGTCAACTCTGCTGCTCAGGCGTCTTGGTTGGCACTAACCGCATGTTGGCCCTGCTCACAGCCTCGCAGATCGCCTCCGCGTCAGTCGCGTCATTCTTCTGCCGTTTGACATAGCGCTTCACTTAGGCCGCGGCATCAGCCGCACGTGTGGCCGAGTGCCTTGAGTTCACGCGACCAATGATGCGACGAGCGCAAGCCTCCATGCCCACCACGCAGCGTCGCAGCTTCTCCAAGAACGCCACACATAGCGTCGCTTTAATTCACCGCCATCATCACCTCACCAATAGCATCAACGCCGTCACCTCAAACACCCACTTCCAATATCCAACCCATTGTCGTCACCTTTTCATACTTGCTCCTCCAAATTGTGCTTAACAGCGCCCACATTCGTCCTCACGTGCCGTGGGCGTCCATGTACCAGTCGACGATCTTCGGCACGTCGGTGCGCCCGCGCGCGCCGCCGAAGGCGGTGCCGCGCCACACCCGGCCGGTGACCAGCTGGAACGGGCGCGTGGCGATCTCCTGCCCGCTGCCGGCGACGCCGATGATGATGCTCTCGCCCCAGCCGCGATGGCAGCATTCCAGGGCTTGCCGCATCACGTTCACATTGCCGATGCATTCGAACGAGAAATCGGCGCCGCCGCCGGTCAGGTCGACGATCGCCTGCACCACCTTGTCGGCGCCGACCTCGTTCGGATTGATGAAATGCGTCATGCCGAATTTCGAGGCGATGTCGCGGCGCGCCGGATTGAGGTCGATGCCGATGATCTTGTCGGCGCCGACCATCTTGGCGCCCTGGATCACGTTGAGCCCGATGCCGCCGAGCCCGAACACCGCCACATTGGCGCCCGGCCAGACTTTCGCGGTGTTGATCACGGCGCCGATGCCGGTGGTGACGCCGCAGCCGATGTAGCAAATCTTGTCGAACGGCGCGTCCTCGCGCACCTTGGCGAGCGCGATCTCCGGCAGCACGGTGAAATTGGCGAAGGTCGAGCAGCCCATGTAGTGGAACACCGGATCGCCGTCGCAGCGGAAGCGGCTGGTGCCGTCCGGCATCAGGCCTTTGCCTTGCGTGGCGCGGATGGCGGTGCACAGGTTCGAGCGGCGCGACAGGCAGGTTTTGCATTGCCGGCATTCCGGCGTGTAGAGCGGGATGACGTGGTCGCCGGCTTTCAGCGTGGTGACGCCGGCGCCGGCCTCGCGCACCACGCCGGCGCCTTCGTGCCCGAGGATGGCCGGGAAGATGCCTTCCGGATCGGCGCCCGACAGCGTGTAGGCGTCGGTGTGGCAGATGCCGGTCGCCATGATCTCGACCAGCACCTCGCCGGCTTTCGGGCCTTCGATGTCGATGGTCTCGATGGTGAGCGGATCGCCCGCCTTCCAGGCGACGGCTGCGCGGGTTTGCATAGGCGTTCTCCTAAATCGACTAAGAACCAAGTCCCTGAGGGCATGACTCGTTGGGGATTCCCAAATCAGCGGCGGTCTGATTCAAGGTGGCGAACCAAGGAGGTTCGCCATGTCGGTTCCGATACTCTTGCGGCGGGATTTCAGCGCATCTCGGCTGCGCAGTTTAGCAAAGAAGACCAAGGATGGGCCGCAGGCGCGGCGACTTTTGACCCTTGCCGCGATCTATGATGGCGCAACACGCACCGAGGCGGCCAAGATCGGCGGCGTTGGTCTCCAGATCATTCGGGACTGGGTGTTACGGTTCAATGCGCAGGGCCCTGACGGGCTGCTGGACCGAAAGCCGCCAGGTCAGCCCTCCAAGCTCAATGATGGCCAGCGCCAGGCAGTCGCCCGGTTGATCGAGAGCGGACCCAATCCCGGCGGTTCACGGCGTGGTGCGCTGGCGGCTGATCGACCTGGCGCAATGGATATACGAAGAGTTCCGCATCACCATCGCCAAGCAGACATTGAGCCGGGAACTGCGGGCGATGGGCTATCGCAAGCTGTCGGCTCGGCCACGTCATCACGCGCAGGCCGCGGGTGCGATTGAGGATTTTAAAAAAACTTCCCTGCGCGTCTGGACAAAATCGCGCGCGAGAAGGGGATCGATAGCGACAAAATAGAAATATGGTTCGCAGATGAGGCTCGTATCGGCCAGAAGAACAAGATCACCCGCCGATGGGCAAAGCGCGGCACCCGCCCCAGCGCTCCCCGTGATCAACGGACCGCCTCGACCTACATCTTCGGCGCCGTCTGCCCAAAGGAGGGCAAGGGTGCGGCCCTGATCCTGCCGGCCTGCAATACCGAGGCGATGAACCTGCACCTCGCGGAGATCGCCGCGATCATTGCCCCCGGCGCCCACGCTGTCCTCTTGGTCGATCAGGCTGGCTGGCACCTATCAACGCGCCTCGTCGTGCCGTCGAATATCACCATTATCGCCCTGCCGCCGAAATGCCCCGAGCTCAATCCGGTCGAGAACGTCTGGCAGTTTATGCGCGATAACTGGCTCTCCAACCGCATCTTCAAATCTTACGATGATCTCGTCGATCACTGCTGTGAAGCATGGAACAAGCTCGTCGACCAACCCTGGCGCATCATGTCCATCGGACTGCACCAATGGGCGCACGGGTTCTGATCAATCGAGACTCGGTATAAGTCTAATCCATTCCTGCATTACGACGCGACGTTGACTTTTCTCCGTTCGTCCCCGCGTAAGCGGGGACCCAGAGCCAAGCATGCTGGATTCCCGCTTGCGCGGGAATGAGCGGAGGGTGGATCGGCGCGCAAAAATTACGGCTGCCAGGCCGCTTCTTTTGCTTCCGTCTTGCCGGCGCCCGCGCGCGCGGCGTCGATCACCTTGAACAGCGCGCGCAGGACTTCCGTCACCCCTTGGCCGGACGCCGACGACAGCAGCAGCGGCGTTTTCTTGGCGGCCTTTTTCAGCTTCGCGGTCTGCGTCTTGATCGCTTCGGGCGTCAGCGCGTCGGCCTTCGACAGCGCCACGATCTCCGGCTTGTCGGTGAGGCCGTGGCCGTAAAACTCCAGTTCGGCGCGCACGGTCTTGTAGGCCGCGCCGGCGTCCTCGCCGGTGCCGTCGATCAGATGCAGCAGCACGCGGCAGCGCTCGGTGTGGCCGAGGAAGCGGTCGCCGAGCCCGGTGCCCTCATGCGCGCCTTCGATCAGCCCGGGCAGATCGGCGAGCACGAATTCGCGCTCGTCGACGCGCACCACGCCGAGCTGCGGATGCAGGGTGGTGAACGGGTAATCGGCGATCTTCGGCTTGGCCGCGCTGACCGCGGCGAGAAAGGTGGATTTGCCGGCATTGGGCAGGCCGATCACGCCGGCATCGGCGATCAATTTCAGGCGCAGGCGGATGGTGCGCTCCTCGCCGGGCTGGCCGGGATTGGCGCGGCGCGGCGCCTGGTTGGTCGACGACTTGAAATAGGCGTTGCCGAAGCCGCCATTGCCGCCTGTCATCAGCGTGACGCGCTCGCCGGCCTGCGTGAGATCGGCGAGCAGGGTCTCGCCGTCTTCTTCGTACACTTGCGTGCCGACCGGAACTTTCAGCACCACGTCCTTGCCGTTGGCGCCGTGGCGGTCCTTGCCCATGCCATTGCCGCCGCGCTCGGCCTTGAAGTGCTGCCGGTAGCGGTAGTCGATCAGCGTGTTGAGGCCGTTCACCGCCTCGATCACCACGTCGCCGCCCTTGCCGCCGTCGCCGCCCGAGGGGCCGCCGAATTCGATGAACTTCTCGCGCCGGAACGCGACGCAGCCGTTGCCGCCGGCGCCGGACTGCACATAGACCTTGGCTTCGTCGAGGAATTTCATGGCCGCGATATAGCCTATCGCGCTACCGACTGCACCCGTTGCTTTGCCCTTACGAAGGTGCGCTGAAACGCGTGGTGCCGTCGCGCTCGATGCGCGTGAGCAGGTCGATTTCCCACGACAGATATTCGTTCATGGCGGCCTTCGGGTCGCCCGGCCGCTCGTAGGGCTTGAGCCAGACATCGACCGGCTCGTCCGCCATTTTGACGTCGGTCGCAAGCGGAAATCCGGCGGCGGCCCAGGCCGCATTGCCGCCCTTGAGCCAGCGCACCGGCAGCTTGGTCAGCGCGCGCGCTTCTTCCACCGCCAATCCGGCGAGCACGCCGTCCTCGGAGGTGAGCACCAGCATGCCGCGCAGGGGAATATTCGGCAGTGCGCGGTCGAGCCGGCCGCGGATGGCGAACCAGGCGCCGGGAATATGGCCGCGCCGGTAGGCCGGGCTGCGCGACAGATCGATGACGTTCACGTTGTCGATCGCCAGCACTTCGGAATATTCGATGGCCGCATCCGCCGGCGCGCTGCCGAGCACAAGGCCGGCCGGCTTGCCGGTTTCGCTGCCCGCTTCCGGCAGCACCGCCACGTCCCGCCAGCCCATCTGCTTGAGCCAGGAGGCGGTCATCACCGCGCGCACTTCGTTGTCGTCGCTGAGCACGATGCGCGCTTGCAGCGTTCCGGCATATTGATCGGTCGCCTGCACCAGCTGGCCGCCCGGCGCGGAGCGCGCGCCGGGGAAATGCCCGGCCGCGTATTCGGCCGGATCGCGCACGTCAAGGATATAGAGCGTGCGCGCCGTATCGTCGCGCCAGCGTTCGAGCCCGGCGCGGTCGATGCGCGCGATGCCGAAGCGGCGCGCCACCTCATCGGCTTTCGCTTTGGCCCAGGCGAGCCCGGCGCCGCTCACCGCCGGCGCGCGGGCGTCCTTGCCGTGATCGCAAGTCAGCCCGGCGAGATGCCAGCCCATGGTGCCGTTGCGCAGCGCGACGACTTTGTTGGGCACGCCGGCATTGATCAGCGATTGCGCGCCGATGATGCTGCGGGTGCGGCCGGCGCAATTGACCACGATCAGCGTCGAGGGCGAGGGCGCGATGTCGTGCACGCGCAGCACCAGTTCGGCGCCCGGCACATTGATGCCGGTCGGAATGGAGATGCGCGAGTACTCGTCGTACGGCCGGCTGTCGAGCACCACCATGTCGGTGCCGGCGCGCATCAGCGCATCGAGTTCGTCGGCGCTGACGCTCGGCGTGCCGCTTTGATGTTCGATGAATTCGCCGAACGCCTTGCTCGGCACATGCACGCCGGAGAACAGCTCGAAGCCGGCCTCGGCCCAGGCGGCGTTGCCGCCGTCGAGATAGGAGAGGTCGCTGTAACCGGCGCGGGCGAGGATGTCGGCGGCGCGCTGCGCCAAGCCGTCATTGTCGTCGATCAGCACGATACGGGTGGCAAGGCGTGGCACCAGCGCCGCGAAGCGCAATTCCAGCCGGCTCAGCGGCACGTTGCGCGCCCACAACAGATGGCTGCGCGAGAAGATCAGTTCCTCGCGCACATCGACCGGCGCCAGTTCGTCGCCGTCGCCAAGCATGGCCTTGACGGCGGCGGGGGTGAGGGGGCGGGGGGATTTTGAACTCATGATTTGTCCAATGGGCGCGCGGCAAACTCTCTTCACCTCTCCCCCAGGGGGAGAGGGAGTCCCGCAGCATTCGGCACACGGCTGAACTCAAATTGGGCAGCAGCTACGACGCCTGGCGGGCGTTTATTGATTGCACTTCGCCGGTCTTCAAGTCGATCTTGATGCGGTCGATCTTTTCCAGATCGGTGCCGGTGACGCGGATGAAGCGCGCATGGTCGGGATAGTCGATCGAGTGGATGGCGCCGTCCTGGTAAATGCCGGCGTGGCCGGGCATGAGCCGGTATTTCTTCGCCGGCTTGAGCTTGGCGTGCTTGGGATCGGCGCCGTTGTCCTCGCGCGCCCATTCGGTCATGTCGGTGTATTGGGTGGCCTGGCCGTAGATCGCCCAGGACGCGCCGTGATCGTGCGGCGGCGAGGCATGCGCCTTTTCGTTGATGTGGGCGAGTACCTGGAAACCGAGCTTGGGATCTTCGTACAGTACCTTGACGCCCTTCGGCTGGTCGTCGCCGGCATAGGCGCGGATGAAGTCGGCATTGCCGAGCAGGCGCTCGAGATTGGCGCGCACTTGTTCGCGCCCCTGCGGGCCGGGATCGCGCGCTAGCGAGGCTTTGCAATCGGCGATGAACTGGTCGAGGTCGTAAGCCATGGCGTTCTCCCTGACAATATTTTTGCCAGTGTCGCGCAAGTTCGCGCCGGAGGCTAGCGGCTGATTTCCTGTCCCGGGCGCGGCGCAGCGATCTCAGACTGTCATGGCCGGCACAAGGCCGGCCATGACATCTTATGAAACCTTCTTCGACCGGCCCCAGGTCTTGAGCGCGGACCAGATGCCGCGCTCGAGCCGGAAGCGGTCGATCGGCGCCGACGACTTGATGGCGTTGATGCGGTAGAGGCCGACACCGGTCCACTGGAAGCCGCACTTTTCCAGCACCCGGCGCGAGGCCGGGTTGGTGACGCGGGCGCCCGCCTGCAGCGACTCGTGGTTCAAGTCGGTGAAGGCGTAGTCGATCACCGCGTGCAGCGCCTCGGTGGCGTAGCCTTTGCCCCAATGCTCGACGCCCAGCCAGTAGCCGAGCTCCGGCGTCGCCTCGTATTGGAACACGATGCCGCAGGCGCCGATCACGGTCTTGTCGCGCAGCGTGATCAGGAACGCCGCCTCGCCCGATTTGCCCGCCGCGGCAATGAAACTCTCGGCATCCGACATCTTGTACGGATGCGGAATGCGCGCCGTGTTTTCGGCAATGCGACGGTCGTTGGCGAGCGTCGCTACCGTTTTAGCGTCCTCGAGACGCGGCGCGCGCAGGGCAAGCCGCTTGGTCTCAAGGACGGGGATACTGCCCTCGTGGAAGGTCTCTCTCGGTATGCGTTCCAGCAGTGTCATGACACGGGCTCCGGTTAAAAATGCGAAGAGGGGGAGCCGGCTTCCCGTCTCCCCCTCTCAGAGCCCATTGAGCCCTGCCGGTTTGACTGAATGCCGGCAGACCTCGAATTTTGGTCTACCTTTTACTCGGCCGCGGCCTCCGTCATCGGGATAATCGACACGTAAGTGCGGCCTTTGGCTTTGGTAGCGAACTGAACCTTTCCGTTTACGAGCGCGAACAGGGTGTGATCCTTGCCACAACCGACATTACGGCCGGGATGCCACGTGGTGCCGCGCTGGCGCGCCAGAATATTGCCGGCAACGACGATCTCGCCGCCGGCCTTCTTCAAGCCAAGCCGCCGGCCCGCGCTATCGCGGCCGTTCCGGGAAGATCCGCCTGCTTTCTTATGCGCCATGAGTGCTCTCTCGAATTCCGTTACTGTCTACACCAGTTCCGTGAAGGAATCATCTCACTTTTTCTTGCTCTTTGTCGCCGCTTTGGCGGGCTTTTTTGCGGCCGGCTTCTTGGCCCTGGTTTTGGCCTTGACCGGCTTGGCCTCTGCTTCGGCCTCCGCCTTCGGTTTGGGCTCGCGCTTGGGCCGCGGTGCCGCCGTCTTCGACGGCTTGGCGCCGTCGGTGAGGATCTCGGTGATGCGGATCACCGAGAACTCGTGCCGGTAACCGCGCTTGCGGCGCGAATTCTTGCGCCGCCGCTTCTTGAAGGCGATCACCTTGTCGCCGCGCGTGTGCTGGAGCACCTCGCCGGCAACGGTCGCCCCCGCGATGGTGGGCATGCCGAGCTGCGGCGTATCGCCGCCCAGCACGAGCACTTCGCCGAACTCGACGATCTCGCCCGGCTCGCCCTTCACCCGGTCGATCCGGATCACGTCTTCGGCGGCCACCCGGTACTGTTTGCCGCCGGCTTTAATGACTGCGAACATCGTTCTTCCCTTGTGTTCGACCCCGGTGCTCGGAACTTCCGGACCGGCTTCTTTCAGTCGGTTTTTCTGTGTGTTTCTAAGGGCTTATGGGCCCACCAAAAAGCACGCGGACCCTCAGGCCCGCGTTCGCTATGCTTATGGCGATGTGGGGCTTACCTGTCAAGAAAATGGCCGTTTCGGCCGCACCCCGATCGGTGGCCGATGCGACGTCATTTTGATCGCGCCCCGAGGGGGTCATCAGGCCGATCAAAACTTGCCAGCGGCGCCCGGAGTACCCAAGGTAGCGCGGTCGCGCCGGCGGGGGCGGAACCCGCGACAGCCGGGCAAGGGCGACATTCGTCAATGCCGCACCGTAAGCGGCAAATTCGAAATAAGAGGGAGGACTCAATGCTCAATCGTATGATGCTTCCAGCGCTGGCCGGGCTCGGGCTCCTGGGACTGATCTCTGCCGCTTCAGCGCAGCAGCCGATCGCCATCGCCACCCCGCCGGCGGGCTCGATCTACAACTCGACCGCCTCCGCCATCGGCAAGGTGCTGGCCGAGAAGGCCGGCCTGCACATGACCGTGCAGGCGCTCGGCGGCTCCAGCCAGTTCCTGCCGATCGTCAATGCCGGCGAAGTGCCATTCGGCATCGCCAACGTCTATGAGACGCATCTCGCCGTCGTCGGCGGGGACTATTTCAAAGGGCGGCCGAACAAGAACTTGCGAACCGTCGCCATTCTCTATCCGCTGCGCAACACCATCTTCGTCAAGAAGGACAGCAAGTACAAGAAGCTTGCCGATCTGAAGGGCGCGCGCGGGCCGGTCGGCTTCACCAGCCAGAAGACTCTCACCGCCGTGACCAATGCGGCGCTGGCGCCCGGCGGCATTTCGCTGGCCGATGTGAAGGGCGTTCCCGTCGCCAACATCATCGCGAACGCCAATGCGTTCAAGGAAGGCCGCACCGACTTCTTCGTGTTCGCGCTCGGCGGCGCCCCGGTCAGGGAAGCCGATGCCACGGTCGGCGGCGTTCGCGCGCTCACCGCGGAGAATACGCCGGCGAACGTGGCCGCCGTGAAGAAGCAGGTGCCGGTCGCCTATCTGCGTTATGAAAAGCCGGGACCGGCGAATTTTGCCTTGCTGGAGCCTGGCTATCTGGTTGCCTATGGCGTCAATCTTTTCGCCAGCACCAAGACGCCGGACGATGTGGTCTACAAGGTCGTCAAGGCGCTGCACGACAACGCCGCGGACTTCGGCAAGGTATTTCCGCCGCTGCGGCTGTTCGACAAGAACGACATGGCGCAAGAAATCGCCGGTGTCGAGTATCATCCCGGCGCCGTGAAGTACTACAAGGAAATCGGCCAGTGGCCGCCGAAGAAGCAGTGAGGCGCGGGCGCGGCTGCTGAAAGTCCGGGACCCGCATGGCCGAAAATCCTGCAACGCCTACCGGCGGGCTGTTCTCCTTCGGGAGGGCAGCCCTGCCATATCCGAAACGTCTTATCGACGCGCTCGCGTTTCTGCTCACGCTCGGCGGCGTGGGCTGGGCGCTCGACATCTATAACCGTATTGGGCTGGCGATCTACGACCAGCAATATCTCGCGGCCATGCTGGCGATCTCGCTGGCCATGGCATTTCTGAAGTTTGCAGTCACCGGCAGGGAAAAGAAGAATTTACCGTGGTACGACGCCGTCGCGGCGGTTGTCGCGTTCGCGGCCGTCGGCTATCTCGCGGTTTTCTATCCGAGCATCGTCGATCTCGTTTACCTGCGGCAGACCGATAGCGTCATTGTCAGCGTCATCCTCATCGTCCTGCTGATCGAGGCATTGCGGCGCGCCACCGGCCCGGTGCTGCCGATCCTCGTGATCGTCTTTATCTCCTATGCGTTGCTCGCCAATTATCTTCCCGGCTCCGGCATCCCGACCGATTGGCGCAAGCTTTCGCTGTCTCTCGCCGCCAACTACACCGGTATTCTCGGCTTGCCGGTCAAGGTTGCGACCACCATCGTCATCGCCTTCGTGCTGTTCGGCGCGATCCTGCAACATACCGGCGGCATGCAATTCTTCACCGACATCTCGATGGCGCTGATGGGCCGTTTCCGCGGCGGCGCGGCCAAGATCGCGGTGCTTGGCTCGTGCCTGTTCGGTTCGATTTCCGGCAGCGCCGTCGCCAACGTGGTGGCGACCGGCGTCGTGACGATTCCGCTGATGAAGCGCGCCGGCTACCCGGCCTATAAGGCGGCCGCGATCGAAGCGGTGGCGTCGACCGGCGGTCAATTGATGCCGCCGGTCATGGGCGCCGCCGCCTTCCTGATCGCCGAGTTCCTGGAAATTTCCTACACCGACGTTCTCATCGCCGCGATCGTGCCCGGGCTGCTCTACTATGCCGCCTTGTTCATCCAGGCCGACCTCGAAGCGGCCAAAGAGGGCATTCCGCCGGTCGATCCGGGCGCCATCCCGCGCGCCGGCCCGATCTGGCGCAAAGGCTGGTACTTTCCGCTGACCTTCGCCGTGCTGTTGTACGGCTTGTTCTTTGCCCATTATCAGCCGGAGAAAGCCGTGCTGTGGGCGATCGCCGCCTTGCTCATTGCCGCGGTCGCGTTCGGCTTCGAGGGCAAGCGGCCGGGACCGCGCCAGTTGATCAGCGCGATGCTCGAAACCGGACATGGCTCGCTCGACCTCGTGCTGATCACAGGCGCCGCCGGCATTGTTATCGGGGTGCTGTCGATCTCCGGGCTCGGTTATCAGCTGACGCTGGGCCTGGTTCAGGTCGGCCACGGCCACCTGTTCCTGCTGTTATTCTTGTCGGCCATCGTCTGCATCATCCTCGGCATGGGGCTGCCGACGGTCGGCGTCTATGTGCTGCTGGCCACGCTGGTGGCGCCCTCGCTGGTCGAGGTCGGCGTCAGGCCGATCGCGGCGCATCTCTACGTGATGTATTTCGGCATGATGTCGATGATCACGCCGCCGATCGCGATCGCCGCGTTCGCCGCCGCCTCGCTCGCGGAAGCCGATGCGATGCGCACCGGCTTTGCGGCAACGCGCTTCGGCTGGACTGCGTTCATCGTGCCGGTGTTGTTCGTGTATTCGCCGAGCCTGCTGCTGATCGGCGATCCGGTGTCGGTCGTCATTGCGTTTGTCACCGCCATGTTCGGCGTCTGGCTCGTCTCGTGCGGAACGGTCGGCTATTTCATGCGGCCGCTTTCGCCTTTAGGGCGCCTCGCCTTTGCGGCTGTCGGCATGGCGGCGTTGATCCCCGCCGAAGCATTCCGCGGCGGCGTTTTGCTCGACATCGTCGGCGTCGCCGGAGGCATCGCGGTCATCCTCTATGAATATGTCGCGGTCACGCGCCTGCGCGCGCTCGCGGCGCCGAAAACGGACGGTACGCACGCCTGATCGGGGCGTCTGCAAGATCGGATTTCCTGTCATGACGGTCATCGACATCCACACGCACATGTTGACGCTCGAATGGATCGAGTTGCTGCGCCGGAGCGGCGGCGACAAATACAGCGTGAAAGACACCCGCGCCGGCCAGAACGCCATTCATCTCTACGATGCGCCGTTCATGACGCTGATGCCCGGCATGTGGGACTACGATCTGCGCATCAAGGCCATGGATGCGGCCGGCGTCGATGTCGCCATCGTTTCGCTCACCTGTCCGAACGTGTTCTGGGGCGGGCGCGAGGTCAGCCTGCGCGCGGCGCAATTGGTCAATGACTCGATGGCCGAGCAGCAACGCGCGCGGCCCGAGCGCATCCGCTGGTTCTGCTCGCTGCCGTGGCAGTATTCCGACGACGCCAAGGCGGAATTGGCGCGCTGCACGGCCAATGGCGCCGTCGGCGTCATGGTGCTCGCCAATATCGACGGCCGCGATCTGACCGACCCCGTCTTCGCGCCGGTCTGGGCGGACATCGACAAGCTCGGCCTGCCGGTGCTGGTGCATCCGACCGCGCCGCCGGGCATCCGCGACATGCATATGGGCGAGTTCAATATGATCCCGCCGGTCGGCTTCATGATCGACACCACGCTGGCTTTCACGCGCATGATTTATTCCGGCTTCATCGACAAATACCCGAACGTGAAACTGATCGCCGCCCATGGCGGCGCGACGCTGCCTTATCTCGCCGGGCGTCTCGACCGCTGCCATGAAATGATTCCGGCCTGCTCGGAGGCGATCAAGGAGAAGCCGAGCCGTTATCTGCAGCGCATCTGGTACGACACGGTGGTGTACGACCAGCGCGCGCTCGAGCTGTGCATCGCGGTGGCGGGATCAGACGAGCGGGTGCTGTACGGCTCGGATTATCCGCACAATATCGGCGATATGGCGGGGTGCCTCGCCCGCGTGCGCGCGCTCGCGCCTGATTCCGCCGCGCGTATCGCCGGCAAGAATGCCGAGCGCCTGTTCAGGCTTTAAGCCGGCCGGTCGATGGTCGCCGGAGCTGTGTTCGCGGCGGCGGCTTCGCTTTCGTTGCCCGACTGCGCCAGCCGGTAGCCGACGCCCAGTTCGGTGACGAGAATCTCGCGGCGAGTCCGGGTGCGGCTCGATCTTCTGCCGCAGCTTGCGCACGAAGATGCGCAGATAATGCGTGTCGTGCACGTGGACCGAGCCCCATACTTCCTTGAGCAGATGTTGGTGGGTGACCACGTTGCCGGCGTGCTGCGCCAGCACCTGCAGCAGCCGGTATTCCTTCGGCGTCAAGGTGAGGCGGGCACCGTTGAGCGTCACGGCGCGGGCGGCGAGATCGATGGTCAACGGGCCGATCTTGACCGTGGGTTCGCCGCTCTCCGCGCGCATCTGGCGGCGCAGCGCCACGCGCACGCGCGCCAGCAGTTCCGCCATGCCGAACGGCTTGACCACGTAATCGTCGGCGCCCAGCTCGAGCAGGCGCACCTTCTGCGCTTCGGTGGAACGCACCGAGAGCACGATGATCGGCACGCTCGACCAGGAGCGGATGCGTTCGACCACCTCGGAACCGTCCATGTCGGGCAGCCCGAGATCGACGATGACCAGATCGATCGGCCGCAGCGTGGCCGAGCGGATCGCTTCGGCGCCGGTGCCGGCCTCGTGCACCACGAAGCCGTTGAGCTCGAAACCCGCGCGCAGGAAGCGCCGGATTTGAATCTCGTCGTCGACGACGAGCACGATCGGGGATGACTCAGTCATCTGTGTCACTTTCGAGTTGCGGGATGGCGGCTTGCGTCACCGGGAGTTCGATCGTCACCGTGGTTCCCAAGCCCGGGCCCGCGCTGACGGCGGCAATCTTGCCGCCGTTCGCGGCGATGAAAGCATTGGCGATCCACAGACCGAGACCGGAGCCGCTGGTGGTCGCGACTTGGCGGTCGCCGCGCACGAAGCGATCCCAGATTTTCGGCTGCTCGGCCGCGGTCAGCCCGGCGCCCTGGTCGCTGACGCTGAGGATCAAGCGGCCGTCGCTGGCGCGCGCGGCCACCGAGATTTTCGCTCCGGGACGGGAGTATTTCACGGCATTATCGAAGATCTGCACCAGCGCCTGCTTGACCAGTACTGAGTCAACGTGGACCAGGGGCAAATCCTGCGGCAGGTCGAGCGCCAGTCTGTGGCCGGCCAGGCGGTTGCGGCAGCGCTCGAGCGCCGAATTGACGATATCGGCCGGGTCGGTCCATTCGATATGGGGCTTGATGCCGCCGCTGCTGATGCGGCTGGCGTCGAGCAGGTTCTGGATGTCGTTGTTGAGTCGCTCGGCCTCGTCGCGCACGTCGTGCACTAGCGCCTGCAGTTTCTTCTCGTTCGCCAGCGCCGGCGCCGCGCTCAGCACCGTGGCGGCGCCGAGGATCGAGGCGAGCGGCGTGCGCAGCTCGTGGCTGACCGAGCCGATCAGCGCCTCGCGCAGCTGGTCGGTCTGCGAGCGCATGCGCGCCTCGCTGATGGCATGCGCGACGCCCAGCCGTTCCAGTGTCGCGGTGGCGTCGGCCAGCACCGCGTCGACGCGGATGCGCATCTCGTCCGAGCCTTCCCGCAATTCACGGCCGAGATTGATCGCGATCACGCCGAACTCGGGACTCTTGGACGACACCGCGCGGATCAGCCAGACATCGCCGCTGTCGGCGGTTTTCGTCACGCTGCTGGCGGTTTCGCGCCGCCTGGACGCAACATCGACCACCTCCTTGAGGACCGGCTCCGGCACGGTCACGCCGGTGCGTCGCCCGCTGCTGTCGGACGCGTCGCGCGCGCTGGCGAACAGGACGACCTTGCGCTGGGTGACGGTGGCGAGGTGGTCTTCGATCGCGGCATGAATGTCCGATACGTCGAACGCCACCGCCAGCCGGCGCGAGAAGGCATAGAGGTCGCGCAAATCGATCTCGCGGTGGCGTGCCGTTTCCAATTGGCGTTTGAGCCTGGTCGCGAGCTGGCTCACCACCACCGCGACGAAGATGAACAGAATCAGGTTGAGGACCTCGTGCGGGTCCTTGATGCGCAGACTGTAGAGCGGCGGGTAGAAGAAGAACGCCGAGGCGAGCACCCCGCAGACGGCGGCGAAGATCGACGGCACGATGCCCCAGCGGGTGGCCGCAATCAGGACCGGGATCAGATAGGCCGCGGAACCGTGGCGCAGCCCGGTGTTCACGATGATCAAATAGACGAAGCCAGTGACCGCCGCGACCATGCACAGCGTCAGCAAAATGCCGCGCATTTCCCTGCCGATGCGGTCGAAAATTCGCGTGTAAAGCATCGATTTGCCGGTGTGCGGCCGGCTTCCCGTTCAGGGCGTGCAATATACGCCTGTGGACCCTTGTCTGTCTTGGCCTGCTTGGTTAGATAGCGGCCGTCCAAAGCGGGCTTTTTCAGGCTCTTTTCGGGCTCCGGAGAGGTGGCAGAGCGGTTGAATGCACCGCACTCGAAATGCGGCATACGGGTAACCGTATCGGGGGTTCGAATCCCTCCCTCTCCGCCAGTCCTTCTGCGACCAACATTCTCCGTTGGGTTTTGGTGCGCTGAAATCGCCAATAACCACGGGCTTCGCGCGCAAACCTCCGCACTGCGGCGCACCGGCCGAGACCCGAAATTCGTCTCTCTCCGGCCGTTTGTCTCCAAACCTCCGACTTCGCGGATTTAGTACGGATCTCGTAAGCGACTGATTTTGAGTCGCTTTTCGTGACGCGGCCTCCGCACTTTCGTAAGATCATCGTGGGGCACCGGGAGCAACCGGAATCCAACGTGCGAAGATTGATCGCGCACATTTTTTGATTCTTTGGGGTATCGCGCAGTCGTCTACGGCTTCGTCGCGGCCTTTTATGTAGGCCGCCAGGAGCAATCGTAACGCCTTCTTTCGGGATATTTTACCATGTCCTCTAGTCCTCGGCGCAACATCTGGTCACGTGACGAGCTTCTGCTCGCACTGGACATGTATTTGCAAGGCCGCCTGTGCATGCCCGACGACACGGATCGGGAAGTTATCGCCCTAAGCGATCTTTTACGAGAAGCAGCGAGGCAGCGAGGCGAGGAAATCACCGATCAGTTTCGTTCCCAAATAGCGTGGCTATGAAGCTTATGAACTTCCGAAGCCTCGACCCTGAATATGGAGGGAAGGGTCTCGACCCGCGCCGGGTGGTTCGGGATCGGGCCATATGGGATGAGCTTTCTGGCAATCCGGCTTGGATTTCCACGCCTTAGCGGAAGAAGCCCGCGTCCGCGCGCACCTACCGTTGCTCCACGAGGTGCGCCTTATTGGGTATTCGTTCCGAACCCGAAAAAATGGGCGATTGATCGATTTCTTGAGCAAAGGATCGAGCAGGACACATGGGGCATTCGGCCTTCGGATCGCCATCGCTTCGCGCCGGGCCAACTTGGGATAGGGCGTGTGGGCGTCGATCAAGAAGCAACGCCGAGCGAAAGGGAAAGCCTAAGAGCTTCGGCGGCTGGTATCTACGCGTTATGCGAGGTGGAGAGGAGGCATTTCCCGGCACTGGCGCGAACGATGAGTTCTGGGCATCTGGATCGACCCGGAGTTCCTGGCTGGCCAACTATCAAGATCCGTTACCTACGAACATATCAGGAAAATCCCCTGACGATCGACACGCTACGCGCGGCAAAACCTGAAATTTCCCCTCCCTGCTTGACGGGTTCCAAGCTGCCTCCTTCCCAATCTCATCCGAAGATTTTCATGCGATTATGGAGTTTCTTGGAGAAAATCCCGATTCACTTCCCTATCCGGTCGATCAAGTGGCAGTCACGGCGAGATGATAGCCGAGATCGAGAAGAAATATCTAAACGCGAGCCCGGAAGTTAAGACACGCATCAGCAAGACGATCGAGCGCGGGCCGATTGGGGCGCTCGTCAAGCGCGCCAATCGATTCCGCTGCCAGCTCTGCGAAGCTCTTGGGCTTGAAGCCGTGGGATTTAAAAAGAACGGCGAGCCGTATGTCGAGGCACATCATGTGATGCCGGTCGCCAAGAAGGAAATTGGCTCGCTCGCCGCATCAAACATAATAACAGTGTGTGCCAATCACCATCGGCAGGCTCACTACGGTGACATCGAGGTGGTGATCGGGGAGAGGGGCTTTGACCTCGTCGTTGACGGCAAATTGGTGCAGGTTCCACGCTTTGAGTCTGACAAGGTCAGAACCCCTTCTCCGCGATTAACGGGTAGAAATCAAAGAGAAAAACGTCTTGGACGCGCACTCGAAGCGTTCTAAAATCGCCCGCATCGCGAGATTTTCCCTCCCGATGCACCTTTCGATGGCGGTAGAGCATGCCGACGCCTCCCGTGCCTATCCGCGTAAGCGAGATCGGCGAGTTTATCCGCTTTCAAGGTTGTGAGCGCCGATTCAAGCTTGGCCTCAACAACCGACGCTTGGCTCGCTCCGTCCCATTTTCCGAGCGGCTGTTCAACACGCTCGACCCGGTCCTGCAAGAGGGGGGCGAGGCTGAGAACGGCTGGGAGGCCGCGCTGCGGGAGGAAGGGCTCTCGATTTAGACGCGCTCGAGCACGCGCGAGCCGGGTAACCGAACCGTACCATGGACGGAGTTTCATGCGAGCGTTGAAGTGCTCGCGGCTGATGTCCCGGCCTATGGCCGAGAGATTGAGGTGGCGGGAACCTTCGGCCCATTCCAAGTAAATGCACGGCCAGATTTCATCTTGGTTCTTTGGGATCGCGGGACCGCCCGCTTGACTCGTTGAGGCGAAGGCAAGCCGGAAGGATCGCACCTATCACCGCATTCAGCTTGCCATGTACCTACTAGTTGTAGCCAGCTTCTCGAGGATGCGCCCTTGAGGATTGCTGGGCGTGAGGTTGGGCCAGACGCGATCGAAGGGTGCGTGGCGCGCATCGATGAAGCTCAGAGTACGAGCCCCAAGCTCTCCTCGACCTTCCGGCGCTCAATCTGGAAGGCGAGTTTCCGACATTTGTCGTCTGCTTGCGAATGACGGCTTGCTTGCATCGATTGTTGATCGCGACCTCGACGGGCTCGATTTCCAGCTCAATCAAAAGTGCGATAGCTGTGTTTTTGGTTTGCATCGCCTTCCCGAGAGTGCGCGGCAGCGGAGGTTGGAGCTTATCGGCATCGCCCGCGCGTGTCGCGCGCTTCGTGCCGCCGAGGTAACAACGATTGACGAACTAGCTCGCGCTTGCGTCTCCAACGGCGGCTCGCAATCAAGCAGACCGAGGGCTTTGAAGAAAACTTAGGCCAGCTCGTTGCGCTTGCCGCAGCCCGGCGATCGACACTGCCGCGTGGCGACGATGATCCTGACAACTATCAGGTGCGGGTGTTGCCGAATGCGGGGACTGGACAGCTTCCCGAACACACGATGGAAGGCCAACGCCTAGTTCGGGTCTATATGTCGGTAGACTATGACTATTCGGAAAATCGTATCCGCGCCATTGCCGCGCATGTCACGGCGAGTGACCACGAGGTACATACGCCTTTCGAGGCGAACCCGGATACCGGAGGGTTCAGGCCGGCCGGAGAATGCGTCGAGCGGCGGCAACGTCCAGGAGCCGAAGGCCAGCCGGCCCAATATCGATCTTCGACCTATCGCTTCCTCAAGCCGCGATATCCTGCATTTCCAGCAGCAACCTTGGTTAGGGGAAAATGTCGGCGGACACTGCTTCCGAACGGCAGTTGATCCAACAATTCCTCCTAGACTTGTACGACGCAATCGCCGAGATTGCTGATGCTGAAGAAGCCCCGGTGCACTTCTATGTGTATTCCCGTTCTGAAATGTCCCAACTCATTGAGGCATGCACGCGAGCGGGGTCACGCCTTCTTAGCCATTTACGGGAGCTGCTTGGTTGCCGCGAGGGGCTAGAGCAACTCATTTTCTCGTCCGTCCAACAAGAAGATCCACGATAGGTACGCCCTCGGTTGGACTGGACGAGGCTTGTGGTAGCGGCGTCGCTGGGCTGGTTCGGGCAACGCTATCACTGGATGCGTCGCGTGGCGGGTGCGGCTGTAGCTGACCGCGTCTTCGAGCAGGACATTTTTGACTTCAAGTCTACGCTTGGCCTTGCAGCGAACGGGTAATGGGCACGCAACGAGCAAGCAACCGTAACCCGGCACCGGTTCGAGATACGAAGCCGCTTTCCACGATACCCTGACTGCGCCCTATTGGGAGGGCCGTCTGGAATGAATTGCCAGAAGCAGATGATCCCGACATCACCGATACGCGCGTTCGTCGAGCGATCGAGAGCTACAAGCGCGTCACCGAGAGGCCTGGCCTGCTCCGTGCGTACCAGGCAAGCAGGGTTCATGCCCTTCGATGGCTTGAGGAGCGTGTCAGGTTTCGCAATGCCGAGATCGTCAAGCCGGCCCTCAATATTGGTGACCGCGCGAGTTCTCGGCATCGATAGCACCGCGCGTGCGGCAATCGATTTTCTTCTGCTCGACCACCACGTCAAGATCGCCAATGGATCAAGCGCCACATTCAGCCTCCTGCTATGCGCGTCCAGAGCGGAAGGACGATACCCGTTCGAAATGTCAGATCGGATTCAGATAGAAACTTGATCGCGGACTTCGACGTGGCGCCTTTCGGACTTACGGCCAAGGAACTTTCCAGACGTAGTTCTGTCGACGAAGGCTCCTTTGTTCGGCTAAGCCCAAGAGACGGAAATCCCGATCGCGGACAGACAATACGTCAGCTTCTAAACGGCGGCATCACCTGCACGGTTGTCGCTGTCGATTGGATCAATGGAGAGATTGCCCTGAGCCCGATGTTCCAGCCGCAATCGACCTACATATTGGGCAGTTGGAAACCCAACGCGGACGCTGAGGTTTTTGATTTTGCGACGGTGGACGATAGTCCTTCGGATTTCGTCGCTGGTCGGGTGGAGCAGCGGCTTCGCACCGGACGCGGACGGCACGTCTACGACTGGTTCGAACCAGAGGCCCCTCGAATTCCCGTTCAGCCACCACTCCCGCCAGCTTCGAGAGGAGCGAGTCTAAGGCCGTGGACGAGTGGGAGGTTCCCCATAGCGCAACGACGCGGGCGCGGCTAACGCAGGATCAACAAGATGCCGTCATGGAAGGGCTTTCAACACGCGTACAGTTGCTGAAGGGGCCACCCGGGACCGGAAGACCGTGACTACCGCAACATCGGTCCTGACGAAGGCCACAGCCAGCTTAAGAGTTGGGTCTATTGTGCCGATGGGCTGCACCACGCATCTAGCCGTCGACACACTCGTGCGGAAGGCTGAGCCGACTTCAAGGACTATTTTCAACAAGAGGCGAGGCGACAGGGATTTGCCCCGTCTCCTTACATCGCGCGCGTGCATTCGAGCAATCCGCCTGCGGAGACGCGGACGGGATATTTAACTTTGCGGCGGCTCCCATGCGTCCCCGGGTGAATGCGTGGCTTCGTGGAGGTGTTGCTTGTCGGCGGGACAACGAGCGCGATCCTCAAGATGGCGGGGGAGCTGTCGATATAAAAATCCCTTCAGGCAGCAAGCCGAGGGATTCCGCGCCGACGTGCTCGTTGTCGATGAGGCGAGCATGATGCTTTTTCCCACTTCTTGTCGCTTGCAAGCCTCGTGAGCCCTACCGGTCAAATCCTGCTTGCCGGTGACAACCGGCAGCTGGCCCCCATCTCAGCGCATGATTGGGATCAAGAGGATAGGCCGCCGATGCAACATTACCAGCCATTGAATAGCTCTTACGATGCCGTGCTTGGATTATCATTGACGCGGGGGGTTCCGCCGGAAGCAGCCCGTCAATCGGCGCTGACCTATGGAAACTTTCCGGCTGCCACCTCTAATCCGAGAACTTATTGCGCGCGTCTACAATCTTGATGCCATCGAACTTCAGGGCGGCGATGGCATTGCTGCAGGCCGGCACGACGCGGGGCTCCGAGCAAGGATGGGCCAGCGTCTGGACCGAGCCGACCGGCCTCGTGCTGGTCGTGCATTCCGAACGCAGCTCGCGTCACAGCAACGTGGCCGAGGCAGAAATTATTCGGGCAAATTCTAGAAGCCGCGCCAGCCCACCCTGCGGATTTCAATCGCCGTAATTACTCCGCACCGCGCGCAGCGCTCTCTCTTGCGAACGGCATTCGCCCAACATGGTATGGAGGTGGGTCTCTGTCGACACGGTCGAGCGGCTGCAAGGCGGAGAGAAGCCGACAATCATCGTGTCAGGCACAGAGAGCGATCCTCACTCGATAGGAGCTGCTGCGAGTTTTATCGTGAACCTCAATCGGGCCGATGTGGCGTTCTCCCGGACGCAAGAACGCCTGATTGTCGTATGCGCCGATACGCTGCTCGATCACATCCCGCCCGAGCTGGAGGACTATGAAATTCCGCGATGCTTTGGAAATCACTTCGCAACTTATGGCAGCACGGGTATCCTGGCAACAAATGTAGCAGGCTATAATGTGCGCGTGATGGCTCCACCGCTTCGGCAAAAGGGATTAAAGTGGGAGGCATAGGCTCTCGCGAACAAGCCTCTTACTGCGCGAACGACGATTAGGCGCTCGAAAGCTTATCCCACAACGCGACGGCCTCGGGCGAGGCTTCTACGCTCTGCAAGCGCTCGTGAATGAAAGCGGCCGCCTGTCTTGCTCCGTCCTGCTTTGGAATATCGGCCCAAAAGAGGGTCTGTTCGATGAAGCTGTTCCAGCCGTGAAATAGTGTGAGGCTGAGGCTGCGCTCGCTGGCCCAAGCCGCAAGCGTCTCGGCATTTAGGGCTGGTTGCTTTTCAGCGACCATCACAACGGCAGCCTCGCGAATACCCATTGTGATGCATTTGTTAGCGAAGATTTGCACATCCGATGCCGCAACTGGCTTGTCACGGAACCTCGAAGGCCTTGTCCCATTCGTCGTCGGCAGTAGACCTTATGCACACATCACCGGGATAATTGCGACTTGGATCATTGATGCGTCCGCTCTCGACCCGGTCCACGCCTGCAAATACATCCATGAGACCTGCGACCACCGCTTGCGCCGCTTCCCGCCTTCAGAACCGTCAAGGATCAGTGCCTTGATGGCCCGACAAGTGCTCCGACGTGATCTGCGTTCGCCTTCCTTTGCCGCGTATTTCGGTATGTAGCCGCGTCGTACTGCAATAAAGGCCCGCAAGGCTTCGCGCGCGTTGGCTTCGGAAGTAGTTAGTTTCGGCAAGCTCTGTACAGCTTCTGACATGAAAGCAAATGTCCGCGCGCGCCTTTTCAGTACGGCGCGTATCGTCACCAAGACGTGTCATCGAAAATTATGGCTGATTGTTCAGTGGCTCGCGCCCTGTGCACACCATATAAGCAGACTCGGCTGAGAGCGGGACAACACCGAGTGACAGAGGGTTCGCCCCGATTCGCATTGGCGTTTGCGCGAGCATGCTTAGGCTTGATCGCATAGAGATCGACGCTGAGATCCATCGCCTTTGCTAGGATCGCCGTGCCAAGGAAGGCGATGTGGGTTTTCGAGGTGCCATCCTCACACAACTGGGAGAGCTTCTCGATCTTCGCCTTCCATGCAGCGTCAATCGGCTCCTTCTCGGCCTTGGTCGCTTTCCTCGCGAACCAAAGTGGCCGCAATTGTCTTATCAATTTTCACGTGGCGTTCCTTTGCCCTTCGTCATTTCAAGAAGGTCGCCAGGAGCGCATTCGAGAGCGCCGCAAAGCTTTTCAATCGTGTTGAGCCGTGTGTTGTAGCCGGGGCGCGCCGCGATCGACTGCAAGGTACTTCACAGATACTGAGGTTCGCTTGGACAATATTGGGTAGGTTAGGCGAACGCCTGTGCGTCGCCGATAAGCTTCCATTGCCTTGCGTATCATTGACCCGGATCATGAAAACTGTATTGACAATACAGGTTGGATTGCTATGTCTTTTCCTGTAGGCATGCGACTCACACCCATGAAAACGAGCACAAAGAAATCCGTGCCGCTAAAGGCCATTAGCCTTCTTTTCCGGGATAGGTGGGCTTGATTTCGGCTTCGAGGAAGCGGGCTTCGAGACACGCGTGGCGCTCGAACTCGATCGCCACTCCTGCCAGACCATGCGCCTCAACCGCGATCGGGAGATTATCGAGGATGACATCAACAAGGTGTCATCCTCGGATGTCCTTACGCGTGCGGAGTTGAGCGGGGCGAAGCGATATCTGATCGTGGCCCTCCCTGTCAGCCTTTCTCCAAGTCCGAGCTATTGGGTGCGCGGCGCTCGCTGCGGCTCGACGACCCTCGCGGATACGCTCATGGTTATCTCGCGTCTTCGTGACACGCAGCCTCGAGCGTTCCTTCTTGAGAACGTCTACGGGCTCGCCTACGGCGGCAAGGATGAGGGCCTCAGATACATCCTTAATGGGATCGACGAGATCAACCGTAAGGCACAAGACGAGGATACAGGTCTCCTGGCAAGTCATCAATTGTGCCGAGCACGGCGTCCCGCAAATCGAGAAGAGCGTGTCTTCCTCATAGGTTCGCGCGTGACGGGCAGCCGTCCAAATTCCCCGCACAGCCGAAGTTCGGCAATCCGCTGAAGCTCGAGGCCGATCTCTTTAGCGCGCTTGAGCCTTTTCGCACGGCATGGGACGTGCTGGGCGACCTGCCTGAGCCAAACGACCTGTCAGGATTAAAAATCGGCGGCAAGTGGGGTGACCTCATCCCAAGCATTCCCGAAGGCGAGAATTATCTTTGGCACACCGATCGTGGTGGCGGAAAACCGTTGTT
>CAWBLD010000012.1:0-377406 GCA_963789455.1 uncultured Alphaproteobacteria bacterium | reverse complement strand
GGGGTAAAGCGGACATGCCCCGGCATCGCGGAATGTCCGCTTTTTACCCAAAAGCTGCAAAGCTCGAAAGTTTCATGAACGGCTTTGCAGGAATTCCCGTAACGCAGCATGAACGCGCGCGACGACGTTGTCCCACGCGCGTGTGTCATCCTGCCGAAACAAGCGAGCGCTTGGGTACCAAGGGCTATCATCCCGATCCAGCAGCCATCGCCAATCGGAATTATAGAGCAACAATATCCAGACGGGCTTTCCCATCGCACCCGCAAGGTGAGCGACGCTGGTATCGACTGTGATAACCAGGTCCATCAGTTCCATTAACGCAGCCGTATCGTTGAAGTCTTTAATGTCATCCCCAAAAAACGCGATGTGACCGAGTTGCCGAAGCACGGCCAAGTCGTTTTCCCGGACCTCTTTTTGCAGACATACCCAATGCGCATCTAAACTAAACAAAGGGGACAAACTGCTTGAGTTCGATTGAGCGGTTTGTCCGTATCTTGCGGTCTATTTTTCCGCTCCAGACCAAACCTATTCTGGGCTTAGTCTTTGGCGGCAAACGAGCCGACCATGCCAATCGATGTTCCTCGTCGGCCTTCAGGAGCGGCTGCTGTGCCGGTATTGTCTCAAGGGTCGTTCCAAATGCGAGCGGCAAGCTAAACAACGGACAGTGATAGTCAAAATTATTTGGCACTTCGAGTGGATCAATGATTTGGATTGTGGGGCTGATCTGCTTCAGCAGCTCACGCAAAGGCTGGTGCACCGCCATAATGACCTTCGCGCCACGGGCTTCCGCAAGCTTGGCGTATCGGCAAAATTGTATCAAATCGCCAAGCCCTTGCTCCTCCCAGATGAATAGGGTCTTGCCCCTAATATCTGCTTCACCGAGCCAGAGCGGTTGAGGATAGGAGCGAGCCGCGAGCGGCTTCTCGCATTTCTTTCGCCATTCGTGCTGACGCCAGCCTTGCTCAAAACGCCCCAGCTGCAATAAGCACAGGCTTTGGTTCCAATATGCCTCTGCATAATCAGGCTTGAGCGAGATTGCTTTGTCGTAACTGGCCAGCGCATCCGCGGGGCGGTTCAGGTTAACCAGCGCAAGCCCGCGGTTGCTGTATGCCTCGGCATAATCAGGCTTGAGCGAGATTGCTTTGTCGTAGCTTGTCAGCGCCTCCGCGGGGCGGTTCAGGCTACCCAGCGCAAGCCCGCGGTTGCTATGTGCCTCCGCATAATCAGGCTTGAGCGAGATTGCTTTGTCGTAGCTCGCCAGTGCATCGGCGGGGCGCTTCAGGTTATGCAGCACAAGCCCGCGGTTGTTGTATGCCTCCGCATAATCAGGCTTGAGCGAGATTGCTTTGTCGTAGCTCGCCAGTGCATCCGCGGGGCGCTTCAGGTTCTGCAGCGCAAGCCCGCGGTTGTAGTACCCGATCGCAAAGTCGGGCTTCAGTGCGATTGCCTTCCCGATTAGTTCGACCGCTCGCTCCGTGTGCCGAGTTTCAAGAGCAATGACCCCGAGCAGAACTCAGCGCGCCAAAGTGGTTCGGCTGCTGCCTCAGAACCTCCCGACAGATGCGCTCCGCGTTCGCCAATTTTCCCTGCTGATGCAGCGCCAGCCCGTGCTCGAACTTAGCTTGCAATGCCACAGCAGCCGGATTCTGTCCTTGCGGTTTGGCATCACCTGTTCCGGGCATTGCTGCTTCTCATGACTCGTTGGCTGTCATCTGCATCATTATGAATGGCGGACGCAAAGTCCGCTATTTGCCGATGGCGTTGAAAAAGTCGGCCACTGAAGGTTTGCTGCTGTTTATTTGAGCTTTAGACGGGCACCGCCGTCTTATTTATTGATCTCTCCCCTTCGAGGGGTTCACCACTGACACTATCGTTGGATTCCTGCGCAACTTATATTCACGCAATGCAAGCGACCGTGGCATCAGGCGGCCGCCAGATGTATTTTGCAAGGTTTTGAGGTTTTGCGCGATAGCGACGAGATGACACTCGTCGCGCGCACCGGATATTCCTCGCAGGCGAAGTCGTTCAAAACCGTGATGCGACTTGGCGTGTGCGAACTTCATCTCGACTCTTTTTACGCTCATCGCGTGACCTCTCGTATTCTGGCGTTCCCATTAGTGCACGGGCGTGGTCGCGGGCATCTTCGTTGACGTCGCGCGGGACGATGCGTTGTGGAGTGTTCGGGCAGCACTTGGACTTGAGGGGGCATGGGCCGCAGTCGCGAGTGCTCGCCGTGTAGCGCAGCATGTAGCCCGAGAGAATGCGGCCCGTTGTCTTCAGGAGCTTACCTGCCGGACAAATATAAACGTTCGTTCCTTATCGAATGTGAAGTCGGCGCGTGAAAAGGTGCCGTCCTCGCGGGCGCTCTTGTCCCAGACCGCGATGTGCGGCGTAACGCCAGCTCCGATCAGCCAACCGAGGAACTTGCCCGTGCCATAGGCCGTGTCGGCGACGAGGCCCTTAGGCTTTAAGCCGAATATCTTCTCAGTGCGCTCAAGCATCGGCTTGGTTGCCGCGACTTCGTCGTAGGTGCGAGCCGGGGTTGCCGCAACCCCAACGATGACAGCGGCAGGCCCGATATCGATCAGGTAATTGAGCCCGTAGCCGAACTGTACACGCTCGTCGGCCTTCGCCGTCCAAGCTGAACAAGGGTCCACCGGCGAGATCACCTTCGGCAGATTACGGTTGGCGTCGGGATCCTCGTCATCTAGCCCGGCAAGGAACTCGGCAGCAGCACGCGTCTGTCGTTCCGGCAGTGACCAGTCGATCTCATCGGGCGGCTTGCCGTGACAGCGGCTGGCGTTGGCTTCAATGACACTGGCATCAACGGCAAAGCCTTCGCCCTTAACAAGACCCGCGTTCATGCACGCAAACACCACCGCCTCAAATATCTGCCGGAATATGTCGCTATCGCGGAAGCGGCCGTGACGGTTGACCGAGAACGTCGAATGATCGGGCATCTCATCGTCAAGATCGAGACGACAGAACCATCGATAAGCCAGATGCAGCTCGACCTCCTCGCACAGTCGCCGCTCGAAGCGAATGCCGTAGCAATACCCTACGATCAGCATCCGTAGCATCAACTCAGGGTCAATCGAGGGGCGCCCGATCTCGCTATAATACGGCGCCAGCTTCTCACGTAAGCCCTGCCAATATCCGCGTCACTATCGAATTGATACGGCGTAACAGATGGCCCGCCGGGATGCGCTGTTCAAGATTGAATAGATAAAACAGCTGGCTCTGATCACTCGTCTGCCGACCCATCATGGCAAACCTCCGTCATCAGGATTTCCAGCTGACGGAATCACTGTTCGCCGATGAGTGCGAGCCCTTTTTCAACAGCATCGGCACTTAACGCACAATTCGGCTGCGCCAGCGAATGTCCGCTTTCGGTGGCAAAGCGGACATCGGCTAATCGTTGCTCACAAGCGCCGATTGACGCGTACACGCCCTGGGAGACTTCCCCGGCCCGCACTTAATCGCCGAGCCGGCTTCAGTTCGCCTTCTTGCGCTCGTCGCGCACCCGCACGGCTTTGCCTTGCGAGCGCGGCACCTCGCCCGGCGATTTGGCCACGACCTTGCAGGTCACCCCGATCAGCGATTTGATATGGTGCGTGACTTCCTCGGCCTTGCGTGAGCGGTCACCGTCGAAGCCCGGCGCCAGCTCGACCTCAACCGTCATCGCATCGAGGGCGCCTTCCCGCGTCAGCACGATCTGATAGTGCGGCGCCAGCCCCGGAAAACCGACCAGCACCGCCTCGACCTGCGAGGGATAGACGTTGACGCCGCGAATGATCAGCATGTCGTCATTGCGTCCGGTCACCCGCAGAATGCGGACATGGCTGCGCCCGCACGAACATGGCTCGTCCGAGAGCCGGGTAATGTCGCGCGTGCGGTAGCGCAGCATCGGCAGGGCTTCCTTGGTCAGCGTGGTGATCACCAATTCGCCCGCTTCGCCCATCGGCTTTGGCTGCATCGTGTCGGGGTCGATCACTTCGAACAGGAAATGATCCTCCCAGCCGTGCAAACCGTTTTTCACCTCGCGGCACTCGCAGGCGACGCCCGGCCCGATGATTTCCGACAGGCCGTAGATGTCGATCGCCTCGATGCCGAGCCGCGCCTCGATATCGCGACGCATGGCGTCGGTCCAAGGCTCGGCGCCGAAGATGCCGGTGCGCAGCGGCAATTTACGGATATCGACATTCATGCCTTCGGCCACTTCGGCGATGTTGAGCGCATAGGACGGCGTGGCGCACAGGACGGTGGCGCCGAAATCCTTCAGCAGCGTGACCTGCCGTTCGGTGCCGCCGCCCGACAACGGCACCACGGTGCAGCCAAGCCGCTCGGCGCCGTAGTGCGCGCCCAGACCGCCAGTGAACAGGCCATAGCCATAGGCATTATGAACGATATCGCCGGGCCGGGCCCCCATGGCGGCGAGGCAGCGCGCCATCAGATTGGCCCACAAATCGAGGTCGCCCTTGGTGTATCCGACCACCGTCGGCTTGCCGGTGGTGCCGGAGGACGCGTGCAGGCGCAGCAATTGTTCGCGCGGCACGGCAAACATGCCGAACGGATAATTATCGCGCAGATCGGACTTCACCGTGAAGGGAAACCGCGTGAGATCGGCGAGCGACTTCAAATCGCCTGGCTTGACGCCGGCGGCGTCGAATTTCCGCTTGTAGTGCGGGACCTTGTTGTAGGCGCGCTCGACCGTGGTCTTGAGACGGGAGAGTTGCAATGCCTTCAGTTCGCTGCGCGGCATGGTCTCGGCTGCGCGCTCGAACATATAGCTGGGCGCATCGGCAACCGCGTTTTTTGTAGTCATGATTGAGCCTCCCGGTACGAGATCGTTGAATTGTGGCGCGCGACCGCGCTTCTTATGAGTTGGAACCGCCCGGCACCGATTCATGGCGAAGTCCATCCGGGCTTGACGGCCGGTCCGGGTATGCCGGACCCGCGGATGGGAGTGTGCGGCAGCGCGAAGCCCTGATTATAGGCGGCGCGCGTGATGAGAATGAACTTTATCGCCCAGCCGGTGGCGAATACCGAAAGCCCGGCGAGCGCGAATAAGCCAGCGGCGGCAGCCGGCAGGATCAGGCCCGCGGCGGCGAGCGCCACCGGCAACACGAAGCCGGCGG
Source organism: uncultured Alphaproteobacteria bacterium (assembly GCA_963789455.1). Taxonomy (GTDB): domain Bacteria; phylum Pseudomonadota; class Alphaproteobacteria; order Rhizobiales; family Xanthobacteraceae; genus Pseudolabrys. The sequence continues at coordinate 372,268 of CAWBLD010000012.1, read as the reverse complement.
CGAAGAACCAGAAGCGGCAGGCGGTGAAGATTTCGAGCGTGCGGGTCGGCGCACCTTCGCTCTCTAGCGCGCCGAGATATCGCCACCAGGTCCAGAGCCGCACCGCGGCCAGCACCATAAGCGCAATCGCCACCGGAATGGCGGCGGCACTCAGCGCCGGCAGCAACAAGGCGAGCAGCAGGAACAACCCGCAACCTTCGGCCAAGCCGGTCGCCAGGATGAAGGGGATAACGCGCGGGTTGCGCCAGGCGGGGATGCCCTTGGACTGCTCCAGGATCATGCCCTGGCAGAACAAAAAGATCAGCCCGAGCACGGCCGCCGCCACCAGCGCCGTGCGGGAGCCAAACCACAACGCGGCGAGCGTGAGCGGAAACAGCACGGCGGCGACCCAGGCTTCGCGCGTCATCCACGAGCGGCGCGGCTGGCGCAAGACGTACAGGAAGCGCAGCGGCCGGCCGATCTTGAACATCAGCAGCGTGAGGCCGCAGGCAATGACGGCGAGCGCCACGAGGCCCGGCAGCAAGACCGGAGTTCCGGCGAGGCCGGCGACGGCGACAGCGCCGAGCAATCCGGCGCCGGCGCCGCCACAGAGGAAATTGGCGGCGGCCTTCCAGTCCCAATGCTTCTGGTGCCAGGGCTCGACGCCGCGGGTGCGCAGGCGGCCGGCTTGCGCGTCCGCGAGTGCAGGCGGGATATCCGCCGCCGGCGCCGCATCGGCCTTGTCGTAGAGATAATAAAAGCCCGGCTCGGTGCCGAGTTCCGCATGCATGCGGAAATTCTTGTGCCGGCGCAAAAGCTGCGAGACGTTGCTGTTGGCGTCGTCGAGATCGCCGAAATGCAGCGCGTCCGCGATGCAGGCATTGACGCAGGCCGGCGTCGCGCGCGGATCGCTGCCCGGCGTCAACCCGTTTGCGATGCCGAAATCGATGCGATCGGAGCAGAACGTGCATTTCTGCGCGACGCCGATACGCGCCAGATCCTCGCGCTCGATTTCGTTCTGCATTGCCCCCTCGCGATAGGCGAAGTCTTCCTTGGTGACCTTGAAGCGCGCCTGATAGGGACAGGCGACGTCGCAATAGGCGCAGCCGATGCAGATGTCGTAGTCGATGGTGACGATGCCGTCAGGGCGCTGGCGCGTCGCGGTCGAGGGACACACATGCATGCAGGGCGGGTCGGCGCAGTGCTGGCAGCCGACCGGCACGAAAGTGCGATTGACGTTGGGGAACGAGCCGGCCTCGATATCGAGCACCTTGCGCCATTGCACCGCCGGCGACGTGGCATTGGCGTGCCGGCAGGCCGCGGTGCAGGTCTGGCAGCCGACACAGCGCTCGAGATCGGCGGCCATCGCCCAGCGGGTCATGGCGTCCCCGCAAGACGCGTCACCTTGACCTTGACCAGGTCGGCGCTCGATCCGGTCGCATCGGTGAGATCGAGCAGCATCGGCACCAGGGCATTCATGCTCGGCGCGTGGAAGTCCTTGGCGAACGGCGTGATCCAGTGGTCGAACTGGCCGATCATCAGCAGGGTGTCGGGCCGGATGCCCTCGCGCAGCATCACCCTGCCCTTGGTGCTGTTGAGCGGCGAGCGCACTTCGACCAGGTCACCGTCGGCGATGCCGAACTTTTCGGCCGCGCTTTCGTTCATCACCACGCTGCCGTGGCCGAGAACGTTGTCGGCCACTTCCTTGATCAGCTGAACGCCGACATTATTGCCCCAGGAATATTGCATGCTGCGCGAGGTGACGAGCCAGAACGGATAATCGGCGATCTGCACCTTGAAGTGCTTGGCGAGCGCGTCTTCCCACAGCCCGCCCAAGTCGCGCCAATGCGGCAGCGGCTCATATTCCGCAAGCTGCTTGTCCCACCAGGTGATGCCATGTTCGTGCAGGCGCCGCTCGAGCTCCTTGCCGACACGCAACAGGCGCTCCTGGTAGGGCTGCTCGAAGCGCAGGCCCTGCTCGACCAGCTTCGGATAGAGGTACCACATTAGGCGCGAGAACGGCTTGACGCGAAAACCGTTGGCGCGGAACCACTCAAGCCCCTGCGTTTCCGCGCCGTCGGTGAGCTCCGCGCTCGCCGCCCGGCAGCTCGCGTCCCAGATTTCTTCGACGCTGTGCGCCTTGGTCACATCGAGCGAGAAATCGTAGTTCTCGCCCTTGAGCTTGACGTCGGCGCCGCCGCGATTGATCGCCGCGTTGTATTCTTCCAGCAAGCCGGTGCGGCGCGCGAGCTCGGTCGAAATCCAGGTAAAATCCTTCGCCTCGCCCTGTGGCGGCACCGCCGGATCGCGCAAGGCGAAGCCCTGATGATCCCAGAACTGCTCGATGTATTTGGTGCCGCCGATTCGCATCAGCTGCAGGCCTTCGAGATCGGTGCAGTCGGGCAGCAGTACGTCGGCGACATGATTGGTTTCGTCGCGCGTCAGGGCGAAGCAGACGGTGAAGGGGAATTTCGCCATTGTCTCGCCGACCGCCTTGGTGTCCCAGAACGAAATCGCCGGATTGGTGCGGTAGACCAGCCAAACGTCGGGCGGCGGCGCATGCGGGAGATGGTCGAAGTCCTCCTTCTGCATCATCCAGGCGAGATGCGTCGGCCCGAGCGCCTGGCTCCAGGCCGAGTTGGCGACCAGCGGCACCAGTGTGCGGTGGGCGCTGCGCGCGGTCGGGCGCGAAATCCAATCGTCCTTGGCCGGTCGGATTCATCGGATAATGCATGAACCCGTCAGGGCCCGGCGTGACGCTCGACCAGCGATTGTCGGCCGGACGATTGAGCCGCACGGTGGTGCCAAGCGTGCCGCCCGGCACGTCAAGGGCGCCGACCAGGCAGGGAATAAGCGTGCGCGCCCAGCAGCACTCGTAGCCGCCCCAGCCATTGTTGACGGTCTTGCCGAACGCGATGGCGACCGGCCGGAACGGCAGCGTCATGCCTTCGATCTCGATGGTCTCGCCGACATGAGCGTGGGCGAGGAATTCGGCGGTGACGCGGCGGATGGCGGCGGCCGGAACGTCGCAGATCGCCGCCGCCCATTCCGGTGAGTAGTTCTTCACATGTGCGACCAGGTGCGCGAAGGCGGGACTGGCGGTGGCCGCGTTGCGGGTCACGGTCTCTTGATCGGCGCCGATCTCGATGGCGTCGACCGTGAACGTGCCTTCGAGCGCCGGATCGATATTGGGCGTGTCGAACGCCACCGCGCGCCCGCTTAGCTGATCGATCACCAGCGGCTTGTGCGTTTCCGGGTCGCGCAGGAAAAAGCCATTGGCGCCGATCAGATAAGGCGACGAAGTTCGCTCTTTGAGAAACGGGATGTCGAGTTTTTCGCGCGCCGTTTCATGCAGCAGCACATGGATCATCGCGAACAGAAAAGCGGCGTCGGTCTTCGGCTTGATCGGAATCCACTCGGCCGAGCAGGCGCCGGTGACCGAGAGATGCGGCTCGATCTGCACGCGTTTCATGCCGCGGTTGCGTGCGTCGGCGTGGCGCTTGACCCCGCACACCCCGCCCGAGGCCTCGACATTGGCGCCGAACGAAAGGACATAGTCGCAGAGCGGGGTATCGGGGCACACGGTGAAAGCGCGGTGCCAGAGCTCCCCGTACAGGTGTTCGGAATGCGTGCATTTGACGCCCTGACCGGAGCCGAAGCTCAGATCGACCGGGCCCCAGGCCGCAAGGAAGGCCGGCAGCGTGCCCATATAGGCAGTGGGCGTGCCGCCGCCGCCAAAGCTGGCGGCAAGCCGCGGATAACCGCCCGCGTCGGTCAAGCCCGCCGCGCGCGCGCTTTTAAGCTTGTCGGCGACCAGGTCGAGCGCTTCGTCCCAGGAAATGCGCACGAAGCCCGGATCCTCGTTGCGGCCCTTTTTCGGGTTGGTCCGCTTCATCGGATAAAGCACGCGATTGGGGCTGTAGGCCTTTTGCACCAGCCCGAAGGCCTTGACGCAGGCCTTGCCGCCGCCGGGATGAATCGCGGCGGCGGCAAAATTCGGGTTGATCTCGGTCGCCACCCCGTCCTGGATGCGCACGGTCAACAGGTCCGGCCCCGCTACGCACTGGTAGCAATAGGTCGAGACGATGCGTTCGTTCTGTGGCTTGCTTCCCGGCATAGCCGCATCCTCAGTCCGAGCGAGGGACCTGTCTAGTCGCTATGGCCAGGTCCGTCAGGTGCCGATGTTTACGGCTGCGCCGTCGCCGGCGGCGGCTTGCGCGTGCACCGAAATGCCCGCCGCGAGCGCGTCCATGTTGAGATCGAGAAAGCCGCGCGGCGCCTCGGCGCGCACCGCCTGCTCGATCTGTTGGCGGTCGCAGATTCCGCTCAGCGCAACCAGAGCGCCGAGCGCGACGATGTTCGTTACCCGCTCGCTGCCCAGTTCCAAGGCGGTGCGGCTGAGCGGCAGGTGATAGAGGCGATAATCGCCCGCCGGCAGTTCCGGGCACAGCCGCGTGTCGGCGATGACCAGCGCGCCCGGTTTGAGCAGCGGCCAGGACGGCTTGATGGCGAGCCGGTCGAGCAGCACCAAATAATCGATCGCGGTGGTCAGCGGGAAATCCACATTGGCGTCGGAGATCACCAGGTCCGCATTGCAGATAGCCGCCGCGCGAAGTGGGCTCATAGGTCTGCGACTGCGCAACGCGCCTGCCGCCGGCGGCGAGCGCATCGGCCAGCATCTTGGCACTGAGGATCAGCCCCTGCCCCCCGGTGCCGCCGATACGAATTTCGATCCGCTGCCCGCGCATCACGAAGCCCCCTTGCGGGCCGCCGCCGCGCGCCGATAGGCCGCGCCGTATTCGGGACGGTCATTCCGCGCCAGCAGGCCGGTCGGCAGATCGTTCGGGCGGAACGGCGTGTCGACCGTGTCGCGGTAGGCGCTCGGCCGGATGCCGCTCTTCTGGCGCATGATCATCTCCGGCGAAGAACCCATGTCATTCTTGCGGCCGAAAATCTCCGTGCAGTCGGACAGGACTTCGACGAACGCGAAGCCCGGATGTTCGAGCCCGGCCTTGATCAGTTCCTTGAGCTTGGGGACATGGTGCGTCACTTCGCGGCCGACGAAACCGGCCCCGGCCGCCGTCGCCAGCGCGCAGGCATCGAAATGCGGTTCCTGGTTGCCGAGCGGAGTGGTCGTCGTCAGCCGTGTCTCCGACGTGGTCGGGGAGACCTGGCCGCCGGTCATGCCGTAGACTTCGTTGTTGAGCATCAAGCAAGTGAGCTTGAGATTGCGCCGGCAAGCATGGATCAAATGATTGCCACCGATCGCAAGACAGTCGCCGTCGCCGGTGATGACGACGACATGCAGATCGGGACGCGCCAGCGCCAGCCCGGTCGCATAAGCGAGCGGCCGGCCGTGGGTCACATGGAAGGTGTTGGCGTCGATATAGGCGGACAGCCGTCCGGCGCAGCCAATGCCGGAGACCACCGCGAGCTTGTCCTTGTCGATGCCGAGATCATGGATCGCCCACAACAAGGCCCGCAACGCGATGCCATGACCGCAACCGGGACAGAGAAAATGCGGCATCATCTCCGGGCGGAGATAGTCGCGAACGTCGAAGTCGGCGGCGGTATCGATGAACATCACACACCCCTCGCGAGTTCCGCGGCACACACGGCGATGTCCGCCGGCGTGATGGCCTCGCCGCTGAAAAGATGAACGCCTTCGACCGGCATGCCGCCGAGCACGCGCTCGACCTCAAGGCGAAGCTGGCCGGTATTCATTTCGGGAACCAGCACGGCGCGCGCCTGCGCCGTAGCCCGGCGCAGCGCCGCTTCGGGGAACGGCCAGAGCGTGATCGGGCGGAACAACCCGACGCGCAGCCCTTCTGCGCGGCACAGTTCCATGGCGCGCGTGGCGGCGCGGGCGCTGATGCCGATGGCGACGATGACCACGTCGGCGTCGGCGCAATGCGGCTCTTCCCAGGAATCGATCAGATCGCGGTGCCGCTCCAGCTTGGAGAAAAGCCGCGACAGATTGCGGGTGACCGCCTCCGGGTTCTGGGTCGGGAAACCACTTTCGCTATGGGTCAACCCGGTGGTGTGAACGCGGTAACCGTCGCCGGGCCTGGCCATCGCGGGAATATCTTCGCCGCCATAGGGCTTGTAGTCGGCGCGCGGCCCGCTCGCCCATTTGCGCTCGCTGCGGCGCAGGCTTCCGGCGCTGCCGAGCGCGACGGTTTCCGACAGTTGCGCGATCACCTGGTCATAGAGCAGCACCACCGGCGACCGGCAAAGCTCGGCCAGTTCGAAAGCGCGGATGGTCTCGCTGTAGATCTCGCCGACCGAGGCGGGCGTGAGCGCGATGATCGGATAATCGCCATGGCTGCCCCAGCGCGCCTGCATCAAGTCGGCCTGCGATGGCCGCGTCGGCATGCCGGTGGAGGGGCCGCCGCGCATAACATTGACGATGACGCAAGGGATTTCGGCGCCGGCGGCGTAGCCGATATTTTCCTGCTTGAGCGAAAATCCCGGACCGCTGGTCGCCGTCATGGCTTTGACGCCGCCCATCGAGGCGCCGATCACGGCCGCGATCGAGGCGATTTCATCCTCCATCTGCACGAACACGCCGTCGACCTCCGGCAATTGGCGCGCCAGCCGTTCGGCGATCTCCGATGATGGCGTGATCGGATAGCCGGCAAAGAACCGGCAGCCGGCGGCGATCGCTCCCAAGGCACAAGCGTGGTTGCCGGAAATCAGCTTCATGGCGTTCTTGCCGGTGAGCGCGGTATCGACGGCATTCATCGGGCAAGTCCTCCCTGCGCGCCGGCGGCGGCGTCGAGATGCACCCGGATCGCGAAATCAGGACACAACCATTCGCACAGCCGGCACCCCGTGCACTTGTCCGGCGCGGCCAGCTCCGCGATGCGGTCCGCATTCAGGCGCAGGCAGTGCTCCGGGCACAGCTTCACGCAGATATCGCAGCTCTTGCACCAGGCGGGATTGATTTCGAGGCGCACCTGGTAGGCGGTTTCGCCCGGCGCCGGCGTCCGCGTCACCGGAGCTTCCACCGGCGGCGTGGCGTTGCGCGCCTCCTCGATCCAATCGCGTCCGCGCCGGAACGCTTCCAAATTGACCGGGATGGTCTTCTTCGGCACGAATTCGGCGACCGTGCGCTCCCAATCCGTTGTCGAAAAATCCAATGCCGTCGACAGCGCGCCGAGCAGGATGACGTTCGCCGCCCGTTCGTTGCCGAGCTGTTCGGCCATGTCGGTGGCATCGATGGCGTAGCCTTCGGCCACGTGCGCGATGACTTCGGCCGGCGTCTCTTTCGAATAGCGCAGCGGCGCGCCCGGATGGCGGTTGAGGCAGGCGAATGGCGGCACGATGCGCTTGGTGTCGCAAATGAAGATTCCGGCGCCGGGTTTGAGGAACGGCAGCCAGCGCAATCCTTCGGCCCATTCCAGCGCGACCAGAATATCGACTTCGCCCTTCGGGATGGTCGGCGACCAGACCCGCCGCCCAAAGCGCACATGGCTGAACACTGAGCCGCCACGCTTGGCCATGCCGTGCACTTCGCTCTGCTTGACCTCGAAGCCCTGGCTCTGCGCGAGCAACGCGAGCACCTTGGACACCATGATGACGCCCTGGCCGCCGACGCCGACGATGAGGACGTTGAACGCGTCATCCGCGGGATCGGTCGTCACCACGGAAGGCTTCGGCCAGGCGGCGGGACGCACGGTGGTGGCCGGACCGCTCATTGCGTCACCGGCGCAATGGCCTTGATACAGTCAACGGCGCAAACCTGCGCGCAGAGCGTGCAACCGATGCAAAGCGACTGGTCGATCTGCACCTTGTGGCGGCCTTCGAACGACTGGTCGCTCCAGGTGATCGCCGGGCAGCCCAGGTTCATGCAGGCCTGACAGGCGTTGCATTGTTCGGTGACGACCTCGAATGGCGGGCCCTTGATCTTGACCGGGTCGAGCACGCAAGGCCGGTCGGCGATCAGCACGGCGACGCCGCGATAATTGATGGCGTCGCGCAAGGATTGATGCATGGCGGCGAGGTCATAGGAATCGACCTTGCGCACCCATTTGACTCCGACGGCGCGGACCAGCGCTTCGTAATCCACGCTCGGCACATCCTCGCCCCGAAGCGTCTTGCCGGTGCCGGGATGCTGCTGGCCTCCGGTCATCGCCGTCACATGATTGTCGAGCAGCATCACCGTGATATTGGCTTGGTTGTAGACCGCGTTGATGAGCTGCGGAATTCCGGCGTGCAGGAAGGTCGAATCGCCGATGGTTGCGACGACCGGTTTGCTTTCGCCGGCCTTGGCCATGCCGACGGCGTTACCGATCGACGAGCCCATCGATACGGTGGTGTCCATGCCGCGCAGCGGATCGAGACAGGCCAAGGTATAGCAGCCGATATCGCCGGCCACGCGTGCGCCGGTCGCGCGCACCGCCATGAAGCTCGAAGTGTGCGGGCAGCCGGCGCAAAGCACCGGCGGACGCACCAGCGGTTCCGGCGTCCAGCCGCTTTGCTGCGGCCGCGGCGCCAGAATGCCCGCCTGCTCAAATCCGGCGCGCACGAGTTCGGGCGACAATTCGCCGGCGCGCGGGAAGAACTTCTTGCCCTCGACCTCAAATCCGAGCGCGCGGATTTCCTTTTCGATCACCGGCTCGAGTTCCTCGACCACGAAGATGCGGTCGACCGATTCGCAATAGCGGCGCAGCAATGCGTCCGGCAGCGGCCAGGATGCGCCGAGCTTCAATACGTTGGCGTCGGGAAGCACTTCGCGCACATAGGGGTAGCAAGTCCCCGCCGTGATGACGCCGAAGCTCGTATCGCCCTCTTCCCAGCGCGTGATCGGCGATTCGGCGAAATACGCCTTCAGCCGCATCTCGCGCTCGATCACCGCGCCATGGCGCGGCCGGGCATAGGCGGGGATCATGACGTTCTTCGACGGCTTCTCGATAAATGCGCGTTGCGGCGGCTCATCGCGATCGCCGAGCGCCACCGGACTGCGGGTGTGCGAAAGCCGGGTCGTCGAGCGCACGATCACCGGCGTGTCGAAGGTCTCCGACAGATCGAACGCAAGACGGGTGAAATCGAGCGCCTCCTGGGCATCGCTCGGCTCCAGCACGGGCACGGTGGCGAGTGTCGCCGTAGATGCGCGTGTCCTGCTCGTTCTGCGAACTGTGAATGCCGGGGTCGTCGCACACGGCGAGTACCAGCCCGCCATTCACGCCAATGTAGGTTATCGACATGAAGGCATCGGCGGCGACGTTCAGTCCCACATGCTTCATGGCGGCGAGCGCGCGCCGCCCGGCAAAGGACGCGCCGATGGCAACGTCGAGCGCAACCTTTTCGTTGGTCGACCACTGAGCGTGCAGGTCCTCAGCCGGATAGCGCGCCAAAGACTCGAGGATCTCGGTGCTCGGGGTGCCGGGATAGGCGGCGGCAACCTTCACGCCCGCCTCCCAGGCGCCGCGCGCGATCGCTTCATTGCCGGTCAACGGGCGAACTTCTGTGGCCCCGCCGGGCGATAATTCGACAGCTTCCAACGTTACGTGCATCTGTTCCCCCGGGCGGCACTCACTTTTTTGCCTAATTTCCCATCATTCTTGAAACATCGGCGGGCGTAATTGAGATAAATCAATTGGTTGCCGTTTGATGGCGGCCGCCCCGCGTTTTGCGGCTATTTGCGCCAGCAGCGGTCAGCGCGATGCAGCAAATTTAGCGGCCTTGCCCTTGATCCGCTCGAAGGTCTTGGCCTTATCGACGACGAAACGGCTGTGCGAGCCGGCGCAGATGGGCTCAAGATTGTCCTTGGCGGCGATCTCGAAGGTGACCTTGCGCCCTTCGACCGCACTCACGGTCGCGGTGATTTCGGCCGTCATGCCGGGCAATGTCGGCGCGAGATGGCGGATCGACACGTCGATGCCGACGGAATCCTCATTGTCATCGATATGCTCGAGCAGGAGGTCGCGGCAGGTGTGTTCGATGTCATGCACCAGCCGCGGGGTTGCATAAACGCGGCCCTCATCGCCCATGAATCCGATGGTGCGGTCGCGATCGATCACGATACGGCTGGTCCGCGAGACGCCCGGACGAAGGCTCTCTTTCATTGGCATCCTCCCACCATTCAACGCGGCAATTAAATTGACTTGCCGCCCGGCTTACTTGACCAAGGTCAATCCATGGGCGTTTTTAAATGCCCAAATAGGCTTCCCGCACGCGGGCGTCGGCCTGGATTTCGGCGGCCGGCCCGCTCAGCGTCACGCGCCCGGTCTCCAGCACATAGGCGCGGTCCGCGATGGCCAGCGCCGCGCGCGCATTCTGTTCCACCAAAAGGATGGTCAGGCTGTCATCCCTGAGCGCGCGGATCACCGCGAGCAACTGGTCGACCAAATTGGGGGCCAGCCCCATCGACGGTTCGTCGAGCAGCAGCAGCCGCGGCTTTGCCATCAAGGCGCGTCCGATCGCGAGCATCTGCTGCTGGCCGCCGGACAAGGCGCCTGCCGGCATGTCCAAAATCGCATCAAGCATCGGGAACAGCGCGCAGACCCGCGCCAGCGACGAGTGCAGATCGGCGTCACGGCGAGACCAGGCGCCGAGCCTCAGATTGTCGAGCACCGATAGCGGTGCAAATATTTGCCGGCCTTCCGGCACTTGCGAGATACCGAACGCCACCCGCGCATGCGCAGGCTGCTTCTCGATCGGCGTGCCTTCGAACCGGATCGCGCCATCGGTAATCGGCTGCACGCCGGAAATGGCGTGCAACAGCGTCGTCTTGCCGGCACCGTTGGCGCCGATCAAAGTGACGATCTCTCCGGCGCCGACATGAAGCGTGACGCCGTGCAGGACTTCGATGCGGCCATAGGCGCTCCTGACATTCTCAATCGAGAGCATGCGCGGCCTCCTGCGAGCCGTGGACACCCAAATAGGCTTCGATCACCTCCCCATTGGACCGTACTTGTTCAGGCGTGCCTTCCGCGAGCGTTCGACCGCGTGCCAGGACATGAACGCGGTCCGAGATATTCATCACCAGACGCATATCATGCTCGACCAACACGACGGTGATTCCGTCCTTCACGATCGAGCGGATGACGCGATCGATTTCCTGGGTTTCGACAGGGTTGCAGCCGGCGGCCGGCTCGTCGAGCAGCAGCACCGCCGGTTCGCTCGCCAGCGCACGCGCGATTTCGAGGCGCTTGAGAGCGCCATAGGCGAGCGATCCGGCCGGGCGGTCGGCTGCATCGGCAAGGCCGACGCGGGCAAGCGCCGCACGAGCCGCTTCCCGGGTCGCCTGATTTTGCCGCGTCACCGATGGCCAATGCAGCAGATCGGCGAGAATTCCGGTCCGTTCGTGTCGGTGACGGCCGACCATCACGTTTTGCAACACCGACATGCGGGAAAAAATCTGCAGATTCTGAAATGTCCGCGACAGCCCGCGCCGCGCGAGCTGGTCGGGCGCAAAGCCGGTGACCATTTCACCGGCGAGCCGGATGCTGCCGTCGTGCGGCGTATAAATTCCCGATACCAGATTGAGCAGCGTCGTCTTGCCGGAACCGTTCGGACCGATGATCGAGAACACCTGACCGGAAGGGATCGAGACGCTGACGCCATCGATCGCCCGCACGCCGCCGAAGCTAATCGATAGCCGATCGGCCTCTAGGATCATCATTTCCGCCATCCAGCGAGCGCCACGGTAACGGACGGCACGATGCCCTGGCGTAGAAAGATCATGAAAACCATGACGATCAATCCGAGCAATGCCTGCTCGTATTCGTGGAAGACAGTGAGCACCTGCGGCAGCACGACCAGCACGGCCGCCCCCACCAGCGACCCGAATATCGACCCCATGCCGCCCAGCACGACCATGGCGACCAATTCGATCGAACGCAGGAATCCCGCCTCCTCCGGCGTGACGAGGCCATTGAACAGCGCCAGATAGGATCCCGCCACCGACGCGTACACGGCGGAGATGATGAACACGGCGAGCTTCTTGCGCGCCACGTCGATGCCGAGCACGCGCGCGGCAATTTCGCTGTCGTGGATGGCTTGCAGAGCCCTGCCGGTCGGGCTTTCCATCAGGTTGCGTGCGAGCAGAAAGCCGCCGACAAATGTCGCGCCGGCGATCCAATACCAGGTCACTGAACCATGCGCGCGCCAGCCAAAAAGCGTCAGCGTGGAGACGTTCATGCCATCGGGGCCGCCGGTCCAGCCCGCTTCGTTGGTCAACACGATGGCAACGAGCAATCCAAAACCAAGCGTCGCGACCGCGAGATAGTGTTCCTTGAGCCGGAGAATCGGGCGGCCCACCACGAAGGCGACCGCGCCCGGACAGCACAGCGCCGAAGAACAGGCATAGCCACGATGGCACGCCGAATTGGGCGGGGCCGATGGCGACCGAATACGCGCCGATGCCCAGAAAGCCGGCGTGGCCCAGGCTGACCTGGCCGGCAAAGCCCATGAGCAGGTTGAGGCCGACGACCGCCAGCGCGAAAATGAAAACCAGCGCGCCGATCCGGTAGTAGTACGCCGATGGAAAGAGCAGCGGCAGGATAATGACCATGGCCGCGACCAATATCGCCGGTAGCCACCGCGTTTCGAGCAGCGCGCGCAAGCTCACACCCGTTCGACTTTGATCCGGCCGAATAAGCCCTGCGGCATGGCAACCAAGACGACAAGGATGATCAGGAAAGCGACCGCATCCTTGTAATTCGAAGAGAGATAGCCCGCGCTCAAGGCCTCGATCATCCCGATCAGAAGGCCGCCGACCACGGCGCCGAGTGCGCTGCCGATGCCGCCGAGCATGGCCGCCGCGAATCCCTTCAGCGCCAGCAACGTCCCCGCATCGTAGCTGGTCAGCGTGATCGGCGTGATGAGAATGCCGGCAATCGCCCCGATGGCCGCCGACACCGCGAATGAGAATTCGACGATATGCCGCGTATTGACGCCAACCAGGCGCGCCGCCAGCCGATTGGCCGCGGTCGCGATCACCGCCTTGCCGAGCAAGGTGCGGTCGACCAACAACCACAGCAAAACCACGATGACGGTGGCGCCGGCCAGCACGACGAGGCTTTGCGGCAATATGGCCGCGCCGCCGAACTGGATCGGATCGCTGCCAAACAGCGGGGGCAGGCTATGGAAACGCTTGTCGAAGACGATCTGGGCCACACCGCGCAGAAACACCGAGGCGCCGATGGTAATCATGATCAGCGCCACCGGGCTCGCCCCGCGCGCCGGCTCAATGGCAAAACGGTGTAAAGCCAATCCGACAGCGGTCGTCACGCCGATGGCGATGAGCGCGGCCAATGGCAGCGGAACGCCGGCCAGCGCCATGAAAACGGTCGTCATCCCGCCCAGCATGACGAACTCGCCCTGGGCGAAATTGATGATGTCCGACGCGTTGTAAATCAGCGTAAAGCCAAGGGCGACCAGCGCGTAGATGGCACCCACGGTCAATCCCGAGAAGACAAATTGCAGCAACTCGGCCATCGCGTCGAAGGCCTCGCATGGCTTGGGTTCAAAAGCAGGGGCGGGCAGGCTCTAGCGAGCCTGCCCGATCGTTATCTCACGTGCCGGGGACCAGCGTCCAGTCGCCGCCTTTGATCTCCAGCATATGGAAGGCCGAGAGGTTGAGGCCCAAATGATCGGTCGGGGACATGTTCACGATGCCGCCGGTTCCGATATAGCCTTTGGTCTTCTCGATCTGGTCGCGGACCTTGGCCTTGTCCGCGCTCTTGGCACGCTGCATCGCCTCAGTCAGAATCATGAGGCCGTCATAGGCGTGACCGCCGAAGGTCGACACCGGCTGCCCGGTCTTTGCCTGGTAGTTGTGCGCATAGGCCACGACGATGGGCTTCTGTGGATCTTTGGCCGGCAGCTTGTCGGCGATAAGCAGCGCCGCACACGGCAGCCTTACGCCTTCGGCGGCCGGCCCGGCGAGCTTGATGTAATCTTTCGAGCAGACACCGTGACTCTGGTAGAACGGCAGCTTGATGCCGAGCTGGCGATAGTTGCGCGTCACGATCGCCGGGCCCTGGCCGAAGCCGGGATTGACCACGGCCTGCACGCCGGCAGCGTTGTGAATCTTGGTGAGCTGCGGGGTCATGTCGCTGTCGCGCGGCCCGTAGGTTTCTTCAATCGCTATCTTGATGCCGGCTTTCGCCGCCACCTTATGACATTGCGCGCTCATCGACTTGCCGAAACCGCCGGTGCCCGAGATCAACGCAATCGTCGTCAGATTGCGATGCTTGAGATCGGCAAAGATCTTCTCGCAAGCCATCGTGTCGGTGTGCGGCGTCTTGAAAACCCACTTGCGCACGGGCTCGATAATCTGAATGGCGCCAGCCAAAGAAATGAACGGTATTTTGGCCTCTTCGAATACCGGGATCATGGCGAGAGTTCGCGCCAGTGGTGCTGCCGCCAACCATGGCATCGATCTTGTCTTGCTCGACCAGCCGGGTGGCGAAGGTGCGCGCGTTATTGGGATTGCCGCCATCGTCGTAAACGATCAGCTGGAGTTTTTTGCCGTTCACCCTGCCTTTGGCATTGATCTGATCGACATACATTTCCAACGTCTTCTTTTCCGGGTCGCCCAGGAACGAGGCCGGCCCGGTCACCGACAGGACGGCGCCGATTTTAATTTGCGCGGAGGCCGGCTGGCCGGCACTAAGCACGGCGCCAAGACCAATCGCAGCGATTGCCGCAAAATGTTGCAATGCCCTCATAGCGTTTCCCCTTTTTTGAAGGTTGATTTCGCTATTTATGCATAGCAGAACAGCCAAAACCAGGGCTTGACCAAATTCAAGGCAGCCACCGCGCCGACAAGGGATTGTGGCAGGGGGCTGCTGCGCGAATCCGCTCGCTGGAGCAATGCGATGACCATAAAGGGCGCCATGCGGCTCGCGGCCGTTATCTACCCATCGGGCTTCAAAATCGACGATTTCTTGACCCGCCTCGCCGATTTGCTGCGCGCGGATCACGTAAAGTTAGCCGGGGTTTTGCAAGAGAACGCGCACGACGTGGCCGGATTCTGCTCGGCGATGACGCTCGTCGACCTCACGACACGCAGCCGATTTCAGGATTTCCCAAGATCTTGGATCGCAGGCCCAGGGCTGCCGGCTTGATGCGCGCGGAATCGCCGAAATCGGCCCGCTGCTCGAGCGCACACTCAATCAAGATGTTGAACTGATAATCCTGAACCGGTTTGGCAAGGCGGAAGCCGAGGGCGGCGGCCTCCGCTCGGCCTTCGTGCGCGCCATGGAAGCCGGCATTCCGACGGTGACGGCGGTAAGGGAGCCTTATATCGAGGCATGGTCGCAATTCCACGGGCGATTTGCGATCGACCTCGCAGCGGATTTGGACGTTGTCCTCGCCTGGTGCCGAGAATCGGTACGCGAGCTGCGAGCGGCGCGGCGCAGCGAATTGTCGCCAATCGGCTAAATGCAGGGCCCCGCCATGGATGAAAACGAAACCGCCACGATCGGCATCGTGACCGTATCCGATCGTGCCAGCGCGGGAACCTATCGCGATATCAGCGGCCCGGCGATCGAAGAGTTTTTGCGCGAGGCGGTGACGACGCCGTGGCAGGCCGTGCGGCGGCTCGTTCCCGATGGAATTGAAAGCGTGCGCGACGTCCTGATCGATTTGGCGGACCGCGAAAAATGCGCGCTTGTTTTCACGACCGGCGGCACCGGACCGGCGCCGCGCGACCTGACACCGGAAGCCACGATCGCCGCGTGCACGCGGCTGATGCCGGGATTTGGCGAACTGATGCGCGCGGAGAGTTTGAAACAGGTGCCGACCGCGATTCTGTCCCGTCAAACCGCCGGGATTCGCGGATCCACGCTGATCGTCAATCTGCCCGGGCGCCCCACTTCAATTCGGATGACCATGCAAGCGATATTTCCCGCGATCCCCTATTGCCTGGATCTGATCGGCGCCGCGCGCATCGAAACCGACCCTGCCCGCTGCCAGGCATTCCGGCCGCCGCAATAGCGCCGGTTAAATTTTCCGGCGCGCGCTCACATCAACTCGCCGCCGGCGACTACGATGCTCTGTCCGGTGATCGAGGCGGAGGATGGCGCGCAAAGCCAGCCGACGGTCTCTGCGACCTCTTCGGGACGCACCAATCGTCCCTGCGGATTGTGCGCCGTCAATTCCTGCAAGGCCTGCTCTCGTGTCCGGCCGGTCTTGGCTACGATATTGCCGACCGCTTCGGCGACAATTTCGGTATCGGTATAGCCGGGACACACCGCGTTGACCGTGACGCCGGTGTGCGCCAATTCGCGTGCCAGCGCCCGCGTCAGGCCGATCAGTCCGTGCTTTGCCGCGCAATAGGCGGTGACATAAGCGTAGCCGGTGAGCCCCGCGGTGGAAGCAATATTGACGATCCGGCCATAATCGCCTTTCGCCATCGCCTGGACGACCTCACGGATGCACAGAAATGCGCCGGTCAGATTGACCTCCAGCATTTGCTGCCATTTTGCCGGATCGGTCTTGCCGATCGGCGCTGCCGTGGCGATGCCGGCATTGTTGATGAGGATTTGCGGCGGACCGAACTGAGCGGCCGCGCGTGCGAAGGCGGCGGACACCTGCGCAGGCTGCGCGATATCGATCGCGACCGCCTGCGCCTTGCCGTTGAATTCATTCTTGAGCGTAGCGACCTGCTCGCGAAGGCGCGCCTCGTTGCGGCTCATCAACGTCATATCGGCGCCATGCCGCGCCAAAGTCGAAGCGATGGCAGCGCCGATGCCGCGCGAGGCCCCGGTCACGACCGCATGCTTGCCGCGCAGGACGAGAGCGTTGCCAGGGCGCGATGTTGAGTCCGTAGCGGAATGCATGAAGCCGGCTATATTGCATCGGAGCGATGCGTTTCCTTGATCAAACTCAAGGGTGGGTGAGCCGAAGCGCCTTAGAAATAGCACGATTTGGAAAGAAAACCCAATGGATATGGCGCAATATCTTGCAGCCGGGAATTTTATCGATAGCGATAACCCTTCGGTCATCGCCTTCGCGCAGCAGACCGTGGCGGGGACGAGCGACAAGCGGGCCGCCGCGCTGCGCCTTTATTCCACCGTTCGCGATGCCATCAGCTATGACCCTTACGTCAATTTTGCCGACCCCGCCAACTATCGGGCGAGCTCGGTGCTTGCCGCCGCGCGCGCTTTCTGCATCGGCAAGGCGACGCTATTGGCCGCATGCGCGCGCGCGATCGAAATCCCTGCGCGCGTCGGCTTTGCCGATGTGCGCAATCACCTGACGTCCCGCCGTCTGTACGACATGGTCAAAACAGACACCTTCATGTGGCATTCCTATACGGAAATCTGGCTGGACGGACGCTGGGTGAAGGCAACGCCCGCATTCGATCGCGCATTGTGCGATCGGGTCGGCATCAAACCGCTCGAATTCGACGGCAAAACAAACTCGCTGTTTCATGAATTCGATCAGGCCGGCCGCCGGCACATGGAATACCTGAGAGACCGCGGCTCATTCGCCGACGTCCCTTTCGAGACCATCAAGGCCGATTTCATCAAATCATATCCGGACTTGATGAGCGGACACGGCCTGGCCGGCGACTTCCACTCGGAAGCGGTCGCGCAGGCACAATCCGAGCAAGACGCGGGATGATCACTTCACCAGTTTTTTGCCGGTGACGCGCTCGAGATTCTTGTAGAATATTTTGTCGCTCGTTTCCTTGTCGAGCTTGAGCTCGCTGAGAATGCGCAAAGTTTCGCGCGGGAACATGGTTCCGTTCTCGGGATCGAAGGGGCAGTCGGAGGCAAACACGATCTTGTCGATCGGGAAGAATTCCAGGCCGCACTTGGTCGCCGGCGTCGCGCCGAACACCGCGGTATCGGCATAGAAATCCTGTTTGAAATAATCGAGTGGGCGTTTCTTCAGACTCTTGCGCAGCGCGACGTAGTCCTCGTCGCTCGTGCGCGAGCCGAGCACGTCCCAGCCCGGTCCGATGCGGCCTTCGAGCATCGGCACGATACCTGCGAAATGGTGGGTGATGATCTTCAGGTTGGGATGGTTGTCCATGATCTTGGAGAACACCAGGCGCGCCATCGCGGTCGCCGTTTCGTACGACCAGCCGAACGTCCACCAGATCTCGTACAATGATTTTTTCTCGTCGAAGTAATCCGGCATGCTGGCGCCGCGCGCCGGATGCAGCCAGATCGGCTTGCCGAGCTCGTTCATCTTTTTCCAGAACGGCAGATATTGCGGCCGGTCGAGCGGCTTGCCGGCGATATTGGTGTAGATCTGCACCCCGAGCGCGCCGAGCTGGTTGATGGCACGCTCGGCTTCCGCCACGCCGGCGTCGGGCGCATCGAGCGAAATTTGCGCTATCCAGCCTGGAAAATGATCGCGTTCCTTCGCGCACAATTCGACGAAGCCGTCATTGATGATGCGGACGAACTCATCGATCTGCTGCGGGGTCTTGGCGATGTTCTCGACCGGCGGCTGCGGGTAGGACAGAATCTGCGCATAGTCCTTATGGCCGTCGACGATTCTTTTGCGAACGTCGAGGTCGTGCAGCGCGGGAATCGCGCGCACGCGCTTGCCCATGTCTTTGTATTGACTGTCGACTTCGAGCAGCTTGTCGAAGAACTTCTTCGGAAAAAAGTGCGTATAGGCGTCGATGCGCATTGGGCGTTCCTCCCTGCCGGGGCCTTCTTACACGCCCATTTTTTTGGAGTCGACCGTGGGCACGTCCGCCGGCGCCACCCGGCACAACAGCGCCCGCAACTGATAGGTGCCCATCGCCGGGTCATAGGGCGGCTGGTTATTGGTCAGCAGATTGGCGTTTGACGTCCACACGCCGTATTCCGGCGCCGGTTGTTCGGGAAACCACCAGCCATGCTCGACGTGGACGACGCGCGGGTCGATTCCCGTCGTGAGCTTGGCCTTTTGCCGGATCCGGCCGCGCCGCGTCTCGATCCACATCCAGGCCCCTTTGACGATGCCGAAGCGTGACGCGGTATCGGGGTGGATTTCCGCCACCGGATCGCGATGCGCCTTGCGCAGCTTGGCGATTTGGCGATGTTCCGAGTTGAAGAAGTGCGAAATCCGCCCGCCGGTCGTGAGCACCAGCGGATAGTCCGCGGCAATCTCGGGCGTGCTGATCGGGCTTTCCGGGGCTTCCTGGTAGGAGGGCAGCGGCGCGTAGCCCATTTTTTCGAACCGCGTGGAATAGAGCTCGATTTTGCCGGTCGGCGTCTTGAAGCCGCCGGTCTCGTATTTCCGGTATTTGAAGGGGACCTTGTAGAAGCCTTGCTGCTTAAGCTCGTCGAAGGTCATCTTGATGCCGCCGGCGGCGAGCATCGCATCGAGTACGTCTTTGACCGGCTCGGTGCACACCGGAAGCTTCATGCGCCGCGCCAGCGCGACGAAGATCTCTTCGTCCGATTTGCACTCGCCGATCTGCACCGCTTTTTGGTTTGCCAGCACGACATTGCCGGCGACCGTCGGCAAGGCGGCGAGCTCATCGAGCTCCGGCCACGCCGCCGCCGGCAGCACGATGTCGGCAAGCTCCGCCGTCGGCGTCATGAACAGATCGGCGCAGACCATGAAGTCGAGCTTCATCAGCGCGTCGTACACCGCGGAGGTGTTGGCATAGGTCGTGAGCGTGTTGTTGCCGAACACCAGGAAGGCCTTCACCGGGTAGGGCTTGCCCTCGCGCATGGCCTGCAACAGCGTCGGGATATGGGCGGCCGGCAAGTCGGCGCCCTCGCCGCCGAGCAGCTTAAAGCGGTCGGCGCCGAGCCGCTTGGCATTGGCTTCAGGCGTGAGGTTTTCGATCAGGCTCGGGAAACGGCCGAGCCCATGCATCCCGAACACCCAGCCGCCCGGCACGTCGATATTGCCGGTGAGCGCCGGCAGCATCGAGACGGCGCGGATGGTCTGGATGCATTTCGGCGTGTGCTCGATGGCGCAGCCCCACTCCATCATGGCCGGCTTGGTGCGCGCGAACAGGTGCGCGGCGGCACGAATTTTGTCGGCCGCGACCCAGGTGATCGGCTCGGCCCATTCCGGCGTGTATTTCTCAACGTGGGTGGCGAGTTGGGCGAAGCCGTGCGTCCATTGCGTGACGAACGGTTCGTCATAGAGCTTCTCGCCGATAATGACATTGAGCATCGCCAGCGCGAGCGCATCGTCGGCGCCGGGCCTGATCTGCAGCCAGAGGTCGGCTTTTTCGGCGAGCCCGGTGCGGCGCGGATCGACCACGATGATCCGTGGATTGTGCTCGAGCGCCTCCATCACATTGAAACGCGTCTCGCCGTCCGGCCCCGACAGCACCGGGTTGTGGCCCCAATAGAGGATACAGGCCGGCGGCGTCCCGCCGGTGAAATCGCAGACCGGGAAATCGCCGAAGGTCAGGATCGACGTATTCACCCGCGGGTGGAAGCATTGGGCGAAGCCCGGCTCGCACCAGTTGGGGGTGCCGAGCGCATTGCCGAAACGCGAAACCCACCGGATATGATGGCGGCCGGTGCCGGTCCCGAGCGCGATGGCCTCGGGCCCATACTGGTCCCGAATGGCAAGGACACGCGTGGCAATCTCATCGAGCGCATCGTCCCAGGAGATGCGCTCCCACTCGCCGGACTGCCGTTTGCCCTTGCGCCGCAGTGGATATTTCAGCCGATCCGGGTGATAAACGAGATCGGTCGTCACCGTCCCGATCGGACACAGGCGGCCGTGATTGAGCGGCGATTCCCGGTCGCCCTCGACCTTCACTAGCACGCCGTCCTGGACATGCAGCAAGACGCCGCAGCCGCCATGACAACTGCGGCAGACGCTCTTGAGCACCGTGGTGGTCGAATCGTTGGATATCAAACTAGGCTGGTGGACGTTCATGGCTGCAATCCATTGCCTGTTTTGGCTCAAGTGGGACCCGAACACCTTTCGCCAACGTGCAAGATAAGCCGATTTCACTCCACTTTAGCTTGATTTCAATCAAGGAAAAGAGCGCGCCGAAAGATGTTTAGTGCAGCCTGCGGACCGCTCATGGCGGTCGGCCCAACGGCCCAAGTGTGTCAATTGCGGCAGGTGACTCCTGCAAGTCAACTTACTAAGATATTGAAGTGGCCAATATCAGCGCATGGTTGCAGCCAAATAGAGTGGGCAGCGCAATCACAAAATGAAACCGAGGAAGCGGAGGGAAACCACATGATGTTCAAATATACGACCAGCGCGATTGCTGCGCTCGCCATCGGCACGCTCGCCGCAGGCGGCGCATTCGCGCAGGGCACCGTCAAGATCGGCCTCGTCGTGGCCATGACCGGTCCGCAAGCGTCGACTGGCAAGCAGATCAAGGCCGCCGTCGATCTCTACATGAAGCAGCACGGCGATAAGGTCGCCGGCAAGAAAATTCAGGTCATCCTGCGCGATTCCGGCAGCGTGCCCGACAACACCAAACGGCTGACGCAGGAATTGATCGTCAATGACAAGGTCAACGTGATCGCCGGCTTCGAGATTACGCCGGCCGCGCTCGTGGTCGCCCCGCTCGCCACCGAAGGCAAGGTGGTGGAAGTCGTCATGGCGGCGGGCACTTCGATCATCACCATGAAGTCGCCCAACATCGTGCGCACCAGTTTCACCGTGCCGCAGTCCTGCGTCATCGTTGCCGACTGGGCGGCGAAGAACAAGATCAAGACTGTCGTCACGATGGTCTCCGACTACGCGCCGGGCGCCGACGCGCAGAAATCCTTCACCGCACGCTTTGAGGCGGCCGGCGGCAAGGTTCTCGAAGCCATCAAGATTCCACTTAGGAATCCTGACTTCTCGCCATTCCTGCAGCGCGCGGCCGACGCCAAGCCGGACGCCATCTTCATCTTCGTGCCCTCCGGCCAGGGCGGCACCTTCATGAAGCAATTCGCCGAACGCGGCCTCGACAAGGCCGGCATCAAGCTGATCGGCCCCGGCGACGTGACCGACGACGATCTGCTGCCGGGCATGGGCGACGCCGCGATCGGAACGGTGACCGCACATTTCTATTCGGCGGATCATCAAAGCGCGATGAACAAGGCCTATGTCGCCGCTTTCGAGAAAGCCAATCATTTCCGCCCGAACTTCATGTCGGTCGGCGGCTATGACGGCATGCACCTGATCTACGCGGCGCTGAAGAAGACCGGCGGCAAGGCCGACGCCAATTCGCTGATTGCGGCGATGAAGGGCATGAAATGGGAAAGCCCGCGCGGGCCGATCGAAATCGATCCGGAGACTCGCGACATCATCCAGAACGTCTACATGCGCAAGGTCGAGAAGAAGAATGGGCAACTCTACAACGTAGAGTTCGAGACATTCAAAGCCGTCAAGGATCCGGTGAAAGCCGCGATGAAGAAATAATCTAACGGTCCTGCAGCGCGCGGCGGCCGAAAGTCGCCGCGCGCACTCTTTATCAAACGGCCGGTCGTCGACTGGCAATGCCTTAAACGCCATCGTGCAGTCGGGCGCTCTTACCCGGCAGCGAACCAATATCGCGGCACCGACATGCTAACAATTCTGTTTGATGGAATTGCCTACGGCATGCTGCTGTTCGTGCTCGCATCCGGGCTCGCGGTCACGCTCGGATTGATGAATTTCATCAATCTCGCTCACGGCTCTTTCGCCATGGCGGGCGGCTACATCACCGTCATCCTGGTCAACCGCCTCGGCGTTCCCTTCTTCGCCGCCTTGCCGCTTGCCTTCCTGGCGAGCGCGGTCATCGGATTTGTGTTCGAGCGCACGCTTTATGTGCATGTTTACCGGAAACCTCACCTCGACCAGGTGCTGTTCACCATCGGCCTCGTCTTCATGTCGGTGGCGGCGGTCGACTATGTCATGGGCTCCAGTCAGGTCTTCGTGCAGGTGCCCAGTTTCTTGCAGGGCCAGTTCGAATATTCCGGCATCGGCATCGGCCGCTATCGGCTCCTGATCATCGTCATTTGCGGACTGTTGACGGTCGTTCTGCAATCCATTCTCGCATACACGCGCTTCGGCAGCCGTCTGCGCGCGGCGGTCGACGACAGCCGGGTGGCAGGCGGGCTGGGCATCAATGTCAATTGGGTTTTTGCACTCACGTTCGCCTTCGGGTCGGGCCTGGCCGGCCTCGGCGGCGCGCTCGGCGCCGAGATCTTGGGTCTCGACCCGACCTTCCCGCTCAAATTCATGATCTACTTTCTGATCGTGGTGACGGTTGGGGGCACATCGAGCATCACTGGCCCCTTCCTTGCGTCGCTCGTGCTCGGCATCGGCGACGTCGCCGGCAAATATTATGTGCCAACGCTCGGCTCCTTCGTCATCTACACCATCATGATCGTCGTGCTGATCTGGCGGCCGCAGGGACTGTTCTCCCGCGCCGCGTCTCGGTGAGGCACCGGTCATGTCACCGCCACCAATTGCCGTCCGCATCGCCACCGAGTGGCTGGCCGCCCGCGCCCGCTGGCATCCGCTTGAGGTCGCGTTCTGGCTTGCCGCGTTTGCGGCGATTTACCTGTTTCCCGGAACGCCATCTCATCCTCACCGAGATTGCCTGGCTTGGCCTGTTCGCGCTTTCACTCGATCTGATCCTCGGCTACGCCGGCATCATCTCGCTCGGGCATGCCGCCTTTTTCGGCCTGGGCGCCTACACCGCCGCGCTTCTAGCCAAGCACGGAATCATCAACGAGCCCGTTCTGGCATTACTCGTCGCCGGTCTTGCCGCGATGGCGCTCGGTTTCGTCACCAGTTTCCTGGTGCTGCGCGGCTCCGATCTGACGCGGCTGATGGTGACGCTCGGCGTCGCGCTCGTGCTGCGCGAACTGGCCAACAGATACGGTTGGCTCACCGGCGGCGCCGACGGGCTGCAGGGCGTCACCATCGGGCCAGTGCTCGGGATATTTCCATTCGATATGTTTGGCCACACCGGTTACACCTATTGCCTGACCGTGCTGTTCATTCTCTTCCTGATCGCCCGTCGCCTGGTGAATTCGCCCTTCGGTCTTTCGCTCATGTCGGTGAAAGGCAATCCACTGCGTGCGTCGGCGATCGGAATCTCGGTCGATGCCCGCCAGATCGCGATCTACACGGTCGCCGCCGGCTATGCCGGCATCGCCGGCGCGCTGCTGGCGCAAACGACGGCTTTTGCCTCGCTCGAAGTGTTCTCGTTTGACCGCTCGGCCGATCTCCTGCTGGTCCTGATCATCGGCGGCGCCGGCTATCTGTATGGCGGCTTGATCGGCGCGATCATATTCAAGTTCATGCAGGACTATCTTTCCGAGCTGACGCCGCAGTATTGGCCATTTTGGATCGGTCTCGTTCTCGTGGTGATCGTGCTGGTCGGCCGCGATCGCATCACGTCGTGGACGACACCCATCCGCCGCATCGCCGCACGTCTGGATTGGCGAGCGTTGGCGCGCCGCATGACGGCCTCGCCGACCGAGGGACATTGACGATGACCGTGGTGCTGGAAACGATCGATCTGGCGAAGCGGTTCACCGGCATTGTCGCGGCCAATGACGTTTCGCTGCGGATTGAAAAGGGGGCCCGCCACGCTTTGATCGGGCCGAATGGCGCCGGCAAAACCACCTTGATTAATCTGCTCACGGGTGTGCTGCGTCCAACGGGCGGTCGCATCTTGCTCGACGGCGAAGACATCAGCGAGCTTTCGACGCATGAACGGGTGCGGCTTGGGATCGTCCGCACCTTCCAGATTAATCAATTGTTCAATGACCTGACCCCGCTCGAGACCATCGGCCTGGCGGTATCCGAACGGCGCGGACAAGGCCTCGACTGGTGGCGCATCGTCGGCAGCCGGCCAGATCTGGTGACGGAAGTTGTCGAAATCCTGGAGCGTTTTCACCTCAACGATGTGATCGATAAGCGCACTGCCGTGCTGCCCTACGGCAAGCAACGTCTATTGGAAATCGCGGTCGCAATCGCCTGTCGTCCGCGCGTGCTGCTGCTCGACGAGCCGGCGGCCGGGGTTCCCGAGGACGAGCGCCACGAAATTCTGGCCGCCGTCGCGGAATTGCCCAAGGATGTCACCGTGCTGCTGATCGAGCACGACATGGATATCGTGTTTTCGTTCGCCGACCGAATTTCCGTTCTCGTCAACGGCGCGCTGTTCGTCGAGGGCAGCCCCGACGAGGTCGCCCGCGATCCCCGCGTCAAGGCCGTCTATCTCGGCGAGGAGGTGGTCGATGCCTGACCTCCTGAATGTCCAAGGCCTGACGGCCGGCTACGGCGAAGCGATCGTGCTGACGGATGTCACCTTCAAGATGGCCGAAGGCCAGGCGCTGGCGCTGCTCGGCCGCAACGGCATGGGTAAGACCACGCTGGTCAATTCGATTATCGGCGTGACTCGTCACATCAGTGGCACGATCGACCTCGACGGCCGCAATATCACCGGCCTGCGGCCGGACCAACGCGCGCATGCCGGCATCGGCTGGGTGCCGCAGGAACGCAATATTTTTCGCTCCCTGACGGTCGAAGAAAACATGACCGCAATCGCGCGGCCGGGACCGTGGACACTCGCCAAGGTCTACACTTTGTTTCCGCGTCTCGCCGAGCGCCGACACAATCTTGGCCACCAGCTTTCCGGCGGCGAGCAGCAGATGCTCGCGATCGCCCGTGCGCTCATTCTCAATCCGCGCATCATATTGCTCGATGAGCCGCTGGAAGGGCTGGCGCCGATCCTGATCGCGGAACTGCTGACCGCCCTACGCAAGATCATCCGCGAGGAAGGCCTTTCGGCGATCCTGGTGGAACAGAACGCGCAAAAGATTCTGGGCGTTACGGACCAAGCCATCATCATCGAGCGCGGCAGCATTGTCTATCAGGGCGATAGCGCTACGCTCAAGGCCGACCGGGCGACGCTGGAAACTTATGTGGGTGTCACCGATGCGAGCAGCGTTAGTCGCAAAGCGCAGCGCAATGCGCGTCAAGCGGCATCCGCACCGGACGCCGGTACTGTCTGACCGGCGCCGAAGACACCACTTTAGAAAAACGCCTGTATACCGCTTTGCGCGCGATCGAGGATGAGAGCCTTATGCGAGTGAAAGCGTCCTTTACCCTAATCCGCTCAATATTGACCCACTGGATGGGCGACGGCAGACGCGCAGGGTTATACCAAACGAACTCCTGACAGAGGTTCAGGCCACCTACCTCTAGAAAGCGGAGCAGCGCTCGCAGAACAAGCGTGGACATCACAGGTCGCCCGGGCTCCCACGCATTTCCAATTTCGATAACTATCGAACCGTCATCGGCGACTAGCTCACGCAACAACGGCGCAAATTGAGCGAACCACTCGAGGTACTGCTCGCCTTGCAGGTTTCCATACTTCTTTTTGGTGTTGAGCGGGAACGGGGGCGAAGTAAAGACGAGCTGGACCTCGCCTTTGTGCTGCTGGAACTTCTTGCTCCGTAGCACCTTCAGCGAGTCACCACAGAATGCGGCGCCAAGGCTGGTCTTATAAATCGGCTTCGACGCCCAACTCCGGGACACTGGCTTCGCCTTTAATTTAATTTTGTGCATCTTCCCTGAATCAGCGCGGTTGCCTCTGCCTTATCTAAACATAGCCCACACCATGCTTTGCATGGCGTGTGTTGTCCTTCGTTGTACACCGCAAATCTTATGGCGATGCCTCTGAATAGTTACGCGGCGCGCTGACCACGGTGTAATAGATTCGACCCCGAATCGGAACGTGCTGACGCACGCGTACCCTGTAGCCCTGGGCGCGCAGCAGGCGGGCAAGCTTGTGGGCGGCGCGGCGGGTCATGCCGGCCAACCTAGCTCTTCGCCGCCTCCGATAATAGGATTATTTTCCCAATTATATCGTTGACACCCCAAGCCCTACAGGTAGTATCTCCATGACGGGGGCAGCACAATTGGTCGAGGAAGGCCGGAATACCGCCCCAGTATGTATGGGGGTATGACCCGGTATCGACTTGGCACCCCAAAACGGCGGAAGGCGGTGTGGCTGACAGGCCCGCGCGCCACTGTAATCGCGGCGGCCATCATGGCTGTAAGCGCAATAGCGGTTGCGCTAATCGGCAAGCTTTTCTGATTGCTGGGGGTGGCCCGTGAGGGCGCCAACCCTCAACCTCGGGTATACTGATCCCCTCAACTCGACCGAGGGGGTGGATGAGGGCGTTCAAATGGCGGCAAACATAGTCAATTTAGATGCGCTAATCCCGCGCGAGGATTTTGAAGTTATTGCAGAGGCCGCAGCTCCATCCGGGCTACCGATGAATACCGTACAGATTCGCGATCTAGAAAAAAATGCGTTTTTTTTATAACGCACTAAAGAAACCAGATTTTCAAAGAGAGACCGCGAATTGGGCTCCCACTAAAATTCATGATTTTGTCAAAACATTTCTTGATGGAGACCTTATTCCAGCAATCATTTTGTGGCGCTCAGGGCCAAATATATTTGTGATCGACGGAGCGCACAGATTGAGTGCGTTGATCGCTTGGGTTCACGACGACTATGGGGACAATGCAGTATCACGCAAATTTTTTGATAATTTCATTCCTCAAGAGCAGCAGAAAGCGGCGGATCGCACGCGAACGCTTCTTAAAGCGGCGCTGGGCACCTATGATGAACATAGAATTGCGGTCGAGAAGCCAGAAAGTTCACGAGCCGAGGTAGTCGCGCGAGCAAAACGCCTGGGTTCGCTCGCAGTGCAACTTCAATGGGTCACAGGTGATTCAGAAAAGGCCGAGGCATCATTCTTTAAGATCAATCAAGAGGCAACGCCCATCGACAAAACTGAATTGCGAATATTGAAGTCGCGCAATTCTCCGAATGCCCTTGCCGCAAGAGCGATTGTATTCGGCCAGATAGCGGTGTAGATGCTTCTCGCCGCAGTGCTGATAGACGCCTTTCATTCCGCGTTTGAAAATCGAGAAATAGCCCTCGACTGAATTAGTGGTCACGTCGCCACGGGCATATTCCTTGCGCGACCGTGATTGACGGTTTCATGCGCGGCGAAAGCCCTCGCCAACCTTGATGTAAAGGCGGCTTTCGTCTGTCTGCAAACGGCTTTCGCGCGCCACATTCTCGTTGACGATATTGGCGACACTCGCACCATCGGCCACTGCCACATGGAATGAGCGAACATTCCCACCACGCTCGACCAGAGAGACGATGGCGCGCTTGTTCGCCGCGCGACCCTTTTAGTGAACGGACGGCCACGGCTCGTTTTCGTCTTGCGCTTGGCTTCCGGGACGTTGCCGAAATAGGTCTCATCGGCTTCGACGATCTTGCCTTTACCGCCCATTGGCGTAAGCGGACTTCAAGCCGCCAGCGCGCATGGCTTCGCGGACCCGGTGAGCCATGAACCAAGCCGAGCGGTAGGTGATCCCCAGCGTCCGGTGAAGCTGATGGGCGCTAAAGCCCTTCTTGCTCGGCCGTGAACAGGTGGAAGGCCAGTAGCCACTTGTGCAGCGGGATATGGCGACCGTTCCATGACCGTTTTCATGGTCACGGTGAAATCCTTGCGGCACTCAGCCTCAGCGCAGCGCCAGACGCCCGGGCGGCTTTCCTTGGCATAGGCATGGTCGATAACGCCGCAATGCGGGCAGACCGGCCCGTGGGGCCACAGGACCCGTTCTAGGGTCGCCCTGGCGGCGGCTTCATCGTTGAAATGGGCGTCTGTGTAAGCGGTCATGACCATCAATCCTTATCCGATGGTCATAATACTACACCTTGGGGCTTGGGGTGTCAACGATATAATTGGGATTATTTTCCCAATTATATACTTTACACCCCACACGCCATATGCTGTGGATCGGGGGTGAGTGATGAGTAAACCCTCAGCACCCGCTGGCGCGCCCGAAATCAAAATCACGCCTGCAATGACTCAATGACGGTATTACCTACGAATTTTACGCGTGTATCGATGTTTTTTATCTCGATACCGACATTAATAAAAAATCATTTATCGTAGCGATGGAGCTTGTGGTTCCCATTCATTGTAGAGAGGCGAGTTCTTGTTCTTCTATCGGAAATGCGATCGGCGGAGTAAATAATCACTTGCCTTCAACTTATCCGGCGCAACATATCGCTGATTCGATCAAAATAAGAATGCAGCCGCCGAGTGAAGTCAAAATATGCACTGCCGGTATTCAAGCAATTTCAACCTACACGTTGCGCCGAACGTAGTTTTGGTCTCCCGCGTCCTTAGCTGCTCCAGGTTCACTCTGACAGCGTATTGTTCCTGATCTTCAGTTCGTATTCCATAAGCGATGCCGGATTCATATTCATTACGCCGCTTCTGCAATGCTGCATACTATCTAATTCAAATCAATATCATGTCTGGTTTGCGGGACCTATAATCTTAAGAAAAGCAGGCCGGCACAAGATTTTTTCAAAAATCTGCAATCTATGATTTCAATTCGCCACGTAATCGGAATATTACGTTTCTCGCCATTTCAGCCTTTCGCCGTTGTGTAAATGAGCAAGCATCCGACATAGCTAGTTCGAAGCGCGTAGTTCTACGAATAATCCGCCTACAGATCATTTGACCGATGCGGTCGGGCCGGCCTTTGAATTCTTCTGAAAGTACCGGCAAAAGAGGCCGGATCTTTTGTCACATAGCGTTTAAGCCATTGTGGTATCCTCCCTGCATGGACACCAAAAAATCAGATACCCAATACAGCGCGAAAGAAACTGCACAGCGCGTGAAAGCAGCCATCCAAGGAGCATTCAGCATGGCTCCTAAGCCGCTCAAAAGCATGACTTCGAAGTGCCCAAACACAACGCAAAAAACGCACCAAATAATGGTCGCGCGGTTAGGAAACGTTCTTTATTGGCTGGGTTGCGTCGGCGCAGCAATTTGCGGGGTCGGCACTTTATTATGTGTTTTGATATTAATGGGTTTTTTTGGAGGGTCTGAGCACCCCGATACGACCACAATAGTAGCGGTCACGCTTTCCTTTTTTGCGGGCCTATCTTGGATTATTGGTCTCGCATTCCGCTATATTCTTTCTGATAATTGAGCCAATTCAGTTTCAGAGGTGGCGTCATGTATGAGGACCAGGACCTTTGGCCACTCAAATGCCCGGAGTGCGGCGAGGAGTTCACAAAGGAAATTGGATGGCTCAAGGCGCATTCCGAGGTTAAGTGTCCCGGTATCCTCAACAGGATCGGCCCCATTCCCTGTCCGGTAACTCTCACTTACCGAACAGAACAGTTTTGTCTGGATGTCGCTAAGGCGAAGGCAGGCCACCTTGACCCCTTCCGGGCATCGTGGATTTGCAAGCAGCGTCCGTAGTTCCTCATAAGCCGCCATCAATGGTGCATCGTTCATAGACAAACGCCTCCTGTTCGCGTAAGTTGTTACTTTGCGACACAAGGGCGCTTTGCCACGCCATATTTGAGAAGCCCGGATGCCAGTCCGGGTTTTCTCATTTGTGCTTTCGCCGCCAGCGCAAAAAGCGTTCGGCTTTAATTCTAAAACTTGGTTTAGTGAGATTGACGATACGTGAGACGCTTCCCCGCTGCATTTTTCACAGCAAGCGCCGCACGATCGCCATCGTTATAACCAAGCTTAATCCGATGATTATACCGGAAATCATATTCAGCCAAGATAGCGGTGTAGGTGCTTTTCTTCGCAGTGCTGATACATACCGCGCATTCCGCGTTTGAAAATGCTGAGAAATAACCTTCTGCCGAGTTCGTATGAATATCATCACGGACGTATTCGCCAACGCTATGCTTCACAGTTTCATGCGCGGCAAACTAACTGGCCGATCTCTCAATAAAGGCGGCTTTCATCCGTATGAAGGCGAGATTTCGCGGGCGATGTTGCTCGCGACAATACCGCCAACGGTATCATTCTATCAGCGTGAGCAACGTGGAAGGTGCGCACAGTGCCGCCGCGCTCGACTAGCGCCACGATAGGAGCGTCGCGCGAGCCTTTATCCTTCCAGCCACTCTTGGTGTAAGGCCGATCCTGACGCGGCTTAACGAGCGAGCTGCTTTTCCTTAGTGCGACCAAAATAGGTCTCATCGGCCTCTACGATCTTACCCTTACCGCCAAGCAATTCTAGGCCGCCCGTCCTCATAGCCTCGCGGATGCGATGGCAAAGGAACCAAGCCGATTTGTATGTGATCTTGAGCGTGCGGTGGACCTGATGCGCGCTCATACCCTTTTTTGACGAGCAAAGCAGCGTGAATGCCTGCGCCCATAGGCGCAGCGGGATATGGCTCGATTCCATCACGCTCTTAGTCGTGACAGTGAAATCTTTGCGGCATTCCTTTTCGGCGCAGCGGTATAGACCTGGCTTAGAACGGGCGTAGGCGCGGCCTAGCAGAGCCGCAATGTGGGCAAACCACACCACCGGGCCAGCGCAGGTTTTCAAACCACTGCGCGGGCGGCTTCTTCGGTCTGATGCTGAGGCTCATTGAATGTCGTCATAGCCATCAATCCCTATCTGATGGCTCAAATACTACACCTTGGTGCATGGGGTGTCAAGTATATAATTGGGATTATTTTCCTAATTATCACGCTGACACCACAGGATTAAAGTCCAAAACCACAATATGACAATCCATAAATGAGGCCGCTTTTACTTGATCACCCCTTCCTAAGCGCCTATATCAGTGACTTGGTTGCGACGGGTGATTCCGTCGCGCTCAGGTTTGCGATGGACGTTATGGGTAAGGAACCAAAGGCAATCACACCGGATGAGGCTCTGCTGAAAGAGGCAGAGGTCCTTGAGCGCTTGGCAATTATCTACGCCAAGCTTGGTCGCCCCAGTGGGGAGGCGGCGCCCTCGGCAAAGATTGCCAAGGAAGTTGCTAGCGCTGATTGGGCTAAATTGCCGCTTATCGACGCAATTTTTGAATGCCTCAGAGCGTCAAAAACTCCGAAAACACCCAAACAAATTTGGACTGAACTTGAAAGCGTTGGCTGTGAGGTCGCGTCCGACACGCCCATAGAAGCAGTTCATTGGGCGCTGAAAAAGATGGCCATCAAAAACACCAACGTAATTCCTGTCGGTTGGGGCGCTTGGCATCTACGCAGCAAATATACGAAGGCGCAGCTTAGGAAGCTTTTAGTGAAGCGCGCTGGCAAGGGCGGACGAACCCGCACCGAACATGCTGAGCGGACCAAGGCCGGCATGGAGCTTGCGAAGGCCAAGGGGGTACGAATAGGAGCCAGAATTAAAGCCACTCCAGCAGTGGTTGCAGAGGCGAAAAAAATGATCTTAGACGGCATGATCCTTCGCGAGGTCGCTGAGAAATTGAATATCTCCGCTAATGCTCTCTTTTTACATGGAGTACGCCCGCGAATAATTAGGAGAGAAGCAGCCGAACTAAAGGCAGCGGCTCAGAGTGAGAAAGGTGCCCATGTCCGGCTTATCGCCTCTAACGAATGAAGCGCTCGCCGTAATGGCGAGCGCTCCAATCTATGTCCGTCGAAGGGAGAAGTTTAGCCGACGATCCCCTTCGGCTTGCGACCCAGCACTGAGGCTCCGTAAAGCCGAGGCCGGGAGGTGGTACATGCAACAATAGCTTCATGAGGTGAAGGGCGCTGTCGGATGGCTTCCGGCGGCGCCCGCCGCCTCGGACACATATACTAACTACTTGAACCGATTGCAAATATTGAGTTGGTTCAATGGTTTATGGAGGCTCAATGGTGCGAAAACGAACGGACGATTTATTCTCCGAACGGGAAGCCGCGAGCCGTTTTGAAGCCGCATTACGCGGCGCAAGGATCACCGGCCATAGGCCGATGAAGGAAATTCCAGCAAAACGCCTTGGCACGCCAAGGCGCGCTCGACTGAAAAAAGGAAAGGAAACTAAAAATGACTAATACAAAACTCAAAAACCTCGACTTATGTTACCTGCTGTAGTGCGGGCTGGTCGCATCGTAAACGTGAGTTAAATCAAACACCTGGGCGGACATCGCAAACCCGCCGCAACGCCGCAGGTAGGTCGCGGGTAGCGCGATTGGGTATAAGACGCCACCACGACCACCGGCCCCGATCACATCAAACAGGGTCAAGCACCTTGCTGGTGAAGGGCTGACGCGACCCAGCCAACTATCAACAAAGCAGGTAAGAGAACTTGCTGGATCAGTGCTGGCGCACATTGAGCCGCGTAGGTATCACAAGATCACCACGAAAAAGTAGTTATAGGTGACGGATACTCCGCACGGCTGAGCGAGGAATGCGAATAATTCCACTAGCCTGCGCGCGGTCGCGCTCAATGTCTCCTAGGTTGGGTGCGACCGCGATTGCTGATCTTGTGTCGGCTATCAAAAATCCAACAGATACACATGGTACAGTTTCCGGCAGTAGATAATCATCAATCCATTGCCATGCTGAAATAGGGCGGGCGCTATCTTCCCACTCGACCATAACTAGTTGGTAGCCGCCTTTTTTTATTTTCTCTTTCGTCGCCATCGGAAAAACCTCGCGGCCTGATATTTGAAATCCGGCTTAGTGAGGTTGCCGGTACGTGAGACGCTTCCCCTGTGCGCCAGCGATGGCGCGCGTCGCGCGGTCTCCATCATTAAACCCAAGCTTGATGCGGTGATTGTAGCGGAAGTCGAACTCGGCCAAGTACCGATGCAAATGCTTTTCCTTGCAATGCTGATAGACGCCTTTCATTCCTCGTTTGAAAATTGAAAAATAGCCTTCCGCAGAATTGGTATGCACGTCTCCGCGCGCATATTCCTTGGCCGAGTGCTTCACGGTTTCATGCGAGGCAAAATGCTGATCAGCACCGAAGTAGAGACGGCTTTCATCAGTATGCAAACGGCTCTCTTTCAAAATATTGTCCGCAACGATCGCCTGCACATTCACCTTGTCGGCCACAGCTACGTGGAACGTACGAACATTGCCGCCGCGCTCCACCAAGGCGACTATTGGACGCTTATCGCGCGGGCCGCGTGAGCCAACCTTGTACGGTCGGCCACCGCGCTGCTTGGAAGGTCGCGGCTGCTCAGTCGGGCCAAAATATGTCTCGTCAGCCTCGACGATTTTACCTTCGCCACCGAGCGGGCCAAGGCCACCATCGCGCATTGCTTCACGGATGCGGTGGCACATGAACCAAGCCGACTGATAGGCGATGCCTAAGGTCCGATGTAGCTGATGGGCCGACATGCCCTTTTTGCTACTGGTCAGTAGGTGGAACGCCTGTAGCCACTTGTGCAGGGCTATATGGGACCGCTCCATGACCGTCTTCATGGTCACCGTGAAATCCTTCCGACACTCCTTTTCAGCGCAGCGGAACACGCCTGGGCGCTTTGTGGCATAGGCGTGGTTGATCGTCCCGCAATGCGGGCAGATCGGACCTTCCGGCCAATAAAGGCCCTCTAGGACCTTGCGGGCTTCGTTATCGTCTCGGAAGTGGGGAGCGCTAAAAACGTCCATGACCATCACCTTTTGATGGTCAAAACCTAGCATTTCTGGCTTGTGGTGTCAATAGGATAATTGGGATTATTTTCCTATTATTATCGCTCCCGTACCCACCGGAACTAAGCTAAGAGTAACCGGGGGTTGCGCCCTAGTCCATGGCCGACGCTGGCAGGTATTATTCCCCCTAGACGAGGAGGGAATATGCAACGAATAAGTTTGGCTTGGTTTTGCAATTTGGGCGAGGTTCTTGCGCCAGTTTACGATTTTACAAAAATTTCTGAAATGACGACCTTAAATTTGTATCGCGCTCGC
This sequence comes from uncultured Alphaproteobacteria bacterium, assembly GCA_963789455.1. Classification (GTDB taxonomy): domain Bacteria; phylum Pseudomonadota; class Alphaproteobacteria; order Rhizobiales; family Xanthobacteraceae; genus Pseudolabrys. Next base: position 337,687 of record CAWBLD010000012.1, on the reverse strand, counting down.
GAATTGTTAAATCCGCTCTCCGACCAAAAAATCTATCCATTGGATTTAAGAGCAAGTCGCCCTGTCATTCACAGTCTGCTCAGTAAAATCAATGCTGTGCTTTCTGTGCCACCAGAAGCGCAACAAGCTGCGATGGACGCAAGCCGATGGGATATTTGGCTTCTCGCATCGGGCTTAAATACTCTTCTAATGGGCGAGCTAGCTGTCCAGCCCGTTTATCACGTTTGGCCCAAGCGCGCGTATAATATTGAGGCCTTAGTTAGTGAGGGAGAGACTTTATTTTCGTTGGAGGTTAGGTCGAATTTTACCCACGATGAAAAATATAATATTCGGGAAGCAGGGAAGTGTCTCGCGTTTGAAATTCCAACCGCTGCTGCATTTCATATTTTCCGATGTGCTGAATCTGTATTGCGTCGCTATTATGAAACTGTTGTTGGAAAACTACCCAAACCAAAGATGAGAAATTGGGGCGTATATATCAACAATCTTCATAAATGCGGCGCGGATGAAAAGATCGTCACCATTCTTCAGCAAATTAAAGATATGCACAGGAACCCTGTTATTCATCCCGAAACTCGATTGGATAACGATGAAAGTCTTTCCCTAGTAGGAATAGTTGAGAGCGCGATAGGCGCTATGGTCCGTGATATGAAGGCTAGAAAGTCGGGGCCTCCACTTCCGCTTCCTCCTACGGAGCAAACTCCAAAACTCATAGAGGCTTCCGAGGCTGGACTAGCTTCGTAAAGACATTTTCAGATTTTTTGCCGCTTTCGTCCGCCTCAAGCGTCCGTGCCATTTCCTTAAATCGCGCGGACTGCTTTTCATCGGTAAGTTTTCAAGCGGACCTTGCGGCAGCCTTGCCCCACGCCCGCTGCCGCGGCTTGCGGACTCCAGGGAAGGCCTTTGGCCCCTCCGCTGGTGTGTACGCGGTGGCGGCCCGGCCCGGCGGGCCGTCCCTGGACTCTCCTAGGCCCGGCGCGGGGCATTGCATGGGGTAGCCCTGCCCCAATGCCCGCTCACCACCGCTAGGGCGTTACCCCGCTGATTACCCGGCCGCGTTAGATAAACGGCAAGTGCGACCGAAATCTCAGTTAAGTATTTGTTATTACTGGCGGTCCCGAGAGGAGTTCGAACCTCCGACCTTCGGTTTAGGAAACCGCTGCTCTATCCTGCTGAGCTACGGGACCGTTCGGCGCGATTTAGCACAAGCTTGCGCGCCGCGCACGGGGTTCGCTCATGCACCACCGTCGCCCGCTCCTGCGGTTTCACCCCGACAACGCGCTAACACGCGGCCGATGGCGGAAATGCGCAATGATTGAGCGGCCCGCGCTGCGATGAAATTGATCCCTGCCCGGCGGTCACAATGACGGCTATGCTGGTCGCGTATTGTCGCTTGGTCCGGCCACCGGCCGCCGTGATGAAACACCGATCGCGCCCTCATCTGGTTTTCGCCTTGGCCGCCGCCGCAGGCGCGTTGCTTGCGGGCGATGCAGCAGCGCAGGATGGCTGCAAGCTCACGGCAATCGGCACCGCGCAGGTCGCCGCAGTGCGCGACGGCCGCACGCTGCTGCTCGATGACGGCCGCGAGCTGCGGCTGGCGGCGATCGAAGTGCCCGAAGGCAGCCGAGCCGCATTGCAAAGCCTCGCCGCCGGACATTCGCTTCGGCTTGCCCGGGTCGGCGCCGAGCATGATCGCTACGGCCGCCTGGTCGCATTTGCTTTCATTGATGACGCCCAGCAGTCGGTACAGCAGGCCATGCTGGAGCAAGGTCGCGCGCGGGTGTCGGCGCGTGTGGGCGACAAAGCCTGCGCCGACGCCCTTTTGAGCGCCGAACGCGCGGCGCGGACGGCCCGGCGCGGGCTATGGGCCGATCCAAATTTCGCCCCTTTGTCGGCTGAAAATCGTACCAAGCTGCGGGCCGAGCGGGGCCGGTTCGCGCTGGTGGAAGGCAAGGTCTTGTCGGTACACGAAAGTGGGGCCACTATATACGTGAATTTCGGGCGGATCTGGACGCGGGACTTCACCGTGACCATTCTGCGGCGCAAGGCCCGCGCCTTTACCGCGGCCGGTGTCGCACCGAAAGCGCTCGAAGGCCGCCGCATCCGGGTGCGCGGCTGGATTGAGCAGCGTGGCGGTCCCATCATCGCGGCCGAAGCGCCCGAGCAGATCGAACTCGTCGACTAGCGCATGGTCCCGAATGGTTGGAGCCGGTTTTCGGACAAGATCATGCCCCAGAAAAAGCCGATCGCGAGCACAGCGGCCATGGCTGCAACAGTAACAATGGCGAACCGGCTATACGGCATCGCGACGGTGCTGGCCTTGCTGCTGGCCGGCTGCACCAGCACGCCGGACAACCCCCAGGTTTCGCTGCCGGTGCCGCAGGCCTCCGCGCAGTCCGAAATGCAGCCGGCGGAAGAGCGCGAGCACCTGCGCATCCTGGCCTCCTATGGCGGCATTTACGAAAACGCCCGGCTGCAGGCGACGATCGAAAAAACCGTGGCCCGCCTGGTCGCGGCATCCGAACGGCCGGAACTGAAGTACAAGGTCACGATCCTCAATTCACCGGCCATCAACGCCTTCGCGCTGCCGAACGGCCACCTCTACGTCACGCGCGGCCTGATCGCGCTCGCCAACGACAAGGCCGAGCTCGCCTCCGTGCTGGCGCACGAAATGGGCCACGTGATCGCGCGTCATGCTGCGATCCGCGAAGACCAGGCGCGCCAGGCCGCGCTCATCAGTCACGTGGTAAGCGACGTGCTCAGCGATCCGCAGATGGGCGCGCTGGCGCTTGCCAAGTCGAAGCTCACGCTGGCGGCCTTCTCGCGCGCGCAGGAATTCGAGGCCGACGGCATCGGCGTCGGCATTTCGGCGCGCGCCGGCTTCGATCCGTATGGCGCCTCGCGCTTTCTCACCGACATGCAGCGCAATGCCGATCTCAAGCCGGCCGGCGGTGGCGAGGGGCGCGCGCCCGACTTCCTCACCACGCATCCGGCGACACCCGAGCGGGTCAAGAACGCGCTCGCCAACGCCCGGCAATATAGCGCCCCCGGCGCGGGCGAACGCGACCGCGCCGAATATCTCGGCCTGCTCAACGGCATGGTCTATGGCGAGGATCCGAGCGAGGGCTTTGTGCGCGGCCGGCGCTTCCTGCATCCCAAGCTCGGCTTCACTTTCGTGGCGCCGCCCGGTTTCTCGTTGGACAATACCGCGCAAGCGGTGCTCGGCCTCAAGGGCGGCAACGAGGCCATGCGGCTCGACGTGGTCAGCGTGCCGGCCGAACAGTCGCTGCCCGATTATCTGAAATCGGGCTGGATGGAGAATGTCGATCCGGCCAGCCTCGAGGAATTCACCGTCAACGGCTTTCCGGCGGCGACCGCGACCGCGACCGGCGACCGGTGGTCGTTCCGGCTGTTCGCCGTGCGTTTCGGCAGCGACGTCTATCGCTTCATCTATGCGGCCAAGGACAAGACCGCGCCAATCGACCGCTCGTTCCGCGATTCGATTGCAACTTTCCGCCGCATGAGCCTGAAGGAAAGCAAGCAGGTGCATCCGCTGCGCCTGAAGATCGTCACCGTCGGCGGCAAGGACACGGTGCAATCGCTCGCGCGCCGCATGGCGACCGCCGATAACGCGCTCGACCGCTTCCGCGTGCTCAACGGGCTCGGGCCGCGCGACACGCTAAAGCCGGGCACGAAAGTTAAGCTGGTGGTGGACTGAAAATCTGACTGCGTAGCACCGACTCTCCGCTGTCATGGCCGGGCTTGTCCCGGCCATGACGGCTGAGATGCCTGCGAGCTGGATGCCGCCGCTCACCCCTCCCCCGCCTCGTAATTGATCGTGAATTCGGGCGGCACATCGGGACCCCAGAGATAGAACGAATCCTCCGGCTTGTGGTCGGCGGCCGGCCAGCGCTGGTCTTTCGGGATGTAATCGATATCGCAGGCATATTCCGCAAAGCTGCCCCACGGATCGCGCACATAGTGGAAATAATTCGAGCCGAGCACGTGGCGCCCCAGGCCCCAGCCCTTGGTCCAGCCCTTGTCGTGCATGCGCATGGCGCCGAGCCCGATCTCCTCGATGCTGGCCACGTCCCAACTGCAATGGTGGAATCCGGGCGCGGACGATTTCACCAGCGCCAGCATATGGTGATCGCTGCCGTGGATGCCATGCATGAACGCCACCAGGTCGGAGGCGCGATCGGACAGGCGAAGGCCGAGCGTGCGCTCGTAGAACTTGATCGAGGCGTCGACGTCGGCGGTGAAGTTCAGCACATGCGAGAGCCGGCGCGGCCGCGTCAGCGGCGACTTCGCTCGGATCGCGGCGCCCGCCCGTCCGCCGGGCGCCGGCGTCCACACGCTTTCCATTTTCCGGTCGGGCGACACCTTGGGCCCGACCTTCACTTGGATCAGCACGTTCTCATGATTGCGGAACCAGAAGCCGTTGCTCTCGAAGCCGGAAGGCGGATCGACCAGCTTAACGCCGGCGCCTTCGATGCGCGCCTTCAGCCGCGGCAAATCTTCGGCGTAGCAGCCGAACGAAAGATGATGCAGCGCCTTGCTCTTGCCTTCCACCACCGAACCCCAGCGGTGTTCGTGGCCGAAGGTCTTGATCGCCAGCGTGTTGCCGTCGCGCGCGACGTCGAGGCCGAAATTGCCGTAGAAGTCCTGCGCGGCGTTGACGTCGGGCACCGCCAGCACGAACTGATCGAGCGAATGCACGCCGAGCGCGTCGGTTTCATTGGTGGGCGCCACATAGCCGCGAATGGCGGTCATCGTTTGCTCCCGGGATCGTCGCCGCCGCAAGTGCCCGGTATACTAGCCATCTGGATACAGCGGGCAAACCGACGAAACCAGCCTACGCTCCTGCCTATTCCCTCATGGTGAGGAGCGCCGCGGCAACGGCGCGCCTCGAACCATGAGGCCCCAAGTTCCGGCCATCCTTCGAGACGCCGCGCTGGCGCGCGGCTCCACAGGATGAGCTCAGAAGACCCAAATGAAAAAGCCCGGCATCGCTGCCGGGCTTTCCGTTATTTGTCGGTGTCGCGAGCGAGAGACGGTCAGGCCGCCTCTTCCTCGGCGGCGGGTTCGCCATCCGCCTCGTCGGCGGGCTTTGGCCCACGCCTAGGGCCCTTGGCAAGGGCCCCCTCGATCTCCTTGATCGCCTCGGTCTCGGTGATCTTCTGCACCGCCGCGATCTCGCGCGACAGCCGGTCGAGGGCGGCTTCGTAAAGCTGCCGCTCGGAATAGGACTGCTCCGGCTGGGTCTCCGAGCGGTACAGGTCGCGCACCACCTCGGCGATGGCGACGATGTCGCCGGAATTGATCTTGGCTTCGTATTCCTGCGCCCGGCGCGACCACATGGTGCGCTTGATGCGCGCGCGGCCCTTGAGCGTCTCGAGCGCACGCTTGACCAGCGGGGCCTCCGCCAGCTTGCGCATGCCGACCGACACGATTTTAGCGGTCGGAACCCGCAGCGTCATCTTGTCCTTGACGAAGTTGATGACGAACAGTTCGAGCTTGGCGCCGGCGACCTCTTGTTCCTCGATGGCCAGGATCTGGCCGACCCCGTGGGCCGGATAGACGATGAACTCGTTGGTCTTGAAGCCTTGTCGTTGAGTCGTCTTCTTGCTGGGCATTCCGGGCATTACTCCTTCACCGGCCGCTTTGTGGCTGCCGGCCATTTTGGCTGCGGGAGCCCCGCCACGGACGGCGCCGCGCGAGGCATGAGAGGTCCGCCGCGCTTCGGCAGACTTTTTCGGTCTCCGGCTCATGCCGGTGGAACCTTTCTTAGCTTTATGACGCGGTTTTCCTGCCACTGCTCACGCGTGGATTGCACGCCCTCTTTCAAGACCCTTGGGGGTAGAAGCCGCGAAAAATAATGCTCCCGAGCAGGGGAGCGCATCCGTAGCGGCGTTTTTCATCATCATCGCATTTACCTTACATAGCACATTTTTGGCCAAAATCAAAGCCTTATGGCGCCGCAAATGCGCAATTCGGAGCTAACTTGCCTGCAAAATTGGCATATCGGTTAACGCCGTCACACCGGACGCCGCCAACGCGCCCAAAGCTGCCCGCTTTGGAGCGATGTCTGGCTTAATCGCCGGTTCCCGGCTTGGCGGAGAAGAACTTTTTGAACTTGTCCGGCACGCCCTCCCAATCCTTGGCATCGGCCGGCGCTTGCCCTTTGACCGTAATATTCGGCCAGGTCTTGGCGTATTCGGCGTTCAATTCCAGCCACTTCTCGAGGCCCGGCTCGGTATCCGGCTTGATGGCGTCGACCGGGCATTCCGGCTCGCAGACGCCACAATCGATGCATTCGTCCGGATGGATCACCAGCATGTTGTCGCCTTCGTAGAAGCAGTCCACCGGACACACCTCCACGCAGTCCATGTACTTGCATTTAATGCAGTTTTCGTTGACGACGTAGGTCATTCCGGCTCCGGGTTTAGATCAGCAGCGCTGCCTATCGTAACGTTAGACGGGCCGCAAGCCACGCCAATTCCACGATCGGGCGCGGGCTAGCGGCCATTTCGGGGCGAAACCTTAGGGGGAATGCCGGTGAAGGTGCAGGCCTTGGCCCCGGAACTTGTTGTCAAATCGCGGTAAAGCGCACGGGCCGCGGGTGCGCTCCCGCGCTTTTCGCAAAAGCCCTCGACCTGGATCACCCTGACCGAGCGGTCGAGCGCCAGCGTCACCACGTCGCCGATGCGCACCAGGTGGCTCGGCGCGCTCACGCGCTTGCCGTTGAGCCGCACGAAGCCCGCTTCCGCCAGCGCAGAGGCGTCGCTGCGCGTGCGCACCATGCGCGCGTGCCAGAGCCATTTGTCGATGCGTTGGCGGTCCAAGATTTTAAAACCGGCGCATGATCTTGTCCGAAAATCGGTGCACACTTTTCGGAATCATGCGCGTCAGGAATCTTTGGTGCTTTGCTCAAGCTGCTGCTTGAGGGCGGCGAGCTTGGCGAACGGCGAATTGGGATCCGGCTGCTTGTCGCGGCGCTCCGCGCCGCCGCCATAGGGCTTGGCGTAATACTGCTCGCGTTCGGCGCGATCCACGCGGTCGCCCTTGTCGCGGCGCGGTGGACGATCGCGCCGTGGCGGCCCGCCGCCTTGACGCTCGGCACGCTGGCCCTGGCGCTCCATCCGCTGCTGGCGCTCGTGGCGGTCCTGCCGCTGCTGGCGATCTTTACGTTCGTGGGCCGGGCGCGGACCGCTTGGTCTTTCAGTGGTTTCGGCCGGCGCGGCAGACGGCGAAGCGTCCGCCGGCGCGGCGGCGATGGCCTCCCCGGTTTGCACGGCAGCCGGTGCTGCCGCTTGCACCGGTGCTTTTTGCGGCCGGCGCGGACGGCGCGGTCGATTGTTCCGCTTCTCGAACCGGCCGGCCGGGCGCCAGACTTCGATCAAGGCCGGCTCCGCGGCGGCGGCAGAACTTGCCGCAGCTTCGCTGTTCGCCAGCTCGATGTGCTCAGAACTCGCGTCGGCACTCACCGGAGCAACTTGTTCTTCTTTTTGTTGTTCTGCTTCGAGCGGCAGAGCAGCGGCATGCGGCGTTTCGGTTGGGGGTTCGCTCGCCGCGGCCTCGGGCGGCGGCGCCGCGACCTGCGGCGGTTCGGCCGGTGCGGCTTCCGGCTGCGGCTCGTCCAATGCGGGCGCGGAAAGTTCGACCACCGTCAGATCGGCGGTCGGCATTTCGGGGACTGGCGTTTCGGCTGCCGACGCGTCGACCGTTTGCGCTTCGGCCGCTGGCACGCTTGCTGGCGCGGCCGCGACCGGCGCCGCCGGCTCGGCCGGCTTCGGGCGCCGCTCCATGCGATAGCCGAGCGAGCGCAGGATAGAGGCGAAGTCCTCGCCCGATGCGCCGGTGAGCGAGGTCATCGCGCCGGTGACCACGAAGCCGCGCCCGTCGAACACGCCGTCCGGTTTCGGGCCCGGCGAGGTTTCGCGCCAGGACAGTGCCGGACGGATCAGATCGGCGAGCCGTTCCAGGATATCGACGCGCACCGCGCGCTCGCCGCAGACGCGATAGCCGGCGGTGCGGTAGAGCGGCTTTGGCGTTTCTTTGTCGACCGGGATCGAAGTGCGCCCGCTGGCGGCCAGGTGCAGCAAGTCGCCGACCCCTTTCGCCTCCGGGCTCTCGTGCTTGAGCGCCCAGAGCTGCGTCGCCAAAGCGCGCGGCGCCGGCTTGAGCAGGATCGGCAAATAGATGTGGTAGGCGCCGAAGCGGACGCCGTATTTGCGCAGCGTGGCGCGCGCCGGTTGGTCGAGGCCTTTGACTTCTTCGGCTACCTTCTGGCGTTCCAGCACGCCGAGCGATTCCACCAATTGGAACGCGATGCCGCGCGCCATGCCGGTCACGTCATCGGCGGCGGTGAGCGAGAACAACGGCGCCAGCAGCTTTTCGATATGCGTCTTGAGCCAGAGATCGAGCCGGTTCTGCACCAGTTCGCGCGCCGGTCCGGTCAGATGCTCGTCGGCGACGATACGCAGGCGCGGGCGCAACACGTCGTCGCCGGGGATCAACTTGCCGACCACATCGCCGGTCCAGCGCAGCGCGCCATCGCTCGCCAGCACGATCTGGTCGTTCGGCGCCTGCGACAGTTTGGTGGCGCGCGCCTCGATCTCGCCGGCCAGCGCCTTCTGCGCGGCCGCGTTGAGCGCCCTGGCTTCGGAGCCGGCGGCGGAGGCATCGGGCGCGAACATGAATCCGTCGAGCCGGCCGATCGCGTGGCCCTCGACGGTGACTTCGCCAGATTTTCCGATTTCGGTTTCCAACATCGTGTTCTCTCGCAGCCGCCGCATCAGCACGCTGGTGCGGCGGTCCACGAAACGTTCGGCCAGGCGCTCGTGCAGCGCATCGGACAGCTTGTCTTCGACCGCGCGGGTGACGCCCTGCCAATGTTCCGGGTCGGCGAGCCAATCCGGGCGGTTGGCGACGAAAGTCCAGGTCCTGACATGCGCGATCCGGTTGGAGAGGGTGTCGATGCCGCCGTCGGTTCGGTCGGCCTGCGCCACTTGTTGACTGAACCAGTCGACCGGGATGTTACCCTCTCGCATCAGAAATCCATAGAGGGTGACCGCCAGTTCGGCATGGGTGGCGGGCGCGATCTTGCGATAGTCGGGAACCTGGCAGACCTCCCACAACCGTTCGATGGCCGCCGGCTTGACCGCCAGCGATCTTACGCCTTCGTCGCGCGCGGCGTGTTCCAAAACGAGAATGTCTTCCGCCGTCGGCGCGCGCGTGAGTCCCGGCTCGGTCGGCGCTGTCGCCAGCGACGCCTGCAAGGCGCCGATCGACGCGAAATCGAGCGCGGAATTGCGCCATTGCAGCAAACGGACCGGCTCGAAAGTGTGACTCTCCAGGGCCTGCACCAGTTCCGGCTCGAACGGATCGCAGCGTCCGGTAGTGCCGAACGTTCCGTCGCGGGTGGCGCGGCCGGCGCGGCCGGCAATCTGCGCCAGCTCGGCAGGATTGAGTTTGCGGAACTGGTAGCCGTCGAATTTACGGTCGGCCGCGAACGCCACGTGATCGACGTCGAGATTGAGACCCATGCCGATGGCGTCGGTGGCCACCAGATAATCCACGTCGCCGGATTGATAGAGCGCGACCTGTGCGTTGCGGGTGCGGGGCGAGAGCGCGCCCAGCACCACCGCGGCGCCGCCGCGCTGGCGGCGGATCAATTCGGCGATGGCGTAAACTTCTTCCGCCGAAAATGCGACAATGGCCGAGCGCGACGGCAGCCGGGTCAGCTTCTTTTCGCCGGCGTAAGTGAGCATCGACAGCCGCGGCCGGCTGACGATATGCGCGCCCGGCAACAATTTTTCCACCATCGGCCGCATGGTGGCCGCGCCCAGCACCAGCGTTTCCTCGCGCGCGCGCATATTCAGCATGCGGTCGGTAAACACATGGCCGCGCTCGAAGTCGGCGCCGAGCTGAACCTCGTCGATGGCCAGGAACGCCACGTCGAGGTCGCGCGGCATGGCCTCGACGGTGGAAACCCAGAAGCGCGGGTTCGGCGGCTTGATCTTCTCCTCGCCCGTGATCAGCGCGACCGCATCCTTGCCGGCGCGATCGACCACCTTGTTGTAGACCTCGCGCGCCAACAGCCGCAGCGGCAGCCCGATCATGCCTGAGGAATGCGCCAGCATGCGCTCGATGGCGAGATGGGTCTTGCCGGTATTGGTGGGCCCCAGCACGGCGGTGACGCCGGCGCCGCGGGCACGCGATGCTCGGTTGGGCTGCGGGGAAAAGGTGATGGCCATTACGCGTCCAGACTGGTGGCAGGGCCGTTTCACAGCCCAACCAAAGGCTTCCTGTATCACAATGCGACGACAGACAAGGCCGCAGGTTAAGTATTAGAACGAGTTCTGGAACGAATCGCGCCCGAATCGCTGACTCGGTGGGTGTACGGCTTCGTTCACGGCGATATCTGGCGAGCAATACCCTCAAGGCCACAAGATCGGGTAGCGCAGGCCGATTTAAGTGGCTGTTAGCCTGCACTAAACGTTAACAAGGGCGCCGCTCGCCGCCACCGCGAGAGTCAAGCCCCTGCTTTTGCGCATGATCTCTTTTCGAAGACCGCGGCCCAACCCCCGATCAGGCCGGGGACAGGATATTTCCGGGATCATGCGCTCTCACGGGATCTTCATGCCATTGGCAGAGGCCCTGGTCGTAACCGGCGTCGACACGAATTGGGTGGCTTCGACCACCACCCGGCCAATCGGGGTCGGGCCTTGCGCACGGAACGGCACCAATATGCGCGTGCCCGCGATCGGCGCCAGCCAGACTTCCATGTCGCGCAGCTTGGCAATGTAGCGGATGACCGCGCGCGACGGGATGTAGCCAGCGATCGGCGAGAAATAAACCGCGCACACCACCACCCGGCCGGCATAGCCCTTGGCCGCCTTCACGCGGTCCATACGCTTGAAGGCGAACTGCAGGTCGTAGCGCAGCCGCCCGTCAAATACCGCCAGCGAGCGCTGGCAGGCTTCCGGCGACAGCGGATCGCCCTTGCCGGGCGTGCGCAGCAGCGATGCGGTCATCGGATCGAGGATGCCGTGCTGGTGCGCCTCGGTAATCGGCACGCGATCCGGCTCGGTTTCCAGCGGCGGATCGAGCCGGGAGTCCGTGACATCGCCATTGTCGACCGTGAGCCAGACCTCGTCGGTCTTTTTGCTGGTGACGATCATGGAGTCGTAGATCGAGGCCAGCGGCTGGCCGGCTTGCAACGTGCCATAAGCGGCGGTAGCGCCGTGACCGCCGGTAAAGACGCGCACCAGGCCGGTGGCGGCGCCTTTCGCCGACGCCGTATAATAGGTGTCGGTGATATCGACCACCCAACTGCCCTGACCAATCGGGATGCCGGCCAGCGTCGCCGAGTAACGCGCTTCCAGCTTGCCCTGGGCACGAACGGCGGCCGGCGCGGCGGCAGCCAGTGCGGCGGCGAGCATCAGCACGAGGCAGAAATGGCGGCGCAATGCCAACACGAAACCTCACCCACTTTCACTCCGGGCGATCGCTTCGCTCGGTGGCGGCCGATGCCGGGCATCTAGCCGGCGGTTGTGACCGGCATGCAAGGGTCGCACTGGTCCGAGCGCCTGTTGCCCCACAGGAAAGCGTCGAATTCGCCGGACTTCGGTGCCTCTAGGTCGGCGCGGAATACGTCGAATGTTTGATCGCCGGCACGCCGCACGGCAGGCCCGCAGATCGCGCAAAAACCATCAAAAACCGGTTCAATTCCGCGGCTTGACGCTTGCAACCCCGCTCTCTATACGTCCGGCCGACTTCCACGATGGACGACCGGACCGGCGCTGCGTGCGCCGGCGCATTTTCGAGGGATAAGCCATGTCATGGCGTTGCGATCTGACCGGCAAGAAGGCGCAGGTCGGGCACAAAGTGAGCCACTCCAATATCAAGACCAAGCGGCGGTTCCTGCCGAACCTGCGCAACGTCACGCTGGTGTCCGAATTGCTTCAGCGCAAGGTGCGGGTGCGGGTGTCGGCCAATGCGCTCAGGACCGTGGACCATCGCGGCGGGCTCGACGCTTTCCTGCTCAAGGCCAAAGACGACGAACTGGCGCCGAAGATGCTCGAACTCAAACGCGCGATCGTGAAGAAGCGGGCGAGCGCGGCGCCTGAGCCGGCGGCGAGTTAAGCTTAATTTTTTTCAGTTGTTATTAGAAAGTGTCATGCCCCGCGTAAGCGGGGCATTTGCATTTTACCACGCCGCGCGCGCTGCCATTCACTCCCCCACCAGCGCGAATTGCAGCAGAATATTGCGCTGGATGACGGAGAAATTATCGTCCGATACCAGCGTGAGGATGGTTTCGCCGTCCGCGTTGCGATGCGCGGCGATGCCTTCCATGTTATCGATCTGGTAGCCGAGATCGGCCACGATCAAAGGCTTACCCTCGACCAGCGCGCCCGGCTTGATGCCGGCGAGCGCGATGCGGCGGATGCGCATGGCGACGCCGCGCGCCGGCGAATAGCGGCGCTCGAGCAGCAACAGATCCGCCGGGGCCAAGAAGGTGCAATCGGTGACGTCGAAATCGTCGCTGCGCTTGACGGAAAAGCGCGCGACATGATTGCCGTCGAGCAGATAGGAGCGATGATTGCCTTGCTTGTCGAGGCTGCGCTCGGTGATGACGATCAGTTGGCCAGCGAGTGGCGCACCCTGCGGCGGCACCGTCAGGCATTCCAGACTCTTGTTGTAGGTAGAAAGTGTGAAAATCGTCCGGCACCTTGATCGGCTCGCCGCGTGCGGCGAGGCCGTTGTGGCGATAGTCGAAGCGCACGATCTTCTCGACCCGCTCGATCCCGACATAGAGCGTGCCGTCGGCCTCGGCGAGCGATTCGGCGTCAAACCAGCCGCGCGCGGCCAGCGGCCGCCCGTCGGGCCCGAGGATCGGCGCCATCTCGGCGTCGGCGATGCCGGCGGGCCGGCCATTTTCATAGACGATGCGCCCGCGCAGCCAGGAGCCGTTATCGGTGACGCCGAGGAAATGGCTACCGTCGGGCTCGACCCGCAGCGCGGAAATGCCGCCGAACGCTCGATACGTCGAGGTGAGAACGAGGCCGCCGCGGAATTCCAGCGCGCCGAACCGCACCCGGGTCGGATCGCGGTTGTCGAAAGATTCGATCGGCGTCGCCTGCACGACGATGTGCGTCAGCGCCGGGCTGGTGCGCAGGCGAGGCCGCCAGCGCCGAGGCACCGACAACGATGACGGCAAACAGCAAGCCAACGATAGCGAATGACCGGCGTTTGAAGATTTGCATCGGCTTCCAGCCACACTTCGCTCATTCCCGCGTAAGCGGGAATCCAGCTAGCATAATAGCTCTGCGAACACGATCCTGGGTCCCCGCTTTCGCGGGAACAACCGGATACGGGATCACGCTACGCGTTTCCTCCGCACCGGGCGCGGCTGTTCGGTGGATACCTTTTCCTCAAACAGCTCGGCGAGCTTCTCGGTCATGGCGCCGCCAAGTTCCTCGGCATCGACGATGGTGACGGCGCGGCGGTAGTAGCGCGTCACGTCGTGACCGATGCCGATGGCGATCAGTTCCACCGGCGAGCGGGTTTCGATTTCCTCGATCACCCAGCGCAGATGGCGTTCGAGATAATTGCCGGGATTGACCGACAGCGTGGAATTGTCGACCGGCGCGCCGTCGGAGATCATCATCAGGATCTTGCGCTGCTCGGTGCGCGCCAACAGGCGCTTATGCGCCCAGTCGAGCGCCTCGCCGTCGATGTTCTCCTTGAGCAGGCCTTCGCGCATCATCAGGCCGAGATTCTTGCGCGCGCGCCGCCATGGCGCATCGGCCGATTTGTAGATGATGTGGCGCAGATCGTTGAGCCGGCCCGGATTGGCCGGCTTGCCGGCGGTGAGCCATTGCTCGCGCGACTGGCCGCCCTTCCAGGCGCGCGTGGTAAAGCCGAGGATCTCGACCTTGACGCCGCAGCGCTCGAGCGTACGCGCCAGGATGTCGGCGCAGGTGGCGGCGACCGTGATCGGGCGTCCGCGCATGGAGCCCGAATTGTCGAGCAGCAGCGTGACCACGGTGTCGCGGAATTGCATGTCCTTCTCGGCCTTGAACGAGAGCGGATGCAAGGGATCGATGACGATGCGCGACAGGCGGGCCGGATCGAGCTGGCCTTCCTCCAGATCGAATTCCCACGAGCGGTTCTGCTGCGCCATCAGCCGGCGTTGCAGCCGGTTGGCGAGGCGGGCGACCACGCCCTGCAAATTCGACAGCTGCTTGTCGAGATAGCCGCGCAGGCGGTCCAGTTCCTCCGGCTCGCACAGGTCCTCGGCCGCCACGGTCTCGTCGAACTTGGCGGTGAAAGCGCGATAATCCGGACCGCGCGGCTCGTTGGCGCCGAAATGACGCGGCCGCTGCGGCTCGCCCGGGTTCTCGGCGTCGCCCATGTCGGTGTCGTCGGCCATGTCGGCGGTCGGCGCCTCGGCCGCTTCGGCGGCGGAATCGGGCATGTCCTCGGCGGACACCTGGGTATCCTCCGTGCTCATGCGCTGCATCTCATCGCTGTCGGCGGCTTCGCCGTCCTCGCCGGAATCCTGCTTGCGGCGATCCTCCTCGCCCTCCTCGTCTTCCTCCTCGGAATTGCGGCTGCGGTCATCGCCCATTTCGAGCGCGTCGAGCAGGTCGTGCACCGCGTCGCCGAACTGGCGCTGATCCTCGACCACGCCCTCCAGACGGTCGAGATCGCGCCCGGCGCGGTCCTCGATCAGCGGACGCCAGAGATCGACCAGCTTCTTGGCCGCCGGCGGCGGCGCCATGCCGGTCAACCGCTCGCGCACCATGAGTGCCAGCGCGTCTTCGATCGGCGCGTCGGCGCGCTCGGTGATCTCGTCGAATTTGCCGCGGTGGAAGCGCTCGTCCAACATGGCGGTCAGGTTCTTGGCGACGCCGTCCATGCGCCGCGCGCCGATCGCCTCGACGCGCGCCTGCTCGACCGCTTCAAATACCGCGCGCGCCTGCTGGCCGCCCGGCTGCAAGCGGCGGTGCACCGCCGGATCGTGGCAGGCAATTCGCAGGGCGATGGCGTCGGCATGGCCGCGCACGATCGCCGCCTCGCCTTTGCCGAGCTTGCGCGGCGGTTCCGGCAGCCGCACCTTGCCGCCCATCAGGCCGGGGCGCTCGGCGGCGAAGGAAACCTCCAGCTCCGGCTTGCGCGCGATCGCGCGCAGACAGCCGGTCACCGCCCGCTTGAACGGCTCGGTCGGCGAGTCCTTCGGCGACGGTTTGCTTCTGATGTTGGAGGCCATGGTGTTCGCTAAACCTGCTACGCACTTCTTGCCTTCTCCCCTTGTGGGGGAGGGGAAGAAAGATCAGCTCAGCGCCACATTCACGGACGATTCCGGCAGCTCGACGCCGAAGCAGCGCTGATAGAATTCAGCCACGATCGGCCGCTCCAGCTCGTCGCACTTGTTCAAGAAGGTGAGCCGGAAGGCGAACCCGATATCGTTGAAGATCTCGGAGTTCTCCGCCCAGGTGATCACGGTGCGCGGGCTCATCACCGTCGAGATGTCGCCGTTCATGAAGGCGTTGCGCGTCAAGTCGGCCACCCGCACCATCTTATTGACGATGTCGCGGCCCTGCTCGTTGCGATAGTGCTTGGCTTTCGCCAGCACGATCTCGACTTCGTTGTCGTGCGGCAGATAGTTGAGCGTGGTGACGATCGACCAGCGGTCCATCTGGCCCTGATTGATCTGCTGGGTGCCGTGATAAAGGCCCGAGGTGTCGCCGAGGCCGACCGTGTTGGCGGTGGCGAACAGGCGGAACGCCGGATGCGGCTTGATCACTTTGTTCTGGTCGAGCAGCGTCAGCCGGCCGGACACTTCCAGCACGCGCTGGATCACGAACATCACGTCCGGCCGCCCGGCGTCGTATTCGTCGAAGCAAAGCGCGACGTTGTTCTTCAGCGCCCAGGGCAGGATGCCGTCGCGGAACTCGGTGACCTGCTGGTTGTCCTTGATGACGATGGCGTCCTTGCCGATCAGATCGATACGGCTGATGTGGCTGTCGAGATTGACGCGCACGCAGGGCCAATTGAGCCGCGCGGCCACCTGTTCGATATGGGTGGACTTGCCGGTGCCGTGATAGCCGGTGACGATCACGCGGCGGTTCCTGGCGAAGCCGGCGAGAATCGCGAGCGTGGTCGGCCGGTCGAAGCGGTAATCGGGGTCGATGTCGGGCACGTGCTCGTCAGGCTTGGAATAAGCCGGCACTTCCATATCGCTCTCGATGCCGAAAACCTGCCGGATCGACACCTTCATGTCAGGCAGGCCGGCGATTTCTTGTGTTGCAGCAGTCAATTGAACCTCCGTGGCTTCGAGATCATTCGAAGCCTATTACGCCCCGACTCGTCCATCCGGCTGATGGGGCGGCAACTTAACAGACGGATCGGTCGCGAAAAACCCGCCGCCGGCGAATAACAGCATCAATAATATCAATAAGATAGGTACGGCCGAGCCTGAGCGAAAGGCGGGGCTGGGTTGCGCGGACAGCGATGGTCGGAAATTTTTCGGGCGCGCAGTCTTGGCCGCAAACCGGTTTCCAATTGTGCGGAGGGTGCGCCTTTTAACCGAAACCGACCGATTTCAAGTAGTTGTACGACTGGATGACCGCGACCAGCCGGTCTTCAGTCGAGCGGTCGCCGCCATTGGCGTCGGGATGATGGCGTTTCACCAGTTCCTTGAAACGCATTTTCACCTGGTGCGGGGTGGCGCCGACGTCGAGCCCCAGCGTATCGAGCGCCTTGCGCTCGGCATTGCGGATCGGCCGGGCGGTTTCCGCACGCGCTTGCTGTTCGGCGCGCAGGCCGTCGCCGAACAGGCTGAACGGATCGGCGCCGCTGCCGAAGGCGCGAAGATCGGGGCGGGCATTGGCCTTGCCGGTTCCCATCTTCCAGGTCGGGCGATGGCCGGTGATGGCATCCTTCTGGTAGGCCATCACTGCGGCGTCGTTCATGCCTTTGAAGAAATTGTACGACTGATTGTATTGCCGCACGTGCTCGAGGCAAAAGCGCCAGTATTCCTTCTCGTTATCGCGTCCCTTGGGCGCGCGATGCGCGGCTATTTCCTTGCAGCCCGCCCATTGGCAGGCCGGCCCGCCGGTTTTCGGCCGGCGATCCTTGTCCGGCTTGACGCGGACGCGATCAAAAAGGGGCGAGTTGAATTTCATGACCGAACACTATGCGCCATTAGACATGTCACCTTCAAGACTTGACAAACGGTGCCCGCGTCCCCGCATGGGTGCGCCGCCGCCATTGACCTGCGCGCCGCCCTCTCCTAATCCGAGCAGCATGCGCACAGCCGATCTCATCACAAAGAAGTTGACCGAGGCTTTCGAGCCACAAAGCCTCGAGGTAGTGGACGAATCGCACCGGCACGAAGGCCATGCCGGGCACCGGCCGGGCGGGCAAACTCATTACCGCGTCTATATCGTGTCGCAGGCGTTCAAAGGTAAGACCCGGATCGAACGCCATCGCATGATTAACGGAATTCTTTCGGATGAGCTTGCCGGCGGCGTGCATGCGCTCGCCATCCACGCCGCCGCGCCGGGGGAAGACGCATAGACCGTCACGGCAGGCCTTGTCCCGGCGGTGACGACGTCAATACGTAATACGTATGTGGCGCGGGCCTCAACCCGCCTTCGCCGACTGCTTGCGCGGCAGCGGCTGGATGCGCAGCGCGGTAATGCGATTGCGCTCGCGGCGCAGCACGCGGAAGCGGAAGCCGTGGAAGGTGAAGCTCTGCCCGACTTCCGGAATCGAGCGAGCCTCGTGGATGACCAGTCCGGCGATGGTGGTCGCCTCCTCGTCCGGCAGGTTCCAGTCCATGACGCGGTTGAGGTCGCGGATAGTCACCGCACCGTCCACATTGACCGAACCGTCCGGCTGCTTGCGCACGCCCGGCATGGCGACGTCGTGCTCGTCGGTGATGTCGCCGACGATTTCTTCCAAGATGTCCTCGAGCGTGACCAGACCTTCGACCTCGCCATATTCGTCCACCACCAGCGCGAATGGCGTCTTGCGGCGGCGGAACGCCTTGAGCTGCTCGGATACCGGGCGCGTGTCGGGCACGAACCAGGGCGGCGTCAACAGCGCGCCAATGTCGACCTTGGAGGCGTCGCCATCCACCGCATGCAGCGCACGCAACAGATCCTTCACGTGCAATATGCCGATAATATTCTCGGGCTCTTCGCGCCAGAGCGGCAGCCGCGTCACCGGCGAGGCGATCACCGCGTTGACCACGTCCTCGGGCGGCTCGTCGGCATTCAAGCTGATCATGTTGGTGCGATGGACCATCACGTCGGAAACCACCAGCTCACGCAGATCGAGCACGCCGCCGAACATGTCGCGGTCGAGCTTCTCGACGCCGCCCTCGCGGTGGAATAGATCGACTGCGCCGCGCAATTCCTCGCGTGCCGACAATACCTGCTGATCCTCGCCGACATTCATGCCGATCAGCTTGAGCAGCCAGCGCACCAGCGCCTCAATCGCCATCAGCACCGGGCCGAACAATTTGACGAACCCGTACATCGGCCGCGCCACCGCGAGCGCGATGCGATCGGGCGCATTGAACGCGGCGGTTTTCGGCAGAATCTCGGAGAACACAACCACCACGACGGTCATTACGACGGTGGCATAGACCACGCCGGCTTTGCCGAACCAGACCAGCAACACGCCGGTGGCGATTGCCGAGGCGGCGATGTTGACCGCGTTGTTGCCGAACAGCAGCGCGCCGAGCAAGCGCTCGCGCTGTTCGAGCAGGCGATTGACGATGGCCGCGCGGCGGTTGCCGTGCTTTTCCAGCCGCGTCATGCTGGCGCGCGAGGAGGCGGTGAGCGCCGTCTCGCTGCCGGCGAAGAACGCCGACAGCAGCAGGCACACCAGCACGATGACAAGGGATAGCCAGTCGTTCGCGGTCATAGCTTATTCCGGGCGCGTGATCTTATCCGAAAATCGGTTTCCACGCTTCGGGATCGCACGCTAGGCGAGTTTAGCGGCCAGGAAGGCGCGCACTTCGGCCGCACTGACGTCATTTTCGACGAAGGCCTGGCCGATGCCGCGCACCAGGATAAAGGTGAGCTTGCCGCGCTTCACTTTTTTGTCTTGCGCGATCAGGTCCATCAGCGCGTCGATGCCCGGCACACCGCCGGGGACATCCTTAAGATGGGTGGGCAGGCCGACCGCCGCAAGATGAGCGCGCGCGCGCGCGGCGTCGGATGCGCTGATCAGGCCCTTGCGGGCGGAAAAATCGAACGCCAGCGCCATGCCGAGCGCGACCGCCTCGCCGTGCAGCAGCCGGCCGGAAAAGCCGGCGCCGGCTTCCAGCGCGTGGCCGAAGGTATGGCCGAGATTGAGCAAGGCGCGCTCGCCGGTCTCGCGCTCGTCGCGCGCCACGATGGCGGCTTTGGCGCGGCAGCACACCGCGATGGCGTGCTCGCGCGCCGTTCCGCCGGAAAAGACGTCCTGCCAGTTGGCCTCCAGCCAGGAGAAGAACGCAGCGTCGCCGAGCAGCCCGTATTTGGCGACCTCGGCATAGCCGGCGCGGAATTCGCGCAGCGGCAGGGTGTCGAGCAGCGCCGTATCGGCGATCACCAGGACCGGCTGATGGAAGGCGCCGACCAGGTTCTTGCCGTGGCGGGAATTGATGCCGGTCTTGCCGCCGACCGATGAATCGACCTGCGCCAGCAGGGTGGTCGGCACCTGTACGAAATCGAGACCGCGCCGCGCGCTCGCCGCCGCAAAGCCGGCAAGATCCCCGATAACGCCGCCGCCGAGCGCAATCACCAGATCGCCGCGCTCGATATGGGCCGCGATGATCGCCTCGCACACGGTCTCGAAGGTCGCGAAGCTCTTGGAGCCCTCGCCTTGCGGCACCACGATGGCCGAGCTTTCCAGGCGTGCGGATTTCAGCGCGGCCTCGGCGGCGGCGAGATGGTGCTTGGCCACGGTTTCGTCGGTGACGATTGCGGTCTTGGCGCCCGGCCGCAACGCCTTGATGCGCTCGCCGAGCGTGGCGATCAGGCCGCGGCCGATGACGATGTCGTAAGCGCGCGCGCCCAGCGCGACCTTGACCACGATCGGCTCGGCATGACGCAGCGGCGCGGTCATGGCTTATCCTCCGCGTCCGCCGCAATGCCGAGCGGCTTCGGCAGCAAGGCGATGATTTCGTCGACAATGATTTCGTGCGGCTCGTCGCGCGACTGCACGACGATATCGGACTGCGCATAGACCGGTTCGCGCAGCGGCAGCAGGTCCTTGATCTTTGCGGCCAGCGGGCGGTCGTTGCGCCGCTTGGTGCGCTTCAGCAGCACGTCGAGATCGGCCTTCAGCCAGACCGAGATGCCTTTGATGTGGATCAGGTCGCGGGTGTTCTGGTCCATGATGGAGCCGCCGCCGGTCGCCAGCACCTGCGGGCCGCTGTCCAGCAGCCGCGCGATCACGCGCGCTTCACCGGCGCGAAAATAACCCTCGCCGTGCTTGGCGAAGATTTCCGGAATGGTCATGCTGGCGGCGGTTTCGATCTCGGTATCGGCGTCGACAAACGGAATCCCGAGCCGGGCGGCCAGTCGGCGGCCGACCGACGACTTGCCGGCGCCCATCATGCCGACCAGCACGATGGAACGGCTGCCGAGCGCGCGCACGATCGCCGCTTCCACGTCATTTTCCGCGCTTTTTTGAATGGCGCTGTTAGCCATGCTAGAGTTCCAAATCGACGCCACGGTTCCATATACCAGCAAATGAGACAACCGCGTTGGCGGGTGTTGAGCCTGGTTAAGGAAAGCGTTCGTGCACACGCGAAATTCGCCCCTTTGAGCGGGCCCCGGCCGGACCTCGAACATGCCGAGTCTCTTCAGATTTCTCGTTGTCGTCGGCCTGCTCGGCGGCCTGGCCTATATCGCGGTATTCTCGCTCGCCAATTTCGTGACCTACAAACCGCGCGAGATCGTGGTGACGATTCCGCCCGACCAATTCCTCAAGAACCACTAGCGCGGGAACCGCGCGAACGCGATGGCCCGCCGGCAACGAGCATCCGACGAAGCGCTGATCGAGCTGTTCCTCGACATGCTGGCGGCCGAGCGCGGCGCAGGCAGCAACACGCTTGATGCCTATCGCAACGACCTCACCGACCTGAGCGCGCATCTGCGCGCGGCCGGCGGCACAATCGCCGGCGCCGATACCGACCACTTGCGCGGATTTCTGGCAGGCCTCGCCGAGCGCGGCTTCAAGGCCTCGTCGCTGGCGCGGCGGCTGTCGGCGGTGCGCCAGCTTTATCGCTTCCTCTTCGCGGAAGGAAAACGGTCCGACGATCCCGCCGCGGTGCTGGAGGGGCCCAAGCGCGGGCGCAACGTTCCGAAGGTTCTGACGATAGCGGAGGTCGATCGTCTGCTGGCACAGGCGCGCGGAGCCATGGAAGACGCCCAGCAGCCGCCGGCCCGGCGTCTGCGCGCGGCGCGGCTGTTGTGCCTGCTCGAAGTGGTCTACGCCACCGGCCTGCGCGTATCGGAACTGGTGGCGCTGCCGGCAACCGCGGCGCGCCGCGATCAGCGCATGCTGGTGGTGCGCGGCAAAGGCCGCAAGGAACGGCTGGTGCCGCTCAACCAGGCGGCCAAGCGCGCCATGGCGGAATACCTCGAGCTGCGCGCCGGAGTCGAGCGCGGCGCGCCATCGAAATGGCTGTTCCCGTCATTCGGCGAGCAAGGTCACCTGACGCGCCAGCATTTCGCGCGCGAACTAAAGGCGCTCGGTTCATCGTGCGGGATCGCGCCGGAGCGCCTGAGCCCGCACGTGCTGCGGCATGCTTTCGCCAGCCATCTGCTGCACAACGGCGCCGATCTGCGCGTGGTGCAGACCCTGCTCGGCCATGCCGACATCTCGACCACGCAGATCTACACCCATGTGCTGGAAGAGCGGCTGAAAGCGCTGGTGCGCGATCTGCATCCGTTGGCGGACGGCTAGCCAGAAACCGCCGTAAAAACCATATTAACCCGACTGCTTGACTTAAGACGCGCTCCTGCGTCACTACCCGATCAAATGCTAGCCGGAACCATGCGCACCTATCTCGATTTTGAAAAACCGGTGGCCGAATTGGAGGCCAAGGTCGAGGAATTGCGCGCTATGGGCGAGAGCGACAACGCGGTCGCCGTCGGCGAGGAGATCAGCCGGCTCGAGGTGAAGGCGGCGCTGGCGCTCAAGGAGGTCTATGCGGACCTGACGCCCTGGCAGAAGACGCAAGTAGCGCGTCATCCGCAACGGCCGCATTGCCTCGACTACATCGCGGGGCTGATCGAAAATTTCATTCCGCTCGCCGGCGACCGCAAGTTCGGCGAGGACGCCGCCATCGTCGGCGGCTTCGGCCGCTTCCGCGGCGAGAGCGTCTGCGTGATCGGCCACGAAAAGGGCTCCGACACCGAGAACCGCATCAAGCACAATTTCGGCATGGCCATGCCGGAAGGCTACCGCAAAGCGGTGCGGCTGATGGACATGGCCGACCGCTTCGGCATCCCGGTAATCTCGCTGGTCGATACCGCCGGCGCCTATCCCGGCATCGGCGCGGAAGAGCGCGGCCAGGCGGAGGCCATCGCGCGTTCGACCGATACCTGCCTGGCGCTCGGCGTGCCCAATATCGCGGTGATCCTGGGCGAAGGCGGATCGGGCGGCGCCATCGCCATCGCCACCGCCAACCGCGTACTGATGCTGGAGCACGCCATCTATTCCGTGATCTCGCCGGAAGGCGCCGCTTCCATCCTCTGGCGCGATACCGCCAAGGCGCAGGAGGCGGCGACCAACATGAAGATCACGGCGCAGGACATGGTGCAGTTCGGCGTGATCGATACGGTGGTGCCGGAACCGACCGGCGGCGCCCATCGCGATCCGCAGGCTGCCATCGCCGCCACCGGCGAGGCTATCCACAATGCGCTCGCCGAATTGCGGCCGCTCGACCGCGACGCGGTGCGCCGGCAGCGGCGCGAAAAATTCCTCAATATGGGCCGCGCTCATGGCTAGGGCGCCGCTGGCGCAGCCCTGTGGATATCGCATTTTTTGGCGCGCCAAAGGTCTGAATCCAAAAGGATTTTACGCGTTTACCTTTGGTTCACCATAGCCTTACCGTTCGTCAAAGCCGGCCTCGTTTGCCTTGCAGAGGCCACATCTTAAGGATAACGATTACTCAATGAGGGACGGCCCCTTCGGGGAGTATCACGTTTGAATCGACCCTTCGCACGCGCCCTGCTCGCGTCGGCGGCCGTTGCCGCTGCGATTGCTCTTGCCGGCTGCGACCCCGACACCATTGCCCCGACCGGCCGCTCGCAGGCCCCCATTTCCGAAAAGACGCTCGCCGACATCAACGCGAAGAATATGGATAAGGATTCGCCGATCCTGATCCGCATCTTCAAGGAAGAAGCGGAGATGGAGATCTGGAAGAAGAACCGCTTGGGCGAATTCGCGCTGCTGAAGACCTATCCGATCTGCCGCTGGTCGGGCGATCTCGGCCCCAAGGTGAAGGAAGGCGACCGCCAGGCGCCCGAGGGCTTCTACACCATCACGCCCCGGCAGATGAATCCGAATTCCAATTACTACCTGGCGTTCAACACCGGCTATCCGAACGCCTTTGACCGCGCCTGGAACCGCACCGGCTCCGAGCTGATGGTGCATGGCGATTGCTCGTCACGCGGCTGCTACGCCATGACCGACGAGCAGATGCAGGAAATCTATGCGCTGGCGCGCGAGTCGTTCTTCGGCGGGCAGAAGAGTTTCCAGCTTGAGGCCTTTCCGTTCCGCATGACCGCGATGAACATGGCCAAACACCGCAATAATCCGAACTTCGCGTTCTGGAAAATGATCAAGGAAGGCTACGATCATTTCGAGGCCACCCATCAAGAGCCGAAGGTCGCGGTCTGCGAGAAACATTACGTGTTCGACGCGACGCCGCCCGCCAATGCTTCGAGGCCGCTCACATTCAATGCCCGCGGCAAATGCCCGGCGTTCCAGCTCGACCCGGCCATCGCCAGCGCGGTGAACGATCATCGCCGGCAAGAACTTTATCAGATGGCCCAATACATCGCGCGCGACGTCCCCGTGGTGCCGCTGCGCTCCGGGATCGACGGCGGCATGAACCCGGTGTTCGAGACCCAGATCACCACCCAAGAAGCCTATGACAGCAACGGCCGCCTTGTGCGGATCGCGACGGCGCCCGGCGCGCTGCCGCGCGAGACCAGGCGGCTCGCCACCACCGTCGTGCTGCCGCAGCCGGTGGCGGCGCCGAGTGCGCAGCCGGTGGTGATGGCGAGTGTGCCGATGCCGCAGCCGGCGCCGCAGCCGAAGGAAGGCGAAGCCCCGCAACCGCAAGCAACTGAGTCCGCCGGGCTGTTCGGCAACCTGTTCAGCGGCTGGCAGTCGGCGGACGACCGAGACGACTGCGCCAGCCGCGCCGGCAGCCGAGAGCGAAACCGTCGCCCTGCGCGGCACCAATACCGATATGGCTGCGAAGCCAAAACGCGCCGCTCCCATGCGCACCGCCTCCGCTCCGGTCGTGCTGCATCCAAGGCGGCACGAAGCCGCATCGCACAAGAAACGCGAAGCGGTGGCGGTGGCGAACAATGCCCCCAAACCGGCTCCAGCGAAGCCGGCCCCGGCGGCGCCCGTGCAGCAAGCCCGCGACGAACCAAAGACGCCCGCGCCGCCGGCCGCCGAAATGCGCTCTGCCTATTCGGCCCCGCCGCCGGCCAAAAACGATTTGCTGAGCGGCGCGCAGCCGGTGGTTCCGGCCAGTTCGTTCGAGGCCCGCTGGGCCGCGTTGCGCTGACGGCCGCTATATCCGCACGCCAATCCGCTCCTGATCGATGATTATTTATGAGGGGCTGATCTATTCCGAAGGCCGGTTCTCACCGTCCGGGATCATGCGCTAGCAGACGACGCATGGGCGCTTACGTCTACGTCCTCGGCACCGTCGCCAAAAATCGCCACCTGACCTATGTGGGCTGGACCAGCGATGTCGCGCGCCGTCTCGCGCAGCATAATGCCGGCAAGGGCGCGCGCACGACGCGCGGGCGGTTCTGGGTGCTGCTGCATTCGGAGCGTTGCAGCAGCAAGCGCGCAGCGATGAGCCGCGAGTGGCACCTCAAGCGCGACCGCGCGTTCCGCAAGCGGCTGGCGCAAAAGCTGAAAAGATAAACGCCGGGAAATCCGGCGTTTTTGTTGCGAGATTCTGGCGCGGCACCGCCTCAAACATATTTGCCGTGGCAGTGCTTGTACTTCTTGCCGGAGCCGCAGGGGCACGGCTCGTTGCGGCCGACCTTGCCCCAACTCGTGGGGTCCTTCGGATTGCGCTCGGCTTGCGCGCCGTTGCCGACCAGCATCGGCGCCAGCGGTGCCGCGGCGAGCGCCATTTCATCCTCGCCGGTCGCGGGATCGACCTTGTGCGCTTCCATATAGGGAAGCTGGCTGGCTTCCTCCTCCGGCGGCTGGCGCACGACTTCCACGCGCATCAACTGCCCGGTGACCGCCTCGCGCAAATGCGCCACCATCGCCTCGAACAGGCTGAAAGCCTCCGCCTTATATTCGTTGAGCGGATCGCGCTGGCCGTAGCCGCGCAAGCCGACCACCTGGCGCAGGTGGTCGAGCATGACCAGGTGCTCGCGCCAGAGATGGTCGAGCGTCTGTAACAGGATCGATTTCTCGATATAGCGCATGACATCGTGGCCCCATTTGGCCACCTTGCCCGCCATGAACTCGTCGGCACGCCGCGTGATGCGGTCGCGTACTTCCTCGTCGGCGATGCCTTCTTCCTTGGCCCAGTCCTTCACCGGCAATTCGAGCGTGAGCACTTCGCGCAGCGCCTGGTCGAGTCCGTCGATATTCCACTGTTCGGCATAGGCGTTGGCGGGAATGTGCTTGGTGACCAGCTCGTCGATCACCGAATGGCGCATGTCGGCGACGGTTTCGTCCACCGCCTCGTCGCGCATCAAATCGAGCCGCTGTTCGAAGATCACCTTGCGCTGATCGTTCATCACGTCGTCGAATTTGAGCAGGTTCTTGCGGATGTCGAAGTTGCGACGCCTCGACCTTCTGCTGCGCCTTTTCCAGCGCCTTGTTGATCCAGGGATGGACGATCGCCTCGTTCTCCTTGAGGCCGAGCTTCTGCAGCATGCCGTCGAGCTTGTCGGAGCCGAAGATGCGCATCAGGTCGTCTTCCAAGGACAGGAAGAACTTGGAATGGCCGGGATCGCCCTGGCGGCCGGAGCGGCCGCGCAACTGGTTATCGATGCGCCGGCTCTCGTGCCGTTCGGTGCCGAGCACGTAGAGACCGCCGGCCTTGAGCGCCTTGTCCTTCAGCCGCGCTACCTGCCGGCGGATTTCGTCGGCGCGCGGATCCTTTTCGCGCTTGGCCCAATCGTCGATATCGGCGATCTCCTGACGGATGCGCATGTCGGCATTGCCGCCGAGCTGGATGTCAGTGCCGCGACCGGCCATATTGGTGGCGATGGTGATGGCGCCCGGCACGCCGGCCTGCGCCACGATGTAGGCCTCGCGTTCGTGGTAGCGCGCATTGAGAATGGCGAACACCTTGGTCTTGGTGGCGCCCTCATCGCCCGAATAGAGCTTGGCGAAGGCGTTCGGGTCGGCGAAGTCGTGCGCTTCCCAGCCAGCCTCGCGCAGCATGTCGGCGAGCTGCTCGGACTTTTCGATCGAGGTGGTGCCGACCAGCACCGGCTGCCCGCGCAGCTTGCAGTCCTCGATCAGCGTGATGATCGCGCGGTACTTCTCCTTGGCCGTGCGGTAGACCTCGTCGTCGTCGTCGATGCGCACCAACGGCATGTTGGTCGGCACTTCCAGCACGTCGAGATCGTAGATGTCGAGGAACTCGTCGGCCTCGGTGAGCGCCGTGCCGGTCATGCCGGCGAGCTTCTCATACATGCGGAAATAGTTCTGGAATGTGATCGAGGCGAGCGTCTGGTTCTCCGGCTGGACCGGCTGTTTTTCCTTGGCTTCGAGCGCCTGATGCAGCCCTTCCGAATAACGGCGGCCCGGCATCATGCGACCGGTGAACTCGTCGATGATGACGACCTCGCCGTGGCGCACGATGTAATCCTTGTCGCGCTGAAACAGCTTGTGCGCGCGCAACGCCTGATTGACGTGATGCACGACGGAAACGTTCTCGACGTCGTAGAGCGAATCGCCCTTGAGCTGGCCGGCCGCGCGCAAGCGCTGCTCGAGCTTCTCCATGCCAGCTTCGGTCAGCGTAACCGTGCGCTGCTTTTCGTCGACCTCATAGTCGGTCTTGTCGAGCGCCGGGATGTAGCTGTCGATGGTGTTGTAGAATTCGGAGCGGTCGTCGAGCGGGCCGGAAATGATCAGCGGCGTGCGCGCCTCGTCGATCAGGATGGAGTCCACTTCGTCGACGATGGCGAAGATGTGCCCGCGCTGGACCATGTCCTCCATCCGGTACTTCATGTTGTCGCGCAGATAATCGAAACCGAGCTCGTTGTTGGTGCCGTAGGTGACGTCGCAGTCGTAGGCCTTCTTGCGTTGCTCGTCGTCGATCCCATGCACGATGACGCCGACCGTGAGGCCGAGGAAATTGTAGATCTGCCCCATCCATTCGGCATCGCGCTTGGCGAGGTAGTCGTTGACGGTAACGACATGCACGCCGCGCCCGGCGACGGCGTTGAGATAGACCGCAAGCGTGGCGACCAGGGTCTTGCCTTCGCCGGTCTTCATCTCGGCGATCTTGCCTTCGTGCAGGATCATGCCGCCGATCAGCTGCACGTCGAAATGGCGCTGGCCGATGGTGCGTTTGGCCGCCTCGCGCACGGTGGCGAAGGTCGGTACCAGGATATCGTCGAGCGAGGCGCCTTCGGCGACCTGCTTCTTGAATTCCGCGGTGCGCGCCCGCAACGCCTCGTCGGAAAGCGCCTCCAGCTCCGGCTCCAGCGCGTTGATCTCGGCAACCCGCGGCTGATAACTGCGAATCCGCCTTTCATTGGCAGAGCCGAACAGCTTGCGGGCAACGGCGCCGATCATACGGGGCTCCTCAAATATGCCGGGCGGCGGAATTTTCGCTTGAGCATCATCTTATCCGAAAACCGGTCCCCCGCTTTTCGGGATCACGCTCTAGCACGCCGCCGTGGCCGGATATGGCTTCCGGCGTTCCGGAAATGCGGCACTTTTCGGGCAAATTCAACGCGAACGCGCCGGCAAAGCGATAACCAGCCGAGGTTATCGGAGAGATAGGAGGGGGTCGGATTATTGTCAATTGCCGGCTGGCCATGGGCTTAATGGGGCAGGTCCTTACCCACGCATGATCTTTTCCGGAAACCGGTACCCACTTTTCGGGAACATGCGTATTCACGCGGACGTTAGGCCGCCCTGGCCAGTCCGCCATTGCAAAGCCATGGTTGTTGGGCGACAAGTCCGCCGCGGTTCCGCAGGCTTGCGGACCATTCCATTGCCAAGGATAGCGCCATGACGACTTCCCTATTCGCCGGGTTCCAGGCCGCGCCGCGCCGGGCCGGCATCTTAGCCACCGCCTTGGCGCTGCTGCTGGCAGCCGCCGGCCCGCTGCGGGCCCAGGACAAGGACCCGCTGCTGGCCAAGGTCAACGGCACCGAGATCCACCAGAGCGACCTCGCCATCGCCGAGGAGGAAGCCGGGCAGATTCCGCCGATGTCGCCGGCGGCGAAGCAGGATTATCTGGTGCAGTTCATGGCCGACATGATCCTGGTGTCGAAGGCGGCCGAGGCCAAGAAAATGGGCGACGGCGCGGACTTCAAACGCAGGGTCGCGTTCGCCCGCAACAAGCTGCTGATGGAGCAGCTGCTGCAATCGGTCGGCAAGCAGGCGCTCACCGACGCGGCGATGCACAAGGTCTATGACGACGCCGTCAAGCAGATGGGCCAAGAGCAGGAGGTGCACGCCCGCCACATCCTGATCCGGGCCGCCGCCGGCGACGAAAAGGCAAGCAAGGAAGCCGAGAGCAAGATCGAGGCCATCATCGCGCGCCTGAAGAAGGGCGAGGATTTCGCCAAGCTCGCGAGCGAACTCAGCGAGGATCCCTCCGGCAAAGCCAATGGCGGCGACCTCGGCTATTTCACCAAGGAACAGATGGTGCCGGAATTCTCCGATACCGCTTTTAAGCTGGACAAGGGCCAGATTTCCGAGCCGGTGAAGACCCAGTTCGGCTGGCACGTGATCAAGGTCGAGGACAAGCGCTTGAAGCCGCTGCCGAAGTTCGAAGAGGTCAAGCCGCAGATCGAGCAATATGTGACACGCAAGGCGCAGGCCGAGCTGGTGACCTCGCTGCGCGCCAGCGCCAAGATCGAGAAAATGTACAAGACGGAAGAGCCGGCCAAGCCGGCGGCGCCAGAGAAGAAGTAGCGTCGATCGATCTTATCAATTCAATTCGTCATGGCCGGGCTTGTCACAGCAAGTCAGGTTTACCAGAATTGCGGCGCGTAAAATAATTTGCGCAACTCGGGAAGACCCGAGATGCGCGTGCCATCTCGCTTAGGTACGCACTTGCCTGCCTAATCAATCGGGATCACCGGGCCACGCGGCTTCGCCGCAGCCGGCGCTGACAGGGCCGCAACGATGTCCACCGCCATCTCCCCCCTCGCCCCACAACAGGTGCCGGACCTGCCGGCGATCGCCGGCGTGCGGCTGGCCACCGCCGCGGCCGGCATCCGCTATGCCGGGCGCACTGACGTGCTGCTGGCGCTGTTCGACGCCGGCACCACCGCGGCCGGCGTGTTCACCCGCTCGAAATGCCCGTCGGCGCCGGTCGAATGGTGCCGGGCCCATCTCAAATCCGGCCGAGCGCGCGCGCTGGTGGTCAATTCCGGCAACGCCAATGCCTTCACCGGCAAGAGCGGGCGCGCGGCGACCAAACTCACCGCCGAAATCGCCGCCAAGGCGGCCGGCTGCAAGCCGGCGGAAACTTTCCTCGCCTCCACCGGGGTGATCGGCGAGCCGCTCGATGCGTCCAAATTCGCGCCGGTGATGGACGGCCTCGCCACCCGCGCCCAGCCGGGCGATTTTCTCGCCGCGGCCCGCGCCATCATGACCACCGACACCTTTCCCAAGGTGGCGACCGCGACGCGCGCGCATCGGCAAGGCGACGGTGACCGTCAACGGCATCGCCAAGGGCGCCGGCATGATCGCACCCGATATGGCGACGATGCTTTCCTTCGTCTTCACCGACGCCGCGATTGCGGCGCCCGCCTTGCAGGGGCTGCTGCGGGACGGCGTCATCGACACCTTCAACGCGGTCACCATCGACGGCGACACCTCGACCTCCGACACGCTGATGATGTTCGCGACCGGCAAAGCCGCGCACTGCCCGCGCATCGCGCGCGCGGGCGACCCGCGCCTGAAGGATTTCAAACGCGCGCTGCACGCGGTGCTGGCCAACCTGTCGGAGCAGGTCGCGCGCGACGGCGAAGGCGCCCGCAAGCTGGTCGAGATCGTGGTGGAAGGCGCGGTGTCGAAGGCTTCCGCACGCCGCATCGCCATGTCGATCGCCAATTCGCCGCTGGTGAAGACGGCGATTGCCGGCGAGGATGCCAATTGGGGCCGCGTCGTGATGGCGGTCGGCAAGGCCGGCGAACCGGCCAACCGCGACAAGCTTTCGATCTGGTTCGGCGGCATCCGTGTCGCGCATAAGGGCGCGCGCGACCCCGGCTATGACGAGGCCGAGGTGAGCGCGGCGATGAAAAAGCCGGAGATCAGCCTGAAAGTCGCGCTCGGACTGGGCAAGGGGCGCGACCGGGTGCTTACCTGCGACCTCACCAAGGACTACGTTGCCATCAATGGCGATTACCGGTCTTAAGACGCCATTTACCGTCCGGGCAGCCGCTCCGGCCGGTACCGCATCGTGGAATAGCCTCTTAACCAAGCCTGCTTATCGTCGAGGGTGAAGGGCTGTGAACGCCAAAATCGTCCTTGTCGCGGCCTGCGCGTTAATCGATGCCGACGGCCGCGTGCTCATCGCCCAGCGGCCCGCCGGCAAGCCGATGGCGGGCTTGTGGGAATTTCCCGGCGGCAAGGTCGAGAATGGCGAACGGCCGGAACAAAGTCTGATCCGGGAGCTGAAGGAGGAACTGGGCATCGTCGTCAATGAGGCCTGTCTGGCACCGCTCACTTTCGCCAGCCACGCCTATCCCGACTTCCATCTCCTGATGCCACTCTATGTCTGCCGGCGCTGGGAGGGACGAGTCACCGCAACCGAGGGGCAGAAGCTCGCCTGGGTGAGGCCGAACCGGCTGCGGGATTACGAAATGCCTCCGGCGGATGTCCCGCTGATCTCGCACCTGATGGCGCTGTTGTAATTGTCGACCTAACAACGACTGAACAGGATGCGTCTATGAGCAGCTCCCTAGCGATGCGTAGCCTCCGCGATTTCGTCCGCGACGAAAGCGGCGCTACGGCCATCGAATATGCAATGATCGCCGCCGGCATCGCCGGCGCCATCATCGCCGTGGTCACGGGTTTGGGCACGGTGATGCAGGGCAAGTATCAAAGCATCTCCGACAGCATGAATCTGATCGCCGCGGGCGTCAGGGCCGCGGCTTCTCGCCGGCCGGGATCTCCCGGGTGCCGAGCGCGTCGGCGAGCCGCTGCGCGGCCGAGCCGGGCTTGAGCGGCTTCTGCTGGCTCTCGTGCGGCGCCCAACCGGACAGCCAGGCAATCTCGAAAGTCGCGCGCAAGCGTCCGTCCGCGTCGGCAAAGCGCCGGGCATAGATTTCGGCCAGCCGTTGCAGGGTCATGCGCCTGAGCGGCGTGCGGCGGCGCTCGGTGAGCACATTGGTCGCGCCCATGCGGCGCAGATCACGCATCAACGCGAAGACGCTGTCGTAACGCACCGTCAGGCGGTCGCTGTCGACCACCGGGAGCGCGAAGCCCGCGCGCTGCAGCAGCGCGCCCAGCGCGCGCAAATCGGCAAACGGCGCCACCCGCGGCGAGACACCGCCCTCGACCTCGCTTTCGGCCTGCGCGAAGGCTTCGCGCAATTCGGTGAGGCTGTCGCCGCCGATCAATGCCGCCAGCAGCAGGCCGTCCGGCTTGAGTGCGCGGCGGATCTGGATCAGCGTGCCGGGCAAATCATTCACAAATTGCAGCGCCAGCGCGGACACGACCAGATCGAGCGAGCCGTCGGCGAACGGCAAGGCCTCTTCGTCGGCGGCAACGCTGAGTGAGGCATCGCGCGGCCCGACATGCGGCATGGCGGCAATGACGGTCGCGACCTTGCCGCTTGCCGCCAGCACGCGGCGCAGCGCGTCGGTGGGCGTGCCGAGATCGACGGCGCGGTCGAACTGGCGCAGTACCGCGGAAAGCCGTTCGCCCAATTCGGCGGCGACCCGATCGATCAGGAAGGTCTCGGCCCCAAGCGTCCGCGCGCGCTGCTGGCGTGCGCGCAGCAGGGTGCGGTCGAAGATCGCGGGACCAGACATGGCCCTATCATTGCCTCTCCGCCTTCATTGTAAAGGCGGGCAGCCGCCGGAATCAGAGCGGCAGGAGCGTGCCGTTGGTCTTGATGCGCGGCTCGTCCTTGTTGTTGACGATTCGAAGCTCGAGCCCGCCGCCGGTGCCCTCTTGCCATTGCCCGCCGACCAGCGGCGTGGTCGACACATTGGGAACCGGCCCCTTCTTCCACTGCACCGGACCGACAATCGATTCGTATTGGGTGGCCGCGACCGCCTCGCGAATCGCGTCCGGCTCCAGCGCCTTGGAGCGCTTGAGCACGTCGGCGGCGACCTCGAACAGCGCATGCTTGAAGCCGAGCGGCATGGTCCAGGTCCTGTTGGTGGCCTTGGTGTAGGCGGCGGCAAGCTGCGCCGAAGTCTGACCGGTCAGATGCGACGAGAACGGATGATAAGGCGACCACCAGACCTCGATGCCGATGTTCTTGCCGAGCGGGCCGAGCGCTTTCACCGCGGCGGGAAATTCCGCCGACTTGCCGGGCGTTACGATCTTCGGCTTGAAGCCCTGCTGGGCGGCCTGCGTCCAGAAGCTGGCGAAGGTCGGCGGCGGCAGCACCGAGGTGACGATCTCGGCGCCGGCCGACTTGAAAGCGCTAATCTGCGAGGTGAAGTTTTCCGCGAACGGATCGAAGCTGCCGGTATTCACCACCTGGTAACCGCGCTTGGCCAGCACCGGCGGCATGCCATGCGCCGCGTCGCTGAAGGCGTTGCCGTCGGAATCGTTCGGCCACAGGCAGCCGACCACGTGGTTGGTCGGCAACTCGTCATACATGTTGATGAAGGTCGAGATCAGCGCCTCGGCACCCCAAAAGAAATGATAGGTCCACTTGAAGCCTTTAGCCGGATTGCCCTTGCGGCCGAAGAAATAGGGTTGCCACGGCGCGTCGGTCGACACGCAAGGCACCTCGTTGATTTCGCAGGCATCGGCGACCGGGTTAACCGTATCCGGGGTGTGCGCGACCACCATCAGGTCGATCTTTTTACCGAGGATCAATTCGTTCGCCACTTCGGCGGCCCGATTGGGATTGGATTGGCTGTCCTTGACGGTGACTTCGACCGGATGGGTCTTGATGCCGATCTTGATGCCGCCGCCGACCGATTTCCGGAAATTATGCAGCACGAAGGCGTCGGGCTCGGCGAAGATCGCCAGCGGGCCGGTCGTCGGCGTCACCAGCCCGATCCTGATGGCGCGGTTCTCCGCCCGCAGCACGGCCGGCGTCATCGCCAGGAATGTGGCGGCGGCGCCGGTTTTCAGGATTTGCCGGCGGCTGGCCGCCAAGGTCGTTGCACCTCTGCCTTTGCGCATATTGTCATCCTCCCTCATCCATTCGCTTTCTGCGATTTGTTGGATGTCCAATCATCCCAAATGAAATTCATTCTGCATAGCGGGCGCAATGCCGCGGAGCCGTTGAGAACGTTGCACCGCAACGCTAAGCTGCCAGCCATGCCGATGACGGCGACGGTAAGCCAGTTGCGCGCGCCGCTCGGGCGCGCCGTCGCCGCGTTGCGGCGAGCGGGACGCCTGACCCTCGACCTGGCGCTGCCGCCGCTGTGCCCGAACTGCCGCGCGCCGCTCGGTGACGGCGTCGGCCTGTGCGCCGATTGCTGGTCGCGGCTTTCGCTGATCGAGCCGCCCTACTGCGCGCGGCTCGGCATCCCCTTCACCTACGATCCCGGCCCCGGCCTATTGTCGATGGAGGCGATCGCCGATCCGCCGGCCTATGACCGCGCGCGCGCCGCGGTGCGCTATGACGATATCGCCCGCGCGCTGGTGCTCTCGTTCAAATACGGCGACCGGCTCGATCTCGCGCCCATGATGGGACAATGGATGGCGCGCGCCGGCCGCGAACTCACCGCCGATGCCGACGCGCTGCTGCCGGTGCCGCTGCATTGGCGCCGGCTGTGGGCTCGGCGCTTCAATCAATCGGCGACATTGGCTGGCGCGATTGCGGATATTTGCGGCGTGCCGGTCCTGCACGGCGCGCTCAAGCGCGTGCGCGCCACGCCGCAGCAGGTCGGCCTGT
Organism: uncultured Alphaproteobacteria bacterium; assembly: GCA_963789455.1. Classification (GTDB taxonomy): domain Bacteria; phylum Pseudomonadota; class Alphaproteobacteria; order Rhizobiales; family Xanthobacteraceae; genus Pseudolabrys. The sequence goes on along the minus strand of CAWBLD010000012.1, from coordinate 303,162 downwards.
CGAAGTCCGAGCGGGCCGACAACGTGCAGGGCGCCTTCCGCGTGCCGGCAGACGCAAAGGCCCATGTGGCCGGCCGCCGGCTGGTGCTGGTCGACGACGTGCTCACCTCCGGCGCCACGGTCGATACCTGCGCCCGCGCCCTGCTGCGGGCTGGCGCCGCCCACGTCGACGTGCTGGTGTTCGCCCGGGTTGTCGCAGCCGTGCGCACTCCCATATAACCGAGGCCGTAACCGCCATAATGCGCCCATGCCCCTTATCGAAATCTATACCACCCGCTATTGCTCCTATTGCGACGCGGCCAAGGCTCTGCTGAGACGCAAGGGCGTGGCCTTCACGGAGATCGACGTGGGCGGTGATCGGGAGCGGCGAGCCGAAATGATCGAACGCGCGAATGGCGGCATGACCGTGCCGCAGATTTTCATAGGCAGCGTGCATGTCGGCGGCTGCGACGACCTGCTCGAGCTCGAGGCCGAGGGCCGGCTCGATTCCCTGCTCGCCGGCGATGAGGCCTCCGCATGACCGCCGCCGCCTTCAAGGCCGCGATGATCCAGATGCGCTCCGGGCTGGCGCCCGCCGCCAATGTCGAGGCCGCCGCGCGCATGATCGGCGAAGCAAAGTCGGCCGGCGCCGATTACGTGCTGACGCCGGAAATGACCAACATCATGGAGGTCAAGCGCGAGCGGCTGTTCGCCACCATCGTGGAGGAAGAAGCCGACACCTCGCTCGCCACCTTCCGCGAATTGGCGCGCAAACTCGGGATCTACCTCCAGGTCGGCTCGCTGGCGATCAAGGTTTCGGCCGACAAGGCGGCCAACCGTTCCTTTCTCATTGACCCGAAGGGCGACATCGTCGCGCGCTACGACAAAATTCATATGTTCGACGTCGATCTCGCCAATGGCGAAAGCTACCGCGAGTCGTACAGCTACCGGCCGGGCGAGCAGGCGGTGCTGTGCGACCTGCCGTGGGGCCGGCTCGGCCTGACGATCTGCTACGACCTGCGTTTCCCGGCGCTCTACCGCGCGCTGGCGGAAGCCGGCGCCACCATGCTGACGATCCCCTCCGCGTTCACCCAGCAAACCGGCGAGGCGCACTGGCATGTGCTGATCCGCGCCCGCGCCATAGAAAACGGCTGCTTCGTGTTTGCTGCCGCGCAGGGCGGCAAGCACGAGAACGACCGCGCGACCTTCGGCCATTCGCTGATCGTCGACCCCTGGGGCCGCATCCTGGCCGAAGGCGGCACCGAGCCAGGCGTGGTGATGGCCGAGATCGATCTGGCGGAGGTGGCGAAAGCGCGCGCGCGTATTCCTTCGTTGCAGCACGGCCGGCGTTTCGAGATCGTCGAGCCGATGGCGGAGCCGACTCACCTGCATGTGGTCAGGGGGGGCACCGAATGATCCGCTATGCGCTCGCCTGCGACCAAGGCCACACCTTCGAGAGCTGGTTTCAGGATTCGGCGGCTTACGACCGGCAGGCCAAGCGCGGGCTGGTGAGCTGCCCGCATTGCGGCTCGGCTAAAGTCGGTAAAGCGATCATGGCGCCGCGGCTTACCGGCAGCCGCAAGCGCAAGGTATCCGCCGAGCCGCACGCTGACGTGCCCGCGCCGGCAGCCGAGAAGGCGCCGGTCGCCGTGCTGTCGCCGCAGGAAAAGGAAATTCGCGCCAAGCTGAAGGAATTGCGCGACCACCTCACCAAGAACGCCGACCATGTCGGGCCGAAATTTCCCGAGGAAGCGCGCAAGATGCACTACGGCGAAACCAAGTACCGCTCGATTTATGGCGAGGCCTCGCTCGATGACGCCAGGGCGCTGGCCGAGGAAGGCATCGAATTCCACCCGCTGCCGATCTTGCCGGACGAGAAGAACTAGTCGTCGCCCCCGCGAAGGGGGGATAACGATTCTTAATGCGCCCACACCAATAGCGCCACGCCGATCACCACCAGCACGATGCCGATTACTTCGCGCGTCGTGGTCGGCTGCTTGAAAATGAATTTCGAGATGCCTTGCGCGAACAGCACCTCGACCAGCGCCAGCGTGCGCACGCTCGCCGCGGTGGCGATGGCGAAGGCGAGGAACCAGAATTGCGAGGCGAGCGCGCCCATGAAGCCGGCAAAGATCGACGGCCGCCAGGCGCGGAAGATCGCTTTCAAAACGCCGGGGTCGCGCAGCGCCAGATAGGCCGAGAGCAGGATCGACTGTAAGATCAGCCCCACGGCAAGCGTAAAGGTCGCCGCCACCACGTAATTGGCGAGGTGCAGCTCGAGGATGGCGCCGCGATAGCCGATGGCCGAGAGCCCGAACATGCCGCCGGAGATCAGCCCGGTCAAAGTCGGCCGCATGCCGCCGGCTTGCACGGCGCCCGGCTTGAGCGACATGACGATCACGCCAGCGGTCGCGATCAGGATGGCCATCGCCAGGAGCGGCGTCACCTTGTCGCCGAGCAGCACGAAGCCGAACAGCGCCACCTGCACCGGCTCGGTCTTGATATAGGCGATGGTGACCACGAAGGAGCGGTCGTTCATCGCCTTCAGCATCAGCGCGGTGGCGGCGATCTGCGCCAGGAAGCCGTCGAAAATCCACGGCCAGAACGCGAAACCGGGATGCGGCAGGGCCGAACCCGTCGCCAGCAGCACGCCGGCCAGAGACAGCAGCGCGAACGGAAATCCGAACAGAAAGCGCACATGGGTGGCGCCGACCGTGCCGAGCGTCGCGGTCAGTTCGCGCTGCATGGCGTTGCGCGCGGTCTGCGCCGCCGCGGCGATCAGCGTAAAGACGGCCCAGAGCATTGTGCGGCGGAAATTCCTCGCCTCAGGCGGCGGCCGGGAACAGTTCGGCGGCGGCGGGGAATTCGGTCACCGTGCCCTTCTCGTTGTCCACCAGCAGGAACAGGTCGAAATAGCGCAGCGTCGGCGCTGCCCCGGTGCGCTTGATCACCGATTGCCGCCACTCCTCGTTATGCGCCTTCTGCGCGGCCTCGACCGAGGGCCAGATATAGACGCCGGCGCCGGTTTTGCCGTCGAGCGAGAGCAGGAAATGCTTGCGCAGCAATTCCTTGTTGGCCTGCCATTTCGGGATGACGTGGCGCGCATCTTCGGCCACCTGCGCGCGGGTCCAGCCCTTCGGCGAGTTGAATTCGACCAGTTCGAGAATCATGGGGCGCTTCCTCCCTGCTTTGCACGCTCGGCGACCAGCATGTAGTTCACGTCCATGTCGGACGACAACTGCCAGCGATCGGCAAACGGATTGTAGATCACGCCGCGCTCGCCGGTCACCCGCAAGCCGGCACTGTTCGAACGCGCGCTCGAGTTCGTCCGGCGTGACGAACTTGTCCCATTGATGGGTGCCGCGCGGCAGCCAGCGCAGCACATATTCGGCGCCGACGATGGCGAGCGCAAAGCTCTTCAGCGTGCGGTTCAAGGTCGCCGCGATCATCAGGCCGCCCGGCTTGACCATCGAGGCGCAGGTGGCAACGAAGCCGTTGACGTCGGTGACGTGCTCGACCACTTCCATCGCCAGCACGACGTCGAAGCGTTCCTTGGCGGCCGCCAGGTCTTCCGCCGTGGTGGCGCGGTAGTCGACCGCGACGCCGCTGTCCTGAGCATGCGCGCTCGCCACCGCGATGTTCTCCTCGCGACGGATCGGCGCCCACCATCTGCGCGCCCAGCCGCGCCAGCGGCTCCGACAGCAGGCCGCCGCCGCAGCCGATATCGAGCATGCGCAGGCCGGCCAGGCAGTCGAGCTTCTTCGGGTCGCGCCCGAAGCGCTCGGCGGCCTTGTCGCGAATATAAGCGAGCCGCACCGGATTGAACTTGTGCAGCGCCGCCATCGGCCCGCGCGCGTCCCACCAATCGTCGGCGTGGCGCGAAAAGCGCTCGACTTCGGCCTGGTCGATGGAGGTTGCGCTTGGCTTCATGTCAGCGCGCCGTGACGTGGTTGCGGAAATCGAGCGGGGCGCCGATGCTGCGCATGACTTCCATGGTTTCACCGGTGCCGCGCACGGTGATATCGCCGTAGTCCAGCAAGCGGCCCATGATCGATTGGTCGACGTCGACGCTTTCCACCTTGTCCATATTCATCTCGACGGTATGCCGGTTGATTAGGCCGCGCTTATATACGATGCGCCGGTTGGTCACGTCGATCTCGGTGGTCCAGCGCCGAAACCAGGCTTGAAAAAACACGGCAAATCCGACGATCGCGCATAGCGCGGCGACGGCCAGGACCGGCGGAAACGCTGCGCCCGCCAGCAGCGCCACCACGGCGGCGGCCCACATCGCCAGCGATGGCAGATAAACGATCCAGTGAATCTTACCGGAGTAGAGCACGGTTTCGCCCGGTTGCAGAATTCGCTCGATATATCGCATCGCCGGCACCCGAAAAATCAGCGCGGAACGCGGCCCGCCGCGCCGCGGATCGAGCCCTTATATTGCAGTCCCGGCACCCCGCCGCTATGTATACGCGCCTTTTGCGGCCGGCGCTGCCAGCCGGCCGCTTGTTAGCGCCTTTTGGCGCGTCCGGGAACGTCAGGTTCTAATAAGTCATGGCTCGCCTGGTGATGAAATTCGGCGGAACGTCGGTCGCCGATCTCGACCGCATCCGCAACGTGGCGCGCCACGTCAAGCGCGAGGTCGACGCCGGCCATGACGTGGCCGTCGTGGTCTCCGCCATGGCCGGCGCCACCAATCAGCTCGTCGCCTGGTGCCGCGACGCCGCCGCCCTGCATGACGCGCGCGAATACGACGCCGTGGTGGCCACCGGCGAACAGGTCACCGCCGGGCTGCTCGCCATCGTGCTGGAAGGCATGGGCGTCAATGCGCGCTCCTGGCAGGGCTGGCAATTGCCGATCCTCACCGACAACGCGCATGGCTCGGCGCGCATTCTCGACATCAACGGCGCCGAACTGATCCGCCGCTTCAAGGCGATGAGCCAGGTCGCGGTGATCGCCGGCTTCCAGGGCCTGCACAAGGAGACCGGCCGCATCACCACGCTCGGCCGCGGCGGCTCGGATACCTCGGCGGTGGCGATTGCCGCCGCCATCGGGGCCGAGCGCTGCGACATCTATACCGACGTCGATGGCGTCTACACCACCGATCCGCGCGTGGTGCCGAAGGCGCACCGGATGGCCAAGATCGCCTACGAGGAAATGCTCGAGCTCGCTTCGCTCGGCGCCAAGGTGATGCAGGTGCGCTCGGTCGAGCTCGGCATGGTGCATAATGTGCCGATCTTCGTGCGCTCGAGCTTCGAAAAGCCGGAGGACATCGATTCCTCGCAAGCGCGCCGCCCGGCACACTCATTTGCGACGAGGGGAACATCGTGGAACAGCAAACCGTCACCGGCATCGCCTTCTCCAAGGACGAGGCGCAGATTTCGATCCGCCGCGTGCAGGACAAGCCCGGCGTCGCCGCCGCGATCTTCGGCCCGCTCGCCGATGCCAACATCAACGTCGACATGATCGTGCAGAACGTCTCGGCCGACGGCGCCACCACCGACCTCACCTTCACCGTGCCGTCGGCCGACTACGAGCGCGCGCGGGTCACCATCGAGAAGGCCAAGAGCGCGATCGGCTATGAACGGCTCGACGGGGCGACCGACGTCGCCAAGGTGTCGGTGATCGGCATCGGCATGCGCAGCCATGCCGGCGTCGCCGCCAGCGCGTTCAAGGCGCTGGCCGAGAAGAACATCAATATCCTCGCCATCACCACCTCGGAGATCAAGTTCTCGGTGCTGATCGACGCTGCCTATACCGATCTGGCGGTGCGCACCCTGCATACGCTGTACGGGCTGGATAAGACCTAGGCTGTTTTCCTCGCCTGCTGCCGCGCTTGTCGGGGGAGGAAACGAGTCGCTTTGGCTTGCCCCTTGCATGGGCCATTGGCTATAGCCTGAGCCAGACGCGGCCGCGGGTTTCAGGGTCCCTGCGGTCGCTATTCGTACATGATTGGGCCATAGACGAGACCGCGGGGCCGAGCCCCGGCCGGACAAGGACTTCGACAATGCGTGGCGCGCTCGGCGGTCCGCGCGTGCTGTTACGCCGGCTTCGCGAAGTGATGGCGGAGCCGGTCAGCGCGCAGGAACGCCTCGACAAGGTGGTGGTGCTGATCGCCGCCAACATGGTGGCGGAGGTGTGCTCCGTCTACGTGTTGCGCGTCGACGGAACCCTCGAGCTATACGCCACCGAGGGCTTGAAGCGCGAGGCCGTCCACCAGACCGTGCTGAAGGCCGACGAGGGCCTGGTCGGCCTGGTCGCCAGCGAAGCCAATCCGATCAACCTGTCGGACGCGCAGGCCCACCCGGCCTTCTCGTTCCGGCCGGAAACCGGCGAAGAAATCTACCACTCGTTCCTCGGCGTGCCGATCCTGCGCGCGGGCAACACGCTCGGCGTGCTGGTGGTGCAGAACCGCGCGCGGCGCACCTACACGGAAGAGGAAGAAGAGGCGCTGCAGACGACGGCGATGGTGCTCGCCGAGATGATCGCCTCCGGCGAATTGTCCTCGCTCGCCCGCCCCGGCGCCGAGCCGGCCGCGCGCCATGCGATCAAACTGGCGGGTACCGCGCTGTCCGACGGCATCGCGCTCGGCCATGTGGTGCTGCACGAGCCGCGCGTGGTCATCACCAATTTCATCGCCGACGACGTGCCGAGAGAGCTCAAGCGGCTCGACGCGGCGATTGCCACATTGCGCGCCGATCTCGACCGCTTGCTCGAGCACGGCGACGTCGCCGAAGGCGGCGAGCATCGCGACGTGCTCGAAGCCTACCGCATGTTCGCCTACGACCAGGGCTGGCTGCACAAGATGCGCGAGGCGGTGATGACCGGCCTCACCGCCGAAGCCGGCGTCGAGCGGGTGCAGTCCGACACCCGCGCGCGCATGCTGCGCGCATCCGACCCCTATCTGCGCGACCGCCTGCACGACCTCGACGATCTCGCCAACCGGCTGATGCGCGTGTTGATGGGCCAGGATCATGCGCCGGCGCAAGGAGCACCTGCCGGAGAACGCCATTGTGGTCGCGCGCTCGATGGGCCCGGCGGCGCTGCTCGACTACGACCGCAAAAGACTTCGTGGCCTGGTGCTGGAGGAAGGCGGACCGACCTCGCATGTGTCGATCGTGGCGCGCGCGCTCGGCATTCCCACGGTCGGCGAAATCGCCAACGCCACCGGCCTGGTCGAGCCGGGCGACGCCATCATCGTCGACGGCACCACCGGCGAGGTGCATATGCGCCCGCCGGCCGACATCGAAAGCGCCTATGGCGAGCGGGTGAAGCTGCGGGCACGGCGGCAGGCGCAATACCGCGCGCTGCGCGAGCGCGCTTGCGTCACCAAGGACGGCCACCAGATCGTCGTTGATGATCAATGCCGGGCTCACCATCGACCTGCCGCATCTCGACGAGACCGGCGCCGCCGGCATCGGCCTGTTCCGCACCGAATTGCAGTTCATGGTCGCCGACGCATTGCCGCGCACCAGCGACCAGCTCGGGCTCTACCGCACCGTGCTCGACGCCGCCGGAAAACGTCCGGTGACCTTCCGCACCCTCGATATCGGCGGCGACAAGGTGCTGCCCTACATGCGCAATGTCGAAGAGGAGAATCCGGCGCTGGGCTGGCGCGCCATCCGGCTCGGCCTCGACCGGCCTGGCCTGTTGCGCAGCCAGGTGCGCGCGCTGCTGCGCGCCGCCGGCGGGCGCGAATTGCGCTTGATGTTTCCGATGATCGCCATGGTGGAGGAGTTCGACAAGGCCAAGTCGCTGGTCGAGGTCGAACTGACGCATCTGCGCCGGCACGGCCACGCGCTGCCCGAGCGGGTGCAGATCGGCACCATGCTGGAAGTGCCGGCGCTGTTGTTCCAGCTCGACGAATTGCTGGAGCGCGTCGACTTCCTCTCGGTCGGCTCCAACGACCTGATGCAGTTCCTCTATGCCGCCGACCGCGGCAATGCCCGGGTGTCGCAAGCGTTTCGATCCGCTGTCGGCGCCGGTGCTGCGCGCGCTCAAGGATATCGCCGACAAGGGCCGCAAGTACGGCAAGCCGGTGGCGTTGTGCGGGGAGCTGGCCTCGCAACCGATCGGCGCGCTGGCGCTGGCGATTCTCGGCTACCGCTCGCTGTCGTTGTCGCCGTCGGCGGTCGGCCCGGTCAAGGCGCTGCTGCTCGACCTCGATTGCCGCAAGGGCGAGGCCGCTATCCTGCCGTTCCTGGAGCAGCCGGTCGGCAGCGTATCGATCCGCCACAAGCTCGAGGGCTTCGCGGCGGCCGAGGGACTGCAACTTTGATCGCACTTCCGCAACACCGGCTCGATGCCTTGCTCGCCCGCCACGAGATGGTCGAGAACGAGCTCGCCAGCGGCTTGAGCGCCGACGCCTATGTCAAGCTGTCGCGCGAATTCGCCGAGCTCGGCCCCGTGGTCGAGGCGATCAAGGCCTATCGCGCCGTCACCGCAGAGATCGCCGATCTCGAAGCGCTCGCCGCCGATCCCAAGACCGATGCCGAAATGCGTAAATTGGCGGACGCCGAGAAGCCGGCGCTGCAGGCGCGCAAGGACAAGCTCGAACATCAGATCCAGCTGGCGCTGATTCCGAAAGACGCGATGGACGACCACAACGCCATCCTAGAAATCCGCGCCGGCACCGGCGGCGATGAAGCTGCGCTGTTCGCCGGCGACCTGTTCCGCATGTATGAGCGCTATGCCGCCCAGCAGGGCTGGAAGACGGAAATCCTGTCGATGAGCGAAGGCAGCAAAGGCGGCTTCAAGGAAATCGTCGCCGAGGTGCGCGGCCGCGGCGTCTTCGCCAAGCTGAAATTCGAATCCGGCGTGCACCGCGTACAGCGCGTGCCCGACACCGAGGCGTCCGGCCGCATTCACACCTCGGCCGCCACCGTCGCGGTGCTGCCCGAGGTGGAGGACGTCGACGTCGACATCAACGAAGCCGATCTCAAGATCGACACCATGCGCGCGCAAGGCGCGGGCGGCCAGCACGTCAACAAAACCGAATCCGCCATCCGCATCACCCATCTGCCAAGCGGCATCGTAGTGTTGGTGCAGGAGGAACGCTCGCAACACAAGAACAAGGCCAAGGCGATGACCATGCTGCGCGCCAAGCTCTACGATCAGCAGCGCAGCAAGCTCGACGCCGAACGGGCCGCCGAACGGCGCGGGCAGATCGGCTCGGGCGACCGCTCGGAACGCATCCGCACCTATAATTTCCCGCAAGGCCGCGTCACCGACCACCGCATCAATCTAACGCTCTACAAGCTGCCGCAGGTGATGGAAGGCGAGGCGCTGCACGAGATCATCGATGCGCTGATGGCCGAGCACCAGGCCGAGCTGCTGGCGGCCGAGGGCGCGACGTGATGCTCGCGGCCACGCGCAGTATCGCTGCGACCAGGCGCGAGCTGGCGGAGAGATTCCGCCAAGCGGGAATCGATTCGGCCGAGACCGACGCGCGCCTGCTGATGGCGCATGCGCTCGGCATCGATCGCGCCGAACTGATCGCGAACGGCGAGCGCGCGCTAACGGTGGACGAGAGCAAGGCGATCGATGCGCTGGCCGCGCGCCGGCTCAAGCGCGAACCGGTCGCGCGCATTTTTGGCGCCAAGGAATTCTGGAGCTTGCGCCTGCAAATCAGTCCGGCCGTGCTGGTGCCGCGGCCGGAAACGGAAACCGTGGTCGAAGCCGCGCTCGCTACGCTCGCGCGCGGCGGCTTGCAGATGGAAAAGCTGCGCCTGCTCGACATCGGCACCGGATCGGGCGCGCTGCTGCTGGCGCTGCTCAGCGAACTGCCCAACGCGAGCGGCGTCGGCACCGATATCAGCGCGGCGGCCTTGGCGGTCGCGCGCGCCAATGCCGAACGTAACGGGCTGGCGCCGCGCTGCACGTTCGTCGCCTGCGACATCGCGGCGAGCGTGCAAGGTCCGTTCGATTTGATCGTGTCGAACCCGCCCTATGTGGCGCGCGGCGATATTGCATCGCTGGCGCCGGAGGTACGCGACTACGACCCGGTCCTGGCGCTCGATGGTGGCGCCGATGGCCTGGATGGTTACCGCGCCATTGCAGTGGAGGCCCGGCGGTTGCTGGCGCCGGGCGGCCAATTGATCGTGGAGTTGGGCGCGGGCCAGGAGCCAGCGGTCCATGCGCTGTTTACCAAAGCGGGATTGACGGTCGTTGCGGCCCACGCCGATTTGGCCGGAATACCGCGCGCGCTCGGCGCAACCGTCGCGCCATAAACATGGCGTAATTTGATCTGGCGAAAAGTGCAGATCTCCGTTGCAGGCGCAAAAAATCGCTTGGAATATGGCGCGGAAACGACTAGCTTCCCGGCAACGGAATCGACCCGTGAGGGTTGCATCGCCTGGAACCCCGGAGCAGCGGCTCTGTGCGGCGGCGGTGCGATACCGATGACGAAGCGCCGGCTTAAAAAGACGGCAAACGAAATCGCCAGAGACGGGTTCGAACGCTTCACCGGTTGGGCGCATCAAACTTTTAGACATTGACGATGCGCGTAACGAGAGGTTGGCAACGCCGCGACAGGATCGCGGCCATGGGGTTGCTGCGGCAATCGCGATAAAGATCGCAAACGTTCATGCGTTCGCGCGGGCACCGATGCAGGTCCGGCCGCGCCAGGAAATTCGTTTGGACTTGTGGGTTCAGACGAGCAATCGGCGGAGAACGCCGCGATAAAGCGAGCAAAGCGAAAGGTCGGCGAACAGGCACATCATGAGAAACGGTCAGAAACGCATGCGGGGACGCAGCAATGGTCCTCACCGCAAGAGCCAGAATCCGTTGACGCGGGTCTACGAGTCGAATGGGCCCGATGTGAAGATTCGCGGCACCGCCTCGCACATCGCGGAGAAATACATCCAGCTCGCGCGCGACGCGCAGAGCTCGGGCGATCCGGTGGCGGCGGAGAATTACTATCAGCACGCCGAGCATTATTTCCGCCTGATCGCCGCCGCGCAGGAACAGTTCCGCCAGCAGAACCCCTATTACAATCAGCAGCCGCAGCCGGGCCAGAGCGGAGCGCAAGGCGCAGCCGACGACAACTACGACGACGGCGACGACGGCCAGCCCTATATGGGCCAGAACGAGCCGAGCTACGTGCCGCCGCCGCAAGCGCCGCAGGCGCAGCCTTATCTGCCGCGCGACGCGCAGCCGTTTCCGCCGCGCGATCAACAGCAAAATCGCCCGCAGCCGCAGCCTTATGTGCAGCCCTCGGTGCAGGGCGGCAATGTCGCGGTCCCCGACCCCAACGCGCTGCCGGCCTTCATCACCGGCGGCGGCCAGCCGCAGCCGAATACCGGCCCGAGCCCCGGCCAGGGCACTGGACCGAACGGCTATGAGCAAGGCGACCGCAATCAGGATCGCTTCGGGCATCGCCGGCGCCGGCGTCATCGCGGCGGCGGCTACCGTCCCGACCGACCGGAAAATTTCGGCAATGCCAATCCGCAGAGCGCCGCGCCGCAGCCGGTACCGGGCGACGGCGGCGATGAGCCGCCGCATCAATCGGATTGATTCGAAGCCCGTTTGTTTCCGCGCGAGCGGCAAGCCAGAGCCGTCATCGCAAAGTCAGTGTTGCACGCTTACCGTCCCGGTGATGGCGCGAGCGCCGGCTCCAGCGCCGGCACCAGCCGGCGTTTGACGCGGCGCGCGGGGATGGCGCGGTAGACCTGCTTGGTTGCTTCCACCATGTGCACGCCGGCAAACGGCGCCGACAGCGTCGCGCCGGTGCGCTCCCACGCCACCGCCGAGCGCAGGAACCAGCCGCGCGCGACCGGCGGCACATAGAGCGCCTCGCTCCATCCGGTCGGCGTGAACCAGGTTTCGCGCAACAGCTGATTGATCTGCGAACGCGAATAGGGCCGGCCATGCCCGAACGGCGTGGTGTCCATGCGCGCCCACAGTCCGCGCCGGTTCGGCACCACCGCCAGCAACCGTCCGCCGGAAGCCAGCACGCGCCACACCTCGCGCAACAGCACGGCCGGGTCGTGGGTCATTTCCAGCGCATGCACCAGCAGCACGCGATCGACTGCGGAGTCGGGGAGCGGCAACTCGTTTTCGTCCACCAGCGCCGACAGCGCCGGCCGCGCGGTCGGCCATTTCACTACGCCCTGCCCCGCCGGCATGAAGGCGAGGCAGCGTTCGGCCTCCTCGCGGAACAGGCCGAGATAAGGGGTGGCATAGCCGATCCCGAGCACGCGCTGGCCGGCGGTATCCGGCCATAGCCCGCGAATGCCGCGGCCGACGAAGCGGCGGGCCACCACGCCCAGGCGCTGGCCATAGAAATTGCGCAGGTCCACGACATCGATCGACATGGGGGTCAAATTACCATGAAAAGGCGCGGCAAATCGCGCCGCGCAACGGGCCGGGCGGCGTGCGAGAGGGTAGCTCCGCATGTTACGGTTAACCGGTTCAACCGACGAGGATGGCTATGCCCGCCGAAATCCGCCTGTTTCTCTGCCTGAAGGACAATTACGGGGTGCTGCTGCACGATCCCGATACCGGCGCCACCGCCGCGATCGACGCGCCGGAGGCAGGCCCGATTGAGGAGGCGCTTGCGGCAACCGGCTGGAACCTGACCGACATCCTGGTTACCCACCATCACCACGACCACACGGCCGGCATCGTGACGCTCAAGCGGAAATACGGCTGCCGGGTCGTGGCGCCGGCCAAGGAAGCAGCGAAAATTCCGGAGGTCGACCGGACCGTGCACGAAGGCGAAACGGTCAAGGTCGGCTCGCTGGCGGCCAATGTGATCGACACGCCGGGCCACACGCTCGGCCACATCGCCTATTGGTTCCACGCCGACAAGCTCGCCTTCGTCGGCGACACTTTGTTCTCCATCGGCTGCGGGCGGGTGATCGAAGGCACGCCGGAGATGATGTGGCACTCGCTCACCAAGCTGCGCGACCTGCCGAACGACACGGAAATCTATTGCGGGCACGAATACACCGCCGCCAACATCAAGTTCGCGCTCACCATCGACCGCAACAATCCGGTGCTGGAAGCGCGCGCGGCGCAGGTGGAGCGACTGATCGCGGAAGGCGAACCGACCATTCCGGTCACCATCGGCGACGAGAAGCTGGCCAATCCGTTCCTGCGCGCCGACGTGCCCGATCTCGCGGTCGATATCGGCATGGCCGGCCGGCCGGCCGCCGAGGTGTTTGCCGAGATCAGGGCGCGCAAGAACAAGTTTTAGATTCGCCTCACCCTGAGGAGCGCGCAAAGCGCGCGTCTCGAAGGGTGAGGCCACGCCAATCCCTCATCCTTTGAGACGGCCGCTACGCGGCCTCCTCAGGATGAGGGTTCAGAGGACAACCATGCGCTCCTCCACCGCCGCCGATATCATCCGCGCGCTCGACCTCAAGCCGCACCCGGAAGGCGGTCACTACCGCGAGACCTTCCGCGATCCCCGCGTCATCGACGGTCGCGCCGCCTCCACCTCGATCTATTTCCTGCTGGCGCGTGGCGAGCGCTCGCACTGGCACCGCATCGACGCCGTCGAGATCTGGCACTATTACGCCGGTGCGCCGCTCAAGCTCGAAATCGTCGACGGCGCCAAGGAAGAAATCGTGCGGCTCGGCGCCGATATCCACGGCGGCGAGGCGCCGCAGGTCACCGTGCCGGCGCGGGCGTGGCAGGCGGCGGAATCCCTAGGCGACTGGACACTGGTCGGCTGCACGGTCGCGCCAGGCTTTTCGTTCGAGGGATTTGAGCTGGCGCCGAAAAGCTGGTCGCCGAGCGATAAAACGCGGTAAAAGCGCCGGGCCAATCAATTTAAGGGAAATGCCCGTGCCATCCAAACTCGACCAGGCGCGCGAACAGCTCGCGCGCGCCAACCGCATGATCGCCAATGAAGGCGTGCTTGACGCCTTCGGCCACGTCACCATGCGCCACCCGACCGATCCGGGGCGCTTCCTGATGTCGCGCTCGCGCGCGCCGGAACTGGTGCAGCCCGACGATATTCATGAGTTCACCCTCGACTCGCAAATCGTCAAGCCGATCGAAGCCCGGCTCTACGGCGAGCGCGTCATCCACGGCGAAATCTACAAGGCGCGGCCGGAGGTGAACGCGGTGTGCCACCATCACGCGCCGTCGATCCTGCCGTTCTGCATTTCCGGCGCCGAGCTCAAACCGGTCTATCATCTCGGCGCCACGCTCGGTGAAAAGGTTCCGTTCTGGGACGGCCGCGACGAATTCGGCGACACCACTTTGATCGTGGCCAAGCCCGAGGAAGGCGCCTCGCTGGCGCGCGCGCTCGGGCCGCACTGGATCGTGCTGATGCGCCGGCATGGCGCCAGCGTCGCCGGCAAGACGCTGGAGGAACTGACCTTCCGCACCATCTACACCGCACGCAATGCGGCGATGCAGATCCAGGCGCACACGCTCGGCTTTGTGTCGCCGCTCAATGCGGCCGAAACCGCGCTCGCCGGCGACTATAACCTGCGGCCGGGCCCGGTCGCGCGCGCCTTCGAATACTGGTCGGTGCGGTTGGACAAGGTGGAAGGCAATTGGCGACCGAGCAAGCCGCCGCGGGCGGTGGCGAAGCGCCGCCGGCCGGCCGCAAAGAAACGCAAACGCAAGCACTGAACCTGGGTGTCACCGGGTTCGTCCCGACGGCCTCGGATTGATCATTTCAGCGGAACGCATGCCATGACCGACCTGTCGCTTGCGGCGCTCGATATCGAGGACTTGCGGCAGATGGCGCGCCGGCGCCTGCCGAAGGCCCTGTTTGACTTCATCGACCACGGCAATGAGGACGATGTCGCGCTGCGCCACAATCGCGCGGCGATCGAGCGCATCAAGCTGCGGACCCGTGTGCTCAACGACGTATCCAAGCGCGACCCCGCCATCACATTGCTCGGCGTGCCGCAAAAGCTGCCGCTGGTGATCGGACCGACCGGGCCGGCCGGCTATGTCTGGTATCGCGGCGAGATCGCGCTGGCGCGCGCCGCCGCCAAGGCCGGCGTTCCATTCTGCCTCGCCAGCACGTCCAATACGGCAATGGAAACGATCCTCCAGGAAGGCGGCGGGCACCAGTGGTTTCATCTCTATGTCTGGCGCGATCTCGAAATGTCGCTGAAGACGCTGGTGCGGGCGCGTGAAACGGGCTTCGAGGCTCTGGTGCTGACCGTCGACAGCATCGTCAGCTACAATCGCAAATGGGACGTTCGCAACGGCGCAACATTTCCGGTGCGTTTCACGCCGCGCAATGTCTGGGACGCGCTGCGGCACCCCCGCTGGCTGGTCGGCACGATGGGACGCTACGTGCGGGCGGAGGGCGGACTGCCGCGTTATGTCAACATTCCCGCGCTCGATAACGTGCCGCTGGCGGAGTCACGCCGCCACCTCGTCAAGAACGACACCATGACCTGGGATTTCCTGCGCCGGCTGCGCGACATGTGGCCGCGCAAGCTGATCATCAAAGGCATTCTGCATCCGGCCGATGCGGTCATGGCCGCCGATTGCGGCGTCGATGCGGTGATTGTCTCCAATCACGGCGGCATCGCCAACGATGCCGCGCCGGCCCCGATCGAGGTCCTGCCGGCCGTCGTGGCGGCGGCGGCCAAGCGCATCGCGGTGATTGTCGACAGCGGATTCCGGCGCGGCAGCGACGTGCTCAAGGGCCTCGCGCTCGGCGCCGATGCGGTGATGATCGGCCGGGCAACGCTTTATGGAGCCGCGGCCGCGGGGGAAGCGGGCGCCTCGCGCGCGCTCGAAATTTTCGACGCCGAAATTAGGCGCATGATGGGCGTGATCGGCTGTACCGATCTGCGGTCGCTGACGCGCGATTGGGTGCTGTTTTCGCAGGACGGCGCGGTCGGTCCGTCCGGCGAAACACGCTGAACTGCGCCGCGCGCGTCATCTGCGGCGAACGCGCCAATTCCGCTTTATCGGCAGCTGCACTTACGCAAAATACTGCCCGCCATTGGCCGAAAGCGTCGCGCCGGTGATCAGACCGGCATCGTCACTGGCCAGAAACACCACACAGCGCGCGATTTCCTCCGGCTCGCCCAGGCGGCCGATCGGGATCTGCGGCAGGATGTTCTTCTCCAGCACGTCCTTCGGCACCGCCTGCACCATCTCGGTATTGATGTAGCCCGGGCAAATCGCATTCACCGTGATGCCGGTGCGCGCGCCTTCCTGCGCCAGCGCCTTGGTGAAGCCGAGCTCGCCGGCCTTGGCGGCGGAATAATTGGCCTGCCCGGCCTGGCCCTTCTGCCCGTTGATCGAGGAGATGTTGATGACGCGGCCGAACTTGCGCTCGCGCATGCCTTCCCAGACCTGCCGGGTCATGTTGAACAGCGAGCCGAGATTGGTGCTGATCACCGCCGTCCACTGCTCCGGCTTCATGCGGTGAAACATGGCGTCGCGCGTGATGCCGGCATTGTTGACCAGCACCTCGATCGGGCCGACCTCTTCCGTGACCTTCTTGATGCCGTCGGTGCAGGCTTCAAAGGACGATACGTCCCACTTGAACACGGGAATGCCGGTCTCGGCCTTGAACTTCTGCGCCGCTTCGTCGTTGCCGTGGTAGACGGCGGCGACCTTGTAGCCGGCAGCCTTCAATGCCTTGGCGATAGCGGCGCCGATGCCGCGGGTACCGCCAGTAACTAACGCAACGCGTGACATGATGTTCGTCCTCCCCGGAGTTCTATTGCCGTCGTCGTGCCCGATCTTGTGCCGGGCATCCACGGCTTGTTCATGACAGCTTAAAGACGTTCATGCCCGCGCAACTCGGACCTGTCCTAGTTGCGCTCGCGCCGCATGTCGGGCAAACCCGACATGCGGTGACAAGGCCGGGTATGACGTCACTGACGGTAGTATCAGGCTATTACCGCTCCACGCACATGGCGATGCCCATGCCGCCGCCGATGCAGAGCGTGGCGAGACCCTTCTTGGCGTTGCGCTTCTGCATTTCGTACAGCAGCGTCACCAGAATGCGCGCGCCGGAGGCGCCGATCGGATGGCCGAGGCGATGGCGCCGCCATTGACGTTGACCTTGCAGGTATCCCAGCCGAGGTCCTTGTTGACCGCGCAAGCCTGCGCCGCAAACGCTTCATTGGCTTCGATCAGATCGAGGTCCTCTTTCTTCCAGCCGGCCTTCTTGAGCGCGGCGCGCGAGGCCGGGATGGGGCCGGTGCCCATGATCGCCGGATCGACGCCGGCCTGCGCCCAGGACACGATGCGCGCCAGCGGCGTCTTGCCGAGCTTGGCGGCTTCGCTGGCCGTCATCAGCACCACGGCGGCGGCGCCGTCATTGATGCCGGAGGCGCTGCCCGCGGTCACGGTGCCTTCCTTGTCGAAGGCGGGCTTGAGCTTGGCGAGCGATTCGAGGGTGACGCCGGCCTTGGGATATTCGTCGGTGTCGACCGTGATGTCGCCCTTGCGCGTCTTGATGACGACCGGGACGATCTCGTCCTTGAACTTGCCGGCCTTCATCGCAACTTCCGCCTTGTTCTGCGAGGCGACCGCGAACTCGTCCTGCATCTGGCGGGTGATCTGATACTGCTTGGCGACGTTCTCGGCGGTGTTGCCCATGTGATAGCCGTTGAAGGCGTCCCACAGCCCGTCCTTGATCATGGTGTCGATCATCTTGAAGTCGCCCATCTTCACGCCGGTGCGCAAATGCTGGGCATGCGGCGCCATGCTCATCGATTCCTGGCCGCCCGCCACCACGATCTCGCTGTCGCCGTTGACGATCGCCTGATAGCCGAGCGCGACCGTGCGCAAGCCGGAACCGCATAGCTGGTTCACGCCCCAGGCAGGGCTCTCGACCGGGATGCCGGCTGCGATCGACGCCTGCCGTGCCGGGTTCTGGCCTTGGCCGGCGGTCAGGATCTGGCCCATGATGACCTCGGAGACACGACCGCCTTCGACGCCGGCACGCTCCAACGCGGCCTGAATCGCGGCTTTCCCGAGCTCATGGGCCGACAGATTGGCAAACGCGCCGTTAAACGCACCGACCGGCGTGCGAGCGGCGCTGACAATGACGATATCGTCCTTCATCCGAAACTCCTTTTGGCAGGCGGTTGTGCGCTAGGGCGGTCATATGGCGCTGCCGCATCCTCGGCAGCCGGGACAGCCCTGTCAACAATGGGCAATCTGAAGATAACAGCGAGATATCGGCCCTTTCTTGACCTTCATCAAGGATTGCCGCACCGCCCACCGGCCCTGCCGCGCCGCCACAAAACGGTGGCCCGGGCAAGCCGAAACCGGCTATGCTTAAGGTCTGGGCAGAGGAAATACCACCAAATGGCAGACGAAAAAGAGCCGATCACAATCAAGAAATACGCCAACCGGCGGCTCTACAACACCGGAACCAGCGCTTACGTGACGCTCGAGGACCTCGCCACCATGGTGAAGGCCGGCGAGAATTTCGTGGTGTTCGACGCCAAGACCGGCGAGGACATCACACGTTCGGTGCTGGCGCAGATCATTTTCGAGCAGGAGAACAAGGAAGGGCAAAGCCTGCTGCCGATCGCCTTCCTGCGCCAGTTGATCCGATTTTACGGCGACAGCATGCAGATGCTGGTGCCGCGCTTCCTCGAACAATCGATGCAGTCGCTCACCAGCCAGCAGGACAAATTCCGCCAGCAGATGGCGCAGGCCTTTGGCGTCGGCGGTTTCGGGCCGCTCGAGGATCAGGTGCGGCGGAACATGGAAATGTTCGAAAAGACCTTCGCCATGTTCGCACCGCCCTTCGCGCGCGGCCAAGCCAAGCCGGCCACGGACAAACCGCAAGGCGGAAGCGGCGAGATGGACGAGCTCAAGCGCCAGCTCGACGAGTTGCAGAAGCGGCTCGATAAGATCGGCAATAAGGAATAGCGCGCGTTGTAATTCCGCTCATGCCCGCAAGCGGGCATCGATTGTCAATTGACGATCCGTGAGCACTGGGTCCCCGCTTCCGCGGGGACGCACGGGTGATAATTATCTACGCCCGCGCCGCGCGGTCTTTCCCGGTCAGCCACGGCCGCGCGTCGGTGGCGAGCCCGATCAGGGCGCCTTGCAGGCAATCGCAGCCCCAGTCCGACAACAGCTGCGCGGCTGCCTCGTCCTGCACCCATTCGGCGACGGTCTTGAGGCCAAGGCGGCGCGACAGATCGATCAGCGTGTGCACGAAGGCGCGGTCGTCGCTCGACTTGACGATGTTCTGCACGAAGGCGCCATCGATCTTCACGATATCAACGCCGAGCTTGCGCAAGTTTCGGAACGAAGTATAGCCGGCACCAAAATCGTCGATGGCGATGCGGCAGCCGAGATCCTTGACCCGGGTGACGAAGCCGCGCGCGTCGGCAACATCCTGGATCGCCGCGGTTTCGGTTATCTCGATGATCAGCCGGGCGGCCGCGCTGGCATTCGCGTTCAGCAAGGCGCCGAGCCCCGCCCACCAGTCCGGATCGACGGTGGAAGCCGGTGAGACGTTGACGCTGGCCGTGAGATCGGGCGCCGCGGCCAATTCACTCACCACCAGTTCGAGCACGCGATAATCCAGCATGCGCATCAGCCCAATGCGTTCCGCCACCGGAATGATTTCGCTGGCATGCGCGATGCGGCCGTCGGAGCGATGCACGCGTATGAGGCATTCGTAAAACGCGACCTTGCGGCTTTTCGCCTCGACCACCGGCTCATAAGCGAGCGCGATCCGCCGTTCGTTGAGCGCGGCCACAATCTCATCCGTTGCCCGCACACTGTCGCGGCGCAGTGCGTCGCGTTCCACATTCGGCCGATAGGGCATGAACGAACCATGACGCTTGACGCGTGCCGCATGCAGCGCATCCTGCGCGCGGCTGAGAATTTCCGGCACAGTGCGGGCATGGCGCGGCGCCGTCACGCCGCCGATGGTCACCGTCACCGCCACCGGGCCGGCAGCGGTCGGGATGGTCTCGTCGCGCACGCCGGTCAGCAGCCGGTCGGCAGCGACCGCCAATTCGTCCGCCGCGCAATCGGTCAGGATGACGCCGAACTTGTTGCCGGAGAAGCGGCCTAAATGATCCTTGCCGCGCAGGCGCGTACGAATGCGCTTGGAGACTTGCGCGATCACGTCCTCGGCGATGTCGAAACCATAGGACTTCGTTGAGGTGGGCCAGGTGGTCGATAGCGACCAGCAGGAAGCCTAGCGACTTGCGGAAGCGCACCGCTTCGTCGAGCTTGGCGCCGAGCACCTCGGTGAGGTGGGCGCGGTTCAGCTCTCCGGTCAGGGGATCGAACTTCGCGAGTTGCGCCAGTTGGCGCTCGCGCTCATGACGCTCGTTGATTGCGCGCACGACGCCGTGCGCCCGCAGCGGTTTGCCGTCTGCCCCGGCGAACCAGCGGCCGGTGTCCTCCAGCCAGATCTTCTCGCCGCAGCCGTCGCGCCGGAAAGCATATTGCACCTGATAGGGAACGCCTTCGCCGTCGTCGCTCTGCGTGGCCTGCTCAATCGCATCCACCCTGGATTTCCCGTCGTCGGCTTCGATGCGCTGGGCAAAGCCGCGGCCGCTCGCGATGTCGGCGGGATCGGCCACTCCGAGCACCGCCGCGGCATTGCCGCTCCACAGCAAGGCATCGGTGTCGAGCCGCCATTCGTAAGCGACATCGCCGATCGATCTGAGGATCTCGGCGGCGTCCGGGACACCAGCCGATGGCTTGCTTCGGGTCACGCGCGCCCCGTTTTGGAAACGCCTCGTCGCGTCGGGCGTTGGCTGCGGAATAGGTCCAGAACGCAAGCTACGGACAATACTTAAATAATTCGAAAAAGTCCCAAAATTGAGCGACTTCAGGGCGGTTTAACCTGCGGGGCAAGGCCTTTACGGGATTAAGGTGGAAAAACGGGTTCTTGTCCCAAATCGGGACATGGCGAGGGGCGGACGCCGCAGCGCGTTGCGCGGGAGCCATCCGCCGGCAGCCCCGGGCCGGTCAATACCCGAGCGCGCCGCCGTCCTTGCGCGAATCGGAGCCCGCGATCAGCACGCCGCGATCCCAGTCGATTTTGATGGTCTGCGCGCCGCCCCAGGGCGTGGGCGCAAACACGACGTCGTGGCCGCGCGCCTTCAGGCCCTCGACGGTCGCCGCCGATGTCCCGGTTTCGACAACGGCCTGCTCGCCTTCGAAAAAGAAACGTGGGGCGTCGATCGCCTGCTGCACATCCATGCCGTAATCGAGCATGTTGTTGACGATCTGCACGTGGCCCATTGGCTGGTAATGCGCGCCCATCACGCCGAAGCTCATATCGCAGCGGCCGTTGCGCATGGCCAGCGCCGGAATGATGGTATGCAGCGGCCGTTTGTCCGGACCGAAGGTATTGGGATGATCCGGCTCAAGCGTGAAACAGGCGCCGCGGTTGGTCAGCAGGATGCCGGTCTTGTCAGTGCAGATACCGAGCGCCGAAAAGCGAATAGAGCGTATTGATGAACGACACCGCCATGCGGTCGCGGTCGACCACGCTGAGATAGACCGTGTCGCTGCCGGGCGTGGGCGCCGCCGGCAATCTGGCGCGGCGCTTCATGTCGATCTTGGCGGCAAGTTTTTTCGCGAAGACTTTGTCGAGCAGGTCAGCGACGGCGACGCGCATATGCGCGGCGTCGGCGACATGGGTGTCGCGCACGGCAAAGCCAAGCCGCGCGGCTTCCAGCACCAGATGGAAGCGCTCGGGGC
This sequence comes from uncultured Alphaproteobacteria bacterium, assembly GCA_963789455.1. Taxonomy (GTDB): domain Bacteria; phylum Pseudomonadota; class Alphaproteobacteria; order Rhizobiales; family Xanthobacteraceae; genus Pseudolabrys. Next base: position 281,548 of record CAWBLD010000012.1, on the reverse strand, counting down.
CGAGCGGGTCGAGCGCGGCAAGATCAAAATTCTCCAAGATGTTCAGCATCACCAGCGCAGTGAGCCCCTGCCCATTGGGCGGGATCTCCACGAGGTCAAGCCCGCGATAATTGGTCGATAACGGCGCGACCGCGTTGCCATGATGACGCGCAAAATCCGCTGCCGTGAGATACGAGCCGCGCGCCGCCACCGTTGCCACGATGTCGTCGGCAATCTCGCCCTCGTAGAAAGCGCGCGCACCTTTGGCGGCGACAGTCTTGAGCGTCTTGGCCAGCGCAGGAAAACGGATCACGTCGCCTTCCTTCGGCGATGTGCCGTTGAGTAGATAATGCTTGACCGCGCCGGCATCGGCCTTGAGCTTGCCGACGTGGCGGCTCCAGTCCCACGCCACGCGCGCGGCGACCGGAAAACCGCGTTCGGCGTAGCGGATGGCCGGCGCCAATGCGCGATCGAGCCCGAGGCGGCCATGCGTCTTGAGAATAGCGTCCCAGGCATCGAGCGCGCCCGGCACGGTGACGGCGTGGATTGAGTTGCCGATCTCACGCAGGCCTTGGGCGCGCAATGTTTCATAGGAGGCGTTGGCGCCGGCGCGGCCGGAGCCGTTATAGCCCCATACCGGCTTGCCCGGCTGCGAGACCAGGCAATAGCAATCGCCGCCGATTCCAGTCATATGCGGCTCGACCACGCACAAGGTCGCCACTGCCGCCACCGCCGCATCGGCCGCACTGCCGCCAGCGCGCAGCGCATCGACGGCGGCCAGTGTCGCCAGCGGATGCGAGGTCGCCGCCATGCCTTCGCAGGCGATCACGGGCGAGCGGCCGGGGAGCTGGAAATCGCGGCGCATTATCTTTCCAATGTTGGTGGAGTCAGGACGGGACGTGTTCGGCACTTTCAGGCGCCGGCTCAATTTTTTCGGGCGCAGTCTCGACGCTTTCGGGCGCGGGTTCGCTGCTTTCGACCGCCACGTCGGGCCGCGCGGAACGCAGCGTCAATATGAAGCCGCCGAGCACGTCGAAGAAGCTCATGACCAATAGCAGGAAGAAGGTCGCGCTCGCCGCCTGATTCACCAAAACGAATTCGGCCAGCATGCCAAAGAACAAGAGCAGCGACAGGCCATGATCGACGATGCCGCGCCGGCCGATGCGGGCCGCTTTCATCATTTCAACAAACAGCAGCAGAATCGCCAGCGTGACCAGCACGTCGCCGCCCGACATGGCCCAATCGGCGCCGGACTTCATATGCACGGTTGCCAGCGCGCCGGTCCAACTCACGCCCGGCATCAGGAAGGCGACGATGTTGTAGATCGCGAAGGGGACGAGAAGGAGAGGAAAGCCGATCAGGAACATACCGAACTTTCCTTCGGCAACGGCTTACGCCTCGGTTTTCACCTTCAGCACCTGGCGGCCTTTGTACATACCGGTCTTCATGTCGATGTGGTGCGGACGGCGCAATTCGCCGGAGTCCTTGTCCTCGACATAGGTCGGCCGCTTGAGCGCGTCAGCCGAGCGGCGCATGCCGCGGCGCGATGGCGAGGTTTTTCTTTTCGGCACAGCCATGGACGGAAACTCCTCAAATTCCAAGATGTCGGTTGATTGCGGGGGCTTATAGAGGATGGCTGGGGCCAAGGCTAGTCCTTGCTGGCATTCCGGGACGCCCCGTAAGGGCCGGACCCGGAATGAGAAATTCCGCTTATTTGGCACGGATGCAACTCGCCTCCCCCGGCGCCCGCGCCGACCGTCCGACATAGAGGCCCGCCAGCCGGCGTAATCCGGGGCCGGGCGCATGCGCATTGCGCGCCATCGGATTGGGCAGCACGGCGGCCAGCAGCGCGGCCTGGTAGCGGGTGAGATCGCGGGCCGGCTTGCCGAACGCATAGTGGCTGCCGGCCTCGACGCCGAATTGGCCGTTCGGGCCCCATTCCGCGATGTTGAGATAAATCTCCAAAATCCGCCGCTTCGACAGCACCAGGTCGATCCACAGCGCCAACGGCAACTCCAGCGCCTTGCGCAGCCAGCTGCGCCCCGGCCACAGGAACAGGTTCTTCGCCACCTGCTGGGTAATGGTGGAACCACCGCGCACATCCTCAAGGTCGTCGGCATCCGCCAGGGCGTCGCGGATTTGCGCGAAGTCCACGCCGTGATGGCTGCAGAAGCGGCCGTCCTCGGCGACGATCACGGCGAGTGCGAGCGCCGGCGCGATGCGCGACAGCGGCACATATTGCCGCTGCATGCGCTCGTCGGTGATGCGGCGCCAGAGCATCACGGTGGAGACCGGCTCGCCGAAGCCGTAGAACGGCGTGATCAGGTAGGGCAGCAACAGCAGGACCAGCAGTGCGAAGCCGACCGCGCGCAGCGGCCGCGGCAGCCGCAGGATTTTGGCGGCGAGGCTCGATCGTTTTGGCCGATGCACCATGCCACGAGATTAGCCCATACCGGCCGGCAATTGCCGTGGGTGCGGCGCTAAGGCTAACTATGCAGCCATGGACATAGCTTCCACCGATTTTTCCGATCGGCTCGCCACCGTCGCCGCCGAAATCGAAGCCCTGCTCGGCCGCCTGCTGGCCGCCGCGCCTGCGCCTGGCGAAATCGCGCGGCCGGAGCGCCTGCTGGCCGCCATGCGCCATGCCATGCTCGGCGGCGGAAAACGGCTGCGCCCGTTCCTGCTGCTGGAAACCGCCACGCTATTCGGCGCCACGCGTTCCGGTGCTTTGCTGGCTGGCGCCGCGCTGGAATGCCTGCACGGCTATTCGCTGGTGCACGACGATCTGCCGGCCATGGACGACGACGACCTGCGGCGCGGCCAGCCGACCGTGCACAAGGCGTTCGACGAGGCGACCGCGATCCTGGCCGGCGATGCGCTGCTCACTCTGGCTTTCGATGTGATGGCGCGCGCCGACGTGCATCCCGATGCGGGCGTGCGCATCGCGCTGGTTGCCGAGATGGCGGCTGCTGCCGGCCTCGGCGGCATGGCCGGTGGGCAGATGCTCGATCTGGCCGCGGAAGGCCGCTTCGACGACAAGCGCGCGCTCGCCGAGGAGGACATCGCGCGGTTGCAAGCCATGAAGACCGGCGCGCTGATCCGCTTCGCCTGCCGCGCCGGCGCTCTACTCGGACAGGCCGACGCGGGAGCGCGCGCGGCCGTCGACCGTTATGGCGCGGCAGTCGGCCAGGCGTTCCAGATCGCCGACGACCTGCTCGACCTCGAGGGCAGCCCTGCGACCATCGGCAAAGCCGCCGGCAAAGACGCCGCCGCCGGCAAGGCCACGCTGGTGGCAGCACTCGGACCGGCCGGCGCGCGCGGCCGGCTCGCCGCACTGATCGCGGAAGCCGATGCCGCGCTGGCGCCGTTCGCCGCGAAAGCCGATACTCTGCGCGCCACGGCCCGCTTCATCGCCGAGCGGCGAAGCTGACGCGCGCGGTCCGGACGCTGCAATGGCCCAAAAAAATCCTCGCCGCCGACCCCGCTGCGATCCCTGCCGATTCGCATCGCCCGGCTGCACGCCAAGCTGGCGATTGCCGCCGTGGTCGGGTTGCTGGTGGTCGGCGCGTTGATGCCGTTCGGCACGCACTGGCTGATGCGGGTTCTGTTCGGCTGGGACGTCGGCGTCGCGCTTTATCTGGCGCTGACCTACGCGATGATGTGGCGCGCCAAGGTCGAGCGCATCCGCCGGCGCGCCGCCGAGCAGGACGAAGGCGCCGTCTTCATCCTGCTGCTGTCGATCGTGGCGACCTTCGCCAGTCTGGTCGCCATCGTCTTCGCATTCAGCGGCGCCAAGCAAGCGCCGCATGGCGACACGACCTTGCAGGTGCCGCTGACGGTCGCCACCATCCTGTTGTCGTGGGCCTTCGTGCACACGATCTTTTCGTTCCACTATGCGCACGAATATTATGGCGAAGGCCGCGACAGGAAACTTGGCGGGCTCACATTTCCCGGCGATAAAGAACCCGACTATCGCGATTTTCTGTATTTCTCCCTGGTCATCGGCATGACGTCGCAGGTCTCCGACGTCGCCATCACCAGCAAGGTGATCCGCCGCGTCGCGGCGATCCACGGCGTGCTGTCGTTTTTCTTTAATCTGGTGGTGCTGGCGCTGACCATTAACATGATTTCGAACCTACTATGACGGCGATTTTCCAAACCGTGCTGTTCATGGTCGCCGTGCTGGCGGCGGTTGCCATCGCCGCCAAGCGGCTGAACATCGCCCCCTCAATCCTGCTGGTGATCGCCGGCGTCGGCATGGCGTTCATTCCCGGCCTGCCGAAAGTGGCGCTGGCGCCGGAACTCGTGCTGCTGGTGATCCTGCCGCCGCTGATCTACTCGGCCGGCGTCGCCATGAGCTGGCGCGAATTCCGCTTCAACCTGCGGCCGATCGCGCTGCTCGCTTTCGGCTGCGTGGTGTTCACCACCTGCGCGGTGGCGGCGGCCGCGCACTACCTGCTGAAGTTCGATTGGGCGGTCGGCTTTCTGCTCGGCGCCATCGTCGCGCCGCCCGACGTAGTGGCGCCGCTCGCCATCGCGCGGCGGCTGGGATTGCCGCGCCGCATCCTGGTGGTGCTGGAAGGCGAAGGGCTGGCCAACGACGCCACCGCGCTCATTCTCTACCGCTTCGCGGTGGCGGCGGTGTCGAGCGGCACGTTTTCGCTGGGCGAAGCCGCCGGCACCTTTACGCTGATCGTGGTGGGCGAAATCATCTACGGCATCGCGATCGGCTGGCTCAGCCTGCGTCTGCGGCAATGGGCGCGCGAGCCGCGCGTCGAGATCACGCTGTCGCTGATGACGCCCTATTTTGCTTTCTGGGTGCCGGCGCATCTGGGCGGTTCCGGCGTGCTGGCGACCGTCGCCTGCGGGCTTTATGTAAGCTGGAACGGACCGCGCCTGATCGCCTCCGCCACGCGGCTGCAGGGTATCTTCTTCTGGGATCTGATCGTCTACCTGATCGAAGGCATGGTGTTCCTGCTCACCGGCCTGCAGGCGCGCACGCTGATCGACAATGGGCACGCCTTCTCGATCCAAGACCTGCTCATCGCCACCGCGTTGACGACGCTGATCGTGATCGCGGCGCGTTTCATCTGGGTGTTTCCGGCGACCTATATTCCGCGCTGGGTCAGCCCGGGTTTGCGCAAGCGCGATCCCTCGCCGCCCTGGCAGGGGCCGTTCCTGCTGTCGTTCACCGGCGTGCGCGGCGTGGTCTCGCTCGCGGCTGCCTTGGCCATTCCGTATTTTCTCGACAGCGGGGCGGCGTTTCCGCACCGCGAACTGATCCTGTTCGTGACCTTCGGCGTCATCATCGTCACCATTGTCGGGCAAGGGCTGATGCTGCCGGCGGTGGTGCGCGGGCTGGGCTTGACCCATCTCGGCCGGCAAGAACGCGTGAGCGAAATCCAGGCCGAACTCGCCGCGCGGCAAGCCGCCTTGCAACAAGTCGAGGAGCGACTGGAGAAGGCGATCAAAGAGCACAACCTGCCCGACTATGCGATCGAGCACTTGCGCACGCGCAATCAAAGCCGCCTGCAGATACTGCCGACGGACCTGACCGAGGGCGTCGATCACATGCGGCGGACCGCCAAGATCAAGGCCGAGCTGATCGAAGCCGAGCGCGATTTCATCTATCAGCTGCTGCGCGACGGCAAGATCACCGACGACGCGCGCCGGCGCATCGAATACGAATTGGATCTGGAAGAAGCCAGCGTCGCCAACCGCGCCGCCGATGGCGGCGGGTGGATGTAGCTGCTGTCATCCCCGCGAAAGCGGGGACCCCTACGCCGCAGACTATCGATAAGCTACGGAGCATGGGTCCCGGGTCTGCCCTCGCTACGCTCGGGTCGCTTGGGACGACAGCAGAATTTGCCGCAGCGTTACTTCGCCACCATATTGTAGATCCAGGCGACAACGACGCCGGCGACGAAGCCGTCGACGAAAGCCCAGATCCCGCCGATGATGGCGCCGACGACCGACGCGCCATAACCGATGTAGAGCGAGGCAAGCGGTCCGACGAGGGCGACACCCCAGCCGAACATCGCCGTGATGCCGAGGCAAGCGACATAGAACGCCCACAGCACGCCGATGGCGATACCGAGAGCCAGTGGCTGACATTTGTTCATGAATGTCCTCCCGCTTGTTTAAAGACCGATCGAAAAGCGGTCGGGATTGTGCGTTTATTTAATTACGAATTGGCGATTTCCAAGATGGTGCATTGCCGCAAGCGGCGCGCCGACTCTTGTGCAATAATATCCGGCCGATGAACGCCAACACACCGACCGATGGCTTTTACGAAGCCCTGCCGGTCATTCGCGATTTCACCCAGGTCATGGACCCGGCGCTGTTCAGGCCGCTGCCGGACGGCTGGATGGTCGGCGTCGCCGACGTGGTGCAATCGACCAAGGCCATTGCCGCAAATCGGTACAAGGCCGTCAATATGGCGGGCGCGGCGGTGATCGTCGCCATCACCAATGCGCTCGGCGATCGCGACTTCCCGTTCATTTTCGGCGGCGACGGCGCGAGTTTCGCGGTGGCGGGCGAGGCCGCCGCGGTGGCACGGCAGGCGCTCGCCGAAACCGCAACCTGGGTCAAGGAAGACCTCGACCTCAGCTTGCGCATCGGCATGGTGCGGGTCGCCGACATCCGCGCGCACGGGCTCGATGTCAGCGTCGCCCGCTATGCACCGTCACAGAACGTTTCGATTGCCATGTTCTCGGGCGGCGGCATCGCCTGGGCGGACGCCGCGATGAAGCGCGGCGAAATCGCGGTAGCGCCGGCGCCGCCCGGCGCGCATCCCGATCTCTCCGGCTTGTCATGCCGCTTTGAGGAAATCCCGGCGTCACGCGGCATGGTGCTGTCGCTGGTGGTCGCGCCCGCAGCCCGGGGCGAGCGGCGAGGCATTCCGCGCCGCGGTCGCGCACATCGCGACGATCGTAGAGCAAACGCCGGACGCGTCGCGGCCGGTAACGGCCCAGAGCCTGCGCCTGACCTGGCCACCGGCCGGCGCCGACCTCGAGGCGCGGGCGTCGCGCCGGCCGGGCGAGTCGGTGCGCGCGCGCAAGATCAAGGTGCTGGCGTGGACGTTTCTTTATTTCCTGATCATGCGTTTCAGGATCAAGGTCGGCAGTTTCGATCCGGCGAATTACACACGCGAGGTGGTCGACAATTCGGATTTCCGGAAATTCGACGATTCGCTGCGCATGGTGCTCGATTGCACGCCGGAACTGGCGGACGAGATCGAGCGGCATCTGGCCGACTGCGCGGCCAGAAAGATCGTGCGCTATGGCACGCACCGCCAGCAGGCGGCGATGATGACCTGCTTCACGCCGTCGCCGACCAAATCCAGTCACGTGCACTTCATCGATGGCGCGGATGGCGGCTATGCAATGGCGGCCAGTGCGCTCAAGGGAGCCGGCGCGGGCGATTGACGCAGGGCTAACGCGCGGCTCCGTTAAGAGCCAACGCTTCGCCGGCCGTTTTCTTGCCGGCGCCGGGAATACCGTTTTCCCCTTTCTCCGCTTCTGCAGGCGAGGCGCCCTTCGGCGAAACGCGCTACGGCCGCTCGACAAACGTCACATGCACGGACTTGCTGACGTCGATATTTTTCATGCGGATGGTTTTGGCATCGGCCGAGGCCGGGTGTGGCGCGAAGGTAATCCGCAGCGACGCGCTGGAGAGCCATTCGATCGTCGGCGATAGCGTGCCATCGGAAAAACGGCCGCACGGCGCGGCGTAAACTTCATAAGCCTTCCTGTTTTCGTCGAAATCGTCGGGATAAACGGCGAGCAGGACGACAATATTGTCGTAGCAAAACGGCGACGCGCCGCCGCGGGCGATGGTTAGTTTAACCGCCTTGAACCTGCCGTCCGGCGAGACGACGGCGACCAGAGATTTGTTGGCCCGCTCGACCGTGGCGCTTATATACATCGAAACCGCGGCGATCGCGAGCACAACGATGACAAAGCCGATGATGAACGGCTTGGACTTCACGCCGCCCCACTCATTCCGCAGCTCGCTGGCCGGCCCCGAAGCGGCGCGCGATGTAGTCGGTCACCATCTGCTTGAAATCCGCCGTCAGCGTCGGCCCGCGTAGCGTCGCCGCCTTCTTGCCGTCGATGAACACCGGCGCCGTGGGTTGTTCGCCGGTGCCGGGCAGCGAGATGCCGATGTCGGCGTGTTTCGATTCGCCGGGTCCGTTGACGATGCAGCCCATGACCGCGACGGTGAGCGTCTCCACGCCCGGATAGCGCGTCTTCCATTCCGGCATCGAGTCGCGGATGAAACCCTGAATGTCGGCGGCGAGTTCCTGGAACACCGTCGAGGTGGTGCGGCCGCAGCCGGGGCAGGCCGCAACCAGCGGCACGAAGGTGCGCAGGCCCATGGTTTGTAACAGTTCCTGCGCCACCTGCACTTCCAGTGTGCGGTCGCCGTTCGGCTCCGGCGTCAACGACACGCGGATGGTGTCGCCGATGCCCTGTTGCAGCAGCACCCCCATGGCGGCGCTCGAGGCGACGATGCCCTTGGAACCCATGCCGGCTTCGGTGAGACCGAGATGCAGCACATAGTCGGAGCGGCGCGCCAGTTCCGCATAGACCGCGATCAGGTCCTGTACCGCCGACACTTTCGCCGACAGGATAATGCGGTTGTGGGCCAAGCCGATCTCCTCGGCGCGTTCGGCCGACAGCAGCGCCGACTGCACCATGGCCTCGTGCGTCACCTCGCGCGCGTCGCGCGGGGCCGCCGACTTGGCATTATCGTCCATCAGCCTTGTGAGCAGTTCCTGGTCGAGCGAGCCCCAATTGGCGCCGATACGCACCGGTTTGTCGTATTTCAGCGCGATCTCGATGATCTGAGAAAATTGCAGATCGCGCTTGTTGCGGAAGCCGACATTGCCGGGATTGATGCGGTATTTGTCGAGCGCCTCGGCGCACGCGGGATGATCGGCCAGCAGCTTGTGCCCGATATAATGGAAGTCGCCGATGATCGGCACGCTGACGCCGAACTGGGCGAGCCGTTCCTTGATGTGCGGCACGGCGGCGGCGGCCTCGTCGCGGTCGACCGTGATGCGCACCAGCTCGGAGCCGGCGCGCGCCAGCGCCGCCACCTGGCGCGCGGTCGCCTCCACGTCGGCGGTGTCGGTGTTGGTCATCGACTGCACGACGACGGGCGCACCGCCGCCGACCATGACGCCGCCGACGTCGACCGCCGCAGTATGATGACGTTCTTGCACAGATGTGCTCATCGCACCCGTATAGTACGGTCAACGCGGCCTATTCACCAGCACCAGCCCGCCCGCCACCAGCGCCACCGCGGCAGCGAAAGCCCAGGTCAACGGCTCGCCCAGCACCAGACGGCCGGCCGCGACGCCGAATAATGGGGTGAGGAATGTGAAGGCGGAAAGACGGTTGGCCGAATAGCGCTGCACCAGCGCGAACCAGACCACGAAGGTGACGCTCACCACCCAGAAGGTCTGATAGGCAAGCGCACCGACGGCGAGCGCCGAGGGCACATGGGGGATGCGCTCGCCGAAAGCCCAAGCCGCCAGCGCCAGCATGGGCGCCGAGACGACGAGCTGGTACAGCATCACCTTCTCGGCCGGCACGCGATTGAGCGCGCTCGCCTTGATGGTCAGCGTGGTGGCGGCCCAGAGCAGCGCGGCCCCGACCATCATCACATCGCCCAGCATCTGGCGCGGATCGAGCGCCGGCGTCGGCACGCCGAACGCCACCAGCATGCCGGCGAAGGACAGCGACAGGCCCAGCCATTGCGGCAGGCGGAAACGGTCGGCCGGCATAAAAATGCGGGCGCCGAGCACCACCAGGAACGGCGCGAGATAGATGAACAGCGTGGCGCGCGTGGCGGTGGTGTAGACGAGGCCCTGATAGATCAGGATGAACTCGGCGCCGAACAGCGCGCCGGCGACGAGGCCGGCGATAAGCGAGCCGTCGCGCACAAGCAACCGAATGCCGCGCGCCTTGCACCAGCCGGCGACCAGCAGCGTCGCGATTGACGAGCGGATCGCGCCCTGAATCAGCGGCGGGATGTCGTGGATGGCGAGCTTGGTGGCGACCTGGTTGAAGCCCCAGGACAGGCACAACACCACCACGATGGCCGCGGCCATGGCGTCGAGCGGGCGGGTGTGGTGGTGATGCGTGGCGGTGGAGGACATGGAGAATCCGGCGGCGGGTGCGGATGTCTTATCGCGCCTCACACTAGGTGTCATGCGCGGGCTCGATCCGTGCATCCATGATGAATGTCAAGGCTGCAAGACTTTATGTGAGTCCGCCTTTGCGGAACTGGCTCATGGATCACCGGGTCTCGGCGCGGAGCCTGTCATCGGGCCGCGCTTCGCGCGGACCCGTTGGCGCCGGCCCGGTGATGACAAGTTAGGAGGCCTTACAATGCGCGCAGATGCCGGAGATCTCGATCACCGGCGTCTTCGGCGTGAAGCCGGCGGCGCGCGAGGCGTTCTTGATGGTATCGGCGACCGCGGCGCTGGCCGCCTCGCCCACCGTGCCGCACTTTTCGCAGATCAGGAAAACCACGGGATCGCCGCTGCCGTGATCCTGCACGCAGGCGATGAAGGCGTTGCGGCTTTCGATGCGGTGGACCAGACCCTGCTCGCGCAGGAAATCGAGCGCGCGATAGATGGTGATCGGCGCGGGGCGCGTTCCACGCACCGCCAGCCGGTCGATCAGCTCATAGGCGCCGAGCGGGGCGTGGCTCGCCAGCAGCGCCTCTAGCACGCGCCGGCGGATCGGCGTCAGGCGCTCGGCGCGCGCGGCGCAGATCGCTTCGGCATGCGCGATGGCGTCGCTGGCGCAGCGCGCATGGTCGTGATCGGGTGCCGGGAACACCGAGCGCAAGGATGTCTTCTTGGCCACGCGAATATCCGCCTTCATGTTCAAGTCTAACCGCTTACCGGCTAATCGCGAAAAGATGACCGGCCGCCCCTTGATAGATATTGCACTGCAACAAAAATAAGGGCAGGTTCCGGGCCTCATTCCGACACTCCCAAAACAGGCCATTTGGCGGCCGCATTTAACGAGGACTGCCATGCTGAAAGGCAAAATCGCGCTGGTCACCGGCTCCACCTCCGGGATCGGCCTCGCCACCGCGCGCGCGCTGGCGCAGGCTGGCGCCAACATCATGCTCAACGGCTTCGGCGAGGCGGCGGCCATCGAGAAGGAGCGCGCCGGGCTCGAAAAAGAGTTCGGCATCAAGGCGCTCTATTCGCCGGCCGACATGAGCAAGCCGGCCGAAATCGCCGACATGATCCGCACGACCGAAAAGAGCTTCGGTGCGCTCGACGTGCTGGTGAACAATGCCGGCATCCAGCACGTGGCGAATATCGAGGATTTCCCGATTGAGAAATGGGACGCCGTCATCGCCATCAATCTGTCGGCTTCGTTCCACACCATCCGCGCTGCGGTGCCCGGGATGAAAAAACGGCAATGGGGCCGCATCGTCAACATCGCCTCGGCGCACGGGCTGGTCGCCAGCGGGCAGAAGGTTGCTTACGTGTCGGCCAAGCACGGGCTGGTCGGCATGACCAAGGTGGTGGCGATCGAGACCGCCAATGCCGGCATCACCTGCAACGCCATTTGTCCGGGCTGGGTGCTCACGCCGCTGGTGCAGAAGCAGATCGACGACCGCGCCAAGGCGTCCGGAAAAACGGTGCGCGAGGAAGAAATCGCGCTGCTGTCGGAGAAGCAGCCGATACACAAGTTTACCACGCCTGAAAACATCGGCGCGCTGGCCGTGTTCCTGGCGAGCGACGCCGCCGCCACCATCACCGGCTCGGCCTATTCGATCGACGGCGGCTGGGTCGCGCAGTAATCGTTTTTGTCATTCAGGGGCGCAAGTAAAGCGAGCGAACCCGGAATCCATAACCCCCAGCTCTGCGGGGCATGGATTCCGGATCCGGCGCTCACGCGCCGTCCCGGAACGGCAGGGTAGGCACTCATGATCAAATCAATTGTTCGCGCCATCCGCGGCGATCCGCCGCCTTCGCCCGCGCCCAAGCGCGTCAATCTCGCGCTGCAAGGCGGCGGCGCCTATGGCGCCTTCAGTTGGGGCGTGCTCGATCACCTGCTCGACGACGGGCGGCTCGAGATCGAGGGCATCACCGGCGCGTCCGCTGGCGCCGTCAACGCCGTGCTGCTCGCCGACGGGCTGGCGCGCGGCGGGCGCGACGAAGCGCGCAAGCGGCTCGCGGATTTCTGGCGCGCCGCCAGCCTGGGCGGCGGCCTGCCGGAGCTGCAGCGCAAGGCCATCGACCGCTTGTTCTCGTTTCTACCGCTGGAAGATTTGCCGATGGCAATCTGGGTGAAAGCGGTATCGCAATATCTGTCGCCCTACGATTTCAATCCGCTCAACATCAATCCGTTGAAGGAACTGATCGAGCGTTTCGTCGATTTCGACGCGGTGCGCAAAGCGCAGACCCCGCAGCTTTTCGTTTCCGCCACCAATGTGCATACCGGGCGCTTGCGCATTTTCCCGCACGACAAGATCGACGCCAATGTCATCCTGGCGTCGGCCTGCCTGCCGCTGCTGTTTCGCGCGGTCGAGATCGACGGCGTGCCGTATTGGGACGGCGGCTATCTCGGCAATCCATCGATTTTCCCGCTGTTCAACACGACCCAGACCGAGGACGTGCTGCTCATCCAGATCAATCCGCTGGTGCGCCACCACACGCCGACCTCCAGCCAGGACATCATGAGCCGGCTGAACGAGATCACGTTCAATTCCCCGCTCATGGGCGAGCTGCGCGCCATCGAGTTCGTGGCGCGGCTGATCGATCAGGGCCGTCTGACGCGCGGACTGGGACCCGGCAAGTATCGGCGCATCAACATGCACCGCATCGCGCTCGACCCTTCCGCCAAGCAGCTCAACGCGGGCGGCCGCCTCGCCACCGACTACGATTTCTTCGAGATGCTGCGCACCAATGGCCGGCGCGCGGCCCGCCGATTCCTCGACGCACATTTCGACGACATCGGCGTGCGCGGCACCGTCGACCTGCAGGCCGAGGTGCAAGCCGAGTGGGCGTGATAGAATGCCCGCCATGAACGCCGCAGCCCCGCCCTTGCTCACCGCCGAGATCGGCGCGACGCAGCTCGATATTCTAATCGCCGACATCACCACGTTGGCTGTCGACGCCATCGTCAACGCGGCCAACCGCACGCTGCTCGGCGGCGGCGGTGTGGACGGCGCCATTCATCGCGCGGCCGGGCCCGAGCTGCTGGCGGAATGCCGCACGCTCGGCGGCTGTGAAACCGGCAGCGCCAAGATCACGCGCGGCTACCGGTTGAAAGCCAAGCACGTCATTCATGCGCTGGGACCGGTGTGGCATGGCGGCGGAGCGGGAGAGGAAGCGCTGCTCACCGGCTGTTACCGCAGCGCGCTCGATCTCACCGCCACCCATACGCTCGCCTCGCTCGCCTATCCGGCGATCTCCACCGGCATCTATCGTTTCCCGCCCGATCTCGCCGCGCGCATCGCGGTTGGCACCGTGGCGTCGGAAATCGCCGCGCGCCCGCGCGGCATCACGCGCGTCATCTTCTGCTGCTTTTCATCCGAGAGCGCGGAGCATCACAAGGAGGCGTTCGCGGAGTTGGGGCTGGTGTGATTGTCGTCCCGGCGGAGCGGAGCGAGGGCCGGGACCCATACTCCGTGCCCTATCGAGAAGCTGCGGCGTATGGATCCCCGCCTTCGCGGGGACGACGATTAGACCTTCGGCTCCACATCCAGCCGCACGACCCAGCCCTCCAGTCCCGGCATGGCCGCCGGATAGATTTTCAAAACCTCCGGGTCGTGGCCGGGCACGATGTGGTGGCGCGAGGAAGCGAGCTTCTGCAGCGTGCGATAGCCCTCGAGCGTGTCGCCGACGGAATAGGTGATCGGGAACACGCGGCCCTCGTCGATGTGCGAATACAAGTGACAGCAGTCGGAAGCGACCACGACATAACCGCGCTTGGTCTTCACCCTGACGCATTGCAGGCCTTTCGAGTGGCCGCCGACCAGGTGCACGGTGATGCCGGGCGCGATCTCGTCGGCGCCGTCGTGAAAGTCGACACGATAGGCGTAAACCTTGCCGACCATCGCGTGCACGTCGCTTTCGCTGAACGGAATGCGCAACGTCTGGTGACACATGCAGCGCCCGGTGCAATAGGCCAGTTCGGTGTCCTGCACGTGATAGCGCGCATTCGGGAACAGGTCGTAATTGCCGGCGTGATCCCAGTGCATGTGGGTGGCGATCACGTGATCGACATGATCGGGCTCGACGCCGAGCGCCTTGAGCCCCTCGCCCACCGGCTTGATGATCTTGCGCCCGCGTTCCTTGGCGGCGCGCTCGTCGAAACCGGTGTCGCACACGAAGATACCGTGCGGCCCCTTGATCACCCAGACGTAATAGGCGATCGACGTCATCTCGTCGTGCGGATCGCCGAAAATGTAATTCTCCGAACGCTTGCGCGCGTGGCTGGCATAGCGCACGGCATAGACTTCGTGGGTGTCGTCGCTCATGGCTTGTTCCCCGCTTTGCCCACGATGACGCCCGCGCGCTTTTCGATCATCCTGACGATGACGGTGAAATCGCTGTCCCCGCCGAATTCGGTATTGGTCATTTCCCATTGATCGAGGACGGCGCTCATCACAGCATTGGGAACGTCCAGATTCCTGGACTTCTTCAACGCAGAGGCGCACGTCCTTGAGCATCAGCGCGGTGGTGAAACCGTAATTGAAGGTTCGCGGCAGGATCGATTGCGGGAATTTCTGGTCTGATGCCCGGGAACGGCCAGAGCCGGCGTTGATGACGTCGATCATGACCGCCGCGTCGAGGCCGGCCTTCACGCCCATCGCGACCGCTTCCGCCGTCGCCGCCATCGCGCTGGCCGAGAGGAAGTTGTTGGCGAGCTTCATCGTTTGCGCCATGCCGGGCTTCTCGCCGATGACGAAGACCGTTCCGAACACCGCCAGCACGTCCTTGACCATATCGACTTCGGGCTTCGGCCCCGAGACCATCACCGCCAGCGTGCCTTTGGCGGCGCCGCCGACGCCGCCCGACACCGGGCTGTCGATCTGCACGATGCTTTTCTTCGCCAGTTCCGTCGCGATCTCGGCCGCCAGCCGCGCGCCGGTGGTGGACAGATCGATGAGGCGCTTGATGCGCTTGCCGTGAATGATGCCGCCCTCGCCGATCGCGACCTTTTCGGAAATCTGCAACGACGGCAGGCTGGCCATCACCGTCTCCACCCGGTCGGCGACGTCGGCCGGCGACGACCCGAGTTGCGCGCCGAGGGCCACGAACGGCGCCACCGCGTCGTTGCGCGTGTCGTAGACGATGAGCTTGTGGCCGGCCTCGATCAGCCGCCGCGCCATCGGCGCGCCCATGTTGCCCAACCCGATGAAGCCGATGTCCATGGCGTGAGGTCCTCTTCGTGCGAAATTGCGGACGGCAACTTTGCCCGAGGCGGAGCGCTTAGGGAAGGCTCGCGCGGGCTCCGCGGCCGATACACTAGCGGGCTTGCGCCGATGCTGCGGCCGCTGCGGCGAGCTTGCGGTTGCGGCGGCCACGCCGGAAACCTTCGATAAAGACGAAGGCGATGACCACGACTAACACGTGGCCGATATATTGCCTGGCGAAAAAGCCGATCCCGTTGTTGTCGAACAGCAGCAGCGCGCGGCGCAGATTTTCGTCGGCGAGCGGCGCCAGAATGACGCCGAGCACCACCGGCGCGGCCGGGAACTTGAACATGTAGAAGGCGTAACCGATGAAGCCGCCCGCCACCATCACCCAGACGTCGAACATGTTGGTGCGGACCGAATAGGCACCGATGATGCAGATCGGAATGATCAGCGTCATCAGCAGGCTGTGCGGCAACGAGAACAATTTCACGCACGGCTTAATCAGCGCCAGCGCGGCGCCGAACATCAGGAAATTGGCGATGATCAGCAGCGCGTAGATCAATTCGATAAGGCCGGGCTGATCGATATTGATGGTCGGACCAAGCGCCACGTTCTTGAGTTGCAGCGCTGCCATCATCGCGGCGGCCGGCGCACTGCCGGGAATGCCGAGCGTCAGCGTCGGCAGCATCGAGCCGCCGACACAGGCGTTGTCGGCGACCTGGGCGCAGACGATGGCCTCGAAGCTGCCTTTGCCCCATTTGGCGCGTTCCTCCGGCTTGGCGCGCCGCCGACCGACGTCATAGGCGAGGAAGCCCGCGATATTGGCGCCGGCGCCGGGGATGGCGCCGACCACGGTGCCGATCAGGCCCGAACGAATCGCCGCCGGCATCGACTTCATGAGCAGATCGAACGACGGAATGGCGCGGCCGACATTCTCCGGGATCGGCGTGTGCTCGCGCTGCGGAAGCACTTTCATGATTTCGCACAGGCCGAACAGCCCGATCAGGATGGCGACATAGCTGATGCCGTCGTAAAGCGCCGGGATGTCGAAGGTGAAACGCGGCACGCCGTGAATGGCATCGTAACCGACAAAGGCAAGCAGCATGCCGATCCAGCCGGTGATCCAGCCCTTGAGCGGCATCGAGCCCGAGGTCATCGAGCCGCAGATCGAGATGCCGATGACCGCGAGCAGGAACATCTCCCAGGAGCGGAACTGCAGCGCGATGGCGAGAATGAGCGGCATGCAGGCGACCAGCAGCAGAATGCCGACCCAGTTGCCCATGAACGAGGCGGTGATCGAAAGTCCCAACGCCTGGCCGCCGAGGCCGCGCTTGGCGAGCGGATGGCCTTCGATCATAGTGCACACCGAATCCGGAGTGCCGGGAATGTTGATCAGCACCGCCGAGATGGCGCCGCCGAATGTGCTGGCGGTGTAGACGCCGAGCATGAAGGCGAGCGCGACCTCCTGTTTCATGCCGACCGACAGGCCGATCAGCAGCATCATCGCCATGGTGGTGGAGAGGCCCGGCATGG
Source organism: uncultured Alphaproteobacteria bacterium (assembly GCA_963789455.1). Lineage (GTDB taxonomy): Bacteria > Pseudomonadota > Alphaproteobacteria > Rhizobiales > Xanthobacteraceae > Pseudolabrys. The sequence goes on along the minus strand of CAWBLD010000012.1, from coordinate 264,631 downwards.
CGCCCCAGAAAATGCCGAGGACGACGCCGCCGAGCGTGACCAGCAGCAGATAGGGCGACAGCGCCTGCAGGAATGCATCGACCACGGCCGGGCCTCAGGGCAACGGGGTTTGGAACAGCATGCGGAACACGATCGACAGGAAGGCGATCCACACCACGATTACCGCGAGGCAGGTCCATAGCGGCGCCCGCCAATAAACCCGCAGTAAGCCGGTTAGGAAGATGACCGACACCGGCTCGAAGGCGCCGATGACGAAATGCAGCGAGCCGATATTGAAGCTCGTCTTGATCGGCACGAATTGCAGCGCCAGCACATAGAGCGCGACCATGCCGCCAAGCGTGAGCGAGCGCATGGCGTCGGGCGGGATCTCGAACCGGTCGAGCGCGCGCGGTGTGATGCGCCGGCGCGTGACCGCCGAATAGCCGAGCAGCAGCGCCATCACCAACAGGCTCGCGGCGGTGACGAAGGGCAGCAGGCCGGGCGCCGTGAAGATGACGCCGCCCGGCTCCGGCAAGCGCAACGACTCCACCGCTATGAAGATCGCGATCAGCGCGATGACCGCAGCCGCGGTCAAATCCATGACGGGCGCGGCTAGCCCCGCATTGGCATCTTCCGAATAGATGCGTTTTTCGTCGTCAGCCACTTCGGCCATCGCGTCGACCTTAAGCGTCATTTTGGAAAATGGCGGCGAGCGGGGACGCCACTCGCCGCCGCGATGTCAGGCGCCGACCGGCTTATAGCCTTTCGGCGGCCACCATTTGTCGAAGTCCTTCGGATCCGGCAGGCCGAGAGCCTTGGCCGTCATCACCTTGCCGCCAACCTGATCGCGATATTGGTTGAACAGGTAGGCGGTGCTGACTTCGAGCTGGGCCGCGCGCTTGTCGGCGGCCGCGCCGGTCAGAATTTGCCGCTCGAAGAATTTTGTCTCGCACACCTTGGTGAACGCCGGCGAGTTTGCCGCCTTGACGAAAGCGTCGGTGATTTCCTTCTGGATTTCGACCGGAACCGAGCGGCGCATCATCAGATTGTAGTTGCCGCCGAGCGGCAGCAGCGGCTTGGTCGCCGGCACCAGCGTGCCGATCGAATACAGCACCTTGCCGTCCTTCAGGTGGATGTCGGTGGTGCCGCACTGGAACAGATTGCGCAGCTTGCCCGCGCGAATGAGCTCGATGTGCTCATGCACGCCGCCGCCGGCGATCATGGTTTCGCCCTGCAGCCCGGCGAGGGTCGCCGGCTTGCCGCCCTTATAGGGAACGAACTGCACGGTGATGCCGAGCTGCCCGGCGATCTGCATGGCGACCTCGTGCCAGATGCCGCCGGTGCCCGAGGTGGAGATGGTGAGCTTGCCGGGATTGGCCTTGGCCCATTTCACCATGTCGTCGAGATTCTTGAACGGCGAAGCCTCGCGCACCGACCAGTCGGCGAGCGACGAGGCCGCCTGCATGATGGTCCAGTCCTCCCACACCTTGCTGGTGGTGTGGCCCATCACGCGTACGAACTTGTTGAAATTGGCGGCGCCGAGCAGCGTGTAACCGTCGGCCGGCTCGCCGAGCACGTAATTGGTGGCGATGCCGCCGACCGCGCCGGGCTTGTTGAGCGGTTCGATGGTCCAGCCCTTGGCGGCGGCCATCTCTTTGGCGATCAGGCGGATGACGACGTCGGTGCCGCCGCCCGCCGCATACATGATGACGATGGTGATCGGCTTGTCCGGCCACTTGTCGGCCTTGGCCGATCCCGGCCGGACGATCAGGAAGCTGGCAGCGCCGGCAGCGCCGGCAAGCACATCGCGCCGCCGGATAGCATTCTTCTTTCCACTCCCGTTGGGTGTGTTCATTGGCGAGTCCTCCAGGTGAAACCAGCGCTTTTTTTTCGACAGGCGCTTGAACGCAGTCTACGTGACCGAGACGACGCCGAAAGAGCTAATTTGCCGCGTTCGACCGGACGGCCGCACGCCGCCGCGCGGCGTTGGTGGCATCCGGGCTTTGGTCAAAAGCACTATTGAACTTATTATAAGCTTCCTTATAATAACGGCAGTTTATGAGGCCGGATATGCCAAAATTGCCCGTTAATCGCGAAATCGCTTTTACAATCATGGATGTAGCCAGGCTGCTGAGGACCTATGCCGACCAGCGGGCGCGTCAGTTCGGCATCTCGCGCGCGCAATGGGCGGTGCTGATCCGGATCGATCGCAGCGAAGGCCTCAAGCAGTCCGAGCTCGCGGAAATCCTCGATCTGCAACCGATTTCGCTCACCCGTCTGCTCGACCGCCTGGCCGAGAACGGCCTGATCGAGCGCCGCGCCGATCCAAACGACCGGCGCGCCAACCGGCTGTATCTGATGCCGGCCGCGCGTCCGATGCTCGACCGGCTCGCGGAGCTCGGAACCGACATGATGGCGACGGTACTCGACGGGCTCGAAACCAAGGCGATCGAGCGCATGCTGCGCGATCTCGGCTTGGTCAAAGACAATCTGCGCGCCGCCATCGCCCGCAACGCCACACACCAGCAAGCCGCAATCGGTTAAGCGCCATGAGCGAAAATGTACTGAAGGTCGTTCCGGCGCCCGAATCCAAAACCTCGCCGGACGCAAAAAGCAAAACGCCGCGCAAATCCGGACGCCTCGCGCGGCTCAGCCGCAAGCGATTGCGCATGATCCTGCTGGTCGCTTTGCCGGCGATCGCCTTGCTGGCCGGCATCGGATTCTATCTCTCGGGCGGGCGCTACATCTCCACCGACAACGCTTACATCGGCGCGCAGAAGGTCCTCATCACGCCGGATGTTTCCGATAAGATCATCCACGTCGCCGTGGTCGAGGGCCAGCACGTCAAGCCCGGCGACGAGCTGTTCACGCTCGATCCCATCCCCTTCCGTCTCGCGCTCGAGCAGACGCAGGCCAAGCTCGCGGGCGCGCGCAGCAACTACAACAAGCTGAAGACGACGCTCGCATCGCTCACCACGCTGGTCGAACTGGCGAAGAAGAATGTCGAGTTCAAGCAGCGCGACGTCGATCGCAAGCTCAAGCTGCTGAGCACGCAGGCCGGCTCGCAGGCCGATGTCGATACCGCCGGCGCCGCGCTGGTGACCGCACAGTTGCAGGCGCAATTCGCCACCCAGCAGCGCGACACCACGCTCAGCCAGTTGCTCGGCGATCGCAACCTGCCGCTCGAAAAATTCCCCGAATATGCACAGGCCAAGGCCGCGCTCGACCAGGCGCAGCGCGATTTCAACCACACCGTCGTGCGCGCGCCGATTTCCGGCATTGCCACGCAGGTGGACAATATCCAGGTCGGCCGCTTCGTCGCCGCCGGCACGCCGATCCTGAGCGTGATCGACGACGGCGCTCCCTGGGTCGAAGCCAATCCCAAGGAAACCGACATCACCTATCTGCGCGTCGGCCAGAAGGCCTCGCTCGCTGTCGACAGCTTCCCCGACCACACCTTCCAGGGCACCGTGATTGCGGTCAGCCCCGGCACCGGCGCGCAGTTCTCGATCCTGCCGCCGCAGAACGCGACCGGCAACTGGGTCAAGGTGGTGCAGCGCGTGCCCGTGCGCATCGCCTTCGACAAGGACGAGGATACCCATCTGCTGCGCGCCGGCATGAGCGTGAACGTGGAGATCGACACCGGCCACAGCCGGCTGCCGTTCCTGTTGGCGGCGGCGAAAGAACCGGCAAAATGACAGCGGCGCATTTCGCGTCGATGTCGCCGACGCTGCGGCGAATGCTGGTGACGGTCTGCGCCATGACCGCCACCATCATGCAGGCGCTCGACACCACCATCGCCAACGTCGCGCTGCCCTACATGCAGGGCTCGCTCTCCGCTTCCCTCGACCAGATCAACTGGGTGCTCACCTCCTATATCGTCGCCGCCGCCATCATGACTGCGCCGATCGGCTGGATCGCCGACCGTTTCGGCCGCAAGAAGCTGTTCATCACCTGCGTCGCCGGCTTCACCGCCGCCTCGTTCCTGTGCGCGCTGGCGCAGAATATCGAGCAAATGGTGCTGTTCCGCCTGTTGCAGGGCATGGCCGGCGCCGCGCTGGTGCCGCTGTCGCAGTCGGTGTTGCTCGACGCCTATACCGTGCAGGAACGCGGCCAGGCCATGGCGGTCTGGGGCATCGGCGTGATGCTGGGGCCGATCATGGGTCCGACGCTCGGCGCCTGGCTGACCGACAATTATTCCTGGCATTGGGTATTCCTGATTAACCTGCCGATCGGCGTCGCCACCGTGATCGGCATGCTGCTGTTCATGGACGAAACCCGCCGGCACGAGCATTTGCGCTTCGATTGGTACGGTTTTTTCGCGCTCGCCATCGGTATCGGCTCGCTGCAATTGCTGCTCGACCGCGGCGAGCAGGTCGGCTGGTTCGATTCAAGCGAGATCTGGATCGAGACGATCGTTTCGATCGTCGGTTTCTACTATTTCTTCGCCCATTCGCTGACCACGCCGGAGCCGTTCGTGCGCTTCGAGCTGTTCAAGGACCGCAATTTTGTCAGCGGCGTCGTGTTCATGGTGGTGATCGGCGTGGTGCTGTTCGGCACCATGGCGCTGGTGACGCCGTTCATGCAGAACCTGCTCGGTTTTCCGATCCAGACCGCGGGTTTCCTGCTCGGCTCGCGCGGCGTCGGCACGCTGCTGACCATGATGGTGGCGCCGCAACTCATGAAGATGCTGGAAACGCGCTACCTGATCCTGATCGGGCTGCTGCTCACCGGCGGCACGCTCTATGTCTTCACCGGATTTTCGCTCGACGTTACGCAGCGCACGATCGTGATCACCAGCGTCGTGCAGGGCGTCGGCCTCGGCCTGCTGTTCGTGCCGATCACGACGGCGGCGTTCCTGACGCTGCCCGGGCATCTGCGCAACAGCGGCACCTCGATCCTGACGCTGGTGCGCAATATCGGCTCGTCGGTTGGCATCTCCATGGTGATCGCCAACCTGACCAGCAAGACCACCGAAATGCACGCGCGCATTGTCGAATCCGTGACGCCGTTCAACGATGCGCTGCAGATGCCCGACGTCGCGCATACTTTGAATGTCCATAGCGAAAGCGGCCTTGCTTTGCTCGACGGCATCGTCACCCGGCAGGCGGCGATGATCGCCTATCTCAACGATTTCAAGCTGCTGATGATCCTGACGCTGGCGACGATGCCGCTGGTGCTGATCATCCGCGCCGCAAAGCGGACATCGGAGGCCAAACTGCAGGAAGCGGCCGCCCACTCCGTCGAGTGATGGCTATTTCGCCATAAACTCCCGGCGAATGGCGTCGGTATGCTCGCCCAACGCCGGCACCGCGCCATAGCTGCGCGGCGCTTCGGCCCACAACGCCGCGGGCGCCGGCATGCTCACCGGCCCGCTCGGCGAGCCGACGCTGATCCTTCGTAAATGCGGATGCCGGGCCAGCAAATTCAGATCGTTGATGACGCCGAAGGCGATATCGTATTGCGTGAGTTTCTCCACCAGCGGCGCGACATCCATGGCCGCAAAAGCGGCGGCGACGCGGCCGTCGGTCTCAGGCCGGCGCTTCATGCGTTCGACATTGGTGGCGAAGTTCGGATCGGCGGCCAGCTGCTTGTCGCCCATGACGTGTTCGGCGAGTACGCGCCATTCGCGGTCGTTCTGGATCGAGATCAGCACGTCGACACCGTCTTTGCTCTTGAACGCGCCGTAGGGGGAAATCGAGGTGTGCGCGAGACCGATGCGCTTGGGCGTATCGCCGCCCTCGTGCTGGAGCAGCGGCACCGCCATCCAATCCGCCATGGCGTCGAACATCGAGATCGCAATCGCGGCGCCCTTCCCGGTCGTTGAGCGTGCCAGCAGCGCTTCCAGGATCGCCTCATAGGCGTTCATGCCGGCGGCGATGTCGCAGACCGACACGCCGGCGCGCGCGGGCGCTTCCGGGCCGCCGGTAATCGAGGCGAGCCCTGATTCCGCCTGGATCAGCATGTCGTAGGCTTTGCGCTGCGCGTACGGTCCGCTCTCGCCGTAGCCGGAGATCGAGCAGCAGATCAGGCGCGGATAGTCCCTGCGCAGGCGTTTGATCGCGAAGCCGAGCTTGCCGATGGCGCCGGGTTTGAGGTTCTGCACGAACACGTCGGCCTTGCCGAGCATGGCTTCGAGCAGCGCCTTATCCGCATCCTTGCCGAGGTCGAGCACCACCGACTGCTTGCCGCGGTTAAGCCAGACGAAATAGGCGCTTTCGCCGTGCACCAGACCGTCGTAGCGGCGCGCGAAGTCGCCTTCCGGGCGCTCGACCTTGATCACGCGCGCGCCGGCATCGGCCAGCCGGCAGGTGCATTGCGGCGCCGCCACGGCTTGTTCGACGGAGACGACCAGGAGGCCTTCCAGCGGCAATGGCATTTCAATACGACCTTGGCAGGCCGAGCACGTGCTCGGCCAAGTAGGACAGGATCATATTGGTGGAGATCGGCGCCACCTGGTAGAGCCGGGTCTCGCGGAACTTGCGCTCGATGTCGTATTCCTCGGCGAAGCCGAAGCCGCCGTGGGTCTGCAGGCACATGTCGGCGGCGAACCAGGAGGCGTCGGCGGCCAACAGCTTCGCCATATTGGCCTCGGGCCCGATGTCGCGGCCTTCTTCATACTGGCGCGCGGCTTCGCGCACCATCAATTCGGCGGCGCGCATCTGCGCATAGGCGCGCGCGATCGGGAACTGCACGCCCTGGTTCTGCCCGATCGGCCGATCGAACAGCACGCGCTCCTTGGCGTAGCGCGTGGCCTTGTCGATAAACCATTTGGCATCGCCGATGCATTCGGCCGCGATCAGAATGCGCTCGGCATTCATGCCGGAAAGGATATAACGGAAGCCCTGCCCCTCCTCGCCGATCAGGTTCTCCGCCGGCACGCGCAGATCGTCGAAGAATATCTGCGTAGTGGCGTGATTCATCATGGTGCGGATCGGCGTGATGGTCATGCTGGTGCCCTGCGCCAGCCGCATATCGACCAGGAACACCGACAGGCCGTCGGTGCGCTTCTTCACCTGCTCGCGCGGCGTGGTGCGCGCGAGCAGCAGCATCAGATCGGAATGCTCGGCGCGCGAGGTCCATATCTTCTGGCCGTTAATCACGTAATGGTCGCCCTCGCGCCGCGCCGTGGTGCGCAGCGAGAGCGTGTCGGTGCCCGAGGTCGGCTCGGTCACGCCGAAGGCCTGCAGGCGCAACTCGCCGCCGGCAATCTTCGGCAGGTAGCGCTGCTTCTGCGCGGCGCTGCCGTGCCGCAGGATGGTGCCCATGGTGTAGGTCTGCGCATGGCAGGCGGCGCCGTTGCAGCCGGAGGCGTGGATTTCCTCCAGGATGGCGGCGGCCGCGCTGATGCCGAGCCCGCTACCGCCGAATTCCTCCGGGATCAGGGCGGCGAGATAGCCGGCCTCGGTGAGCGCCGTGACGAATTCGGTCGGATAGGCTCGCTCGCGGTCGAGCGTGCGCCAGTAGTCGCCGGGGAACTTGGCGCACAGCGCGCGCACGCTCTCGCGGATGTCGGCGTATTCGTCTTGCTTATGCGATGACGCCATAGCCCGGGCTCGCAGCCGTCATGCCCGGCTTCATGCTGGGCATCCACGTCTTCGCGCGGCACATTAAAGACGTGGATGGCCGGGACAAGCCCGGCCATGACGAAATCGAATGACGCATGGCAGCCATCAAGTTGCGATTTCCGCGCAGCCGTGATCGATCGCGATCACGTCGCGTTCCTTAACCCGCGCGCGGAAGCTTACTACGCCGCCATCGCGCCAGAACTCAGTGCGGATGGTCTCGCCCGGGTAGACCGGCGCCGAGAACCGCCCGGCCATCGCGGGCAGCCGGGCCGGATCGTAGCCGCAAATGACCTTGAGCAGCGCGTGGCCGGCGACCCCGAAGGTCGCAAGGCCATGCAGCACCGGGCGCGGAAAGCCGGCGGCGCGCGCGAATTCCGGATCGGCGTGCAGCGGGTTCATGTCGCCGGACAACCGGTAGATCAGCGCCATTTCCGGCCGGGTCGGCAGATCGCAAGTGCCATCCGGCGCGCGCTGCGGGAGCGCATGCGGCGGCGGCGTGTCGCGCTTGGCTCCGCCAAAGCCGCCGTCGGCCCGGCAGAACGTGGTCTGCGTCAATGTGGCGAGCAGGCGGCCACTCGCCTTGTCGCTGATCGCCCGCTCGGAATAAACCAGCGCGCCTTTGCCGGCGCCCTTGTCCACCACGTCGAGAATGCGGGTGCGCCCGATTACCGTGCCTTGCGGCGCGACCGGCGCGTGCAGCCGGAAACCGTGCTCTCCGTGCACCACCTTTTCCCAGGTTACGCCGATCTCCGGCCGCCGTAGCCAATAGGCGCCGTAGCCCATCATCACGGCGAAGGTCGGCAGTACTTTGAGATTTTTTTCGTAGACGAAGGCGAGTTCGTCGGCGTTGAGCGGGTCCCGGCCAAGCCCGAGGCCGAGCGCATAAAGCATGCAATCCTTCGGGCCATAGGTGTGCTCGACGTCGGGGATTTTAAGCGCCAGCAGTTTTTCGGCGTCGAGCGGCATTTGTTGTCTCGTCATCACCGGGCCGCCGCGAAGCGGCGTGACCCGGTGATCCCGCTTAGGTAGGCAACACCGTGCCTACCTAAGCGGGATGGCCGGGACAAGCCCGGCCATGACAAAGTTCATCCCCACACCTCTTCGGCAATCTCCACGATCATCTTCAGCTTCGCCCATTGCTCATCTTCCGCCAGTGCATTGCCTTCCTCGGTGGAGGCGAAGCCGCATTGCGGGGACAGGCAGAGCTGATCGAGCGAAATATATTTCGCGGCTTCCTCGATGCGGCGCTTGATCTCGTCCTTGGCCTCCAGCCGGCCGGTCTTGGTGGTGACCAGGCCAAGCACCACCTGACGGTCCTTCGGCACCAGCTTGAGCGGCTCGAAACCGCCGGCGCGCGCGCTGTCGTATTCCATGAAATAGCCGTGCACCTTGATGCGATTGAACAGGATTTCCTGCTCGGCCTCGTAGCCGCCCGAGCCCATGAAGGTCGACTTATAGTTGCCGCGGCACAGATGCATGGTGATGGTCATGTCGGACGGGATATCCGACATCGCCGTGTTGATGAGATCGCCGTAGAGCGGCCCGAGCTTTTCAGGATCGTCGCCGCGCGCCGTCATCTGGCGCGGTAACTCGGGTCGCACAGCATGGCGATGAACACCTCGTCGAGCTGCAGATAGCGGCAGCCGGCGTCGGCGAAGGCGCGCACGGCCTTGCGGTAGGCCTGGCCGAGGTCGTCGAAGAATGCATCCATGCGCGGATAAACCGTCTTGTCGATCGGCGTCGGCTGCGGCCGGCCATAGGCCGCCGATGGCGCTGGAATGGTGATTTTCGGCGTGCGCTTGGTGTGGGCGGCGACGAACTTGAAATGCTCGAGCATCGGATGGCCGGAAAAGCCGAGCTTGCCGGTCACTTTAAGGCCCTCGTTGCGGGTGGTGACGCCGGCAAAGGCGATGCCGCTGTCCATCACGTGCTTCTCGACGCCGTCGAGGCCCCAGAGGAAATCGAGATGCCACCAGGAGCGGCGGAATTCGCCGTCGGTGATCGACTGCAGGCCGACCTCTTCCTGGCGTTTGATGACGCGCTCGATCTCGCGGTCCTCGATCGCCTTCAAGGCGGCGGCGTCGATCTCGCCCTTGGCGAATTTTACGCGGGCCTCCTTCAGCGCCGCCGGGCGCAACAAGCTGCCGACATGGTCGGCGCGGAACGGCGGTTTGGTGCGTTGCATTGCTTCCTTTCTCCGCAAATCTCTTATTGTCGTCCCGGCCGAGCAAAGCGAGGGCCGGGACCCATACTCCGTGACCTGTCGAGAGTGCACGGCGTATGGGGTCCCCGCTTTCGCGGGGACGACGGTCAGTGGCCCCACACTTCCTCCGCCAATTCCACGATCATCCTGAGCTTCGCCCATTGCTCGTCTTCGGCCAGGATATTGCCTTCCTCGGTCGAGGCGAAGCCGCATTGCGGCGACAGGCACAATTGATCGAGCGCGAATAAATTTCGCCGCCTGCTCGATGCGGCGCTTGATCTCGTCCTTGGATTCCAGGCGGCCGCTTTTGGAGGTGACTAGGCCGAGCACCACCGTCTTGCCCTTCGGCACCAGGCGCAGCGGCTCGAAGCCGCCGGCGCGGTCGCTGTCGTACTCCATGAAATAGCCATGCACGTTGATCGTATTGAACAGGATCTCCGCCACCGGCTCGTAGCCGCCGGTCGCCACGAAGGTAGACTGGAAATTGCCGCGGCACAGATGCATGCAGATGGTCATGTCCGGCGGGATGTCGGAGATCGCGGCGTTGATCATGCTGGCGTAGATCGCCGGCAATTGTTCCGGATCGTCGCCGCGGTTGGCGACCTGCGCGCGCAGCTTCGGGTCGCACAGATAAGTGAAATTGACCTCGTCGAGCTGCAGATAGCGGCAGCCGACGTCGGCGAAGGCGCGCACCGCCTTGCAATAGGTCTGTCCGAGATCGCGGTAGAAATCGCTCATGTCCGGATAGATCGATTCCGGCACCGCCTCGCGGCCGTAGCGGAAGTGCAAGGAGGAGGGCGAGGGGATCGTCATCTTCGGCATCACCCGCGTGTGGTCTTTCACGAACTTGAAGTGCTCAAGCATCGGATGGCCGGAAAAGGTGCCGAGCTTGCCGATGACGCGCAGCATCATCGGCCTGGGTTGGATGCCCTGGAACTTGATCTTGCGCTCGCCGAGATAGGTTTCGACGCCGGGCAGGCGCCCGAGAAAATCGTAATTCCAGAAGGCGCGGCGGAATTCGCCGTCGGTCACGGCTTGGAGGCCGATGTCTTCCTGGCGCTTGATGATCGTCTCGATCTCGCGGTCTTCCACGGCCTTGAGTTGCTCAGCGGTGATTTCGCCGCGCTCGCGCTTGGCGCGCGCTTCTTTCAGCGGCGCCGTGCGCAGCAGACTGCCGACATGATCGGCGCGGAAGGGGGGTGCGGTGCGGTGGGACATTTCCGGGGCGCTCTCTACTCCGTTCGTCCCCGCCCAAGCGGGGACCCAGTCTTTTCGTGCCGGATTCCCGCTTGCGCGGGAATGAGCGGTCTCATGACGAAGTGGACACAAAACGGCCGGCGCCTTGTGAGCGCCGGCCACCAATTTAGCCCTCTAAGCGATGATCGCCAGTTCTATTTCACGATCGCCTTTTCATAGGGATAGATCACCTCGCCGCTCTTGTATTTCGGCGGATAGAGGATGACTTCCGTTTTCAGATCGCGGAAGTCTTCGATGCTGTTGCCCTTGATGTTCTGGAACTGGGCGGCCAGCGTGCGCTCCTCGGCCCATTCGCCCAACTTGCCGAACTTCACGTCGCCCACCACGGTGTGGAAAGTGGTCTTGCGGATGTATTCGGCGAGCTTGTCGTCGTTGAGGCTCTTGGTGGCGGCAATGGCATCACCCAGCACCTGCAGATCGGCATAGGCCCACACCGGCATGTAATAGCCGAGCGGGTCGACGCCCTGGCCCTTGGCGCGCTCCTGATATTTCTTGATCAGTTCGAGCGAGCCTGGGAAGGCCATCGATTTGACCGGCAGCCAGGTTTCATAATTCACGATGCCGTTGAGCAGCGGGCCGAGCTTGGTCTTGAACACGGTCGCCTGCAGGCCGACCATGGCGCCGCCCCACATCTTCGGCTTGAAGCCGACTTCGTGCATGGCTTGCACCATGCCGACGGTGTCGAGCGGATAGGAGCAGATCACCAGCAGGTCGGGATTGGCCGCCTGGATCGCGCGCACGATCGGGCTGAAGTCGGTGGTCTTGGGCGGATAGCTCTTGTCGTAGACGATCTTGAAGCCGGAGGTCTTGGCGTTCTCGCGGGCGCCTTCGCAGGCATTGCGGCCGAACTCGGCGTCGGCGGAAGCGAGCGCGATCGTCTTCGGCTTGGGCTTCTGCACCTCGGCGATCTTGAAGAAGCCGCGCGTGAAGGCCGGCTTCGGGGTCGGCCCGTTCGGGATCATCGAGAAGTACTTATTGTACTTGAACTTCTCGTTGATGCCGGTGCCGAACAGGCTGACCAACAGCTTGCCCTTGCGGATCGCGATCGGCAGCACCGGCCCGATCTGGGTCGAAGCATAACCGCTGACAATGAGGTCGACTTTGTCGATGTCGAGCAGCTTGGTGTAGATGCCGGGGACATCCGCCGGCATGCTGTGGTCGTCATAGTAGACGAGCTTGACCGGGCGGCCGAGCAAGCCGCCCTTGGCATTGATGTCGTCTTGCCAAATCTGCATCGCCACCAGCGACATTTTGCCGTTGGCGGAGAGCGGACCGGTCAGCGCCATGCCGAAGCCGATCTTGATCGGTTCGGCCGCCTTGGCCGAAGCGCCGGCGAGCAACAGCGTAGCGGCACCGGCCGCCAGGGCCAGGCGGCCCAGGCTAAACCATTGCGATTTCTTGGACATTTCATTCTCCCACTAAGCTCGCGAGGAGCGTGCCGGTGGCAGCGCGCCCGCGCGATTGATTATTCCTGTAACGCGAAATGCTAATGGTGGGTAGCGTTACTGCGCTTGTCGAAGATCAAGTCCCACGCATTATCGGTCATTCCGGGACCGTCACAGATTGGAACGGTCCCGGGTCTGCAGCGCGTCATTTCATGCCGCGCTGCGCTCGGGACAGGGGGCATTATTTTCCCCAAATCTCTTCGGCCAGTTCCACGATCATCCTCAGCTTGGCCCACTGCTCGTCTTCGGCCAGCACGTTGCCTTCCTCGGTGGAGGCAAAGCCGCATTGCGGTGACAGGCAAAGCTGGTCGAGCGCGACATATTTCGTCGCCTCGTCGATGCGGCGCTTGATGTCGTCGCGCGGCTCCAGCCGGCCCTGCTTCGAGGTCACCAGGCCGAGCACCAGCTGCTTCTTGCCCTTGGGAAAGAAGCGCAACGGCTCGAAGCCGCCGGCGCGATCGCTGTCGTATTCCAGGAAATAACCGTCGAAATTGGTATTGCCGAGCAATTGCTCGGCGACGAATTCGTAGCCGCCCTGCGCGAGCCAGGTAGAGCGGAAATTGCCGCGGCAGGAATGCATGGTGATCGCCATGTCGGCCGGCTTGCCCTCGAGCGTGGCATTGGTCACGCGCGCATACATCGCCGGCAGTTGGTCGGGATCATCGCCCCGCTTCTTCGATTCCTCGCGTTCGTGCGGATCGCAGATCATCGCCCAGGCGGTGTCGTCGAGTTGCAGATAACGGCAGCCGGCGTCGTAGAAGGCGTGGATCGCCTTGCGCCAGGCCGCCGCGCAGTCGGCGAAGAATTCGTCGTAGCCGGGATAGACCTCCTTGCTCACCATCGCGCGCCCTTGCCGGAAATGAAACGTGCTCGGTGCCGGGATGCACATTTTCGGCGTGACCTTGCAATGGCTTTTAAGAAACTTGAAATGCTCGATCATCGGATGGCCGACGAAGTCGACCTTGCCGGTGATCTTGATCGCCTCGGCCTTGGTTTCGACGCCGTGGAATTTGATCGGTGGCGCGCTGATGAACTCGACGCCCTTCAGCGCGCGGAAGAAATCGAAATGCCACCAGGAGCGGCGGAATTCGCCATCGGTGGCGAGTTTCAAACCGACCTCCTGCTGCTTGGCAACGATCTTTTCGATCTCGCGGTCTTCGACAGCCTTGAGTGCGGCGGCGTCGATCTCAGCCTTGGCGAATTTGGTGCGCGCCTGTTTCAGCGGCGCGGTGCGCAATAGACTGCCGACATGGTCGGCGCGAAAAGGCGGTGTGGTGCGGATCATTGGATTTAACTACCCCCGTGCTTGCATCGGTTAATCGCTGCCCAACTCGGTCCATTGGGCCGGCTGAAAATTCCTGCGGGACCACGATATCCCGCGGGCAATCGCATAAGCAATCGACGCGGGCGAATTTCGCTTCCTTCACATCCCTGGGGCGTTAGGCTAGGGTTTGCGCACGCGATCAATTGAAATAGTCCGTGGGAGGAGGTTACCGAGCTATGGCTTATAAGAACCTGGAAGAGGCGATTAAGGCGTCCGGCGATATCGTCAAGATGCTGCGCAACTCGCAGATTGGCGCCTATGTCTATCCGGTCGTTGCACCCGAGTTTACCAACTGGCGGGACGAGCAGCGCGGCTGGCGCGAGACCTGCGTGCTCTACGACCAGTCCCACCACATGGTGAATCTGTTCATCGAGGGTCCGGATGCCCTCAAATTGCTCTCCCATCTTGGTACCAACTCGTTCAAGAATTTCTCCGTCAACAAGGCCAAGCAATTCGCCCCGTGCAGTTACGACGGCCATGTGATCGGCGACGGAATTCTTTTTTATCTGGCGGAGAACAGCTTTGTTTTCGTCGGGCGCAATCCGGCGGCCAATTGGATTCAATTCCACGCGCAGACCGGCGGCTACAACCTCAAGACGGAATACGACGATCGATCGCCCTCGCGCCCGATGGGCAAGCCGGTGTCTCGCAAATATTACCGCTACCAAATCCAGGGCCCGAACGCCGAGCAGGTGATCAAGAAACTCGGGGGCGGTTCGTTCCCGGACATCAAATTCTTCAATATGGATTACATCACCATCGCGGGACGCAAGGTTCGCGCCCTGCGCCATGGCATGGCCGGCGCTCCTGGCCTGGAGGTTTGGGGTCCCTACGCGGAAGGCGAGGAAATCCGCGCCGCCATCATCGAAGCGGGCAAGGACTTCGGCCTCGTGCAGGTCGGCTCGCGCGCTTACGCGACCAATACGCTCGAGTCGGGCTGGATTCCGTCGCCGGTGCCGGCAGTCTATACCGGCGATAAAATGAAGGCCTACCGGGAATGGCTGCCCGGGACCAGCTACGAAGCCAATGCCGGGCTGGGCGGCAGTTTTATCTCGAACAAGATCGAGGACTATTACACCACGCCGCACGAACTCGGTTACGCGTCGTTCACGAAGTACGACCACGATTTCATCGGCAAGGAGGCCCTCCAGAAGATGGAAGGCAAGGTGCACCGCAAGAAAGTGACGTTTGCCTGGAACGACCAGGATGTCGTCAAGGTCCTGCAATCGATGTTCGCGCCCCCGGGCGAGAACTACAAGTTCATCGATTTGCCGTTGTCGAACTACGCATCAAGCTCATTCGATGCCGTCATGAGCGGCGGAAAAATGGTCGGCGCCTCGATGTTCTCAGGCTACACGTCCAACGACCGCAAGATGCTGTCGCTCGGCTTTGTCGAGGAGGAATATGCCAAGCCCGGGACCGAGCTCACTTTGATCTGGGGCGAGGAAAACGGCGGCACGAAAAAGACCACGGTCGAGCGTCACAAGCAGACGGAATTGCGGGTGACGGTCGGGCCGACGCCTTACGCCGCACCGGCACGCGAGAGCTATCATCAGGGCTGGCGCACGGCCGCCGTCCGCTAATCGGCGGCGTCTGATTGACGCATCACTGGAACTAAATACGGCGGTCGGGTTCGCAGGACTCGGCCGCCGTGGTTTTCAGGATCAGGCGTCAGCGGCCGCGAGCCGGCGCGCCGCATCGACCGCATAGCGGGCGGTCTGTACGACTCCGCCGAATGAAAAATAATGCGCGCTGACGTCGCCGATGCCGCTGGCTGCCGCCAATGCGGCGAGAATTTGGTCCGGCCCGACATTGCCGACAAGCCCGCTGCCGGCGCCCGAGGCCAGGCCGCGCAGCGAGGCATTGACGCCGCAGCGCTTGGCGTAGCGCAGCAGCGCGGTGAGGCTGGTGGGGCCGGCCATGCCGGCTTTCACCGACACCGCGATGCCGCATTGCCGCAGGCGCGCGAGCCAGTTGACCACCGCATCGGGCGAAAACGAGAACTGGCTCACGATGGATACTTGCAAACTCGCCGCGCGCGCCGCGGCGATTTTCTGGTCGAGCGCCGCCTCCATCCGGTCGGACGGGATGCGGGCATGGCCTTCCGGATAACCGGCGATGCCGATCGCCTCGATGCCGGCCTCGCGCAAGCGGCCTTTCTGAATAACCGCCAGGGCGTCGGGGAATGGTCCCAAGGCATCCACGTCGCCGCCGATCACCAGCAATTGGCGCATGTCGGCTTCACCGCGCACGGCGTTAAGCAGTTCGCTCAAGTGTTCGGCGTTCGTGAGCCGCCGCGCGGCGACATGGGCGACCGGTTCGAGGCCGATCTTGCGCAGACTGCCGGCCGAGGCGGCCAACTCGCGCGTGCTCTGGGTCGGAACCGCGGAGAGATAGATCGGCGTGGCGGGCGGGAGAATATCGCCGAGCGCCGCGATCTCGGCCGCGCTTGGACGCGTGGCCTCGATCGAAAAGCGGCGCGCGACGGCGGGATCGATCGGCATATCAAATCAACCGTTTGTCCCCGCGAAAGCGGGGACCCAGCCGGCAAATTGCGATGCTGCAGATGTGAGCCTGAATTCCCGCTGGAGCCTGTGCTCGGGCCGACCGAAGGTCGGACCCGAGTACGGCAATGAGTGGAGCCTATCGCAAGTCGCCATGCGCCAACCCTCACTCGCGCCGGTGCGAGATCACGAAGGATTCATCGTAGAACCACAATCCGCCTTGTTTCTGCAACACGTCGCGCGTCGCTTCGATGTAGCGGCGGTCGCTGTGCACGTCGGACAGGCGGTCGTCCTCGATCTGCGCCACGTAAATCGCCGCGTTCCAGGCGGCGAGCAGCGTGGAGGTGCCGATCGAGGAAGAAATTTCCGACGGCAGCGTGTGCATGTCGTAGCGGAACAGCGAACGCTGGTCGGAATAGGCGTTGAAGTTGAGATCGCGTCCGGCCGCGCCCAATTCGTGTTTCACTTCCTTGAGCAGGTCGTGGCGGTTGTGCACGAACGGATTGTCGTTCGGCCATACCTTGTGAACGATCTCCATGGCGGGATCGTGCCCGTAGGAATGGATCGCGATCATGCGCCCGCCCGGCCCGAGCGCGCGGGCGAGCGGCGCCAGTACGCGCTTGGCCTTGAATTCGAGCGAGGCGCGCGCGCGATAAGGCTGCGAGGCGATCACCAGATCGTAGTCGGCCACGGTGCCGCCCGGCTTCGGCACGATCTGGTCGAGCAGGAATTTGTGGTCATTGCGGTAGATCACCAGGATGACCGGGCGCTCATAGACCGGGTTGCCGCTTTTCGCCGAAACGCGCGCTTTCCAATTCTCCGCCAGGAACGGCTCAAGCGCGGTGATCTGCTGCTCGAAGCTGTGCGCGGTGCTGCCGTCCATCGCCATCTCTTTCCAGACCAGGCTGGTGGCAGCGCTGAGTGACTTCACCGCCAGCCAGGGCGCTTCCGAGTAAGCCAGATTGGTGAGCACCAGGACGGTCGAAGGATGCTCGACAAAACGGTCCGCCATCTTGTGCAGCGTGAGGCGGATGTCCTCCAGGCTGATCTCCTTGCCGACGATGTAGAACGGCATGGTCGGAAAACGGTCGTGCATCGTGCGCATCACGCGCGCCAGCACGGTGCCGTCGCCGACGCCGGCGTCGAACACGCGCACCGCCGGCGGACGCGGATGGATATTGGCGAGCTCCATGCCGACGCGATGCGCGATTTCCCATTTCTCGCTGCAGGTATTCACGAACAGCAGATATTTCTGCCGGTTATCGAAAAAGCGGAAATTGCGCTGCGGGTCGTCGCTCGCCTGGCCGGAGGCGACCGGCGGCGCCGGCGGCGCGAGCACCGGCAGTGTCGCCGCCGGGCCGGCGTCGAACAGCACGCGGCGGCGCGCCGGCGCGGCATCGGCATTGCGCGCCATGAAGCTGCGGATGCGCTCGAGTGTATCGGTGGTGATGCGGCCGCCATTGCGCAGGCGGCTGGCGAGCTTGCCGTCGTTCACGGCGCGGCGGCCGAAGGTGGATTCGGCCAAGCCGCGCTGGCGGCAGAATTCGCCGATCTCCTGAAGGATTTGATCGTTCATGGCGCTCCCTATGGCCGGTTCTAGCGGCCGGCTCGGAGCCAAGGGAACCAAGCCCGGCCGGTTTCGTCAATTGAAAAAGCCGCTATGGGAAAGATGGGCGAAATGGGTGGGCAGCGCCCATGTGATGATTTATGTGCTATTTAGGCGTTTATTGCGTTTTAAAGGCCCTGCCGAAAGATTCTAAATAATTTATCGTGGGCAATTTCCCATAGTATAGGCATAACTATGGGCCGCAGTGGGCAACGCCGCCTCCCGATAACGTATTCAGATGTCGAAGAAAACCGTCTCGCTATCGCCCTGCATGCGGATGTCGAAGCGGTAGACAGGCTGGCCGCTGCCGGCCTGCTTGTGGGCAACGAGCGTGCCGCGGCGATCGGCCGGCACCAGCGCCAGGATCGGGTCGGCGCCATTGGCCGCCTCGTCGGCGAAATACAGCCGCGTATAGACCTGCCGCAGCATGCCGCGCGAGTAGATGCAGAACACGATATGCGGCGCCTGCGGCTTGCCGTCGGGGCCCGGCACCGAGCCCGGCTTCACGGTGTCGAAGCTGTAGACCCCTTGCTTGTCGGTGGCGGAACGGCCGAAGCCCTTGAACAGGGCGTTGGTCCGCGCGCGGCTGTCGCGCGGCGAAGCGTAGCGGCCTTGCGCGTCGGCCTGCCAGATTTCGATCATGGCGTCGTTGATCGGCGCCCCGTCGCCGTCGAGCACGCAGCCCTCGATGCGGATGCGGGTGCCGGTGGCGTCCGGCGTGACCAGGTCGGCGCCGATGGTATCCTTCCAATCATAGTTCGGATTGGGCTTCCAATCGCAGCGGTTATGCGGCGCCAGGCCGTAGGCGAAAAACGGGCCGACGGTTTGTGAGGGTGTGATCTCAGACATATCAGTGTTTATCCGTGTCTTGTGGTGTGGCTTCGCGCCCGCGCAGCACGATGTCGAAGCGGAAGCAGAGCGCCCAGTCGGGGATGGTATTATCCAGATCGAAGGTCGAGACCATGCGCACCCGCGCCTTTTCGTCGGTGACCGAATTGAAGATCGGATCGAACGGGAACAGCGGGTCGCCGGGGAAATACATCTGCGTCACCAGCCGCGACAGGAACGAGTGGCCGAACACCGAGAAGTGGATGTGGTTCGGCCGCCAGGCATTGGGGTGATTGCCCCACGGATAGGCGCCCGGCTTTACCGTGATGAAACGGTAGTAGCCCTTCTTGTCGGTGATGGTGCGGCCGGCGCCGGTGAAGTTGGGATCGAGCGGCGCCGGATGCTGGTCGACGTTATGCACATAACGGCCGCAGGCATTGGCTTGCCAGATTTCCACCAGCGTATCGGGCACCGGACGTTTGTCCTCGTCGAACACGTGGCCGTGCACGATGATGCGCTCGCCCAGCGGCTCGCCCTTGTGCTGCTTGGTGAGATCGGCATCGCCCTCCTGCACCGTATCGTGGCCGTAGACCGGCCCGCTCAGCTCCGACAGCGTGTGCGGCACGATGATCAGCGGTTTGGTGGGCGAGCGCTTCACCGTCGAGCGGTAAGCAGGCGTCAGATGCTTGGGATAAACGCTGAGGCTTTCCTTGGGATAGATCAGCGACATTGTTTTTTCCTTGTTTTTTAAGCGACCCGTTCGAGGGCGAGCGACACGCCCTGCCCGACGCCGACGCACATGGTGGCCAGCGCGCGCTTGCCGCCTCTTTCTTCCAGGCCGTGGGCGGCTGTCAATGCCAGACGGGCACCCGACATGCCGAGCGGATGACCGAGCGCAATCGCCCCGCCATGCGGATTGACCTGCGCCGCATCGTCGGGAAGACCCAACTGGCGCAGGCAGGCGAGCGACTGCGAGGCGAAGGCTTCGTTGAGCTCGATCACATCATAGTCGCCGATTGTGTGGCCAAGGCGCGCCATCAGCTTGCGGGTCGACGGCACCGGGCCGATGCCCATGATGCGCGGCGGCACCGCCGCCGAGGCCATGCCGAGAATGCGCGCGCGCGGCGTCAGGCCATGCGCTTTCACCGCCGCCTCCGAGGCGATGATGATGGCGGCGGCGCCGTCATTGACGCCGGAGGCGTTGCCGGCGGTGATCGTGCCGGGATTGCGCACGAACGGCTTGAGCTTGGCGAGCTGTTCGAGCGAGGTTTCGCGCGGGTGCTCGTCTTTGTCGACCTTGACGATCTCGCCTTTGCGGCCGGCGATTTCGACCGCAACGATCTCCTTGGCGAAATAGCCCGCCGCAATCGCCTTGGCGGCGCGCTGCTGCGAGCGCAGCGCAAAAGCATCCTGGTCGGCGCGGGTGATCTGGAATTCTTCCGCAACGTTTTCGCCGGTTTCCGGCATGGAATCGACGCCATACTGGCTCTTCATCAGCGGATTGATGAAACGCCAGCCGATGGTGGTGTCGTAGATCTCGGCCGCGCGCGCGAAGGCCGCTTCCGCCTTGCCCTGCACGAACGGCGCCCGCGTCATCGATTCGACGCCGCCGGCGATGGCAAACTCCATCTCGCCGGCGCGGATGGCGCGCGCCGCCGTGCCGACCGCCTCCATGCCCGACGCGCACAGCCGGTTGAGCGTCAGACCGGGCACGCTGGCCGGCAGGCCGGCCAAGAGCAGCGCCATGCGCGCCACATTGCGGTTGTCCTCGCCCGCCTGGTTGGCGCAGCCGAAATAGACTTCTTCGAGTTTTTCCCAATCGACCTTGGGGTTGCGCGCCATCAGCGCCTTGATCGGCGCGGCGGCGAGATCGTCGGTGCGCACCTTGGAAAGCGACCCGCCATAGCGCCCGATCGGCGTGCGCACCGCGTCGCAGAGAAATGCATCACGTGTTGCCATTATGCCGCCTCCGAATGGGCGCGGTTGGTGCGCGCGTGCAGGTCGCGCAGGACCTCGAGCTCGCGCGGCGTCGGCGGCGGCGTCTCCGCCACCTGCGCGGCGAATTTGACCGGCCAGCCGGTGCTTTCCTGAATCTGCTCGCGCGTGACGCCGGGATGAATGGAGACCACCGTCATCTCTTTGGTGTCCGGCGCGGGCTCGAACATAGCGAGATCGGTGATCAGCTTGGTCGGGCCCTTGGTCTTGACGCCGAGCCGGGCGCGGCTATCGCCGCCGCTGACATGCCCAATCGAGGTGACGAAATCGAGCTTGTCGACGAAGCTGCGCTTGCCTTGCGCCATGATGATGAAAATCTCGCCGCACGAGGTGGCGATTTCCGGCGCGCCGCCGCCGCCCGGCAGCCGCACCTTCGGCTTGTCGTAGGGACCGACCACGGTGGTGTTGAGGTTGGCGTATTTGTCGATCTGCGCCCCGCCCAGAAAGCCGACCTTGATGCGGCCGCCTTGCAGCCAGTAGCGGAACATTTCCGGCACCGAAACCGTGGTGAGCGCGGTCTCGCACAATTCGCCGTCGCCGATCGAGAGCGGCAAGACGTTCGGCTTGGTGGCGAGCGTGCCGGATTCATAGATCAGCGTGATGCCGGGCGCGTGGGTGAGCCGCGCGAGATTGCAGGCGGCCGACGGCTGGCCGATGCCGACGAAACATATGTCGTCGTTCTTCAGCGCGCGCGCCGCCGCGATCGTCATCATCTCGTTCGGCTTGTAATCGGCCATGATGCTCCTCACTCCGCCGCCGCGCGAACTTTGCGCGCATGCACGGCAAAGGCCTCGGGGCCTTTCTCCAGCACGTTGGTCTTCATCCAAGCCAGAAACGAATCGCGTTCCTTCGCGATCGCGTCCCATTCCTTATAGAAGGCGTTGTTGCGCTTGTAATAGCCCTGCGCAAAAGAAGGAAACGCGCCGCCCGGCACCTCGACCACGTGGCCGACCGTCCAGTGCGGCAGCACCACCGCGTTGAGGCTGCGCTCGCCCAGATCGTCGACGATCTCTTCCACCGTCACCACCGAACGCTTGGCGGCGAGCACGGCTTCCTTCTGCACGCCGAGCACGCCTTCGATCATGACGTTGCCGGCCTTGTCGGCGCGCTGCGCGTGGATCACCGCCACATCCGGCCGGTGTGCCGGAATCGCCGCCAGCTCCTCGCCGGTGAACGGACAGGTCACGCGCTTGATCTTGCCATTCACCTTCGGCAGGTCGCCGCCGATATAGCCGCGAAAGATGGCGCAGGGCAGCCCGGCGGCGCCCGCCTCGTAGGCATTGGCCATGGCGGCGTGCGAATGCTCTTCCAGTTCCAGCTTTTGCGGCCAGCCGTTCTCGACCGCGTCGCGCAGGCGATGCAGCGAGCCGACGCCCGGGTTGCCGCCCCAGGAGAAGACCAGCCGGTCCGCGCAGCCCATGCCGATGAGCTGGTCGTAGATCAGGTCCGGCGTCATGCGGATCAAAGTGAGATGCTTGCGGCCCTGGCGGATGATCTCATGGCCGGCGGCATGGGGGATGAGATGGGTGAAGCCTTCCATCGCCACCGTGTCGCCGTCGCGAACGGCGGACTGGATGGCTTCGGCGAGAGACGAAATACGCGCCATACGCTACTACTTCCCGGTTGCGGCACCGTATTTACGGCTGCTTCCTGGCAGGGTCAAATGGGCCCATCCGAGGTCCGCCATGCTCTCGTCCACGCCCGATTTTCACCGTTCACGCCGAACTGGCAGCCATCATGAATCTGGGCCGCACGCCCTATGGCGAGCGCCGCATCATCGACATCGTCGGCGGCACGGTGCGGGGCGCAAAGCTGAATGGCCGCATCCTGCCGGGCGGCGCCGATTGGCAGATCGTGCGCAGCGACGGCGCCGCCGACATCCAAGCGCGCTATACCATCGAG
This sequence comes from uncultured Alphaproteobacteria bacterium, assembly GCA_963789455.1. GTDB lineage: Bacteria > Pseudomonadota > Alphaproteobacteria > Rhizobiales > Xanthobacteraceae > Pseudolabrys. The sequence continues at coordinate 242,020 of CAWBLD010000012.1, read as the reverse complement.
ACCGAAACCGGCGCCCGCATCCTGGTCACCAGCGACGGCTTGCGGCATGGTCCGCCGGCGGTGCTGGAGCGGCTGGCGCGGGGCGACAGCGTCGATCCCGCGCTCTATTATTTCCGCACCGTGATGCGGTTCGAGACCGCCGACCCGGGCGTCGACTGGCTCAACCGCATTCTGGCGCTGGCGCGCGGGCAGCGCGAAGCCCGCAGCGTGCGGCTCGACGTGTACGAGGTAGAGTGAATTTGGTTGCTGTCATCATCCGCGAAAGCGGATGATCCAGTAACCCCGGCCTTAGTACCAGACTGAGGCTTGCGTTTACTGGATGCCCCCGCCTGTCTGCCGGGGCATGACAGCAGAGAGGGTTGCGCGTGCCGGATACTACAAATCTAAATATCAATCTGCCTGCTTCGCTCGCCGCCGAGCGGCAGGGCGCGGTCGCGATCCTGAAACTCACGCGCGCGGAAAAGCGCAACGCGCTCAACGACGAGACCATCATCGGCATCGAGACCTTCTTCACGTCGCTGCCCGACGGCGTCGGCGCCGTGCTGCTGCATGGCGAAGGCGAGCATTTCTCCGCCGGCCTCGACCTGAGCGAACTGGAGGAGCGCGACATCACGCAGGGCATCGCCCATTCCAGGCTCTGGCATCGCGCTTTCGACAAGATCCAGTTCGGCAAGGTGCCGGTGGTCGCCGTGCTGCATGGCGCGGTGGTCGGCGGCGGCCTGGAGCTCGCCGCCAGCGCGCATGTGCGGGTCGGCCGAGCGCTCGGCCTATTACGCGCTGCCGGAAGGCAGCCGCGGCATCTATGTCGGCGGCGGCGGCTCGGTGCGGCTGCCGCGGCTGATCGGCGCCGCGCGCATGATGGACATGATGCTCACCGGCCGCACCTATTCGGCCGAGGAAGGCCAGGCCATGGGGCTCTCCACCTATCTGGTCGAGCCCGGCAAGGGTTTCGCCAAGGGCCTGGAGCTGGCAAACCGCATCGCCGGCAATGCGCCACTGACCAATTTCGCGGTCATGCACGCGCTGCCGCGCATCGCCGAAATGGACCCCGCCGGCGGCTACGCGGTGGAGGCGCTGATGTCGGCGATCGCGCAGGCCGACGGCGAGGCCAAGGCGCGGCTCAAGGACTTTCTGGAGAAACGCGCGCCCAAGGTGACGCGCTGAAATATAATTCCGTCCTGGATTCCCGTTTGCGCGGGCTTGAGCGGATGGTCGCTGCTCTTGACGAGAGCGCGCCGGCGCGCCGTAGTGTCGTAACGACAACAATAACTCCAGGGATGGAATGCCGACACCGACCCGCATGGCTGAACCGGCCAGCGCCGCGCCTTTGCGCCCGGTGCGGCTGGGCGCATTCGATGCCGTGATGGAGCGCGAGCCGAGCGGCGACATCCATATCCGCACCGCGCAAGTGCTGCCGCCTTATTATGGCAATCTGAGCGAGCCGCTGGCGCATTGGGCCAGAGTCGCGCCCGAGCGGGTGTATTTGGGCCAGCGCGACGCGCAAGGCCACTGGCGCACGCTGACCTATTCGCAGGTGCTCGAGCAGGTGAAGCGCATCGGCGCCGCGCTTTTACGCCGCGGGCTCTCGCCCGAGCGGCCGATCGCCATCATCTCCGGCAACGACATCGAGCATGCGCTGCTCGGGCTCGCCGCGATGGGGGTTGGCATTCCCTATGCGCCGATCTCGGCGGCCTATTCGCTGCTGTCGAGCGATTTCGGCAAATTGCGCGCCATCATCAACCTGCTCACGCCCGGCCTGGTGTTCGCCAATGACGGCGGTCCGTTCGCGCGCGCGATTCAGGCGGCGCTGCCGGGCGACGCCGAACTGGTGGTCACCCGCAATCCGCTTAGCGATCGCAAGGCGACGCTGTTTGCCGATCTCATCGGCGCCGAAGACGAGGCGGGCGTTGCCGCCGCCAACGCCAAGGTCACGCCCGACACCATCGCGAAATTCCTGTTCACCTCCGGCTCGACCGGAAACCCCAAGGGCGTCATCAACACCCAGCGCATGCTGTGCTCGAACCAGGCGATGATCGGCGCCGGTTTTGCCTTCGTCGCCGACGAGCCGCCGGTGGTGGTGGACTGGCTGCCGTGGAGCCACACCTTCGGCGGCAACCACAACTTCAACATGGTGCTGGTGAACGGCGGCTCGCTCTATATCGACGACGGCAACCCGACGCCGCTGGGCGCGCCGAAGACCGCGCGAAACCTGCGCGAGATCGCGCCCACCATCTATTTCAACGTGCCGAAGGGCTACGAAGCGCTGGTGCCGCATTTCCGCGCCGACGCGCAGTTGCGGCAGAATTTTTTCAGCCGGCTCAAGGTGCTGTTTTATGCCGGCGCCGGCTTGAACCAGACCACCTGGGACGACCTCACCCAGCTCGCGGTCGAGACCACCGGCGAGCGCATCATCTTTTTGTCCTCGCTCGGCTCCACCGAAACCTCCCCGCTGGCGCTCGCCTGCACCTTCGATTTCGACCGGGCCGGCAATATCGGGCTGCCGGCGCCGGGCGTCGAACTCAAGCTGGTGCCGAACGAAGGCAAGCTGGAAGCCCGCCTGCGCGGGCCCCACATCACGCCCGGCTATTGGCGGCAGGATGAGCTCACGCGCGAGGCCTTCGACGCCGACGGCTTCTACAAGATCGGCGACGCGCTGAAATTCGCCGACCCCGCCGATCCGGGCAAGGGCTTCCTGTTCGACGGCCGCATCGCCGAGGACTACAAGCTATCCACCGGCACCTGGGTGAGCGTGGGTCCCTTGCGTGCGCGCTTCATCGATCACTTCGCGCCTTTCGTGCGCGACGTGGTGTTCGCCGGCCCCGACCGCGACGATATCGTGGCGCTGGTGTTTCCCGACCTCGAGGCCTGCCGCAAGCTGGCGCCCGAGCATGCCGCCGACGCGGCGCCCGCCGCCGTGCTCGGCGATGTGCGCGTGCGCATGAAATTCGCCGAACTGCTCGCCGCACTTGCCGCCGCCAGCCCCGGCTCGTCGACGCGCGTCATGCGCGCCATTCTGATGGCGGAGCCTGCTTCCATGGACAAAGGCGAAATGACCGACAAGGGTTCGATCAACCAGCGCGCGGTGCTGAGAAACCGCGCCGCGCTGGTGGACGAGCTTTATGCGACCCCGCTATCCTCACGCGTGATCGCCATTCAAGGCGCGTAGGGGACCGGGACCATGGAAATCAAGGGACAGAGCGCCATCGTCACCGGCGGCGGATCGGGCCTGGGAGCGGCCACCGCGCGCGCACTCGCGGCGGCCGGCGCCAAAGTCGCGGTGCTCGACGTCAACGCCAAAGCCGCCGCCGAAGTGGCGATCAACATCAACGGCATCGCCGTGACCTGCGACGTGGCGGACTCAGCCGCCGCCGAGGCGGCGGTGAAACAGGCCGCCGCCGATCACGGTCCCGCCCGCATCCTGGTCAATTGCGCCGGCATCGGGCCGGCCAAGCGCATCGTCGGCCGCGACGGACCGATGCCGCTTGCCGACTTTGAGCGCGTCATCCGCATCAATCTGATCGGCAGCTTCAACATGATGCGGCTCGCGGCTGCCGCCATGCAGGGGCTGGCCCCGCTCGCCGACGGCGAACGCGGCGTGATCGTGTCGACGGCGTCGGTCGCCGCCTTCGAGGGGCAGATCGGGCAAGCCGCCTATGCCTCGTCCAAGGGCGGCGTCGCCGCGCTCACTTTGCCGGCGGCGCGCGAATTCGCCCAGTTCGGCGTGCGCGTGCTCGCCATCGCGCCCGGCATTTTCGGCACGCCCATGCTGCGCGGGCTGCCGCAAGAAGTGCAGGATTCGCTCGGCGCTTCGGTGCCGTTCCCCAAACGCCTGGGCGAGCCGCGCGAATTTTCCGCGCTGGTGCTGCATTGCATCCACAACAGCTATCTCAACGGCGAGGTGATCCGCCTCGACGGCGCGCTGCGCATGGCGCCGCGCTGAACGGGCCATGAGCTCGGACGCGATCATCGACCTGTATGAGCGCCGTGCGCTCGAATGGGTCGGCGACCGCAGCCGCCCGGGAAGATTTTTCGAAAAGGCGTGGCTTGACCGCTTCGCCGCGCTCGTGCCTGCCGGCGGTACGATCCTCGATCTCGGCTGCGGTCCCGGAAAACCGATGGCCGGTTACCTGCTCGCGCAAGGTTTCGACGTGTGCGGCGTTGATTCGTCGCCCACAATGATCTCGCTGTGCCGGACGAATTTTCCGGACCGGCAGTGGATCGTTGCCGACATGCGGACGCTTGCGCTGGGACGGCGCTTTGCCGGCGTCATGGCATGGGACAGCTTTTTCCATCTCTCTTTCGACGACCAGCGGCGGATGTTTCCCATCTTCCGCGGCCACGCGGCTCCGGGTGCGCCACTCCTGTTCACCAGCGGGCCGCGCCACGGCGAGGCAATCGGCAGTTTTCGCGGCGAGCCGCTCTATCACGCCAGTCTCGCGCGCGATGAATATCGTTCGCTGCTCGCAGCCAACGGTTTCACGGTCGTTGCCGAGCGGATGGAAGACCCGGATTGCGGCGGCCATTCGGTCTGGCTGGCGCGGCACTTGGAAGACGGCTAAGAGCGGTAGGATGAGTTTTAGCAAACGCCGCGCTGACGCATGATCCCGGTCGACTGGAAATCGCTTTTCGAGCCCGCGCTTGCGGCCACCGGCGTGGCAGGCCACGCCACCGCGTTACGCAACACGCGCAATGTGCGCATCGAGTGGGGCGACTGCGACCCCGCCGGCATCGTTTTCTATCCGCGTTATTTCGAGATCTTCGATGCCTCGACCTCGGCGCTGTTCGAACGCGCGCTCGGCATGACCAAGCATCAATTGCTCAAGACTTTCAATTTCGCCGGCTATCCGCTGGCGCGCACGCGCGCGCGCTTCGTGCGGCCCACCCGCTATGGCGACGACGTGACGGTGGAAACGACGGTCAATTTCAGCCACGCCAGTTTCGATATCGAGCACCGCTTGAGCCATGACGGCCTGACCTGCGTCGAATGTGCGGAGACGCGGGTGTGGGTGGTGCACGATCCGGCCGATCCCGGCCGCTACAAATCGCATCCGATCCCCGTGGCGGTGCTGGCGAAGTTTGGCGCGTAGCCAACCGTCGTCCATGCGGAAAGCGGGGGCCCATACGCCGTGCCCTATCGATAAACTGCGGAGTATGGATCCCGGGTCGCGCGCTTGTGCGCTCGCCCGGGACGACAAATCTTATTCGATCTCCGCCGCGATCTTTTTCAAGATCTGGACGAACCGCTTGCGGTCGCGCTGGCCGATGATGCGGTCGAGCACGCGTTCGTGGCGGCGCGCGCAGCGCGTGAGCATAGTGAGCGTCTTCTTGCCAGCCGGCGTCACGTTCAAGCGATAGGCGCGCCGGTCCGCCCGCATGCGCTTGCGCTCGACCAGGCCGCGCCGCACCAGGTCCTCGACCACGGGCGTGAGGCTCGACTTGTCGCGGCCGTTGGCGTGACTGAGTTCGGTCTGGCTGATGCCGGGGTTGCGCGCGATCAGCGTCAGGGTGGCAAAGCGGCCCGGGCTCTCGCCGATCTCCTGCGAGCGGCGGGAAAACGCCTGGAAGGCGTGCTCCTGCGCCATGCGCAGATTGAACCCGACCCAGTTTTCCAGCGGGCCAAATCTGATCGATTTGGCAATGGCTTCGCCGTTCTTACCGCGCCGCACCCGGCCGCTGCCGTTGATCGTCCGCGCCATTCTCGTTCCCGATGCCCGCGCAAACTGGCGGTCTGTCAATAGTTTGATGTCAAACGATATACTTTACAACGTCCCCGACATGCGGCTGAATAATAAAAAAGTTGGCAGAAATAACCAACTCTTGAACCCGAGGGAGGAACTCCATGCTGACCCGCTTTACCGCCGGCCTTTGCGCGGCGGCGCTCGCCGCCCTGATCGGCGCGCCCACCCCGACACAGGCCCAGGAAAAGACCTTTGAACTCAAGCTCTCCCACTGGGTGCCGCCGTCGCACCCGCTGCAGAAGGCGCTGGAAGAATGGGGCGCCGCGGTAGAAAAGGAATCGGGCGGCACGCTGCATTACAAAGTTTATCCATCGCAGCAGCTCGGCAAGGCCTTCGACCACTACGACATGGCGCGCGACGGCATCGCCGACCTCACTTATATCAATCCCGGCTACCAGCCCGGCCGCTTCCCGATCATCGCGGCCGGCGAACTGCCGTTCCTGATGTCGAATGCCAAAGGCGGCTCGGTGGCGCTCGACGCCTGGTATCGCAAATACGCGGCCAAGGAGATGAAGGACGTCAAATTCTGCCTGGCCTTCGTGCACGATCCGGGCGCCATTCACTCGGTCAACAAGAAGGTCATGGTGCCGGCCGACATCAAGGGCATGAAGATCCGTCCCGCGCAGGGCACCATCGCCGAATTCGTCCGTCTGCTCGGCGGCACGAATGTGCAGGCTTCGGCGCCGGAAGTGCGCGAAGTCCTCGCCAAGGGCGTGGCCGACGCGGTCACCTTCCCGTGGGGCTCGATCATCCTGTTCGGCATCGACAAGGTGACCAAGTACCACATGGAGGTTCCGCTCTACACCACGACCTTCGCCTTCGTTTTCAACAAAGCGAAGTACAACGAGATGTCGGCGCGGCAGAAGAAGGCGATCGACGATCACTGCACCAGCGAATGGGCGGCGAAAGTCGCCACCCCGTGGGCCGACTTCGAGCACAACGGCATCGCCAAGCTCAAGGCCGAGCCGGGCCATGACGTCTATACGATCAGCCCGGCGCAGCTTGCCGAATGGCGCAAGGCCGCGGCCCCGCTCGAGGCTAAATGGGCCGAGGGTGCCAAGAAGGCGGGCGTCGATCCCGAACTGACGATGAAGGCGCTCAGGGCAGAACTGGTGAAAAACAAAGCGGCCTATTGATGGATGGCGCAACGAGGGGGCGCAGTCCCGTCGATCGGTTTATCGATGCGATCGAGGTGACGGCCGCGGGATTTCTCGCGGTCGTCACCTTGCTCACCTTCGTATCGGTGTTCCTGCGCTATCTGTTCGCCTGGTCGATCCCCGACGCGTACGACTTCACGCGCTTGCTGCTCGGCATCCTGATCTTCTGGGGCATGGCGGTCGCCAGCTATCGCGGCGACCACATCACCGTCGACCTGCTGTGGAGCGCCGTTCCGCCGCGCGTCCAGCGCGCCATGGATGTATTCTCGGCGCTGCTGACGCTGGTCGCGATGGCCGCCTTTACCTGGATGTTCGCCGAGAAAGTGATCGGCACCCGCGCCGACCATGTCGGCACCTTCGATCTGCGCCAGCCGGTCTGGATTTACTATGGCATCGCCTGGGTCGGGCTCGCGGCAGCGGTCCTGCTTCTGGTGCTGCGCACGATACGGCTGGTTCTTGCACCGGAGAAGCTTGCCCCCGCCCACGAAGGACAATGGGGCGAGTGACGCGCATGATTGCAAAAGCGGGCCAGCCGATATCGGAACAGATCGCGCGCAATCAGGGCGGGGCGCGATGAGCACCGATGCCGTCGCCATCACTGGCTTTGTTTCGCTGTTCGCGCTGATGATGCTGCGGGTGCCGGTCGGTATCGCCATGGGCGTCGTGGGCGTGCTCGGTTTCGGCTACATGATCGGCGACATCGGCCCGGCCCTGAAGCTGCTCGCGCAATCGCCGATCCGCACCGCCACCGACGCCGAATTCGCGGTTATTCCGCTGTTCCTGCTGATGGGCGCGCTCGCCTCGGCCTCCGGCATGAGCCGCGAACTGTTCCGCGCGTCGAACACGTTCCTCGGTCATCTGCGCGGCGGGCTCGGCATCGCCACCGTCGTCGCCTGCGGCGGCTTTGCGGCGATCTGCGGCTCGTCGGTCGCCACCGCCGCCACCTTTTCCAAGGTCGCCTATCCGGAGATGCGGCAATACGGCTATCCGCAGAGCTTCTCCACCGGCGTGATCGCGGCCGGCGGCTCGCTCGGCATCATGATCCCGCCCTCCACCGTCTTCGCGGTCTACGGACTGATCACCGAGCAGGACATCGGCAAATTGTTCATCGCCGGCATCGTCCCCGGCATCCTGGCGGTGGGCATGTATATCTGCACCATCAACATCATCGCCTTCGTGCGGCCGGGCTTCCTGCCCGCCGGGCCGCGCCATTCCTGGCAGGAGCGGATCGAGGGCTTGCGCGACATCTGGGCAGTGACGCTGCTGTTCGTTTTCATCATCGGCGGGCTCTACGGCGGGCTGTTCACCGCCACCGAAGCCGCCGGCATGGGCGCCGCCGGCGCCTTCATCATCGCGGTGCTGCGGCGTAAATTGTCGCGCGCGGATTTCTGGCACTGCCTGATCGAATCCCTGCGCACCAGCGCCGCGGTGTTCACGATCCTGATCGGCGCGCTGATCTTCGGCTATTTCCTCACCATCACCCAGACGCCGCAGAAAATCACCGCGTTCCTCACCGGCCTGGGCGTCGGGTCCTACGGCGTGCTGGTGCTGATCATGCTGATGTATCTGGTGCTCGGCTGCATCATGGACGCCATGGCCATGATCATCCTGACCGTGCCGATCGTGTTTCCGGTGATCAAGACGCTCGGCTTCGATCCGATCTGGTTCGGCGTCATCATCGTCATGACGGTGGAACTCGGGCTGATCCATCCGCCGGTCGGCATGAACGTGTTCGTGATCAAGAGCGTGATCAAGGACGTCCGGCTGTCGACCGTGTTCTATGGCGTGATGCCCTTCGTGGCGACCGACATCCTGCGGCTCGCCATCCTGATCGCCTTCCCGATTCTGGCGCTGTGGCTGCCCTCGCATATGTGAGCGGAATTTGCTAATATAGTTGGGACCCAAACCATCGGCCGGGAGACCATCTGATGGAACGCTCGTTCAAGAAAGAAGTGCAGGCGCTCAAGCTGGGCGACGGCGAGACCTTCCGCGGCGAAGGCATCCTGGCCGTCACCAAGGCGCTGCTGCAGTCGGGCGTCTCCTACGTCGGCGGCTACCAGGGCGCGCCGGTCTCGCATTTGCTCGACGTGCTGGTGGACGCCGAGGACATCATGGCCGAACTCGGCGTGCATCTGGAGACCTGCGCCAACGAGGCCTCGGCCGCGGCCATGCTCGGCGCCTCGATCAACTATCCGCTGCGCGGCGCGGTGACCTGGAAATCCATCGTCGGCACCAATGTGGCGGCCGATGCGCTCTCCAATCTCGCCTCGCCCGGCGTGATCGGCGGCGCCATGATCATCATCGGCGAGGACTACGGCGAGGGCGCCAGCGTGATCCAGGAGCGCTCCTATGCCTACGCGCTGAAATCCTCGATGTGGCTGCTCGACCCGCGCCCCGATCTGCCGACGATCGTGCGCATCGTGGAAAAGGGCTTCGAGCTGTCGGAGGCGAGCCACGCGCCGGTGATGCTGGAGCTGCGCATCCGCGCCTGCCACGCCACCGGCGAATTCGCCGCCAAGGATAACCGCAAGGGTATCGTTTCCGGTCTCGACAAGCTCGCCGGGCCGCCGCGCTTCAACTATGCGCGGCTGTCGCACCCGCCGGTGACCTTCGTGCAAGAACGGCTGAAGGTCGAGCAGCGGCTGCCGGCGGCGCGCGCCTTCATCCGCGAACACAAGCTCAACGAGACGATCGCCGGCGAGCTCGACGATATCGGCATCATCGTCATGGGCGGGCTGACCAATTCCGTGCTGCGCGCGCTCGAGCGCATGGGGCTGGCCGATGTGTTTGGCGCCTCGCGCGTGCCGCTCCAGGTGCTCAACGTGGTCTATCCGCTGGTGCCGGAGGAAATTCGCGAATTCTGCGCCAGCAAACGCAGCGTTCTGGTGGTCGAGGAAGGCAGCCCCGATTACATCGAGCAGGCGGTCAATGTCGAATTGCGCCGCGCCGACATGCAGACCCGCGTGCTCGGCAAGGGCCCGCTGCCGCAGGCCGGCGAATACACCTCCGACGTGCTGCTGGAGGGCCTGGCCGCCTTCCTGCAAGCCGCCAAGCCGCGCGGCCTCGACGCCGACAGCGTAGCGGAAAAGGCGCGCGGGCTGATCGCGCACAAGCCGAAAGCCGCCGCCGCGCTCGGGCCGCTGCCGCCGCGCCCGCCGGCGTTCTGCACCGGCTGCCCGGAGCGCCCGGTATTCTCCGCCATCAAGCTGATGCAGCGCGAATTGGGGCCGACCCATATCAGCACCGATATCGGCTGCCATTCGTTCGCGACCTTCGCGCCGTTCTCGCTCGGCAATTCCATCCTCGGCTACGGCATGTCGCTGGCGAGCGCCGCGGCGGTCGACGCCGAACATGGAGAAGCGCCCGATCGCGATCATGGGCGACGGCGGCTTCTGGCATAACGGGCTGATCACCGGCGTCGCCTCCAACCTGTTCAACAAGGGCGACGGCGTGCTGATCGTGATGCAGAACGGCTACGCCTCGGCCACCGGCCAGCAATACATTCCGTCGAGCACGATCGAGCCGCGAGCGGCGCCGACGCCCGGCGTGGATATCGAGCACACGCTGCGCACCATGGGCGTGAAATGGCTGCGCACGGTGCGCAGCTATTCGCGTCGCGATGATGGCGAAGACGCTGAAGGAGGCGATGCGCACCGCCGAGCGCGGCCTGAAGGTGATCATCGCCGACGGCGAATGCCAGCTCGCGCGCCAGCGCCGCGTGCGCGCCGAGGATGCCGATGAAGCTCGAGCGCGGCGAGCGCGTCACGCGCGCGCGCTACGGCGTCGACGACGAAATCTGCACCGGCGACCATTCCTGCATTCGGCTGTCGGGCTGCCCGTCGCTGACGGTGAAGCCCTCGCCCGATCCGCTGCGCACCGATCCGGTGGCGACCGTGATCGAAGTCTTGCGTCGGCTGCGGGCTGTGCGGCGAGGTCGCGCATGCCGCCGTGCTGTGCCCGTCGTTCTACCGCGCCGAGATCGTGCGCAATGCGACCTGGCGCGACCGCGCGGTGTTTCGCTTGCGCCAGACGGTCATCGGCTGGCTGGGCGGCTACTTCTTCACCTCCCCCTTGCGCGGAGGCGCCAGCCGAAGGCGGGCGGAGGCGGGTAACCAGGACGCACAGCCGCGAATTGTTTCTACCCCCGCCCCAACCCTCCCCCGCAAGGGGGGAGGGAGTTCACCGAGCATGCGGCAATGCGGCGGAAACAACCGCGCCCATCAAACTGCTGATCGCCGCGCTTGGCGGCGAAGGCGGCGGCGTGCTGACCGACTGGATCGTGTCGGCGGCGGCGGAGGCCGGCTTCCCGGTGCAGATCGACCTCGATCCCCGGCGTCGCGCAGCGCACCGGCGCCACCACCTATTACATCGAGATTTTTCCGGTGCCCGCGCGCGAGCTCGGCGGCAAGCGCCCGGTGCTGGCGCTCACGCCCGGCGTCGGCGACATCGACATCGCGGTGGCGAGCGAATTGCTGGAAGCCGGCCGCACGGTGGCGTCCGGCTTCGTCACGCCCGAGCGCACGCACGTCATCGCCTCGCTCAGCCGCTTCTATGCCATGGACGAGAAGATCGCCATGGGCGACGGCCGCTTCGACCGCGACAAGCTCATCAAGACCATCGAGGACAACGCGCGCGACGCCGTGCTCATCGACATGGATGCGCTCGCCAGGCAAAGCGGCTCGATCATCAACGCGGTGATGCTCGGCGCCATCGCCGGGTCCGGACGGCTGCCGCTGACCGCCGAGCAATTGGAAGCGGCGATCCGCGCCGACGGCAAATCGGTCGACAGCAACCTGCGCGGCTTCCGCGCCGGGCTCGCAGGCCGCGCGCGCCGAAAGCGCAGCCGGCAAAGCCTGCCGAGAACAAGAAGAACGCCGCCGACCACGCCCGCGAATTGCTCGAGCATGAAGTCACCTACTCGCTGCCCGCGCTGGCGCAAGCCGACCGCGATCGAAGGCGTGCGCCGGCTGATCGCCTATCAGAGCGCTCCGCTATGCGCAGCTCTATCTCGACCGGCTGCGCGCCCTGGTCGATGCCGACGCGGCCAGCCGGCGCGCCGGGCAAGCTGCTCAAGGAAGTCGCGCGCCATCTTGCCGTGCGCATGTCGTATGAAGACGTGGTGCGCGTGGCGCAGGCCAAGATCGCGCCCGACGCGCATGCGCCGCATCGCGCGCGAGGAACTGCACGTCACAGGACGAGCCGTTCTCGGTGCACGATTTCCTCAAGCCCGGCATCGAGGAACTCTGCCAGCTGCTGCCGCCGTTGCTGGCGCGGCCGATGCTGCGGCTCTGCGGAGCGCCGCGGCTGGCTCGGCCGCGTCTATTTCGGCATGGAGATCAATTCCACCTCGATCAGCGGCTATCTGCGCTTTTTGATGCTGGCCAAGCTGCGCGCGCTTCCGCCCGCTCGGCTATCGCTACGAGCAGGAACAGGCGCAGATCGAAGTCCTGGCTCGGCCTGATCGCGCGAGGCGGCGCACCGCTCGGCCGAGTTCGCGCTCGAAGTCGCCGAATGCGCGCGGCTGATCAAGGGCTATGGCGACACCTATGCGCGCGGGCTTGCCAACTACCGCAGCATCGAGGCGCGCGTGATCCGCCCGGCGCTGGCGGGCCAAATCCCGCTGCGAACGCGCCGCCGACGCGCGTCGCCAGCGCGCGCACCGCCGCCCTGGTCGATCCGGAGGGCGAAAGCCTCGCCAAATGCCTGGCCGAGATCGAGGGCGCAGGCGGAGTTTCCGCATGGCGGCGGAGTAACGCTGGCAGCGTGCGCTCTCCGTTGTCAGCCCCTGCCCCGTCGCGTAAAACACCGCCAACAAGAACCAATAACCGCGCCCGCATGCCGGCGCGCGCATGAGGGACGAAACGACATGGCCGTCACACCGACTGGGCGCGAGCGCGGCCGATCGCCGCCGAAGCCTTCCTGCGCGCGCTCGCCGATCACGGCATCGATTATTTCTTCTGCCAATCCCGGCACCGATTTCCCGCCGATCGTGGAGGCGTTCGACCGCGCCAAGAAAACCAACGCCAAAGTTCCTAAACCGATGCTGGTGCCGCACGAGAATCTGGCGGTGGCCATGGCGCACGGCGCCTATCTGATGACCGGCCGCCCGCAGGCGGTGATGGTGCACGTCAATGTCGGCACCGCCAACACCATCAACAACCTCACCAACCTGTCGCGCGACCGCGTGCCGCTCATCCTCTGCGCCGGACGCACGCCGATTACCGAAAAAGGCGAGTTCGGCTCGCGCTCGCGGCCGATCCATTGGGCGCAGGAAATGTTCGACCAGGCCGGCATGGTGCGCGAACAAGTGAAATGGGATTACGAATTGCGCATGCCGGACCAGGTCGGCGACGTGGTTTCGCGCGCCGTCGAAGTCAGCCATGGCGAGCCCGCGCGGCCCGGTCTATCTGGTGCTGCCGCGCGAGCCGCTGGCGGCGCCGGTGGCGGCGCCGATCGGTCCGATCAAGCCGCGGCCGCAGGCGGCCGCCGCGCATGCCGATCCGCGCGCCATCGCGCAACTGACCGAATGGATCGCGCAGGCCGAGCGGCCGCTGATCATCGCGTCCATTCTGGCGAGCGAAGCGGTCGGGCCGCTGGCGCAGCTTGCGGAACGCTGCGCCATTCCGGTGGTCGTGCAAAACCCGCGCACGCGTCTGCCTGCCGTCCAGCCATTCCATGTATTTCGGTCACGAGCCGGGCGCGCTGCTCGCCGACGCCGATCTCGTCATCGCGCATCGACAGCGACGCGCCCTGGATCCCGAGCCTGCAGCATCCGCCCGCCGGCGCGCATGTCGTGCATATCGGCGAGGATCCGTTCTTCGTGCGCTATCCGATGCGCTCGTTCCCGAGCGATCTCGCGATCCAGGCCGGCACCGCCAATATGCTGCAAGCGCTCAACGGCGCGGTCGAACAGCGCCTGCAAATGGCGGAGGCGCGCATCGCCGCGCGCCGCGCCCGCCTGAACGAGCGCAGCGCATGCGGCGCGCGCAGCTCGCCAAGGATTCAGCCGCCGGCGAGCGCATTTCGCCGGAATACCTGTCGCGCTGCATCGGCGAAGCGGTCGGCGACGACGCGGTGATCTTCAACGAGTACTCGCTGCGCGCCGCGCATATCACGCGCGAGAAGCCCGGCACGCTGTTCGCGCTCGGGCCGTCTGGCGGCCTGGGCTGGGGTTTCGGCGCCGCGCTCGGCGCCAAGCTTGCGGCACCGGACAAATTCATCGTCGCGACACTCGGCGACGGCGCCTACATGTTCTCCAATCCGCTGGTCGGGCACTGGGTATCGAGCGCCCATGATCTGCCGATTCTCACCATCCTGTTCAACAACAGCCGCTACGGCGCCGTGCGCAACGCCACGCTGTCGATGTTCAAGGACGGCACCGCCGGCGAGAACGATGGCCGCACGCTCGCCGATCTCGCCCCCTCGCCGGCCTTCGAGGTGATGGCGCAGGCACAAGGCGCCTATGCCGAACGCGTGGAGAAGCCGGCCGACCTGCCCGGCGCGCTCACGCGCGCCCGCGACGCCGTCGTCGGCGAGCGGCGGCAGGCCCTGCTCAATGTCATTGCGCCTTATTGAACCGGCCAAACCGAAAAATCAGGCATGAAGTATCGTTCATGCACGTCGACGCCTATATGTATTTCATTGCGGGAAAATTGTTCAATAAGATCGTGCAAAACGGCTATCGATATTGGCAAGCGGGTACGCAATCTGAACGCGGACGTGAGGGTTCTGGCAATCCAGCGGCTACTTGCGATGATCGAATCGGAAAGCGGGTGAGGAGAAAGAATAATGCCCGAAGCTGATGATGCCCAACCGCAAGCCAACAATCCGGCTGCGGCAGCATTGCAAGCCAAGTTCCAGCAGGGACTGGCGCTGCATCGGCAAGGAAGGCTGGCGGAGGCGGAACGCATCTTTGGAGAAATTCTGCAGCAACAGCCGAACCACTTTGCCGCGGTCCATATGTTGGGCGAGATTGCGCTTCGAGCACAACGATTGGAACGGGCGCTTGAACTACTCGAAAAGGCGATCACGCTGAAGCCAGACTATGCGGACGCTTACAGCGACCGCGGGATGGCGCTGAGAAAGCTGAAGCGTTTCGAGGATGCGCTGGCGAGCAATGAAATGGCGATCGCGCTGAAGCCGAATTTTGCGATGGCGCACAATAACCGCGGCAATGCCCTGCTGGACCTCGATCGCCCGCTTGAAGCGCTGGCGAGTTGCGATAAGGCGATCGCACTCAGCCCGAACCTCATCATAGCGCACTACAACCGGGGCAATGCTTTGCAGGCCCTGAAACGCCCGGAGGAGGCGCTGGCGAGCTTCGAACAGGCGACCGCGCTGAAGCCGGATTTTACCGAGGCAAACTGGAACAAAGGCCTTTGCCTATTGCTGTTGGGACGCCTCGATCAAGGCTGGCCTCTGTACGAGTGGCGCAAGTGGCGCAGCGAACCGGTCGCAACTCACACTTTCCCGCAGCCGCTCTGGCTCGGAAAAGAAGACATCGCCGGCAAGACGCTGTTCCTCTGGTGGGAGCAAGGATTTGGCGACACCATCCAGTTCTGCCGTTACGCCAAGCTTGCGGAAGCACGCGGCGCGAAGGTCATCCTGGCGGTACAGAAATCTCTGCATAAGCTGTTAAAACAGATCAGCCCCACGATCGCGTTCGTCGATCTGGACGATGCACCGCGCGAATTTGACTACCACTGTCCGTTGCTGAGCTTGCCGCTCGCGTTCGGGACGACGCTGGCGACCATACCGGCCCAGCAGCCGCTCCTGCAGGCTGACGAGGAATTGCGGGTTGCATGGGCGGCCCGGTTGCCGCCGAAGACCAGGCCCAGGATAGGATTGGTCTGGAGCGGGCGCGCGGAACACAAGAACGACCGGAACCGCTCGATGGAGCTGCGGCAGCTTCTGCCGATTTTGAGTGCGGATGCCGACTGGATCTGTCTGCAAAACGAAATCCGGGAAAAGGACCTCGCCGTGCTTCGGCAAGACGGCCGCATGACGTTTTTTGGCGACGAGCTGCGGGACTTCAGCGATACGGCTGCGGTGATCGATCTGATGGACCTGGTCATCACCGTCGACACCAGCGTGGCGCATCTTGCGGGGGCGATGGGCAAGCCGGTCTGGATATTGTTGCCGCATAATCCCGATTGGCGATGGCTGATCGATCGGGACGACAGCCCCTGGTATCCGAGTGCCCGGTTGTTCCGGCAACAGCAGATCGCGGACTGGGCCGGGGTCATCGATCGGGTGAAAGACCGGCTGCGGTCGGAAATCGGGTGAGAGTTCTTGGCGCGCGGCTCCGGTGTGGAAGCGCCGGCCACATCTGCTAGCATCGCAACCCATGGCACTGGTCCACACAACCGGTCTGTCCGAGCCGGACGCACCCGGCGGCACGCCGCCAGCCGGCGACGCCGGGCGCGTGACGCCGGTGATGGAGCAATACATCGAGATCAAGGCCGCCAATCCGGACTGCCTGCTGTTCTACCGGATGGGCGATTTCTACGAATTGTTCTTCGACGACGCCGAAACCGCCTCGCGCGCGCTCGGCATCGTGCTGACCAAGCGCGGCAAGCATCACGGCCGCGACATCCCGATGTGCGGCGTGCCGGTCATTCGCGCCGACGAATACCTGCACCGCCTGATCGCGCTCGGCCACCGGGTCGCGGTGTGCGAGCAGCTTGAGGATCCGGCCGAGGCGAAGAAGCGCGGCAGCAAGAGCGTGGTGCGGCGCGACGTGGTGCGCCTGGTCACGCCCGGCACGCTCACCGAAGACATCCTGCTCGATGCCAAGCGCAACAACTATCTGCTCGCCATCGCGCGCGCGCGGACTTCGTCCGCCGGCGAGGACGCCCGCTTCGCGCTGGCCTGGATCGACATCTCCACCGGCGAATTCCGCATCACCGAATGTGACCGCCTGTCGCTCTCGGCCGAGATCGCGCGGCTGGAACCGAGCGAGATCATCGTCTCCGACGCGCTGTTCGCCGATGCCGATCTCAGCGCTTATTGGCGCACGCTGCCGGCGGTGACGCCGCTCACGCGCGACGTGTTCGACAGCGCCAGCGCCGAGCGCCGGCTGGCGTCGTTCTTCGCGGTGGCGACCAGCGAGGCATTCGGCGCGCTGACGCGGCTCGAACTGACCGCCGCCGCGGCTTGCGTGACGTATGTCGAGCGCACCCAGATCGGCAAACGCCCGCCGCTGTCGCCGCCGTTGCGCGAAAGCGCGGGCGCCACCATGGCGATCGACCAGGCCACGCGCGGCAATCTCGAGTTGATGCGCACGCTCTCGGGCGAGCGGCGCGGCTCGCTGCTCGAGGCCATCGACCGCACGGTGACCTCGGCCGGCGCGCGCCTGCTGGCGCAAAGATTATCGGCGCCGCTCACCGACCCGGCGCAAATCGCGCGGCGGCTCGACGCGGTGGCGAGCTTCGTCGACGACGGAGCGGCGCGCGCCGACACCCGCGCGCGCCTGGCGGCGGCGCCCGACCTTGCCCGCGCGCTGGCGCGGCTCGCCGTTGGACGCGGCGGCCCGCGCGATCTCGCCGCCATCCGCGACGGCGTGCTGGCGGCGGCCGATCTTGCGCGGGCCTTGGCGGCGCGGAAGGACGCAGCCGCCGAAATCGCCGACGCGCTGCAATCCTGCCGCCGTCCCGACGGCATGCTGGCCGCCGAACTTGCCGCCGCGCTTGCCGCCGAGCTTCCCGCCTTCAAGCGCGATGGCGGTTTCGTGCGCGAGGGCTATGACGGAAGCCTCGACGAGACGCGAGCCTTGCGCGACGAATCGCGCCGCGTGGTCGCGGCGCTACAGGCGCGCTATGCCGAGGAGACCGGCATTCGCGCGCTCAAGATCCGGCACAACAACGTGCTCGGCTATTTCGTCGAGGTGAGCGCCCAGCATGGCGAAAAGCTGCTCACCGCGCCGCTCAATGCCACCTTCATCCACCGCCAGACGCTGGCCGGCCAGGTGCGCTTCACCTCGACCGAGCTGGGCGAACTCGAAGCCAAGATCGCCAGCGCGGCCGACCGCGCGCTCGGGCTGGAGCTGGAGATTTTCGAGCGGCTCGCCGCCAGCGTGATCGCGCAAACCGCGCCGATCAAGGAATGCGCCGAGGCGCTCGCCCGCCTCGACGTGGCGAGCGCGCTCGCCCATCTCGCCGCCGAGCGCGACTATGCGCGCCCGCAGGTGGACGACGGCCACGACTTCGTCATCGTTGGCGGCCGCCATGCGGTGGTGGAACAGGCGCTGGCGCGCGACGGCACGCCGTTCGTGGCCAACGATTGCGACCTCTCTCCCCCGAAGGATGGCGAAGCCGGCCGCATCTGGCTGATCACCGGCCCCAACATGGCGGGCAAGTCCACTTTCTTAAGGCAGAACGCGCTGATCGCGATCCTGGCGCAGATGGGTTCATTCGTGCCGGCGCGAGCTGCGCAGATCGGCGTGGTCGACCGGCTGTTCTCGCGCGTGGGCGCCGCCGACGATCTGGCGCGCGGGCGCTCGACCTTCATGGTCGAGATGGTGGAGACCGCCGCCATCCTCAATCAGGCGGGCGCGCGCTCGCTGGTGATCCTCGACGAGATCGGCCGCGGCACCGCCACCTTCGACGGCCTGTCGATCGCCTGGGCCACGGTCGAGCACCTGCACGACGTCAACCGATGCCGCGCGCTGTTCGCCACCCATTTCCACGAACTCACGGCGCTGTCGGCGCGGCTGCCCCGCCTGCACAACGCGACCGTCCGCGTGAAAGAGTGGCACGGCGATGTGGTGTTCCTGCACGAGGTGGTGGCGGGTTCGGCCGACCGCTCCTACGGCATCCAGGTGGCCAAGCTTGCCGGCTTGCCGGCGAGCGTGATCGAGCGCGCCAAGCTGGTGCTGGCCAAGCTCGAGCAGGAAGACCGCGCCGCCCCGAAAGGCTTCGAGGACCTGCCGCTGTTCGCGGCGCCCTACAAACCCTCGCAGGACATGCAGGACGACGCGCTCAATCTGGTGCTGGCCGCCATCGCCGCGCTCAATCCCGATGAGATGTCGCCGCGCGAGGCGATGGAAGCGCTCTACGCGCTCAAGCAGAAGCTCGCGGCGGCGGAGAAGAAGTGACGCGTCGCACTGCCCGCGCCCGCCGCTGGCGCAAGCCCCACAGCAACGCGTTCCAGCCGATGCCGGTGCTCAGGCCCAGCGCGTAGGACCACCACACGCCGATCGGTTCGGCGAGCCCATGCACCACCAGCAGGCTCAAGCCCAGCCCGATCAGCGGGGTGAGCACATGCGCGGCCACGCTCGCCGCGGCCGGGCCGCCGATGCGCGGGTGCAAGATCACGAAGTAGGACCCCATCGCCACCGGAAAGAAGGCGAACAGCCCGGACGCGTAGGAGCCGATCGCGGCACTCACGGCGGTGACGCTGATGACGCAGAGCGTCACCACGCCCGCGCGCCAGGCCAGATCGCCGGCGGTCAGCTTCACCTTGTTTGCCGCGCCTTCGGCGCGAAAGCGGCTGCCGGCCATGATCGCCAGCGGGAACACCACCGCATTCAACAGCACGGCGGTTGCCGCGCTCCAATCCACCAGGCGCGAGGCCGCCGCGCAGCCGAACCAGACCAGAAAGGCGCCGCCGAGGCTGACCGCCAGGGAGCGGCGCTGCGCCAGCACGGCGTAAGTGAGCGCGAAGATCGCGCACACCGCGTTGGACACGATGCTGCCGACCGCGCTCTCCGCGATGAAGGCCGGCGGATGCTCGAACGCGAGAATGATCATGGCGGCGCCGCCCGCCGTCGGCAGCGAGGCGATCAGCGAGCCGGTGAACGGCCCTGAGCGCTCGACCACCACCGAGGCCGCCACCACGATACTCGCGGTCATCGCGATCTTCAGCAGCAGGCCGGCGAGCAAAACGCTCATACCGGAATCCCGTGGCGGCGGGCGGTGAGCACCGTCAGGCTCCAGGCGATCGAGGTCGCCAGCGCCAGCGCCAAGCCGATTGCCGAGCCCAGCGGTTCGGTGGCGAAATGCAAGGCCAGGGTTGCGAGGCCAAAGCCGACCAGACCGAGGGTCGCGTTGGCGAGCACCGCGGCGGTCGGCTTGCCGCCGACGCGCGGTTGCAAGATCAGCATGATGCTGATCAGCACGACCGGAAATACCGCCAGGATGCCGCTGCCGGCCGGTCCGATGCGAAAGCTCAGGCTCACCGTCACGCCGACCAGCAGGGCCACCAGCAGCGCGCGGATCGCGAGATCGTACCAGCGCGTGCGCACCGGCGGCATGCTCACGCGGCGCAGCGGGCGCACCAGCCACAGGCATACCGCCAGCACCGCGATGTTCATGGTCAGCGCCGTCGGCACCGTCCAGGGCACCCGGTGAATGATCAGCGCCAGCACCGTCCACACCGCCAAACCGATCGACAGGCTGACGAATAGCGAGCGCCGCTGCGCCAGCAGCACATAGACGGTGGCGAATATTACGTTCACCGCGTTGATGGCGAGGCTCGCCACCGCGCCTTGCGCGATGAAATGCGCGTCATGATCGAGCGCCAGGAACACATAGACCGGGCCGGCGCCGATCGGCAGCGTCGCCACCAGCCCGCCGACCAGCGGGCCGGCGCGCTCGGCGGTCACCGTCGCCGCCAGCACGAAGCCGGCGGTGATGGCCATTTTGACGATGAGCGTGAGCGCGAAATAAAGATCGGGGGACATTGCAAGTCGTCTTATACGCGAAAACTTCTGCCGCCGTCCCGGCCAAGCGCCGCAAAGCGGCGCGCGAGCCGGGACCCATACGCCGCAGCTTCTCGATAGCGCAGGGAGTATGGGTCCCCGCCTTCGCGGGGACGACAGTGAAGAATTCAACCCGCCGGCGTGAGCACCGTGCGGCCGATCACCTTGCCGGCCTTGATGTCGGAAATCACGCGCTGCGCGGCATCGAGCGCCGTGGTCGCGGTCGGCACCAGCGGCAGCGGCGCCTTGCGCACCAGCGCGAGCAGTTCGTTGAGCTCCTTGAGGCTGCCGGTATAGGAGCCTTGAATCGTCATGGCGCGGATCGGGATGAACGGCAACGACAGCGTGATGTCGCCGCCGAACAGGCCGACCACGATCAGCTTGCCGCCCTTGACCAGACTGTCGACGGCGAGCTGGGCGGTCTGCGAATTGCCGACGAAATCGACCGCCGCCCAGACCGGCCCCTTGGCCGCCGCTTTCAACTGCGCGAGCGCGTCCGGCGCGTTGGGATCCACCGCCGCCAGCGCGCCCTGGCGTAGCGCCGCCGCGCGCTTGGCCGGATCGATATCGACCGCGATCGCGCCCTTGCCTTTCATCGCCTTGATGATCGCGATGCAGATGAGACCGAGGCCGCCGGCGCCGATCACCACCACCGGCTCGTTCTTCACCAGCGCGCCCAGCTTCTTGAGCGCGCCATAGGCGGTGAGCCCCGAACAGGCGAGCGGCGCCGCCTGCTCCGGCTTCATCCGGCGGCCGTAGTTCACGAGGTAGCGCGGATGCGGCACCAGGAGATGCGTCGCGTAGCCGCCGTCGCGATAGACGCCGAGGAAACGCGGCGCCATGCAGAGCTGCTCGTCGCCGCGCTTGCACACCGCGCAGGTGCCGCAGCCGATCCAGGGATAGACCAGCCGCTTGTCGCCGACCTTGACGCCGCGCGCCTTGGGGCCGACCGCCACCACTTCGCCGACATTCTCATGGCCCATGGTGAGCGGCAGCGTCACGCCGCGCTCCTGCAACAGCAGCTTCTTGCCGTGGCCGAGATCGTAAAAGCCTTCCCAGATGTGCAGGTCGGAATGGCAGACGCCGGCCGCCAGCACCTTCAGCAGCACCTCGCTGCCGCTGGGCTTGGGATCGATCCGCTCGGCGAACTGCATCGGCTCGCCGCAACGGCAGACCTGGAAACTGCGCATTTGCCTTCCTCCCAAACTTCCAATTTGTCATGGCCGGGACCAGCCCGGCGACGGCAGGCTGAATTATCCAGCGGTCAGGAAACCATACCCGCCGCCGCTCGTCACGATGAACGCTCTTTTCGCACCTGCAATATGCCGAAAAATTAGCCGTCGTTCCTACCAATACCGGCCTTAACGAATATCTTGTCGGGAGCGGGTGACTTGGCCCCCGCACTCCGCTATCCCGGTGCCCCCATGGCTTCGCTCGCCCTCGAAACCGGCCCGCGCACGGCGCCCGACCATCCGACCCGGCACGCGGGCGAGCTGATCGACAGCCGCGCCGTCGCCGCCGACCTGGAACGGCTCGCCAAAAGCCACAGCGGCGGCGAGCGCGAACTGCGCACCGCGCTGGCGCAGCGGCTGAAGACCGCGCTCATCGAAGGCCGCGCCAAGGCCGAGCTGCTGCTGCTCAAGGACCGTCACGGCCGCCGCTGCGCCGAACGGCTGTGCCGGCTGGAAGACGAGATCATCCGCCTGCTGTTCGAGTTCGCGCGCAAGCACCTCTATCAATCGCAAAATCCATCGGAAGCCGAGCACATGGCGGTGGTCGCCACCGGCGGCTATGGCCGCGGGCTGCAGGCGCCCGGCTCCGACATCGACCTGTTGTTCTTGCTGCCCTACAAGCAGACCGCCTGGGGCGAGTCGATCGCGGAAGCGATCCTCTATTGCCTGTGGGATACGGGCTTGAAGGTCGGCCACGCCACCCGCTCGGTCGACGAATGCATCCGCCAGGCCAAGGCGGACATGACCATCCGCACCGCCATCCTGGAAGCAAGGTTCCTGCTCGGCGACCGCAAGCTGTTCGACGAGCTGGTGACGCGCTTCGACAATGAGGTGGTGCGCAACACCGCCTCCCAATTCGTCGCCGCCAAGCTGGCCGAGCGCGAGGACCGCGTCCGCCGCTCGGGACAATCGCGCTACCTGGTCGAGCCGAACGTGAAGGACGGCAAGGGCGGCCTGCGCGATCTCCATACGCTGTTCTGGATCGCGAAATACGTCTACCGCGTGCGCGAGCCGGACGAACTGATCAAGCGCGGCGTGTTCGACAAGCAGGAATATCTACTGTTCCGCCGCTGCGAGGATTTCCTCTGGTCGGTGCGCTGCCACATGCATTTCGTCACCGGCCGCGCCGAGGAGCGGCTGTCGTTCGACATTCAGCGCGAGATCGCGGTCAGGCTCGGCTACACCGAGCATCCCGGGCCAGCAGGATGTCGAGCGCTTCATGAAGCATTATTTTCTGATCGCCAAGGACGTCGGCGATCTCACCGCCATCCTGTGCGCGGATCTGGAGGACAGCCACGCCAAGAGCGTGCCGGTCTTGAGCCGGGTGATGGCGAAGTTCCGCCCGGTGAAGCGGCGGCAGCTCGCCGAGAGCGACGACTTCATCGTCGACAAGAACCGCATCACCGTCGCCGCCGCCAACGTCTTCAAGCGCGATCCGGTCAACCTGATCCGCATCTTCCATCTGGCGCAGAAACATAATCTCGCCTTCCACCCCGACGCCATGCGCGCGATCACCCGCTCGCTCAAGCTGGTCGATGCCAAGCTGCGCGCCAACGAGGAAGCCAACGCCCTGTTCCTGGAAATCCTCACCTCCAAGAACGACCCGGAAACCGTGCTGCGGCGGATGAACGAATTCGGCGTGCTCGGCCGCTTCGTGCGCGCCTTCGGCAAGATCGTGGCGATGATGCAGTTCAACATGTATCACCACTACACCGTGGACGAGCACCTGCTGCGCTGCATCGGCGTGCTGGCCGAGATCGACCGCGGGAGCAACCAGGAGGCGCCGCTCGCCAACGAGCTGATGCACAAGCTGCTGCCGGGCAGCCGCAAGGTGCTCTACGTCACGCTGTTCCTGCACGACATCGCCAAGGGCCGCATCGAGGACCATTCGATCGCCGGCGCGCGGGTGGCGCGGCGGTTCTGCCCGCGCCTGGGATTTTCCGCAACCGACACCGAGACCGTCGCCTGGCTGGTCGAAAATCATCTGGTGATGTCGAGCGTGGCGCAGTCGCGCGATCTGTCCGACCGCAAGACCATCGAGAATTTCGCCGCCGTGGTGCAATCGGCCGAGCGGCTGAAGCTGTTGACGATCCTCACCACCGCCGACATCCGCGCTGTCGGCCCCGGCGTATGGAACGGCTGGAAGGCGCAGCTGTTGCGCACGCTGTATTACGAGACCGAGCCGGTGCTCACCGGCGGCTTCTCGGAGGTCAACCGCGCGCAGCGCGTCGCCATGGCGCAGACCGAATTCCGCGAGGCGCTTCAAAGTTGGCCGCCGGACCGGCTGGAGACCTATATCGCCAAGCACTATCCGGCCTATTGGCTGAAGGTCGACCTGCCGCACAAGATCGAGCATGCCAATTTCCTGCGCGCCGCCGAAGACGCCGGCAAGAACCTGGCCACCATGGTCGGCTTCGATGCCGAGCGCGCGGTCACCGAGCTCACCGTGATGGCGCCCGACCATCCCTGGCTGCTGGCGATCATCGCCGGCGCCTGCGCCATGGCCGGCGCCAATATCGTGGACGCGCAGATCTTCACCACCACCGACGGGCTCGCGCTCGACACGATTTCGCTGTCGCGCGAATTCGAGCGCCACGAGGACGAGCAGCGGCGCGCCAACCGCGTCGCCGAGTCGATCGAGAAGGCGCTGCGCGGCGAACTGCGCCTGCCCGACGTGGTGGCCAAGCGGGCGCCGCCGAAGGGCCGCATCAAGGCGTTCGCGCTCGAGCCGACGGTCACCATCAACAACCAGTGGTCGCACCGCTACACGATGCTGGAGGTTACCGGCCTCGACCGCACCGGCCTGCTCTACGAGCTGACCACGACGCTGTCCAAGCTCAACCTCAACATCGCCTCCGCCCATGTCGCCACCTTCGGCGAGCGGGCGGTGGACGTGTTCTACGTCACCGATTTGCTGGGCGCGCAGATCACCTCGCCGACCCGCCAGGCCGCCATCAAGCGCGCGCTGATCGCGTTGTTCGCGGCGGAGGGAAGCGGCAGGTCGGCGAAAGAGTAAACCCCAGTTTCTCGACAATGAATTCCTGCAAATTCGCTTCACCTCTCCCATAGGGGAGAGGGAGCGCGCCGCATCTACAGCAATCGCTTCATGCAAGAATCTAGCCGCCCAAGAACAGCCGGCTGACGTCCGGGTTGGCCAGCAGCTCGTCGGCGCGGCCGGCGAGCGCCAGCTTGCCGGACACCAGCACATAGCCGATGTCGGCATATTCCAGACCTTTCTTGGCGTTCTGCTCGACGATCACAATGGTCTTGCCTTCCTTGTGCTGGAGGTCGGCGAGGATCTCGAATACCGCGTCGATGAAGCGCGGCTCCAAGCCGATCGAGGGTTCGTCCACCAGCAGGATCTGCGGGTCCATCACCAGCGCGCGGCTGATTTCGAGCAGGCGGCGTTCGCCGCCCGACAGCACCTTGGCCGGATGCTTGCGGCGCGCCGCCAGCCGCGGATATTTGTCGAACACCTTCTCGGCGGCGCGCTTGGCCTCGCCCGGATTGTCCATCAGATAGCCGCCCATCCACAAATTCTCTTCCACGGTCATGCCGGGGAATACCGACTTGTCTTGCAGAATGTAGGCGATGCCACCGGTGCGCAGCTTCTCGTTGGAGGAAAGCCGCGTGACGTCGATCCGTGCCCCGTTGCGTTCGGTCGCGACCGTGCCGGAGTAGACATTGGTGAAGCCGAAAATCGAATGCAGCACGGTCGACTTGCCGGCGCCGTTCGGGCCGATCAGGCACAGCGATTGTTTATGCCCGACGCGCAGGCTGAAGCCGTGCAGGATTTCCATGTTGCCGTAGCCGGCATAGAGATTGTCGATGCGCAGATGCGGGTCATCGCCGACGAGCGCGTCGAGTTCCTCGATCCCCACGTCGCGGGCGATTTCGAGCGCCTGGCGCGCCACTTCCTCGACCGAAATGGCCGGCGCGACGCCGCCGTGGTAGCCGCCTTCGGCCGGGTCGATATTGGCCATCAATTGGCTCCCAGATAGGCGTCGATGACGCGCTGGTCGCGCTGGATTTCGCCGGGTTCGCCGGCCGCCAGCATTTCGCCGTGCGCCATGCAATAGATCTTTTCCGCCGTGTTCATGATCACCCGCATGTTGTGCTCGATGATGAACAAAGTGATGCCGAATTCGCTGTTGGCGCGCTTGAGGCGATCGAGCAGGCCATTGATCAGGGTCGGATTAATGCCGGCGGTCGGCTCGTCGAGCAGCAGCACGGTCGGCTCGTTCATCAGCGCCATGGCGAACTCCAACAACTTCTGCTGGCCGAACGACAGGCTGCCCGAGCGCAGGTCGCGCTTCTCATAGAGCCCGACGAAGGCGAGCAGTTGCTCGGCGCGCTCGACGACCTCGCCACGCTCGCGGGCGAACATGTCGATGAGGCCCGCCTTGCGATGCGGGATCGAGATCAGCATGTTCTGCATGCAGGTCATCTTGCCGTAGATGCGCGTGGTCTGGAACGTACGCAGCATGCCGAGCCGGGCGATCTCCTGCACGCGCAGCTGCGAGATCTCCTGCCCGTCGAAGCGGATCGAGCCGGAATCGATCGGGTGATAGCCGACGATGGAATTGAACAGCGTGGTCTTGCCGGAGCCGTTGGGGCCGATCAGCCCGGTGATGCCGCCGCGCGGCACGGTCAGCGACACGGCGTGGTTGGCGATGACGCCGCCGTAGGATTTGGTGACGTTTATCAGCTCGATGATGGGCTCGCTCATTCCGCGCTCTCCGGATGCGGGGCAAGGCCGGGCTCAAGCGCGGGCTCGCGCGCGCGGCGGACCACGCTGCGCGGCGCCAACAGTTGCGGATATCGTTCGGTCAGCCAGCCGGCGATGCCCTGCTGGAAATAGACGATGGTGATAACGATGAGTAAGCCGAGCGCGATGAACTGCCAGCCGAGCATATAGGTCCAGGTCACTTCCTTGACGGTGTGGAAGATCACCGCGCCGATCACCGGGCCCCACAGCGTGCCCTTGCCGCCCAGCAGCACCATCACGACCATGAACAGGTTGAAGGTGGTGGTCGGGAATGCGATGTCGCGCGGCTCGATGAAGCCGGTCATGTTGCCGAAGATGGCGCCGGAGATGCCGAGATAGACCGCCGAGATCGCCCAGGCGGTGCGCTTGTAGCGGCGCGTGTGCAGGCCCATGGCCTCGGCTTTTTCCTCGTCGTCGCGGATGGCGTTGAGCGCCAGGCCGAAATTCGTCGAATAGAGCCAGCGCAGGAAAACCAGCAGGATGAAAGCCAGGGCGAACAGCAGGAAATAGAAGAAGATCTTTTGCACATGGGGCCCGGCGGGAAACACCGGCATCGAGATGCCGCTGGCGGCGCCGACCCATTCCCACGAGGCCATGAGCTCGCCCGCCGCGATGGCGAGACCGAGCGTGCCGATCGCGAAATAGGGGCCGCGCAAGCCGAAGACGATCCAGCCGGCGACAAAGGCCAGTAGGCCGGCGCCGATGCCGGCGGCAATCGTGCCGAGCGCGAAGCCGGTGAAATATTGCGCGTTGGTGAAGACGATATGGGTGGTGCGGGCGCCCGACGTGTACATGCCCACGTCGTAGTAAAGTCCGATCTGCACCACGGCGCAGATATACATGCCGGCGCCGAAGAAGACGATGTTGCCGAGCGAGTTGTAGCCCATCTGGCCGCCCAGGATGTCCCAGGTCGAGGCGAACACGACCATCAGCCAGAGCAGCGCGATCTCGTTGCTAAAGTCCGGCAACAGGAACGGCGCGAACACGCCGAACGCCAGTATCAGCAGGAAGGGTAAGTTCTGCCGGGACACGGCGTTCATTGCACGGCCTGCCGCACGCGCAGGTATTGCCATTGCCGCACCGCCAGCACGCCCAACAGCAGCAGCACGATCAGCGCCTGCTGGAATTGGGCGCCGAGCAGGAAGCCGCCGAACTGCTCGAACACGCCCATGCCGAAGCCGGCGGCGATCACCGCCGGCAAATTGCCGAAGCCGGCCGCGGTCACGATCACGAATAGGCGGATCGAATAAGTGGTGCCGTAAAACGGCTGCACGTTCCACACCAGCGCGACCAGCGCGCCGGCCGCCCCGCAGATCGCCGCGTTGAGGCAGAAGGTGAACGCGTAGACCTTTTCGGTATCAATGCCGAGCACGCGGGCGGCGCGCGCATCCTGCGCGGTGGCGCGGATCGCCTGGCCCATGCGGCTGTTCTTCATGAACACAATCACCGCCAGCGCCAGCACGACCGCCAGACCGAAGCCGACGACGCGGGTGGAGGACACCGTGACGAGCCCGCCGGCGAGTTGCCAGGTCGGCAAGCCGGAATGGGCCGACTGGGTATCCGGTCCGAACGCCAGGTTCAGGCTCTGCTGGATCACGATGGCCACGCCGAAGGTCGCCAGCAGCGAGGTGAACAGATCGCGCGTGATGACCTTGCTGATCACCAGGCGATAGACGACCCAGCCGAACGCCCACAGCACCACGCAGGCGACCGGCACGCCGAGCAGCGTGTCGAAGCCGTGGCGGCCGAGACTCCAGGTGATGTAGCCTCCCAGCATGATGAAATCGCCCTGCGCCAGGTTCTTCACGTTCATCACGCCCCACACCAGCGCGAGGCCATAGGCGGCGAGCGCAAAGATCGAACCGATCAAGACGCCGTCGATCAACAGGCCGATATTGAGCATCGGCGCGGCAGTCAGAATCGAGATATTGCCGAGAATCTGATCCATCTTGAACGCTCGCGCGCTGGTGCGAATGACCGAAACGGGCGGCCCGACCGCTTTGCGATCGGACCGCGAACGGCTACGGGTAGGAAACGGGCGGCATTGCCGCCCGCTTTCGCTCAGGTTCGCTCAGTACTGAGCCTCGCGCGGATAGTTCAGCTTGGTCGCGGCGACCTTTGCCGGCCAGACGACATTGTATTTGCCGTGCTGAATTTGCCGCAGGATGATTTCCTTGCCGGGGTTGCTGCCGTCGGCCGCAAACTTGATCTGACCGTAGAAGGTTTCCATATCGGTCTTCATCAACGCCGCGCGCAGCTTCTCCTTGTCGAGCGAATTGGCCCGCTTGAAAGCATCCGCCCACACGTAAACGGCCGCGGTAGCCTGCGCCGTCTGATACGGCACGACCTTGTAGTGATAGGCCGCCTTAATCTGCGTGTTGTAATTGGCGGCGGTCCCGAACATCTTGTCGCCCGCCTTCATGGTCTCGTCCCACTGGGTGGGGCAGACGAAGCCTTCGGCGACTTTCGGGAAATCCTGCGTCACCTTGGCGGACTCGCAGTGCGTGAGACCGACCAACGGCACTTGAATCTGCAGCTCGCCCATCTGGCGGGCGGCAGTGGCCGCACCCTTTTCGTGGCCGGAGACGATCAGCACGTCGGGCTTGAGCGCTTTCACCTTGGTCAGGAAGCTGGTGATGTCGTTCAAATCGGCCGGCATGCGGTCGTCGACCAGCGCCTTTATATTGTATTTCTTCATCGCGTCGACGACGCCCTGGCGCACGTCGAGCGAGAAGGCGTCATCCTGAAAGATCATGGCGACCTTCAGGCTCGACGGATTCTTGCCTTGCTTCTTGCCGAGATCGGCGGCCAAGTCGATGACCGGCGTGAGATATTTCTCCGACGTCGCGATGATGCCGAACTGATATTTGTAACCCTGCGTGAACAGCGAGCGCGAGGCCGCCTCGCTTTGCACCAGCGGGGTCTTGTACTTCTCGATCACCGGCAGGATCGCCTTGGTCACCGGCGAGCCGTAGGGGCCGAGGACATATTTGATCTTGTCCTGATCGATCAGGCGCTCGACCAGCTGCGCGGCGCGCGCCGGGGTCGAATTCGTCGTCGTAATATCTGATCTTGAAGTGATAGCACTTGCCGCCGATCGTCACGCCGCCGGCGTCGTTGATCTTCTTGACCGAGAACTCGTAGCCGTTCTGGGTGTTCTTGCCGTTGGCGGCGTATTTGCCGGTTAACGAAACCGCGGCGCCAAGCTCGATGGTGCCGCAATTCTGCGCCTGCGCGGTGGCCGGAGCGAATGCGAACGCGGCCGCTGCCATCGCCGAAGCAAATCCTGCCCGGTAGAGCATGTTCGTTGTCCTCCCTGAAAGTCCGCGTCGCCGCCGGGTTGGTTCCCGAACCGGCCGGACGGCAAAGCATAACGCCAAGCGCCACGCGGTTGCAACGGAAAGGCATATAACCTTTGCGCGACGACGCGCCGCACCGAAAAGCCGCATTAGATCAAGCCAATGATGCGCGGCGGCGGCGGCCGAACGCAAAGCGGGCAAGAGCCCGCGCGGCTGAAGCGGCGAACGAGGGAAAACGGCGGCTCCGCACCTCGACATATTGGCCTGGCCAGTCGCTGCCGGTTCCGTCGGGGTTTTTGCGGCATCGCCGCGGCCGTCGCCATCAGGGGCTCCCGCATGCGAAGCTGCAGCCTGTGGGCCGCAGGAGAAAAGGTGATTCATGAAAAGCCGACCGTTTCATGAACGATTGATGTTCGCGCTCAATGGCCTCAGTGCCGCGTGGCGCCGTGAGTACAGCTTCCGGGCGCAGACGGTCTTGGCAATTCTCGCGGTCATTATTCTCGCCGTGCTCCGCCCACCGACGATCTGGTGGGCGATCGTCGCGGTCATGATTTCCCTCGTTCTTGCGGTTGAATTGATGAATTCCGCGCTCGAGGCGCTGGCCGATCTTCTTCATCCCGGCCACCATCCGGAAATCCGCATCATCAAAGACATGGCCGCGGCCGGCGTTCTGCTTGCGAGCATCGGAGCGCTGGCGGTCGGCGGCTTTCTGCTGTTGGCGAGGTTGTGGCAATGACCGGCCTGCTCGCCGCGCTGATCGTCAGTTCGCGGCGGCGGAGCGCAATGGCAAATCAGGCCGGTAACGAGCGGCCGGGGAGTTTCACTCCTCCCGTGCCTCCAGCGCGCGCCGCAATCGCCGAATGATGACGCCGCGCCCGCGGTTGTCGGCGGCGCCCTCCATGGCGTCGTTGATGTCGAGGATCAGCTTCGACATGTCGTTGTGCCAGTCGAGATTGACCACCGCCTCGGGGGCGAGCCGCCTCCGATGCGAGACGTCGATCGGCGTCGGCGCCGCCGTGGTGAGCTCGTAGATATCGTCCAACAGCGGCGTGAACACTTGCGCCGCCGGTACGGTGCGTTCGGCGATGCGCTCCGACAGGCCGGCCAGTCCCCGCTCTTCGCCATGCACCAGGAACACGCCACGCTGGATCGGCCGGCGCGACGCGATCCAGCGCGCCAGTTCGGGCCCGTCGGCATGGCCGGAATATTCGTCGAGCCGGCGGATGCGCGCCGCCACCTTGATCTGCTCGCCCTGGATACGCACGGCCTTGACGCCCTCGGCAATGAACCGCCCCAGCGTGCCTTGCGCCTGGAAGCCGACCAGCAGCACCGTGGCCTTGGCGTGCCACAGCCAGCGCTTGAGATGGTGGCGGATGCGGCCGGCGTCGCACATGCCGCTGGCGGCGACGATGATGTGGAAGCCGGTGAGCTTGGCGATCGTCTTGCTCTCCGCCACCGTCTCGGTGCAGCGCAAATGCGGCGATGACAGCAGCCGGTCGACATCGACATCGGACTCCAGGCTGTCGGCATGCTCGCGAAAGACTTCGGTCGCGTGAATGGCGAGCGGCGAATCGAGAAAGATCGGCGCCGTCGGCACTTCGCCGCGGTCCATCAGATCGACCAGATCGACGATCAATTCCTGGGTGCGCTCGACCGCGAAGGCCGGGATCAGCAGCGCGCCGCCGAGCTTGTGCGCGGCACGCACTTCCGCCGCGAGCCGCTCGCGGCGGAATTCGCGGGTGACCGGCGGGCGGTCCTCGTCGCCATAGGTCGATTCGCAGAGCACGTAATCGAGGCCGGTCGGCGCTTCCGGGTCCGGCTCGAGCAGCTTGGCGTCGGGACCGAGATCGCCGGAAGCCAGCACCCGCAGCGGCTTGCCGTTCTCGCCTTGGCCGGCGAATTCGATTTCGATCGAAGCCGAGCCGAGCAGATGCCCGGCGTTCCAGTAGCGCGCGCGCACGCCCGGCATGACTTGCGTCCAGGTCTCGTATGCGACCGGGCGGAAGGCATCGAGCGCGGCGACCGCATCGCGTTGCGTGTAGATCGGCGTCACCAGCGGACGCCCGCGCGCGGCATTGCGCCGGTTGAGCATCATCACCTCGGATTCCTGGATGCTGCCGGCGTCGGGCAGCATGAAGGAACACAGATCGATGGTGCCGCGGGTGGCCCAGATGGGCCCGCGAAAGCCGCCGCGGGTGAGCTTGGGGATCATCCCGCTGTGGTCGATATGCGCGTGCGTCAGCAGCACGGCATCGATGTCCGCCGGCTCGAACGGAAACTTGCCGTAGTTCAGCTCCTTCAGCGTTTTCGGCCCCTGGAACAGGCCGCAATCGACCAGCAGGCGCCCGGCCGGCGTTTCGAACAGATGGCAGGAGCCGGTCACCGTGCGGGCGGCGCCGCAGAATCGAATGGTCACGCTCATGCGGCGAGCTCCTTGCGCAAGGCGTCCGCCAGCACCGCGTCGAGCGCGATCGCATTGGTCGGATGCGGCACGCTGTCGGTGGACCTGACCGAGCGGATGCCGGCGGCGAACAAAGCCTGCCGACCAGTTCGGGCGCAAACAGCGCGTGGGTAATGACGGCATCGATGGTCTTGGCGCCGGCGGCCTGCAGCACCTTGGCGCAACCCATCAGCGTGGCGCCCGACGAGACGATATCATCCACCAGCAACGCCGGCCGCCCGGCGAACAGTCCCGCTTCGGCAAACGATATTTCGACCGAGCGGTCGCCGCGCCGCGTCTTGCGCGCCACCGCATGCCTGGCGCCGAGCCGGGCCGCGAGATCGCTCACCCAGGCCCGCGACTCTTCGTCGGGGCCGACGATGACCGTATCGGGGTCGAAGCCATCCGCTTGCAGCGCCTCCGCGATCGCCGGCATGGCCGACAGATTGTCGGCCTCGATGCCGGGAAATACCGCTCGGATATTCTTGGTGCGATGCAGATGCGCGTCCACCGTGACGACACGATCCACCGCGCCCGCCAGCAGGCGGCCGACCGCCTTTTGGCTGATCGCCTCGCCAGGATGAAAGGCCGCGTCCTGCCGCATGTAGCAGAGATAGGGCGCCACCAATATCAGCCGTTGCGCCCCGCCGCGCCGCAACGCCTCCGAGGCGAACAGCAGCGCCAAGAGCTTGTCGTTGGGCCGCTCGAGCGAGGCAAAGACGATGGTCGTCGCCGCCGCCGCGCCCACCGTGACGCGCAACTCGCCGTCCGGAAAGCGATGCAGCGCGATTTCGTGCAGCGGCAGGGCAAGCCGCGCCGCCAGCCGCTGCGCCGCCCCCGCCGATGACGGCAGGCATTGCAGACCGGCGCCGCTCACGGCCCGTTCCCATCGCTTTGCGTGCGGCTGCCGACCACATAGCCGGCATCGCTCTTGGCGCCGGCCAGCGCGAGATCGAATTCCGATTCGTCGACGGCATGGATGCGGTAGAGCGGCTCGCCCTGCGCGACCCAGTCGCCGACCTTCTTGAACACCCGAATGCCGGCGCCCTTGTCGATCGGCGCGCCGGCCGTGCGCGCCAGCCGGTTGAGCCGCAGGCAGTCGATGGCCTCGATCACGCCGTCGCGCGGCGCCGGGATGTCCGCCGTCAAGCCGCCGAGCTCGCTCCTGCCGCTCGCCGGTCCCTGCGCCTCGATGATCTTGTGCATCTGCTTGAGTGCGGCGCCGCTGTCGAGCAACTCCTTGGCGCGGGCATAGCCGGTGCCGCCGCGCAACTCGGGATCGTAATCGAGCAGATGGGCGGCGAGCCGCAGCGACTTTTCGCGCAGATCGCTGGGCGCGCCCGCATCGTTACCCAGCACCGCCATCACGTCCTGCGCTTCCAGCACCGGGCCGATGCCGTTGCCGATCGGCTGGCGTCCATCGGTGATGATCACTTCCACCGCGATGCCGAAGTGATCGCCGACGAATTCGAACAGCTTGCGCAGCCGCATCGCTTCCATCGTGGTCGTGAGCTTGGCGGTCGGGACCGACCGGCAGATCGATCAACAGATGGGTCGAACCGGCGGCGAGCTTCTTCGACATGATGGAGGCCACCATCTGCTCGCGGGTATCGAGACTGAGCGGCCGCTCGACCGAGATCAGGATGTCGTCGGCCGGCGACAGATTGACGTGGCCGCCCCAGACCAGGCAGCCGTGGCAGGCGGTCACCACTTCCTTCATCGCCTCGACGCCGAGATCGACGCGCGCCAGCACCTCCATGGTGTCGGCGGTGCCGGCCGGCGAGGTGATGGCGCGCGAGGAGGTCTTCGGGATCATCAGGCCATGGGCGGCGACGATCGGCACCACGATCATCGAGGTGCGGTTGCCGGGAATGCCGCCGATGCAATGCTTGTCGACGACGATCTGGCGGTCCCAGGTGAGCTGCGTGCCGGCGTCGGCCATGGCGCGCGACAGCGCCAGCAGTTCGCCGCTGGTCATGAAGCTGGCCGAGCCGATCAGGAAGGCGGCGATCTCCATGTCGGAATAACGGTAGTGCGCGATGTCGTCGACGATGAGACCGAGTCTCGGCGGCACTCAAGGCATGGCCTTGGATTTTGGCGCGCACCGAATCGAGGCTCTCCGGCGGCGTCGCCGGGGTGACGGTGACGAGACTGCCGGCCGGCTCGGCAAAGCGGCGGAAGGCGGGCTCGGCCAGACCCGAGCTCGTCGGGCGCCACCAGCCCGTCGTCGGTGAGCAGCAGCGTCGCCAGCATGGTGCGCGAATTGCAGCGCAGCTCGACCCGGGAAAAGCCGCGGAACACATCCGGCCGCAGCGCCGTCGAGCGCCGCGAGATCACGACCACGTTTTCGCGGCCGGTATCGAGATTGACGCGCTTGATTTTGAGCTGCGGGCGCGAATTTCCGGTCATGTTCGTCATGCGAGGTCCCAGCGGCAGTGCAATTGCATGGTAAGTCGACGCCGACGCCGCGGTATTGATCAATATCATGACGCCCGCGCAATTCGGCCGGGCCCGCCCGCCTGAATTAACCCGCCGCGCTATAGTGTTCGGCGTTTTCTTCCCGGCCGACCAGATGCGCATAGGCCCCGATCGCGAGCGGCCGGCCGGTCAGATAGCCCTGCACCTCGTCGCAGCCTTCCTGCGCCAAGAATGCGCGTTGCGCTTCGGTCTCAACGCCCTCGGCCACGATCGGAACGCCGAGGCTGTGACCGAGGGTGATGATGGCCCGCACAATCGCCATGGAGTGATGATTGTGTTCCAGATCGCCGACAAAGGCACGGTCGATCTTGATCTTGCCGAACGGAAACGCATGCAGATAGGAAAGCGAGGAATATCCGGATCCGAAGTCATCGAGCGCGATCTGCACGCCGAGCGATTTGAGTTTATGGAGGATCGATACCGCGCGCGAGAAGTCGTCGATCAATACGCCTTCGGTGATTTCCAATTCGAGCCGATTCGCAGCCAAGCCGGTTTCGAGCAGGATCGAATGGACGAGTCTTGCCAGATCGCCATGATGGAATTGCACCGGCGAAATATTCACGGCAATTTTGAACGGCCGCGGCCATGATGCCGCTTCCCGGCAGGCTTCGCGCAGAATCCATTCGCCCAGCGGAATGATGAGGTTGCTGTCCTCGGCGACCCGGATGAACATATCGGGCGAGACCATCCCGCGTTTGGCGCATTGCCAGCGGGCCAACGCTTCAAAACCGATCGTTTCGTTCGATTCGATTTTCTTCTGCGGCTGATAGTGCAAGAAGATGTCGCCATGATCGACGGCCGCTCGCAAATCATTCTGTAGCTCGCGCCGCTCTCGCAGCCGCATGCCCAACTCTGGCTCAAACAGCCTCACCACCCCGCGCGCTTCCTTTTTAGCTTGGTAAAGCGCGGCATCCGCATTGGCGAGCAGCGACTTTGCATCGGCGCCATCCCGAGGGTAGATGGCCCCACCGACGCTCAAGCCCACCTGCATGCGATGACCGTCGACCTCGAAGGCATCGCCAAAAACGGCGAGCAACCGCCTTGCGAGCGCCTCTGCGGTCGCCGGTTGTGGACCGTCTGTTACGATGAGCGTGAATTCATCGCCGCCGACCCGCGCAAGGAAGGCGCCTGCCGCGGCCTTTTGCAAACGATGGGCGGCCTCACGAAGCAGACCGTCGCCAATCAGATGCCCGT
The DNA here is from genome assembly GCA_963789455.1 of uncultured Alphaproteobacteria bacterium. Classification (GTDB taxonomy): domain Bacteria; phylum Pseudomonadota; class Alphaproteobacteria; order Rhizobiales; family Xanthobacteraceae; genus Pseudolabrys. Next base: position 206,015 of record CAWBLD010000012.1, on the reverse strand, counting down.
AAACGTCATTGGCCTCCTTGAACCGATCGAGATCGAGACAAAGAATGGCGAACGGCGCGCCGCTTTTCGATGCATCGGCGAGTGTAGCGTCCAGATGCTCGACAAATGTGGCGCGGTTGGGCAGGTCGGTCAATGAATCGACGTGCGCGAGATACGCGATGCGCTGATCCGCGCGCCGACGCTCCGTCACATCGTCCACCACCGTCAATAGATATTGCGGCTTGCCGTCGTCGTCTCGAATGACGGTCTTCTTAGCCACCACTAAGCGCGTGCCGTTGTGGGCGGTAGCGATGGGATGCTCGCTCGTGACCACCACTTGGTCCGACCGCAGCGCCTCATTGTCGGCTCGCACCACCAGATCGGCGCGCGCCCTCGCAAGGATTTGGTGCGCCGTCTTTCCGATCAATTCTTTGCGCGGCTCGCCGGTGAGCTCTTCATAGGCTCGATTGAACAAGGTGAATCGGCTGTCGCGCGCGTCCTGTTCCAGCCCGGCCACGTCCTTCACAATGATGGGGAGCGGAACGTGTTCGATGACCGTATCGAGAAATTTCTTCGTGCGGCGAAGCTCGTCTTCGGCCAGTCTGATCTTGGTGATATCGTGGATAACCGTCAAACGTGCCTGGTAACCGGCGTAATTCGACGTCCGCGAAAATGTGACAACATCGATGGGGGTTCCGTCGGCTTTCAGGTGTTGCCGAATATTTCCTGCCAGTTGGACGTCCGGTAGCATCCGCAGGTGTTGGGCAAAGTGATCGCGATCCGCGGCCGGGCGCAAATCCGCCGCCGTCATCGCCATGAATTGCTCGCGCGTATAGCCATAATGCGAGATCGCGGCCTCGTTAACCGCGACGAAGCGCAATGTCTCGCGATCGACAAGCCACATCGGCACCGGATTGCTCTCAAAGAGCAATCGGAAGGATTCCTCTTGGGCCTTTGCTTCCGTCACGTCTTCGTGCGTGACCACCCACCCGCCATCGGCCATCGGCCGGTGAATAACGGAGACGAAACGCCCGTCGCACAATCGATTAACGCCTTGATATGGTTGGTTCAGCGATATTGTGCGGAGACGCTCCTGGAAATACTTTTCATGACCGACCGGCGCGTTACCTTTGGCAATTCGATATTTGACAATCGCGCTAAACGGCGTGCCGGGTTTGGTCTGCTCGTCGTTTAGCCCGTATAATTCGGCATAACGTCGGTTGCAGACAATCAAACGTTGCGCTGCGTCGAACATGCAAAGCCCCTGCGGCATGTTTTCAAGGGCTGCATCGAGTTGGAACTTTTGCTTCTCGATCACGCTCTTTGCCAGGACCTGTTCGGTGATGTCTTGATGCGTGGCCACCCATCCGCCCCCCGGCATGGGAACGTTGACGACGTGGCACGAATGGCCGTCGCCGGTCTCGATGATGAAGCTTTCGGTTTTGCCGCTGGCAATGTCTTCTAAAAGCTCGCGGCGATATTCCTCGATATCTACGGTAAAATCGCCCTTCGCTTGGCGAGCTCTAAGGATCTCGCGCAGCGTCCGGCCGGGCTGCACAAATTCCGCGGATAGCCCGACTATATCAAGGTAGCGCCGATTGCATACGACGACCCGCTCGGCCGCGTCGAACATGACGAGACCCTGGGACATGTTGTTCAGGGCGACGTCGAATTGCTGGCTTTGCTCCTGGAGCTGTTCGGCCTTCTGGCGTTCCGCGCGCGCCTGGACCAGGGCCTGGTAATTCCGAAACAGCCTTATGAAAAGGAAGGCAAACGCCGCGATGGCGAGAACCGCCAGCGCCGATATGAAGATCACGAAGGCAACCGTTTTCCACCAATCGGCGTAGATTTCCGAAACCGTCTTGGTGGCGGCGACCACGATTGGAAAGCTGCCGACTCGGTGGGAGGCGATCATGCGGGGGTGTCCGTCCATGGCACCCGAGCTCAGCCCGACCCCGTGATCGGCGGCAGTGACCAGCTTGAGACTCAATGCGTTCGGGAAGCGGTGCCCGATAATCGAGTCAGTCGTCGGAAAGCGCGTTAGCACCGTGCCGTCCTGGTTAAGGAGGGTTGCTCCGCTTCCGGGATCGAGCGAAATTTCACTGAAATATTTTTCAAAATATCGCAGTTCAATTGCGGCCGTGATCAGGCCCAGGAATTCGCCATTGGGCCCGGAGATCCTGCGTGCCAAGTGCACAACCCTGCTTCCGTTGGCGCGATTGCGCACCGGTTTGCCAATGAACGACGTCAGACTTGGATTGGATTGCAGCGCCTTGAAATATTCGCGGTCCGTTGAGTCAATCTCCGGCGTGGGCCATTGGCGAGAAAAATTGATCAGCTGGCCATGCGCATTGATGATTGTGAGAGAGCCGACATAGGGCATGCCGGCGGCCTTGTCGCGCAATTTGAGATAAACCTCGTGCCGCGATAGCAGCCGGTCACCGTCGGCAGTATCGACGGTTCCTATCGCTGCGATGTCCTTAATGAGGCCCGCTTGCACGCTCTCCACGGTCGCGAAGAATTGTTCCATCTGCGTGGCAAGGACCAAGGAAATGTTCGCGAGATTCCGCTCGTTGACGGCACGGATGCGGTTGTGAAGATTGTACAGAAAGAAACCGCTGCCGCTCGCGACGATAGCCGAGAGCAACACGGCACAGACGATGGTCAGGCGAACGGGGCCAACGGGGTGAGATGCTGATACAGCCGCTGTATTGGCGGAACGCCGGCGGCGCGTCGAAAACAACTTTGCAAGCCAGACCCGCATAAGGCGCCGCCCAAGAGGAACCGTGCCATGCACGGCAATAGCCCTTGTGGCAGCCATATCACCTCAAAATTAATGTACATCTCCGCTGGCGACCCGCCTTGATGAAGATTGCCGGAAACAAAGCCCGGTGGTTAACGAAATTCGCGGCCCTCAGTCTTCGCGCGCACCAAGCCGCTGCGGCGGCCCGGAAGTACGTAAAATTACGGATGTGAAGATTGCACCTTGCCTGCTTTGCGGGCCGCCGATCGAAGCCGTGCAAGCGCTCCGTCTGCGCGCAGATCCTCCTTAACGGCCCCTTAAACCGCCCGCCGTAGCGTGACCCTCGGGGACCGGCGGGCGTGCTGCCGCCGGCGTGTTCAATTCGGGTCGCGTGATGGCGCAAGGCAGGGGACGATCGGGCGCGCGCCGGGAGCCGGCGTTCGACAGCAGTCCTGAACTGCGCGTTTCCGCCGGCGACCGCAGCGCGGGCAGTTCCGGCAAACCACCGGCCAAACGAAAACGCGCGCGCCAATCGCGCAAGGTGCACCGCGCGCGCGCGCTGATCGGCCGGGCGATCTATTGGAGCGTGGTGCTCGGGCTGTGGCTCGGCATCGGCGGCGTCGGCATGATCGCCTGGACCGGCGCGCATCTGCCGCCGATCCAGTCGCTGGAGATCCCCAAGCGCCCGCCCTCGATCAAGATCGTGGATACGCAAGGCCGCCCGCTCGCCACCCGCGGCGACATGGCCGGCGCGGTGCTGCCGTTGAAGGAACTGCCGAGCTATGTGCCGAAGGCCTTCATCGCCATCGAGGATCGGCGCTTCTACGAGCATTACGGCATCGACCCCTACGGCATCGCGCGGGCGCTGATCGCCAATGTCTTGCACCGCAGCGTCAGCCAGGGCGGCTCCACCATCACGCAGCAATTGGCGAAAAATCTCTTTTTGACTCAAGAGCGTACCGTCCATCGCAAGCTGCAGGAGATGCTGCTGGCGCTGTGGCTGGAGCGGAAATTTTCCAAGACCCAGATTCTCGAATTGTATCTGAACCGCGTCTATTTCGGCGCCGGCGCCTACGGCATCGAGCAGGCCGCGCAGCGCTATTTCGGCAAATCCGCCAGGCAGTTAACCCTCGCCGAAGCCGCGCTGCTCGCCGGATTGGTGAAGTCGCCTTCCCGTCTTGCACCCACCCGCAACTTCGACGCGGCCGAAAAGCGCGCGAAAATCGTGCTCGCCGCGATGGCCGAGCTCCACTTCATCAGCGCGGATAGTTCGCGCGCCGCGCTCGCGCATCCGCCGCGCGTTGTGGCGCAGGCCGGCAGCGGCTCGATCAACTATGTCGCCGATTGGGTTATGGACGCGATCAACGACGTGCTCGGCCATGTCGACGAAGACATCGTGGTTGAGACCACGATCGATGCCGGCCTGCAGGCCGGCGCGGAGAAGGCACTCACCGAGGAACTGGCGAAAAAAGGCGACAAGAGCGGCGTCAGCCAGGGCGCGCTGGTGGCGATGATGCCGGATGGCGCGGTGCGCGCCATGATCGGCGGCCGCAATTACGGCGAAAGCCAGTTCAACCGCGCGGTCGCCGCCAAACGCCAGCCCGGCTCCGCCTTCAAGCCGTTCGTCTATCTCACCGCTCTTGAACACGGATTGACCCCCGACACGGTGCGCGAGGACAAACCGATCAAGATCAAGGGCTGGCAACCGGAAAACTATAAGCACGAATATTTCGGTCCCGTCACGCTCACCAAGGCGCTGGCGCTGTCACTCAACACGGTGTCGGTGCGCCTGACCATGGAGTTCTCGCCGGCGGCGGTAATCCGCACCGCCTATCGCCTCGGCATCGCATCGAAGCTCGAACCCAATGCCTCGATCGCGCTCGGCACCTCGGAAGTCTCGATGCTCGAACTGGTCGGCGCCTATGCGCCGTTCGCCAATGGCGGATTTGCGGTCGTACCGCACGTGATCGAGCGCATCACCGCCGGCAACGGCAAGCTGCTTTACGCGCGCAACGATCAGCAGTTCGGCCGCATCATCGAGGCGCGCTATGTGTCGATGATGAACGAAATGATGGCACAGACCTTGACCATCGGCACCGCGCGCAAGGCGGTACTGCCGGGCTGGCCGGCGGCCGGCAAGACCGGTACCTCCCAGGATTTCCGTGACGCCTGGTTCATCGGCTACACCGCCCATCTCGTCACCGGCGTCTGGCTCGGCAATGACGACGGTGCACCGACGAAAAAAGTCACCGGCGGCGGGCTGCCGGTGGAAATCTGGAGCCATTTCATGCGCGGCGCCCATCAGGGCGTTCCTGTCGCCGCCCTGCCCGATTCATCCGGTGGCGGCATGTTCTCCAGGTTATCAGGCGGCGGCGCCCCGACGCCGCCCGCCCCCGTGCAACCGGCTGCGGCAAGCGTGCCGCAACGGCAAACGTCCGCTTCCGCAAGCCTCGACGGCTGGTTGCTCGATAATTTATTCAGCCGGCGCTAAATCTTTTTGCCAGGCGCGTGATCTCATCCGAAAAGCGGTCTCCATTTTTCGGGATCGTGCGCTAATACCGCGCGCGCAATCGACGCGTCAAAATCCAAATCACCAGCGTCGCGCAGCCCATCGCCGCCACCGCGGCGGCGACCGGCCAGGCGCTTGACCCGAGCAGCACTCCCACCACCGCCCCGCACAGTGCCGAGGCGCATTGCTGCACCACACCAAGCAACGCGGAGGCCGCTCCGGCCCGCTCGGGAAACGGCGTCATCGCGCCGGCGATCGACTGCGGTAGTAACATCCCGAGTTCGGCGAGATAAATCGCCATCGGCAATACCAGCGAAATGGTGGACGTCAGACCGAAGGCTACCGCCGCCAGCATGCTGAGCCCGCCGGCCGCTATCGTGCCGGCGCCGACGCCGAGCGTACGGTCGATCCCGAACCGCATCACCAGGCGCGCTGCCGAGGTCGTGCCGGTCATATAGCCGAGCGAACCAATCGCGAAGGCGACGCTGAATTCGAACGGCGACAGATGATAGAGATTCTGCAAAACGAAAGACGCGCCGGAAATCCAGGCGAACAGTCCGGCGAAGCTGGTCGAGGCCAACCCGAGATGGGCGAGATAGGCCGGGTTGCGCGCCACCACGCGATAGGATTTTAGCATCGTGGCCAGCGAAACCGGTTCGGCCGCGCGCAGGGTGAGAGTCTCTGGCATGAGCGGCCAGATGATCGCGGCGCCGGCCAGCCCGACGCCGACCAGCGTGAAAAAGACCGAGCGCCAGCCGAACTCGGTTTGCAAAACGCCACCGAGGAGCGGTGCAAACACCGGCGCCAGCGCCATGACCGCGCCCATGAGTGACAATTCGCGCCCGGCGCGCGCGCCGGAATAAAGGTCGCGTACAATGGCGCGCGCCAGCACGATACCGCCCGAGCCGCCCAGCGCCTGCATGGCGCGCGCCGCGATCAGCATCTCGATCGAGGTCGAGAGCGCGCAAGCCAAACTAGCCGTGCAATAAAGCCCGACGGCGGCCAACAGGACTGGCTTGCGGCCGTGCCGGTCGGCCAGCGGGCCGTAGAGAATCTGTCCGATGGCGAAGCCGATCAGATAGGCGGAAATGGTGAGTTGCACCTGCGCGGTCGAGGCGTCGAGCCGGTGGGCAATGTCCGGCAGCGACGGCAAGTACATATCGGTGCTGAGCGGCCCGATCGCGGTCAACGCCGCCAGCAGTATCGTGAGCGCGAAGGTGTCAGTACGCAGCATGGATGCGGATGCCGTTTGAAGCGAGATGCCCGGCACATCTTGAGCGAAGAGGTTCTTCGCTCTTCAGGCCGGGCATGTTGTGTGACTACATCAAGCGCCGCCGTGGCGCTAGCGCGGATCGTCCGGTACCCCATAGCGATGCAGGTCGGCACCGTGGGCGTCGAGCCAGGACTTGGCGCGCGTGACGTGCGGACAGGTGCGCTCGACCAGCCGCCAGAACCGGCGCGAATGGTTCATTTCAACGAGATGCGCGACCTCGTGGGCGGCGAGATAGTCGAGCACGAACGGCGGAGCGAAAATCAGCCGCCACGAATAGGACAACACGCCAGTGGTCGAACACGAACCCCAGCGGCTCGATGGATCGCGGATCGACACGCGCTTGATCGTGACGTTGAGCGTGTCGGCCGCAAGCCGGCTGGCAGCTTCCAGATCGCTCCTGACTTCGCGTTTGAGAAAATCGGAAATCCGGCGCGCAATATGCGGTGCCTCGCCGGCGACGCAGAGCAAGCGCTCGTTCGCTTCCCCGTTCTCGAGCCATACCGTGCCGCGCTGCTCCCGCCGATGCACGATGCGGTGATCGACGCCGCGCAGCGGGATCACCGCGCCGTGGGCAAAGGGCGTAGGCTCCGGCAGCCGGTCGAGCCGCGCGGCGATCCAGCCGCCATGCTTCTCGGCGAATTCGCGCGCCTGCTTCAAGCTGCCGCGCGGCGGCATGGTGAGCACGACTTCGCGCGTGACGGAATGGATGCGCAGCGTATAGCGCCGCGCCTGCCGGTGGCGGCGCACGCGCACCAGATAGATCTCGCGGTCGAAGACAATGTTGATCGCTGGCGGTTCGCTCGGCCGGCGGTATAGAAGCGCGCACAGAGGCATTCGACAGGTCCGCCCGATCGCAATATTTGCGGAAATATTGCCAGATTCGCCGCCGTTCGCCACGCAGATTTGCGTTGGCCGGAAACGCCGCAGTTACACAAGGACTTGTCGCAAGGGTCTAGGCTGTCACGCAACGACCGCCGGCGTCCGGCGGCGGATGCGCGATCAGCGGCTGGCCGAGGCGGCCTTGGCCGGTCCGGGGCGGGCGCCGTTGCCGCGCCCGCGCGCGCCGTTGTGCGAGAGCACGAAGTCGGCGATACGCGGAGCGATCTCGGCGCGGAAGCGCGAGCCGTTGAAAACCCCGTAGTGGCCGACGCCCGGCTGCAAATAATGCGCCTTGTTGTCGGCCGGAATGTTTACGCATAGGCGCTGTGCCGCCTCGGTCTGGCCAACCGCGGAAATGTCGTCGTGCTCGCCTTCGATCGTCATCAACGCGACGCGCTTGATCTGCGATGGATCGATCCGGTGACCGCGATGGGTCATCTCGCCCTTCGGCAGCGCGTGGCGGATGAACACGGTATCGACGGTCTGCAAATAAAACTCGGCGGCCAGATCCATGACCGCGAGATATTCATCGTAGAATTCCCGATGCTTTTGCGCCGAATCGCCGTCGCCCTTGACCAAATGCCGGAAAAGATTTTGATGCGCCTCGATGTGGCGATCTAAATTCATGCTCATGAAGCCGTGCAGCTGCAGGAAGCCCGGGTAGACGTCGCGCATGAAGCCGGGATGCGGGAACGGCACCTTGGTGATGACGTGGCTGCGGAACCAGTCGATGCCGCGGTTCTCGGCCAGCTTGTTGACCGCATTGGAATTGATGCGCGTGTCGATCGGTCCGCCCATCAGCACCATGGAATGCGGGACGTAAGGATCTTTGTTCGCCTCCATCAGGGAGACCGCCGCCATCACCGGCACCGACGGCTGGCATACTGCGATGACATGCACATCGCCGCCGAGCATGTGCAGCATGGAAATGATGTAATCGATGTAATCGTCGAGATCGAAGCGGCCTTCGGTCAACGGCACCATGCGGGCGCTGCGCCAGTCGGTGATATAGACATCATGGTTGTGAAGAAACGCCTCGACCGTGCCGCGCAACAGCGTAGCGTAATGACCCGACATCGGCGCGATAATCAGCAGTTTCGGTTGCGGCCGCCGCGGCACGCGGGTGAATGCGCGCTCGAAGTGCAACAGTTGGCAGAACGGACGCTCCCAGGCCACGTTGATATGAACCGGCACGCGCTCGCCGCCGATGGTGGCGGACTCGACTTGCCAGTCCGGCCGCCCGTAGCGGCGCGTCACCCGCTCGAACAACTCCATGCCCGCCGCAATCGACTTGCCGTAGGTCGTGTGCGCGAACGGATTGACCGGGTTGCGGTAGTAGAGGCGGGTGGCGTCGGCGAATGCGCGCACGGGATCGAGCGCGGCGTGGCCCATTTCGTACAGCCAGTACATCGGCGACGAGAACAACACACTGCTCTCGCCGGGCAGCGATGCTGCCCCGTCGAATTCGCCAATCGGCATCGGCTCAGTCCCCGGCCCGTGCTGCGGTGCAGCAGAGTGTCGTTTTTCTTTCATGACGTCAACATAGAGATAGGTCCCCCAGCGTCCGGTTTACACCCCCAAAGCCGCATGTAAACCCCCAAAAATGCAGGGATTTTCGGCCTATTCGCCGGCCTGCAGCAGCGTACCCTGCACGCGGGCGCTCTGCAGCAGCTTCAGGAAGGCGAATGACGCCGCCACGAACAGCACGCCATTGAACGCCAACGCTTCCAGCATCAGGTCGGCGCGGAACACGTGATCGATCAGGAGAGCACGCATGCCCTCGAAGACGTAGGTCGGCGGCAGCGCCCAGGCGACGTATTGCAGGAAGGCGGGCAGCACCGTGACCGGATAATACACGCAAGTAAGCGGCAAGAACAGGAACATGATGGTCCAGGCCATGCTCTCGGCGCCCATGCCGTTGCGCAGCAGCAGCCCGGCAACGAAAATCCCGATCGCCCAGCTGGTCAGGATCAGATTGACGAAGAACGCGGCGAGCGCAATTCCGAGCGACCACAGATTGAAGCCGAAGAAGACGATCGCAAGCAGCGTCACCGGGATCATGCCGATCAGCAACCGTACGACACTCATGATCATGAGCGCGGCAATGAACTCCACCGGCCGCAACGGCGACATCATGAGGTTGGCGAGATTGTGCGACCACATTTCTTCCAGAAACGATATGGAAAATCCGAGCTGGCCGCGGAACAGAATGTCCCACAACAGCACCGCGCCGATGAACACGCCGCTGGCGCGCGCGAACAAACCGCCATTTTGCGACACGTAGAGCTGCAGGAAGCCCCACATCAGCATCTGCACGGTCGGCCAATAGATCAGATCGAGCACGCGCGGCCAGGACGAGCGCAAGAGATACCAATAGCGCCGTACCATGGCGGCCACGCGATTGACGGAAAACTCAAAGCCGGAGTCGCTACCGATCATTGCACGGCCTCGCGATGGGTCCCGCGCCCGCGCGCCACGTCGAGGAAAACCTCCTCCAGCGTCTCGCGGCCGTAGCGGTCGAGCAGACGCTGCGGTGTGCCGTCATCCTCGATGCGGCCCTTCTTCATGATGATGACGCGCTCGCACAGCCGTTCGACCTCGGTCATGTTGTGCGAGGCGAGCAGCACGGTCGCTCCCTGCTGGCGGCGATAATGCTCGAGCCGGCCGCGCACCCAGTCGGCGGTGTCGGGATCAAGGGAAGCCGTCGGTTCGTCGAGCAGCAGCACTTCCGGGCAGTTGAGCAACGCCTTGGCGAGCGAGACGCGGGTCTTCTGCCCGGCCGACAGCTTGCCGACGGGGCGATCGAGGAACTCGCTGAGTTCGAGATCGGCGGCAAGACCGGCAATGCGCGCCTCGATATCGGCAACCGCATAGAGCTGTGCAAACACCGACAAATTTTGCCGCACGGTGAGCCGCAACGGCATCGCCACATAGGGGCTTTCGAAATTCATCCGATGCAGCACCCGGTGGCGCTCCTTCGGCATTTGGGCGCCCAGCACGCTGACCGTGCCGGAGGTCGGCGTGACCAGCCCCATGATCATGGCGATGGTGGTGGTTTTGCCGGCACCGTTGCCGCCAAGCAGCCCGGTGATCGAACCGGGGGCCAAGCGAAATGAGATGCCGTCGACCGCCGCCACGCCCTTGTAGAGCTTGACCAGGCGATCGACGGCGATGGCGGAAGTGACGCTTGCCTCCATGCGCGGCATCCGGTTAGCCCGTGAGATGTGACGCCGCGGCGCGCCAAGCGCAAGCCCCGCGCGCATTTGGCCTTGGCCACGGCAATTTGTGTGGGTGGCGCTTAGCGTTAGACTACCCATCATGCCCACGCTTGGACTTGCCCAGAATCATCCGCGCCGCAATGTGCGCCTCGACACGCTGTTGCACCTGCGTTGGCTTGCCGTCATCGGCCAGACCACTGCGGTGCTGGTGGTGTATTTCGGATTCGATTTCACGTTACCGATCTGGGCCTGTCTGGCCGTGATCGCGCTGTCGGCCTGGCTCAACGTGGCGCTGCGCCTGCGCTTTCACATGACGCAGCGGCTCGATCCCGACCGCGCCGCCTGGCTGCTCGCCTTCGACATCGCGGAACTGGCCGTGCTGCTGTTCCTGACCGGCGGATTGCAGAATCCATTCGCTTTCCTGTTCCTGGCTCCGGTGCTGCTGTCGGCAACCGCGCTGCCGCCGCGCTTCACCTTGACGCTCGGCGCCTTCGCCGTGGCCTGCGCGACGGTGCTGGTGTTCGCGCATTATCCGCTGCCGTGGGACAGCGAGGACCCGCTGCGACTGCCGCCGATCTATATGATGGGCGTCTGGCTCTCGATCCTGCTCGCCATCGGATTCATCGGCGTTTACGCCTGGCAAATCACCGAGGAATCCCGCCAGCTTGCCGACGCGCTGGCTGCCACCGAATTGGTGCTGGCGCGCGAGCAGCATCTGTCGCAGCTCGACGGACTGGCGGCCGCCGCCGCGCATGAGCTCGGCACGCCGCTGTCCACGATCTCGGTGATCGCCAAGGAGCTGGAAAACGCGATTTCCGCCGACGCGCCGCACGGCGACGACGTGCGCCTGTTGCGCGAACAAGCCGCGCGCTGCCGCGATATCCTGGCCAAGCTCACCGAATTGTCGGCGAGCGGCGAACCGTTCGACCGCACGCCGCTCACCGCGCTGATCGAGGAAGTGGTGGCGCCGCACCGCAATTTCGGCGTCGCCATCGACGTCACGGCACCGCCCGAGCACGGCGCCGAGCCGCTCGGCGCGCGCAATCCGGCGATTCTCTATGGCCTCGGCAATCTTCTGGAAAATGCCGTCGATTTCGCGCGCGAGCGCGTGGTGGTCGATGCGCAATGGGATGAGGATACGGTCGAAGTCACCATCAACGACGACGGCCCGGGCTTCGCGCCGGACATCATGGACCGCATCGGCGAACCCTATGTTACCAGCCGCCGCCGCAATGCCGATGACGCCGACGAGGAACCGGCTGGATTGGGCCTAGGCTTTTTCATCGCCAAGACTTTGCTCGAACGCTCGGGCGCCACGCTCAGTTTCGAGAACCGTTCGTTTCCCGAACGCGGCGCCATCATCACGGTGCGTTGGAGCCGGCGCGATTTCGAACGGCCATTAACATTTGCGGCGTCTTGAGAACGGCGCCCATAATTACTATTTTAAGCTGTATATTTTCTGCGCTGCGAGGGATAAAATTAAATTTGCGATCATGGGTGCTGATATGGACATTGTGACGAACGAAGCCGCGAAGGTGAGCGACAAGATTCCCGGCGAACGAACCGTGCTGATCGTCGAGGATGATCGTTCGTTCCTGCAGCGGCTGGCGAAGGCGCTCGAGCAGCGCGGCTTTACCGTCACGATCGCGGAATCGGTGGCGGATGGATTGCGGCAAGTGGAACAGGCCGCACCCGCCTTCGCGGTAGTCGATATGCGGCTCGCCGACGGCAACGGCCTCGACGTGATCTCCGCGCTCAAGCGCCGCCGGCCCGACGCGCGCGGCATCATCCTGACCGGCTACGGCAATATCGCCACCGCGGTGAACGCGGTGAAGCTCGGCGCCGTCGATTATCTCGCCAAGCCGGTCGACGCCGACGACGTGGTGGCTGCCCTGCTCGCGCACGACAACAACAAAATCGAGCCGCCGGAAAATCCGATGTCGGCCGACCGCGTGCGCTGGGAGCACATCCAGCGCATCTACGAATTGTGCGGCCGCAATGTCTCGGAGACCGCGCGCCGGCTCAACATGCACCGGCGCACGCTGCAGCGGATTTTGGCGAAACGCGCGCCGCGCTGAGCCTGTCGTTCAAGCAAGACATCGCCATACAGGCCCGTTCGGATCGGCGAGCGATTGCAGCCGCAGCGCGGCCGCGCGGGCAAACAGCAGCATCATCGATTTGCGGGTGGCCGCCGGCAGCCGGTGCTCGGGCGCTTCGCATGATCAGTTGCGCGCCGAACGCATCCGCCACGATCAGCCCGGCGTCCGGCGGGAAAATTTCGCTGCGGCACCTCCATGCAGGTGGCGAAGAACAGCCGGTCGCAATGCGCGCGATAGTCCTGCCACTTCTGGTCGGCGCGGAAATCGGCGACCGAGGACTTGATCTCGACGATCCAGATCTCGCCGCCGGCATCGAGCGCCACCAGATCGGCGCGGCGGCCGGACGGCAGCCCCAATTCGCTCACCACCGAAAATCCGTGCGCGTGCAACAGCCGGGCAGTGCCGCGCGCGATGGCCAGCGCGGTCTCCGATTGGCGGCCGTCGACGGGAAATTCCAGCGGCTGTTTGGCGGCGAGTGTCATGACGTTATCTTATCACGAATTATCTTTGCACATGATCTAATCCGAAAACCGGTTCCCACCCCCGATCAAGTCGGGGGCGGGCTTTTTCGGGATCACGCGCGTGCGCGCTCGGGAAACGCCGCGGCGAGCGCTTCGCGGCTGGCCTTAATCACCCCACGCTCGGTGATCAAACCGGTGATCAGCCGCGCCGGCGTGACGTCAAAGCCATAATTGGCGACCGGCGAACCGTCCGGCACCACCTGCACCGACACGATGCGGCCGTCGGCCGTCTTGCCGGTCATGAAGGCCACTTCGTCGGGGCTGCGCTCTTCGATCGGGATTTCGGTCAGTCCATCGCTGACGTTGAAAAATCGATGGTGGGCGACGGCAGCGCCACATAGAACGGCACCTTATTGTCGGCTGCCGCGAGCGCTTTCAAATAAGTGCCGATCTTGTTGCAGACGTCGCCTTGCGCGGTGACGCGGTCGGTGCCGACAATCACCAGGTCGACCAGCCCGTGCTGCATCAGATGGCCGCCGGTATTATCGGGGATCACGGTGTGCGGCACGCCGTGATGGCCGAGCTCCCAGGCGGTGAGCGAAGCGCCCTGGTTGCGCGGGCGGGTCTCGTCGGCGAAGACATGCACGGGCACGCCCTTGTCGTGTGCCGTGATAGATCGGCGCCGTCGCCGTTCCCCAATCCACCGCCGCCAGCCAGCCGGCATTGCAATGGGTGAGCACATTGACCGGCGCGCCAATTTTGCGCGCCGCGATCGCCTCGATGAGCTCGAGCCCGTGGCGGCCGATCGCCTGATTGATCGTCACATCCTCGTCGGCGATTTCCTGGGCGCGCTCGAAGGCGGCAGCAAGCCGCTCAGCGCGCGGCCGGTTGCGCACCGCGGCAAGCATCTGGTCGAGCGCCCATTTGAGATTGATCGCGGTCGGCCGCGCCGCCATGAGCGCCCCATAGGCGCGCTCCAGGTTTTCATCGGAAACGTCGGCGCGCAGCGCCAGCCACACGCCGTAAGCCGCGGTCGCGCCGATCAGCGGCGCGCCGCGCACTTGCATCGTCTTAATGGCGCGCACCGCATCGTCGAGCGTGTTGAGCCGCACGGTGGCGAAGCGGTGCGGCAGCAGGGTCTGGTCGATGATGCCAAGGCTGGCACCGTCGCTTTCAACCCAGATCGTGCGCATCTCTTTGCCGTCGATCTTCATGGTTCAAGAGATAACCATGTTTCGGCCCGGCGCAAAGCCGGCTAGCTTTCGCCGGCGACCGCGGGAGAGAGCGCCATGCCGCCGATCGATTACGAAAGGGAATACGATAACCGCGGCCGGGTGCCCGAGCATCCGGAGATTTTTGCGCGCTGGCAGCGCGAAGCGGCCGCCTACCGTGCGGCGGCGCACAGCGCCGAATTCGCCCTCGCCTACGGCCCCTCGCCGCGCCAGACCATCGATCTGTTCCCGGCCAAGGACAACGACCAGATGACGCCGCTCGCGCTGTTCATCCATGGCGGCTGGTGGCGCTCGCTCGAGCCGGCGATGTTCAGCCAATTGGCCGCCGGGCCGAATGCGCGTGGTGTTACCGTCGCAGTCGCGGGCTACGATTTCTGTCCGCAGGTTTCGATCGCCACCATTATCGAACAGATGCGCGCGGCCTGCCTGTTTCTGTGGCGCAAGTACCAGAAGCGCATTTTCGTCTACGGCCATTCAGCCGGCGGGCATCTCGCCACCTGCGTGGTGGCGCAGGACTGGAAGGCGTTTGCGCCGGACGCGCCCGCCGATCTGGTGCCGGCGGGCTATGCGATTTCCGGCGTGTACGATCTTAGCCCCCTGGTGCACGTATCGCAGAACCAGGACCTGCGGCTCGACGACGCCGAGGCCAGGCGCGTGTCGCCGCTCTATTGGAAAGTCCCCGCCGGCCGGACGCTCGATGCCGTCGTGGGCGCCCTGGAGTTGAGCGAATTCCTGCGCCAGAGCAGGATCATCGCTGACAATTGGCACGCGCGCGGCGTGGCGACGCGCTATGAGGAAATCGCGGGGATGAATCACTTTACCGTGGTCGATGCGCTCAGCGACGCGGACAGTGCGATGACGCGGCGCGTGACCGATCTGGCCAACGGCGTAAATGCCATCGCTTTATAGGTCCCGCGCTAGAACCAATACGCGCCCACCACCACGATCAGCACGGCACAAATCCGCCATCGCTGGCGTCACTTGAGACAACGTCTTCCGCCAACAAGCTGCGGTGAAAATAAAGGCGGCTAAGGGAATGGGGATCAGTATTTTTGCGCGGAACGTCCAAACAAAAACCCCGCCGGCGTCCCGGCGGGGTTTTTGCGCGCCAGCCAATAACGGCGATCAGACCGCCATCTTCAGTCCCTTGGTGGCGCGAAAGGCAACCTTCTTGCTCGCCTTGATCTGGATCGGTTCGCCGGTCGCCGGGTTGCGCCCCATGCGGGCGGCGCGCTTGCGCACTTGCAGGATGCCGAGGCCGGCGATCTTCACCCGCTCGCCCTTCTTCAGGTGCTTGGTGATCAGACCGACGAGGTCGTCGAGCATTTCCTTGCCCTGGCGCTTTGTGAGTTCGTGCTGTTCCGCCAGCGTATAGGCCAACTGCTTGGTGGTGACCGGCTTGGCGGTCTTGGACTTCGCTGTAACTGCCATGGACGTCTGCTCCTTATGCGCACCATGCGCCATGATTTCAGCCCTATGAGATTCGCGCCCCTTGGGAAAGAGCCGACGCGCCGCAAGCGCATTTAATCACAGAAACCGAGCATTCTTGCAGTGCGGGCGCCGTTTTGCCGCAGGCGGGCGGTGCGCCGGTTGCGGCGAAGGGGCGCCGTCGGCGCAGCGGGATTGAGCGGCGCCTCCTCGGCCGACCGGACTCGCGCGCGCGTGGCCGATAGATTGTCCTATTCGGCAGCGGCCACCCATCATCACGGCGAGGCCCGTGGCGACAGGCGATGCGACGTAACTGTTAGCCCCCGTTTAGAAAATTTGATCTATGCCAATGCGGCAGAGTCCGATTGACACAAAATCTTCATTCTATTTTGCCCGAAAGAGAGCGGTCAGGAGGAACAGGGCATGGAGATCATCCTCTTTCTCGGTATTTTTGCCTCCATTATTTGGATCATATGGAAGGTGCGGAGCCACGACCGGAACCTGGAAAAGGCTGCCTTGGATCAGGCGTGGCGCATTGTCCTCGATGACCCGCATTATGCGGCCCGGCGGGCCTATGAAGAACGCAAGCATGAAGACGAAGCGCGGCTGCGCAGAGAAAGCGAAGGCCTGTAACCGCTCTATCAATTGGAGACAGACGCAAAATCTAACCGCGCCAAATAAGGCCCGTTGCCGCTGGCCGGTGTTTCGTTTATTGAGGCAAACAGGCGCCCGTAGCTCAGCTGGATAGAGCGTTGCCCTCCGAAGGCAAAGGTCGGACGTTCGAATCGTCTCGGGCGCGCCAGTCTCCTCCATCCGACCTTCGGCCCCCCGCCGGCGCCATCCCGCCGAAGTGCCGTCGCGTGACGCAACGGCATTCATACGGTCAATAAAGCTCATATCGATAATTGATTTTGTGGACGGAAGCGGCCTCCCTATGGTCCGCGCCGAAACGCCCAGAAAAGTGAGACAGCAATGCCCAGCGAAACCGTCGACATTATCGAGACGACAATCAAGCTGAAAGCCGCCGACGGCTTTTCCTTCGAGGTGTTTCAGGCCTCACCAAAACAGGGCAGCAAGGGCGGCCTCGTCGTCCTGCAAGAAATTTTCGGCCTCACCGATCAGCTCAAATCCGTCGTCCGCTCCTACGCACACGATGGCTACGACACGATATTTCCGTGCGTCTACGACCGTGTCGCGCCGGGAACGGTGGTGCCCTTCAACGAGCCGGATCGCGGCCGGGATCTTGCCTATGGGCTGCCGCTCGACAAAGCGATGCTCGACATCGCCGCCGCCGTCGAACGCGTGCGAGGCCAGCACGGTGTATCGATCCTTGGCTTCTGCTGGGGTGGCGGCGTGATCATTCGCGCAGCCGCGGAGCTGAATTTGCGGAGCGCGATCGCCTTTTACGGCACGCGCCTGGCGACCTATTTCGATCAAAAACCAAAATGCCCGCTGCTGTTCCACTTCGGCGCCACCGATCCGAACTCGACGCCGGAGACAATCGAAGCGGTACGCCGGGCCTTTCCATCCGCGGAGACCTACATCTATGAGGCCGGCCACGCCTTCGCCAATGATGCCCGGCCCACATATGTCGAGGTTGCTGCGAAGCTCGCCCGCAGCCGGACTATCGACTTCCTGGCGAAACATCATCGCGCAGTCGGCTGAGCCGTTCCGCGCATCACATTGCGATCGAACGGCTGCCCGGGAAGCCGGAATCAAAAGCCCCGATAGATGGCTTTGATCTGCTGGCGCAGCCAGGCGTGCCGCCTGTCCCGGTCGTAGCGGACATGCCAGATCATGTTGGTGGCGATGCTTCCGACGTCGATCGGCACCGGCCGTTTCGCGAGCTTGAAGGATTTCTCGAATACATCCGCCGCCAGCTTGGTGAGGACCGCAATCATGTCGCTGCAACGCAAGAGATGCGGCACGGCGGTGAAATTCGTCACCGTCACCTGCGCATGACGCCGCAGGCCATGGCGCAGCAGCAGATCGTCGAAGATCGCCGTGCGCTGGCCCGTCGCGCTCACCACAAGATGGGGAAACGACAACACCTTTGCGATATCGAACACCACACCGCGTTTCCGGATGGGATGGTCGCGCCGGAAGACACAGAACAGCTTGTCCTCAAGCATGGCTTCCGCGTGCAAGTGGCCCGGCTTTTCGTCGAACCAGCCCAGCGCGAGATCGGTACGATCCTCGTCGAGCAGATCCAGCGCCTGTTTGCGGTCGGCGGTCAAGACTTGCAGCGTCATATTGGGCGCCACTCGCTGAAGCCGGACAAACAAGGGCGGCAGCAGCGCGATGCTCAGCCGGTCCGGCGTGCTCAGGCGGAATACCCCGCTGGCCTTGGCCGGATTGAATTGCGGTTCCTCGGCCAGGCAGCTTTCCATGAGCGCGATCGCCTCGCGCAAGGGCTCGCGGATCGCCTCGGCCCGCGGCGTCAGAATGAACCCGCCCGGACCGCGCACCAGGAGATCATCGCCGAGCAATTGACGCAACCGCTGCAACGCATTGCTCACCGCCGGCTGCGAGCGGCCCAGCCGCTTGCCCGCCCGCGTGACATTGCGTTCGGACACCAGGGCATCCAGTACCTTGAGCAGGTTGAAATCGATATTCCCGAGGTTCATCAAATGCGGCGCCCACCAGTATTCGCATTGCGAATACCCTACATTGCGATTATCAATTTTGAAAATATAGATGTTTTTTCTAGGCTAAGGCCAAAGGCGTGCCGCCAACGGCAGGCCGCGTACAAGTCCGGCGGCGCGACGCCGGCGCGATGCAACCCAACCTCCGGAGGAGCACCATGCCCATCTCACGCCGCACGCTGATCGCCACGCTCGGCGCCTTGCCCGCCGCAGCCCTGCTGCCGCGCCAGGCGTTTGCCGCCTATCCCGACCGCCCGATCCATCTGATCGTGCCGTTCGCCGCCGGCGGAAACGCCGACATCGTCGGCCGCCTGGTCGGCGATCAAATGTCGAAGGCGCTCGGCCAGACCGTGGTCGTGGAAAACCGCGGCGGTTCCGGCGGCGGCATCGGCGCGCAAATGGTGGCGCACGCCGAACCGGACGGTTACACGCTGCTGGTCGGCTCGAACGGCCCGCTCACCGTCAATCCCTTCGTGCACGCCAAGCTCGGCTATGATCCGCTCAAGGACTTCGTCGCCGTGGCGCTCACCAGCTACGTGCCGCACGCGCTCATCCTGGCCAACAAGACCACGGTCAAGACCATTGCGGAGTTCATCGCGCTGTCGAAGAAAGGTGCGCTGACCATCGCGACCAGCGGTGTCGGCAGTGCCTCGCACATGACGCTCGAGCGCTTCAAGCACGCCACCGGCGCCAACATCACGCATGTGCCCTATCGCGGCGGCGGCGCCATGATGCCCGATCTGATCAGCGGCACCGTGAACGGTGCGATGACCGAATTCTCCACTGCGCTGCAACTGCACAAAGGCGGCAAGGCGCACATCATCGCGGTGGCTGCCGCGCACCGCTCCAAGCTCGCGCCCGACATCAAGACGTTCGACGAAGAAGGCGTGAAGGGCTTCACCGCGCAGAGCTATATCGGCATCGTCGCACCGGCGAAAACACCGGCGGCGATCGTCGCGCAACTACAAAAGGCGGTGGAAAAAGGCCTGACACCGGGTAGCCCGGCCACTGAGCGGCTGATCGGTCTGGGCGCAGAAATCGCCACCCCCGAGCAGATGACGTCGAAAGGCTTCGCCGCCTTCATCCGCACGGATTACGAGAACATGCGCGAGGCCGCCAAGCTCGCAGGTATCGTTCCGAAATGAGCGGTGCGCTGCCGCGCGGCGCCTGCGACTGCCACTGCCATGTGTTCGGCCCGGCCGCGCGGTTCCCTTATGCGGAACCGCGCAGCTACACGCCTGCCGACGCGCCACTGAGCGCTTACCTGGCGATGCTCGACCGCCTCGGCTTCGACCGCGGCGTGCTGGTGCAGCCGAGCGCCTATGGCCGCGACAATCGCGCCATGCTCGATGCGCTTGGCGCTGAACCCGAACGCCTGCGCGGCGTAGCGGTCGGCGGCGCCGAACTAACCGCAGCAACGCTCAAAGCCTGGCACGCGGCGGGCGTGCGCGGCCTGCGCGCCAATGAATTCCGGCGCGACGGCAAGCCCTATTACCAGAACGGCGTGACGCTCAAGGAGATCGAGCCGCTCTTGCCGCTTATCGCCGATCTCGGCTGGCACCTGCAGCTCTGGATCGATGCGCGCGATTTGCCCGACATGGCGGCAGCGCTCGCGCGCGTGCCGGTGCCGGTGGTGGTCGATCACATGGGACGTCTTGACTATCATCTCGGCACGCACAATCCCGGCTTCCAGGCCCTGCTGCGCGGGGTCGGCGAAGGAAGGCTGTGGGCGAAGCTGTCGGGCACCTACCGGCTAGGCGCGACGCCGCCCGACTACGGCGAGGCGCGGCCATTCCATGACGCGCTCATCGCCGCCAATCCGGCGAACCTGGTCTGGGGCACCGACTGGCCGCATCCGCGGCCGGAAGGGCCGGTGCCGGATGCCGGGCGCCTGCTGGCGGTGTTCCTCGACTGGACCAAGGATGCGGCCCTGCGCCAGGCGATTCTCACCGACAATCCGGAGCGGCTTTACGATTTTCCGCGTGGCTGACGGCATGGCATAACCGATGCTCACCGCAGCACGGCGACCGCTATGAAAATCCCCGGCCCCGATCACCCAATCACCATTGCGCGCAACGACAACCGCGTGCGCGTCAGTTTCGGCGGCATGGTGATCGCCGACACGGTCCGCGCGTTGACCATGCAGGAGGCGGGCTATGCCCCAGTGCATTATATTCCGCGCGCCGACGTTGCCATGGACCTGCTCAAGCCCACGGCGCATGCGAGCTATTGCCCCTACAAGGGCAACGCCAATTATTTCTCGATCGTGGCGGGCGGCCGCTGCACGGACAACGCGGTGTGGAGCTACGAGCAGCCTTTTCCCGCCATGGCCGAGATCGCCGGCTATCTGGCGTTTTATCCGAACCGGGTCGACAAAATCGAGGAAATACCGGCCTGAGCCAAAGCTCGGCGCGCAACGATTTGGCAATATTCGGCGCGCACATTGGCGCGCATGATTTTTGAGGTGCGCATCAAAAATCTCAAGGCCAATTCGATCGCTTCCGCTCGGTCTTCAACTCCCGATCGTTCGCTGATCGCCATCGGCATCTTGACCGCCGTGGCCGGAGTTTACTTCGCACTGGTCGGCATCGAAGCGCTACCCCCGCCGAGCCGGATCAACGGACCGATCTGGCTTTCGTTGTTCGTCGGCGTGGTGTTCCTGGCGACCGGCATCTCGGTGATCGTGCGCGGGCTTTCCGGCGTTGACGACCAGTCTAGCAGCCTGCCGGACAACGCACCGGCCTGGATGAAGACGGTCTATTGGCTCGACAGCGTGATTGCGGCGGCCGGCCTTGCCGGTATCGGGACCTGGGTCGCGTTCGGCGGCGGCACGCGGCATTTCAGCATGGCCGGGCCGATTGTCGGCCCGGTCGGCGAAGGGATCGGCCGCACGGTGTTCGGCATTGGCGCCATCATCGCCTGGCTGATTGTGCTGGCCATCGCGCGCGCCGGCGCGAAAAAGATTTTCGGCAAAAAAGGCGGCGCTTGATTAATGCATCTGCGGGGCTTTAAGGAATTTCGCGCGGTCGGATGAATTCACCCGCACCTCGAAGGTGACGCCTTCGCGATAAAGCGTGAGCGGCACTTCCACGCCGGCATGACCGAGCGCCCAGACCTTGCGGTAAAAGTCGCCGAGCGTGGACACGGTCTCGCCCTTGACCGCCAGGATCACGTCGCCGCTCTTCAGCTCGGCACGCGCCGCCGGACCTTTGGCGGCGATGCCGACCACCACCACCTTGTCCTCCACCTCGGTCGAATAGACCCCGAGCCAGGGCCGCGCCGGCTTGTTGACGCGGCCGAATTTCCGCAGGTCGTCGAGGATCGGCTTGAGCAGATCGATCGGCACCACCATGTTGAGATGCTCGTTCTTGCCCTCGCGTGCGCGTTCGAGCTGCAGGGAGCCGATGCCGATCAGTTCGCCCTGGGATGAAATCAACGCAGTGCCGCCCCAATTGGGATGCGCGGGATAGGTGAAGATCGCCTCGTCCAGCACGTATTCCCAATAGCCGGCGAATTCCTGCTTGGCGGCGATGCGGCCGGCGAGCGAGCGGGTGCGCCCGCCGGCACCGCCGATCACCACGCGTTCGCCGATTTCGGCCGCGCTCGAAACGCCGAGCGGCAATACCGGCAGGTCGGGGCGGCCGAGCGCCTGCACCAGGCCGAAGCCGGTCTCCTGGTCTTGCCCGAGCGCATGGCCCTCCATCACGCGGCCGTCGCCGAGATGCAGCCAGACGGTCGCCGCCTCGGTAATCAGATAGCCGATGGTCAGCACCAGACCGTTATCGATCAGCACGCCATTGCCGGCGCGTTCGGCGCCTAGGGTTTCAACAGTGAAGCCGTCGGGCGGGATGATCGAATGCAGGCCGACCACTGCGGAGAGCGCACGCTCGAGATCGTATGAATAGTCCTCCACGCGCGGCTGCGCGGATGGCGGCACTTTCCATTCGGTCAACGAGGCCATGCGGTGGTCTCCGATTGCATCAGCATTATCTAATCATACGCCGTTCATAGCGCGAGAGAAGCCGCCGGGTGCTATGCTAGGATAACGTATGGTCCCGCTCTCCATCCTCGATCTCTCACCGGTTTCGGCCGGCTCCACCGGCGCCCAGGCGCTACGCAATTCGCTCGATCTGGCGCAGCTCGCCGATGGCCTGGGCTATGTGCGCTATTGGGTGGCCGAGCACCACAATCTGCCGTCGATCGCCAGTTCCGCCCCCGACATCATGATCGGGCAGATCGCCGCCGTCACCACCCGCATGCGCATCGGCTCCGGCGGCGTGATGCTGCCCAACCACGCGCCCCTGATGGTGGCCGAGCGCTTCAAGGTGCTGGAGGCGCTCTATCCCGGCCGCATCGATCTCGGCTTGGGGCGCGCGCCCGGCACCGATCCGGCCACCTCCTATGCGTTACGGCGTCGCCAGGGCATCAGCGAGGAAGACGATTTCCTCGAGCGCTTCAACGAATTGATGCTCTTGGAGACGCGCGGGTTTCCCGCCGGCCATCCGTTCCACAATGTGCGCGCCATGCCGGCGGACGTTAAGCTGCCGCCGATCTATCTGCTCGGTTCGTCCGATTATTCCGCGCAGCTCGCCGGCCAGATCGGCGCGGCCTTCGCCTTCGCGCACCACTTCGCGCATTTCGATGCGGCGGAGGCGATGCGGCTCTATCGCGACAATTTCCGCCCGTCGCCGGCGCACGACAAGCCTTACGCGATCCTGGCCACCCATGTGATCTGCGCCGACCGCGATGCGGAGGCCGAGCGGCTGGCCTCGACCGCCGATCTCAATATCGTGCGGCGCTCGAAGGGCGAACATCTGCCGCTCGCTTCGCCGGAAGACGCCATCGCCTACGACTATACGGGCGCTGACCGCGCGCGGATCGCACAGAACCGCGCCCGCATGGCGGTCGGCGCGCCCGACACCGTCAAGGCGCGGCTGATTCCGCTGCTCGCCGCCACGCAAGCCGACGAGCTGATGGTGACCACCATGGTGTTCAGCCACGAGGCGCGTAAACATTCTTACGAGTTGCTGGCGCGGGTATTCTCTTAACCGTCATTCCGGGCCCATCCGCTTTGCTCGCGTCCCGGAATGACGAAGAGAGAATTCATGTGCTAGAACCCGCCGGGCGCGACAAAAGCGTTTGATCTTTTTCGATTAGAAAAATGGGAGGTTTCCTTGGGTAAGCAGTTCACACTCACCACCACCGACAAGCATTCGCTCGGCGCCTATCGCGCCGATCCGCAAGGCACGCCGAAGGGCGGGCTGGTCGTGGTGCAGGAAATTTTCGGCGTCAATCACCATATCCGCGCGGTCTGCGACCGGCTGGCGGCGCTCGGCTACGTCGCGGTGGCGCCGGCGGTGTTCGACCGCTTCGTGCGCAACTTCGAATGCGGCTATACGCCGGACGAGATCGCGCAGGCACGAAGTTACTTGGGCAATCTCAATTGGGATCACATGATGGCGGATATCGCGGCCGGCGTCGGCGACCTGAAAGGGGCAGGCCCCCTCGGCGTGATCGGCTTTTGCATGGGCGGCACTGCGGCGTTTCTGGCGGCCTGCCGGATCCCCGGCCTGTCGGCGGCGGTCGCCTATTACGGCGGAATGATCGGTAAGTTCGCCGACGAGAAGCCTAAATGCCCGCTGCAGATGCATTTCGGCGAGAAGGACGAAAGCATTCCGATGAACGTGGTGGACGAGATCAAGAAGAAGCAGCCGCAGGCAGAGACTTATATTTATCCCGGCGCCGCGCACGGTTTCTATTGCGACGAGCGCGCCAGCTACAACAAGGACGCCGCCGCGCTGGCCTGGAGCCGCACGCAGGAGTTTCTCGGCAAGCATATGAAGAAGTAGCGTCTCTTGACGTCACGGCCGGGCTTGTCCCGGCCATCCACGCCTTTTAAGCCATGCATAGCCATAAGACGTGGATGCCCGGCACAAGGCCGGGCATGACAACCGAGCGCGCCGCTTTCGCTTAGATTAAAACCAGCGCTCCTTCACCAGCACGGTATCGCCCGGACGCAAGGGAAAGGTGAGCGGCACGTCGCCTTTGATCGGCTGGCCGGCCTCGTCGCGGGTAAGCTCGACCGTGCGCTTGCTGGCGCGCGGGGCAAAGCCGCCGGCAATGGCGATCGCCTTCTCCACCGTCATGTCGGCGACGTAAGGGTACTGCCCCGGCGTGGTCACCTCGCCGAGGATGAAGAACGGCCGGTAGGTCTCGACCTCGACCGACACGTGCGGCTCGCGCACATAGCCCTGCTTGAGCCGCGCGGCGATCCGCCACGCCAATTGCTGGGTGGTGGCGCCGCGCGCCGGCACCGGGCCGATCAGCGGCAGGCTCACATTGCCGCCGGCATCGACGAGGTAGGAATTGGAAATGCCGTCCTGGCCGAACACCACGATGCGCAATTTGTCGCCGGCGCCGAGCGTATAAGGCGGCGCGCTGGCGGGAGCTGCATTGGCGTAGCTTGATTGCGGCGAGACGGACTGTGGAACGCGGTATTGCAGCACAGTGGGGGGCTGCATTGCCGGCTGCATTTGCGCATAGGCCTGCGCGCCTTGCGGCGCGGTGAAGAGGCCGCGGCCGCTGGCGTCGACCGCTTCATGCCGCATGCAGCCGCTGGCTGCGAGTGCAACCAAGCCGGCCAACAGAAATCGGGCTCCCCGCATCAAACGAATCCGCGCCGTCTAAAGAAATTAAGCCCGATTAACGCTTTATATGGTTAACAAACCCTCACCGGCCGCCAGCCCTAATAAGCCCCCGTCACGGCAGAACTTTTTTGTCCCCCGACATGCAACGGGCGCCCGAGGGGCGCCCGTAGTGGATCTGACCTTGCGCCGGCGATGTCAGGCGCCGGCCGCCTGCGTCAGCTTGGCGCCGGTGCCAATCGGGCACGACACGCCGGTACCACCGAGCCCGCAATAGCCAAACGGATTCTTGGCGAGATATTGCTGGTGATAGTCCTCGGCGAAATAGAATTCCGGCGCGCCGGCGATTTCGGTGGTGATGGCGCCGTAGCCCTTGCCCGCGATCGCCTTTTCATACATCGCCTTCGACGTCTCGGCCGCTTTGCGCTGCTCGGGCGTAAACGGGTAGATGGCGGAACGATACTGCGTGCCGACATCGTTGCCCTGGCGCATGCCTTGCGTCGGATCGTGGCTCTCCCAGAATGCCTTGAGCAATGTCTCGTAGGAGATCTTTTTCGGGTCGTACACCACCAGCACCACTTCGTTGTGGCCGGTGCGACCCGAGCAGACTTCCTCGTAGATCGGGTTCGGCGTCAGCCCGCCGGCATAGCCGACGGCAGTGACATGAATCCCGTCACCCAGTTCCCAGAATTTGCGCTCGGCGCCCCAGAAGCAGCCGAGCCCGAACATCGCCTTCTGCGCGCCTTCCGGGTAAGGCCCTTTCAGCGCCCGATGATTGACGAAATGCGCTTGCGCAGTACGGATCGGATTATCGCGCCCGGGCAGCGCTTGCGCGGCCGTGGGCATGGCAATTTTCTTAAAGCCGAACATGGTTGGTTCTCCCTCAATCTTTGAGCGCAATATAAGCGTTTGCGCGCCAGCGCGGAATGGCGATGCCGGTCACGTCTTGGCCAGCCAGCCGCACGCGGCGTTCACGCCGGCGCGAGTAAAACATTGCCACCAGGAATTGCTACGATCGCGCGTAACCGATCAGCGGCTTCTTTTTGCGGCCGACCAGAATGAACAGGATTCCAAGCAGGCCAAGCACACTCCAGCTCGGCGCCGCCAGGACAAAGACCGTGACCGGATCCCACAACAAGCCGCCGGCATAGGGCTCGATCAGGGGTTTCAGCTTGGCCAGGCTGCCCGCATTGATGAGCTCCCAGAGGGCCCGCACGGTGGTGAGGGTGAGGCTATTGCCGGCGATCGACTTGGTGCCGTCATAGATCACCAGGATAAAGGCGGCGGCCAGACCGATCAGGCCGAGGAAACGAAATAAAAAACGGATCATGATTTAGCAGTCTTTTCCTTAGCTTCCTGTACCGATTAGCGCGCGGCGCGGCCGGGTTCAACAAGGGGGTACTACCCCCGCCTTCCCTTGAGCCACCGCCGCTGCTTCCGCTAACGTCCCCCCTCGCCGGGCAGTACCGGTTGTGTCATGGAGTAACAATGCCCGCAAAACGTCCCCCCGGCCGCAACCGGCCAACTTTCACCGACCAAGAAGCCCTGCAATTCCATAGCGTCGGCCGGCCCGGCAAGCTGGAAGTCATCGCCACCAAGCCGATGGCGACCCAGCGCGACCTTTCACTCGCCTATTCGCCGGGCGTCGCCGTGCCGGTGCTCGCCATCGCCGAGGATGCGAGCCGCGCCTACGACTATACGGTGAAGGGCAATTTCGTCGCCGTCATCACCAACGGCACGGCCATCCTGGGGCTCGGCAACCGCGGCGCCTTGGCGGCGAAGCCGGTGATGGAAGGCAAGGCGGTGCTGTTCAAGCGCTTTGCCGACATCGATTCCATCGATCTGGAGGTTTCCACCGAGGATCCCGACCAGTTCATCAATTGCGTCAAGTATCTCGGCGCCGGCTGGGGCGGCATCAATCTGGAAGACATAAAGGCGCCGGAATGCTTCATCATTGAACAGCGCCTGCGTGAACTGCTCGACATTCCGGTGTTCCACGACGACCAGCACGGCACCGCAATCATCTCGGCAGCTGGATTGATCAACGCGCTCGATCTGACCGGCCGCGACATCGAGCATACCAAGCTGGTGTGTAACGGCGCGGGAGCGGCCGGCATCGCCTGCCTGGAACTGCTCAAAGCCATCGGCTTCACGCCCGACAATCTCATCCTGTGCGACACCAAGGGCGTGATCTATCAGGGCCGTACCGAGGGCATGAACCAGTGGAAATCGGGTTACGCGGTCAAGACCTCGGCCCGCACGCTGGCGGAAGCCTTTGAAGGTGCCGATGTGGCATTCGGGCTTTCGGTCAAGGGCGCTTTCACGCCGGAGATGATCAAATCGATGGCGCCCAAGCCGATCATCTTCGCCTTGGCCAATCCAGACCCAGAAATCACCGCCGAAGAAGTGGCGCAAGTGCGCGACGACGCCATCATGGCGACGGGGCGCTCCGACTATCCCAACCAGGTCAACAACATTCTCGGCTTCCCGTTCATTTTCCGGGGCGCCCTCGATGTGCGCGCCTCCGCCATCAACATGGAGATGAAGATCGCCGCCGCCCGCGCGCTCGCCGATCTGGCGCGCGAAGACGTGCCGGACGAAGTCGCCGCGCTCTACGGGGCGCGGCCGAAATACGGACCCGAATACATCATCCCGGTACCGTTCGATCCGCGGCTGATTTACACGGTGCCGCCCGCCGTCGCCAAGGCGGCCATGGATACCGGCGTTGCCCGCAAGCCGATCGTCGACATGGATGCCTACCGGCACCAGTTGAATGCGCGGCGCGATCCGATTGCCGGAACCCTCGTGCAGGTCTACGCACGGTTACGCCGGCAGCCCAAGCGCGTGGTGTTCGCCGAAGGCGAGGAGGAGCAAGTGATCCGCGCGGCGGCGAGCTTCGTGCATCAGGGCCTGGGAACGGCACTGCTGGTCGGGCGCGAGGACCGCGTGCATGAGACCGCGCGCGAGATCGGCATCGAGCTCGCCGAAGGCATCGAGATCGTCAATGCCCGCCTGTCGACGCGCAACACCGTCTACCTCAATTACCTGTATGAGCGGCTGCAGCGGCGCGGCTACCTGCTGCGCGACTGCCAGCGCCTGGTGAACCAGGACCGCAATCATTTCGCCGCCTGCATGGTCGCGCTCGGCGATGCCGACGCCATGGTGACCGGCGTGACCCGCAATTTCTCGGTCGCGCTCGAGGATGTCCGCCATGTGATCGATCCCAAACCCGGCCACCGCGTGATCGGGGTGTCGCTGGTGGTGGCGCGCGGGCGCACCGTGGTGGTGGCCGACACCGCCGTCACCGAGATGCCGGAGGCGCACGAAATCGCCGAGATCGCCATCGAGGCCGCCGGCGTCGCACGCCGGCTCGGCTACGAGCCGCGGCTGGCGCTGCTCGCTTTTTCGACCTTCGGGCACCCGCAAGGCGAGCGCTCGGCACGGGTGATCGAGGCGGTGCGCATTCTCGACAGCAAACGGGTCGATTTCGAATATGACGGCGAGATGGCCGCCGATGTGGCGCTCAATCCGGCGCTGGCCGCGCCCTATCCGTTCTGTCGGCTGTCGGGCCCGGCCAATGTACTGGTAATGCCAGCGTTTCATTCGGCTTCGATTTCCACCAAAATGCTGCAGGAGCTGGGCGGCGCTACCGTGATCGGGCCGCTGCTGGTCGGGCTCGACCGCCCAGTGCAGATTGTGCAACTCGGCGCCAAGGACAATCAGCTCGTCAACATGGCGGCGCTAGCCGCGTATAATGTCAGCGGGTAGCTCAATACCGGGAGACCTCGCGTGAGCAAGACGCTCGCCGGCGTGATCGCCGCCATCGCCACACCGATCGATGAGAATGGCACGCCAGAACTGAAGCGGGCGGTCAAGCTGGCGCGCTTTCTGCTCGACAACGGCTGCGACGGCCTCAACGTGCTCGGCACCACCGGCGAGGCCACCTCATTCGCGCGCGACGAGCGCATGGCGGTGATGAGCGCGTACAAGGCCGAAGGACTGCCGCTCGACCGCCTGATGGTTGGAACCGGCGCCGCGGCGATATCGGACGCGGTCGCGCTCACCCGCCACGCGGCCGAACTTGGCTTTGCCGGCGCCCTGGTATTGCCGCCGTTCTACTACAAAGGCGTGCCCGACGACGGGCTCATCGCCTATATCGATATGCTGGTTAAGGCGACCGCGCACCGGCCCATACCAATTTACCTTTATCATTTTCCGGCGCAGTCGGGATTGCCGTGGCACATCGCGCTGGTGAAACGGCTGCGGGAATCTTATCCGAACCGCATCGTGGGCTTGAAAGATTCTTCCGGCGACATGGCTTATGCGCGCGCGGCAGCGGCGATCGCGCCGGACTTCGCCGTATTCCCGTCGACCGAGGCCGCACTCATCGAGGCGCGCACGGGCGCGTTCGCCGGCTGCATCTCGGCCACCGCCAATCTCAATGCCGATCTATGCGCACGGGCCTGGCGCGGGGGCGACCAAGCCGCGCTCGATGCGGCGGTGGCGATCCGCAAACTGTTCGACGGCAAGCCGCTGGTCGCCGGCGTGAAGGCGCTGCTCGCGCATATTCATGACGACCCGGCGCTGGCGCGGGTCAAGCCGCCGCTGGCGCCATTTTCGGCCGCCGACCGCGCGGCGGTATATGCCGGTTACGATACGGTGCGGGCCAAACGGGTGGCCTGAGCATCCGCTTCGCGGGCGTTGACGCCCGGGCGGGCTCTTACTATAAGCCTCGCCCGTGGCGGCGGGGCGTCTTACCGCCAAGCTTTTTCTGCAAAGATCAGTCGCTTGGGCGGTCTTCCCGCCGCAAAACGCCAGTTGTGAACGAGAGGCTCATGGCCAATACCAAGTCCGCCCGCAAAGCCACGCGCAAGATCGCGCGCCGAACCATCGTCAATAAGGCGCGCCGCTCGCTGCTGCGCAATTCGGTCCGCAAAATCGAGGAAGCGATCGCCAGCGGAGACCGCACGGCGGCCTTAGCGGCGTTCAAGCAGGCGGAACCGGCCATTATGCGTGCGGCGCAGCGCGGCGTCGTGCATAAGAATAATGCCAGCCGCAAAGTGTCGCGCCTCGCGCATCGGATCGCCAAGCTCGCCAAGTGAGCGGTGGTTTCCGGCTGGCGCACCGGGTTATATTGAACCAAATTCGTACGATTCAGGTTGAACGGACGCGCGATGCGCGCCGCCGCAATGCCTCGCCATAGTCAAACCGTCATCGTGGCGTCAAATTGATTTGCTCGTCACGATATTGCTTGAGAAAGTGTAGCGTTGGCCGCGCGTCCATCAATGTCTGTGGGCTTTTCTTGCGTGGGCTACCTTGAGATTTCGATCATGAATTTTTTCGCCACAATAACGACTTAACGGGCATACGAAGGCGAGGACCACAAAATGCATATTTGACGGGGACTTTTCGCGATGCTCGTCATTTAAAAGATTCAAATATTTTGTCGCTGCGCCGGGCCCGGTATGTAATTTCGACTTCGAAATTCCGCGCGAACTCATCAACACCTTGCAATCTAATTTATGCACAGGCCAAGCCCCTCGCTGCTGCGCATTTTTTTCATATGACATGCGCTTACCCGTAAATCCCATTGCGAGCCGGTGACGCTTGTGTATTTTTAAAAAACGCGTTCGGGAGCCCCGGACGCCATCAGTAAAAGGTCTCGCTTCACACTCATCGGTGGATGAGAACAGCTGTTGTTTGCCTATTGGCATCAATTTCGGCCGTTCGAAACCCCGGGCAAGGATGGCGTCGCACACTGTAACTGAATCAACGAAGACTTGCGCAGGCCGCCGCTAGGCGGACGTGAGGCGGGCCATCGGGTGAAAACCCATAAGGAATTTGAGGGAGCAAGGTATTATGACAGTCGTGGGGCGAGTTTCGTTCTACCGAGCGGGTATTATTGGGGATTCAAGCCTCGCTGTCAGCTGCTCCGCTCGCGTTTCATGCGCGACGCCTCCGCCCACGGGCTGAGGCGCAGCATCCTCGACCCGCGTCGATGTCGTGCCGCCTAGCCTTGGTGCTTCTGGCGAGCCGAAAATCTCTCAAAGACATCGTCATCGAGTGAGTGTTGTTGCGTCCTGTTCCGGCGCGTTGGTGGCATCGTGCCACCCAGCCGGGCAACCGAGTTCGGTCAATCATTCAATCGGATAGAGAAATAAGAAAATGTCGAACGCGGATCAGGAGGGCTGGTCACGAGTGAAGGGACGATTGCGCGCCGAAGTTGGCGACGACGTCTATTCGAGCTGGTTTGCCCGCATGGACCTAGAGGCGATCGAGGACGGAACCGTGCGCCTGTCGGTGCCGACCCGTTTTCTCAAGAGTTGGATCCAATCGCATTATGCCGAACGCGTGCTGGCTTGCTGGCAGGTGGAACAGTCGCAAGTCGGCCGCATCGAGCTGATCGTCCGTTCGGCGGTATTGCGTTCGGCAATCACCAAGCCCAAGGCTGAGCTTGAGGCCGCCGCCGGCGATAGTGGCCGTTTCAGCGGCAACAACGGCAATGGACGATCGATGCCGGTCGGCGATCCCGGCGCGCATGAAGCGCTAGGCGGCTCGCCGCTCGACGCGCGTCTGACCTTCGATACCTTCGTGGTCGGCCGCTCCAACACACTCGCCCAAGCCGCCGCCAAGCAGGTGGCCGCCGCCAGACGCGGCGACGCGGTGATGTTCAATCCGCTCTATATCCATGCCGGCGTCGGCCTCGGCAAGACGCATCTGCTGCAAGCTATCACCTGGACCGGAAATGCTCTCGGCGAACGCAAGGTGCTCTATCTCACCGCCGAGAAATTCATGTACGGCTTCGTCTCGGCGCTACGCACGCAGACTGCCCTCGCCTTCAAGGAGGCGCTGCGCGGTATCGGCGTGTTGGTGATCGACGACCTGCAATTCCTGCAAGGCAAGTCGACCCAGGCTGAGTTCTGTCACACGCTCAATGCCCTGATCGATGCCGGCCGCCAGGTGGTGATCGCCTCCGATCGCCCGCCCTCCGACCTCGAAAGCCTCGACGACCGGGTGCGCTCGCGGCTGGCCGGCGGCCTAGTGGTGGAAATGGGCCCGCTTGGCGAGGAGCTGCGTTTGGAGATCCTCAAATCGCGGGTGATGGCGGCGCGCGCGCACCATCCCAGCTTCGACGTCCCGGTGCCGGTACTCGGCTATATCGCCAAGACCGTCACCCACAACGGCCGCGACCTGGAAGGCGCGCTCAACCGCTTGCTCGCCCATAACAAGCTCACCGGCCATGCGGTCACCCTGGAAATGGCTGAACGCGAGGTGCGCGACCTGATCCGCCCGCAGGAGCCCAAGCGGGTCAAGATCGAGGACATCCAGCGGGTGGTGGCGCGGCAATACAATGTCAGCCGCTCCGACCTGCTGTCGTCGCGGCGCACAGCCAATGTGGTGCGGCCGCGCCAGGTGGCGATGTATCTGGCCAAGACCTTGACCTTGCGGTCGCTGCCGGAAATCGGGCGGCGCTTCGGCGGCCGCGACCACACCACGGTGCTGCACGCGGTGCGCAAGATCGAAGGCCTGGTCGGCAATGACATGGCGTTGGCCGAGGAAATCGAGATTCTCAAGCGCCAATTGCAGGAGTAGCCGCCTACTCCGCTCTCGTCCCTGAGGATGCGGGGACCCAGCCTTTGCGGCCGAACGCCGCTGCCAAAGCGCTGGATTCCCGTTTGCGCGGGAATGAGCGGGCGATGGGCCGCTTCGTGGCTTGCGCTTATGCCCCTGCCGGGAGGTCCTTGGGGGAAAGCGGCGGCGAAGCCTCCCCTGCTCTTGCGCATTTCGCGCCGTCTTGTCACCTTCCGTCCCCGGCCTCGCATTCCGCGAGCCGCCGGCTTGCTGTTGCGCCTGGTTTTAGGGTCCTTTTCAAAGGCGCCGAAGCGGGTTTCCGAATGAAAGTCACCGTCGAGCGTGCAGAACTGCTGAAGTCGCTGGGCCACGTGCACCGCGTGGTGGAACGGCGCAATACCATTCCTATTCTGGCCAACGTGCTGATCAAGGCCGACAAGGGCAAACTCAGCCTGAAGGCCACCGACCTCGATCTCGAAGTCATCGACAGCGTCGCCGCCGAGGTGTCGCCGGGCGGCGCTACCACCGTGCCCGCCCACATGTTCTACGAGATCGTACGCAAGCTGCCCGAGGGCGCGCAGATCGTGCTCGAAGGCTCCGGCGACCGCGCTGTGCTCTCGCTGCGGGCGGGGCGCTCGCGCTTTACGTTGCAGACGCTGCCGGAAAGCGATTTTCCTGATCTCGCTGCCGGCGAAATGACGCATTCGTTCAAGCTCGCCGCCGCCGATCTCAAACGGCTGATCGACAAGACCCAGTTCGCGATCTCGACCGAAGAGACCCGTTATTATTTGAACGGCATCTACCTGCACACGGCGGGGACGGCCAAGGCCGCAACGCTGCGCGCGGTAGCGACTGACGGGCATCGGCTGGCGCAGGTCGAGCTGCCGCTGCCGCCAGGCGCTGCCGGCATGCCCGGCATCATCGTGCCGCGCAAGACGGTGGGCGAGGTGCAGCGTCTGATCGAAACCGGCGAAGGCGAAGTGGGAATCGAATTATCGGCCGGCAAGATCCGCTTTTCGATCGGCGAGGTGGTGCTCACCTCAAAGCTGATCGACGGTACCTTCCCCGACTATGCGCGCGTGATCCCGGCCAATAACGACAAGAGCCTGATCGTCGACAAGAAGGATTTTGAGGCCGCGGTCGACCGCGTTTCCACCGTATCGAGCGAGCGCGGCCGCGCGGTCAAGCTCTCGATCAGCAGTGGCCGGCTGGTGCTGTCGGTGACCAATCCGGATTCCGGCAGCGCGACCGAGGAACTCGAGGTCGAATACGAAATCCGATCCGCTCGATATAGGATTCAATTCTCGCTATCTGCTCGACATCGCCGCGCAGATCGAGGGTGAAGTGGCCGTACTCAAGCTCGCCGACCCCGGCTCACCCACTTTGATCCAAGACAAAGACGCCAAGGGCGCGCTTTATGTACTAATGCCGATGCGGGTGTGAGGCGTGGCCATGCTGCCCCGGAGGAGCGAGCTTAGGCGCGCGACGCTTCGGGACGCAAAAGCAAGACCGACGCGGCCACTCGTCAGGCTGCGTTGCCTGCAATTTCCATTGGCTACTCAAAGAGAACCCGAATGAGCATCTCAGAAGATTTATTGAAAAGGGAAGATCTTCGCTCGCAACTTTTTGGCGAGACCTGGCGGACTTTGATCCCGGAGGTGTTTCGGGACGTGCCGACCTACTACGACAAAGGCAACGCGGTCGCCTCGCTGGGGACCTGTGCCTGCTGGAGCAATATCTTCGCATCCGCGGTCCACCGCCATTTGCCGCCCGGCGCCAAAGTACTCGACGTCTGCTCGGGCACCCATGAAATCCCGCTGAAGTTGCTGGCGCTCGATCCAACGCTGGAAATCCACAGCGTGGACGGCAGTCCGCACATGACGGCCGAGGGTCAGCGCCGCGCCCACGAGCGCAATCTGACGATCCATGCCCGCGTCTGCGACGCCCATGTGCTGCCGTTTCCCGACAATTCGTTCGATGCGGTGACGCTGCAATTCGCCTCGCGCCACCTTGAGATCATCCGGGCGTTCAAGGAAATCCATCGGGTGCTCAAGCCGGGCGGTATCTTCTGCCATGACGACATGCTGCGTCCGGCATCGCGGATTGTCGAAGTGCCCTATTTGGCCTATCTGCGCTTCTCGGTCTGGTTTACCGCCAAGCTGTTCGGGAGTTCGGCCGAGAGCATGATGTGCGTCGGCTATTTCGCCGATGCCATCCGGCATTTCTACAGACCGCGTGAGCTGGCCGAATTGCTGAAGGGCATCGGTTTCGTCGCCATCGAAAATCGCGATTTTCTCACCGGCGTCATGTCCTACCACATCGCGCGCAAGCCGGCCTGAACCGGCACTTTTTATGTTAAGCTAATCGGATTGTTCCGCTGCGTCGGGTTCGTATCCGCTCGCGCCACGCGCTTCGCTCCTATCGCCCGCGACACGAAAGGGACGATGACCGCCGCCTTCCTGCGCCGCCTGACGCTGACCAATTTCCGCAGCTATCACGCCGCGACGTTGACGCTCGGCGAGGCTGGACCCGTGGTGCTGACTGGCGCCAACGGCGCGGGCAAGACCAATCTGATCGAAGCCATTTCGCTGCTGATGCCGGGCCGCGGCTTGCGCCGCGCCACCTCGGAGGAATTGGCGTTTTCCGAAGGCGACGGCGGCTGGGCGGTGTCGGCCGAGATCGAAGGCATGCTGGGCCTGGCCACGCTCGGCACCGGCATCGATCCGCCGGCCGGCGAGGATTCGGCGCCCTCGCGCAAATGCCGCATCGACCGGGAAGCGGTGTCCTCGGCGGCGGCCTTCGCCGACCACCTGCGCGTGGTGTGGCTGGTGCCGGCCATGGACCCGCTGTTCAACGGGCCAGCCTCCGAGCGCCGCCGTTTCCTTGATCGCCTGGTGCTGGCGGTCGATGCGCAGCATTCCGGCCGCGTCGCCGCGCTCGAGCGATCTTTGCGCTCGCGTAACCGCCTGCTGGAAGAAACGCATAGCGATTCCCATTGGCTCGACGCGGTGGAGCACGAGACCGCCGAGATCGCGGTGGCGGTGGCGGCCGCGCGCGCCGAGACGGTGAGCCGGCTGGCCGGCGCGCTCTCCGCCGCACGCCAGCACGCGCCGGGGTTTCCGGATGCCGAGATCGCGCTCGACGGCTGGATGGAAAAATTACTGCCGCTGCACAGCGCGATCGAGATCGAGGACCGCTACCGCGTCTTGCTGAAGAACAACCGCGCGCGCGACGCCGCCGCCGGCCGCACGCTCGATGGCCCGCATCTGTCCGACCTGCGCGTGATCCATGCCGGCAAGGGCATTCCGGCGTCGGAGGCTTCGACCGGCGAGCAGAAGGCGCTGCTGATCCGTCTGGTGCTTGCGCATGCCGGCCTGATCAAGGAAATGACCGGCTTCGCGCCGCTCCTGCTGCTTGATGAAATCGTCGCCCATCTCGATCCGGCGCGCCGCGCGGCGCTGTACGACGCGCTGGCCAATCTCGGCGCCCAGGTGTGGATGACCGGCGCCGACCCGGCCGCGTTCGGAGACATTGTCGGCCGCGCGCAGGTTTTCGAGGTGCGCGCCGGGACGGTGCAACCGGCGCCAGTAAAGCGCGGTTAATCGGCCACGCGCACGGCCGTTACCTTTTGCCAACCATAATTGCCGACAATTTGAGCGATCGGGCTAACGGAACTCTGACAGGCGTCTGGCAATATTAATGAAAATGCTTTTCATAGGACCGGCCTATGGCTTCGCGCACCGCCACACCAGGTGCCACCGCCACGGAAAAAGTTGACGCTCGCGCGCAGCGCCGCCCGGATAATCTCCAGGGGCCGGCCAGCGCGCTCGCCGTTCTCGAAACGCTTCGCCGCGACAAGCTGCTGGAAGCGGTGGCCTCGGCGGCGAAGGAACTGCTGCGCTCGTCCGATTTGGCCGTTTCGCTGCCGAAAGTCGCCGCAGAGATCGGCAGCGCGACCGGCGTCGACCGCGCGCATATTTTCCTGATCGATGAGGCCGACGGCGATGGGCGTGTTATCCAGCACAGCCTGTGGACCGCGCCAGACATTACGACGCCGCCGGAATTCCGCAACACCGTGGAGCCGATGGCGAAGACCGGGCTCAAGTCGTGGCTCCCAAAACTTAAGCGCGGCGAGATCATAGTCGGAGACGCAAACGATTTCGAATCTCCGGTGCGCGCTCTGTTAGAGTTCGGCGGCGTGCGATCGACGTTATGCGTACCCGTGTTCGCCGACGGCCGATGGCTAGGGACGATCGCCTTCGACGATTGCCACAGCGAGTGCGATTGGCGCCCAGCGGAGATCGACACGATCAAGACGATCGCCGAGATGGTGGGCGCCGCGGTCGCCCGCACACGCAGCCTGCAGAACCTCAACGACGCCAACCGCATTGTCGAAAGCAGTTCCACAATTCTCTATCGCGTCAGCCCGCAGCCGCCGTATCCGCTGACCTTCATGTCACAGAACGCGAAACGATACGGATACAAGGCCGACGAACTGCTGTTCTCACCAACCCGCTGGCAGAAACTCATCAAGCGTGAGGACCTGCCCGCCATCGTCGCCAACCTCAAGTCCGTCGCGGCGGGGAAGGCAGAGACCATTCGGGC
The DNA here is from genome assembly GCA_963789455.1 of uncultured Alphaproteobacteria bacterium. Lineage (GTDB taxonomy): Bacteria > Pseudomonadota > Alphaproteobacteria > Rhizobiales > Xanthobacteraceae > Pseudolabrys. The sequence continues at coordinate 168,728 of CAWBLD010000012.1, read as the reverse complement.
GGAATTCCGTTTCAGGAAGCCGGATGGTTCTTGGACCTGGTTCGAAGATAACGGACGCGCGCTGCGCAACGCCGACGGCCGATTGATCGCCATCGAGGGCCTCCTTACCGATATCACCGAGCGCAAGTCCGCAACGCATCGCCGTGACGCCATCCTCGAAGCGGTCGCGGCGAGCGCGAACGAGCTGTTGCGTTCATCCGATCTGCAGCGATCGTTGCCAAAGGTTATCGAGTGGGTCGGCCGCGCCACCGCCGTCGACCGGGCGCATATCTTCGAAGTGGATTCGTCCACGCCTGCTGGCCGTGTCCTCCAGCATCACATGTGGAGCGCGCCCGGCATTCCGACGTCACACTGCTGGCGGCGGTCAAAGGCGCGGCCATGGCGGAGTTCGGCTTCGCGCCGTGGCTGCCGCGGCTCGCCAGGGGAGAAACCATCGTCGGCCACGTGCGGGACTTCGAAGAGCCGGTGCGCAGCTTGTTCAACCAGCTCGGCACGCAATCGGTTCTCACAGTTCCCGTGCGCGTCGACGGCCATTGGTGGGGGTCATCTCGGCTTCGATGACTGCAGGACCAATCGCGAATGGTCGCCGACCGAGGTCGATACGCTCAAGACGCTGGCGGAGCTGGTCGGCGCCGCGGTCGCCCGCACGTCGCACCTGAAAACCTTGGCCGATGCCAATCGCATCATCGAGAACAGCCCGACCATCCTTTACCGGCTGAGCCCGCAGAAACCGTTCGAGCTGATCTACCTTTCACAGAACGTCCGGCGATACGGCTACGAAGCCGATGAATTGCTGGCAGCGCCGGGCGGCTGGTTGAAACTCATCGAACGCGAATCGCATCCCAAGATCGCGGCCGACATTCAATCCCTCATCGAGGGAAAAACAGAGCAGACCCTGATCGAATTCCGCTTGAAGAAGCCGGATGGTTCCCATGCCTGGTTTGAAGGACGCGGATATGCGGTGCGCGACGAGCGGCAACGGCTGGTCGCCATCGAAGGCATCCTTACCGACATTACCGACCGCAAACGCTCCGAAAACGAACTGTCCTTCTCCCACAACCTGCTGAGCACGGCGATCGAGAATTCTCCCGACGCGATCATCGTTGTCGACGCCAACGATCAAATCGTCATGTTCAATCGGCATTTCACCGAAATGTGGGAGCTGCCGCCGGAACTCGTGCACGCCGGCAATGATTCGCCCATCCTGAAGATCGTGACCTCAAAAATTAAGAACGAAATTGAATTCTTGGAGCGCGTTCGTTACCTCTACGACCATCCGGAAATCCAGAGTCACGAAGAGATTGAAGCCAAGGATGGACGCATTATCGAGCGGCACTCCGGATCCCTTTTCGACGCGAAACAAAAATACCTCGGCCGAGTCTGGTTCTTCCGCGACATAACCGAGAAAAAGCGCGCGGCGGAAAAAATCGCAACGCTGGCGCGCACCGACGCACTCACCGGCCTTTCCAATCGCGCGGCATTTCTTGAGCGGCTCAATCTGGAATTCGCGCGCGCCAAGCGCGGCAGCAATCAATTCGCCGTGCATTATATCGATCTCGACCATTTCAAGGACGTCAATGACACGCTCGGCCATCCGGTCGGCGACAAGCTGCTGCAGGCGGTTACCGAACGCCTCAAGAGCTGCATACGCGAGACCGACATGGTCGCACGCTTCGGCGGCGATGAATTCGCCATACTGCAGGACAGCGTCGAAGACACCGGCAATATCGAAACACTGGCGACCAAGATCGGCGAAATCCTCGCCGCTCCATTCGTAATCGACGGCAATCAGGTGCAAACCACCGCCAGCATCGGCATCGTCCCTTATCGGAGCGACATCGCGGACGCCGACGCCATGATGATGAAGGCCGATCTCGCGCTCTACCGCGCCAAAAACGAAGGCCGCAACCAGTTCCGCTTCCATGTCGCCAAACTCGACGAGCAGACCCGGCAACGCATCATCCTCGGCGAAGAGCTGCGGCACGCGATTGCGCGCGGTGAATTTAAATTGTTCTATCAGCCGCAGGTGGAGCTCAAATCCGGATCGATCGTCGGACTGGAAGCGCTGATCCGCTGGAACCATCCGAAACGCGGGCTGCTGCCGCCGGCGGCCTTCATCCCCATCGCGGAGACGACCGGAAGCATCGTACCGATCGGCGAATGGGTGATCGAACAGGCTTGCCGGCAGATCAAGGCCTGGAACGACTTCGGCATTGCGCCGCTGATCGTCGGCGTCAATCTATCCGGCGCGCAGTTCAAGCTGGCCTCCCAACTTGATCAGATCGTCGCCGAAAAGCTCACCCGCTACGGGATCGCGCCGGAGCGGCTGGAACTTGAAATCACCGAATTGGTCCTGATCGAGACGACGCAACGCCACAGCGAGGCGTTCGAGCGGCTGCGCAAGCTCGGGGTGCGGTTCGCGATCGACGATTTCGGTACCGGCTACTCCTCGCTCGACTATTTGCGCTCGTTCCACGTCTGCCGGCTGAAGATCGACCGCAGTTTTATCGCCGCCGTCACCACCAGCGCGGACGACGCGGCGATCGTGCGCGCCACCATCGGGCTCGCGCACGAACTGGGCATCGATGTCGTGGCGGAAGGCGTGGAAACCGCCGACCAGCATGATTTCCTGCTCGCGGCCGGCTGCCAATTCGCGCAGGGCCATTTTTTCGGCCAGCCGATGCCGGCGGCGGCGGCCACCGAGCTGCTGAACCGGAATACGCAAATTACCGCGATTTAGACCGGCACCGCCGCTCCATCGCACCGGTCAAATTTCGCCCAGCAATTGCCGCCGCTGCCGCTCCGAAGCGTCGGAATAGCGGCGTAGCGCATGGGCTTCGCTGAGCAGGCCGATGACCTGCCGGCGCTCGGCCGAGTCGACCACGGCGAGCGCTTCCGCTTCGCAACGGTCGAACGCCGAAATCGCCTCCTGCGCCGTCATCTGCGGCAGCAGCATATGGTCGGCGTGGCGCAGGATGGTGCGCACCGAGGCGGTGGCCGGCAATTCCGGTGCGTGCGCTTCCGCCACGACCACCATGCCGGCGTAACGGCCGTCCTCGTCCACCGCGATCGCCTGATTGGTTGAGCCTAAGGGAAACGCCTCGCGAAAAGCTGCAATCGGCGCCTCTACCGGCGTCGTGCGCACGTCCGAACGCATCATCTGGCCGACCGTCAGGTCGCGGATCCAGCCGACATCGGCTGCGCTGCGGATGGTCTCGCCGCGCAGATGGAAGCGCCAGGTGGCGAAGGAGTAGCCGAAGAATTCGCGCGTGACCTGCATTGAGATGATCACCGCGATCAGCACCGCGGTGGTCAGCCAGAGGTCGCCGGTCGTCTCCAGGGCGATGAAGGTCATGGTCAGCGGCCCGCCGATCACCGAGACCGACAGCGCACCCATGCCGATGATGGCATAAGCGTCGGGGTCGGCGTGCAACCCCGGCCACACGGTGTTGAGCGCGACCGCGAATAATTGCCCGCCGAGCGCGCCCAGCAGCAGCGAGGCGAAGAACAAGCCGCCGCGGAATCCGGTGCCAAGCGAAACGATCGAGGCCAATGACTTGAGCACGAATATCAGCGCGATCGTCTCCAGCGGCAATTTGAAAATGCCCGTCAGATGCAGGGCGCCGTGGCCGGACGACATCACCTGCGGCGAGATCATCGCCAGCAGGCCAACCACCGCACCGCCCAGTACCGGCCGCCAGCCCGGCTTCACCCGCAGCTTCGAAAACAGCTTCTCGCAGGCGGCGACGCCGCGCATCAGCGTGATGCCGAAGATGGCGGCGAGCAAGCCGACCCCGCCGGCAATTGCCACGTCATGCACCGCCAGGCTGGAGACCGCGCCGGCTTCGATGCCGAGCCGGTCGGGCGCGAACATCTGCGCGGTCAGGTAACCGAGCAAAGCGGCCATGCCGACCGGCGCCAGCGAGGCGATCGAATAGCTGCCGATGATCAGCTCGAAACCGTAGAAGGCGCCGCCCAGGGGCGCGCCGAAAGCGCCGGCGATTGCCGCGGCGGCGCCACAGCCGACCAGGACGCGCATGTCGGACCGGCGCAGGCGAAAGGCCTGGCCGATCTTGGAGGCAATGCCGCTGGCGAGCTGGGTATAGCCGGCTTCCAGGCCGACCGAGGCGCCGACCCCGCTCGACCACACGGTCTGCAATGCCACGATCAGGCTGCCGCGCAAGGACATGCGCCCGCCGTGCAGCGCATTGGCTTCGATCGGATCGACCTCGGTGCCGCGCCGGCGGGTGATATAGGCGGTGACCAGGCCGAACAGCAGCCCGCCCAGGCAGGGCGTGAAAAATGCGTAAAACGGGTTGAGCGAGACCCGGCCCGACAGGCGTTCGCCGGGATCGAGCCCGAAAAACGTCAGATGCATGAGGGCGACCGCTTCGCCCATGGCGGTAACCACCAAGCCGGCAAGGGCGCCGACGACGAGCGCCAGCGCGATGACGCTCGATTTACGAGCGCGCACAATGGCGCGCAAGCGATGCGGAACTTCGAGCGGCGTGCTGAACCAGCGCATAGGAGGCAAAATCACGTCAGGCGGGCGCGTCGCTGCTTGGAGGCCAAGCCGCGGCCGTGTGCAAGTCGGGTGGCTTTGATCGCAACCATGGCGCTTCCATGGCCGCGCCGCGACGCCATCGCGAATTGTCGGCGAAAGGCGCGAATCGGTCGCCAACCGGGCTCAAAAAATCGCCGTTTTTCAAGTCGCCACCGCTTTAAAAAATCATTTTGAATCAACATATTAACTGAGATGACTTTGCTCTGTACGAGGCTCAGATTTCGTGTCACACCAAACAACAAATCCGACTCATTTTTTCGCCCGTTTTGAGGGTGCTGCCGATGGCTGAACCGGCCCTGAATATCCCATCCGACTACGGCGACTACGGCGCGGAATTGATCAAGGTCCTGAAAGGCCTCGATGCGGTGCGCAAGCGCCCGGGCATGTATATCGGCGATACCGATGACGGTTCCGGCCTCCACCACATGGTCTACGAGGTGGTCGACAACGCCATCGACGAGGCGCTCGCGGGCTTTGCCAACGAAGTCGCGGTCACGCTCAACCCGGACGGCTCGGTGACCGTGCGCGACAACGGCCGCGGCATCCCGACCGACATCCACAAGGGTGAGGGCGTATCGGCGGCCGAGGTCATCATGACCCAACTGCATGCCGGCGGAAAATTCGACCAGAATTCCTACAAGGTGTCCGGCGGCCTGCACGGCGTCGGCGTCTCGGTGGTCAACGCGCTGTCGAGCTGGCTCAAGCTCACGATCTGGCGCGACGGTAAGGAGCATTTCATGGAGTTCCGCGACGGCGTCGCGGTCGCTCCGCTCAAGATGACCGGCGACGCGCAAGGGCAAGCGCGGCACCGAGGTGACGTTCCTGCCGTCGACCAAGACCTTCACCATGGTCGAGTTCGATTTCGCCACGCTCGAGCATCGCCTGCGCGAGCTCGCCTTCCTCAATTCCGGCGTCAACATCATCCTCTCCGACATGCGCCATGCGGTTGAGAAGCGCGAGGAGATGAAATACGAGGGCGGCGTCGAGGCGTTCGTGAAATATCTCGACCGCAACAAGACGCCGCTGATTCCCAATCCGATCATGATCAAGGCCGAGCGCGAAGGCGTCACGGTGGAAAGCGCGCTGTGGTGGAACGACGGCTATCACGAGAGCGTGCTCTGCTTCACCAACAATATCCCGCAGCGCGACGGCGGCACCCATCTCGCCGGCTTCCGCGGCGCGCTCACCCGCCAGATCACGCAATATGCCGAAACCCTCGGCACCACGCGCAAGGAAAAGGTGGCGCTCACCGGCGACGACTGCCGCGAAGGCCTGACCGCCGTGCTGTCCTGCAAGGTGCCGGACCCGAAATTCTCCTCGCAGACCAAGGACAAGCTGGTCTCCTCGGAAGTGCGGCCGGTAGTGGAGAACGTGATCAACCAGGCGCTGCAGGACTGGTTCGAAATTCACCCCGCCGAAGCCCGCGTCATTGTCGGCAAGGTGGTGGAAGCCGCCGCCGCGCGCGAGGCCGCGCGCAAGGCGCGCGAACTCACCCGCCGCAAGGGCGCGCTCGACGTGTCGTCCTTGCCGGGCAAGCTCGCCGACTGCCAGGAGCGCGATCCGGCGAAGTCCGAATTGTTCATCGTCGAGGGCGACTCGGCCGGCGGCTCCGCCAAGCAGGGCCGCAACCGCGAATTCCAGGCGGTGCTGCCGCTGCGCGGCAAGATCCTCAACGTCGAGCGCGCGCGCTTCGACAAGATGCTGGGGAGCCAGGAGATCGGCACGCTGATCACCGCGCTCGGCACCGGCATCGGGCGCGACGAGTTCAATCCCGACAAGCTGCGCTATCACAAGATCATCATCATGACCGACGCCGACGTGGACGGCAGCCACATCCGCACGCTGCTGCTTACGTTCTTCTTCCGGCAGATGGAGGAGCTGATCAAGCGCGGCTATATCTACATCGCGCAACCGCCACTTTATAAGGTTTCGCGCGGCAAGTCCGAGCAATATCTCAAGGACGAGCGCGCGCTCGAGGATTATCTGATCGCGACCGGCCTTGAGGATTCGGTGCTGCGGCTGGCCTCCGGCGAAGAGCGCGCGGGGGAAGACCTGCGCAAACTGGTGGAGCAGGCGCGCACCATCCGCAACATCCTCAACGGGCTGCACAGCCGCTATAACCGCAAGGTGATCGAGCAGGCGGCCATCGCCGGCGTGCTGACGCCCAAGGTCACCGACGATCCCAAGACCGGGGCCGCCGCCGCCGACTACATCGCCAAGCGGCTCGATGCGCTGGAAGAAGACACCGAGCGCGGCTGGAAGGGTTCGTTCGACGAGAACGGTTTCCATTTCGAACGCACCGTGCGCGGCGTCAAAGAAGTCGCGATCATCGACCAGGCGCTGCTCGGTTCCGCCGACGCGCGCAAGCTCGACGAATTCGCCGCCACTTTGCAGTTGGTCTATCCGCGCCCGACCCCGCCGGCCATGCTGCGCCGCAAGGACGAGACCACGCCGATCCATGGCCCGGTCGGTCTGTTCGAGGCGCTCACCGCCGCCGGCCGCAAGGGCATTTCGATGCAGCGTTACAAAGGCTTGGGCGAAATGAACCCCGAGCAGCTGTGGGAAACCACGCTCGACGTCAATGCGCGCTCGCTGCTGCAGGTGCGCATCAAGGAAGTGGACGAGGCTAATGTGCTGTTCGACCAACTCATGGGCGACCTGGTCGAGCCGCGCCGACAGTTCATCCAGGACAACGCGCTCGCCGCCAGCGTGGACGTCTAATTTCCTCGTCATGCCCGGCCTTGCGCCGGGCATCCACGACTTACTTTCTTTTTAGTGTCAAAGGCTTGGACGGCCGGGACAAGCCCGGCCATGACAACGCCGCTACGACATCAGCTTGGCGCCGATCGCTAGGCCGATGACCAGCGCGCCGATAAACAGCAGCAGGAAAATGCCGAACAGCCACTGCGCGATTGTGGCGGCGGTGGCCTCGACATCGCTGAAGCCGAAAATGCCGGCGATGATGGCGATCAGCAGAAAAATAAAAGCCCATCTCAACATTGGCGGCTCCCGCGTCCGGTCTTGCTAATTTTAGATAGGGCCGGCCCCGCCGCTATTCCATGGCTCCGGAACCGGCTTCGCCGACACCGAGCGCGGATCGCGTGGGCCCCAGCGGCCGGCATCGACCAAGCTGAGAAAATCGCCGACCAGCCGGTTGAACAGGTCGGGCTCCTCCAGGTTCACCAAGTGCCCGGTCTTCGGCAGCATGACCAGGCCGGAGGCGGCGATGGTGGCCTTCAGCAACAGGCTCGGCTCGATGCAGCGGTCGTCCTCGTCGCCGACCACGATCAGCGCCGGCGTCTTCAAGTTCCGAATGTCATCCTCGAAATCATAGAGCGAGGGCCGCGCGCCCTGAAAGCCGCGCGAGGTGTGCGCCGACCCTTGCGCGTCATGCTCGGCCAGATGCTTGGTAAATTCCGCAAAGCCGCGCGCATCCTTGATCGCGAAGGGCACGCGGCCCGGCCCGTTGCCGTAGGTCGCGGCCACCGCGGCGGAACCTTCGCGCTCGAACACGTCGCCAAGCGCGCGCGAATTCTTGTGAAAGGTTTCCGTGTACCAGCGCTCGCTACCCGAGCCGGTGCCGGCGAGAACCAGCGAGCGCACGCGCGTCGGATGACTAAGCGCGACCTGCAGCGCGGTGTAGCCGCCCATCGACAGCCCGACGATGTGCGCAGCCTCGATCTTGAGATGATCGAGCACAGCGACGCAATCGCGCATTACGTGCCGGTAGCTGTAAGCGTCGCCCGCCGCCGGTACGTCGGACGGCGTATAGCCGCGCGCGGCATAGGCGATGCAGCGGTAGCGCTTGCCGAATTCGCGCAGCTGCGGCTCCCAACTGCGGTGGTCGCCACCGAATTCATGCACGAACAGGACCGGCGTTCCCTGCCCCACTTCTTCGTAATAGAGCCGCACATTGTCGGATGTGATGGCGTAAGGCATGGCTAACCGACCTTTCCGGGCCGCGGCACTCTATACGGAGTTCGCGATTGACTGGAAGCCGTTGCCCCTTGCTCCAAAAAAACGAAACGGCCGGCGAATTGCCGGCCACGGACGCACATTCCTCGAAAAAGTCAGCCCGGATGACGCGCCGCCCAGCCCATATCCATGCGCCGGCGCCAAGCGGTCTGCCGCAGGCCCAGCAGCCGCTGCGCGGCGATCTTGGCATCGGCGCGGCTGGCCGCGGCACAGGTGCGATATTCGAAATCGGAAACGCGCGCCACCAGCGGCTGCCGGCGGAAAAACCGGGTGAACGGATTGCCGCCGCCGTTGAATTTCAATTCGGAGATAGCATTGGCCACGTTGCCGGCATAGCCGAAGGCCAATACCCGGCCGGTCAGGCTATGGCGAACCTCGTAAACCCCGGGACCGATCGGCGCCTCGACAAGTTCGCCGCTTTGCGCGTCGGGAAACCGCTTCCAGTTGCTCCAGATTTGCATCATGCGGAAGCCCTCGAAACGACTCAGGATATGCGCAACCTCAACGCGACAACTACGCTTTGGTTCCGCTGGGTCAACGGCAGCTGTTGATAATTAGTCGCCGACCCGCACGAAAAGGAGGCGCCGCGCTGTCACGTATTGTTGATAGCTGCGCCCTTAAGCCGCGCGTTGCCTCAATGGCCGGGCAGCACCAGGACTTTCGGCTTGGCCGGCAGGCTGGTCTTGGACACCAGCGTCGACGGGACTTCGGCGATTTCCACGTCCCATTCCTGCCGCACGCGCTGCAGGAAGCGGTCGAGGGTATAGGCGCTGAAATAGTGCATGGGAATCATCAGCGGCGCCTTCAGGGCATGCAACACCTCGACCATGCCCTCAAGGTCGAGCGTGAAATTGCCGTCCACCGGCACCATCACCACGTCGACGCGGCCGATTTCGTTGAGCTGTTGTTGCGTCAACGTATGATGCAGATGGCCGAGATGAGCGATGCACAGATTGGCGATTTCGAAAATGAAAATCGAATTGCCGTGCCGCTCGGTGCCGCCGTCCCAGCGGCGGATATTGGTCGGCACGTTGCGCACGCGCACGTCCTTGTAGGTCATGTCGATGCGCGCCGGCTTTTCATCCTCCGCCCATCCGCGCAGCACATACTTGATGCCCGGATCGGGATGGTCGGTGTAGTGAGTGGTATGGGCGTGATTCATGGTCACGATGTCGGGCAGCACCGGCGGCTTCACATAATCGTTGTAGTCGGAGGCGATACGAACGAGTTGCGGGCTCTCGATCAGGAAGGTCGAATGGCCGATATAGCTGATACGCACCTGATCGGCGTTGAGGGCCGCCAGACGAAACGCAGCGGGCACCGCAAACGGCGGCCGGCTCGCCACCAGGCCCGGACAGCTTTCGATCATTTCGGGCTTTGCCGCCAGCGGCGCGGCGCCTTGCGCCGAAGCCTGGCCCGCCGCAGCCAGAATGCCCCAAGACACTGCGAGAATTCTCAGCAAAGTGCCTCTCATGCCATCACTCCGCACCGGCCCGGCGCGGTGAATTTGGCACGGTTTGCGCAGGGCCGCCACTGCCTCACGCATAAATGAAAAGCGCCGCCGTCAGCGCATGATCCCGAAAAAGCCTGTCCCGGATCCGATCCGGGATGGAAACCGGTTTTCGGACAAGATTATGCGCCTATAGGGGCGCCGCCGCCCTTCAATCGCGGCGGGAACTCGCGCTCAGAAATCTTCGAAATAGCGGCGGTCGCGCATCGAGATGATGATGCCGCTCGGCGTCACCACCATCCAGCGGCCGTTCTGTTGCCTAATTGCCTGCACCGGGCCGAGGCCGGGCAGCGGCGCGCCGAGCACGACCTGATAGATGTCGCCGTGATTTTCCACGTGAACGTAACCGTTGCGGGTATCGCGGATGGACCAGCCCGGCACCACCATCAGGCGCGCGGGCGCCTGGCTTTCCCACGCGCCGATGCGCGGGGCCGGCTTCGGCAGTGGCATCGCCGTTCGCGGAGCCGCGATCGAGCCGGTGACTTCCGCGGCGGCATGGCTGAGGCGCTCGGAAATCTTGCCGACCCGGGTATGCGCGGAACCTTTCGCCTGTTCGAGACCGGCCTTCAGCGTGGTGATTTCCTTGGCCAATCGCGCGATCGATTGCTGCATCGCCCGATTCTCTTCCACGACGGCTGCGCTGTTGCGCGCAGGCGCGGAAAATCCGCCGCTCGCCAGCGCGCCAACCACGGCGCCGAGCGCCGCCGCAAAGGCCACGGTGGCGGCAAGCAAGGCATAGCGCTTATGGCGCGCCTTCACGACCAGGCGCGGCCGCGTCACCGTCGCCGGCGCGGCAAGCGGTTCGATCGCGGGAACGGGCGTCTCTGTTGCAAGCGCGGGCGACTCGCTGCCAGGCGATAGCGGCGGCGATTCAACATTGGGCAGTTCGCAGTTGGCCGGCGTGGTTTCGGGCGCATTGTCCGGCTTTGGTGCCGCTTCCATGACGGGTCCTCGCGTTTGGTTGTTCACCAAGCGCTAACCACGTTCGGTTACCAATCGGTTACCAATGGCGAACGGCGCAGCGGCTGCCGCCGCGTAATGCCGGACTTTCAGATGCGTTAGACCGGCAGGCCGTTCTCGGCGGCCAGCGCCTTGAGCGAGACCGCCGGCCGCGCGCCGATATGCTGGATCACTTCGGCGGCGGCGAGCGCGCCGAGCCGGGCGGCCGTGCGATGATCCTTGCCGCGCGCGAGACCCACCAGGAAGCCGGCGGCGAACAGATCGCCGGCGCCGGTGACATCGGCCACGCCGTCGATCGGCATGGCCTGCACCGCCTCGGCCCCGTTGCGGGTGACCACCACGCAGCCTTTCTCGCTGCGCGTCACCACCGCGAGCTTGGCGTCGGCGCGCAGCGCCTTCACCGCGGTGTCGAAGTCGGCGGTCTCGTACAGACTATGCAGCTCGTGCTCGTTGGCGAAAATGATGTCTACCGTGCCCTTGCGGATCAGATCGAGGAATTCCGTGCGGTAGCGGTCGACGCAGAATGCGTCCGACAGCGTGAGCGCGACCCGGCGCGAAGCCTTGTGCGCGATCGCCGCCGCCTTCACGAAGGCTTCCTTGGCCTGCGGCGGATCCCACAGATAGCCTTCGAGATAAACCAGCGCCGCGCTCGCGATCTTGGCTTCGTCGATGTCGGCGGGTTTGAGATCCTGCGCCGCGCCGAGATAAGTGTTCATGGTGCGCTCGCCGTCCGGCGTCACCATGATGTAGCAGCGCGCGGTCGAGGGGCCGTCGCTCGCCGGCGCGGTTTCGAAGGCCACGCGGGCGGCGCGGATATCGTGGGCGAAGGCGTGGCCAAGTTCGTCGTCCTTGACCTTGCCGACGAAGGCGGCGCGGCCGCCAAAGCTCGCCACACCGACGATGGTATTGGCCGCCGATCCACCCGAGCTTTCCACCGCCGGCCCCATCGCGCGATAAATCTTCTCGGCGCGCGCCTCGTCGATCAGCGCCATGGTGCCCTTGTGCATGCCGTGTGCGACCAGGAAATCGTCCTCGGCGCGGGCGATCACGTCGACAATGGCGTTGCCGATGCCGATGACGTCATAGCGGGGAGCGGTCATGTGGTCCTCGAATGAATCCGTAAGGCGAGATCGGGGCGGCCGCGCACTATAGCGGCGACCGACGGGCTGGCAACGCTGACCGATCGCGCGTGTCTAGTGAGGGGGCGGAAGTCTTTTCAGCACTTCCAGACTCCACCAGAGAAAATAGCCGCCGATCAGGATGCCGAGCGCCACTTTCATCAATTGGATGATCAGTTCGTCTTTGCTCATCTAAATCCCACCCGCCGACGCCACCCCGCGAGATTCCCGATTGTCTTGACTTCTTCTATAACGGAAAGGCACGGCCTTTAATAATGCTATCCCGTATCGGGGCAAAGCCTTTGTTGCGGACCGCAAAAGGGGTTGCGCGCCAAACGGCGTCGTGCGATGTGGCCACCACAATCCCCGGAGCGAGGCCATGGCGTTCAAGGAGCGCGTGTTTTCCGGCGTGCAGCCGACCGGTAATCTGCACCTGGGCAATTATCTCGGCGCCATCGTCAAATTCGTGGCGCTGCAGGACAACTACGACTGCATCTATTGCGTCGTCGACATGCACGCCATCACCGTCTGGCAAGACCCGAGCGAGCTCGCCCACGCGACGCGCGAGGTGACCGCGGCCTTCATCGCCTGCGGCATCGATCCCAAGAAGCACATCGTGTTCAACCAGAGCCAGGTCGCCGAGCACGCCGAACTCGCCTGGGTGTTCAATTGCGTCGCCCGCCTCGGCTGGCTCAATCGCATGACCCAGTTCAAGGAGAAGGCGGGCAAGGACCGCGAGAATGTCTCGGTCGGCCTCTATGCCTATCCGACGCTGATGGCGGCCGACATCCTGGTCTACCGCGCCACCCATGTGCCGGTCGGCGAGGATCAGAAGCAGCATCTCGAGCTGTCGCGCGACATCGCGCAGAAGTTCAACAGCGACTATGCGCCATCGATTGCATTGCACGGCTACGGCGACGCGTTCTTCCCGCTGCCTGAGCCGATCATCCAGGGACCGGCGACGCGGGTGATGTCGCTGCGCGACGGCTCCAAGAAGATGTCGAAGTCGGAGGCTTCCGATTATTCGCGCATCAACTTGACCGACGATGCCGACGCCATCGCGCAGAAGATTCGCAAGGCGAAAACCGATCCCGCGCCGCTGCCGAGCGAGGAGAAGGGCCTTGAGCCGCGGCCGGAAGCCGACAACCTGGTCGGCATTTACGCAGCCTTGCAGGGCGTGAGCAAAGCGCAGGTGCTGGGCGAGTTCGGCGGCGGGCAATTCTCCTCTTTCAAGGCCGCGCTGGTTGACGTCGCGGTCGCCAAGCTCGGGCCGATCGGCGCGGAAATGAAACGGCTGATGCAGGACCCGGTTTATATCGATTCCGTGCTGGCCGACGGGTCCGCGCGCGCGCAAACGCTCGCCGCCGAAACCATGAAGGCGGTCAAGGACATCGTCGGTTTCGTGCGCCGCTAGGACATATTCGCCGCGCGCGATTTGTTTGCACCGCGCAATCGTCGGATAGTCCCCGCTTGTCGGCGCGGCGCCGGCCGTGCAACCATCCGCCGCTTGTGCGTCCGTTGCCACGCAAATGTTCCAACGAGGCTTGAGCCACCATGAGCACCAAGCGGCGCAGTAACGAAAAGGGCCACAAGCGCAAATACCTGGTCGTCATCGACGACACCGAGGAATGCGACCGCGCGGTCTATTGGGCGGCCAGACGCGCCGGCCGTACCAGGTCGAAGCTCATCATGCTGCGGGTGATCGATACTGGCGACCGCAATCAGCAATGGCTGGGCGTCGCCGACATCATGAAGGCCGAGGCCATGGAAGCGGCTAATGCGGCGCTCAACAAATTCGCGGCGCGCGTCAAGCTGATTGCCCATATCGAGCCGGAACGCGCGATCCGCGAGGGCGCCAACCCGGCCGAGGAGATCGTCAAGCTGATCGACGAGGATGCCGACATCGGAATTTTAGTGCTGGCCGCCGACACCGCCAAGGAAGGTCCCGGCCCGCTGGTCTCGAGCCTCGCCAAAACCGCCGGCAGCTTCCCGATTCCCGTCGCCATCGTGCCGGGGCACCTGAGCGACGAAGACCTCGACGCGATGTCGTGACCCGGTTTCGCAGCGGTTGACCTCGGCCTGCGCAAAGGCCATTTATCCGCTATAGTCCACGCCATCCACGGGCCTTGAACCCGCAAGGAGAGCCAAAATGTTCATCCAGACCGAAGCCACGCCCAATCCGGCGACGCTGAAATTCCTGCCCGGACGCGCCGTGCTTTCTACCGGCACGCTCGACATGGCCAGCAAGGATGCCGCCAGCCAGTCGCCGCTGGCCGAGCGATTGTTCGAAATTCCGAACGTCGGCGGCGTTTTCTTTGGCGCCGATTTCATCTCCATCACCAAGACCGACGGCGACTGGCAGCAGATCAAGCCGGCGGTCCTCGGCGCCATCATGGAGCATTTCATGAGCGGCGCGCCGCTGCTGGCCGATGGCGCCGAGCCGGCGCCGGCGGGCGACGAGTTCTTCGACGCCGCCGATGCCGAGACCGTTGCCATCATCAAGGATCTGATCGAGACCCGCGTGCGCCCGGCGGTGGCCGGCGACGGCGGCGACATCACCTTCAAGGGCTACAAGGAAGGCATCGTGTTTCTGCAAATGAAGGGCGCCTGCTCCGGCTGCCCGTCCTCGACCGCCACGCTTCAGCACGGCATCCAGAACCTGCTCAGGCATTTCGTGCCCGACGTGGTCGAAGTGCGGCCGATGTGACCTTCTTGTCATTCCGGGGCGCGGCCTTTAGGCCGCGAACCCGGAATCCATAACCCCGGTCTGTAAGTATGGATTCCGGGCTCGCCGCTTGGCGGCGCCCCGGAATGACGACGTTGTTTTGCCCGGGCGGTGCTAAACTCCAACCATGCGCATCCTTGCCATCGACACCGCGCTGGAAGCCTGCTCGGCGGCCGTGCTCGACACCGAGCGGGCGGCAATAGCCGCGCATGAATCGCTCGTCATGGTACGCGGCCACGCCGAAGCCCTGATGCCGCTCATCGCGCGCGTGCTCGACCGCGCCGGTCTCGAATTCGCCGCGCTCGACCGCATCGCGGTTACCGTTGGACCCGGCAGCTTCACCGGCTTGCGCGTCGGCATCGCCGCGGCGCGCGGCATCGCGCTCGCCGCCGGCAAACCCGCGGTCGGCTTATCCACGCTCGCCGCCTATGCCGCGCCCTTCATCGCCGCCGACGACTCGCTGCCGGTGGTGTCGGTCATCGATGCGCGCCACGATCATGTCTATCTGCAGGTGTTCGGACCCGGCGGCCGCACCATCGTGACGCCGCGGCTGGTTTCCTTACGCGAGGCGTTGCGCGCGGCGGCAACCGGCGCGCCGCGCCTGGTCGGCACCGCGGCGGCGATGCTGGCGGCGGCCTGGCCGGCCGGCGAGCGCGCGCCGCGACTGGTCGATACGCGCCGCGCGCCCGATATCGATTGGGTGGCGCGTCTCGGCGCCGCGGCGGTGGAGACCGGCGTGCCGCCGAAACCGCTTTACCTGCGCGCGCCCGACGCCCAGCCGCAGAACGCCGCGCAATTGGCGCGCCGATAGCGCATGATCCCGAAAATTAGGCACCGGTTTCCGGAGAAGTTCATGCGCAAGCAAAAAAGTTGGGTCCGCAATGTGATCAGATCTGATCGGATCGCGTTGTAATGGGTCTGCTGTCCCGCCTATTCGTACGCGGCGAGCCGGGCCTCTCGGAAGCGACGAGCCGCGATGCCGCAGCCATTGCCGCGCTGCACGCCGCCTCGTTCCGGCGCGGCTGGAGCGAGCAGGAAGTCGAGGGTCTGCTCACCGACCGCAACGTCGTCGCCCATCGCGCCATGACCGGAGCGAAAATGGCCGGCTTCATCATGTCACGGCTGGTTGAGGACGAGGCGGAAATCCTCTCGGTCGCGGTCGACCGCACGCGGCGCGGCCGCGGGCTGGCGCGCAACCTGCTCACTTTGCATTTGCGCCGGCTGGCCGGACTGGGCGCGCACACGGTATTTCTGGAAGTCGATGAACATAATGCCCCCGCGATCCGCCTTTATGACCGCGCCGGCTTTCGTGAGATAGCGCGCCGCCCCAATTATTACCCGGACGCCGGGCGCAAGGCCGCCGCCGCGCTGGTGCTGCGCCGCGATCTGGTCTAACGCGCATGATCCCGAAACGCATGGCCTCGGCTTGATCGGGGATGGGAACCGGTTTTCGGGCGAGATCAATGCGCCAAAACCCCCGATAGACCATCCCGGATGCGCGCAATATGCTATGAGGGCCAGACCTTAAGAGACGACGAGAAACGCCATCGTGACCACGCCGGACAAGAGTATCTCCGACCGGAGAAATATCGAGGCCCTTTGCGCTGAAAAGGGCATGCGGATGACCGACCAGCGGCGCGTGATCGCGCGCGTGCTGGCGGGTTCCGACGATCATCCCGATGTCGAGGAACTGTACCGGCGCTGCGCCAAGGTCGACGACCGGATTTCCATTTCCACCGTCTACCGCACGGTGCGCCTGTTCGAAGATGCCGGCATCATCGAGCGGCACGATTTCCGCGAGGGCCGCGCGCGCTATGAAACCGCCACGGAATCCCATCACGACCATCTGATCAATCTGCGCAGCGGCGAAGTGATCGAATTTCGCTCGGAGGAAATCGATCGTTTGCAGGCGGAAGTCGCGCGCAAGCTCGGCTACAAGCTGGTCGACCACCGGCTCGAGCTCTACGCCGTCCCGCTCGACGACGACAAGGCGGGCTGATGCTGCGTCAGCTTTTGATCGCGGCATTCTTTTTCACCATGACGCCGCTGCTGATCTCGGTGCAGTGGCTGCTCGACAAGCTCGGCCTGCCGGGCTGGGGTTTTATCGCTACCCACTATTACCGCGTGCTGTGCAGGCTGCTGCGCATGCGCGTGCGCGTGGTCGGCGAGCCGGTGCATGACCGCGCGGTGCTGTTCGCGTCCAATCATGTGTCCTGGGCCGATATCCTGGTGATCGGCTCGATCGCGCCGGTGGCCTTTGTCGCCAAGCGCGAGGTCGCGAACTGGCCGCTGGTCGGCGTCACCGCACGCCTGCAACGCACGGTCTTCGTTGACCGCACACGCCGCCAGCAGACCAGCCAAGCCGTCGCCGAGATCGTCAAGCGGCTGCTCGGCGGCACACCGGTCGTGTTGTTCGCGGAAGGCACGTCGAGCGACGGCAACCACGTGCTGCCGTTCCGTTCCGCCCTGCTCGGCGCCATCGAGGAGGCCGCTTCGCACGCCGAGCGCGGTATCCTGATTCAGCCGATGTCGATCTGCTACACCGGCCTGCACGGCATTCCGATGGGACGCCAGCATCGCACCCTGGTCGCCTGGTACGGCGATCTCGACTTCATGCCGCACATCAAGGCCTTCATCGCGCGCGGTGCGGTCGATGCCGTGGTCAGCTACGGCGAACCGATTGCGGCCGATGGCACGGTCGACCGCAAGGTGATGACCAAACAGCTGGAAGGCGCGGTGCGGACGCTCACGGCGGCGACGCTGCGCGGACGGCCGCGGATGGCCCATGCGGGCGCTTCTTGAAAGCGTTATAAAATCAATGACATGGATCGGTGCCGGAAGTTGGGCCTGCCCGATTTCCGCATTTTAAGATTGGCCTAAGTCGGGTAAACCCCGCTGGGGATCACAAATTACGCCCAGACAGGCTAGATTGGGGCCCCGGTTCAAACGCGAACGGCATGAGCAGAACCCGCAAAGTCCACGTTAAGTCCTTCGGCTGCCAGATGAACGTCTACGATTCCCATCGTATGGCGGACACCCTGGCGCCGGCCGGCTTCAGCGAAACCGCGCAGGCCGAAGACGCCGACCTCGTCATCCTCAACACCTGCAACATCCGCGAAAAGGCGGCCGAGAAGGTCTATTCCGAGATCGGCCGCATCCGCGTGCTTAAAGACGCCGCCGCGCGCGAAGGCCGCCGCATGCTGATTGCGGTTGCCGGCTGCGTGGCGCAGGCGGAAGGCCAGGAGATCGTCCGCCGCGCCGCCGCGGTCGATCTGGTGGTTGGCTCGCAGAACTATCACCGGCTGCCCGGCCTGATCGCGCGCGTGCAAGCGGGCGAAAAAATTGTCGACACCGAATTCCCGGCGGACGACAAGTTCGACGCGCTCGCCGCGCCAAAGCCAGATGCCATTGCCAAGCGCGGCATCTCGGCTTTCGTCACCGTGCAGGAAGGCTGCGACAAGTTCTGCACCTTCTGCGTCGTGCCCTACACGCGCGGCGCGGAAGTCTCGCGCCCGGTGGAGAAAATCGTCGCCGAAGTCGAGCGCCTAGCCGAGGCGGGCGTGCGCGAGGTCACGCTGATCGGGCAGAACGTCAACGCCTATCACGGGCAAGGCGCCGATGGGCGACCATCAACGCTCGGCCGCTTGCTGCGCCGCCTCAGCGACGTACCGGGCATCTTGCGGCTGCGTTACATGACCAGCCATCCGCGCGACATGGACGACGACCTGATTGCCGCCCACGGCGATCTCCCCGCGCTGATGCCCTATGTGCACCTGCCCGTGCAGTCCGGCTCCGACCGTATTCTGGCGGCGATGAATCGCCGCCATACGCGCAAGGAATATCTCGACGTGATCGCACGCTTGCGCGCCAGCCGAAGCGATCTCGCCTTCACCTCGGATTTCATCGTCGGCTTTCCCGGCGAGAGCGAGGACGATTTCCGCGCCACGCTCTCGCTGGTCGACGAGGTCGGCTTCGCGACCGCTTATTCCTTCGTCTATTCGCCGCGCCCGGGCACCCCGGCCGCCGCGATGGAGGCCCTCGTTCCGCCCAGCGAACAGGCCGAGCGCCTGCAACGATTGCAGGCCGCGATCACCCGCCAGTGGCGCGCCTTTAATGGGCAATTCGCCGGAAGCACCGTGGAAGTGCTGCTGGAGAAGCCGGGCAAGCGCCCTGGGCAATTGGTCGGCCGCACCCCATATTTACAGGCGGTGCAGGTCATGGCGCCGCGCTCAGCTATCGGTTCGCTGGTGCCGGTGACCGTCACCGAAGTCGGAAGCAACACGCTGTTCGGCGCGCTCGCACGAGAGCACCGCGCGCCGGTCCTTGCCGCAGCAGGAGCCTAAGGAACCCACTTGCGCACATCGGATCCCGCGATCCCGGCCGCCGCCGTCTCGGAAGAGACGGCAACCACCCAAACCGTGCTCGCCTTCGAGGACAACCGGCTGGCTTCCGTCCTGTTCGGGCAATACGGACAAAACCTCGCGCTGATCGAACGCCGGCTTGGCGTGGTGGCGGAGCAGCGCGGCAATCACGTCACCATCGACGGTTCGCGCAACGCCTGCGAGCAGGCCCGCCGCGTGCTGGAGGGACTTTACGAGCATATCAAGCACGGCCACGACTTGAGTCAGGGCGACGTCGAGGGCGCCATCCGGCAGGCGATCGCGCAAGGCTCGCTGTTCGACTACGACCCGGCGAGCGCGCGGCCGGCGTTCGAGGAAATCAATGTGCGCAAGCGTCCGGTGCGTGCGCGCACCGCCGCGCAGGACGCCTATATCCGCGCGCTCAAGCGCCATCATCTGGTGTTCGGCACCGGCCCCGCCGGCACCGGCAAAACGTGGCTGGCGGTCGCGCAAGCGATCCAGATGTTCGAGCGCAAGGAAGTCGACCGCATCATCCTGTCGCGGCCGGCGGTAGAAGCCGGCGAACGGCTCGGCTTCCTGCCCGGCGACATGCGCGAGAAGGTCGATCCCTATTTGCGCCCGATCTACGACGCGCTCTTCGACCTGATGGACGCCCGCATCGTCGAGCGCGCGCTGCAGGCCGGCGAGATCGAGATCGCGCCGCTCGCCTTCATGCGCGGGCGCACGCTGTCGAACGCCGCCGTCATCCTCGACGAGGCACAGAACACCACCTCGATGCAGATGAAGATGTTCCTGACCCGGCTGGGCGAGAACAGCCGCATGATCGTCACCGGCGATCCGAGCCAGGTCGACCTGCCGAGCGGCCAGACCTCGGGGCTCGCCGAAGCGGTGCGCCTGCTCGACGGCATCGAGGGTGTCGGCCATGTCGCCTTCACCCATGAGGACGTGATCCGCCACGAGCTGGTGGCCCGCATCGTGGAAGCCTATGACCGCAAGTCGGCCGCGCGCGAGGACAAGAAATGACGTCTGCGCCGAGCCGGCGCGCGGCGGCGCCGGCAATCGACATCGCGTTTGCTTCGCCGCTATGGGACGCCCAACCCTTGGCCGCGCAATCCGTGCGCGACGCGATCGCCGCGGCGGCCGCCGCGCTGGCCGCGCCGTCCGGCGAAGTGAGCATCGTGCTGACCGACGACGCCTCGATCGCCAAGCTCAACCGGCAATGGCGCGGCATCGACAAGCCGACCAATGTGCTGTCGTTTCCGGCCGCCAAGCCCGGCGCGCAAGGTCCGCCGCCGCTGCTCGGCGACGTGATCGTTGCCTATGAGACGCTGGCGCGCGAAGCGGCCGAGCAGGCCATACCAATCCTGCATCATCTCGCGCATCTAGTGGTGCATGGCTATCTTCATCTCTTGGGCTACGATCACCAGACTGATTCTGAGGCCGGCGCCATGGAAGGGCTCGAACGCGACATTCTAAGCCGCTTGCGGATCGCCGATCCCTACCACGGCTATGCCGCGGACGACGCTTGACCGCCATGCCTGACAGAGATTTGCCAACATCTGGCTACGCCGATACCGCTCCCTATGAGCCGCGCCATTTGCCGGTGCCGGTGCCGCAGCCGCGCGAAGGCGGCGAGAACTGGGTGGTGCGCGTCTTTCGCGCGCTGTTCGGCTGGAAGCCAAGCTCGCGCGCCGATCTCAAGGACGTGCTCGATGCCATGACGCCCGGCGAATCCGGCTTCTCGCCGGAAGAAAGCCGGATGCTCAAGAACATCTTGGGGCTCCGCGAGCGCCGGGTCGGCGACGTCATGATTCCGCGCGCCGACATCATCGCCGTGCAGCAGGACATCACGCTCGGCGAACTGGTGCGCACGTTCGAAGGCGCCGGCCATTCGCGCCTGGTGGTCTACAACGACACGCTCGACGATCCGATCGGCATGGTGCACATCCGCGACCTGATCGCGTTCATGACCGCGCGCGCGGCCGTAAGTCCGGAAAAAAACGCCAAACGCAAGAAGCCGCTGCCGGCCGGGCTCGACCTCAAGGCGATCGATCTTGCCATGCCGCTGTCGGCGGCCAAAATCGTGCGCGAGATCCTGTTTGTGCCGCCGTCGTCGCGGGTGATCGATCTCTTGGCGCGCATGCAGGCGACGCGGATTCACCTGGCGCTGGTGGTCGACGAATATGGCGGCAGCGACGGCCTGGTCTCGATCGAGGATATCGTCGAGCAGATTGTCGGCGACATTGCCGACGAGCATGACGAGGAGGAAACGCCGCATGTGGTGCGCCAGCCGGACGGTTCCTTCATTGCCGACGCGCGCGCCCATCTCGAGGACGTGGCGGCCAACATCGGCAACGACTTCGACCCCGGCGACGTGGCCCAGGAGGTCGATACGCTCGGCGGCTATCTGGTGGCGCACGCCGGCCGCCTGCCGGTGCGGGGCGAACTGATTCCCGGACCCGGGCTGTTCGAATTCGAAGTGCTCGACGCCGATCCGCGCCGCATCAAACGCGTGCGCATCACCAGACTGAAGGACAAGCGCGAACGGCCGCGCGGCGAACGCAAGCGCGGCGAGCCCGATGCGGTGTTGGCCGGCACCACGCCGCCGGCCTTGGCTGTCGAAGACATGCCCGCGCATAAAGACGGCGGGCCGGCCGCCGTCGGATCATCGACAAGCGCGCGCCGCCCGTGACGCTCACCCGCCTCGCCTACGCAGTCGTGCTCGCCTCCGGCTGGCGGCGCGCCGCCATCGCGTTTTTCGCCGGGGCCGCGTCGGCTCTGGCGCTGGCTCCGGTCAATGCCTGGCCGATCCTGTTCCTGACTTTCCCGGTGCTGATCTGGCTGGTGGACGGCTCCGCCGCCGCGCGCTGGAGCGGCACCATGGCCGCGGCCGCCGCCGGCTGGTGCTTCGGCTTCGGCTATTTCCTCGCCGGCCTTTACTGGATCGGCTACGCCTTTCTGGTCGATGCCAAGACCTTCGGCTGGCTGCTGCCGGTGGCAGTCGCGGGGCTGCCGGCCTATCTCGCGCTCTACACCGCCTTAGGCGTGGCCGCGGCGCGGCTGATCTGGGTGCGCGGGCCGGTGCGCGTGCTGGCGCTGGCCGCCATGCTGACCGCCGCGGAATGGCTGCGCGGCCATCTGCTCAGCGGGTTTCCCTGGAACACTTTCGGCTATGCGCTCACCCAGCCGCTGGCGCTGGCGCAAAGCGTCTCGCTGTTCGGCATCTGGGGCCTCACGTTCCTTTGCATCGCGATCTGCGCCAGCCCGGCCGTGCTCGCCGACGACGCGGCGGACACGCCGCATCCGCGGCGCGCACCGATCATCGGCATTCTGATTCTGCTGGCGCTCGCCAGCTACGGCGTGGCGCGGCTGTGGCAGCATCCGACCGAATATGTGAGCGGCGTGAAGCTGCGCATCATGCAGCCCAATCTGCAACAAGACGAGAAATTCAATTACGCCGCCAAGGCGGAGGTCATGCAGCGCTATTTGCGCCTATCGAACCGCGCCACCGGGCCGCAATCGAAGGGCGTGCGCGATGTTACCCATTTGATCTGGCCGGAATCGGCGTTTCCGTTCTTCCTCACGCGCGAGCCGGAGGCGCTGGGGCAGATCGTGGCGCTGTTGAAACCTTCTACCGAGCTGATCACCGGCGCCGTGCGCGCGGCGCCAAACGCCAGCGCACGCAATCCGCGCGCCTATAATTCGGTCTATGTGATCGACCCCGACGGCTCGATCCGCGGCATCTACGACAAAGTCCATCTGGTGCCATTCGGCGAATATCTGCCGTTCCAGCGCGTGCTCGAACGGCTCGGCTTGCGGCAACTCACCAAACAGGTCGGCGGATTCCTGTCGGGCGACCGCCGGCGCACCATGGAAGTGCCGGGCGCGCCGAAAATGTTGCCGTTGATCTGCTACGAAGCGATCTTCCCCGGCGCCGCGGTGCCGCGTGGTGAGCGGCCGGGCTGGCTGGTCAACGTCACCAATGACGGCTGGTTCGGAATAAGCTCGGGCCCATACCAACATTTCCAGCAGGCCCGCGTGCTGGCGATTGCCGAGGGCTTGCCGCTGGCGCGCGCGGCCAACACCGGAATCTCCGCGGTGGTCGATCCGGTCGGCCGCATCATCCATTTATTGCCGCTGGGCACCGAGGGCGTGCTCGACTCAGCGCTGCCGCGCGCCATCGCCCCGACACCCTATGTGAAATTTGGCGACAGCACCTTGATACTATTTATGGTAGTAAGCTTGATAATAGTCGCGCGGCGGCGGTTGCGCCCGTAAATTGCAGAACTTTCAGCCCTAGATTGCGGTTGCGTGTGCCGCAAGGCCTAGTTGCCCGCTATCGCTCCCGCCTTGCCCATCCGACCCGCAGGAGCTCGATATCAGCCATGCAAAAACAGCTGAAAAATATAGGCTAATTCCTGCTTCGCTTTAACGCTGCAGAGCGATCGTGGGAAATCATGGATTGCATGGATTGCGTTGGGACCACCATCTATGACATTACGCTGCCGAATAGTCGCATAGGAGACCTTTATGGCGAAGAAGACCCCCAATCCGATTGACAAGCACGTCGGCTCGCGCGTGCGCATGCGTCGGATGATGCTGAGCATGAGTCAGGAGAAGCTTGGGGACGCGCTTGGCCTCACTTTCCAACAAGTACAAAAATACGAAAAAGGTACCAATCGTATCGGCGCCAGCCGCCTGCAGCAGATTTCCAATATCCTGCAAGTGCCGGTCTCGTTCTTCTTCGAAGGCGCGCCGCACCTGCCCGGCCACCATCATTCCGGCGGCATGGGCGAAGCGCCCTCGCCGGCCTATGTGTCGGACTTCCTCGCCACCTCCGACGGTCTCTCGCTGACCAAGTCGTTCATGCGCATCAAGAACAGCAAGCTGCGCCGGCGCATTGTCGATCTGGTCGAGCAGATCGCGGGCGAGGACTGAGATTAGGCCCGGGCCCATCGTTGCCCGGACTACTGCCCACCGCTGCCCGCACCTTGACCTCGTCCATCGCCACTGCAAGAAACACCCGGGAAACGGCGCCGGCTTAACGCCGCGTCACGGGAGGAGTTTTAGCGGTGGCTCACACCAATTTTCTGTTTACGAGCGAATCGGTTTCGGAAGGTCATCCGGACAAGGTCTGCGATCAGATTTCCGACGCGGTGCTCGACGCGTTTCTGGCAAACGATATAAAGAAGGGCGTAGCCGACGACAGCCTGCTGAACACGCGGCTTGGTTGCGAAACGCTCTCCACCACCAACAAGATCGTCGTCGCCGGTGAAGGCCGCGGCCTCGAACCGTTCTTCCATAAGCACGGCGACTAAAACGGTGGTGAACCGCGAACTGATCGCGCAGATTGCGCGCAACGTCGTCAAGGACATCGGCTACGACCAGGACGGCTTTTCCTATTACGGCGCCGACGTCGAGGTGCTGCTGCACGGCCAGTCGCCCGACATCGCCATGGGCGTGAATGCCAAGAAGAAGAAGGGCGGCGAGGAAGAAGGCGCCGGCGACCAGGGCATGATGTTCGGCTTCGCCTGCACCGAGAGCGAGGTCTATGAGAAGAACTCGTTCATGCCGGCGCCGATCTATTTCGCGCACAAGATCCTGAAGGTGCTCGCCGACAAGCGCCGTTCCGGCCAGCTGTTCGATCTGCAGCCCGACGCCAAGAGCCAGGTCACCGTGCGCTACGTTGACGGCAAGCCGGTCGGCTGCACCAAGGTCGTCGTCTCGACGCAGCACAAGGCGGAAAGCCGCAACGGCAAGAAATATACGCCCGGCATCGTCAAGGAGATGATCGCTGACGCCGTGGAATCGGCGCTGCCGAAAGGCTGGATGCCGTCGCGGCCGTCCGATTTCCTGGTCAACCCGACCGGCAACTTCGTGATCGGCGGTCCCGACGGCGATTGCGGCCTCACCGGCCGCAAGATCATCGTCGACACCTACGGCGGCTACGCGCCGCATGGCGGCGGCGCCTTCTCCGGCAAGGATCCGACCAAGGTCGACCGCTCGGCCGCCTATGCCGCGCGCTATCTCGCCAAGAACGTGGTGGCCGCCGGCGTGGCCGAGCGCTGCACCATCCAGGTCGCCTATGCGATCGGAGTGGCCGACCCGATGTCGGTATTGGTCGATACCCACGGCACCGGCAAGGTCGAAGAGAAGAAGCTCGAGAAGATCCTGCCCCAGCTGTTCCGGCTCACGCCGACCAATATCCGCCGCACGCTCAAGCTCAACCGGCCGATCTACCGGCGCACCGCGGCCTACGGCCATTTCGGCCGCGCCCCCGAGAAGGACGGCGGCTTCTCCTGGGAGAAGAACCGACCTCGCCGCGGCGATCAAGAGCGCGGTGAAGTGAGCGGCATTCCCGCCGGGACGTAACAGCACTAAGCTTGTCATGGCCGGGCTTGTCCCGGCCATCTCGCTTAGGGACGCACAAGCATTGCCCAATGAATCGGGATCACCGGGTCACGGCGCTTCGCGCCGGCCCGGCGATGACAAAGAAGGGTCGCAGCGCGCCTTCTTCGGCCGGCGCAAGGGTCACCCGCTCGAAGCCGCGGCAAGCCGCGCTATTCGATACGCTGTTGCCGCACATCGCACTCGATCTTGCAATGCCGGCGCCGGCCGATCTGCGCACGCTGTTCGGCAATGTCGACGACGTACGCCTCGAAATCGGTTTCGGCGGCGCCGAACATCTGATCGCGCAGGCCAAAGCCAATCCGCGCAGCGGCTTCATCGGCTCCGACGCCTTCGTCAACGCCATCGGCAAGGCGCTCACGGCCATCGACGCCGACAAGCTCGGCAATATCCGTTTGCATTTCGGCGACGCCAGCGCGTTGCTCGACTGGCTGCCGGCGGGTGCGCTCGCGCGCGTCGACCTGCTCTATCCCGACCCGTGGCCGAAGCGGCGGCACTGGAAGCGCCGTTTCATCCAGGATGACAGCCTGGCGCGGCTGGCACGTATCCTCCAACCCGGCGGCGAATTGCGCTTCGCCACCGACATTGCCGATTACGCGGCCTGGGCGCTGGCGCGCGTGCTGCGCTCGAAGGATTTCATCTGGACGGCGGAGCGCGCCGACGACTGGCGCCGGCCCTGGCCGGATTTTTCCGGCACGCGCTATGAAGCCAAGGCCAAGCGCGAAGGGCGCGTTCCGGCTTATTTTATGTTTCGGCGGAAATGATCGTCATGGCCGGGCTTGTCCCGGCCATCCACGCCTTGGTTGCTATGCGAAGAAAGAAAGACGTGGATACCCGGCACATGGCCGGGCATGACGGAGTACGAAACTACTCCCCTGTCCCTTGCCTGACCTGCCAGAACCGCACCACGCGCTGCGCGGTGGCCGCGGTCAGCTGCGCGAAATTCTCCGACGCGGCATCGAGCGTCTGGCTCGAGGGTTTGGCGGCGGGCCGCGCGCTGATGATCGCGCGCACCGTCGGCCAACCGAAGCCGGCCGCGCGCGCCAGGATCAGCACCGGGTCCATGCGCTCGGCGTTGATCAGCCGGTCCACCACCTCGACCGGCACCGTGCAGATGGTTGCGAGCGCGGCGATGGTCTCATCGTACTTGCCGGTCTTGGCAAATTCGGCGACGTCGGCCTCGGTCAGTTTGCTCTGCTTGCGCGGCGCCGGCTTGGCGGTGGCCGCATCGTTCGCTTTTGCCAGCACGCGCCGGATTTCGGCTTGGGTTTCCGGCTTGGCCCGCGCCAGCAAACGCTTTTGCACCATGTCGCGCGCCTGCATCAGCAATTGGCGGAACAGGCGCGGCGGAACATCGCTGCGCAGGCCGACCGTCTCGGCCAGCACGTCGTCACGTTCGGCGCGCTTGATCAGAGTGGTGAACGCGTTCTCCGACAGCCGTGCCTTCGGATTGGCGGCCAAGCTGCGCAACACCTCGCCATTGCCGCGCTCAACCAAAACCTCCGACAGGCCCTCGCTAACGCCCAAGCGGGTGGACAGCGCCAGCAGGTGCGCCTGGCTCTTTGTTTCAGCGATCGTTTTGAGATCCGGGTCGTCGAAGCGGGCTTGCTGGAGCACCGGGCCGGCGACGGCAATATCGTCGTTCCCGGCCAGAGTGAGCAACACGCCGGTCGGCGCATTCGGCGCCGGCGCCAGCCGGCGCGCCATTTCCGCCAATGCCTTGACGTCGGCTTCCTTGATCAGGCGACCGATGACGTCGTCGAACAGCGCAATCTGTTCGGCATTGAAGGCGCCCGCGCGATCGAGAAAGAGACCGATGACGCGGCGCAGAGTTTTGGCGCGCTTTTCCGCCGAGCTGTGCTGGACGACCTGGTCCAATTCGGGAAGCAGCGAGGCGGGAACGCTCATGGCAAAAACCTGCGCAAACGGCCGTTGGAATTCGTGCGATCCGTGGGTTTACGCAAATTTAAGGGTAGATTCTGAAGGAAGGGTTAGCCGCCCAAGGGCACCTTCACCCTTGCATGAGGCTCGAAAATTGCTATATTTCCGCTTGTTAAGACACCCTCATAACCGAACGGGTTTTGAGAGTGGGTCCCCCGGGACCCGCTCTTTTTTGTTACCAAAATGGCCGCTAGCGAGGCACGACAGGCGGTTGAAACCGCCACACCGACCGAAACCGAACCGCGGCTGATCGTCGAGCCGGGGCTGGCGGCCCGTGTCGCGAGCATCGCCGAGCCGGTGATCGAAGCGCTCGGCTACCGGCTGGTGCGGGTGCGGATTTCGGGCGCCGACGGCTGCACCGTGCAGATCATGGCGGAGCGGCCGGACGGAACCATGGCGGTCGAGGACTGCGAGGCCGTGTCGCGCGCGCTGTCGCCGGTGCTCGACGCAGCCGACCCGATCGAGCGCGCCTATCGGCTGGAAATCTCTTCGCCCGGCATCGACCGCCCGCTGGTGCGCAAATCCGATTTCGATCGCTACGCCGGCCATCTGGTCAAGATCGAAACCGAAATCCCCGTCAATGGGCGCAAGCGTTTTCGCGGCCAGTTGGCCGGAACCGAGGGAGATGCGGCCCGCATTCACCTCGACGACACGGAAGCGGGCGAAAATTCGGAGATTTTGCTTCCGATTGACGACATGAGCGAAGCCAAGCTGGTGCTCACCGATGAATTGGTGACGCAAGCTTTGCGGCGCGGCAAGGCCGCCGAGCGCGCAGCGCGCGCGGCGAAACGAGAAGAACGACATCGTAGGCACAGGTCCGGCCAGGCCGGGCATGCCACTAACCAAGGAGACTGAGCTATGGCTGTCAGCGCCAACCGGCTCGAACTGTTGCAAATCGCCGACGCGGTGGCCCGCGAGAAGGCGATCGACCGCGGCATCGTCATCGCCGCCATGGAAGACGCCATCGCCAAGGCCGCGCGCTCGCGCTACGGCGCGGAAACCGACGTGCATGCCGAGATCGAGCCGAAGACCGGCGATCTGCGTCTCACCCGCCACATGCTGGTGGTGGAGACGGTGGAGAATCCGTCCAACCAGATCACGCTGGAAGGCGCGCGCAAGCATCACCCGGCCGCGCAGGTGGGCGACACCATTGCGGACCCCCTGCCGCCGCTGGAATACGGCCGCATCGCCGCGCAATCGGCCAAGCAGGTGATCGTGCAGAAGGTGCGCGAGGCCGAGCGCGACCGGCAATATGCCGAGTACAAGGATCGCATCGGCGACATCGTCAACGGCATCGTCAAGCGCGTCGAATACGGCAACGTGGTGGTCGATCTCGGCCGCGGCGAGGCGATCGTGCGGCGCGACGAAATGCTGCCGCGCGAGGTATTCCGCAACGGCGACCGTATCCGCGCCTATATCTATGACGTGCGGCGCGAGCCGCGCGGGCCCCAGATCTTCCTCTCGCGCACCCATCCGCAATTCACCGCCAAGCTGTTCGCTCAGGAAGTGCCGGAAATCTATGACGGCATCGTCGAGGTGAAGGCGGTCGCCCGCGATCCCGGCTCGCGCGCCAAAATCGCGGTGATCTCGCGCGATTCGAGCGTCGACCCGGTCGGCGCCTGCGTCGGCATGCGCGGCTCGCGCGTGCAGGCGGTGGTGAACGAATTGCAGGGCGAGAAGATCGACATCATTCCCTGGTCGCCCGACATCGCCACCTTCGTGGTCAACGCGCTGGCGCCCGCGGAAGTCGCCAAGGTCGTGCTCGACGAAGACAAGGAGCGCATCGAGGTGGTGGTGCCCGACCAGCAGTTGTCATTGGCCATCGGCCGGCGCGGGCAGAACGTGCGGCTGGCCTCCCAGCTCACCGGCTGGGACATCGATATTCTGACCGAACAGGAAGAGTCCGAGCGCCGCCACGCCGAGTTCGAAAGCCGCACCAAGATATTCGTCGAGGCGCTGAACCTTGATGAAGTGGTGGGGCAATTGCTCGCCTCGGAAGGCTTCGGCTCGATCGAGGAGCTCGCGCTGGTGGACGAGAAGGAAATCGCCAGCATCGAGGGCTTCGACGACGACACCGCGCACGAGCTGCAAGAGCGCGCCAAGGAATATCTCGACAAGCAGGAAGCCGAGCTCGACGCCAAGCGCGTCGAATTGGGCGTCGAGGACGCGGTCAAGGAGGTGCCCGGCGTCACCACCAAGATCCTGGTCGCCCTCGGCGAAAACGGCGTGAAGACCGTGGAAGATCTCGCCGGCTGCGCCACCGACGATCTGACCGGTTGGACCGAACGCAAAGACGGCGAGTCGAAGCATGAGCCCGGCTTCCTCGAAGGCCTCGACGTGTCGCGCGAGGACGCCGAATCCATGATCATGCAGGCCCGCCTCAAGGCCGGCTGGGTGACCGAGGCGGAGCTCGCGCCGCCGCCCGCTCCGGAAGCCGAAGCGGCGCCCGCGGACGCGCCGCCGGCGAGCGCTTAAAGGAGATCGCCCCTGTGATGCTGGCGACAGCGCCCAATAGCGAGCTCGACCGCGGAGCGACCCGTATCGCTCCGGGGATGGAGCGGCATTGCGCGCTCAGCCGCATCCTGAAACCGGTCGACGAGATGATCCGCTTCGTGATCGGTCCCGACGGCAACGCCGTGCCCGACGTCAAGCGCAAGCTGCCCGGCCGCGGCATCTGGATCACCGCCACCCGCGCCGCGCTCGACGATGCGATCAAGCGCCAAGTTTTTGCGCGCGGCTTCAAGCGCAACGTGCGGGTCGCGCCCGATCTGACGGCGGCCACCGAACGGCTGTTGGAGCGCAGCGCGCTCGATGCGCTGGCGATCGCCGGCAAAGCCGGTCAGGTGGTCGGCGGTTTCGCCAAGGTGGAAGCGGCGATTGGCCGCGACGACCTCAAGGCGCTGATCCATGCCGCCGATGCCGCGGCCGACGGAAAGCGCAAGCTGGACGCGGCGTTGCAGCGTAAAACACCGGAAAAATCGCGTGAAATCGCGATCATCGAGTTATTTACCGGCGCGCAATTGGATTTGGCATTAAACCGCCCAAATGTGGTACATGCAGCCCTGCTTGCCGGACCCGTGAGCGAGACTTTTCTCGGTCGCGCCAAGCGCTTAGAGCGCTTTCGGACCGGAAATTCGCCCGATTTGGTTAGCGCGCATGCGCCGACAGCCGGCGCACGAGGACAGAATACGTAGATGAGCGAAACGAAGAACCCTGGCGAAAAGAAACTGAGCGTCTCGAGCAAGCTGACGCTCAAGCCGCGCACCGAGACGGGCGTGGTGCGCCAGAGCTTCAGTCACGGCCGCAGCAAGCAGGTCGTGGTCGAAAAGGTCAAACGGCGCAGCATCGGCGGAGCGGCCGAGGCCAAGGCCGAGCCGGCCGCGGCCGAGACGGCCAAGAAGTCGGCCACCGCGGCGAAAGCCGCGCCGGCGCCGGCCGAGGCGCCGAAACCGTCCGGCGTAGTGTTACGCACCTTGACCGAGGAGGAGCGCGCCGCGCGCGCCCATGCGCTGGCGGATTCGCGCGTGCGCGAAGCCGAAGAGCGCAAGATCGCCGAGGAAGAAGCGCGCCGCCGCATGAGCCGCGAGGTGGTCGACAAGACCGAGCGTGAAGCCGCGGAAGCGCGCAAGCGCGAGGAAGACGAGCGCCGCAAGCACGAGGAAGAAACCAAACGCAAGGCCGGCGAAGTCGCCAAGAAGCGCTTCGGCGAAGATGAAACCAAGAAAGCAGCCCCCGGCCGCATGGCGCTCGAAGCCGAGGAGGAAGAGGCGCCACGCACGTCGCGGCGTCCCGGCGCCGCCCGTCCGGCGACCGCGCCGCGCGCAGCTCCGCGCGGCGGCGCCGAGAAACAACGCGGCCGCCTTACGCTGGTTACCGCGCTGCGCGCCGACGAAGTGCGCGAGCGTTCCGTCGCTTCATTCCGCCGCCGCACCCAGCGGCTCAAGGGCCA
The DNA here is from genome assembly GCA_963789455.1 of uncultured Alphaproteobacteria bacterium. Lineage (GTDB taxonomy): Bacteria > Pseudomonadota > Alphaproteobacteria > Rhizobiales > Xanthobacteraceae > Pseudolabrys. The sequence continues at coordinate 137,217 of CAWBLD010000012.1, read as the reverse complement.
GGCCTCCGCCGAGCCGAAGGAAAAGCTCGTGCGCGAAGTCACCATTCCCGAGGCGATCACGATTTCGGATCTTGCCAACCGCATGTCCGAACGCGCCGTCGACGTGATCCGCTTGCTGATGCAGCAGGGACAGATGCTGCAAATCAACGACGTGATCGACGCCGACACCGCGCAGCTGATCGCCGAGGAAATGGGTCACAGCGTGCGCCGCGTGGCGGAAGCCGACGTCGAGGAAGGCCTGTTCGACGCGACCGACGACGCGGCCCTTATGCAGCCGCGCGCGCCGGTCGTCACCGTCATGGGCCATGTTGACCACGGCAAGACCTCGCTGCTTGACGCCATCCGCTCGACCGACGTCGTGGCCGGCGAAGCCGGCGGCATCACCCAGCACATCGGCGCCTATCAGGTGACCGCGCCGTCCGGCGCCAAGATCACCTTCATCGATACGCCCGGCCATGCCGCCTTCACCGCCATGCGCGCGCGCGGCGCCAAGGTCACCGACATCGTGGTGCTGGTGGTCGCGGCCGACGACGGCGTGATGCCGCAGACGGTTGAAGCCATTCATCACGCCAAGGCGGCGAAGGTGCCGATCATCGTCGCCATCAACAAAATCGACAAACCGGACGCCAAGCCGGAGCGCGTGCGCACCGAACTGCTGCAGCACGAGGTCCAGGTCGAATCCCTGGGCGGCGACGTGGTCGACGTGGAAGTATCCGCCAAGGAGAAGCTCAATATTGACAAGCTGCTCGAAATGCTCGGGCTGCAGGCCGAAATCCTCGATCTCAAGGCCAATCCGCAGCGCCCGGCCGAGGGCACCGTTATCGAGGCCAAGCTTGACCGCGGCCGCGGCCCGGTGGCGACCGTGCTGATCCAGCGCGGCACGCTGCGGGTCGGCGATCTGGTCGTGGCCGGCGCCGAATGGGGCCGCGTGCGCGCGCTGGTGTCCGACACTGGCGAGCCGATTCAACAGGCTGGCCCGTCGACCCCGGTCGAAGTGCTCGGCTTCTCCGGCACGCCCGATGCCGGCGACCGGCTGGCCGTGGTCGAAAACGAAGGCCGCGCGCGCGAAGTGACCGATTACCGGGCCCGCCAGAAGCGCGAGAAACACGCCGCGCGCGCCACCGGCATGCGCGGTTCGCTCGAGCAGATGATGGCGCAGGCCAAAACCTCGGGCCGCAAGGAATTCCCGCTGGTGGTCAAGACCGACGTGCAGGGCTCGCTGGAGGCCATTGTCGGCGCGCTCGACAAGCTCGGCACCGACGAGGTGGCGGCGCGCGTGCTGCATGCGGGTGTCGGCGGCATTTCCGAATCCGACGTGACATTGGCCGAGGCGTCCGGCGTTCCGATCATTGCCTTCAACGTGCGCGCCAACAAGGAAGCGCGCGAGGCGGCCGAACGCGCCGGCATCGAAATCCGCTATTACAACATCATCTACGACCTGGTCGACGACGTGAAGAAGGCGATGTCCGGCCTGCTCGCGCCGACGCTGCGCGAGACCATGCTCGGCAACGCGCAGATCCTGGAGATCTTCAAGGTCTCCAAGGTCGGCAACATTGCCGGCTGCCGCGTCACCGACGGCACGGTGGAGCGCGGCGCCAATGTGCGGCTGATCCGCGACAACGTCGTGATCCACGAAGGCAAACTATCGCAGCTCAAACGTTTCAAGGACGACGCCAGGGAAGTCGGCGCCGGCCAGGAATGCGGCATGGCCTTCGAGAACTATCAGGACATGAAGCAAGGCGACGTGATCGAATGCTATCGGGTGGAGACGATTCAACGCAGCCTGTGAGTCCAATTCTCACGGTTTCGCGCGAAGTCTAGCTCCGCCGTTTCCCCGTCATGACGTGAATGCCCGGCACAAGCCCTGGCATGACAAGAACCATTGGATTGCAATGACGCGTAAAAAAGGTCACCGCGACAGCAGCACGCCCGGAGGCTCGCAACGTCAGTTGCGCGTCGGCGAACTGGTGCGCCATGCGATGGCCGAGATGCTCACGCGCGGCGACGTGCACGATCCGGTGATCGAGGGCCATCTCATCACCGTGCCGGAGGTGCGCATGACCGCCGACCTGCGCCTGGCGACCATCTATATCATGCCGCTCGCCGGCCGCGATGCCGATCAGGTGCTGGCCGCGTTCGAGCGCCACAAGAAATTCCTGCGCGGGGAAATCGCCCACCGCGTCAATCTGAAATTCGCGCCCGACATCCGGTTTCGAGTCGACGAACGATTCGCGGAGGCCGAGCGCATCGACAAGCTGCTGCGCTCGCCGGCGGTGAAGCGGGACCTCGAACATGAGGGCGATAGCGGCGATGAATAAGTTCTTGGGTCCGGTAGACGCTTCTTCACCTCCCCCCTTGCGGGGGAGGTCGGATCGCGAAGCGATCCGGGAGGGGGGTCAATCAATGAAGCAATGAATGTGCAGCCCACCCCCGTCCCTGTCCCTCCCCCATCGCAAGTCGGGCCTGCCCGACTTGCGCACGATGTTACGCAACCCGGCAAGCCCGGGTTGCGGGGGGAGGGAACCAGGTGGCAAGGGCGGAGCAAGGCAGCAGAAGAAGCGCGACAAGCGCGATGTCCACGGCTGGCTGGTGCTCGACAAGCCGGTCGGCATGACCTCCACCCACGCGGTCAGCGTGGTCAAGCGCCTGTTTTCGGCCAAGCGCGCCGGTCACGCCGGCACCCTCGACCCGCTCGCCTCCGGCTGCCTGCCGATTGCGCTCGGCGAAGCGACCAAGACGGTTCCGTTCGTGATGGACGGCCGCAAGCTCTACCAGTTTACCGTGCGTTGGGGCGAGGAACGCGACACCGACGACGCCGAGGGCCGCGTCGTCGCCGCAAGCGATCAACGCCCCACGCCGGAGGCCATCCGCGCCCTGCTGCCGTCCTATACCGGCACCATCAGCCAAGTGCCGCCGCGCTATTCGGCCATCAAGATCGCGGGCGAACGCGCCTACGACCTCGCCCGCGACGGCGAAACGGTGGAACTGGCCCCCCGCCCGGTCGATATCTCCCGGCTGGAGCTGGTCGCCACCCCCGACCCCGATCATGCCGTTTTGCATGCCGAATGCGGCAAAGGCACCTATGTCCGCTCGCTGGCGCGGGACTTAGGCCGCGCTTTGGGCTGTTTCGGCCATGTCAGCGCGCTCCGCCGGGTCGCGGTGGGGCCGTTTGGCGAAGAAACCATGATTTTGCTGGAACAATTGGAGGCTGTGTGCCATAGAGCCGCAGCCGGCGAGGCTAGCCTTGCCGGCGTTCTCATGCCCGTTGAGACCGCGCTGGACGACATCCCGGCGCTGGCCGTCAGTCGGGCGGATGCGGCGAGGCTCGCAAGAGGCCAAGCCGTTTTGTTGCGCGGACGGGATGCGCCCAATTTCCGCGGGCCAGTCTATGTCACGGCGTCGGGCCAGCTGGTGGCTCTGGCCGAACTGGACCGCGGCGAAATCGTCCCCAAGCGCGTGTTCAACCTGGCCGGGCTGATCGGCAGCGCCGGACCGAAGAAAGGATGACCGATGTCGGTAACCGCCGGCCGCAAGGCCGAAGTCATTAGTGCATTTGCCAATAAGCCCGGTGACACCGGATCGCCCGAAGTGCAGGTGGCGATCCTGTCGGAGCGCATCAATAATCTCACCGAGCATTTCAAGACCCACGTCAAGGACAACCATTCCCGCCGTGGATTGCTCAAGATGGTGAGCCAGCGCCGCAGTTTGCTCGATTATCTGCGGCGCACCAACGAGGCAAGCTACAAGACTTTGATCGAGAAGCTCGGCATCCGCCGATGATTTTGTACCCGCGTGAGGCGCTTAATGCCCCGCGCGTTTCGTGAGCGATGCGTGTGACGCGTTCGCTCAATTTATCCGGCGGCGATGGCGCTGCCGGCGACAAGCGGGCCCGCACAAGGTTCGGCCCCGCGATAAGGCTAGGTTCTGAACGCCATGGCAGGATCGCCAGACGCTGTTCGCTTCACCACCGTGACGCGCCGCAGTTTCTTGCCGTCTTGCTCATGGCTTTCGGGTCTGGCCAGAAACCATGAGAGAAAAACGCAATGTTCGATATGCATCGAGTTGAACTCGATTGGGGCGGGCGCAAGCTCACCCTCGAGACCGGCCGGGTAGCGCGCCAGGCCGACGGCGCGGTGCTCGCCACCTACGGCGAGACCACCGTGATCGCCACCGTGGTGGCGGCCAAGCAGCCGAAGGAAGGCATCGACTTCCTGCCGCTCACCGTCAACTACACCGAAAAATACTACGCGGCCGGCCGGATTCCCGGCGGCTATTTCAAGCGCGAACGCGGGCCGACCGAAAAGGACACGCTGACCTCGCGCCTGATCGACCGCCCGATCCGTCCGCTGTTCGCCGACGGCTGGCGCTGCGACACGCAGATCATCATCACCGTGTTGTCGCATGATCTGGAAAACGATCCCGACATCGTCGCCATGGTCGCGGCCTCGGCCGCGCTCACGCTGTCCGGCGCGCCCTTCATGGGCCCGATCGGCGGCGCCCGCGTCGGCTTCATCAACAACGAATACGTGCTCAACCCGCAGCTCGACGAGATGGTCGAGAGCCAGCTCGATCTGGTCGTGGCCGGCACCACCGACGCGGTGCTGATGGTGGAATTGGAAGCCAAGGAGCTCAGCGAGGAAATCATGCTGGGCGCCGTGATGTTCGGCCACCGGCATTTCCAGCCGGTGATCGACGCCATCATCAGGCTCGCGGAAAAAGCCGCCAAGGAGCCGCGCGAACTCTCGGTGCCGGACAACACCAAGCTGGAGAAGGAAATCCTCGGCTTGGTCGAAAAGGACCTGCGCACCGCCTATTCGATCGCCGCCAAGATGGAGCGGCAGAACGCCGTCGCCGCGGCGAAGGAAAAGGTGATGAGCCACTTCTTCCCGGGCGGCACCGACAACCCCGACTACAACAAGCTGCACGTCGCCGCGGTGTTCAAGGAACTCGAAGCCAAGATCGTGCGCTGGAACATCCTCGACACCAGCAAGCGCATCGACGGCCGCGACCTCAAGACCGTGCGCCCGATCGTGGCGGAGGTCGGCGTGCTGCCGCGCGCGCACGGCTCGGCGCTGTTCACCCGCGGCGAGACCCAGGCCCTGGTGGTGGCGACGCTGGGCACCGCCGAGGACGAGCAGTTCATCGACGCGCTGCAAGGGACCTACAAAGAGACGTTCCTGCTGCACTACAACTTCCCGCCGTTTTCGGTCGGCGAGACCGGCCGCGTCGGGGCTCCCGGACGGCGTGAAATCGGCCACGGCAAGCTGGCCTGGCGCGCGATCCATCCGCTGCTGCCGAAGGCGGAGGAATTCCCCTACACCATCCGCCTGGTCTCCGAGATCATGGAGTCGAACGGCTCATCCTCGATGGCGACCGTCTGCGGCTCGTCGCTGGCGCTGATGGACGCCGGCGTGCCGCTCCGGCGGCCGACCGCCGGCATCGCCATGGGCCTCATTCTCGAGGACAAGCGCTACGCCGTGCTCTCCGACATCCTCGGCGACGAGGACCATCTCGGCGACATGGACTTCAAGGTGGCCGGCACCGAACAGGGCGTCACCTCGCTGCAGATGGACATCAAGATCGCCGGCATCACCGAGGAGATCATGAAGGTGGCGCTGGCGCAGGCCAAGGACGGCCGCCTGCATATCCTCGGCGAGATGGCGAAGGCGCTCACCGCCGCGCGCGCCGAACTCGGCGAGCATGCCCCGCGCATCGAGATGTTCAAGATCCCGACCGACAAGATCCGCGAAGTGATCGGCACCGGCGGCAAGGTGATCCGCGAGATCGTCGAGAAGACCGGCGCCAAGATCAACATCGAGGACGATGGCTCGGTGAAGGTGGCCTCCGCCGACGCCGATTTCGATCAAGGCGGCGATCAACTGGATCAAGTCGATCGCCTCCGATCCGGAGCCCGGCAAGATCTACGACGGCACCGTGGTCAAGGTGATGGACTTCGGCGCCTTCGTGAACTTCTTCGGCGCCAAGGACGGCCTGGTGCATATCAGCCAGCTGGCGGCGCATCGCGTCAACAAGGTCACCGACGTGGTCAAGGAAGGCGACAAGGTGAAGGTCAAGCTGCTCGGCATGGACGAACGCGGCAAGGTGCGGCTGTCCATGAAGGTCGTCGATCAGACCACCGGCGAGGACCTCGAAGCCAAGCAGAAGGCCGGCGAGCCGCAACAGGCGGCTGGCGGCGGCGCGGCGGAGTAACCTCGATCGACCTCATCCTGAGGAGTGCGCGAAGCGCACGTCTCGAAGGGTGAGGCGCAAAGAATTAAGGGCGGCCCTCGCGGCCGCCCTTTTCATTTCGCCGGCTGCAATGTCGGGCGCCGCGCCTGCGGCTTTGCCGCGCCCAGCGTATTGACGATGATCTTGCCGAGCGCCTCGAAATCCTTGCGGCGCGGCGAGGTGCGGCGGAAGGCCAAGCCGATGGTGCGTGCCGGCTGCGGCGCGTTGAACCGCAAGAGTTTCACCCGCTCGTCGCGTCCCTCGGCATCGACAGCCACCTCCGGCAGCAGCGTCACGCCGTAGCCGTTCGCCACCATCTGCATTACCGTCGCCAGCGAAGTGGCGCCGAGACCCGCGGGCGCGTCGCGCCGCGGGGCGGCGCAGAACGCCAGCGCCTGGTCGCGCAGGCAATGGCCCTCTTCCAATAAAATCAGCCGGGCTTGGTCGACGTCCTCGACGCTGACTTTGGCGCGCGCGGGCAGCGCATCACCCGCCGGCACCGCCAGCAGGAACGCGTCGTCGAACAGGGCAAGCGTCTCGACGTCGGCGCCCTCCACCGGCAGCGCCAGCAGCGCGGCGTCGAGCTCGCCGCGGGCAAGCTCGTCGAGCAGCAGCTTGGTCTGCGTCTCGCGCACTTCCAGCCGCAGTTGCGGATAGTTCGCCTGCAGCTGCGGCAACACGCGCGGCAAAATATAAGGCGCCAGCGTCGGGATGATGCCGAGGCGAAGCGGCCCGGTAAGCAGGCCGCGGTGGCGCGCGAAGTCGACCAGATCGCGGGTGGCGGCGAGGATTTGCTCAGCGCGCTGCGCCACCTCCAGCCCGGTGCCGGTGAGCACGATGTCGCCCGGCCGGCGCTCCACCAGTTCGGCGCCGATCTCGCGTTCCAGCACGCGCACCTGCATGGACAGCGCCGGCTGGGTCACCGCGCAGTCGGCCGCCGCCCGCCCGAAATGCCGGTGGCGCGCCAGTGAGGTCAAATAACGCAACTGCCGCAAGGTGATCACAGCAATAAGATATACTTATCGATACTACCAATCAATACGATTAGACCTGATGACGCCACAGCGCCTAAACATTCGCAGGCACCGCGCCTAGATACCCAACAAGACAGCGCGAAGAAAATTCCAGAACACGATTGGAGAGAAACATGGACGCCAAGACTGACAAGAGCGCGGGCGAATGCCCGTTCATGCACCATACGACCGTTGGAGTGCAGTCCAACCGGGATTGGTGGCCGAACCAGTTGAACCTCAGAATGCTCCACCGGAATTCTTCGTTGTCGAATCCCATGGGCGAGGCGTTCAAATACGCGGAAGCGTTCAAGAAGCTCGACCTCAAGGCCCTGAAGCAGGATCTCACCGCGCTGATGACGGACTCGCAAGAGTGGTGGCCGGCGGACTTCGGCCACTACGGGCCGCTCTTCATCCGCATGGCATGGCACAGCGCGGGCACCTACCGCATCGGCGATGGCCGCGGCGGCGCCGGCGCCGGCCAGCAGCGCTTCGCACCGCTCAACAGTTGGCCGGACAACGTGAACCTCGACAAGGCGCGCCGGCTGCTGTGGCCGATCAAGCAGAAATACGGCGACAAGATCTCCTGGGCCGACCTGATGATCCTGGCCGGCAACGTCGCGCTGGAGTTCGATGGGCTTCAAGACCTTCGGCTTTGCCGGCGGGCGCGCCGATGTCTGGGAGCCTGACGAAGACACCTACTGGGGCGCCGAGGACAGCTGGCTTGGCGACAAGCGCTACTCGGGTGAGCGGAATCTCGAGAATCCCCTCGCCGCCGTGCAGATGGGGCTGATCTACGTGAACCCGGAAGGTCCGAACGGCAACCCGGACCCGGTCGCCGCCGCCAAGGACATCCGCGAAACCTTTGCCCGCATGGCCATGAATGACGAGGAAACCGTCGCGCTCATCGCCGGCGGACACACCTTCGGCAAAACCCACGGCGCCGGCGATGTGTCGCTGGTGGGCCCGGAACCGGAAGCCGCCGGCCTCGAACTGCAAGGCCTCGGCTGGAAGAGCAGCTTTGGCAGCGGCAAGGGCGATGACACGATCGGCGGCGGCCCGGAAGTTACCTGGACCACGACGCCGACGAAGTGGAGCAACAACTTCTTCTGGAACCTGTTCGGCTATGAATGGGAACTGGAGAAGAGCCCGGCCGGGGCGCAGCAGTGGGTGGCGAAGGGCGCACCGGAACAGATCCCGTATGCGCAGGACAAATCGAAGCGCCGCAAGCCGACCATGCTGACTACCGACCTTTCGCTGCGCTTCGACCCTGCCTACGAAAAAATATCGCGGCGCTTCTACGAGAATCCGGACGAGTTCGCGGATGCCTTCGCCCGGGCGTGGTTCAAGCTGGTCCACCGCGACATGGGCCCACGCTCGCGCTATCTCGGCCCGGAGGTTCCGGCGGAGGAGCTGCTGTGGCAGGACCCCGTCCCCGCCGTCGATCACAAGCTGATCGACGCGAAGGACATCGCGGACCTCAAGGGCAAGATCCTCGCTACCGGGCTGCCGATCTCCCAACTGGTCTCGACCGCCTGGGCGTCGGCCGCGACCTTCCGCGGCTCCGACAAGCGCGGCGGGGCGAACGGCGCGCGCATCCGTCTCAGCCCCCAGAAGGATTGGGAGGTCAACCAGCCGACTCAACTGGCGAAGGTGCTCAAGACCCTCGAGGGCATCCAGAAGGCGTTCAACGACGCGGCAAGCGGCGGCAAGAAGGTGTCGCTGGCCGACCTGATCGTGCTCGGCGGTTGCGCAGCCGTCGAGCAGGCGGCGAAGAAGGCCGGCTCCAACGTGGAGGTTCCGTTTGCACCGGGCCGCACCGACGCGACGCAGGAGCAGACCGATGTCGAGTCCTTCGCCGTGCTCGAGCCGTTCGCGGACGGGTTCCGCAACTACCAGAAGGCCAAATATGCCGTTACGCCTGAGGAGCTTCTGATCGACAAGGCGCAATTGCTGACGCTGACCGCACCTGAGATGACGGTTCTCGTCGGCGGCATGCGCGTCCTGGGTGCGAACCACGGGCAATCCCAGCACGGCGTCTTCACCAAGCGGCCGGAGACCCTCAGCAACGACTTCTTCGTGAACCTGCTCGACATGGGCACGGAGTGGAAGGCGACATCGGGCGACGCGGATGTGTTCGAGGGGCACGATCGCAAAACGGGCAAACCGAAGTGGTCTGCCACCCGTGTCGACCTCATTTTCGGTTCGAACGCGCAGCTGCGCGCTCTTGCCGAAGTCTATGGCTCCGCCGACGCGCAGCAGAAGTTTGTGGCCGACTTTGTGGCGGCCTGGAACAAGGTGATGAACGCCGATCGCTTCGATCTCGCCTGATCGCGGCTGAACGGTCTTCTTTCGAAGGCTTCCAGAGCGCAGGCGCAGGCGGCGGAATAAGGCTTCGCCTTAAGCGACCAAAAATGAAAGCGGCCGGGGATTTCCCCGGCCGTTTTTTTATTCGGCCTCATGGTGAGGAGCGTCGCGTAGCGACGCGTTTCGAACCATGGGGCCGCCCCATCCTTCGAGACGCGGCCAACGGCCGCTCCTCAGGATGAGGCGGAGCTACTGCCCGCCGCTGTTGTTATTCCCTTCCACCTTGCCGCCCGCTTGCTTGAGCGCGTCGGGCTGCGGCATGGCGATGACGTTGTAGCCCGAATCGACGAAATGCACTTCGCCGGTGACGCCGGTCGACAAGTCCGACAGCAGATAAAGCCCGGCGCCGCCCAGTTCCTCCAGCGTCACGCCGCGGCCGAGCGGAGAATATTTCTGCTGAAACGCGAACATATAGCGCGCATCGGTGATGCCCGCTCCGGCCAGCGTGCGGATCGGACCGGCCGAGATCGCGTTGACGCGGATCTTTTGCGGCCCGAAATCGACCGCCAGATAACGCACCGAGGCCTCCAGCCCGGCCTTGGCCACGCCCATCACGTTATAGTTCGGCATCGCGCGCTCGCCGCCATTATAGGTCAACGTCACCATGGCGCCGCCGTTCGGCATCAGCGCGGACGCGCGCGCGGCGGCTTCCGTGAAGGCGTAGCAGGAGATCACCATGGTGCGGATGAAATTCGCGCGCGTACTGTCGGCGTAGCGGCCCTTGAGTTCGTTCTTGTCCGAATAGGCGACGGCGTGCACGAGGAAATCCATCGTGCCCCATTGCTTCTTGATTTCGCCAAACACCGCGTCGACCGAGGCGATGTCCTCGACGTCGCACGGCATCACGAATGAAGACCCGGCCTGCTCGGCGAGCGGCTTCACCCGTTTGGCCAGCGCGTCGCCCTGGTAGGTGAAAGCGAGCTTGGCGCCATGGTCATGAAGCATCTTAGCAATGCCCCAGGCAATCGAGTGGTCGTTGGCGACCCCCATCACCAGCCCGCGCTTTCCGTCCATCAATCCCGGCATGTTCTGGCTCTCCGTCGTCATGCCCGGCCTTGTGCCGGGCATCCACGACTTGCTGCTCGTTAAAGACGTGGATGGCCGGGACAGGCCCGGCCATGACGGTGACTATTCCCCGCGCGCGCCGATGTCATCGATCACGCATCCAGCTTTTTGAACACCACCGAGGCATTGGTGCCGCCGAAGCCGAACGAATTCGACAGCACGGCGCCGAGCCTGACATTGTCACGGCGTTCGCGCACGATCGGCATGTCGGCAAAGGCGGGATCGAGGTTCTCGATGTTGGCGCTTTCGCAGATGAAGCCGTTGTTCATCATCAATAGCGAATAGATGGCCTCCTGCGCGCCGGCCGCGCCGAGCGAATGGCCGGTCAGCGACTTGGTGGCGGAAATCGGCGGGCACTTCGCCCCGAACACCGCGCGGATCGCCTCGATCTCCTTGAGATCGCCGACCGGCGTCGCGGTGGCATGCGGATTGATGTAGTCGATCGGCGCCTTGCAGGTCTCCAGCGCCATCTTCATGCAGCGCACCGCGCCCTCGCCCGAGGGCGCCACCATGTCGAAGCCGTCGGAGGTTGCGCCATAGCCGGCGACCTCGGCATAGATCTTGGCGCCGCGCGCCTTGGCGTGCTCGAGTTCTTCCAGCACCAGCACGCCGGCGCCGCCGGCGATGACGAAGCCGTCGCGGTCAACGTCATAGGCGCGCGAGGCCTTGGCCGGCGTGTCGTTGAATTTCGACGACATCGCGCCCATGGCGTCGAACAAAACCGAGAGCGTCCAGTCCAGCTCTTCGCAGCCGCCGGCGAAGACCATGTCCTGCTTGCCCCATTGGATGATCTCGGCGGCGTTGCCGATGCAATGGTTGGAAGTCGCGCAGGCCGAGGAAATCGAATAATTCACGCCCTTGATCTTGAACCAGGTGGCGAGCGTCGCGGACGCCGTGGACGACATCGCTTTCGGCACCGCGAACGGGCCGACGCGCTTGGGGCCCTTGCTGCGCGTGATGTCGGCGGCATCGACGATCGCGCGCGCCGAAGGTCCGCCGGAGCCCATGACGATGCCGGTGCGCTCGTTGGAAATGTCCTTTTCCTCGACGCCGGCATCGCGGATCGCCTGCTCCATGGCGACATGGTTCCAGGCCGCCCCGCCGCCGAGAAACCGCATGGCGCGGCGGTCAACCACTTCCGCCGGATCGAGCGTGGGCGCGCCGTGCACCTGGCAGCGGAAGCCAAGTTCGGCGTATTTGTCGGCGCGCACGATGCCGGACTTGGCCTCGCGCAGGCTGGCCAGAACTTCCTGCGTGTTATTGCCGACGGATGAGACGATACCCATCCCGGTGACGACGACCCGTCTCATTGCCGCACACCCTTATTCGCGCCGCGGATTATCGATGATTGGGCCATACATGGGCCGCCCCAGGCAACCATGCAACACCGCAGGGTCTACTCAGGCACCACTCGGCTGCAGCGCTTCGTCCTGCTTGAACAGGCCGACCTTGAGGTCAAAGGCCCGGTAGATCACGTTGCCATCGGCCGACAGCCAGCCGTCGGCGATGCCGAGCACCAGCTTCGAGCGCATCACCCGCTTGAAGTCGACGCCATAGACGACCTTTTTCATGGTCGGCAGCACTTGCCCGGAGAATTTGAGTTCGCCCAGGCCGAGCGCGCGGCCTTTGCCCGGCGAGCCCAGCCAGCCGAGGAAGAAGCCCACCATCTGCCAAAGCGCATCGAGACCGAGGCAGCCCGGCATGACCGGGTCGCCCTTGAAATGGCAGAGGAAAAACCAGAGGTCCGGTTTCACGTCGAGTTCGGCCCGGATCATGCCCTTGCCGTGCTCGCCACCCTGTTCCGCAATTTCGGAGATACGATCGAACATCAGCATCGGCGGCAGCGGCAACTGGGCGTTGCCCGGCCCGAACAGCTCGCCCCGCCCACAAGCAAGCAAGTCTTCATAGTCGAAGCTGTGACGCCTGGTGTCCATAACCGCGATTTCCCCGCTTGGCGGGCCTGCTGGCTGAATTCCCATGCGCGGATTTCGTAACACACCGAAGTGTACGGGCAAAGATGGCGGGGCCTTGGGAAACCGGCAATCTGCGCTCGAAAAACCTGCGACATAGTGCTACCACTCAATTGCGAGGCAGTTGCATCTAGGCTGCCAAAGCATATATGTTGCAATTGAAACGGTTTTTTGCCGGCCGGTTAGGCAGGCTCTTGGGCGTCATAATGAGTCAACCGCGTACCCTGGGATTCCCCTCTGCCCCGCCCGCCGCCGCCGAGCCGGCCGCGGATCGCTCGCTGCTCACCGGCTGTCCCTGGCACGACGTGAAGGCGATGTTGCGTCAGGTCGGCTTGCGGCCGACGCGCCAGCGCATGGCGCTCGGCTGGCTGCTGTTCGGCAAGGGCGACCGCCATCTCACGGCCGAAATGCTGTACGACGAGGCGAGCCGCGCCAAGGTGCCGGTGTCGCTCGCCACCATCTACAACACGCTGCACCAGTTCACCCAGGTCGGCCTGCTGCGCCAGGTGGCGGTCGAGGGTTCGAAGGCGTATTTCGACACCAATGCGTCGGCGCATCATCATTTCTTCGTCGAGGGCGCGAACGAATTGGTCGACATCCCGTGCGCCGAGGTGATCGTCGGCAAGACCCCGGCCCCGCCGGAAGGTTTCGAGATCGAACGCGTGGATGTGGTCGTGCGGCTCAGGCGGAAGGCGTAACGCCTCCGCATCATTCCAGCATTTAGTGTTGTCGTGGCCGAGCTTATGCCGGCCATTTTTATTGAATGAAGGGCTCACGTTTTTGTCCGCTCGTCCCCGCGAAAACGGGGACCCAGGGCCAAAGACCTGGATTCCCGCTTTCCTCGGGACTAAGCGGAAAAACCTAGTCCACCTTTTCGTTCGGATAGGCGCCCCACAGCCGCTCCTGCCGGATCCAGCCGTCGAAATTCTTGCCCGCGAACTGGCACCAGGTGCCGTTGCAGGATTTCAGCTGGCCGAGCACGCCCGATTGCAGCCGGGCCATCAGCGGCGACGCCGCATCCGGGCTGGGCGTAGAGCGGCACCAGATCGTTCTTCAATGTCGGCACCACCACCGCGGAGCGCCGGCCGGACAAGAGCGAGTGGTAGACCCAGCCCTCCGCCCCCTCCCAGTCGCGGATGCGCCGCCAGTTCTCGAACTCGGCGGTGATCTCCACCGGCATGCCGGCGCGGGTATAGACCCAGCGCACGTCCTGATCCTTGTTGGGGCCGGAGCGCACATTGACCCGATCCGACTTGAGGCTGACGAAGCGCGGAACCGGCAGGCCGCTCACCGAACCGGTGGCGATAGCCGTGTCGCTGCCCGCCTGGGCGGGCGGCGCCATGCCGGTCGGGTCCATGGCCGACAGCGCGGCCCCGGCCAGCGCTGCATAGACCGAGGCGCCGGAACACGGCCGCAAAGCTTTGTGTTGTCACTGCCATCTGGTAGGAAAAAGAATGGATTTTGACCCCATGTGCGAGGTCCGCAGTGTGGGCGAGCACGGTTAAAGAGGGCTGAACGGCGTTCGGCGGCGAAATCATGGCTGCTGGGCACCGCGGTTAAACGGACATGCCGAAGACCAAAAAGCCGCTGGTCATCGTCACGCGCAAGCTGCCCGACCGCGTCGAGCTGCGCATGCGGGAACTTTTCGACGCCCGCTTCAATGCCGACGACAAGCCGATGACCCATGCGGAGTTGCAGGAAGCGGTGAAAACCGCCGACGTCCTGGTCCCCACGGTCACCGACCGCATCGACGCCGCGGTGATCGGCAAATCGGGCGAGCAGCTCAAGCTGATCGCCAATTTCGGCAACGGCGTCGACAATATCGACGTCATCACCGCCGTCCAGCGCGGGATCACCGTCACCAATACGCCGGGGGTGCTGACCGAGGACACCGCCGACATGACCATGGCCCTGGTCCTGGCGGTGCCGCGCCGGCTGGTGGAAGGCGCCGGCATCCTCACCGCCGACAAGGATTGGACCGGCTGGACGCCGACCTGGATGCTCGGCCACCGCATCTGGGGCAAGCGGCTCGGCATCATTGGCATGGGGCGGATCGGCCAGGCGGTGGCGCGCCGGGCGCGCGCCTTCGGCCTGCAAATCCATTACCACAACCGCCGCCGGGTGGCGCCCAAGATCGAGGAAGAGCTCGACGCCACCTATTGGGAGAGCCTCGACCAGATGCTCGCCCGCATGGACATCATCTCGGTCAATTGCCCGCACACGCCGGCGACCTATCACCTGCTGTCGGCGCGCCGTCTCAAGCTGCTGCGTCCCGAGACCTATATCGTCAACACCTCGCGCGGCGAAGTGATCGACGAGAACGCGCTCGCGCGCATGCTCGAAGCGGACGAGCTCGCCGGCGCGGGGCTCGATGTGTTCGAGCACGAGCCGGCGGTGAACCCGAAGCTGGTCAAGCTCGCGCGCGCCGGCAAGGTGGTGTTGCTGCCGCATATGGGCTCGGCCACGCTGGAAGGCCGCGTCGACATGGGCGAGAAGGTCATCATCAACATCAAGACCTTCATGGACGGACATCGGCCGCCGGATCGCGTGTTGCCGTCGATGCTCTAACCTTTATCGGCCTCATGCTGAGGAGCGCACGAAGTGCGCGTCTCGAAGCATGGGGCCGCCCCATCCTTCGAGACGCATCGCTAACGCGACGCTCCTCAGGATGAGGGCGGGTTTTTCGCTGCGTGACTCGATAAGTCTTTGATCGTCGGCTTCTCCCCGCTCAGCGGATTATTCGGGTCCCACTCGTAACTCAGCGTCTCGAACCGCATCGAGCGCGCGTCGACCATCAAGAGCCGGCCGACCAAGCCTTCGCCGAAGCCGACAAGCTCGCGGATCACCTCCAGCGCCATCAGCGAGCCGAGCACGCCCGGCAGCGCGCCGAGAATCCCGGCCTCCGCGCAGGCCGGCACGGTACCCGCCGGCGGCGGTTCGGGAAACAGACAACGATAGGTTGGATTGCGCTTGCCGTCGGTGCGCGTCTCGTGCGGCCGCAGCGTGGTGAGCGAGCCGTCGAAGGTGCCGACCGCGGCGGTGACCAGTGGCTTTTTCGCAAAATAGCAGGCGTCGGAGACGAGATAGCGGGTGGCGAAATTATCGGAGCCGTCGGCGATCAAGTCGTAACGCGCGATCAGATTGAGCGCGTTGTTCGCGGTCAGCCGCACGCCATGGCTCTCGACCGTCAGACGCGGATTGAGCCGCGCGATCGCGGCAGCGGCGCGTTCGGCTTTCGGCTCGCCGATGTCGCCGGTCGAAAAGATCACCTGCCGCTGCAAGTTCGACAGCGACACGACGTCGTCATCGACCACGCCGAGCGTGCCGACGCCAGCGGCGGCGAGATAGAGCAGCACCGGCGCGCCCAGGCCGCCGGCGCCGATCACCAGCACGCGGGCGGCCTTGAGCTTGGCCTGCCCCGGGCCGCCGACCTCGCGCAGCACGATGTGGCGCGCATAGCGTTCGAGTTCTTCCTTGTCGAGCATCGCCCGTGACCCTAGCGCATGATCGCAAAAAAAGCCTGCCCTTGGGCTCGACCCGAGGGATCACGCGCCGCAAACCGTTACGCCCGCCATCGTTTTCGGCCAGCGTCCCGCTGCCTTGCACCGCATCTTCCATGGGCTAAGGTGCCGCAAAACATGGTCGAAAGTAGCGTTCAAGACGATGCGTTGCGGTCCATTCCTGGTGATGCTCGCGCTGCTGTTCGGCGCCGCCCCGGCGCTGGCGCAGCAGCAGGAGTTGCCGGGCATTTTCCAATTGTTCAAGCCGTCCGACGCCAAGCCGGCAAAAAAACATGTAAAGCGGAAAGCCGCCAGCACCAAGCCGGCCGCAGCCAAACCGGCCAAAGGCAAACCTGCCGAAGCCAAGCCGGCCGAAGCCAAGGCGGACACGCCCAAGCCCGTCACCGCGAAGGCAGCGGCGGCAAAGCCCGCCCCGCCGAAAACTACCGCCGCCCAAGCCGCGCCGGCGCCCGACGTGTTCGCGGGAATTCCGCGTGACGAGCGCCGGAAAATCCAGGCGGCGCTGCTATGGTCGGGCGACTATACCGGCGCGGCGGCCGGCGGCGACGATGCGATGCTCACGGCGGTCAAGAATTACCAGAAACGCAACAAGGCCAAGGTCACCGGCGTGCTGACTCCGGCCGAGCGCGCGGCGCTGGTCGCCGCCGCCAAGGCGCAGGAGGACGAATTCGGCTGGAGCGTGGTGGTCGACCCCGCCACCGGCATCCGCATCGGCCTGCCGACCAAACTGGTGCCGCATGCGCGCGAGGCCGCCCGCGGCACGCGCTGGTCTTCGGCGCATGGCGAGATGCAGGTCGAGACCTTCCGCATCAAGCGCGCCGGGCTCAAATTGGCCGCGCTGTTCGAGCAGCAGAAGAAAGAGCCGGCCACGCGCAAGGTCGAGACCAGCGCGCTGCATGACGACAACTTCTTCATCAGCGGTATTGAAGGTCTGAAGAAATTTTCCGTACGCGCCAGGCTGCGCGACGGCGAAGTGCGCGGCGTCACCGTGCTGTACGACCAGGCCATGGAAGGCATCGTCGCGCCGGTAATGATGGCGATGGCAGCCGCGTTCTCGCCGTTTCCCGAGCGCGGCGCGCCCTACGCCGCGCTGGCAAGGTCGGTGGAATACGGCAACGGGCTGGTGGTGAGCGCGCTGGGCCACATCGTCACCGACCGCAAGCTCACCGAAGGCTGCCAGGTTATCGTCGCCGCCGGATTGGGCGACGCCGATCGCCTCGCCAGCGACAAGCACAGCGGGCTCGCGCTGCTGCGCGTCTACGGTCCGCGCAAAATGTCACCGCTGGCGCTTTCGCGCAGCACGCCCAACCCCGGGGCAAAGTCGGGCGATCTGACGCTGGTCGGCATTCCGGATCCGAAGGAGCAGGACGGCAGGCGGGGGCTGACCGAGATCAAGGCGCGGCTGACGGACGGCACGGCCATCGAATTGCGTCAGCCGGTGCCGATAGCCGGATTTTCCGGCGCCGCCGCGCTCGACCCGCAAGGGAAGTTCCTCGGCATGATGGAAATCGGCACCGCTGTCCTCGCCAGCATCGAGCCGGCGGCACCGCCGATGCGGCTGGTCAGCGCCGAGACCATCCGCGGCTTCCTCGCCGCGCATCATGTGACGCCCGCGTCTGCGCCAAGCGGCGACGCCAGGGCATCGGTCGTGCGGGTAATTTGCGTAAGGAAATAAAGCGCTAGGACTGAATCGTATAGCGGGTGACAGACCCGTTGTTGCGCACCCACCAAAAATCCTGCTCCCCTTCGTAGCCGGCATCGGGCTGGAGCAGTTGCGCAAGCTTGTTCATATACGACACCGCGTCATTGCGTTGTTCAAAGACGCAGCGCGCGATAGCAGTATCTGCAACGTTGCCCTGCTCATCGAGCGTGCGCCCACAGATCCTGAACATCCTTTCCTCCTGCGGATTTACCGGCCTGCCAATTCATTAAGTTCACCGACAATCCGTTAAGCAAACGTTAATTATCTGTTCTTCCACGCCGGCTTGCGCTTCTCGACGAAGGCTTTCATGCCTTCCTTCTGATCCTCGGTCGCGAACAGCGCGTGGAAGACGCGCCGCTCGAACAGCACGCCCTCCGCCAGCGCGCCCTCGAAGGCGCGGTTGATCGCCTCCTTGCCGGCCAGCACCGCGGGCAGCGACATGGTGGCGATGGTGTCGGCCACCTTCATCGCCTCTTCCATCAGGCTCGCCGCCGGCACCACGCGCGCCACCAGCCCGGACTTCTCGGCCTCCGCGGCGTCCATCATGCGCCCGGTCAAGATCAGGTCCATCGCCTTGGCCTTGCCGACCGCGCGCGTCAACCGCTGGGTGCCGCCGATGCCGGGAATGACGCCGAGCTTGATTTCCGGCTGGCCGAATTTGGCGGTGTCCGCCGCGATGATGATGTCGCAATGCATGGCCAGTTCGCAGCCGCCGCCGAGCGCGAAGCCGGCGACTGCCGCCACGATCGGCTTGCGGGCGTGCGCGGCGCGGTCCCAGCTACCGGCGAAATTGCCGAGAAAAACCTCGATGAAGGTCTTGTCGGCCATTTCCTTGATGTCGGCGCCGGCCGCGAAGGCCTTGTCGCTGCCGGTGATCAGCAGGCAGCCGATCGCATCGTCGGCCTCATAGGCGTCGATCGCCTGGACGAGTTCGCTCATGAGCTCGCGGTTGAGCGCGTTGAGCGCCTGCGGACGGTTGAGCCGGATAATGCCGACCCGGCCCTTGGATTCGACGACGATGTTTTGGTAGCTCATGGCAATCTCCAAGCCTTCTAATTTGTCATGGCCGGGCTTGCCCCGGCCATCCACGTCTTACTTTGGTGGCATGAAACAAGACGTGGATGCCCGGCACAAGGCCGGGCATGACGAAGGCGGCTCATTCAAGCTTGACGCCCGCGCGTTTGATGACGTCCGCCCATTTGGCGGAATCCGTCCTGATCGTTTCCGCAAACTCCTCGGGCGTGCCGCCGCCCGGCTCGTCGCCGGTCTTGGCGAACTTTTCCTTGAAGGCTTCCGACTTGAGCGCCTTGTTGATCGCCGCGTTGAGCTTGTCGACGATTGGCCGCGGCACGCCGGCCGGCGCAATAACCCCGGTCCAGGTGGGCGCCGCGTAGCCGGGGACGCCGGCCTCGGCGATCGTCGGCAGATCCGGAAACGCCGGTGAGCGCTTTATCCCGCTCACCGCCAGCGCGCGCACCGTGCCGGCATGCGCGAGCGGCGCGATCGATTGCAGGCTCTCGAACATCACATCGACGCGCCCGGCGATCAAATCCTGCATTGCCAAAGATCCGCCGCGATAGGGGACATGAACGATGTTCGTGCCGGTCATGTATTTGAACAGCTCGCCGCCCACATGCCCCGGCGAACCGATGCTGGACGAGGCATTGGACAGCTTGCCGGGATTTTTCTTGGCATAGGCGATCAATTCCTTGACCGAATGCACCGGGAGCTTGGGCGAGACCGCAAGCAACAGATGTCCGCGCGTGACCAGGGCGATCGGCTGGAAATCGCGCTCGATATTGTAGGGCAGCTTCTTCACGATGTGGCGGGTGATGGCGAGCGCGCCAATCGGGCCCATGCCGATGGTGTAACCGTCGGCCGGAGACTTCGCGACCAGGTCGAGCCCGATGGTGAGCGCGCCGCCGGGACGATCGTCGACGACGACCTGCTGCCCTAACTCCTGGCTGAGCACAGCGGCGAGCAGGCGGGCGGCGTTGTCGGTGGCGCTGCCGGCCGCCTGCGGAACGATCAGCCGGATCGGACGATCCGGATAGTCGGCGGCCGCAGCGGCGCCCACTCCGCATGTCAGCATGAAAAGAATAAGAGCAAGTTTGCGCATGTCACTGGTCCTGGCTTCGGGAGGGTACAGCTTGGCTTATTTCTGACAGCTCGGGCAATAGAACGTCGAGCGGCCGGTTTGCACGATGCGTTTGATCTTGCCCTTGCATTGGGGACACGGCTCGCCCTCGCGGTCGTAGACTTGGAAATTGTGCTGGAAATCGCCGAGCGAGCCGTCGGTGCGGCGATGGTCGCGCAAGCTTGAGCCGCCGGCCTTGATCGCATCATGCAGCACCGCCTTGATGGCGGCGACCAGCGCGACCGCGCGCTCGTTCGGCTTGCCATTGCGATCGGCGATAGTGGAAGCCTGCCGCTTCGGCGACAGACGCGCGCGAAATAAAGCCTCGCAGACATAAATGTTGCCGAGACCGGCGACCACGCGCTGGTCGCTGAGCGCGGTCTTGAGCGAGGTCTTCTTGGCCGTACAGGCTTTCGCAAGCATGGCGGCGTCGAACTCGTTTCCCAAAGGCTCCGGCCCGAGCCCGCGCAGCAGCGGCTCCCGGTCGAGCCTGGCGCGCGGCACCAGTTTCATCGAGCCGAAGCGTCGCGGATCGTTGAAGGTGACCGTGGCGCCGTTCGACATATGAAACACCACATGATCGTGCTTCTCGTCCTTGGCGATCTCGAAGTAGCGCGGATCGCCGAGCACTTGCTGCCCGTTCCGCCGCAGACGAAACGAGCCCGACATGCCGAGATGCATGATCAGCACCTCGCCTGACGAGAGATCGGCCAGCAGATATTTCGCCCGCCGCCCGAGGCCTACCACCGTCAGCCCAGTCAGGCGCTTTTCGAAGTCCTTGGCGAGCGGCCAGCGTAGGCGGCGGTCGCGCACCTCAACCTTGGCCAGACGCGCGCCTTCCATGGCGGGTGCCAGGCCGCGGCGCACGGTTTCGACTTCGGGGAGCTCGGGCACGTCGCACCTCATCCTGAGGAGCCCGCCGTAGCGCAGCGAAGGCGGGCGTCTCGAAGGATGAGGTGTCACGGCCTCATGGTTCGAGACGGCGCTTCGCGCCTCCTCACCATGAGGGTTAACGGTCGCGCCAAGCAGACATAGCGCCCCCCGGCCTGCCGCGCTATGGTCCTGCCCGCAAAGGATTATTGCCTATGGGCAAGGCCAAAGAAGACACCCATTTCGG
Organism: uncultured Alphaproteobacteria bacterium; assembly: GCA_963789455.1. Lineage (GTDB taxonomy): Bacteria > Pseudomonadota > Alphaproteobacteria > Rhizobiales > Xanthobacteraceae > Pseudolabrys. The sequence continues at coordinate 116,100 of CAWBLD010000012.1, read as the reverse complement.
CGAAAAGACCGTGCCGCTGGCCGAAAAGCAGGGCCTGGTGGACGACGTGTTCCATTCGGTCGCGCGCCGCTATGACCTGATGAACGACCTGATGTCGGGCGGGCTGCACCGGGCCTGGAAAGACGCGCTGGTGACCGCGGTCAATCCGCCGAAGGGCGACCGCGATTTCCATCTGCTCGATCTTGCCGGCGGCACCGGCGACATCGCCTTCCATGTGGTGGAAGCCGGCGGGCCGAACGTGCGCGTCACCGTCTGCGACATCAATTCCGACATGCTGGCGGTCGGCCGCGAACGCGCCCTCGAACGCGGACATGATCTCGCTGTCACATTCGAGCAAGCCAACGCCGAGCAACTGCCCTATCCGGACAAGAGTTTTGACTGCGTCACTATCGCTTTCGGCATCCGCAACGTGCCGCGCATCGAGCGCGCGCTTGAACAGGCCTATCGCGTGCTGCGGATCGGCGGACGCTTCCTGTGCCTGGAGTTTTCCTCGGTGGACGTACCGGGCATCGGCGCGCTGTACGAGCTTTATTCCTTCAATGTCATCCCGCGCATCGGCCAGGCGGTGACCGGCGACCGCGAGGCCTACCAATATCTCGTCGAATCGATCCGCAAATTTCCCAAGCCGCCGGCATTCGCCAAGATGATCGAAGCCGCCGGCTTCCGCCGCGTCTCGTTCTCGGCCATGACCGCCGGCATCGTGGCGCTGCATTCGGGCTGGAAGTTGTGATCTCCGGCATCCCGCATCTTACCCGTCTCGCGCGCGCCGGCTTCGTGTTCGCGCGCGAGGGCGTGTTCGCGCTGGTCGATACGCGGCCATTGCCACTTCCGGCGAAGACGGCGATCGCGCTGGCACGACTGATCGAGCGGCCGAGCGCCAAGGACGGTTCGAGCCGGCTCGCCGCGGCATTGACCAAACTCGGGCCCACTTACGTCAAGCTCGGCCAGTTCCTCGCCACCCGTCCCGACGTGGTCGGCAAGACCATCGCGCGCGACCTCGAAAGCCTGCAGGACAAGATGGCCCCGTTCCCGCAAAGCGAGGCGGAGGCCGTGGTCGCCGCCGCTTTCGGCAAGCCGGTGCCGAAGGTTTATGCCAGCTTCGGGCCCGCCGTCGCCGCCGCCTCGATCGCGCAGGTGCATCGCGCCGAAATCGACAAGGACGGCGCGCGCAAAGCCGTGGCGGTGAAAATCCTGCGCCCCGGCGTCGAGCGGCGCTTCAAGGCCGATCTCGATGCTTTCTTCTACGTGGCGCGCAAGGCGGAAAGCCTTTCGCTGGAGGCGCAGCGGCTGCGCCCGGTCGAGGCGGTGGCGACGCTCGCCCGTTCGGTGGCAATCGAAATGGATTTCCGGCTAGAGGCCGCCGCGCTGTCCGAGATGGCGGACAACACGCGCGCAGACGCCGATTTCCGCGTGCCGACGGTGGACTGGGACCGCACCGCGCGCGAGGTGCTCACGCTGGAATGGATCGACGGCACGCCGCTCAACGATCGCGCCGCGCTGGAGGCCAAAGGTTACGACCTGCCGGCGCTCGGCCGCCAGGTGATGCAGAGCTTTCTGCGGCATGCCCTGCGCGACGGCTTCTTCCACGCCGACATGCATCCAGGCAATCTGTTCGTCGACGGCGACGGCCGCCTGGTCGCGGTGGATTTCGGCATCATGGGCCGGCTGGGGCCGAAGGAGCGGCGCTTCCTGGCCGAAATTCTGTTCGGCTTCATCACCCGCGACTATCAACGCACCGCGCAGATTCATTTCGACGCCGGCTATGTGCCGCGCCACCATTCGGTGGAAAGCTTCGCGCAGGCGATCCGCGCCATCGGCGAGCCGATCCACAACCGCTCGGCCGAAGACATTTCGATGGCGAAGCTGCTGATGCTGCTGTTCGAGGTCACCGGCCTGTTCGACATGCGCACGCGGCCTGAACTTCTTTTGTTGCAGAAGACCATGGTGGTGGTGGAAGGCGTGGCGCGCACGCTCGACCCCAAGCTCGACATGTGGAGCGTGGCCGATCCGGTGGTGCGCGAATGGATCGAGCGCAATCTCGGGCCCGCCGGCCGGCTGGAAGACATTGCCGAAGGCGCTGGCGAGATCGGCCGCTTCCTCGGCCAGGTGCCGTCGCTGCTCGAACGCGCCGCCAGCCTGATCGATCAGCTCGACGACATCACCCGCGACGGCTTGGTGCTGGCGCCGGAGACGGTGGAAGCGATCGGCCGCGCCGAAGCGCGGCGCAATCGGTGGTCGGCCGTGGCGCTGTGGACGATCGCCGCGCTGCTGGCGTGGATCGCGTGGATGTTGCTTTGATCTAATCCGTTCGTCCCCGCGCAAGCGGGGACCCAGGGCCAATCAAAAGAAAGAGCTGGATCCCCGCTTGCGCGGGGATGAACGGAATTGGGAGGCTCCCGCTAAACCAGAAGTTCCTCGAGCTTGTCGATACTCTGCGTCCAGCCTGCCTCCATGCCGGCGAGCATCTGCGGCGCGATCGGCACCAGCCCCTTGGCATAGGTGTGCAGTGTGAGCCTGGTCTTGCCGCCCTCGTCTTGCAGCGTCACCGTCGTTTCGCCTTCGAGCAGAGATGGCCGTCGTTGTCGATGGCAATATTGCTGAACACCAGGCGCTCGGGCGGCACGGCCTCGCGGAACACGCCCTTCATCGGATAGTCGTTGCCGTCCGGTCCGTGCATCACGATGCGCAAACCGCCGCCCACCCGAACGTCCAGTTCGGGCACCGAGCTGGTGAAGCCGCGCGGTCCGAACCATTGCGCCAGGTGCTTGGGATCGGTCCAAGCGCGCCAGACGAGCTCGCGCGGCGCGTCGAATAGGCGCGTCAGTGTCACCGTGCGTTCGCCGTAGGGCGCGTTTTGTGTGATCGTGCTCATGCAGCCTGCCCCGCATAGGCGCGCTCGATCGTTGCGAGGTCGAGCTTTTTCATTTTCATGAAGGCGTTCATGACCCGCGCCGACTTCGCGGCGTCCGGGTCCGTCATCATTTTCGGGATGGCGCTCGGCACGACCTGCCACGACAGGCCGAACTGGTCCTTCAGCCAGCCGCAGGGGCCTTCCTGGCCGCCCTTCGTCAGCGCGCTCCAGTAGTAATCGATCTTATCCTGCGTCTCGCAATAAATCTGAAACGACACCGCCTCGTCGAATTTGAACTGCGGCCCGCCGTTGAGCGCGGTGAAGGATTGCCCGTCGAGCTCGAAGGCCACGACCATCACCGATCCCGCCGGCTTGCCGTGGATGTCCTGTCCGGCATCCGGAAAGCGGCTGATCGCCGTGATCTTGGAATTCCTGAAGATCGCGCAGTAGAAATTCGCCGCTTGCTCGGCCTGGGTATCGAACCACAGGCAGGGCGTGATCGATTGCGCACCGATCGGCATGAACCTTCTCCGTTACTTGGCCGTCTTCAGATAGGCGTCGAGCTGCTCCATCGTTCCGCTCCAGCCCTGCGTCATGCTGGCGTGCATGGTGTCGAAGGTCTGCTGCTCTTCCGCCGTGGCGTCGAGCGTCCGCCAGCGTAAAGTGAACTTGGTCTTGCCGCCGGGCGCATCCTCGAAGGTGAAGGTCGAGAGCAGGTAGAGGGGCCAAGTCGCGCTGCCCGGATGGCGGGTGACGCCGCCTTGTTGATCGGAAAACGAATTGACGAAGACCAGTTTCTCCTGCGGCACGATCTCGCGATAGGTGAACAGGCCCCACATGGCGACGCCGTTCGGCGGCGTCATGCCGTAGTGGTAGGTGCCGCCGACGCGCAGATCCATCTTGGAGGCGATGACGGTGAAGCCCTTGGGTCCCCACCAGTGCTTCATGCGTTCCGGATCGGTGAAGCACTTCCACAAGACGTCGCGCGGCGCGTCGAACACGCGGCTGATGACGAATTCCTTGTTCGCGGTTTGCGCAGCGGCGGCCATGGCTTCCTCCATTCGTTTGGCGCGGGCTCACTTCGCCTTGAGCACCATCCAGTGCACGCCGAAGCGATCCCTCACCATGCCGAAGCTGGACGCGAAGAAGGTCGGGCCCAGCGGCATCGCCACCTCGCCGCCCTCCGACAGCGCCTTGAATTGCGTCTGCGCCTCGGCGTCAGTCTTGACGTCAAGCGAGAGCGCGAAGCCGTCGAATTTAGGGTTGCCGGTGTTGCGGCCGTCGGACGCCATGACGTTGGTGTCGCCGATCTTGAGGCAGGAATGCATCACCTTGTTCTCGTTGGCGGGCGTGCACATCGACTTGTCGGGCGCTTCCTTCCAGCGCATCAGCATCGCGACTTCGGCGCCGATCGCCTTCTTGTAGAACTCGATCGCCTCGTCGCAGCGGCCGTCAAAGAACAGATAGGGCTGAATTTGCATGGGTCTTCCTCCACAGGTTACCCTTGACAAGATAGGTTGATATCAACATATTATTTCCATGTCAACCCACGGAGGTTCGGCTCGCGAACTGCCGTTCGCCGCCACCCATCAGGTGCGCGACGCGTGCCTGTGCCTGCACGTGCAGCGGGCCGCGCGCGCGCTGGCGCGGCGCTTCGACGAGGCACTGCGCCCGCTCGGCCTGACGCAAGGGCAGTTCTCGTTGCTGACCTCGCTCAACCGGCCGGAACCGCCGAGCATCGGCAGCGTCGCCGCTTTGCTCGCCATGGACCGCACCACGCTCACCGCCAATCTCAAGCCGCTGGAGCGGCGGCGCCTGGTTAAGGTCGCAGTCGACAAGCAAGACAAACGCGGGCGGCGTCTGGTCATCACCGCCGCCGGCCGCGCGCTGCTGGGCAAGGCCTTCCCGGTCTGGGAAAAGGCGCATGCCGAAACCGAGCGCCTGCTCACCGGAATCAGTCCCGACGCCATGCGCGGTGGTCTGCGCGCGCTGGCGTGACCCATCTTCCGTTCGTCCCCGCGAAAGCGGGGACCCAGGGGCAACACTCTCATACGCCGTGAATGGAGCCCCGGATTCCCGCTTGCGCGGGAATGAGCGGAATATTGGTTCAGCCCCGCGCAACATGACTATTTCCCCTGCGCCGCGACGTAGTCGGCCAGCCGCGCCATGGTCTGCGCCAGCCCTTTGTCGGCGCCGTAGTCCTTGATGACGCGATCGCGCTCCTGCGCCGAGGGGAACGCGCCGTGCCAGGTGAGCCGGGTCTGGCCGCCAAGATCCTCGAACGTGACGGTGGTGATAAACTGCACCGGCTCGACGTCATCGCCGCCGCCGTGGCGATAGACGATGCGCTCGGGCGCGACGATTTCGTCGAACGTGATGCGGTTCTGATAGTCGCGCCCATCCGGCCCGTGCATCACAAAGCGCCAGATTCCGCCGGGCCGAAACTCGAACGCGCTGGTAGTGGTGGTGAAGCCGTCCGGGCCCCACCATTGCGCCAGGTGCTTCGGGTCGGTGAAGGCCGAAAACACCAACTCGCGCGGCGCGTCGAACACGCGCGTGCCGATAATCGAACGCGGGTCTTTGTCCAGGTCGATGCTATTTCCTGCGCTCACGCTTGCCTCCCTTGTTGCTTCCTTTGGCTTGCAGCGTTTTGAGATAATCATCGAGACGGTCGAGCCGTTCCTCCCAGAGCCGGCGATATTCGGAAAGCCAGTCGTCGACCGGCTTGAGCGCGGCGGCCTCGATCCGGCACGGCCGCCATTGCGCTTCGCGCCCGCGCGCAATCAAGCCGGCCTGTTCCAGCACCTTGAGATGCTTGGAAACGGCGGGCCCGCTCATCTTGAAGGGCTTGGCCAGCTCGCTCACCGTGGTCTCGCCGAGCGCGAGCCGCGCTAGGATCGCGCGCCGGGTCGGGTCGGCGAGGGCAGAGAAAGTGGCACTGAGGCGGTCGGTCGGCATGGGCGTATAGAACCATTCGGTTAAATAACTTATCGGTTAAATACACAACGAAGCACCGCCCGTCAAGCGCACGCGAATTGAACCGTCCCGGAGGCGATTGATTGCATTGATTGCAATGCTATCAATGCTATGCTAAGTTTTTAATATATAGCGGATATTCCTATGGCCTCACTCACCGTCCGGCAGCTCGACGACCGCTTAAAGAAGCTCTTGCGCCTGCGCGCGGCGCGGAGCGGCCGCTCGGTCGAGGACGAGGTGCGCACCATCCTGCGCGAGGCCGCCGAAGATGACGGCGGCGAGCCGACGCAGACCTTCACGCGCCCGCCGAACGGCCGGCGCGCGACGCCGGCGACGGCGGCGGTCGCCGAAAAGAAACGCGTGCTGCTGATCGTCGGCGGCGGCATCGCCGCCTACAAGTCGCTCGATCTCATGCGCCGGCTGAAGGAGCGCGGGTTCAGCCTGCGTTGCATCCTGACCGCCGCCGCCCAGCATTTCGTCACGCCGCTGTCGGCCGGCGCCATTCTGGGCGAGCGCGTCTACACCGACCTGTTCGATCCGGCGAGCGAGTTCGACGTCGGCCACATACGGCTCGCGCGCGAGACCGATCTGGTCGTGGTGGCGCCGGCCACCGCCGACCTGATGGCCAAGATGGCCGGCGGCCACGCTGACGATCTTGCCACCGCAGTGCTGCTGGCGACGGGCGCAAAAATTCTGCTGGCGCCGGCGATGAACCCGCACATGTGGGCCAACAAGGCGACGCAGCGTAATCTTGCGCAGCTTGTCGCCGACGGCGTCGCGCTGGTTGGGCCGAACGAGGGCGAGATGGCGGAAGCGGGCGAACGCGGGCTAGGCCGCATGGCCGAGCCGCTAGAGATTGCCGCCGCGGTCGAGAAATTACGCAACGCGAACGAATCGAAGCCGTTAGCGGGCAAACGCGTGCTGGTCACCTCCGGCCCGACCCACGAGCCGATCGATCCGGTGCGCTATATCGCCAACCGCTCGTCCGGCAAGCAGGGCCACGCCATTGCCGTGGCGGCGGCCGCTGCCGGCGCCGACGTGACGCTCATCAGCGGGCCGGTCAGCATCCCCGATCCGCCGGACGTGACGGTCCTGCATTTGGAAAGTGCGCGCGACATGCTGCAAGCGGCCGAGCGGGCGCTGCCGGTGGACGTCGCGATTTTCGCCGCCGCGGTCGCCGACTGGCGCGTCGCCAGCGCGGCCGAGCAGAAGATCAAGAAGAAGCCCGGCCAGGCCACGCCGGAATTATCGCTCACGGAAAACCCCGACATCCTCGCCACTATCGCCAAACGCACGACCCAGCGGCCGAAGCTGGTAATCGGCTTTGCCGCCGAAACCGAGAACATCGCCGCCAATGCCAAGGCCAAGCGCGTGGCCAAGGGCTGCGACTGGATCCTGGCCAATGATGTGTCGCCGGCAACCGGCATCATGGGCGGCGACAGCAATACGATCCTGCTCGTCACGGCGCAGGGCGTCGAGCCCTGGCCGCCGCAGAGCAAGGAAGACGTCGCTACGATGCTGATCGCGCGTGTCGCCAAGGAACTGGCAAACGAAATGAGCGAAGCCATCGACGTTCGCATCATGCGGCTGCCGCATGGCCAGGACCTGCCATTGCCAGCCTACCAGAGCGCGCTGGCCGCCGGCTTCGACCTCATCGCCGCGGTGCCGGCCAACGCGCCGCTCACGCTCGCGCCCGGCGCGCGCGCGCTCATTGCCACCGGCATCGCCATCGCGCTGCCGCAGGGCACCGAGGCGCAGGTGCGGCCGCGCTCCGGCCTCGCCGTCAAGCATGGGCTCACCGTGCTCAATGCGCCCGGCACCATCGACGCCGACTACCGCGGGGAAATTCAGGTGCTGCTGGTGAATTTCGGCGGCGAAGCGGTCGTGATCACGCGCGGCATGCGAATCGCCCAGCTGGTGATTGCAACCGTCGCGCGCGCGCGGCTGCGCGAGTGCGCCACGCTCGACGAAACGCCCCGCGGAACCGGTGGGTTTGGCTCGACCGGAGGTTGATTGTGGCTTTTTCTAGATTTTCGCTAGACGGATGTCAGACTGTAGCCTATTACCATTAAAATTAGTTGCGACTGGTGCCAATCATGCCGCTGGTATCCCGCAAGGGCATTCTCGCCATTGCCGCCGTGATCGATGTGGCGATCAACGCGCGCAGCCGGCCGGTTTCCGCCAAGGCGCTGGCGGCACGCCACAAGCTTCCGCCGCGCCATCTCGAGCCGGTCCTGCAAGCGCTGGTGCGCGACGGCATCCTGCGCGGCGTGCGCGGGCCGCACGGCGGCTACGATCTGGCGCGCGAACAGCGGCACATCAGCGCCGAGGATATCCTGCGCGCCGCCGGTTCCGCCGAGGACGTCAATGAGCCGGCGTTGCCAGGCTCGGCGCTGGTCAATGACGTGGTGAGGCCGGCGCTGGCCGAAGCCGAGCGCGTATTTTCAGCCACGCTCAGCCGCATCAACGTCGAAGACATGGCGCAGCGCGCCGAGACGCTGAAATAGCTGCCTCGCTTTCCCTCTCCTCCGCTCGCGGGGAAAGGGAAATACCCGTTCACGGTCTGGACTCTTTCGGCGCGATTCCCCTTGGGAGTAAAGTCCGACGATTCGCGAACGGCGCGGCGGACGCCGCTCGCATTCCTGGGGCAGGCTGAATGCCGGAGACGATCCGGACGGCGAACGAGAAGCTGCATTCTCGTCCGAGGCGGGGCGGATTCCTTGTCGCCTTCTTTATCGCAACGCCTTGCATGGCGCTCAGCATGCCGGCGCGCGCGGGCGCGGCCTATGGCCTTATCGACAACATTCTTACCACCAGCACGGCGGTAAGCCGTCAACAAGTTGCCGCCCTCACGCTCACGCTCGCCCTGCTCTGCTTCGCGGTCCTCGCCATCATCGTGCTGATGCGCACGCGCAGGGCCGCCGCCACGATCGAAACCGCGGCGCGCGACGAAAATATCGCGCTGCGCGCCGAAATCGACCGGCTCAAGACGCTGCTGCTGTCGGAGCCGCAGGTGCTGGTGGCCTGGGCCGCGGGCACCGACGAGCCGGAAATTTTTGGCGATACCGGGATCGTAGTGCCGGGCGGCGTGCCCGAGCGCGTGCTCGCCTTCGGCACCTGGCTGGAGCCGGCGGCAGCACAACGCATGCAGCACGCGGTCGAGACGCTGCGCAACGACGGCCACGGCTTCACGATGACGCTCACCACCCGCGCCGGCCGCCCGCTCGAAGCCGAAGGACGCGCGGTGACCGGGCGCGCGGTGTTGCGCCTGCGCGACGTCAGCGGCATCGAATTCGAACTCATGGATCTGGCTGCGCGCCACGACCGGCTGACGGGCGACGTCGAGATCATGAAGGCGCTGCTTGATTCGCTGCCTACGCCGGTGTGGGCGCGTGACCCGAACGACCGGCTGATCTTCGCCAATGCCGCTTATGCCCGCGCGGTGGAAGCCGACGATCCCACCGACGCGGTGACGCGCGAGCTGGAACTGCTCGACCACACCGCGCGTGAGAGCCTGGCGCGCGCGCGCGCCGGCGGCGCTCCCTCTTCCAAGCGGCTGGCGGCCATCGTCGCCGGCCAGCGCCGCATCCTCGATGTGGTGGACGCGCCGAGCGGCGCGGGCAGCGCCGGCATGGCGATCGACGCCACCGAGCTGGAAGCCATGCGCGCCGAGCTCGCGCGCATGATCGAGGCGCACCGCCGCGTGCTCGATCAGCTGTCGACCGGCGTGGCCATCTTCAACGCCGACCGCAAGCTCATCTTCTACAATACCGCCTTCCGGTCGCTGTTCGAGCTCGACGCCGGCTTCCTCGATCAGACGCCGACCGACAGCGCGCTGCTCGACAACCTGCGCTCCAAGCGCAAGCTGCCGGAGCAACATGACTTCCGGCAGTGGAAGCAGCAGCTCTACGAGGCCTATCGCGCGGTCGAGCCGCAGGAACATATGTGGCACCTGCCGGACGGCCGCACCCTGCGCGTGGTCACCGCCCCCAATCCGGAGGGCGGCGTCACTTATCTGTATGACGACGTCACCGAGCGGCTCGACCTGCACCGCCGTTACGACGCGCTGATCAAGGTGCAGAGCGAGACGCTCGATCACCTGGCCGAGGCGGTAGCGGTGTTCGGCTCGGACGGCCGCGTGCGGCTGCATAATCCGGCCTTCCAGCGCATGTGGAAGCTCTCGCCGGAAGCGCTCGATCAGCATCCGCATGTGGAGGCGTTGACCGCCTGGGCGCAGGCGCTGCACGACGACAATACGGTCTGGCGCAATTTGCGCGCCGCGGTGACCGCGATCGACGAGCGCGAGCCGATCGTCGAGCGCATCGAGCGGCGCGACGGCATGATGATCGACATGACCACCATGCCGCTGCCCGACGGCGCCACGCTGGTCACCTTCCAGGACGTCACCGACACCGTGAACGTCGAACGGGCGCTGCGCGAGAAGAACGAGGCGCTGGAAGCCGCCGACGCCATCAAGATCGACTTCGTGCACCACGTGTCCTACGAATTGCGCTCGCCGCTCACCAACATCATCGGCTTCGCGAATTTGCTGGGCGACCCGGCGTTCGGCGCGCTCAACGACAAGCAGCGCGAATATCTCGGCTACATCACGACATCCACCAACGCGCTGCTCGCGCTCATCAACAACATCCTCGACCTCGCCAGCATCGACGCCGGCGCCATGTCGCTGAGCCTGAGCGAAGTCGACATCCAAGCCAGCATGCAGCAGGCGGCCGAAGGCGTGCAGGACCGGCTGGTGAAGGACGATATCAGGCTCGAGATCAGCGCCGCGCCCGCCATCGGCAGTTTCAGCGCCGACGAGCGGCGGCTGCGGCAGATCCTTTTCAACCTGCTCTCCAATGCGGTCGGCTTCTCGCCCGCCGGCGCGACCGTCCGGCTCGCCGCCGAGCGGCGCAGCGACGCGGTGGTGTTCACGGTCGTCGATCAAGGCCCCGGCATTCCGCCGGAGGCAAAGGATAAGGTGTTCGACTGGTTCGAGACCGATTCGATGGGCTCGCAGCACCGCGGCCCCGGCCTCGGCCTCTCGCTGGTGCGCTCGTTCGTCGAGCTGCACGGCGGCACGGTGACGATCGACTCCGTCCTCGGGCAGGGCACCACGGTCACCTGCACCTTCCCGCTGCAGCACAAGGCCGAGCGGACGGCGGCCTAGGCGAGCGGCAGGGGCTCAGCCGCTCGCCAGCGGGCAGCTGCCGTCCTTGAGCGGACGGAATGCTTCGTCGGCCGGGATGCTGGCGCGCAGCGTGTAGAAATCTCCGGGATGCTTGGAATCCCACGGCGCTTTCACTTCGAACAGATAAGCCGGATGCAGCTTGCGGCCGTCGGCGCGGATCGAACCCTTGCCGAACAGCGGATCGTCGGTCGGCATCGCTTTCATCTTGGCGACCACCGCTTTGCCGTCGGCGGCGCTGTGCAACGTGGCAACCGCCTTGAGGTAGTGGATCACGGCGGAGTAGACACCGGCCTGCACCATGGTGGGGAACTTTCCCGGTGCGTTGCGTTCGGCCTGCCAGCGCTTAGTCCAGGCGCGGTTGGCATCGTTCATATCCCAATACCAGGTGCTGGTCAGGATCAGGCCCTGCGCGGTCGGCAATCCGAGCGCGTTGACGTCACTGACGAATATCAGCAGCCCGGCGAATTTCTGTCCGCCCTTGACGATGCCGAACTCGGCGCCCTGCTTGATCGCGTTGATGGTGTCGCCGCCGGCATTGGCCAGCCCGATGATCTTGGCCTTGGAGGCCTGCGCCTGCACCAGGAACGAGGAGAAGTCTTTGGTATTGAGCGGGTGGCGCGCCTCGCCGATCACCTTGCCGCCGGCCTTTTCGACCGCGGCGGCGGTGTCGCGCTCGAGCGCATGGCCGAAGGCGTAGTCCGAAGTCAGGAAGAACCAGGTGTCGCCGCCGGTCTTCACGATCGCCTTGCCGGTGCCGTTCGCCAGCATCCAGGTGTCATAGGTCCAGTGGATGGTGTTGGGGTTGCACTTTGTTCCGGTGAGATCGGAGGTCGCCGCGCCGGACACCAGGAACACTTTATTTTTCTGGGCGGTGATCTGGCTGACCGCCAGCGCCACGCCGGAATTCGGCACGTCGACGATCATGTCGACCTTGTCGGCGTCGTACCACTTGGTCGCCATCTGCGAACCGATATCCGTCTTGTTATGATGATCGCCGCTGATGAGCTCGACCTTCACGTTCGGATTGGTCTTGCCGAAATCCTCGATCGCAAGCTTGGCCGCCGCGACGGAGCCCGGGCCGCCGACGTCGGAGTAAAGGCCCGACATGTCGCTGAGCACGCCGATCTTGACGTTGACCTGCTGGGCACTCGCCGCCCCGCACGCCAAAATCACGGCAAGCGCCGCCAAGCTCATGGTCCGTTTCATTGCAATCGTCCTCTCGCTCGTGCCCCCGCGCCATCCCATCATACGCTCGCCATCGGCGGGGGGCGCAAGCTAGGCCTCATGTGTGAAAGCCGCTGGCGCGTCAAGCATGCTCGGCGTGGCCGCCGACCTGGCCGGCCCGCAGCGCGCCTGGATTGAGCCGCGGTTCGGCGCCGATCCAGTACAATATGTTGGCTAGGATGCAGAGGCCGGTCGCGGTAAACCAGACCATGGCAGCGCCGACGAAAGCGGTGAACAGGCCCCACCAGGGGCTGTGCACCAGGAACAGAATCGAGGCGAGCGTTATATTGACTCCGACCGTCACATAGATGCGGCGCTCGAGATACCAGCTGTCGGTCTGCATGAAATAAAGGTTCCAGCGCGCCGGCGCGCGCACCGCCAGCTTCGGCTTGAAACCAAACAGGCGCAGCACATTGCCGACCGGGCAAAAACCGGTGAGCGCGACATTGATGGAGACCAGTCCGGTGGCAATGACGCCGAAGATCCACAGCGGGTTGACCAGCACCGCCAGCGCCGTCGAGGTCAGCAGAACCAGGCCGGCGATCAACCAGACTGTCCGCTCAATGTACCAGGAGTCGGTGGGAACGACGTAAACGCCTCTGCGCAATGCCATGGCCGTATGCCACTCCGCTCGAAAGCCGCCACAAGTTTCACAGGCTTTTATGGAGCAATTTTGTCAACCCTTGCATTGATCTACATCACAGCAGCAATCCAACGCTGAGCAGCAGACCGAACAAGATTTGGATTTGTACGGTCCAAACCATAATTCGATTGAAGCCGCGCCCGGGTGGCTCGCGCGTGAAGCGGTAGATCACCGCCAAGGCCGGCGGTAATGCGGCAAGCGCAGGCCAGACATGACCATGCGGCAGAGCGCGGCCGATCAGCGGCAGCAGCGCGAACGGCAGCAGCAGCAATCCGGCATAAATCCAGGCCGTCCGTTCGCGTCCCGCCACGATGGCGAGCGTCCGGCGTCCCACGCGCGCATCGGCTTCGACGTCGCGCGCGTTGTTGACCAGCAGAACGGCGCCGGTCAGCAAGCCGAGCGCCAGACCGGCCTCGAGCGCGGTCGCGCCGAGATAGGCCGTGCAAAGCCAATAGGTGCCGCCCACCGCGCCGACGCCGAAGAAGGCGATCACGAACAGTTCGCCGAGCGGCGTATAGGCGATCGGCAGCGGGCCGCCGGTATAGGCCCAGCCCGCCACAATCGACAGGATGCCGAGCAGCAAAATCGGCCAGCCGCCGACCGCGACCAGATAAAGTCCCATGAGCGCCGCCACGGCGAAGCAAACGGCCGCGCCGCGCTTGACGCTGCGCGCGCTCAGCAAGCCCATCGCCGTCACGCGCGGCGGCCCGACGCGATCGGGCCCGTCGCCGCCACGCTCGCTGTCGACCGCGTCGTTGTGCAGATTGGTGCCGAGTTGAATGCACATGCTGCCGATGAGCGCCGCCAGCACGGGCAGCGCATGAATCTCGCGGTTTGCCGCCCAGGCCAGCGCGGCGCCGACCGCCACCGGCGTCATCGAAAGACCGAGCGTGCGCGGCCGCGCCGCCATGAGCCAGGCCGAGAGATTCATAATGAAACTTTGCAATCGACGAGGGCTTGCGACGACGCAACCGTAGGGCACGCGGCAAGGGTGGGCAACATCAGGCAGCCGCGGCAAACATGAAGCGGCCGGCCTCCGTCCGAACGCAAGCAAGCATCGGCCGCACCGGAACCCGCGCGGTCGCGTGCGTCATCGATGTCGTCTGCAGCGGCCCTCTCATTGAAGACCGCTCAGTTTCAAGTCATAGAAACCAAAATGTCTCTAATGACTGGCAGAACGATTACACCAAGTCGACAGCTCAAGTCTTGATGTCGTCAGGAAGTTTCCCGCCATTGGCGGCGAGCTTCGCCATGATCTGCTTGTGCAGCCAGACATTCATGGTGGCGGAGTCATTGGTGTCGCCGGTGTACTTCAATTCATTGGCAAGCTGCTTGCGCGCCGTCAGGCTGCTGTCAAGATTGAGCGCCTTCATCAGGTCAACGATGGACGTTCGCCATGCAAGCTTCTCGCCGGTTGCCGCTGCCGCCTTGTCGACGATGGCCGCGACGTCGACCGTCTGCGCAGCAGGCGCGCCCGCTGCCGCGGTCGGAGAAGCGCTCGCCTGCGCCGAGCCATGACCGAAAATCGCGCCCATAATGCTTCCGAAAATACTCATCACCGTCACCCCGCTCTGTTTGAGTTAATCGACACGTTTATCCTACGACTTTGTATTTCACGTCCGCCGGCATACTGATCCTCATCCGTCGAAACCGCGCAAGCTAGCGTGGACCGGCCGAAGGATCGGGAATCACCCGTGCAGCCACAAGCCGGTGCCAGATGAACAGGACGACCAAGGCGCCGACGATGGCGCCGATAAAGCCGGCGCCTTGATCGGGGCGGTACCAGCCGATCATCTGGCCGATCCAGGTCGCGAGGAAGGCGCCTGCGATGCCGAGCACTGTGGTGAGGATAAAGCCCGAAGGATTGTTCGGGCCGGGCGCGACCAAGCGCGCGATAATTCCCGCCACGAAGCCAATAACAACAATCCAGAGAATACCCATGGTCGCCCCCATAATTCGCCGCGAGATCGCTTTCGCCGATTTCCGGTTGTGCGACCGGCAAACTCCGCCGCCCGCGCCAAAGTCCGCAACGCGGATCAGAGCATGCGCTCGGCTTCCTGTTCGGTCGGCAATCGTCCCGCCGGCGTCATCTGGTCGACGACCTGAGGTAAATATTGGCTAAGGCCTTGCAGCAAATCATCGCGCGACATGCCGGATTGCGTCATGAGCGCATTGATCTTGTCGGCTCCGAGGGCGCCGGCCAAATCGTTCGGCGATATCGCCTTGTTGGGTCCGGTGCCGACCCACGAATTAGCGGTCTCGCTGTGGCCGCTCTGCTGGAACTGATTGAGCAGATCGTTCAAGCCGCCGCTCAGAACGCTTCCGGCAACGCCGCCCCCGAGCAGGCCGCCTAATCCGCCTTTGAGCAGATCGCCGAGTCCGCCGCCGCTGCCCGGCAAACCGGCATTAATGCTGCCGCCGCCGGGCATGGCGTCGGAACCCGCCGGACGGGCCGACGGCTGACCGCCGGTAAAGCTTTTCACCGCCTTGTAGGCGAGCAGGCCGAGGATCGCCATGGTAATGGGCGACATGCCACCACCGCCGCTGTTTGGATCGCGTTGCCCGCGCGGGCCATTCTGCATGCCGTTGAGAACATCGAGTAAGCCCATGCGTCGCCTCCTGTCGGAACCGGAACAGATCGAAAGGTTATGGCGCTGCTGTGACGAGAACAAGGCGCGCTGGCGCGTCAACTGAAAGTGCATAAGTGCAAAGTCCGCAGCCTTCCCGTGTTCGATGTCGGCTCCGAACATAAAAGACTGTTTTTAAAAGAAATCGTGCCGATTTTGCGTGCGTCTCCGATTCTCGCTGAAACGTCCCTATCTCTGGCACCCTTTCGCCCCCACCGGTAATAAGATGACGACACAAGGCGGATGATTCGATGCTCTCCACCTCTTCCGGCGCCTACAGCTTCACGGTGACGCTCGCCGACGAAGCGGCCACGCGGGCGCTGATGGTGGACATCGCCGCAGCACTTCAGCCCGGCGACCTGGTCACGCTGTCGGGCGACCTCGGCGCCGGCAAGACCACCTTCGCCCGCGCCCTCATCCGCCATCTCGCCGGCGATGAGACCGTCGAGGTGCCGAGCCCGACCTTCACGCTGATGCAGGCGTACGAGCTGCCCCGCTTCAATCTGGTGCATGCCGACCTCTACCGGCTTCGCGGGCCGGGCGAGCTTGCCGAGCTCGGCTTCGAGGACATCGCGCCCGGCGCCGTCACGCTGCTGGAATGGCCGGACCGCGCCGCCGGTTTCCTGCCGGCCGACCGGCTCGACATCGAGTTGACCTTGTCGCCGCTTGAGGGCGCGACGTTCCGCAATGCCTGCGTCACCGGCTACGGCACGATGGCGGCGCGTGCCGAGCGCATCGCCGTTATCCGGTCGTTCCTCGCCCGCTCCGGCCTCACGCAAGCCGAGCGGCACTACGTGCAGGGCGACGCGTCCACGCGCGCCTATGAGCGGCTGACGCTTTCCGGCGCGAGCTACATCCTGATGAATTCGCCGCAGCGGCCGGACGGACCGCCGGTGCGCGACGGCAAGCCCTATGGTGCGATCGCGCATCTGGCCGACAATGTGACGCCGTTCGTCGCCATGGCGCAGGCGTTGCGCGCGCGCGGTTTTTCGGCGCCGGCGATTGTCGCCGCCGACCGCGCCGCCGGATTGCTGGTGATCGAGGATCTCGGAAACGAACTGGTGGTCGCGGGCAAGCCGCCGGCGCCGATCGAGCCGCGCTACGAGGTGGCCACCGATCTGCTGGCCGCGCTGCATCGCCAGGCGCTGCCCGATGTGTTGCCGGTCGAGCCGGGGGAAGATTACGCGCTGCCGCGCTACGACATGCCGGCCTTGCTGATCGAGGCGGAACTGCTGGTCGACTGGTACTTGCCGCGGCTCAACGCCAAACTGGCCAGCGCCAAACGCGACTCCTATGTCGCGCTCTGGCGCGACGCGCTGCTGCCGGTGCTGGAGACGCCGGCGACCTGGGTGCTGCGCGACTATCATTCGCCCAATCTGCTGTGGCTGCCGCAGCGCGAAGGCGTGGCGCGCATCGGGCTGCTCGATTTCCAGGACGCAGTGCTCGGACCGGCGGCCTACGATCTCGCTTCGCTGCTGCAGGACGCGCGCGTCGACGTGCCGGAGCGGATGGAGATCGCGCTGCTGGCACGCTACGCGCAGGCGCGGCGCGCGGGCGACCCCGGCTTCGATACGGCCGTCTTCGCCAGGGCCTATGCCACGCTGGCCGCGCAGCGCGCCTCCAAGATCCTCGGCATCTTCGCCCGCCTCGACCGCCGCGACGGCAAGCCGCAATATTTGCGTCACATGCCGCGGGTATGGGGCTATTTGCTGCGTTCGCTGGCGCATCCGGCGCTGTCGCCGCTGGCCGCGTGGTATCGCGCCAATGTGCCGGCCTTGAAGTCCTAGTGGATGACGCCCAAGATTCGAACCAGCCGAAACTCCGCTCGTCCCCGCGCAAGCGGGGACGCAGTGCAGCCATTTTCGACTCGGTCATGTTAGTTCTGGATTCCCGCGCCCTGCTCCGCCGAAGCGAAGCCGCTTTGGCTTCGCGGCGGCGAGTGCGCGGGAATGAGCGGAGCGGGGTATGAAATCATCGCCAACAAAAACGCCGAGCCGCGCCATGGTGCTGGCGGCGGGGCTGGGCACGCGCATGCGCCCGCTCACCGAGCGTCAGCCCAAGCCGCTGCTCGAGGTCGCCGGCAAGGCGCTGATCGATCACGTGCTCGACCGGCTGGCGGCGGCCGGCGTCGAACGCGCGGTGGTCAACGTGCATCACTTCGCCGAGCAGATCGAGCATCACCTCGCCGCGCGCGCCAAGCCGCAGATCGTGATCTCGGATGAACGCGGCTTGCTGCTCGGCACCGGCGGCGCGGTGGTCAAGGCGCTGCCCGCGCTGGGCGCGGCGCCGTTCTTCCATATCAATTCCGACACCATCTGGATCGACGGCGTTCAGCCCAATCTGACGCGGCTGGCGCACGCCTTCGAGCCCGCCAGCATGGACGCCCTGCTGCTGCTGGCGCCCACCATCGGCAGCATCGGCTATGCCGGGCGCGGCGATTTCGCCTTTGCCGCGGACGGCCGCCTGCGCCGGCGCGGCGAGCGCGAGGTGGCGCCCTTCGTCTTTGCCGGCGCCGCGATCCTGTCGCCCGCGCTGTTTGAAGGCGCGCCGAGCGGGGAATTTCCGCTTCCCCTGCTGTTCGAGCGCGCGGCCCAAGCCGGCCGCCTGCACGGCTTGCGGCTGGAAGGCCTGTGGATGCATGTCGGCTCGCCCGACGCCATCGTCTCGGCGGAAGCCGCCATCCGGGCCAGCACGGGCTGACCGCGCAAAAATTGCATTTCGATTCGTCCCCGGCGTAAAGCGTGTATGATTCACGCAAATGCCGGCCAGCAAACCCAACGTCTTCAATATCCCCGCCTCGGCGCCATTCCTGCCGGTGCTGATCGATGCGCTGCGCGCCGGCAAACTCATTGCCGGCTTTCCGGCCACCCGCGATCCGCTCGAACTCGCCCGTGCCACGCTTTATCTGCCGACCCGGCGCGCCTGCCGCCTGGCGCGCGAGGTGTTCCTCGACGAACTCAAGACCGACGCCGCCATCCTGCCGCGCATCGTCGCGCTCGGCGATCTGGACGAAGACGAGATCGCCTTCGCCGAAGCCGCCACCGGCGAACTGGCCGAGGCCGCGCTCGCATTGCCGCCCGCGATCGCGCCGCTCGAGCGCCGGCTGCTGCTGGCCGAGTTGATCCTCAAATGGGCGAATACGCCGGAAGTGCGCGGCGCCGAAGGCGCGGCCCTGATCGCCAACACGCCGTCCGCCGCGCTCGGCTTGGCCTCCGATCTCGCGCGCCTGATGGACGACATGACCACGCGCCAGGTGAAATGGGAAAAGCTCGACACGCTGGTGCCCGACGATCTCGATCCCTATTGGCAGCTCTCGCTGCGTTTCCTGAAGATCGCGCGCGAGACCTGGCCCGCCATCCGCGCCGAGCGCGGCGCCATCGAAGCGGCCGAGCGCCGCGACAAACTGATCGAGGCCGAGGCCAAGCGGCTCACCGGCAGCAACGCGCCGGTGATCGCCGCCGGCTCCACCGGCTCGATGCCGGCGACCGCCACATTGCTCACCACCATCGCCAAGCTGCCGCACGGCGCCGTGGTGCTGCCCGGGCTCGACACCGACCTCGACGACGCCTCTTGGGCGCTGATCGCCGGCAATGACGACGACAAGACTCACGACGGCGCGCCCGCCGCCGGCCACGCGCAATTCGCCATGCAGGCGCTCATCGCCGCGCTCGGCATCACGCGCCATGACGTGGTCGCGCTCGCTGCGCCGGCGCCGCACGGCCGCGAGACGCTGGTGTCGGAGGCGCTACGTCCGGCCGCCACCACCGAGCGCTGGCAACAGCGCGCCAAGCGCAAGGAATTCGACGCCGCTGCCGACAAGGCGCTCGCCTCGCTCTCGATGATCGAGGCGGCGAACGCCGAGGAAGAAGCGCTCGCCATCGCGGTTGCCTTGCGCGAGGCGGTCGAGAGCAAAGACAAGACCGCCGCGCTGGTGACGCCCGACCGCGCCCTGGCGCGCCGCGTGGTGGCCGCGCTCGCACGCTGGCAGGTGGCGGTGGACGATTCCGGCGGCGATTCGCTGGCCGACACGCCAGCCGGCGTATTCGCGCGGCTCGCCGCCGAAGCCGCGCTCGGCGGCCTGGAGCCGGTGACGCTGCTGGCGCTGCTCAAGCATCCGTTGCTGCGGCTCGGCGCGGCGGCGGGCGACCATGCGAAAGCCACCGCCACGCTCGAACACGCGCTGCTGCGCGGTCCGCGTCCGCGCCCCGGCAGCGACGGACTTGGCCATGCGCTCTCCACCTTCCGCGCCAATCGCGACCAGCTTCACCGTAGCGATCCGCGCTGGTTGATCGACGACGATAAATTCGACGTCGCCGCCGAACTGATCGGCCGGCTCGGCGCCGCGCTGGCTCCGCTGGAAAGATTAAAGGACGACAGCCATCCGCTCGCCGACCTGGCCAAGTGTCACAGCGCCGTTATTTCCGGGCTCGGCCGGGATGGCAAAGGTGACGTCGCCGCCTTCGCCGGCAATGACGGCACCGCGCTCGTCCGCGCCTTCGAGGAACTCAACGACAGCCCGTCCGCCGCCGGCCTGGCGGTCGCCAAAAGCGACTATGCCGAGTTGTTCCACGCCACCATCGCCGACCGCGTGGTGCGCCGCCCGGAAATCCGCGACGTCCGCGTGCACATCTACGGCCCGCTCGAAGCACGCCTGCAATCGATCGATCGCGTCGTGCTGGGCGGCCTCAACGAAGGCACCTGGCCGCCCGAAACCCGCAGCGACCCCTGGCTCTCGCGCCCGATGCGCCGCGACCTTGGGCTCGATCCGCCCGAGCGCCGCATCGGGCTTGCCGCGCACGACTTCGCGCAAGGCCTGGGCGCGGCGGAAGTCATCCTGACACGCGCCGCCAAGATTGCCGGGGCGCCGACGGTGACCTCGCGTTTCGTGCAGCGCATCGCCGCGCTCGCCGGCCCGCGCTGGGATGGTGTGCTCAAACGCGGCACTACGTATCTCGACCTCGCCCGCGCGCTCGATCATCCGGCGGCAGTGAAAGCCGCCGAACGTCCGGCGCCGAAACCGAAACCTGCGGCGCGGCCGCTCCGGCTGTCGGTTACCGCCATCGAGGACTGGCTGCGCGATCCCTACACCATCTACGCCAAATATATCCTCCGCCTGCAGCCGCTCGATGCCGTCGACACGCCGCCGGGCGCGCGCGACCGCGGCACCGTCATTCACGCGGCGATCGGCGACTACACCAGACTGTTCGCGGAAAAGCCGCCGGCCGACCCCATGCAGGAACTGCGCGCGCTCGGCGAAAAGCATTTTGCGCCGCTCGCCGATTTTCCCGAAGCGCGCGCGTTCTGGTGGCCGCGTTTTCTGCGCATCGCGCAATGGTTCGCACAATGGGACAGGGCGCGGCGCCAAGGGCTTGCGAAGCTTTACGCGGAGGAAGACGGCAAGCTCGAATTCCCGCTCGGCCAACGCAGCTTTACGCTGACAACGCGCGCCGATCGCATCGAGCAGCGCTTGGACGGCAGCTACGCCATCATCGACTACAAGACCGGCGCGGCGCGCACCGAGAAGCAGGTGCGCACGGGCCTCGCCCCGCAACTGACGCTGGAAGCCGCTATTTTGCGCGGCGGCGGTTTCAAGGAAATTCCCGCCGGCACCGTCTCCGAAATTACTTACGTGACGCTGAAAGGCGGCGATCCGGCCGGCCAGCCAAACGAAATCGCTTTCAAGGAGGGCACCCCCGACAGCCAAGCCGACCACGCGCTGGCACGGCTGAAAGAATTGGCCGCGACATTCGAAGACGAAGCGACGCCCTATCTTTCGCTCGTGCACCCGATGTGGAAGACGCATTACGGCGACTACGACCACCTCGCGCGCGTCAAGGAATGGTCGGCCACCGGCGGCGGGGAGGAGGAGTCGTGAGCGCGAAGCGCGGCAGCCTTTCTACTCCCCTCCCCCCACGCGCCTTTACGCGTGGCGGAGAGGGGTCGGGGGTGAGGGGAAAAACTCTCGACCAAATTCCGGAACTACCCCCTACCCCGCCCGCCTTCGCTAACGCTTCGGCGGGCGACCCTCCCCGCCGCTGCGCGGGGGGAGGGTCGTCATGACCGCCCCGCGCACCATCCCGCCCGATGTGCGCCGCGTGCAGGTCGAGGCCGCCGATCCGGACGTCTCCGCTTTCGTGTCGGCCAATGCCGGCTCCGGCAAGACTTATGTCCTCGCTCAAAGGGTGATCAATCTGCTGCTGCGCGGCGTCGATCCCGCCAAGATCCTCTGCATCACCTTCACCAAGACCGCCGCCGCCAACATGGCGAACGAAGTGTTCAGGCGGCTGGCGGGCTGGACCGCGCTCACCGATTCAGAACTCGACGAGCAGATCCGGCTTTCCACCGGCGTCAAGCCAAGCGCGGACGTACGCGCCCGAGCGCGCCGGCTGTTTGCCTCCGCGCTGGAGACGCCGGGCGGCTTGAAGGTGCAGACCATCCACGCCTTCTGCACGCGCCTGCTGCACCAGTTCCCGTTCGAGGCCAATGTGGCCGCGCGCTTCACGGTGCTGGACGAGGCCGCGACCACCCAGTTGCTCGACCGGCTCACGCTCGACGTGCTGCTGGAAGCCTCGGCCGCTCCCGAAGGCGCGCTCGGCCGGGCGCTATCGACCGCCATCGTGGTCGCCGCCGACCAGACCTTCAAGGACGTAGTGAGCGATGCCATCAAGAAACGCGACGCGATCGGCGCCTGGACCCGGCGCGCCGGCGGCGTCGATGCAGCGATTGCCGAACTATCGCAGACCCTCGGCCTCGATCCCGGCGATACGCTTGCATCGGTCGAGCAGGAATTCTTCTCGCATTCGCTGATCCCGGCGGCGGAATGGCCGGCGCTGATCGAGGTTCTCGAATCGGGCTCGAAATCCGACGCCAATCACATCGAAGCGCTCACCGCCGCGCAGGCCGCGAGCGGCCGCGAGCGCATTGAAAATTATCTCGATGTTTTTTGCACGGCCGAGCGAAGCCCGCGCAAACGGATTCTTACCGACAAGCTTGCTAAGGCGCATTCGGATTGGGCCGACCGGCTGATCGCCGAGCAAGAGCGCTTGATCAAGCTGCTCAACCGCGAACGCGCGCTGGCCGCGCGCGAGCGCACCGCTGCGCTGGTCACCATCGCGGCGGAAGTGATCGCGCGTTACCAGCGCGAAAAAGACCGCCGTGCGCTGCTCGACTATGACGACCTGATCGACAAGACGCTCGATCTGTTCACCCGCTCATCCGCCGCCTGGGTGCTCTACAAGCTCGATCTCGGCATCGACCACGTGCTGATCGACGAGGCGCAGGACACCAGCCCCAAGCAGTGGAGCATCGTGCGCACCATCGTCTCGGAATTCGCCCCCGGCGGCGCGCGCCCCAATGTGCGGCGCACGGTGTTTGCGGTCGGCGACGAGAAGCAGTCGATCTTCTCGTTCCAGGGCGCGGCGCCGCGCGCCTTCGACGAAATGCGGCGCGAATTCGCCGGCCAATTCGACACGCCCGAGCAGGGCTGGCGTTTCCTGCGCTTCCACCACTCGTTCCGCTCCGGCGAGGCCGTGCTCGGCGGCGTCGACCGCGTATTTAGCGCGCGCGAGATTTTCGCCAGCGTCACCACCGACGAAGCCGGCGTGCCGCCGCATATGTCGCTGCCGGGCGCGGCGCCCGGGCTGGTGGAGCTGTGGCCGCTGATCGAGCCGGCCGAGCGCAGGGAGATCGAGGGCTGGGATGCGCCGTTCGACACCGAGAGCGAAATCAGCCCGCGCGTCGTGCTCGCGCGCCGGATCGCCGCCCATGTGAAGCGATGGATGGCGCAGGGGCGCAAGGCCGGCGACGTGCTGGTGCTGGTGCGCCAGCGCGGGCCGCTGTTCGAGGCGATCATCCGCGCGCTTGAAGAATGCCGAGATCCCGGTCGCCGGCGCCGACCGGCTGGTGCTCACCGAGCATATCGCGGTGATGGACTTGATGGCGCTGGCCGACTGCCTGCTGCTGCCGGGCGACGATCTTAGCTTGGCGAGCGTGCTCAAGAGCCCGCTGTTCGGTCTGAGCGAAGAGCAGTTGTTCGATCTGGCCTGGGACCGCAAGGACTCGCTGCGCGCGAGCTTGCGCGGCAAGGCGCATGAGCCGGCCTTCGCCGGAGCCGAAAGCGCGCTCGCCGAGCTGGCGCAAGCCGCGGGCAAGCTTTCGCCGTTTGCATTCTTTGCCCATGTGCTGGGGCCGCTGCGCGGGCGCGCGAAATTCTTAACGAGGCTCGGGCCGGAGGCCAATGACGCGCTCGATGAATTCCTCAATCTGGCGCTCGACTATGAGACGCGGCAGACGCCGTCGCTGCAAGGCTTCCTCGCTTGGCTGCGCGCCGCGCAAAGCGAAGTGAAGCGCGACATGGAAATGGTGCGCGACGAAGTGCGCGTGATGACGGTGCACGGCGCCAAGGGGCTGGAAGCCAATACGGTGATCCTCGCCGACACCACCACCAAGCCGACCGGCAAACAGGACCCGCGGCTGCTGCCGTTGGCGAATGGCGAGCTCGTTTGGGCCACCGCGCAAAAGGAAGACGCCGGCCCCATGTCCGACGCGCGCGCGCAAGCGCAGCAAGAGGCGCGCGACGAGTATCGCCGACTGCTTTATGTGGCGATGACGCGTGCGGCCGAGCGCCTGATCGTCTGCGGCGCCAAAGGCGCCAACAAGATTCCGGACGGCTGCTGGTATCAGCTGCTCGAGAACAGGCTCAAACCCGATTGCACCGCCGAGCCGGCGGACGACGGCGACGGCGAGGTGTGGCGCTACCGCAAAGGCGCCGCGCAGCCCGCCGAACCGGCGACGGCAGTCGCCGCGGTTAAGGCCGGGCAAAAACCGCTGCCCGGATGGCTGACGAAATCTATCCGGCCCGAGGCCGCGGCGATGCCCACGATCGCGCCGTCGAGCGTCATGGATGAAGAGACCGCCCGCCCGCCCGCGCCCGGCGGCAGAAGTGCAGCCCTGCTGCGCGGTTCGCTGGTGCACCGGCTGCTGCAGTCGCTGCCGGATATCCCCGCCGAGCGGCGGCGCAAGGCGGCGGAAGAATACCTCGCCCGCGCCGGCGGCAAGTTGGCGGCCGAGGAGCGCGCGAACATCGTCGAGCAAGTCATGCTCGTGCTCGAGGATGCGCGCTTCTACGAGCTTTACGGCCCCGGCAGCCGGGCCGAAGTGCCGATCGTCGGCCGGCTTATCCTCGGCGGCCGGCCCGTGCGCGTCTCCGGCCAGATCGACCGCCTGGCAGTCACGCAATCCTCTGTTTTGATTGCCGATTTCAAGACCAACCGGCCGCCGCCCGCGCCGCATCGAGGAGGTGCCGCCGGCCTATGTCACACAGCTCGCGCTCTACCGCGCCGTGCTGGCGAAATTATACCCGCAGCGCCCGCTGCGCGCCGCCCTCATCTGGACCGAAGCACCTGATCTCATGGAGCTTTCCGGCGAGGCGCTGGATGCCGGTTTGGCGCGCATCACCTCCGCGCGATAGCGCCTTGACGCTGCCGGGTGGCGTTCCTAGGTTCCTGGCCTCACATTCTCGAATCGCGATTCTCCGCTCCAATCCACAAGAGGTAATCCCCATGGCCGTCGGCAAGGTGTCGGACGCAAGCTTCGAATCGGACGTGTTGAAGTCAGCCGAGCCCGTGGTTGTCGACTTCTGGGCGGAATGGTGCGGGCCCTGCCGCATGATCGCGCCGGCGCTGGAGGAAATCGCGGGCCAACTCGGCGACAAGGTCAAGATCGTCAAGCTCAATGTCGACGAGAACCCGAACACGGCCGCCAAATACGGCATCATGTCGATCCCGACGCTGATGCTGTTCAAGAACGGCGAGATCGCCTCGCGCCAGGTCGGCGCCGCGCCGAAGCAGAAGCTGCATCAATGGATCAGCGGCGCGGTGTGATTGCCGCCAGATTTTGGATGGAACGGCCGGCCCGCGCGCCGGCCGTTTTCGTTTTACGTCGGCAGAGTGCCATTCTCGCGCAGAACTTCGCCGGCGAGATAGAGCGAGCCGGTGATCAGGATGCGCGGCGGCGGGTCGAGGTCGAGCTTGCGCGCGGCATCGAGTGCTTCATCGAGATTGTCGCGGCTGGTGGCCGGCAGGCCGATGGCGCGCGCGGCATCCGCCACCGCTTCCGCACTGAGGCCCGTCTCGGCGCCCGGCACCGGCACCGCGATCATGCGGCGGGCGAGCCCGGTGAAATTGCGCAGGAAACCTTCGCAGTCCTTGCTCGCCAGCATGCCGACGATCAGCACGAGCGGACGCGACACGCGCTCCTCGAGATCGGCGAGCGCCGCCGCGATGGCGCGGCCGCCGTCGGGATTGTGGCCGCCGTCCAGCCATAGCTCGCTGCCGGCCGGTACGAGATCGACCAGCCGGCCGGCGGCCAGCCGCTGCAGCCGCGCCGGCCAGTCGGCCTTGACCATGCCGGCCTCGAAGGCGGCCGGCGAAATCTTCAACGGCTTGATCGCGCGCAGCGCCGCGATGGCGAGGCCCGGCATTCTCGAACTGGTGGCGGCCGTAAAGCTTCGGCGCCGGCAGATCGAGCAGGCCCGCCTCGTCCTGATAGACCAGCCGGCCGCGCTCCTCGGTCGCGGTCCAATCCTCGCCGGCGATCTTCAGCGGCACATTGAGCCGGGCCGCTTGCCGTTCGATCGCCGCCAGCGCGTCGCGCGCCTGCGCGGCCACAATCGCCGGCGTTCCGCGCTTGAGAATACCGGCCTTCTCATTGGCGATCTTGTCGAGCGTATCCCCGAGAAAATCGGTGTGATCGACGGCGATGCGGGTGATGATGGTCGCGAGCGGGTGATCGACCACATTGGTCGCGTCCAGCCGGCCGCCGAGCCCGACTTCCAACAGCAGCACGTCGGCCGGATGGCGCGCAAACAGCAGCAAGCCGGCAGCGGTGGTGATCTCGAACACGGTGATGGGTGCGCCGGCATTGGCGCGCTCGCATTCCGCCAGCGCCGCCACCAGTTCGTCGTCGGAAACAAGCCTGCCTTCGCCCGATTCGCCCAGGCGGAAACGCTCGTTGAAGCGGACCAGATGCGGCGAGCTATAGACATGCACGCGCTTTCCCGCGGCTTCCAGGATCGCGCGCAGGAAGGCGATGGTGGAGCCCTTGCCGTTGGTGCCGGCGACGTGGATCACGGGCGGCAGCTTGCGCTCGGGATGATCGAGCGCAGCGAGTAGCCGCTCGATGCGATCGAGCGACAGATCGATGCGCTTGGGATGCAGCGCGGTCAGCCGCGCGACGATCGCGTCAACCGGCGGCGTCATAGGCAAAGCGCTCACGCGTGCGCCGGAACCGGCAATTGCGGCTGCGCACCCGGCGCCGGCGCCTTGGTCAGCAACCGGCACAGTTCGGCAAGCGTCGCGCGCAACTTGTGCCGATGCACCACCATGTCCACCATGCCATGCGTCGCGAGATATTCGGCGCGCTGGAATCCTTCCGGCAATTTCTCGCGGATGGTCTGCTCGATCACGCGCGGGCCGGCAAATCCGATCAACGCGCCCGGCTCGGCGATGTGCACGTCGCCCAGCATCGCATAGGAGGCGGTGACGCCGCCGGTGGTGGGGTTGGTCAAAACGACGATGTAGGGCTTTTTCGCCTCACGCAGCATCTGCACGGCAACGATGGTGCGCGGCAATTGCATCAGTGAGAGAATTCCTTCCTGCATGCGCGCGCCGCCGGAAGCCGCGAACATGATGAACGGCGTCTGCCGGCGCACCGCCGTCTCCAGCCCGGTGATCACCGCCTCGCCCGCCGCCATGCCGAGCGAGCCGCCCATGAAATCGAAATCCTGCACGCCGATGGTCACCATCAGGCCTTCCAGGCGGCCGATGCCGGCCTTCACGGCATCGGCAAGTCCGGTCTTGGTGCGCGCATCCTTGAGGCGATCGGCATAGCGGCGCTCGTCGCGGAACTTGAGCGGATCGAGCGGCACTTCCGGCATGGCGATGTCTTCGTACTCGCCGTTGTCGAACATCGCCTTCAGCCGCGCCGGCGCGCTGATGCGCATGTGATAGTTGGAACTCGGAATGACGAACTGGTTGGCCTCGACGTCCTTGAAGAAGACGAGCTGGCCGGTCTCCGGACATTTGATCCAGAGATTTTCCGGCGTCTCGCGGCGCAGGAAGCTGCGAATCTTCGGGCGGACGACGTTGGAGATCCAGTTCATTTCAGCTCCGCTGTGATGCCCGCGAAAGCAGGCATCCAGTAATCACAGAGATAAGGGCTCATCACTTACGCTGCCACAATGAATTTTATGTGGCGACTGGATCATCCGCTTTCGCGGATGATGACGGCCGTTAACATTGCTCATTCCGCTGCCACCCGCCGCGCCGAGCGCACGCCGTCGGCCAGCGCCGACACCAGCGAAGTCACCGCCTTCAGCGTGCCGGGGCCGGCTTTGCCGTCCTTATCGAGGCTCAGGCGCAGCGCGTCCACCAGCGCGGAGCCGACCACCACGCCGTCGGCGCAAGACGCGATAGCGCGGGCCTGTTCCGCGGTCTTCACGCCGAAGCCGACCGCGACCGGCAGTTTGGTGTAGCGCTTGATGCGTGCAACCGCGGTAGCGACTTTGCCTGCATCGGGCGCCGCCGTGCCGGTAATTCCGGTGATCGAAACGTAATAGACGAAGCCGGAAGTGTTGTTGAGCACGGTGGGCAGCCGCTTGTCGTCGGTGGTGGGCGTCGCCAGCCGGATGAAATTCAGCCCGGTTTTCAGGGTCGGCAGGCAAAGCTCATCGTCTTCCTCCGGCGGCAGATCGACCACGATCAATCCGTCGACGCCCGCGCTCTTCGCATCGGCAAGAAAACGCTCGACGCCGTAGATATAGATCGGATTGTAGTAGCCCATCAGCACGATCGGCGTGGCGTCGTCGGCTTTGCGGAACTCGCGCACCAGCGCCAGCGTCTTGGTCATGCGCTGGCCGCCTTTCAAGGCGCGCACGCCGGCGGCCTGGATCGCCGGACCGTCGGCCATCGGATCGGTGAACGGCATGCCGAGTTCGATCACGTCGGCGCCGGCTTTCGGCAGCGCTTTGGCGATCGCCAGCGAAGTGTCGTAATCGGGATCGCCGGCCATGGTGAACGTCACCAGCGCGGCGCGGCCTTCCTGTTTCAGATGCGGCGAAGCGGCGATCGATGCGGGTGCTCATCGGCGCTTGCTTTCCAGAAACGCGGCAACCGAATCCAAATCCTTGTCGCCGCGGCCGGACATATTGACCACCATCAGGTGATCCTTCGGCTTTTGCGGCGCGAGGTCGAACACGCGCGCGAGCGCATGGGCCGGCTCCAGCGCCGGAATGATGCCTTCGAGCTTGCTGCACAGCTGGAACGCCGCCACCGCTTCGTCGTCGGTCGCCGACAGGAATTTCACGCGGCCCATATCGTTGAGCCAGGCGTGCTCGGGGCCGATGCCGGGATAATCGAGGCCGGCGGAGATCGAATGCGCTTCCTCGATCTGGCCGTCGTCGTCCATCAGCAAATAAGTGCGGTTGCCGTGCAGCACGCCCGGCCGCCGCCGGCAATCGAGGCCGCGTGCTGGCCGCTCGGCAGGCCGTGGCCCGCGGCTTCGACGCCGTAGATTTCGATCGCGCGCTCGTCGAGGAAAGGATGGAACAGGCCCATGGCGTTGGAGCCGCCGCCGATGCAGGCGATCAGCGAATCCGGCAGCCGGCCTTCGGCGGCTTGCATCTGCTCGCGGGTCTCGCGGCCGATGATCGACTGGAAATCGCGCACCATGGCGGGATAAGGATGCGGGCCGGCGACCGTGCCGATGCAATAGAACGTGTCGGCGACGTTGGTTACCCAGTCGCGCAGCGCCTCGTTCATGGCGTCCTTCAGCGTGCTTGCGAGCCCGACTCGACGGCGCGACCTCGGCGCCGAGCATCTGCATGCGCAGCACGTTCGGCTTCTGCCGCTCGACGTCGACCGAGCCCATATAGACGATGCAAGGCAGCCCGAACTTGGCGCACAGCGTGGCGGTGGCGACGCCGTGCATGCCGGCGCCGGTCTCGGCGATGATGCGCTTCTTGCCCATGCGCCGCGCCAGCATGATCTGGCCCAGCACATTGTTCACCTTGTGCGCGCCGGTGTGGTTGAGCTCCTCGCGCTTGAAATAGATCTTGGCGCCGCCCGCGAAAGGCCGGAGGCCTCTTTCTTAAATGCTGCGTGAGCCGCTCGGCGAAATAAAGCGGCGACGGCCGTCCGACATAAGTCACGAGATAGCCGTCCATCTCCTGCTGGATATTTCGGATCGGCCTTGGCCTGCGCGTAGGCCTGCTCCAGCTCGAGGATCAGCGGCATCAGCGTCTCGGCGACGAAGCGGCCGCCATAGATGCCGAAATGCCCGCGCTCGTCGGGGCCCGTGCGGAATGAATTGGGCTGCACGCTCATGCGCGTCACCGCTCTTTGCGGCGGAGAGTTCACCTTCTGCCGCACGCGCGGCGCGAATGAAGCCACGGATCTTGTCCGCGTCTTTTTCGCCGGGCGCGCGCTCGACCCCCGAGGACACATCGACGCCCGGCGCGCGCGTGATGCGTAGCGCCTCCGCCACATTGCCGGCGTCGAGACCGCCCGACAGCATGAATGGAATTCCCGGGTCGATCCCCATCAGCAGCGTCCAGTCGAACGGCTGGCCCAGACCGCCCGGCCGGGTCGCGGCCTGCGGCGCGCGCGCATCGAAGATCAGCCGGTCGGCGACCATCTTGTAGAGATCGATGCGCGCAAGGTCCTTGCGCTCGGCGATCGGCAGCGCCTTCATCACCGGCAAGTCGAAACGGGCGCGCACCGCCGCCACGCGCTCGGGCGTTTCCTTGCCGTGCAATTGCAGCAGGTCGGGCTTGAGCGCCTCGACGACGGCGCGCAGCATCTCGTCATCGGCGTCGACGGTGAGCGCGACCTTGCCGGCGCGGCCTTGCACGCGGCTGCCAAGCGCGCGCGCCGTCGCCAACGCCAGATGGCGCGGGCTCGGCGCAAAGAACACGAAGCCGACCAGGTCGGCGCCCGATTCCAGCGCCACATCAAGCGCTTGCGGGGTGTTGAGGCCGCAGATTTTGACCGTCAATGCCATAGTGAGGCGGGTTCTACCGCCTTCTCCACCGCACCGCAAAGCGGAACCGCCGGCGGCCGCTCAAGGCAGCGGCGGCGGGATCATCGCCAGCGGGCTGCCATCCTGCGGCGCCTGGGCCGGCTCGCTGCTGCCAAACCGGCGCCGGATGGCCTCCAGTTCATCGTGCAGCGCGCGCACCTCGCCATCAAGCTTGCGGGCGGTGCGCCGCCACTTGCCCTGGCGGATCCAGGCGGCGATGCCGCCGATCAGCACGCCGACAATCAGCACCGCGAAGAGAACCGCGAACAATGGCAGGGTCGCCGTATAGGCGGGGCTCGCCGCGGAGAACGGGTCGAACGACACCGTCACCGTCTGCCGGTTCGCCACCGCGAAGGCGACGAGGACCACGACCAGCGGAACGACGATAATGCCAGTGACGATTTTGCGGAACATGCGATTCTCGCTGCGAACTGCACGGAAGTGTTGTCTATTGCCGCGCCCCAAATTCCGTTCATTCCCGCGCAAGCGGGAATCCAGACCACTCTATCGAAAAATGATCAAGACTAGGACTGGGTCCCCGCTTACGCGGGGACGAGCGGGTTAGCCGATCGGCGCGCTTGTCTGGGACGCGAAGCCCTAAACGGCGCCGATCTTGTTCAGCCGCTCGCGCATTTCCTTGCCGGTCTTGAAGAACGGCACCGATTTCTGCTCGACCGAAACATGGGCCCCGGTGCGCGGATTGCGGCCGGTGCGGGCGGGCCGGTGCTTGACCGAGAAGGCGCCAAAGCCGCGCAGCTCGACGCGGTCGCCGCGCGCCATGGCGTTGGTGACCTCGCCGAGGATCGCGTTAACTATGTTTTCGACGTCGCGCTGATAGAGGTGGGGATTCTGAGCGGCGATACGCTGCACAAGCTCGGACTTAATCATTGCGGCCGCCTTGCTGCGAACAGGGGTGTCAATTCGCAGACGGAGGGTGCCAAAGCGCCAAGAGACCGTCAAGATTAAGTCGCTCGACCGCCTGCACCGCGCTCCACGCCTCGATGCGGTGCGCCATGGCGCTCAGGCCTACCGCCTGGAAGGTCCAGGCGGCGACGTGCAGGAAGGAAAGCTCGCTGAATCGCGGCTCCAGCGAGACATCGCGCACCGGCGTGCTGGCCGGGACCTTCTTTTCCTTCTCCAGCCAGGCCAGGGCGGTCTTTTCGTTGCCCAGGCTGTCCACCAGCTTGAGGCCGAGGCCCTGCCGGCCGGTGAAGACGCGGCCGTCGTCCACCGCGGCAAGCTGCGCATCGGTGAGCTTGCGGCGATCCTTCACCAGGCCCTTAAACCAGGCATAGGAATCGAGCACGATCGCCTCGATGGCGGCCCGCGCCGCCGGGCTGGTCGGCTCGAAGCCGTTGGGCGCGGCCTTGAGCGGCGAGGATTTGATCGACTCGAACTTGACGCCGATGGTCTTGAGCAACTCGGCGAAGTTCGGATACTCGAACAGCACGCCGATCGAGCCGACCAGCGAGGTATCCTGGGCAATGATGTGGTCGGCCGAGAGCGCCGCGATATAGGCGCCGGAGGCGGCCAGGCCGTCGACCACCACCACCATCGGCTTCTTGGCCTGCAATGCGCGCAGCGAATCGTAAAGCTGCTCGGCGCCGGCCGTGGTGCCGCCCGGGCTATCGATATGCAGGATCACGGCACGCGCGCGCGAGCGGCCGAGACGCTCGAGCGCCGCGACGCGGTCCCGGTTGCCGCGGATCAGGCCCTGCACCGTGATGCGGGCGATGTAGTCGCCGCGCGGCAGCAGCCGGCTGCCGGGCACCAGCGCAACCGCGGCGCCGATCAGCGCGACGAGCGCGATCGCCAGCGCGCCGACGCGCCAGAAGGTGAGCTTGCGCCGCATGCGGCGGCGATCGACGATGGCATCGGCATCGAGCGACATGGCCCTCGCTCCATCATTTTGAATCAATTTCAAGCATTCTAGCGGCTAACGCCGGCCGCTCGCGACCTCCCCCTGTTTCGGGGGAAGCAAAAGAGGCGCCGCGCGCCGATCTCAAACCTGTTTATTTAGCCGCCTTTTGGCAAGTTGATGTCGAAAAGAATACCCCCGGGTCAAGCCCGGGGGTCAATTGGCGAAAGCCAGGAACCGGCCGGCCGATGGCCCTAATCTTCGGCCTTTTCGGTCTCGGGCTTGGCGTCGGCTGTTTCGTCCGCCTTTTCGTCGGCTTTATCGCCGGCCCGTTGCTTGAGCGCGGCGCCCAGAATATCGCCGAGCGAAGCGCCGGAATTGGCGGAGCCGTATTGCGCGAGCGCTTCTTTTTCCTCGGCGACTTCGAGCGCCTTGATGGAGACGCCGACCTTGTGGGTCTTGCGATCGAACTGGGTAACGCGGGCGTCGACCTTCTGCCCGACGGCGAAGCGGTCGGGACGCTGATCGCCGCGCTCGCGCGCGAGATCGGCGCGGCGAATGAAGGCGGTGAGATCGGTGCCGGCGATCTTGACCTCGATGCCGGTCTCCTTCACTTCGGTGACCTCGCAGGTGACCACCGACCCCTTCTTGAGATCGCCGGCGGATTCCATCGGGTCGCCCGCGAGCTGCTTGATGCCGAGCGAGATGCGCTCCTTCTCGACGTCGACGTCGAGCACCTGCGCCTTGACCATGTCGCCCTTCTTGTATTCCTCGATCACCTGCTCGCCCGGACGCTTCCAGTCCAGGTCGGAGAGGTGGACCATGCCGTCCACGTCGCCGTCGAGGCCGAGGAACAGGCCGAATTCGGTCTTGTTCTTGACTTCGCCTTCCACCGTCGAACCCGGCGGATACTTCTCGACGAAGACCTCCCACGGATTGCGCATGGTCTGCTTGAGGCCGAGCGAGATGCGGCGCTTGACCGGATCGACTTCGAGCACCTGCACTTCGACTTCCTGCGAGGTGGAAACGATCTTGCCGGGATGCACGTTCTTCTTGGTCCACGACATTTCCGAAACGTGGATCAGGCCCTCGATGCCGGGCTCCAGCTCCACGAAGGCGCCGTAGTCGGTGATGTTGGTGACGCGGCCCTTGAAACGGGCGCCGACCGGGAACTTGGCTTCGATGCCCTGCCATGGATCGTCGAGCAATTGCTTCATGCCGAGCGAGATGCGGTGGGTCTCGTGATTGATCTTGATGATCTTGACCTTCACCTGCTGGCCGATATTGAGCACTTCGGTCGGATGATTGACCCGGCGCCAGGCGATATCGGTGACGTGCAGCAAGCCGTCGATGCCGCCGAGGTCGACGAAGGCGCCGTAGTCGGTGATGTTCTTGACCACGCCGTCGATGACCTGACCTTCTTCGAGGTTCTGCACCAGCTCCTGGCGCTGCTCGGCGCGGGTCTCTTCCAGCACGGTGCGGCGGGAAACTACGATGTTGCCGCGGCGGCGATCCATTTTCAAAATCTGGAACGGCTGATTGACGTTCATCAGCGGGGTGACGTCGCGGATCGGGCGGATGTCGACCTGCGAGCGCGGCAGGAAGGCCACGGCGCCGTCGAGATCGACGGTGAAGCCGCCCTTGACCTGGTTGAAGATGACGCCGGTGACCTTCTCGTTGTTCTTGAACGCGGTTTCCAGCTTGCCCCAGCTTTCCTCGCGCCGCGCCTTGTCGCGTGACAGCACCGCTTCGCCGAGCGCGTTCTCGACGCGCTCCAGATAGACTTCGACCTCATCGCCGACCTTGAGGTCGGACTGCCGACCCGGTCCGGCGAACTCCCGCAGCGCCACGCGCCCCTCGGTCTTCAAGCCGACGTCGATGACGGCCAAATCCTTTTCAATGCCGACGACCTTGCCCTTGATGACCGCACCTTCTTGCAGGTTTCCGGTCCCGAACGATTCGTCGAGCAGCTTGGCGAAGTCTTCACGCGTGGGTGCAGCAGCGGTGTCGGTGGCCATGGAGTTCCGATTTTGCTTTGAGCATGACCTTATCCGAAAACCGGTTCCCACTTTTCGGGGTCATGCTCTAAGCGCGCGCCGGCGGGTTTGAAATGGCGTTCCAACTGCGCGGGCCGAAGATCCCGCAAGACCTTCGGCGGCCCCCGGAATCCCGGATGGCCGGCGCTAAAACCGTGCTTTCGGAACGATGGTTTAATCAGGACGCCCAACGCAGAGGCTCGAGCGGGGCTTTGTCCTCCAACAACGAGGGGCGTTAATCGCGCCCTCGGCCCGCTCGGGTGGCCTCGACGATGTCGATGGCGGCCCGGATGGCCGCGTCTATATCCAAATGCGTGGTATCGAGCAAGTGCGCGTCCGGGGCCTGCCGCAAGGGCGCGATGGCGCGGCGGCTGTCGCGCTCGTCGCGCTTGAGGATGTCGGCCAGCACCGCGGTCGCGTCGATATCCCTCCCTTGCGCCCGGTATTCGACGGCCCGGCGGCGGGCGCGCACCTCCGCCGTGGCGGTCACGTAAATCTTGACGTCGGCGCCCGGGCAAATGACGGTGCCGATATCGCGGCCGTCGAGCACGGCGCCGGGCGGCTGCGCGGCGAAATCGCGCTGGAAGGCAATGAGTGCCGCGCGCACCTCGGGAATGGCGGAGACCACCGAGGCCGCCTCGCCCACCGCCGGGGTCTTGAGTGCGGCTTCGTCGAAGCGGGCCGGATCGAGCGCCTGGGCGGCGGCGAGCGCGGCCGCCGCATCGTCCGGACGGCGCCCGGCGTCGAGTACGTGCTTGGCCACCGCGCGGTAGATCAGACCGGTGTCGAGATGACGCAGGCCGTAATGGGCCGCGAGTTTTTTGCCGAGCGTGCCCTTGCCCGACGCCGCCGGTCCATCGATGGCGATGATCATGTGAGATCCGCACCGAGCGAGCGCATCAGTTCGACGAAGCCGGGGAAGCTGGTGGCGATGAAGGCGCGAATCGTCGATGCGCACCGGATTGTCGGTCGCCAGCCCCATCACCAGCGCCGCCATGGCGATGCGGTGATCCATGTGGGTTGCGACTTCGCCGCCGCCAGTGACGCTCGGCTTGCCCTGCACGATCAGGTCGTCGCCCTCGATCTCGACCGTCACGCCGTTGGCGCGCAGCATGGCGGCGGTGGCTTCGAGACGATCGGATTCCTTGACGCGCAATTCCTTCAGGCCCCGCATGCGGGTGACGCCTTGCGCGAACGAAGCCGCCACCGCCAGGATCGGATATTCATCGATCATCGAAGGCGCGCGCGCGGCCGGCACCTCGACGCCCTTAAGCGCCGAAGCGCGCACGCGCAGATCGGCGACCTCCTCGCCGCCGTCGTCGCGCGTCGCCACCGCCTCGATATTGGCGCCCATTTCGCGCAGCGTCGTCAGCAGCCCGGTGCGCAGCGGATTGGTCATCACCGCATCGAGAATGAGATCGGAGCCGGGTACGAGCAAGGCGGCCACCAGCGGAAACGCCGCCGAGGAGGGATCGGCCGGCACCACCACATTGGCCGGCTCGAGTTCGGGCTGGCCCTGCAAGGTAATGCGGCGGCCATGCTCGCCATGCGGCTTGCTGGTCAGCTTGGCGCCGAAATGTTTCATCAGCCGCTCGGTATGGTCGCGGGTGGCCTCCGCCTCGATCACCGTGGTTTCGCCCGGGGCGGCGAGCCCGCCAGCAGCACGGCCGACTTGAGTTGCGCCGACGGCACCGGCGATTCGTAGGTGATCGGGACGGGGTCGGCGGCCCCTTGCAGCGTGAGCGGCAGCCGGTCGCCCTCGGCGGCTTGCAGCACGCGCGCGCCCATCCGCTCCAGCGGGTCGAGCACGCGCCGCATCGGCCGCTTGCGCAACGAAGCGTCGCCGTCGAACGTCGCGGTGACCGGCGAGCCGGCGACCGCGCCGAGCGCCAGCCGGCAGCCGGTGCCGGAATTGCCGAAATCGAGCGGGCCGGCCGGCTGCGCGAAGCCGGCGACGCCGACGCCCTGAATTCGCCACACGCCCTCAGGCGTCCGCTCCAGCCGGGCGCCGAGCGCGCGCATGGCCGCGGCGGTGTGCAGCACGTCCTCGCCTTCCAACAGGCCGGCCACCGTGCTCTCGCCCACCGTGAGGGCCCCGAGAATCAGGGCCCGGTGTGAGATCGACTTGTCCCCCGGCACCCGGATACGGCCCTGCAAGGGGCCGCCGCGGCGGGCGGTCAGCGGCGTTGAAACTGTGGAATTCACCGGCACTTTCCTTAACAGGCCGCGCCGTCCTACCACGCGCTCCTGCGGCGCGTCATCCCGCGGCGTTTGGCCTTATGCAGGCGCGTTGCGCTATTGACAGGCGGCTTGCAACTAGCCAAGTGAAACACCGATTTACCGCCCATTCTGAGGAACCTGACCGTGGCGAAAGCTGAACTCGGCACCAAGCGCATCTGTCCGGAAACCGGCCGCAAGTTCTACGATCTCGGCAAGACGCCGGTGATATCCCCCTATACCGGCAAGATCGTACCGATTGTCGTTCCGGCGCCTTCGCGCGCCCGACCGGAAGCCGCCGCGGCGGCGCCGGCCGCGCGGCCTGCCCCCGTGCCGGAACCCGAGGTGGTTGTCCCTGAGACCGCGGATGCCGAATTCGTCTCGCTCGAGGACGCCGAAGCCGAGCAGCAGGGCAAGAAGCCGGCGGCGAAAGGCGCGGCCGTGCCGGGCGAAACCGATGATGTCGAGATCGACGAGAGCCTCGACGATGCCGCCTTCATCGAGGAAGAGGAAGAAGGCGACCCCGATGTGACCGACATCATCGGCGAGACCATCGAGAAGGAAGAGGAGACCTGACACTTCCTGCGCGCCGCACGCCGATCGCATAATGCGGCAATAAAATTCGCGAATTGGGGCCATAGCTCAGATGGGAGAGCGCGTGAATGGCATTCACGAGGTCGGCGGTTCGATCCCGCCTGGCTCCACCAGCCTTCGCTCGCTTCGCGAGCTACGGCTCGGCAAGCCGCCCACCCGGGCGGCTTTTTTTATTTCGACGCGGCGTTGCTGACAGCCGCCACCGTGGCATTGCATGATGCCGGCAAAGCCACAGGAGGAAATGCGTGCAAGGCAAGATCGCGCTCGAGGAACATTTCGCCATCGATCCGACGCTCGGCGATTTGCAGCTGTTCGGACCGCACGTGTGGTCGGACCTGGGCCCGCGCCTGCTGGATATCCAGGACATCCGTCTGCGCCAGATGGATCAGCACGGCATCGAAATGATGATCCTGTCGCTGAACGCGCCGGCGGTGCAGGCGATCCATGACGTCAAGCTAGGCGATCGCGGTGGCCAAGCAGGCCAACGACGCCTTGGCCGCCGAAATGCGCAAGCGCCCCGATCGCTTCGCCGGTTTTGCCGCACTGCCGATGCAGGATCCGGAGGCCGCCGCGGCCGAACTCACCCGCTGCGTGAAGGAACTCGGCATGGTGGGCGCGCTGGTCAACGGCTTTTCGCAAGTCGCAACGCCGGACAACGTGACCTACTACGACCTGCCGCAATACCGGCCGTTCTGGCGCACGCTCGAGGCGCTCGACGTTCCGTTCTACCTGCATCCGCGTAATCCGCTGCCGAGCTGGGCCCGGCAATACGAAGGCCATTCCTGGCTGCTCGGCCCGAATTGGGCGTTCGCGGCGGAGACCGCGCTGCATGCGCTGCGCCTGATCGGCAGCGGATTGTTCGACGAATGCCCGCGCCTGAAGATAGTGCTCGGCCATCTCGGCGAGGGCATTCCGGTGCAGCTCTGGCGTATCGACAACCGCAACGGCTGGATGAAGGCGCCGCATAAATACGCGGCCAAGCAAGGCGTCGGCGGACTATTTCCGCAAGCACTTCCATCTCACCACGTCCGGCAACTTCCACACCCCCGCGCTGGTCAATGCCATGACCGAGATGGGGCCTGAGCGCGTGATGTTCTCGGTCGACTGGCCGTTCGAGGATGTCGGCGAAGGCGCGCAATGGTTTGACACCGCCGCGATCAGCGAGGCCGACCGCGCCAAGATCGGCCGTGGCAATGCGATCAAGCTGTTCAAGCTGAAGCTGCGCTAAGTTCAGCGCATGCGATAGCGTTCGACCGCGGCCTTGTCCCAGACCATGCCGTTGCCCGGACGTTGCGGAACTTGCGCCTGCCCGTCGGCGATGACGAGCGGCTGCTCGACCAGCACGGCGGCCCAGTCGACATATTCAAGATAATGGCCGGTCGGCGTGGCGGCGAGCAGATGCGCGCTCACCTCCGGAAACAGATGCGACGACATTTTGATGCGGTTAACGGCGGCCAATTGCGCGGCCTGCCGCCAGCCGCTGACGCCGCCGATGCGTTCGAGATCGGGCATCACGTAATCGGCAGCATTCTGCTCGATCGCCGCGGCCATCGCGGCCGGAAGGGAAAAGTTTTCGCCGATCTGGATCGGGACTTTCAGTTCGCGCGCGAGCCCAGCGGCGCCGGCATAGTCGTCGTGGCGGATCGGCTCCTCCAGCCAATAAATATTTTCTGCATCGAGCGCGCGGCCGCGCGCCAGCGCCTCGTCCACGTCGAGCACCTGATTGTAATCGACCATCACATGCACATCGTCGCCGATCCGCTTGCGCACCGCGTGCAGCGCGGCGAGATCGCGTTCAAGCGTCGGATAGCCGAGGCGGAGCTTGAGCGCGCGAAACTTGCCGGCCGCCAGCAGCGCCTCGGCCTCGGCGGCGAGCGCGCCGAGATCGTCCATCAGGCCGAGGCCGCAACTATTGTAGGCCGGGATCGGTTTTCGCTCGGCGCCAAGCAGCGTCGCGAGCGGCTGACCCGCGGCGATGGCGACGGCGTCCCAGCAGGCGACGTCGAAGCCGGCCATCGCCATGCGCACGATGCCCTGCACCCCGATCAGCGCGAAACGCCGCGCCAGCTTCGCCCATAGCGCGGCCGGATCGACCCTGTCGCCCTTGGCCACGCGTCTCGACTTCGCCGAGCAGGCTCATGATCGCGGGCGCCGCCGCGCGCAGGTAGCAGAACAGGTAGGCGCGGCCGGTGACCCCTTCCTCGGTTTCCAGGTCGATCAGCAGCAGCGGCGCCTGGCGGAAGGCGCCCTGGCTGGTGCCGAGCACGAAATTAAGCGGCACCGCAACCGGCATGGCCCGGATGGCCCGCACGGTGAGGTCCGGCATGGCCGGCTGATCTGGCATGGGACCCCCCGCTCGACGGGCCAATATAACGCGTCCCGGCCAAATTCCCCTTGTTCTTGAACCTTTAACCCGCCCTGCCCATATTAGCGGGGACCGGACGGCAGTTGCCGCCTGGTTGGGGTGCCCGCAAGGGGCCCCGTCAAAGTCGCTTCAAGCGAGGGCTTTGAGACCATGTCACGAGTTCCGTCACTATCCAGCCCGTTCCTGTTGGGCTTCGACGAGATCGAGCGCGTGCTCGACCGCGTCGCCAAGGGAGCCGACGGCTACCCGCCCTACAATATCGAACGGCTGGCGCGCGACGCGCAAAACCCGGAGCGGCTGCGCATCACGCTCGCCGTCGCCGGCTTCACCCGCGACCAGCTCGACGTCTGCGTCGAGGAAAACCAGTTGCTGATCCGCGGGCGGCAGCAGGACGACAAGAGCCGGCAATACCTCCACCGCGGCATCGCCGCGCGCCAATTCCAGCGCACCTTCGTGCTGGCGGACGGCATGGAGGTGCTGGGCGCCGACCTGAAGAACGGGTTGTTGTCGATCGATCTGGTGCGGCCGCAGGCCGAGCGGATCGTGAAGACGATCGCCATCCAAGAGCAGGAATGATGAATTCGTGAAAACAGGACTCGACCGCGTCAAGCGTTCAATGAAAGGAGTCGAGGGCCATGAATACAAAATGACAAACGACAAGACGACTGAAACGAATACGACCAACCCGGTGATCACGCAGGAGATGCTGGCGCATCTCGGCGACGGCCGCCTGGCTTACGTCAAGGCGATCCGCTCCGAGGATGTCGCCACCCTGTTCCCGCAGGCGCCGAAGATCGCGCCCGGCATCAAGCTGTTCGCCCTGCACGGGGCGGACGGCACGCCGATCATGCTGACCGACACGCGCGAAGCCGCGCTCGCCAATGCCTGGAGCCAGGAGCTCGAGGCCGTGAGCGTGCATTAAAGCGCCGTTCGCGCAAGCGATCATTTATCCGCTCGTCCCCGCGAAAGCGGGGACCCATACGCCATGACGAAAAAATGACCGGATGGCGGATCGATTCTGGATCCCCGCTTTCGCGGGAATGAGCGGACAAGCGGCGAGCTACGCCGCGCTGCTCGCCGCCGGCATCGCCAGCACGGCATAGAGCGCGTCGGCATCGCGCGAGTTCGCGCAGCTTGCGCGCGATATCGGGGTCGCGCAGCAGACGCGCGACGCGCGCAAGCGCCTTGAGATGATCGGCGCCGGCGGCTTCCGGCGCCAGCAACAGAAACACGAGATCGACCGGCTGGCCGTCGAGCGCCTCGAAATCGACGGCGCGCTCGAGCCGCGCGAACAAGCCGAACAGGCGGCCGAGCTTGGGCAGTTTGCCGTGCGGGATCGCCACGCCGTTGCCCACCGCGGTCGAGCCGAGCTTCTCGCGCTGCAGCAGGATTTCCAGAATCGCACGCTCGTTTTGACCCGTGAGCTCGGCCGCGCGCGCGGCGAGTTCCTGGATCGCTTGCTTCTTGGTGTTGACCTTGAGCGCCGGAATAATCGCATTCGGCGCGACGAGATCGGTGAGCGTCATGGACATGGCCAATGATCGGAAAATGCAGCGCCGAATTGCAAGGGGTGTTGAAGGCGGCGGACCATAAGGATGCTCCGCGGCGGCGTCAATGGCCGGGGCCGGGCCGGGCCTGCCGCTTTTTATTGCATTTTCTTGGGTTTTCTCAGTTCCCGCGGTGGTCCTTGCGGCGGCGTTTATAGCGCCGCAGCCGCTTTTCGATGTGGATCGCGGCCTGATCGGCGCTCTCATAGGCGTCGGCCGCCATTCCCTCGGCTTCGAGCAGCGCGCCGGAATCGAGATGCAATACGCATTCCGTGCGAAATCCGAAGCCGTCCTTGCCGACCGTGGCATGCCCGGAATAGCCGCCACGGAAATATTTCGCCATCGCCTCTTCCACGCGATCGACAATCCGCTGTTGCAGGGCCGTGCCGATATTGATGTTCTTGCCCGAAACGCGCAAAGGCATGCGTCTGTCTCCCAGTTTCTTGTTCGGCCGTTTATTTCAGCTAAGGAATGTTCGACTAAAGGTCAATGCGCCGGCAGCCCGCGGTCACAGCGCGGCCGCCTGCTTCTCGCGCCGCCGTTGCACCGAGGACGGAATGCGCATGGCTTCGCGGTATTTGGCAACCGTGCGGCGCGCGATGTCGACGCCGGCCTCGCGCAATTTATCGACAATGGTGTCGTCCGACAGCACGTCGCCGGCGGTCTCGGCGTCGATCAACTGGCGGATGCGATGGCGCACGGCTTCGGCGGAATGCGCCTCGCCGCCGTCGGCGGCGGCAATCGACGACGTGAAGAAATATTTCAGCTCGAAGATGCCGCGCGTGGTCGCCATGTATTTGTTGGCGGTGACGCGCGACACCGTGGACTCGTGCATGCCGATGGCATCGGCGACGGTCTTGAGATTGAGCGGCCGCAAATGCTGCACGCCCTTGGCGAAGAAGGCGTCCTGCTGGCGCACGATCTCGCTCGACACTTTGAGTATGGTCTTGGCGCGCTGATCGAGCGCGCGTACCAGCCACGTCGCGGTCTGCAAGCAGTCGGCGAGGTAGCTCTTGTCGCTGTCTTTGTGCGTGGTCTTCGATACTTGCGCGTAATAGCGCTGATTGATGAGGACTTTCGGCAGCGTGTCGGAATTGAGTTCGACCTGCCAGCTCCCGTCGGGGGCCGCCCGCACGTACACATCCGGCACGATCGGCTGCACCATGGTGGAGCCGAAGGCGAGACCCGGCTTGGGATTGAGATTGCGAATCTCGGCGATCATGTCGACGAGATCCTCGTCGTTGACGCCGCACAGCCGGCGCAAGGCGGCGAGATCGCGCTTGGCCAGGAGATCGAGGTGCCCTACCAGCTTCTGCATCGCCGGATCGAAGCGGTCGCGATCTCTAAGCTGGATGGCAAGACATTCGGTGAGATTGCGCGCGCACACGCCGGACGGATCGAACGTCTGCAGGATGGCGAGCACGGCCTCGACGTCGGCGCGCGGCGCGCCCAGCTTGGCGGCGACGGTGTCGAGATCGCCGGTGAGATAGCCGGCCTCGTCCACCATATTGATCAGGTATTGCGCGATCATGCGGCCGGCCGGCTCGGAAATCGCCAGCGCCATCTGCTCGGTCAGGTGGGCGGCGAGCGTGATTTCGGCGGTGACGAAAGCTTCCAGGTTATAGGTGCTGTCGTCGCCGCTGCGGCTGCCCGCGCCGGACCATTCCGAATAGGCCGGCGGCGGATTTTCCGGCGCCGGGTTCTTTTCCCCGCCATCGTCCGGAAACACGTTTTCGAGCTCGGTGCCGAGCCCCTGCTCCATCGAGGTGCGGCTGGTTTCCATGTCCTCGCCGATCCAGTCGGCGGCGCCGGCGCTGTCCTCTTCGCCCTCGGACGCGGAGCTTTCCGGCTCGGCGGCGGCCGCCGGCCCTTCGTCGTCGTCATTGGCGCGTTCGAGCAACGGGTTGCGTTCGAGCTCGCCCTCGACATAGGCGGCGAGATCGAGGCTGGAGAGCTGCAGCAGCTTGATGGCCTGCATCAGCTGCGGCGTCATCACCAGGGCTTGGGTCTGGCGGAACTCCAGTCGTTGCGACAACGCCATATGTGGACTTCCCGGCGGAAACTGGTCCGTTTCTTGCTTGTTTTTGCTTATAGCAGGTCTTTGCCGCCGGCGGTATGCGATTCCGCACTGCGGCAATGCACAAAATTTGTGCCGAAAAACCGGCCGGCAAGGCCATGCGCGGCTTTTAGAGCCTGAACTCCTCGCCCAGATAGAGCCGGCGCACGTCGGGATTGGTGACGATGTCTTCGGCCCGGCCCTCCATCAGCACTTCGCCGGAATAGATGATGTAAGCGCGGTCGATCAGCCCGAGCGTCTCGCGCACATTGTGGTCGGTGATCAAGACGCCGATGCCGCGATTGGTCAGGTGGCGCACCAGCGCCTGGATGTCGCCGACCGCGATCGGGTCGATGCCGGCGAATGGCTCGTCCAGCAGCATGTAGCTCGGCCGTGTCGCCAGCGCGCGGGCGATCTCGACGCGGCGCCGTTCGCCGCCCGACAAGGCGATGGTCGGCGTCTTGCGCAGGCGCGCGAGGTCGAATTCCTCGAGCAGCGCATTGAGATCGGCGTTGCGCTGGCGGCGGTCCGGCTCCACCACTTCGAGCACCGCGCGGATATTGTCCTCCACATTGAGGCCGCGAAAGATCGAGGCCTCCTGCGGCAGGTAACCGATGCCGAGCCGCGCGCGCTGATACATCGGCAGCACGGTGACGTCGTAGCCGTCGAGTTCGATGCGGCCGCGATCGGCCTTGATCAAGCCGGTGATCATGTAGAACACCGTGGTCTTGCCGGCGCCGTTCGGTCCCAGCAGGCCGACCGCCTCGCCGCGCCGCACGTAAAGCGTGACGCCCTTGACCACCATGCGGCCGGCGAAACTCTTTTCCACGCCATGGGTGGCGAGATAGGCGTGCCGGATGGCTTGGCGGCCGTCCGAGTCGCGGCGCGGACGACTGGCCACCTGTTGCGCGTGGACGTTGGCCTGACGGGGGTGCGCTGGCGCAGCGGCCACGGCCGCCTGTTGCTGCCGCGCTTCGGCGGACGACGCACGGGACGTGGACGGCAGCCGGCGTCGAAACAGCGAGAGGATGTTCACCGGGCTACCTCGCGGCGATTG
Source organism: uncultured Alphaproteobacteria bacterium (assembly GCA_963789455.1). Taxonomy (GTDB): domain Bacteria; phylum Pseudomonadota; class Alphaproteobacteria; order Rhizobiales; family Xanthobacteraceae; genus Pseudolabrys. The sequence goes on along the minus strand of CAWBLD010000012.1, from coordinate 71,783 downwards.
TCCCTGAGCACGATCTTATCCGAAAATCGATTCCTCTCCCGGCTCATGTCCGGGGCACGCTTTTTCGGGATCATGCTCTGTTCCGAAGCGGCCGAGTGTCCAGCATGGCCGGGCGCGCCACATTAGCTGATTCCCCGCTGCCGCGTGCGGCCGGACCCGATGCCAGCGCGTTTCCGGTCAATGGGATGGCCGCGCCGGCGCCGGCCGTAGCGTCGGCGCACCCAACACGCCAGGCTTGAGATTGGGCGACGCGCTGCCGGGTAGAAACAAGCCCTGCACCCGGCCTTGGCCGTTCTTGCCCGATTCCACCCGCGAAACACCGCTGGTCAGATTGACCACCAGGCGATCGCCACGCAGCACGTTCTTCCCCTGCGTCATGACAACGTGGCCGGTGAGGGTGACGGTATTGGCCTTCATATCGAACACGCCAGTCTCGCCGGTGGCGGTTTGCTCCTTCTGCTTCACCACCACCCCGCCGCGCGCTTCCAGCCGCTTGATCTTCTGCTGGCCGCCGGGGCCGGGTTTGGCTGCCTGCAAGGCGCTGTCCTTGGCGCTGCCGTCGCCGCCCTGCTCATAGAACACCATCAGCGACTTGCAACGCAGACTGGTATCGCCCTGCCGCACTTTTACATCGCCGCTGAAGGTCGCCACCTTGTCCTTGTCGCGCACTTCCAGCGTCGCCGCTTCGATATGCACCGGCTGATCGCGGTTTTGCGAAAAGCCCTGCAGCGCGTTCGGCGGCCCTTTCGACGGCTGCGCGCAGAGCGGCGCGCCGGCCATAACCAGCATCGCCGCCGCAATCAGGAGCGGGTTACGGAACACGGTCATTTCAGTCCGGCTTTGATTCGCGACGCTATCGGAATCGCCGAGCATCAAGGTCATGCTGACGCCGCCGTCGAACCGCACCAGGTCGCCGGAATCGACGATCTCCAGCCGGCTGGCATTGAGCTTGCCTTGCAGCATCTCTACCGCGACCGGATGTTCGGACACCACGTAGCCTTTGCGGATATCGATCAGTGCTTCGCTCAGCTGGCCGCGATAGCCGGCCGGACGAACTGAGCAAGATGTTCTGGTCGAGCTTGAGGGTTTCCGCCTTGCTGTCATAAACGCCGGCCGTCGCGGACATCTCCATCGTGCTTTTGTCCTGCATCTGCACCTTGGCGCGGATATTGCGCAATTCGATCAGGTCCGGCTTGGTGAGATCCTGCTTGGCCGCATCGGCGGAAAGCTCATAGGCGCGCTCGTCGCGCGTGAAACCGGACAGGCGCGGTTGCTCCATGGTGATCTTGGTGCCGGAGACCACCAGATCGCCGACATTGATCGGCAGCCTGGCGAGCATGCGCAACGGATTGAGATAGGTGACGAGGAAAATGCCGCTGAAGCCCAGCACCACCGCCAGCGGTACGGCGACGCGCAGGATGCGCACCATGCGGCTGTGCCGGCGCGCGGCTTGAAACGCACGCGCGTTGTCGCCGCGGCTCATGGTCCAATAAGCGCGCGCGGTCTGCGGGTCGGTTTGGGCTGCGATCACGCGGTTCATGCCAAGTGCGGCGTTGCTCTCCGTTCGGATACGGTTGCGGAAATCATCTTAGCGCCCCGCGATGCAACTTGGCGTGCGAATATGGCCCCTGCGCGGCAGCCGCGTTAACGAATACAGGCGTTAATACAATAGCTTAAGCCGAATGGGAAAAAATATCTTGGGCCGCCCAGCCGGCGAGGTCGAGGCGGACGCGGTCGGGCAGAAAGCGGAAGCAGGCCGCCGCCAGCCCGGCCCGGCTCTCACGCGCCAGCATGGCGTCCAGCTTCGTCTTGAGCGCGTGCAGATGCAGCACGTCGGTGGCGGCGTAGGACACCTGCGCATCGGTGAGATCGTCGGCGCCCCAGTCGGACAATTGCTGCTGCTTCGACAGGTCGATGCCGAGCACCTCGCGCGCCAGATCCTTGAGCCCGTGCTTGTCGGTATAGGTGCGCGCCAGCCGCGAGGCGATCTTGGTGCAGTAGACCGGCTCGGCCATCACGCCGAAGGCCTTGGCCAACACGCCGAGATCGAAGCGCGCGTAATGGAAGATCTTGAGGATCGATTTGTCGGCAAGCAGCCGCTCGATATTGGGCGCTTTTTTCTGCCCGGCCGCGATCTGCACCACGTCGGCGGAGCCGTCGCCGGGCGAGAGCTGCACCACGCAGAGCCGGTCGCGGTTGGGGTCGAGCCCCATGGTCTCGGTGTCGATCGCCACCGCGCCCTTGTAGGCGGAGACGTTGGGCAGATCGCCGCGATGCAGGCGGATGGTCATCGTGTTACCCGGACCGGTTGCGCATAATATTTTTCGAATACCGTGTTCCACATTTCGGGATCATGCGGCTTGCGAAACTGGTGCCCAGGAGAGGACTCGAACCTCCACGCCTCGCGGCGCTAGTACCTGAAACTAGTGCGTCTACCAATTCCGCCACCTGGGCAAGGCTTTAGACTTGTCGGGACTAGGTACGGAGCCGCTTTCCGCTTGTCAATTGAAGCGCATTGCTGGCCTGCGCGGCCCGTTTGCGGGCCTGTACAGCCCCCGGCCAATCCTGTATTGCCCGCAATTACATCCCAATTTTGCTCGCGAGGACGCCGATGACCTCCAGAAGCAACGCTGAAACCCTGGTTACCGTCTATGGCGGCTCGGGCTTTCTCGGCCGCCATTTGGTGCGCGCCTTGGCCAAGCGCGACTACCGCATCCGGGTCGCGGTACGCCGGCCGGACCTCGCCTTCCACCTGCAGCCGCTCGGCCGCGTCGGCCAGATCCATGCCGTGCAGGCCAATCTCCGCCATGCGCCATCGGTGGAAGCGGCGGCGCGCGACGCCCAGGTGCTGGTCAATCTGGTCGGCCTATTGTTCGAGCGCGGGCGGCAAAGCTTCGACGCCGTCCACGCCCACGGCGCCGAACAGGTGGCGCTGGCGGCGAGCGCCCATGGCGCGCGCCTGGTGCACGTGTCGGCGATCGGCGCCGACGAGCACTCGCGCAGCGCCTATGCGCGCTCCAAGGCATTAGCCGAACGCCTGGTGCTGGCCGCGCAGCCGCAGGCCGTCATCATGCGGCCGTCGGTCATATTCGGGCCGGAAGACGATTTCTTCAACCGCTTCGCCGCGCTGGCGCGTATCTCGCCGGCGCTGCCGCTGGTCGGCGGCGGCACCACCCGCTTCCAGCCGGTATTCGTCGGCGACGTCGCCGCGGCGATCGCGGAGGCCGTCGACGGCAACGCCAAGGGCGGCACGATCTACGAATTGGGCGGGCCGGAGGTGCTGACCTTCGAACAGCTGATGCGATACGTGCTCGCAACAATCGAGCGCAAACGGCTGCTGATACCGGTTCCGTTCTTCGCCGCCAAGATAAAGGCAGCGTTGCTGCAATACCTGCCGAAGCCGCCGCTCACGCCCGATCAGGTCGAACTGCTGCGGATCGACAACGTGGTCTCGGAAGCCGCCAAGGCGGAAGGCCGCACGCTGCAAGGGCTCGGCATCGAGCCGGAACTGCTCGAGGCGATCGTGCCGTCGTATCTCTGGCGCTTCCGCAAGACCGGCCAGTTCCGCAGCAGAGTAGCTTAGCGATTGTCATTCCGGGACGGCGCGTTAGCGCCAGGCCTGGAACGACGCGCAGCTCCTACAAAAAATAAATCGCCAGCAGACCGGCGGCGCCGAGCACGATGCGCCACCAGGCGAACAGCGAGAATGTGTGGTGCTGCACGTAGCCCAAAAATGTCTTCACCACGATCCAGCCGAAAATGAACGAACAGACGAAGCCGACGGCGATCAACGTGATATTGGCGTGGGCCAGCTCGGCGCGATCCTTGAAAGCCTCGTAGGCGAAGGCGCCGACCATGGTCGGCATCGCCAGCCAGAACGAGAACTCCGCCGCCGAGCGGCGATCGGCGCCGAACAACATGGCGCTGACAATCGTGGCGCCCGCGCGCGACACCCCGGGAATCATGGAAAAGCACTGGCAAACGCCGATGCCGAAATACATCGGCAGCGTGAAGCCGGTCGCTTCATGGTAGCGCGGCTTCAGGTCGATCCGGTCGACCCAGAGCAGGATGAAGCCGCCGACGATGAGCGAGATGCACACCACCCGCACGTCGAACAGATAGGTCTTGATGATGGGATAGGCGAGCACGCCGATCACCGCCGCCGGCAGGAACGCCAGCAGCACGCCGATCACGAATCGCGCCGCCGCCCAGTCGGTGAACATGTTGCGCGCCAGATTCCAGAGGCGGCCGAAATAAATGCTGAGCAGCGCCAGGATGGCGCCGAGCTGGATCAGAATGGCAAACGACTTGCCGAAGGCATTGTCGCCCCAGCCGAGAATGCGCTCCATCAGCAGCAGATGGCCGGTCGAGGAGACCGGCAGGTATTCGGTCAGCCCCTCGACGAAGCCGAGCACGGCCGCCTTGACCAGGTCGATATTCGCCGACATCAGACCGGCCGCTTGCATGGCGTGAAGGGACATGGGGGGCGTGCTCCGAAAGGGCCGGCTCGTTCAAGCCGAAGCAGGAGTTGCTCGGGGGCCAGCGGCTTTTGGCGCAAAGCCGCCATACAGGCAAATTAAAAAGGCATAGGCCTCACGGAATTTGCGCTGTCGGACTGGCTTTCTATAGTGCGTCGACCGATTCCCGCCGCCCGCAGCCTTCGCCGCACAACTGGAAACCCATGCTGACGCTGTTTCATCAACCGCTCTGCCCACGCTCGCGTTATGTGCGCCTCATCCTCGGCGAATACGACATCCAGGCGCGGGCGGTGGAGGAACGGTTCTGGGAACGGCGCGAGGAGTTCCTGCTGCTCAATCCGGCCGGCGAAATACCGGTGCTGGTGGCCGACGGCCAGCCGGCAATCCCGGGCGCCGCCATCATCGCGGAATATATCGAGGAGACCCAACCCGCCGAGCGCGGCGAGGACCGCCTGCTGCCGGCCGCGACCGGCGAACGGGTCGAGGTGCGCCGGCTGGCCAGCTGGTTCAACGATAAATTCCACGCCGAGGTCAGCGGCCCGCTGGTCAACGAGCGCGTGTTCAAGCGGCATATGACGCCGGAACAGGGCGGCGGGCCGCCCGATACCGACGCGATGCGCGCCGCCCGCCACAATATCCGCTATCATCTGGCCTATATCGGCTGGCTGGTGCGCACGCGCGACTGGCTCGCGGGCGACCGGTTGAGCCTGGCGGACCTGGCCGCGGCGGCGCATTTGTCCGCCATCGACTATCTGGGCGATGTGCCGTGGAACGCAGACGAAGCCGCCAAGAACTGGTACGTGCGGGTGAAGTCGCGGCCCGCGTTCCGCACGATCCTGGCGGACACGCTGGCCGGACTGCCGCCGGCCAAGAGCTACGCCGATCTCGACTTCTGACCGAACCCGACAAGATCAAGGCGGCGCTCATCGCACGCGCGCAGGCGCGCGGCTTCGACGTGGCCGGCATCACCAGGCCCGATGCGGTGCCGGAAGCCAAAGCGCGGCTGGAGCGTTTCCTCGCCGACGGCGCCCATGGCGACATGGTCTGGATGGCGGCCACCGCCGAGCGCCGCGCGTCGCCCTTGGCGCTGTGGCCGGATGTGCGCTCGGTGATCATGTTGGGGCTGAACTACGGCCCCGGTGAGGACCCGCTGGCGATTTTGCAACGGCGCGACCGCGCCGCCATTTCGGTCTACGCCAAGGGCGACGATTATCACGAACTGATCAAAGCGCGGCTCAAGGACATCGCGCGCTGGCTCAGCGAGAATGCCGGCGGCGAAGTGAAAGTATTCGTCGACACCGCCGCGGTGATGGAAAAGCCGCTGGCGGCCAAAGCCGGTTTGGGCTGGCAGGGCAAGCATACCAATCTGGTGTCGCGCCAGTTCGGGTCGTGGCTGTTCCTCGGCGCGATCTTCACCACGCTCGATTTGCCGCCCGACCGGCCCGAGCCGGACAATTGCGGCACCTGCCGCGCTTGTCTCGATATCTGTCCGACCGCGGCGTTCCCGCAAGCCTACCGGCTCGATGCGCGGCGCTGCATTTCGTATCTGACCATCGAGCACAAGGGGCCGATCCCGCGCGAGCTTCGACCGCTGATGGGCAACCGCATCTATGGCTGCGACGATTGTCTCGCCGCCTGCCCGTGGAACAAGTTCGCGGTGGCCGGCCGCGAAGCCAAGCTCGCCGCGCGCGAGACTTTGCGCGCGCCAGCGCTCGCCGATCTCGTCCGCCTCGACGATGCGCAGTTCCGTGCGCTGTTTGCCAAGACCGCGATCAAGCGCACCGGCCGCGACCGTTTCGTGCGCAATGTGCTGATCGCCATCGGCAACTCGGGCGACACGTCGCTCGCGGGCGAAGCCGAACGCCTGCTCGACGATGCTTCGCCGCTGGTGCGCGGCGCGGCGGTGTGGGCGCTGTCGCGATTATTGCCGCGCGACAAGCTCCCCGCATTGCGTAAGTCCGATCCGGATAATGCGGTGAATGACGAGTGGACTGCGGCGCTCTCGTAAGTTCGCACGGAAACGCCACGAACGGTTTAAAGCAGGCGCTCAGCCGAATTCCTTCACCGCCGCGATCAGCCGCTCGATGTCCTCCGGCCGCGACAGCCGGTGGTCGCCGTCCTTGATCAGCGTCAGCACCACGTCGTCGCGGGCAAAGCGCGCCACCAGTTCGACCGCGTGCCGCCAGGGCACGTCGGGGTCCTGCACGCCTTGCAGAATGTGCACCGGGCAGCCGGTTTCGATCAGGCCGTCGAGCATGAGATGTTTTCGCCCGTCCTCGATCAGCTGCTTGGTGATCGGGTAGGGCTCGCCCGCGTCATAGTCCGACGGCCAATTCCACACGCCCTTCTCCTCGATTTCGCGCTTGATCGGCTCGGAGAGCTTTTTCCAGATCAGCTCCTCGGTCATATCGACCGCCGGCGCGATCAGCACCATGCCGGCGAGCGGCGCGGCGCCCTTTCGCTCGCGCAGTTCGCGCGCCAGCAGCAAGGCCAGCCAGCCGCCCATGGATGAGCCGACGACCACCTGCGGGCCTTGCGCGAAGCGGCGATAGACCGCGCTGCTTTCCGTGAGCCAGCGGCCGATCGTGCCGTCGTTGAAGTCGCCGCCGGACTCGCCGTGGCCGGAATAGTCGAAGCGCACGCAGGCGCGGCCCTGTTCTTCCGCCCAGCGGTCGAGCGCCTCGGCCTTGGTGCCCTTCATGTCGGACTTGAAGCCGCCGAGCCAGAACAGGCCGGGACTCTTGCCCTCGCGCGCGCGCACGGCGATGGTCCGCGCAGGCGCAGGTGATTCGACGGTCAGGGAGGTCAGGCGGGATTCGCTCATGCGCGCTGCGGGCAAATTGGCGAGGATTTATACCGAGCAGCCTTCCTTGTCGCCGCAAGAAGGCGCCGAAGGCAAGGGGGTGCCGGCGATTGCCGTCGGCCGCACGCCGGCGAGCGCGCTCGCGGGCACCACGATCCTGCAGATGGTGCCGGCGTTGCGCGCCGATCCACCCGGCCACGCCGCGGTCGATATCGCGCGCGCCCTGCTGCAATCCGGCGCGCGCGCCATCGTTGCCGGCGAAGGCGGGCCGCTGGTCAGCGACGTGCGCGCTATCGGCGGCGAATGGCTGCCCATGACGACAGACACGCTCAATCCGCTGCGCGTCCGCGGCAATGCGCGGCAGCTTGCCAAGCTGATCGCAAGCGAGCGCATCGACATCGTGCATGCCCACGGCGTCGGCGCCGCCCGCAGCGCCGCCGCCGCTACCGACCGCATGCCGGTGTTCCTGGTCACGTCGTTTCCCGACCGCCTTACGGCGGATTTTTCGCCCGCCACGCTGTTCGGCAGTTCGCTGACGCGCGGCGACCGGGTGATCGCGCCGTCCGCTTACGTCGCGGGCGCGGTGATCGCGCGCTACAAGATTGCGCCCGAACGCATCACCGTGATCCCGCGCGCCGTCGATACCGTCAGTTTCGATCCAGCGGCGGTCGGTGCCGACCGCGTCGCGGCGCTGCGCGGATCATGGGAAATTTCGCCGCAGACGCGCGTCGTGCTGGTTCCCGGCCGCATCGCGCCGCGAAATGGACAGATGAGCATGGTCGACGCCGCGCGGCTGTTGGTCGGCGGCGGCGACCGCAACATCGCCTTCGTGTTCGCCGGCGAGGACCGCGGACAAGCGCGCTATGCGCGCAGCATTCGCCGGCAAGCCCGCCTGCACGGCATCGACACGCTGGTCCGCATGGTCGGACATTGCGCCGACATGCCGGCCGCGCTCGCCGCCGCCGATGTCGTGGTGGTGCCGGCGCTTGGGCCGCCGCTCGCCGGACACGCCGCCGCCGAAGCGCAGGCCATGGGCCGGCCGGTGGTCGCCACCGCGGTCGGCGTATTACCGGAAAATTTACTCTGCCCGCCGCGCATGCGCGACGAATTGCGCACCGGCTGGCTGGTGCGGCCCGGCCATGTTGGGGAACTTGCGCAGGCGGTCGACGCCGCGCTGGCGCTCGATATCACCTCTTATAAGGCGCTCGGCGCCCGTGCGCGCCAATTCGCCGAATTCATGTTTTCGCCGCAAAGCGTTGCCGAAGCCATTCGCGGAGTCTATACCTCGCTGCTGGCTCGCGACACCTGACGTCGATCGTTTCGAGGTCGTAACGTAATGTCGAGTTTACCTGCGCCTGATATGCCGGCCATCGAGAGCCCGCCGACCGCGCGTGCTGCCTATTCCGAACAGGGTTCCGGCAACAAGACGCGCGCGCAGGAAGCGCGCGATTCCATCACCGTGCTCATCGCGGCGCCCACGCTCGATGCCGGCGCGGCCGATGTCGGCGCGGTCGGACTGGTGCGTATCCTCACCGCGGCAGGCCACCGCGCCATCGTGGCGTCGCATGCCGGCCGGCTGGTCGCCGACGTCACCTCGGCGGGCGGCGAATTTGTGCCGCTCGATGTCGCCAGCAACAATCCGCTTCGGATGCTGCGCAGCGCGGCCGCGCTCAAACGAATTGTGCGCGAGCGCCAATGCGACACGATCCATGCGCTCGGCCGCTCCGCAGCCTGGAGCGCTTATGTCGCCGCAAGGCTTAGCGGCGTTCCATTCGTCACCAGCTGGTACAAGGGCTTTCGCGACCAGAATATCTTCAAGCACCTGTACAACGGCATCATGGCGCGCGGCGACCGCGTGATGGCGGCCAGCGAGCAGATCGCCCAGCTGATCAGCGACCGTTACGCACTGCCCTGGGAGCGGATTGCGGTCGTGCCGTCCAGCATCGACATCGAGCGCTTCGATCCGGCCGAGGTTGGCCACGAGCGCGTCGAGGCGATGCGCCTCGCCTGGGGCATCAAACGCGACACCAAAGTGATCCTGATTGTCGGCCGCATCGTGCGCCGCAAGGGCCACCACGTGGTGGTGAAGGCGGTGAAGCGGCTCAAGCAGATGGGGCTTAAAAATTTCTTGTGCGTGTTCGTCGGCGAGGACCGCGGCCGCACCCATTACACCGGGGAGCTTTGGGATCTGGTGGTGGCGACCGGCACCATGGACGTCATCCGCATGGCGGCGCCGGTCGCCGACATGCCGGCCGCCTATGCCGCGGCCGCGGTGGTAGTGTCGGCGGCGGTGCAGCCGGAGGGCCTGCAACGTTCGATCCTGGAGGCACAGGCGATGGCGCGGCCGCTGATTGTATCCGACCTCGGCGCCGGCCCGGACGTCGTGCTCACGCCGCCGGCGGTGCCGGAGAACCGCATCACCGGATTGCGCTTTCACTCCGGTGACGACGCAGCGCTGGCGGCCGCTTTGCTGCGGCTGTTTTCCCTGCCCGAGCCGATCCGCCGCGCCATGGGCACGCGCGGCCGCGACTGGGTGCTTGGCCATTTCAATGCAACGGCGGTCGCCGAGCAGACGCTGCGGTTTTATGGCGAGATCACGGGGCGCGAAACCGCGCCGGCCGGAGTGCCGCAGTTGCGGCAAAATTAGTGGAATTTGAACAATTTGACCGTGATTCCGATGAATTCTATCGGCATCATCGACGGAACTACGTTGACTTATTCGCCGTTTCTACCAATCTTTCGCTGGCCGAGGCGCTTGACGTGCCGAAGGCCCGTTACAACAGCATGAGGAGAAAATAGCCATTCGTCGTCCGATGAAGTCCGCGCTGCCCGCCCAAAAGGACGGCCCGCGCATCAACGAGGAGATCCGCGCCCGAGAGGTTCAGCTGATCGATAGTACCGGCGACAACAAAGGTGTCGTCGATTTTCAAACCGCCATGAGCATGGCGGAAGCGGCCGGGCTCGACCTGGTGGAGATTTCTCCCAACACGACCCCGCCGGTCTGCAAAATCCTGGATTTCGGCAAATACAAATTCCAGGCGCAAAAAAAAGCCGCCGAAGCCCGCAAAAAGCAAAAAGTCGTCGAGATCAAGGAGATCAAGCTTCGGCCGATGATCGACGACCACGATTACGACGTGAAGATGCGTTCGATGAAGCGCTTCTTCGAAGAGGGCGACAAGGTCAAGATTACCTTGCGCTTCCGCGGCCGCGAAATGGCGCACCAGGAACTCGGCTACAAATTGCTCAACCGTGTCAAGGAAGACACCGCACCGATCGCCAAGATCGAATCCGAGCCACGGTTCGAAGGCCGGCAGATGGTGATGCTGCTGGCGCCGCGTTAGCGGCGTTCCGCGGCTTGTGCGCGACCGAATCCGCGGCGCGCCACTAATGGGCTGCGTTGGGCGCGGGACAAATCCGCGTTTCAGCGCCGCACGGCTTCCCAGTGGCCGCCACAGCTGCCGTTCGCGCCGGCGCCATGCCAGGTGCCGGCGCCGTTGCGCGCCGACAGATGGCCGCGACCGATGGCGCCCTTTTCGCCGAGCTTGATGCTCACATTGACCGCGCCGTTGCTTGCGACCGTGCCGTCGAGGTTGACGGCCGCCGCGCCCTGATAGCTGACATGGCCGTTGGCGATCTTGACGTCGTAGCTGTAACCGCGATCGCAATCGCCTTTTTCGGTGAAGATCAGCACGGTCCAATTGCCGTCTTGGATGGGGGCGGCCGCGGCCAGCAAGGCGCCGGCAATCGCCGAGCCCAACAGCAGGGCAGCAAAAACGACCGTATTCATCATGCGTCGCATGGCGACAAACTCCCTGTATGACGCCACTTTTGCGATCAGCGGCGGCCGCAGCAGCAACCAAGGTGCGCTGCCCCGTAACCTCGGCTACGGCAGAAATATTAACAAAAAGGCCAAAATACGAAGTTAAAGGGGCTGTCTGAAGGTAAGGGCCTTGTCTAACGCACGGTTGCAAGGGCCCGCCGCCTCTGCCATAACGCCGCCCTCTCGCCGCCCGGCTGGTTAGGGCTGCCGTGGCGGCGATTGACAGCTCAATTCCGAGCACCCGCTCAAAGACAAATTGTCTTTACGAGCACATCCCGGCCGAACGGGGCCTCGCGCCCCGCGCTGTGCCGATGAGGAGAGCAAAATGCCCAAGTTGAAGACCAAATCGGGCGCTAAAAAGCGCTTCAAGATCACCGCGACCGGCAGGGTTAAATTCCAGCAGTCCGGCAAGCGTCACGGCATGATCAAGCGGACCACCAAGCAGATCCGCGAGCATCGCGGCACCAAGGTGCTGTTCAAGACCGACGGCGACAACATCAAGAAATACTTTCTGCCCAACGGCTGATCGCTATTTCCGGCCGCCACGCGGCCGCCTGTCCTCGTCGAGCATTTGCACTAACTGCACGGAGATTTCCCATGGCCCGCGTCAAACGTGGCGTCACCGCACACGCCAAGCACAAGAAAGTCCTGAAAGCCGCCAAGGGCTATTACGGCCGCCGCAAGAACACGATCCGCGTCGCCAAGCAGGCGGTCGAGAAGGCCGGCCAATACGCCTTCCGCGACCGCAAGCGGCGCAAGCGCACTTTCCGCGCGCTGTGGATCCAGCGGTTGAACGCCGCGGTGCGGCCGTTCGGTCTCAACTACAGCCGTTTCATCGCCGGGCTTGCCAAGGCCGGGCTGATGGTCGACCGCAAGGTGCTGTCCGATCTCGCCATCCGCGAGCCGGCGGCGTTCCAGGCGATCGTGGAAAAGGCGAAAGCCGCGCTGCCGGCGTAACCGCTACGTGTCATGCCCGCGAAAGCGGGCATCCAGTAACCACTGGCCTATCGTAATCTCGCCTGCGCAGGGGTTACTGGATCATCCGCTTTCGCGGATGATGACGGTCTGAGGCACCAGCCATGTCCGATATCGCGCAACTGGAAAAAGACCTGCTCGCCGCCATCGCTTCGGCCGAGGACGAAGCCGGGCTGGAGACGTTGCGCGTTGCGGCGCTCGGCAAAAGCGGTTCGGTGGCGGCGCTGCTCAAGACGCTCGGGTCGATGACGCCGGAGCAGCGCAAGGTGCAGGGCCCGGCGATCAACGGCTTGAAGGATCGCGTCACCGCGGCGATCGCGGCCGCCAAGGAAACGCTCGCCGCCAAGGCGCTCGACGCCCGGCTCAACACCGAGACCGTCGACGTCACGCTGCCGGTGCGCGAGGCGCCGGCCGAGACTGGCCGCGTGCATCCGATCAGCCAGGTGACCGACGAACTCACCGCCATCTTCGCCGATATGGGCTTCGCGGTGGCGGAAGGTCCCGACATCGAGACCGACGACTACAACTTCACCAAACTGAATTTCCCGGAAGGCCATCCGGCGCGGGAGATGCACGACACGTTCTATTTTCCGCCCAAGCCCGACGGCTCGCGCCTACTGCTGCGCACCCACACCTCGCCGGTGCAGGTGCGCACCATGCTGGCCCGCAAGCCGCCGATCCGCGTGATCTGCCCGGGCCGCACCTATCGCAGCGACTCGGACCAGACCCACACGCCGATGTTCCACCAGGTCGAGGGCCTGGTGATCGACAAGGGCTCCCATCTCGGCCACCTGAAATGGATTCTGGAGGAATTCTGCAAGGCGTTCTTCGAGGTCGACAGCGTGAAGATGCGCTTCCGCCCATCGTTCTTCCCGTTCACCGAGCCGTCGCTGGAAGTCGACATCCAGTGCAAACGCGACAAGGGCGAAATCCGTTTCGGCGAGGGCGAGGACTGGCTGGAGATTCTCGGCTGCGGCATGGTGCATCCGAACGTGCTGCGCAATTGCGGGCTCGATCCCGAGGAGTACCAGGGCTTCGCCTGGGGCTTAGGGATCGACCGCATCGCCATGCTCAAATACGGCATGCACGACCTGCGCGCTTTCTTCGAGGCCGACGTGCGCTGGCTCGCGCATTACGGCTTCCGGCCGCTCGATTTCCCGACGCTGGCGGGAGGATTGAGTTCGTGAAGCGCAACGACACACATCGTTCACCTCCCCCCTTGAGGGGGAGGTCGGACCGCGAAGCGGTCCGGGAGGGGGGTCCGAAAATCTGCGCACCGTAGCGGTTTCGACCAGCTTCATCGCGGCCACGCAAAGTCAGTTACGTCGCCAGATGACGCGATGCCGAGACACGGCTATGGGCTGCGCCGCGCGCACATCGGCTTGCAGGGATTTGAGCTTCCGTCGCCAAACGCCGATTGGACGTTTTATCGTGGATTTCGCCTGTCATGACCGCCAGCTGATCGTCGAGCTTGACGGCGGTCAACATGCTGATTCCACAACAAGATATCGAGCGTGATCATTGGCTCGCGTCGAAGGGATATCGCCGTTCTGCGATTCTGGAATTCAGATGTGCTGAGGAATCTGAGCAGCAGTGCTGGAAGCAATCCTCGGCTGCTGCCCGCGAAGCTACCCCCCTCCCTAACCCTCCCCCTCAAGGGGGGAGGGGACTCAGGCAGAGCGCGCAGGAGAGGGCCGCGTCATGAAATTCACTCTCTCCTGGCTGAAAGATCATCTCGACACCGACGCCGCGTTGGCCGCGATCGTCGACAAGCTCACCATGATCGGGCTCGAGGTCGAGGCGGTCGAGGACAAGGCCAGCCTGCTCAAGCCGTTCGTCATCGCCTCGGTGATCTCGGCCGAGAAGCATCCGAATGCGGATCGTCTCCGGGTTTGCATGGTCGACATCGGCCAAGTGGCGAAAGGCGACAAGCCGATCCAGGTCGTGTGCGGCGCGCCCAATGCGCGCGCCGGCATGAAGGGCGTGTTCTCGGCGCCCGGCACCTTCATTCCGGGCAAGAACATCACGCTCACCGTCGGCACCATCCGCGGCGTGGAAAGCCGCGGCATGCTGTGCTCGGAAGCCGAACTGCTGATCTCCGACGATCACGACGGCATCATCGAATTGCCGGCCGACGCGCCGGTCGGAAAATCCTACGTCGAGTGGGCCGGCGTCAGCGAGCCGGTGATCGAGATCAATCTGACGCCCAACCGGCCGGACTGCACCGGCGTCAACGGCATCGCGCGCGATCTCGGCGCCACCGCGATCGGCGCCTTCAAGGACCGCGCGCCCAAGCCGGTGAAGGGCACGTTCCCCTGCCCGGTCAAGGTCACGCTCGATTTCGGCGCCACGCCCTCGCTCTGCCCGGCCTTCGGCCTGCGCCTGGTCAAGGGCGTCAAGAACGGGCCTTCGCCCGACTGGCTGCAGAAGCGGCTGACCGCCATCGGCCTGCGCCCCATCAACGCGCTGGTCGATATCACCAATTTCATCACCTTCGACCGCGGCCGCCCGCTGCATGTGTTCGACGCCGCCAAGGTGCATGGGCATCTCACCGTGCGGCGCGCCCAGAACGGCGAGACGCTGCTGGCGCTCGACGGCAAGACCTACACGCTCGATGACGGCATCTGCGTGATCGCCGACGAGAAGGGTGTGGAATCGCTTTCCGGCATCATGGGCGGCGAGGCCACCGGCTGCTCGGAGACCACCACCGACGTGCTGATCGAATCGGCGCTGTGGGACGAACTCAACATCGCGCAGACCGGGCGCAAGCTCGCCATCAATTCCGACGCGCGCTACCGCTTCGAGCGCGGCGTCGATCCGAATTTCATGCTGCCGGGCCTGGAGCTGGCGACGCAACTGGTGCTCGACTTCTGCGGCGGCACGCCGTCGGAGATCGTGGTCGCCGGCGATCCGACCGCCAAGCAAAAGGTCATCGATTTTCCGCTCGACGAATTGCAGCGGCTGGCCGGCATCACGCTGCCGCTCGCCGAAGTGCGCCGCGTGCTGGAAAAGCTCGGCTTCTCCGTCACCGGCGCGAGCGAGCGCGTGAAGGTTTCGGTGCCGTCCTGGCGGCCGGACGTGCACGGCCGCGCCGACATCGTCGAGGAACTGGTGCGCATTGTCGGCGTCGACCAGGTGCCGTCGACGCCGTTCCCGCGCGGCGCAGACGCGCGCAAAGCCGTGCTCACCCCGATCCAGAACCGCACCCGCAAGGCCAAGCGCGCGCTCGCCGCGCGCGGGCTGGTGGAGGCCGTCACCTGGTCGTTCGTCTCCAAGCGCGAGGCCGAGCTGTTCGGCGGCGGCGCCACTGCGCTGGCGCTGGCCAATCCGATCGCTGCCGAACTCTCCGACATGCGGCCGAGCCTCATTCCCGGGCTGGTGATGGCGGCGCAGCGCAACGCCGACCGCGGCAGCGCGGACGTGGCGCTGTTCGAGGTCGGGCAGATCTTCAAGGGCGACAGGCCCGAAGACCAGTTCACCGGCGCCAGCGGCCTGCGCCGCGCCCTCGCCAAAGCCTCCGGCATCGGCCGCCACTGGTCGAGCACGGCGAAGCCCGTCGACGCCTTCGACGCCAAGGCCGACGCCTTCGCGGTACTGGCGGCCGCCGGCGCGCCGATGCAGGCTTTGCAGGTGGTGCCGGGCGGGCCGTCTTGGTTGCATCCGGGCCGTTCAGGCACCATCCAGATCGGGCCGCAGAATGTGCTTGGGGTTTTCGGCGAGCTGCATCCGCGTGCGCTGGAAGCGCTTCACGCGGAAGGGCCGCTGGTCGCGTTCGAAGTGATCCTGGAAAAAATCCCCGAGCCGAAGGCCAAGCCGACGCGGGCGAAGCCCCTGCTCGAACTGTCGCCGTTCCAGCCGGTGGAACGCGATTTCGCCTTCGTGGTCGAGAGCAGCGTGAAGGCGGCCGACATCGTGCGCGCCGCGCAGAACGTCGACAAGAAGCTGATCGTCAACGTCACCGTGTTCGACGTCTACGAAGGCAAGGGCATCGAGCCCGGCAAGAAGTCGATCGCCATCGCCGTGACCATGCAGCCGCGCGAGAAGACCATGACCGACGCCGAAATCGACGCGCTTGGTCAGAAGATCGTCGCCGAGGTTGGCAAGCGCACCGGCGGCGTGCTGCGGGGGTAGCGATTGTCGTCCCCGCGAAAGCGGGGACCCATACGCCGTGTCCTATCGCGAGGCTGCGGAGTATAGGTCCCGGCTCGCGCGCGCTTCGCGCGCTTGGCCGGGACGACAGCGGAGAGTTATCCCGGCAACAAATCCGCATAGGCAAAGCCGTCGCGCTCGACGGTTTCGCCGACCCTGACCGGAATTTTGCGCGCCAGCATCGGGCCGGCCACAACGCAGGAATGGAATTCGCCATTCTCGCCGCAGGGATCGATGCCGGGCGGAAAATCCGCGAGCAGCCCCGCATCGAATTTGCGCCCCGCGAACGATGCCGGCAGCTTGCTTGAGATCGACCGTGGCGAGATAGGTCTCCAATCCGCCCGCGATCATGTCGCGCGCCAGTTGATCGGTCGGCCGCTGCCATAACGGAAACACCGGCGTGATGCCGCTGCCGGCCAACTGGCGCTCGCGATAGGCGCGCACGTCCTCGAGATAAAGATCGCCGAAAATCATATGGGTGACGCCACGCGCCTTGGCGTCTGCAATCGCCGCCGCCATTTCGCGCTCGTAGATTTCATTTGGGCAGGGGTAGGGAATGCGCACGATGATCGCCGGCAGGCCGGCGGCTTCGAGTTGCGCGCGCAGCAATTCCTCGCGCACGCCATGCATGCTGACGCGGGAAAAGGTGTCGGTGACGGTGGTCAAGGCGCCGACGATGTCGAAGCTACCCGCGCGGCGCGCCTCGTGCAGCGCCCAGGCTGAGTCCTTGCCGCTCGACCAGGCAATCAGCGCTTTCGGGCGGGATTGGCCGTTGCCGCTCATTCGTCACCCCGCCGGCCGCGCCGATGGCGGCGGCGCCGCGGCGGGCGGTTTTCCCGTCTCCTGACCCGCACCCGTTCCTCCGGTTCCGGCTTCTTGAGCAGGCCCATCTGGCGCAACGCCGCCTCGGCCGCGCGCGTGCCGGAATCCCAAGCGCCGGCGACCGTGCCCCATTCGGTGTCGTGCACCGCCTCGCCGGCGAACCAGATGCGGCCGCCGACCGGCTCCATCAGGATCTGGCGCGCATCGGCGCTGCCGGGCGCGGCCGCCGACATGGCGCCGAGCACCCAGGGCTCGTCGTTCCAGCGCGTGGCGTGGCTGCGCTTGATCGCGCGCTTGATATCGGAGCCGTACAGCGCCGCCAGCCAGCCGGCCGCGAAGTCGATCATCGCGGCGCGCCCTTGGGCGGCGAGATCGCGGCCGAAATCCCCCGCCACCTCGACCAGATGCAGGCTGGTGCCCGATACATTGGCGAGCAGCGCGGCGGTGCGCGCTCCCGTCGATTGCTCGAACACCACATCATCGCGTTGCAGAGCGAGCGGATTGCCCGGCAGGTCGAGCGCGATGTGATCGAAGCTGCCGAGCGAAAGCTTGGCCGCGGCGTCGAGCTGACGCTTGGACAGTCCCGGCCTGAAGTCGATCTTGTCGCCGGCGAGCACATTGGTCGATACGGTCACGATCACGGTGCGCGCGCGCAGCATGCCGTTGCGGGTCTCGACGTCGACGCCCTTGCGGTCCCATTCGATCCGCCGGACGGGCGTCGCCAGCCGCACCGGCAGGTCGGCAGCGAGCCGGGCGAGCAGCGTGCCATAGCCCTGCCGGCAGAAGGCATCGATGTCGTGCTCGGCGGCGCGGGCGAGATCCATGGCCGAGACGGCGCTAAGATCCTTGCCGCAGGCATAGGGCCCGAGAATGAATTCGATCGTTGCCTGCCAGTCGCCGAGATTGCGCGGCAACGCCGCCGACGCCGCTTCCGGCCCGGCGCGGCCGGCATCGGCGATGGCGCGATGCGAGCGCACCAGCAGGCTGAGGAAATTTTCCAGCTCCGAGTCGCGCGCATTGCGCGGGCCGATGCGCACGGTCTGCCCGCGCGGCGCCGGATAAATATCGAGCGCGGTCTTTGGCGCCAACTTGTTCAGCGGATTGCGGTCGGGATTGTGGATCCAATGCGCGCCGAGATCGTACGGCATCCCGAAAATCCTTAGCATCGGTGACGCAGCGGCCGCCGATCCCGTTGCCCGCTTCGAGCAGCGCGAAACGCGCCTTGGCGGCGGCGACGCGCCGTGCCGCCGCGATCCCGGCGGCGCCGGCGCCGACGATCGCCACGTCCACCTCGCCCGAGGCCGGCACCGCGCCGAGCGCGGGCGCCGCGACCAACGCAGCGGAGGAGGCTAGAAACGAGCGCCGGCTAAGCATCGACAAGGCATCCGACTGTTTTCTGGGCGGGGCCAACAGACTGCCCGAACCGAGGTATCGCGGCAAATTTCATGGCTGACGATCGGTGACACCGGCGCGTGACGGATGAGCCAATATGCAATGAGTCACCATCGAATCTGGCGACAACAAGACGCGTGGAACGCCCATGCCCCCGAAAAGCGGCGATGGCCCGGCCTTGCTCCTTGCCTTCTGCTCTATTAGCTGTGTCCCCATGATCGACGCCGCCGTCACCGCCCTTTCGCAACTGTTCTCGCCGCCGCTGCGCGCCGTGCTGATGAAAGCCGTGGGCCTGGCCCTGCTGCTGATCGTCATCATCGGCATCGTGCTCAACCGCATCTTCAACGCGCTGGCGGCGAGCGGCGCCACCTGGGCCGAGCAGACCTCCGGCGTCGCGCCGCACGCGGCCTGGGCGACGCTCGCCTGGGTGCTGTCGATCATGGCGAGCCTTGGCATCATCACCGGCGCCCTGTTCCTGATGCCGACGGTGACCGCCTTTATCGGCAGCTTCTTCGTCGACGAGGTGGCCGACGCGGTGGAGCGCGGCAGCTATCCGGCCGAGCCGCCGGGGCAGGCACTGCCGTTTCTGCGCGCGCTGATCGAGGGCGTGAGTTTCGCCCTGCTGTCGCTGGTGGTTTATCTGTGCGCGCTGCCGTTCGTGTTTTTCGCCGGGCTCGGCGTGGTCATCCTGTTCCTGGCAAATGCCTATCTGCTGGGACGTGAATATTTCGAGCTCGCCGCCATGCGCTTTCGCACGCCGCATGACGCCAAGGCGCTGCGCAAGACCAACGCGGCCTACGTCTTCCTCGCCGGCATGGTGATCGCGGTGTTCGTGTCGATCCCGCTGGTCAATCTGGCGACGCCGATTTTCGCCATGGCCTACATGGTGCACATCCACAAGCGGTTGACCGGCGCCCGGGTGGAACTGATCGAGCCGCGACGCTAGAGCGTGACCCCATTCTCCGCTCATTCCCGCGCAAGCGGGAATCCAGAGCAAGGATTACTTTGTCAGTATTTGCGACACTGGGTCCCCGCTTTCGCGGGGACGAACGGGTGATGCTCTACAGCTCGCGCTGCGCGGCATTCCAGTGCGTTTCGAGGTTGGCGATTAGCGCCGGGCTGAAATGGCAATAGGCCTGCTCTCTGGCATAAACCGCCATATAGCGGCGGAACGTGTCGAGTGGCTCTTCGCCGACGCGGAAGGCGCGCCGGTTGCCGGCCGCACTAACCGTGCCGGAGCCGGTGAAGTCCTCGACCGCGCGCGCGACCGCGGCATCCACCTCGCCCGGCGGCACCACCTCGTCGCAGATCATGCGGCCTTCGGGCGTATCGCAGTCGAGGCGGCGGCCGGCGAGGATCGCCTGCCGTGCGATGCGCGCACCGACAAAGCGCGGCAGCCTTAAGTTGGCGGCGCCCGGAATGATGCCCTCCTTGCGCGCGGGCAACGTCATATAGGCGTCGCTGCCGGCCACCACGTAGTCCATCACCAAGAGATACTGGCAGCCGCCGCCGATGGCGAAAGTGTCGAGCCCGGCGATCCACGGTTTCTCGCGCGTGCCGCCGTAGACTTCGTCGGGGCTGGCGCTGCCCATCGCCAGGCCGCGCAGCATCTTGTTCACCACGCCCATGTCGCGGCGGAGGTACCAGAGGTAAGGGATTTTTCCGCGGTAGAGATGGGTGAGATTGATGCCGGCGGAGAACACCTTGCGGCCTTGATAATTCGGGTGATCGACGAAATCCCCACGCAGCACGCAGATTTCGCTCGCCGGATCGAAAATGGCGATATCGACGGCGGTTTCGGTGTCGTCGAGCGTGTCGTCATCCTCGGCATTGAGGAAGCGCGGATTTTTCAGGGTAACGACCGCGGCCTTGCCCTGCCGCTCGACCTTGGCCGGTCCGAAATCGACCACGCCGTTCCTAATGAAATCTCGGCTGCGTTCCAGCGCTTCCTGTTTCGGAATAAGCATCGCATGGCAAAGATGCATGCCGGTGGTGGGCACGGCCAGCACCTGGGCGAGAAATATTCCCTGATCGACTTCGACGCCGTCCTTCTCGCTTTGCAGCAACGCGCTTTCGGACTCGACCTGCTTGCGTGTCGGCGTCAGGCCCGGCACGAGCGTACGCGGCGTCGTAAGCGAGTTCATCGACGCGCGGGAAATTCGACGAGATTCTTGGTGAGCTTGCGATAGACCGTCTCGGCATGGCGCTTCAGAAAGTTCTCGCGGGCACGCCGGCAAGCGGACAGGATGAAGTCTGCCGCCATCTGCTGCTCCGTCGTGCGCTGCAATTTTTTCGGCAGCTTTGCCAGCAGATCGGCGCCGCCACGCCATATTTTCGTACCGGCGGCCACATCACGCTTGAAATTGCCGGTGACACGCCATGGTCCTAGCCGGGTCCACGCCACCGCCGGCTTCGAAGGCAATCCGGCAGCTTGCAGGCAATCCATCTGCGTCTGGCGAATATATGCGTGCGCTTTAGCAAGCGACGGGCCTTCCATCCGCAACTCCCTGACGCCGCTTTACACGGTCGTTTTCTCCGGCCACTGGCACAGGTCGGCGATGATACACTTCTCGCACAACGGCTTGCGCGCCACGCAGGTATAGCGCCCGTGCAGGATCAGCCAGTGATGCGCGTGCAATTTGTAGCGCGCCGGCACCACCTGCTCGAGTTTCTGCTCGACCTCGAACGGCGTCTTGCCCGGCGCGAGACCGGTGCGGTTGCCGACGCGAAAGATATGGGTGTCGACCGCGATGGTCGGCTCGCCGAACGCAATGTTGAGCACCACATTGGCGGTCTTGCGCCCGACCCCGGGCAGCGCCTCCAGCGCCTCGCGCGCGCGCGGCACCTGCCCGCCATGCTCGGCCACCAGCCGGCGCGACAGCTCGACCACGTTCTTGGCCTTGGTGCGGTAGAGCCCGATGGTCTTGATCAGCTCGCGCACGCGCTCCTCGCCGAGCGCGGCCATTTTTTCCGGGGTGTCGGCGGCCGCGAACAGCGCGGGCGTCGCTTTGTTGACGCCGGCATCGGTCGCCTGCGCCGACAGCACCACCGCCACCAGCAGCGTGAACGGGTTGATGTGCTTGAGCTCGCCCTTGGGTTCCGGATTGGCGGCTTGCAAGCGGCGGAACGCTTCTTCGATCTGCGCGGGCGTCCACGGCTTGCCGGCCGAAGGCTTGGATGCCTTGCGCTTGCGGGATTTCCCAGGAGCTTTTCGGGCCGACTTTTTCGCCATCATTCCGGTATACTGAGCGCCATGACCAGGGACAATGTCGGCGAACTCGAACCCACGATCTTTTCCGCCGTGCTCACGCCGCACCGCTCGCTCGGCCGCGTCGGCTTCGTGGTGCTGATGACGATATTCGGCGCCGTGAGTTTCGCCGCCGGCATGGCGTTCCTGCTCGACGGGGCCTGGCCGATCTTCGGCTTCTTCGGGCTCGACGTGCTGCTGTTGTACTGGGCGTTCCGGCTCAACTACCGCCACGCCGCGGCGTACGAGCAAGTCACGGTGACGCCGACCGCGCTCAAGGTGCGCAAGGTCAGCCATCGCGGACGCGCGCGCGAATGGGTGCTCAATCCGCTCTGGGTCAAACTCGACAAGGTGGCGCACGAGGAATTCGGCATCGAGCGGCTGTTCCTGGTGTCGCGCGGCAAGCAATTGGCGATTGCCAGCTTTCTCGGCCCCGACGAGAAGGCAAGTTTCGCCACCGCGCTCGGCAACGCGCTGAGCGAAGCCAGGCGCGGGGTGACGAGGACGACGTTTCCTTAATCCCTCCCCTAAATGGGGAGGGATAAGAAAGCCAGAAATCGGGTGGCTGGAAAGCCTGACCTGCCCTAGATACAGCCCATGATGAACGTGACCCCGACCCCGGCTTTATCCGATCGCTTTCCCGGCCTCGCCCCGCTCCCCACCGCGGCGGCGGATTACGACATCGTGCGCCGCGCCATCGCCCATATCCGCGGGCATTGGCGTTCGCAGCCCGAAATCGAGACCATCGCCCGCGCCGCCGGGGTGAGCGCCACCGATCTGCATCACCTGTTCCGCCGTTGGTGCGGGCTGACGCCCAAAGCATTTTTGCAGGCGCTCACGCTCAGCCATGCGCGCGAGCTGCTGCGCTCGTCGGCGAGCGTGCTGGAAACCGCTTACGAGGTCGGCCTGTCCGGCCCCGGCCGTCTGCACGATCTGTTCGTCACCCACGAGGCGATGTCGCCGGGCGAATGGAAGGCGGGCGGCGAAGGGCTCACCATCGCTTACGGCTTCCATCCCTGCCCGTTCGGCATGGCGCTGGTGATGATCACGCCGCGCGGGCTGGCCGGGCTGGCGCTCGCCGACGCCGGCAAGGAACGCGCGGCGCTCAAGGACATGCGCGCGCGCTGGCCGCAGGCACGCTATGTCGAGGACTTCGCGGCCACCGCCTCAACCGCGCGGCGCATTTTCGATCCCGCGCTGTGGCGCCCGGAACAGCCGCTGCGCGTGGTGCTGATCGGAACGGATTTCGAAGTGCGGGTGTGGGAGAAATTGCTCACCATTCCGATGGGCGCGCTCACCACCTATTCCGATCTCGCGGCGCGCGCCGGGTCGCCGAAAGCCGCGCGCGCGGTCGGCGCCGCGGTCGGCAAGAACCCGATCAGTTTCGTGGTGCCGTGCCACCGCGTGGTCGGCAAGAACGGCGACCTCACCGGCTATCACTGGGGCCTCACGCGCAAGCGCGCGATGCTGGGCTGGGAAGCGGGCATGGCGGCGGCGTGACTTCTCTCTCCCCGCAATACGGGGAGAGGTAGGCTAAGCGGCCAGATCCAGCTTCGAGGCCACCGTCGAATCGGCATTGAGCCGGTAGATCATCGGCACGCCGGTATCCAAATTCAATTTAGTGATGCTTTCGGTGGTATGGCGGTCGAGCACCATCACCAGCGCGCGCAACGAATTGCCGTGCGCCGACACCAGCACGCGTTCGCCGCGCAGCACGCGCGGCAAAATTTCCTGAATGTAATAGGGCAGCACGCGCGCGGCGGTATCGCGCAGGGATTCTCCGCCCGGCGGCGCCACATTGTAGGATCGCCGCCAGATATGCACCTGCTCCTCGCCCCATTTCTTGCGCGCGTCATCCTTGTTGAGGCCGCTGAGGTCGCCGTAGTCGCGCTCGTTGAGCGCCTGATCCTTGAACACCGGAAGCTTGGTCTGCCCCAGTTCCTCCAGCATCAGATCGAGCGTGCGCTGCGCGCGGATGAGCGCGGAGGTGAAGGCGACATCGAATTTGAGCCCTTGCGCCTTCAGCTTGCGGCCGGCCTCGCGCGCCTCGGCGATGCCCTTGTCGGTCAGGTCGATATCGCGCCAGCCGGTGAACAGGTTCTTCTTGTTCCAGTCGCTTTCGCCGTGCCGCACGAGCACCAGGAGACGGTCGGTCATTGGCGGGCCCTTCCCACTTGATCGCTTCGCCACTGCATATAGCCTTGGTTTTGCGCGGATTGGCCCCTTTAGATTAAATCACCATGCGTCCCAACATGCTTCCGCATGATTCCGAGGTCATAGCCAGTGGCGGCTTCGAAATCCGTGGCAAGATGCCGGCCGTCAAGCCCGGGAGCACTGCATGGCCGAGCCAACAAGCGACGGTTTCGAAGCGCTGTGGCCGACGATTTTTCTGCGCCGGACGCTGCCCGGGCACGAACTGGCCAACCGCGCGCTGTCCGCCTTCGTCCTCGAGCTCGAAGAAGCCAACAAGGACATGACCACCGACTATCTCGGCGGCAATCTCATGGCCAACGACCATCCGGCCATCGCCTGGCTGCGCGACTGCGTCAACCGCACGGTGGCCGACTACTTCCGCCAGCTCGGCATGGACTACAAGATCGACTGGGCGCTGCAAGGCTGGGCCAATGTCAACCGGCTGGGCGATTACCACGACCCGCACAACCACCCGCACTCCTATCTGTCGGGAACCTATTACGTGCAGGTGCCGAAGGACCGCGCTCAGCTGCGCACGCGCAAGGACGTGCGGCCGGGCGCTATCAGCTTCTACGACCCGCGCGGGCCGGCGGTGAACATGGGCGCGATCCGCGGCGACCCTTACATCGAGGCCGAGCACACCGTGCATGCCGAACGCCGGGGACATTCTGTTATGGCCGGCCTTCCTCACCCACTTCGTGCATCCGAACCTGAGCGAGACGCCGCGCATCAGCATCAGCTTCAACGTGGTGCTGAAGTGGTCGGCGGAGTATTTGCCGCGGCAGGATTAGAAGTCCGTCAAGCCCAGCACGTCCATCATCGAATAGAGCCCGGGCTTCTGATTGCGCGCCCACAGCGCCGCGTGCAGCGCGCCGCGCGCGAAGATCATGCGGTCCTCGGCCTTGTGCACCAGTTCCAAACGCTCGGCCGGCCCGGCGAAGATCACGCTGTGCTCGCCGACCACGCTGCCGCCGCGCAAGCTCGCAAAGCCGATGTCGCCGGCTTTGCGCGCGCCGGTGTGGCCGTCGCGGGAGCGGACTGAATGCTGGTCGAGATCGATGCCGCGGCCTGCCGCCGCCGCGCGCCCGAGCATGAGCGCGGTGCCGGACGGCGCGTCGACCTTCTGGTTGTGGTGCATCTCCAGAATTTCGATGTCGAAGGAATTGTCGAGTGTCTTGGCCACGCGCCGGGTCAGCGCCGCCAGCAGATTGACGCCGAGGCTCATGTTGCCGGACTTCACGATCACCGCCGTCTTGGCGGCGTCCTTGATCTTGGCTTCGTCGGCCGCGCTTAAACCCGTGGTGCCGATGATGTGCACCTTGTGGCCTTTGGCCGCGAGCGCGGCGAAAGCCACCGTCGCCGCCGGCGCGGTGAAGTCGATAATGCCGTCGGCCTTTTCCATCAGCGCGCCGGCGTCGCCGGTGAGCTTGACGCCGTTTTCGCCGCAGACCGGCGAGCGTGCCGGCGTCCCAGCCGATCAGCGGCGAGCGCGCGTCTTCCAGCGCACCCGCGAGCGCAAAGCCCTTAACTTCGGCGATCGCCTTGACCAGCGTGCGGCCCATCCGCCCGCCGGCGCCGGCGACCACGAGCCGCATGTCGGTCATCGGTCCAACTCCTGGAACTCGTCGAGGGGTATAGCGGGGCAGCGTGCGCTCTGTCACCTCTCCCCTAGGGAGAGGTCGGATCACGAAGCGATCCGGGTGAGGGGTTATAGCCTATCGAGAGGCACTTGCCCCCTCACCCCACCCCTCTCCCCCAAGGGGAGAGGGAGCGCTCAGAGTTCGCCGCTCGTCTTTACGGCTGCGGGCCGTCGTAGCCTTCGAGCACGACGATTTCGCCGATGCCTTTGCCGATGCGCAGCGCCTTGGCCTTCTGGTATTCCGCCGAGCGGTAGCAATCGAGCGCGGCCTGATAGCTCGGGAACTCGATCACCACGACACGCGCGCGCAGCTTGCCCTCCACCGGTTCGGATTTTCCGCCGCGGGTCAGGAACTTCGCGCCGATATTTGTGCAACGGCTCGGCGTTGGCCGCGACATAGGCCTTGTAGCCGTCCATATCCGTCACATCCATATTCGCCACCCAATAACCCTTGGCCATCTCAGCTTCCCCTCATTTACCCGTTGCTTGCTCGATCTCGGCGATGATCGCGCTCCGCCGCCGCCTTCGGATCGCCCGCTTCCAGCACCGGCCGTCCGACCACCAGATAGTCGGCGCCGGCCTCGATCGCCCGTGCCGGCGTCATGATGCGCTTCTGATCGCCGCTGGCGCTGCCGGCGGGCCGGATGCCCGGCGTCACCAGCACCATGCCGTGACCGAC
This sequence comes from uncultured Alphaproteobacteria bacterium, assembly GCA_963789455.1. GTDB lineage: Bacteria > Pseudomonadota > Alphaproteobacteria > Rhizobiales > Xanthobacteraceae > Pseudolabrys. The sequence goes on along the minus strand of CAWBLD010000012.1, from coordinate 45,586 downwards.
GATGCCGCGCAGGTTGGCCGCCTCCTCCGCCGAACACACCAGGCCGTCGACGCCGGTGTCGCGCGCCTGCGCCGCGCGCGCCGCCGCCAGTTCGCCGACGCTCAAATCGTAGCCGGCGGCGGCGAGATCGGCGTCGTCATAGGAGGTGAGCACGGTCACCGCGAGAATGCGCAGTGTCGATCCCTGCTTGCCCTCCACCGCCGCCTTCATGGTCTGCGGATAGGCGTGCACGGTGAGGAAGGTGGCGCCGAGCTGCGCCACGCTCGCGACGCCCTTGGTCACCGTGTTGCCGATGTCGTGCAGCTTGAGATCGAGAAACACCTGCTTGCCGGCGGCGATCAAGCCGGCCGCGAACGGCAGCCCGCCGGCGAAAGCGAGCTGATAGCCGATCTTGTAGAAACACACCGTCTCGCCAAGCTTCGCCACCATGGCCTCGGCGGCTTTAACCGACGGCAGGTCGAGAGCCACGATCAGGCGTTCGCGTGCATCCGTCAAGCGTCAAAATGTTCAAAGTCCCTCAGCGTCATCAGCCGCGCCATGTCCACCAGCCGCGCCAGTTGCGCGCGGAACAGGTTGGCGATGCCGGTGTCCACGATATTGTCCATGTCGTCGAAGGCCTGTTCGGCCTGCGGGATCGCCACCTGTTCGGGGATCACCAGCGCGCCGCAGCCGAGCTCGAGAATCTGCCGCAGCGCCATCAGCGAGTGCAACCCGCCGGAACGGCCCGGCGATGCCGATGAGATCGCGAACGCGCGGCCCTTGAAGGCGGCATAGGTCGGGTCGCCGCGCTCGCGCACGCGCGAAACCCAGTCGATGGCGTTCTTGAGCATCGGTGTGACCGAGGCTGAGTATTCCGGGCTGGCGATGAACACGCCGTGGTGCGCCATGATCATCTGCTTGAGCTTGAGCGCGTTGGCGGGCGGACCGGCATTGGCTTCCAGACCGCCCTCATAGAGCGGCAGCGGAAAATCGGCGAGCGAAATGCGCGTGACGTCGATGTCGATCAAGGCCAGTTCCTTCGCCGCCAGCGCCGCCAGCCGGACATTGTGCGAGCCGGCGCGGGTGGAGCCCGGAAAGACGAGGATTTTCGGCGTGGCCATCGGCGGCTCCGTTAGCACGCGCATTGCATAACACGCGGCCCTATCGACCGTCATGGCCGGGCTTGTCCCGGCCATCCACGCCTAATTCTTTTGCCGTGCCCTAGAGACGTGGATGCCCGGCACAGGGCCGGGCATGACATTCGCACCGCACGTGATGTGGTTTACCGCCCGCGATAAACCCACACGCGCGCCGGCGGCAGGTTCAGCCAGATCAGCTCGGACGCCTCGGCCTTGATGGCCGACAACGCCTTCGGGATCGGTGGCACCATCGCGTAGGTGAACTGGACGAAGGGCGCGCCCGTCGCCAGCAGGCTCATCGCATCCGCGATCAGGCGCAGCCGCGTGCGCAGCGGCTTGGTGACCAGCGGCAAGCTCGACACCACCGCGGCCGCCGGCTCCCGTACGAAGGTCTCCAGCAGGCGGCGCAGCCGATAGGCATCGCCTTGCACCACCGTCGCCGCCGGATAGCGCGTGCGCAGCAAGCGGCAGAAGGAAGGATTGAATTCGACCAGGATCAGCCGCGCCGGATCGACGCCGTGCTGCACGAGCGCCTCGGTCACCGGACCGGTACCGGGCCCCAGCTCGATCACCGGTCCGCTCGCTTGCGGATCGACATAGCGCGCCATGGTGCGCGCCAGCGCCTTGCTCGACGGCATCACCGCGCCGGTGGATATCGGCTTCTCGATCCAGGAACGGATGAACTGCATCTCGTCATCGAGACGCAGGGCCTTCTTTTCGACGCGGGCGACTGAATGTGAGGGCATGGATGCGATGTCACGCGCGGGCGGTTGGGATTAGCCCAGGAACTTCACGGGTATAGGGCCGCGGGCGGGGGGTCAAGATGGCTAGCCTGTATGGCTGCCCCGACTGCCCAGGCCATCGAGAAACTCCTTGACCCTGGCGAAGAAACCGGCGGATTCCGGCTGGGTCGACTCGGACGACAGTTTTTCGAACTCGGCCAGCAGCTCGCGCTGGCGTTTGGTCAGGTTTTGCGGGGTTTCCACCGCTACTTGAACATACATATCGCCGGTTTGTTTCGAGCGCAGCACCGGCATTCCCTTGCCCGACAGCCGGAAACGCCGGCCGGTCTGGGTGCCGGCGGGGATCTTGACGCGCGCCTGGGCGCCGTCGATGGCCGGCACTTCAAATTCGCCGCCAATGGCCGCGGCGACCATGGAGATCGGCACCCGGCAGTGCAGGTCGGCGCCGTCGCGCTGGAAGAACTCATGGGGGGCGAGCGACAGGAAAATATAGAGGTCGCCCGCCGGACCGCCGCGCAAGCCGGCCTCGCCTTCGCCGGCCAAACGGATGCGGGTGCCGTCCTCGACGCCGGGCGGAATATTGACCGACAGGGTGCGCTCGCGCGTGACGCGGCCGGAGCCGGAACAGGACGGACAGGGGTTTTCAATCACCTGGCCACGGCCCTGACAGGCCGGACAGGTGCGCTCGAGCGTGAAGAAGCCCTGCGCATGTCTGATCTTGCCGGCGCCGCCGCAGGTCGCGCACGGGATCGGTTTGCTGCCGGCCTTGGCGCCGCTGCCGGAGCAGGCTTCGCAGGTCACCGAAGTCGGGATGCGGATTTGCGCGGTCTTGCCGGCGTAGGCCTCTTCCAGGCTGATCTCCATATTGTAGCGGAGATCCGAGCCGCGCTCGCGGCCCTGCCCGCGGCCGCCGCGCCGGCCGCCGCCCATGCCGAACAGGTCTTCGAAAATGTCGGAGAAGGTCGAGGCGAAATCGGCGCCGAAGCCGTGCGCAGCCCCGCCCATGCCGCCATGCTCGAACGCGGCATGGCCGAAGCGGTCATAGGCGGCGCGCTTGTCGCCGTCCTTGAGCACGTCGTAGGCCTCGTTGAGTTCCTTGAAGCGGTGCTCGCAGTCCTTGTCGCCCGGATTGCGATCCGGGTGATGCTGCATGGCAAGCTTGCGGAATGCGGCCTTGAGTTCGGCATCGCCGCAGGTGCGCGATACGCCCAGCACCTCGTAATAGTCGCGCTTGGACATGCCGGTCCCGCCGTTAAGTTCCGAACGCAATTGTACCCGTACTCGATTCGGCCAAGCCACGGGCCTGGAAAAGTGGACCCCCGGGAACCGGCCCGGGGGTGACACATTTCAAGTTCGTGGATGACCGCACGGCCGGCGCCTTGCGTTTAGGCGGATTTCTTGTCGTTCTTGTCGTCGACCTCGGTGAACTCCGCGTCGACCACGTCTTCCTTTTTCTCGCCGGCCGCGGCGCCGTCGCCGCCTTCGCCGGGAGCACCTTGCGTTTCCGCCTGTTTGTACATGGCTTCGCCGAGCTTCATCGAGGCCTGCGCCAGCGCATTGGTCTTGGCCTGGATGGCCGCCGAGTCATCGCCCTTGAGCGCCTCTTTGAGATCCGCCATGGCGTTCTCGATCGCGCTGCGCTCGGCCTCGCCGACCTTTGAGCCATGCTCGGCGAGCGCCTTCTCGGTGGCGTGCACCAGCGCCTCGCCGTGGTTCTTGGCTTCGACCGCCGCTTTGCGCTTCTTGTCTTCTTCGGCGTGCGCTTCCGCGTCCTTGACCATCTTCTCGATGTCGGTCTCGGACAGGCCGCCCGAGGCCTGGATGCGGATCTGCTGCTCCTTGCCGGTGCCCTTGTCCTTGGCCTGGACATTGACGATGCCGTTGGCGTCGATGTCGAAGCTGACCTCGACCTGCGGCACGCCGCGCGGCGCCGGCGGGATGCCGACCAGATCGAACTGGCCGAGCAGCTTGTTGTCTTGCGCCATCTCGCGCTCGCCTTGGAACACGCGGATGGTCACCGCGTTCTGACTGTCCTCGGCGGTGGAAAACACCTGGCTCTTCTTGGTCGGGATGGTGGTGTTGCGGTCGATCAGCCGGGTGAACACGCCGCCCAGGGTCTCGATGCCGAGCGAGAGCGGAGTCACGTCGAGCAGCAGCACGTCCTTGACGTCGCCTTGCAGCACGCCGGCCTGAATGGCGGCGCCGATCGCAACGACTTCATCAGGATTGACGCCCTTGTGCGGCTCCTTGCCGAAGAACTGCTTCACGACTTCCTGCACCTTCGGCATGCGCGTCATGCCGCCGACCAGAACCACCTCGTTAATTTCGGCCGCGGACAGGCCGGCATCCTTGAGCGCCTTGCGGCACGGCTCGACGGTCTTCTGAATGAGATCGTCGACCAGTGCCTCGAACTTGGCGCGGGTCAGCTTCATGGTGAGATGCTTCGGCCCCGCCGCATCGGCCGTGATGAACGGCAGATTGATTTCGGTCTGCGTGGTGGACGACAGCTCGATCTTGGCCTTCTCGGCGGATTCCTTGAGCCGCTGCAGCGCCAGCTTGTCGCGGCGCAGATCGATGCCCTGTTCCTTCTGGAATTCGTCGGCGAGATAGTTGACCAGGCGCATGTCGAAATCTTCGCCGCCCAGGAAGGTGTCGCCGTTGGTCGACTTCACCTCGAACACGCCGTCGCCGATTTCGAGAATCGAAATATCGAAGGTGCCGCCGCCGAGATCGTAGACCGCGATGATGCCGGTCTTCTGTTTGTCGAGACCGTAGGCGAGCGCGGCCGCGGTCGGCTCGTTGATGATGCGCATCACCTCGAGGCCGGCGATCTTGCCGGCATCCTTGGTGGCCTGGCGCTGGGCGTCATTGAAATAGGCGGGAACCGTGATGACCGCCTGGTCGACCTTCTGCCCGAGATAAGCTTCCGCCGTTTCCTTCATCTTCTGCAGGATGAAGCCGGAGATCTGCGAGGGCGAATACTGCTTGCCTTCCTCCTCGACCCAGGCGTCGCCGTTCGACGCCTTGCTGATCTTGTAGGGGACGAGCTTCTTGTCCTTCTCGACCATGGGATCGTCGTAGCGCCGGCCGATCAGGCGCTTGACCGCGAAGATGGTCTTTTCCGGATTGGTGACCGCCTGGCGCTTGGCCGGCTGGCCGACGAGACGCTCGCCGTCGTCGGTGAAAGCGACGATCGAAGGCGTGGTGCGCATGCCCTCGGCGTTCTCGATGACTTTGGGGGTTTTGCCTTCCATGACGGCGACGCACGAATTGGTGGTGCCGAGGTCGATGCCGATGACCTTACCCATGGTTATTCCTCTCAATTGCGGCAGGCCGTCCGGGCCAACTGGCGCCCGAGTGGGGATATCCGCGGCCCATCCGCAGACCCCCGATCCAGCCCCCTGGATACGCTTTTGTGCCGCATTTCTGCGGCTCAATGGCTCATATAGGAGGGCCGCCGCGGCCCGCAAGCCAGCCGGTCACGAAATCGCGAGCCGGGGCTGCACGGCCGGCGGCTCAGCGGCGGCAGGGTTCATCTAATCGTTGCTGGGCCGGGTGAAGGCGGTTACGCAGACCTGGCCGCCGAAAACCCGTTCTGGAAAGCAGATACTCCTCATGCCCCGCCGATTGTTGGCTACCCTTGTGGCGTTCTGGGCCGCCCTGGCGGTGCTCAGTCCCGCCTTCGGCGCCGAGCCGGTGTTTCCGCCCGGCTTACGCATCGGGCTTGCGCCGCCGGGCGATCTCAAACCGAGCACGCATTTCCCGGGCTTCGAAGACATCGACCGCAAAGTCGCCGTCACCATTCTCGACCTGCCGGCCGGCGTCTATGGCCAACTCGTGCAAGCGAGCCAAGCCAAGCATCAGCCCGGCCTGACGGATGTAAAGCGGGAAGACTTTTCGTTCCGCAGCGGCGCCGGGACTCTGATCAGCGCCCGCGCCCAGCAACACGACGTCAAGTTGCACAAGTGGATTCTGCTGGCGACCGCAGGCGCCGGCAAGGGTCTCGACATGATGATCGAGGTGGACGTGCCGGACGCCGCGCTCGCGGTCTATTCCGACGCGGCGATCCGCCAGGCGCTGGCGAGCGTCACGTTCCGGCCAACGCCGATCCAGGAGCAGCTCGGCATGCTGCCGTTCAAGATCAACGAGCTGGCCGGCTTCCGGGTGGTGAAGGTGCTTCCTGCGGGCGGCGTGATCATGACCGATGGACCGAGCGACGACATCCGCAGGCAGCCTTACGTGACCATCTCGATTGGCGGCGGCGCGCCGGAGCAGGCCGGCGACCGCGCCCGCTTCGCCCGCGACATGCTGATGTCGTCGCCGTTTCGCGACCTCAGCCTGCAGTCGGCAGACGCCATGCGGATCGGTGGCTTGCCGGGCTACGAGATCAGGGCGCGCGCCAAGGGGCTCAATGACGAAGCGCTGGCGCTGGTGCAATGGATGCGTTTCAGCGGCAGCGGCTTCTTGCGCATCGTCGGCGTCGGCCGCAAGAATGACTGGGATGCGCTGTTCACCCGTTTCCGCGCCGTGCGCGACGGGATCGATCGGCGCTGAGCCGCGCCGCGCTAGAACTTGATCGTGCTGCGGATGCCGGCGACGAGCGCATTGCCCACCGTCGCATTGGCATTGTCGGGATCGGGCGCGTTGCCGCCGGGGCGGACGATGTATTGCAGGTCCGGCTGCACGGTCCACCACGGCGCGATCTGCGCCTGGTAGCTCAGCTCGAACACCACCTCTTCATTGCGGATCGGAAACGGCGGCCCGTTGCGCGTGAGCGTATCCCGGTCGAGCGCCGCCGCATCGCGGCTGATCTTGGCATAGGCGACGCCGACCGTGAGTACGTCGTCAGGGCGCCCGGACAGCGGGCCTTTGAAGCCGGCACCGCCGTCCACGTAGTATGAAATCAGATTGCGGTCGGACGGCGAAAAGCCGCCGCGCATGAACAGATTGAGACTCTGCTTAGTCCGAACGCCAGACCATCTGGTCGGCGACGGCATAAAGACCCCAGTCGCCGCGATGATTGAGCGGAGCGGCGGCCGCCGGATCGGCCAGCGAGACGACATTGCCCGCGCCATCGAGGCCGAAATGCTGATCGGCGAAACCGGTCGTCGCGTACCATCCGCCGAATTTGTAGACGCCCGGCAGCCCGGCGGACTGTTTGTCCTGATTGACGGCGTATTGCAGTTCCCCCATCCACAGCGCGCCGCCGCTGAAGCTGAAGGTGGTGCCGTGGCGATTGCAGACCTGCGGATTGTCGTTGCAATTGCGACCGGCCGGATCGCCGGCGAACACCGCGGCGAGCGCGGTAAGTTGCTCGGTCGGCTTGACCTGCACGCGCACGCCCGGCGCCGCCAGCGGATAGGCGGGGCCGCCGCTGGTCATGTTGGCGGCGAGCACGCCGGCCCAGCCGAAGGTGCCGCTGAGCAGGCCGCCGGCAGTCGGGCTGCCGATGAATTCATCGTCGGCGGCAAGCTGACCGAGGCGGAGCGAGAACCGGTCGTCGAAGGCATTCTGCTGGAACCAGGCGGTGAACAGCCGCGTGGTCGGCAACGCGTCGATATTGCTGGGGTCCGCGATGCTGCCGACATTTTCCGCGACATAACGGCCGCTGTTGTGAATCTGGTAAACGGTGACGTGGCTGCTGCCGCCGCTCCAGCCGATCATTTTCTCCAGATTGCCGTCGACCGAAAATTCCAGCCGGCCCTCGTAGCTCGCCCGCCGCTGCAGACCGCCGGACAGCACGGCGAAAACTTCATTGACGTAATTGAGCGTGATGTCGATGCCGCTCTTGTCCTTCAACGCGGTGCGCGCGCCGCCCCAATCGCCGGTCAGCGTATCTTGCTCCCAAATCGATGGCGGGGCTTTGGCTTTTTCTTCCGCCTGCGCGCCGGATGTACCGACGGCGAGTGCCGCGACGGTCATCATCAAAAACCGCCGTACCGCCGCCCTCTTCGCACTGCCCCGCATGACTGCCCCGTTAAGTGATGTGTAGCATCTAGACCGGTTCGGCAAAGCCGCTATTTCGCCAGCTTGGCGAGCTGACGCAGCGCCTCGAAATACGCCACCAGCAAGTGCCGGCAGCGCCAAGCAAAGCCCGGCCGCGCGCATGCTGGCGATCCGCATTGTGGTGGTGATTGACGTCGGCATGATTTTCCGCCGCGATCAAAAAAATTCGCCGCAGGATATTCCTTGCGACCTATTCCGCGTCGTCAAGGAAAAACGCTTTAAAATCAATAGCTTATAATTAGTCCAATGAGAACCTAGCAGCCTTCAAATTATTCTAATGAAAAGCCTGGCGGTAAGCCGCTGAACGCGTTCGCGAACGTCCGCCGTAGCGCGCGGGCGCGCAATTTTTTCAACGCGGCAGCGAAGTGGAATTATTTCGCGCTCGGGTCGGGATTGTCGTTGGCGGAAGATGGCGGCGTTTTCGGCGCCGCCTTGACGACCGCAACCAGCGCCGGACGCAGCACGCGGTCGCCGAGCATGTAGCCGGCCTGAATGACCTGCGCCACATGACCCGCCGGCAGTTCGGGATTCTCCACCTCGTACATCGCCTGATGCACGTTCGGATCGAAGCGCTCGCCGGCCGGCGAGAATTTCTTCACGCCGTGCTTCTCCAGAACCTTGAGCAGTTCGCGTTCGGTCAGTTCGACGCCTTCGACCAGCGCTTTCACTTTCGCATCGCCCTGCTCGCGCAGCTCGGAGCCCATGGCATCGAAAGCACGCTGCATATTGTCGGCTACCGCCAGCACGTCGCGGGCGAAACTGGCATTGCCGTAGAGGCGCGCGTCGGCCACCTCGCGCTCGGTGCGTTTGCGCAGGTTCTCCATCTCGGCCAGCGTACGCAGCAGCTTGTCCTTGTATTCGGCGGCTTCGCGCACGAGTTCGGCCACGGGATCGCCCTGCTCGGCGGCGATGCCGGCTTCCGTCTTGGCCGTGGCGTCTTCGGTCTCGGCGCCCGCTGATTCAGCCTGGCGAGCGGTCGGGTCCGTCATCGTCATTGATCCATTCAAAAGAGGGTCGGATGCAGGGGATATCAGGGTTCGGGAACGAAAAATCAAGCGCTCAGCGCGGGATCCTGAAAAGCAGGTAGTCGGCGAGAGCGGGGACACAAGCCGGCATTCGGACACGATCTTGCGCGGATTTCTCGCTTATGTCGACAACAGCCGGCTCACGATCCGCGCCGTGTAATCGACCATCGGGATGACGCGGGCATAATTGAGCCGGGTCGGTCCGATCACCCCGATCACGCCCAAAATGCTGCCCTTGCTGTCGCGATAGGGCGCCACGATGGTGGAGGAGCCGGACAGCGAAAACAGCTTGTTCTCCGAGCCGATGAAGATGCGCACCCCCTCGCCGCGCTCGGCGCGGCCGAGCAGGTCGATCACCCCGCGCTTGGTCTCCAGGGCATCGAACAGCGAGCGCACCCGCTCCAGATCGTCGAGCGCGTGCAGGTCCTCCAGCAGATTGGCGTGACCGCGCACGATCAGCTTGCGGTCCTCGCTTTCGCCGCCCGACCAGCTGGCGAGACCCGCCGCGATGATCTTCTGGGTGAGCTGATCGAGTTCGGCCTGGCCCGCCACCATCGCGGTTTCGGTCTGGGCCCGCAGCTCGGCGAGCGTCTTGCCGCGGATACGGGCGTTGAGGAAATTGCCCGCCTCGATCAAGGCCGAGGTCGGCAGGCCGGCCGGCACATTGAGAATGCGGTTTTCCACCTGGCCGTCTTCGGCCACCAGCACGGCGAGCGCGCGTTCCGGCTCCAGCCGCACGAATTCGATATGCTTGAGCCGCACATTGGACTGCGCGGTGAGCACCACGCCGGCCGAACGGGTCAAGCCGGACAAAGTCTGCGAGGCTTCGGTGAGCACGCCTTCCAGCGACTTGCCGCTGCCGGTGCCCGCCACCTGCGCCTCGATCGAGCGGCGGTCGCTCTCGGTCAGGTCGCCGATCTGCATCAAGGCATCGACAAAAAATCGCAAGCCCAGCTCGGTCGGCAGCCGGCCGGCCGAAGTGTGCGGGGCATAGATCAGGCCGAGCTGTTCGAGGTCCGACATCACGTTGCGCACCGAGGCCGGCGACAGCGTAATCGGCAGCAGGCGCGCCAGATTGCGCGAGCCCACCGGCTCGCCGGTGGCGAGATAGCTCTCGACGATCTGGCGAAATATCTCGCGCGAGCGCTCATTGAGCGCCGCCAGACTCACTTGGTTCGCGCCGATCGGGACGTCGTGGGAAGCCACGGATTCGCTCCTTACACCCAACCAACAATGGCTATCGCGGCGGACTTGTTCAAGCCATGCATATGGTTATGGTGTGCGGCCAACGTTAAAGGAGCAAGCCCCGATGCGGCCGAGCCGCCGACAAGTCGATGAATTACGCGCGGTCTCGCTCGAGCGCAGCGTGGTTAAATACGCCGAAGGCTCCTGTTTCGTGAAATTCGGCGATACCCATGTGCTGGTGACCGCCAGCCTGGAAGAACGGCTGCCGCCCTGGCTCAAGGGGCAAGGGCGCGGCTGGGTCACCGCCGAATACGGCATGCTGCCGCGCGCGACCTCCGAGCGCACCCGCCGCGAGGCTTCCGCCGGCAAGCAGGGCGGCCGCACGGTGGAAATTCAGCGCTTGATCGGCCGCTCGCTGCGTTCGGTGACCGACTTGCAGGCGCTCGGCGAGCGCCAGATCACCATCGACTGCGACGTGATCCAGGCCGATGGCGGCACCCGCACCGCGTCCATCACCGGCGCCTGGGTGGCGCTGTCGGATTGCCTGACCTGGATGAAAGCGCGCGACATGCTGCGCACGCCAGTGCTGCGCGATCACATCGCCGCGGTCTCCTGCGGCGTGTACAAAAACACCGCGGTGCTCGATCTGGATTATGCCGAGGACTCGGAAGCCGACACCGACGCCAATTTCGTGATGACCGGCTCCGGCAACATCGTTGAGATTCAAGCCACCGCGGAAAAGACCCCGTTCAGCGAGGATCAGTTCCAGGTGCTGCTGGCGCTGGCGCGCAAGGGCATCGAAAAGCTGGTGAGCCTGCAAAAAATGGCGGTCGGGTGATTTCATCGGGACGACCGCGCCATGACCGGCTATGCAGTTCTCGCCGCGATCGTTTGTCTGTACGTGTCGGACGCTCTCTACAGAACCGTTGTCGCGCGGGCCAAGCCGCTCTTGCCTGAGAACCTGCAAGAGGAACGCAAGGCGAGCTACTCCCTGGGCGCGGTGATCTGGGAGTCGTCATTTCCCGACGATCTGCGCCGCAAGTATCTCTTGTCCATTGCATTTGGCGTGATCGCCGCCCTTTGCGTCGTCCTAATTGCCTACAACACCGGACATTCGAACTGGGCCGTGTTTTTTGCAGGCCTGCTTTTGCTCACGATCTGGAATGGTCTGGCGGGATGGACAAAATATCGGAACCGTCTGTGAGCGGTGACGGCAAACCGCAAGCGGTGCCGCATCAGCACCGGCAGCTCGCCGGCCAAGTGGTGATCGCCACCCATAATCCCGGCAAGCTCGCCGAATTGCGCGAACTGCTGGCGCCTTACGGCATCGCCGCGCAATCGGCCGGCGAACTCGGGCTCGCCGAGCCACAGGAAACCGGCAAGACCTTCGCCGAAAACGCTGCGCTCAAAGCGATGGCCGCGGCAAAAGCATCCGGCCAGCCCGCCTTCGCCGACGATTCCGGCCTGGTGGTCGACGCGCTCGGCGGCGAGCCCGGCATCCATTCCGCGCGCTGGGCCGGGCCGGACAAGGATTTCCGCGCCGCCATGAACCGCATCCAGACGCTGCTGATCGAGCGCGGCGCACGCAAAGCCGAACAACGCCGCGCGCATTTTATCGCCGCGCTGTGTCTGGCCTGGCCCGACGGCCATGTCGAGCAATTCGAAGGCCGCGTCGATGGCGTCGCGGTGTGGCCGCCGCGCGGCGACCAAGGCTTCGGCTACGACCCGTTGTTCTTGCCCGACGGCTATGACCGCACCTTTGGCCAGATGACGGCGCAGGAAAAGCACGGCCTGCCGCCGAAAGGTCAGGGCCTGTCGCACCGCGCGCGGGCCTTCATGAAACTCGCGGATGCGTGCTTGCGCAAATAATTTTCCCGATCATTCCTGGACGCCGCGAAGCGGCGGACCCGGAATGACCGAGTTGATCGTTACAATTTTAATCAACTGTCTCCGGCGTAGATGCATTCGCGCTAGCTGCCATGCGGGGCGCGGCTTATGATGGCTAACATGACCTTAACGAATCCTGCGCCATTTGCCGTCTATGTGCATTGGCCGTTCTGCCTGTCGAAGTGCCCGTATTGCGACTTCAACAGCCACGTGCGCCACGGCGGCGTCGACGAAGCCCGCTTCGTGCGCGCGTTCGAAGCCGAGATCGCTGCGACCGCCGCGCGCGTTCCCGGCCGCACGGTGTCGACGATTTTTTTCGGCGGCGGCACGCCTTCATTGATGCAGCCGGCCTCGGTGCAGGCGATTCTGGACGCGATCGGCAAGCACTGGAGCGTCGCGCGCGACGTCGAGGTGACGCTGGAAGCCAATCCGACCAGCGTCGAAGCCACGCGCTTTCGCGGCTATCGCAGCGCCGGCGTCAATCGCGTATCGCTCGGCGTGCAGGCGCTCGACGACGGCGCGCTCAAGGAGCTGGGCCGGCTGCACACCGTGCAGGAAGCCCTCGACGCGGTCGCGGTGGCGCGCGCGAATTTCGAACGTTACTCGTTCGATCTCATTTATGCGCGCCCGCGCCAGAGCCTCGAGTCCTGGCGCGCCGAGCTCAAGCGCGCCATCGCGCAAGCCGCCGAGCATCTCTCGCTTTATCAATTGACCATCGAACCGGACACGCCATTTTTCGGCCTGCACAAGGCCGGCAAGCTCAAGATTCCCGACGACGATCTGGGGCGCGATCTCTACGACATGACGCAGCTGACCTGCGCCGAGGCCGGCCTGCCGGCCTATGAAGTTTCCAACCACGCGCGGCCGGGCGCCGAATGCCGGCACAATCTGGTTTACTGGCGCGGCCACGAATACGCCGGCGTCGGGCCCGGCGCCCATGGCCGGCTCAACATCGACGGCCGCCGCTACGCGACCGAGACCGAGAAGCGCCCGGAAGGCTGGCTCATGCGCGTCGAGGCGGCCGGCCACGGCCTGACCGTCGACGAGAAGCTGCAGCCCGGCGAAATGGCGGACGAATTCCTGCTGATGGGGTTGCGGCTCGCCGAGGGCATCGATCCCGAGCGCTACACGGCGCTCGCCGGCCGCACGCTCGACCCCAAGCGCATTTCCATTCTGCGCGACGAGGGCGCGGTCGAGACGACCGCGAACGGGCGCCTGCGCGTGACGCGGAGCGGATTTCCCGTGCTCGATGCGGTGGTCGCCGATTTGGCGGCTTAGCGCATGATCCCGAAAAGCTTGTCCTCGACCCCGATCGGGGATGGGAACCGGTTTTCGGATAAGATCATGCGCAAAAAATTCCGATCACGACTCCGGCGAAAACGACTTCGGCGCCGGGCTGACGACCTGACCGCCAGACGGCGCGACCCGCAGCACGGCGAGGCCGCGCTCGTTGCTGCCGTCGGGGCGGAAACGGAATACGCCGTCAATCCCCGCGAAGCCCGAGGCATTGGTCAGCACCTGCTCGCTGAAACGCTGCGCGCCTTGCGTCTTCACCAGCGCGGCGACCAGCGCGACCGCGTCATAGGCGAGCGTCGCCGTGCGCACCGGATCCTGGCGGTAACGCGAGCGATAGCGCGCCGAGAAGCTGCGGAAACCGGCCGAGTCCGGCGCCGCGTACCAGCCGCCTTCGAGCGCGGCAGTGGAGAACACGCGCGGATCGTCCCATAGGCCGGTACCGAGCAATTGCACGCGTCTCAGGTTGACGCCGCTTCTGGCGAGCGCCTGAACCACCTGCGGCACGGCATCGGCGCCGTCGGGAATGAAAATCGAATCGACGCGGGTGGCCGCTTGCGCCACGCGCTGCACCGGCTCGGCCAGCTTGCTCGGATCAATCGGATATTTTTCCAGCGCCAGGATGCGGCCACCGCGCCGCGACACTTCCTGCTGGAAGGCGGCTTCCACCACCGCGCCATAGGCGCTGTCCGGCATGAGCGCGGCAAACGATCGCTTGCCCCGCGAGATGGCGTAATCGACGATGCGCTTGACGTCGGTCTCCGGCAGGAAGCTCAACAGATAGACCCCGCGGGCGGCAACGCTGACGTCGGTCGAAAACGCGATCACCGGAATGCCGCGCGGGCGCGTCGCCGCGCCGACCGCGCGAACGGCTTCCGCGAACAGCGGGCCGATGATGATTTCGGCGCCCTCGGTAATCGCCTGCTGAGCGCCGGCCTGCGCGCCCTGCGGCGTGCCGCCGTCGTCCTTCACCAGCAATTGGATGTTCGGATTCTTGAATTCGGCGAGCGCCATTTCGGCGGCGTTTTTCATCGATAGCGCGGCGACGCCGGCATTGCCCTGCGCCGATAGCGGCAGGATCAAGCCGACGCGAACCTGACCCGCGCCGATCGATGCGGCCGGCGGCGGCGCCGGCGCTGGCGGCGGCTCACTGCTGAAAAAATCGGACGTACCGGCGCAGGCAGCGAGTGCGAGAGCGGCGGCGGCGACGCCCAGCGCCGTGCACAGGCGGCGGCGCCCGCGCGATCGTATCCCGATTTCGTCTTGCACCAACCCCACCATGGCCGCTCCCCAAGCGACAGTTCTATGTCAGTCCTACCGATTATCGGCGAATTTGTCCCGCTAAACTTAAAGCCGTGAAAAAGAAAGGGAATCTGTCACGATGACGCGCCGCGGGCCGCCGTCTAAAGTAACCGGTATGGCCAGGGACAGCAAAACCGCGGGAGCCGGCCGGGTGCGCCGTTTTGCACTCGGCGGTCAGGCGATCGACGCCCCGCCACTGGCGGCAGGCCTTTATCTGGTCGCGACGCCGATCGGAAACCTGCGCGACATCGGCCTGCGCGGCTTGGAGACGCTCGCCGCCGCCGATGTCATCGCCTGCGAGGACAGCCGCGTCACCCGCAAGCTCACCGCGCATTACGGCATCGCCACGCCGCTCACACCCTATCATGAACACAACGCGGCGGAGGCGCGGCCGAAGCTGCTCGCCCGCCTGGCCGACGGCCAAGCGATCGCGTTGGTCTCGGATGCCGGCACGCCGCTGATTTCCGATCCGGGCTACAAACTGGTGCGCGCGGCAAGCCAAGCCGGTCACACGGTCGTCGCGGTGCCGGGCGCGTCCGCCGTGCTGACCGCGCTCAGCGTCGCCGGCCTGCCGACCGACCGGTTCTTCTTTGAGGGATTTCTGCCGCCCAAACAGGCGGCCCGGCAAAAGCGCATCGCCGAAATCGCCGGCATTCCCGCCACTTTGGTGCTGTTCGAAAGCGGCCCGCGCCTGGCCGCGGCGCTCGCCGATCTCGCCGCCGGATTGGGAGCGCGCGCGGCCGCGATCTGCCGCGAGCTGACCAAGCTGCATGAGGAAATCCGCCGCGCCGATCTTAAAAGCTTGGCACGGCATTACGAATCCGGCGCGGAGACGCGCGGCGAGATCGTCATCGTGGTGGCGCCGCCCGCCGCCGATACTGAGGCGGCCCACGATGTCGACGACCTGTTGCGCCGCGCGCTGATGCGCGTCTCGGTCAAGGACGCGGTCGGCGAAGTGGCGCTCGCCACCGGCCGGCCGCGCCGCGAGGTCTATCAGCGCGCGCTCGCGCTCGCCGATACGGCGAAAGATTTGGATGGCGGCGATGGCGCGCCGTAACGACAGCGCGCGGCCGCCGCGTCCACAGCCGCTAAAGCCCGCAGCGCGTCCTGAAAAAATTGCGGCCTTCCGGGTCGGCATTTCGGCCGAGAGCCGTGCCGCCGCCTGGCTGATTGCGCACGGCTATCGCATCCTGGCGCGGCGCTGGAAAAGTCCGCTCGGCGAGATCGACATCATTGCCGCGCGCCGTCACACGTTGATCTTCGTGGAGGTGAAAGCGCGCGCGAAATTGGATGATGCTGCTGAAGCGGTCACCGAACGACAAAAGCAACGGATCGCCGCAGCAGCGGAAATTTGGCTCGCCGCCAACCCTATGCCTGCCATCCGCGATATTCGCTTCGACGCGATCCTGGTCGCGCCCGGACGGCTGCCGCGCCACATTCCGGCGGCGTTCGAAACCAACTGAGACGATCAGGCGCTGAGCCGCTCGAAGAACGCGTCGACCTGGCCGCGGATGCGGCCGGCGACCTGGCCCAGATCGTCGGCCACCGTCTTCACCGCGCTGGCGCTGGCGCGGGTATCCTCGGTAGCGGCGCCGACCAGATTGACCTCGTCGGCGGTGTCGACCGTGTGCTTGGCGGCGATCTCGACGCTGCGCGCGATTTCCGCCGTGGCGGCGCCCTGCTCGGTGACGGCGGCGGCGATGGCGCCGCTGATGTCGCCGATCTCGCGGATGATATGCTCGATCGCGGTGATTGCCTCGATCGAGCGCATGGTGGCGCGTTGCATGCCGGCGATCTGCGCGCCGATCTCCTCGGTGGCACGGCTGGTCTGGCCGGCCAGCGCCTTCACTTCGCCGGCAACCACGGCAAAGCCGCGCCCGGCCTCGCCGGCGCGCGCGGCCTCGATGGTGGCGTTGAGCGCGAGCAGGTTGGTCTGCTCGGCGATCCCGGTGATAAGCCTGACCACGTCGCCGATGCGCCCGGCCGCTTCGTCGAGCTCCTTGACCGCAATATTGGTGCGGCCGGCCTCGTTCACCGCCTTGATGGCGATGGCGTTGGATTGCGCCACCTGGCGGTCGATCTCGTTCACGGAAGCCGAAAGCTCGTCGGCGGCGGACGCGATGTCGCGCACATTGGCGGAGGCCTCCGACGACGCGGTGGTCGCCCGTCCGGTCTTCGCCGATGCATCGTCGGCGGCGCTGGCGAGCTGGGTCGAAGCTGCCAGCATCTGATCGGAAATGCGCCCGAGCTCGGCCAGGGTTGCTTCCAATTCCGCCGAGAAACGCGAGATCTGGCCCAGCATCTGCTCCTGGCGCCGTGTGCGCGTTTCGGTGTCGTCGCGCACGGTGCGATTGAGTTCTTCGTTGTGGCGCATGGCACGCTGGAACACCGCGATCGAGCGCGCCAGCGCGCCGATTTCGTCGCTGCGCTCGCTGAACGGAACCGCCACGGACGCTTCGCCGGCGGCGACCGCCTCGGTGATGCGCGTGATGTCGGCGATCGGCTTGGCCACGTTGCGCGAGATCAACATGGCGCCAGCGGCCGCCAGCATGACGGCGAACACCGGCGAGCGCGGTCAACAGCGTCGCCGTCCGATCGATGCCTTCGTCGATGCGGGTGTATATGCGGCGAGCGCGGTCGGTGTAATGTTGACTGAGTGTTTGCAGATCGTGACTGAGGGCGTCGCGGAATTCGGTCGGCTTGTTTTTTTCAGCCCATGCGCGCGCGGCTTGCGGCCCGGATTCTTCGGCGATGCGCGCAAGCTCAGGCGCGAATTTCTGGAACTCCGAAATGCGGACGGTAAACCGGCTGAAATCGGCGGCGTCGCTGTTTCGCACGGTCCCTTGCCACGCCGAGATCGCCATATCGAGCTGGTCGTTGACCTTGAGCAGCGCATCCGCGTGTTTGGCCGCCATCGCCCGGTCCTGCGCGAGGTAGATGCCGCGCGTCTCCATCATCATGGCGTAGATCAGGCCGTTGGCGCGCTCGACATTCCAGCTGCCGGCGTTGGCGGACTCGAAATCGCCGGTGAGCGCAGCATGGTGGCGGGCGCTTTGCACGGCGACCACCGACAGCGCAATGGTCGTGGTGGCCATCAGTGCAAAGATCGCATAGAGCTTGGCGGCAATCGAAAGCTTCGGCAAATTCACAAGCGTCCCCATCCCGTGCCAGACAGGTTTCCCCGGCGGGTATATTGGCGGTAATATGTTAACGCTTTGTTTTCCTTAAATTTCTCCTCTATGAAAGGCCGCCATGAGCCTGAAAATCGCGGTGCAGATGGATCCGATCCAGCGGATCAATATCAAGGGCGACTCCACCTTCGCCCTGCTGCTGGAGGCGCAGACGCGGGGCCACAAGCTTTCCTATTACACCCCGGACCGGCTGGCGTTGCTCAACGGAAACCTGTTCGCCACGGTCGAGAGCCTCGCCGTGCGCGACCGGGCCGGCGACCATTTCACGCTTGATGAACCGCGGCGCGTGGAGCTGGCCGAATTCGACGTGATCCTGCTGCGCCAGGACCCGCCCTTCGACCTCGCCTATGTGACCACCACGCATCTGCTCGAGCGCATCCACCCCAAGACGCTCGTGGTCAACGACCCGGCGCATGTGCGCAACGCGCCGGAGAAAATGTTCGTCACCGAATTTCCCGACCTGATGCCGCCGACGCTGGTCACCCGCGACCTCGCGGAGATCAAGGCGTTCCGCGCCGAGCACGGCGACATCGTGATGAAGCCGCTGTACGGCCACGGCGGCGGCGCCGTGTTCCGCATCACGCGCGACGATCTCAATTTCGGCTCGCTCTACGACATGTTCGCGGTCACCTTCCGCGAGCAGTGGGTGGTGCAGAAATTCCTCCCCGCCGTGAAGGCGGGCGACAAGCGCATCCTGCTGGTGGACGGCGAATTCGCCGGCGCGGTCAACCGCATTCCGGCGGCCGACGATCTGCGCTCCAACATGGTGCGCGGCGGCGCGCCGGCGGCGACCGACCTGACCAAGCGCGAGCGCGAAATCTGCCAGCGGCTGGGACCCGCCCTGCGCGAGCGCGGACTGCTGTTCGCCGGCATCGACGTGATCGGCGACTGGCTCACCGAGATCAACGTCACGTCTCCTACGGGGATTCGCGCGGTGAAGAATTTCGGCGGCCCCGACGCCGCGGCGCTGATCTGGGACAAGATCGAGGCCAAGCGGAAGCGCTGACCGGCATGGCTTGCCGCCCCGCCAGGCCCCCAAATTCGTTCCCTAATTGTTCTTGTGCTTCCTCCGCGGGTTCCGCTACTCTGACGGGTAGCGGGTTTCAGGGGCATCCCCATGGTCCAGCGCGTCGCTACGGTCGCCTTCGAGGGCATCGAGGCCCGCGCCGTCGACGTGCAGGTGCAGGTCGCGCCCGGCCTGCCCGCCTTCAACATCGTCGGCCTGCCCGACAAGGCGGTGTCGGAAGCGAAGGAACGGGTGCGCGCGGCGCTGATCGCTTCCGGCCTGGCGCTGCCGGCGCGCCGCATCACCATCAATCTGGCGCCCGCCGACCTGCCGAAGGAAGGCAGCCATTACGACCTGCCGATCGCGCTCGGCCTGATGGCCGCCATCGGCGCCATTCCGCAGGACGCGCATTGCCGGCTTCACCGTGCTGGGCGAGCTCGGCCTCGACGGCTGCATCGCCAGCGGTCGCCGGCGTGCTGCCGGCGGCGATCGGCGCCAATGCGCGCGGGCAAGGCTTGATCTGCCCGGCGGCCTGCGGGCCGGAAGCGGCCTGGGCCTCGCCGGAGATCGACATCGTCGCGGCGCTGTCGCTCATTCAGCTCGCCAATCATTTCAAGGGCACGCAGGTGCTCACGCGGCCGCAGCCGAAGATCCGCGAGATCGACGGCGTGCCGCTCGACCTTGCCGACATCAAGGGCCAGGAGAGCGCCAAGCGCGCGCTCGAAGTCGCCGCCGCCGGCGGCCATAACCTCTTGATGATCGGCCCGCCCGGCGCCGGCAAGTCGATGCTGGCCGCGCGGCTGCCCTCGATCCTGCCGCCGCTACTGCCGGCCGAACTGCTCGAGGTTTCGATGATCGCTTCGGTCGCCGGCGAGATCGAAGGCGGCGCGCTCACCAACCGGCGGCCGTTCCGTTCACCGCATCATTCCGCCTCCATGCCGGCGCTGGTCGGCGGCGGCTTGCGCGCGCGGCCGGGCGAGATTTCGCTCGCGCATAACGGCGTGCTGTTCCTCGACGAGATGCCGGAATTCTCCGCCCAGGTGCTCGATTCGCTGCGCCAGCCGCTGGAAACCGGCGACGTCGCCATCGCCCGCGTCAATCATCGCATCACTTATCCGGCGCGCTTCATGCTGGTCGCCGCCATGAACCCGTGCCGCTGCGGACGCGCCAACGATCCCGGCTTTGCCTGCAAGCGCGGGCCGAATGCGCGCTGCGTCGCCGAATACCAGAGCCGGCTGTCCGGCCCGCTGCTCGATCGCATCGATCTGCACATCGAGGTGCCGGCGGTGACCGCCGCCGACCTGATCCTGCCGCCGCCGAGCGAAGGCAGCCGCGAGGTCGCCGCCCGCGTGGCGCGCGCCCGCGATATCCAGGTCGAACGCTATGCCGCACTAGGCCTGGAGAACGTGCGCACCAACGCGCAGGCGCACGGGCCGGTGCTGGAAGAGATCGCGCGCGCCGACGGCGGCGGGCTGGCGCTGCTTACGCGACGCCGCCGACTCGATGCGCCTGTCGGCGCGCGGCTATCATCGCGTGCTGCGGGTCGCCCGTACGCTGGCCGATCTCGACGGCGCCGAGAAAGTCGGCCGCGTGCATCTGGCGGAAGCCTTGTCCTACCGCGCGCTCGCCGACGAAGTGCGCCGCGCGGCGTAAGCCTCACTGATTTAACAAACAAATAACCATAACGGCCTAGCCTCGCCGGGAGTCGCGCGGCCGATTCGGGCCTGCGCGCGTCACGAGGCCGCCATGAAACGGACCCACATCGCCGCGTTGCTGGTCCTCGTCGTCGCGGTACCGCGCCGCCGCCGCCGGTTCGTTGTTCTCCTCGCACGCCAAGCCCTGCTTCGCCGCCGGCGCTACCGGCTATCAGTTCTCGAACGGCGCGGCCGCGGACTTCACGGTGCGCATCGCCAGCGCGGCGGCAAAGCCGAGCCTGCGCATGCAGCTGGTCGACGATCCGGCCGCGGCCGATTTCGTACTGGTCGACGACAGCGACACCGCCAATGCCTGCGCAGACGTCAGCACCATCCAGAGCATCCGCGTCGATCCCGCCGCGCAAGCGGCCGACCTCACGGTGGCGCTGTCGCGCCAGCCCGCCGACTATAAGATCTATGTGCGGTCGGCCAGTTTCTCGGAACAGGACGCTGCCGCGTTGTTCGCGGTGATCTGGAAAACGACCGGCATGGCCGGCCCCGGGCGCCGATTCGCCGCGCGTCATTGACCTCGCTAACGTTCCCTTAACATTTCTTTCACCACGTTGACGCGTGCGTGCAAGCCGCGTGCGGCGGGGAACAAAGTTGCAAGATTCCAGGCGCCAAATGCCCGTCAAAC
Source organism: uncultured Alphaproteobacteria bacterium (assembly GCA_963789455.1). Taxonomy (GTDB): domain Bacteria; phylum Pseudomonadota; class Alphaproteobacteria; order Rhizobiales; family Xanthobacteraceae; genus Pseudolabrys. The sequence goes on along the minus strand of CAWBLD010000012.1, from coordinate 24,499 downwards.
AAGCGGGGATCGGGCGCCGGCATCATGGGATCGCGGTCACGAGACATCTATCGTGCAGCTGGCACGCCGGCGCGCGCGCAACAAATCGGCGCTGATATTGTTCGGCCGCGCCGTCGTATCCACCATGGCGGTCGTCTCCGGCTGGCTCGGCTTTCTTACCGGCATCCGCCTGCAAAGCTCGAATTACGATCCATACGCCTACGGCACCGGCGTCGGCGCGCTGTTCGCCGCCGCTTGCGCGGTCATCGCCCTGATGTTGATGCGCCAGCGCGCCCACACGGACAACATGCGCACGCTGGAGGCGCGGATCGAGGAGTTGACCGACGCCAATTGGGAGCTGCGCGAGGCGGAAGAGCGCGCGCGCAGTCTGCTGGAAGCGCAAGGCGACCTGATCGTGCGCCGCGACGCCGGCGGCCGCATCACTTACGCCAATGACGCCTTCTGCGCCCTCGCGGGCTGTAGCCGCAAAGAGCTGATCGGCACCGTCGCCGAATTGCCCATTCTCACGCAAGGGCCGGTGACGGCGCTCCCCGACGGCACCCGCGTGCACGACCAGAGCGTCAGATCTGGCGGCGGCACGCGCTGGATCGCCTGGCGCGAAGTCGCGGTGCGCGGCAAGACGGGAGCCGAAATGCAGGGCGTCGGCCGCGACGTCACCTACCGGGTCGAGGCCGAGCACGCGCTCGCTTTGGCGCGCGACCAGGCGGAGACCGCCAACCGCGCCAAGTCGCGCTTCCTCGCCACGGTCAGCCACGAGATCCGCACGCCGCTTAACGGCATTCTCGGCATGGCCGATCTGCTGCTCGACACTCCGCTCACACCCGAACAATTGACATATGCGACAGCGGCGAAGACCTCGGGCGAGACGCTGCTGTCGCTGATCGAGGAGATTCTCGACTTCTCCAAGATCGAAGCGGGCAAGCTCGATCTTGAGGCGCGGCCGTTCGCGCTTTCTCCGCTGGTCGAGGAAGCGGTCGAACTCTTGGCCCCGCGCGCGCAGGCGAAAGGCATCGAGATCGCATCGCTGGTCGACGAGCGGCTGCCGCAAGAAGTCGTCGGCGACGCCGCGCGTTTGCGCCAGGTGCTGCTCAATCTCGCCGGCAATGCCATCAAGTTCACCGCACAGGGCGGCGTCGCGGTGATCGTCGAACCGGGCGAGCGCGAACAAGAAATTCGTTTCCGGGTGCGCGATACCGGCATCGGCCTGGCGCCGGAGGATCAGGCGCGCGTGTTCCGCGATTTCGAGCAGGCGGACGGATCGTCCACCCGCAAGTTCGGCGGCACCGGCCTGGGGCTGGCCATTTCCAAGCGCATCGTCGAGCGCATGGACGGCCGCATCGCGGTCGACAGCAAACCGGGCGGCGGCACCACTTTCAGTTTCACCGTACCGCTGGCCGCGGCGCCGCACGCCGACGCAGCGGAATTTGCCGCGCCCGATCTCACCGGCACGGCGGTATTGATCGTAGCCGCGGCGGAAATCGAATCGTCGCTGCTGGCGCGCCGGCTCGACCGCTGGGGCGCCGAGACCTGCGTGGCGGCGGACGAGGAAAGCGCCGTCGCGCTGCTTGCCAAGCGGCGCTGGGATGCGCTGCTGGTCGATTATCCGCTGGCGCGCAGCCTGATCGCCCAGGACGATTTCGCGCGGCTCGCCGTCGCGCGCCGCATCGTGCTGATCCGGCCGACCGAGCGGCATGAACTGCCCGCGCTTATGGCGCCGGCTTCACCGGCTATCTGGTCAAGCCAGTGCGTGCGGCTTCGCTCGCGGCAAGACTTTCCGCCGAAGCTGCGTTCGAAGGCATGCCGGCGGAAGCTTCCGATGCGGGCGAACCCGCGCACTGCCGGCGCCGCGAATGGCAAGGGCTTGTCGATCCTGGTGGCCGAGGACAACCAGATCAACGCGCTGCTCGCACGCGCCCTGCTGACAAGGCTCGGTCACCGCCCGGCCATCGCCGGCAACGGCGAAGCGGCGGTGGAATCCTGGGCGGCCGCGCGCGCGGCCGGCACGCCCTACGATCTCGTGCTGATGGACGTGCAGATGCCGGGCATGGACGGGCTGGAAGCCGCCCGCCGCATCCGCGCCGCCGAAGCCGACGGCGAGCGCGCCGCCGACCCGCATGCTGGCGCTCACCGCCAATGCCCAGTCCGAAGACCGCGAGGCCTGCCTGGCCGCCGGCATGGACGGCTTGCTGGTGAAGCCGCTGGATCGCGAGCGGCTGCGCGAGGCGCTTGAAGCGGCTGGCCGCCCCGCTTGCGGCCTGACCGTGCTTTCCCCACCTTGTCATAATTCCGTGTCCCGCCCATGCTGTAGGGGGGCGTAAAGACACTCGATTCCTGATTCGCCCGCTTGAGTCCCTGGCTAAACGGACCTTTTTGCCCCGAAAAGGAGCCAAAATCCCCATGGCACGCCGCGCCAGCCTCCATCCGCCACGCAATCTGTTCGAGCGGTTTCGTCCGGCACCCAACGGCCCCGCCGTCCCCAGCCTGATTTCCGCGCTGCAGGCCTATGGCGGTCTGCAAGCCTGGGCGGCCCGCGCGCATCGGCCGTCGCAAAGCCTGGGCCGTCTCGGCTCGCTGGAGGTGCGGCTGGCGCAGACCGCCGCCGAGGTGCGCCAGGCGCAGAAATTGCGCTATCGCGTTTTTTACCAGGAAGGCCCCGCCATCGCCAATCCGGGCCGGCTGTTCGCGCGCCGCGACGTCGATGCCTATGACGCGATCTGCGACCATCTGCTGGTGCTCGATCATGCCACCCGCGACCGCCAGAACGCCAACCGGCCGGCGGTGGTCGGTACCTACCGGCTGCTGCGGCAGCCGCTGGCGGAGGAATATGGCGGCTTCTACACCTCCGCCGAATTCGACATCGGCGGGCTGATCGCGCGCCACGGCAATCTGCAATTCCTCGAACTCGGCCGCTCCTGCGTGCTGGCGCCCTACCGCAACAAGCGCACGGTCGAGCTGCTGTGGTACGGCATCTCGGGCTATATCCAGCAAAACCGCACCGACGTGATGTTCGGCTGCGCCAGCCTCGACGGCACCGATCCCAAGCGGCTGGCGATGCCGCTGTCGTTCCTGCATCACTATGCGCGGGCGCCGGAAGCCTGGCGCGCGCGGGCGCTGCCCGAGCGCTATGTCGAGATGAACCGCATATCGAAGGAAGCGATCGACCCGAAGGAAGCGCTGCGCGCGCTGCCGCCGCTGATCAAAGGCTATCTGCGGCTCGGCGCCTATATCGGCGACGGCGCGGTGGTCGACCACGAGTTCGGCACCACCGACGTGCTGATCATGCTGCCGGTGACGTCGATCAAGCAGCGCTATTTCGATCACTTCGACTGACCCGGTGGCCGAACCGCTCGCCGCGAGCGGCATCCAGACATCCGACCTTAATTCGAGCAGACCCGCTTCGCGGATGACGGCGCAAGCCTTCGCGACACTTCCTCGACCTGGTGGCTCTCGACCTTCTTCAAAATCAGGTCGGAGCGCTGGCGCGTCGGAATGATATTCTCGTGCAGGTTGACCAGATTGATGCGTTCCCAGATCGACGATGCGGTTTCGATCGCTTCGGCGTCGGACAAATTCGAATAGCGATGGAAGTATGATTTCGGATCGCGGAACGCGGTCGCAGCGCAGCGTCAAGAAGCGGTCGACGTACCAGGACTTGAGCACGTCCTCGTCGGCGTCGAGATAGACCGAGAAATCGAAAAAGTCCGACACGAACGGGATCGCCTTGCCGTCCTTCGGCAGGCGGCCGGTCTGCAAGACGTTCAAGCCTTCGACGATGAGGATGTCCGGCCGGTCCACTTCGACCCACTGGCTCGGCATCACGTCATAGATGAGGTGCGAATAGACCGGCGCCCGCGCCGGCCGGCGCCCGGCCTTCACGTCGGTGAGGAAGCGCAGCAGCGCCGGCAGATCGTAGCTTTCCGGAAAGCCCTTTTTCTCCATCAGGCCTTCGCGCTCGAGGATCGCGTTCGGATACAGAAAGCCGTCGGTGGTGATGAGATCGACCTTCGGCACGTTCGGCCAGCGCGCCAGCAAGGCTTGCAGCACGCGCGCGGTGGTGGATTTTCCCACCGCCACCGAGCCGGCGACGCCGATGATGAACGGCATCTTCACATCCTCGGTGCCGAGGAAGCGCTCCTGCGCGCGGAACAGCCGCTGCGTCGCCGCCACATAGAGCGAGAGCAGCCGCGACAGCGACAGATAGATCTCCTCGACTTCCTTGATGTCGAGCCGGTCGTGCAGCGAGCGCAGGCGGGTGACCTCTTCCGAGGTCAGCGTCATCGGCGTGTCGTCGCGCAGCGCCGCCCATTCCGCGCGCGAGAACGTGCGGTAGGGCGAGAGGGTTTCTTCGGTGCGCTGTTCCATAAGGCGTGTCCGATCAGCCGCGCGAGGCTTTCTCTTCGTGCCCGCTCTGCGCGGTGCGTTTGGCGAGCTCGGCCTCGACCTCGGCCAGCGTGACCCCGCGCGCTTCCAGCACGACCATGAGATGATAGAGAAGGTCGGCGGCTTCCGCGATCAGCCGGCCGCGATCTTCCTGCACGGCAGCCATGGCGGTTTCGAAAGCCTCTTCGCCCAATTTCTTGGCGCAGTGGGCGACGCCCTTGTCGAGTAGTGCCCGGGTATAGGATTCCGCCGCGCTTGCCTGTGCGCGTTCGTGCACCCGCTTTTCCAGATCGGCCAGGGTGAATTCGCTCATGGGCGCGTCCTTTATCACCTCTCCCCGCCCGCGGGGAGAGGGAGAGCTCACGGATCGAGCCGCATCGGCAGACCCGCTTTGGCCATGTATTCCTTGGCCGCGCGCACGCTGTGCTCGCCGAAATGGAAGATCGAAGCGGCCAGCACCGCGGTGGCATGGCCGTCGCGGATGCCTTCCACCAGATGTTCGAGCGTGCCGACCCCGCCGGAGGCGATCACCGGCACCGTGATCGCGTCCGCGATCGCGCGGGTGAGCGGGATATCGTAGCCCTTGCGGGTGCCGTCGCGGTCCATGGACGTGAGCAAGATCTCGCCGGCGCCGAGCGCGACCACTTCCTTGGCATAGCCGACCGCGTCGATGCCGGTCGGGTGGCGGCCGCCATGGGTGAAAATCTCCCAGCGCGCCAGTTCGCCCGCTTGCGACACCTGCTTGGCGTCGATGGCGACCACGATGCACTGGTCGCCGAATTTCTCCGCCGCCTCCTTGACGAAGGCGCGCCGGGCGACCGCCGCGGTATTGATCGACACCTTGTCGGCGCCGCAGGTCAAAAGCTTGCGGATATCCTCGACCGTGCGCACGCCGCCGCCGACCGTGAGCGGCATGAAGCAGGCTTCCGCCGTGCGCCGTACCACATCGTAGATGGTGTCGCGGTTCTCGTGGCTCGCCGTGATGTCGAGGAAGCAGAGTTCATCGGCGCCGGCGGCGTCATAGGCGATGGCCGCTTCCACCGGATCGCCGGCGTCGCGCAGATTGACGAAATTGACGCCCTTGACCACGCGGCCGTCTTTCACATCGAGGCAGGGAATGACGCGGACTTTGAACATGGCTTATGCCGCCGTCCGCGCATTGCGAATGAGACTTGAGCGCTTCCGCCGCGTCGAGCCGCCCGTCATAGAGCGCGCGGCCGGCGATGGCGCCTGCGAGTTTGCGCGCGCGCGGCTCCAGCAGCGCCTTGATGTCGGCGATCGAGGCCAAGCCCCCGGAGGCGATCACCGGAATCGAAATCGCGTCGGCCAGCGCGATGGTGGCGTCGAGATTGAGGCCTTGCAGCATGCCGTCGCGCGCGACGTCGGTAAAGATGATGGCCGCGACGCCGACATCCTCGAAACGGCGGGCAATGTCGAGCGCGGACAATTCCGAGGTTTGCGCCCAGCCCTCCACCGCCACCTTGCCGTCGCGCGCGTCGAGCCCGACCGCGACGCGGCCGGGATAGTCGCGCGCCGCTTGCTTGACGAAAGGCGGATCGCGCACCGCGGCGGTGCCGATGATGACGCGCGTCACGCCCTTCTCCAGCCAGGCTTCCACGGTGGCGGTATCGCGGATGCCGCCGCCGAGCTGCACCGGAATGCCGATGGTCTCCAGGATGCGGTCGACCGCGTCGGCGTTCACCGGCTTGCCGGCGAAGGCGCCGTCGAGATCGACGATGTGCAGATATTCGAAGCCCTGCATCTCGAAGGCGCGCGCCTGCGCCGCCGGATCGCGATGAAACACGGTCGCGCGCGCCATGTCGCCCTGCTGCAGCCGCACGGCGAGACCTTCCTTGAGGTCGATGGCGGGGAACAGGATCATGGCGCCCACTTCAAGAAATTCGCGATCAGCGCCAGGCCGAGCCGCTGGCTCTTCTCGGGATGGAATTGCGTGCCGACCATGTTGTCGCGCCCGACGATGGCGGTGAGCGGGCCGCCATAGTCGGCCTGCGCCACCAGATCGCCGCGCTGCGCCGGTTTAAGCTCGTAGCTGTGCACGAAATAGGCGTGCAAGCCGTCCGGCCCGAGCGGAATATCCTCGAGCAGCGGATGGGCTTTCAGCATGTTGAGCGTGTTCCAGCCCATGTGCGGAATCTTCAAATTCGCATCGTTCGGCGCGATGCGATCGACCTCGCCGGCGATCCAGCCGAGGCCCGGCGTAACCTGATACTCCCGCCCGCGTTCGGCCATCAGTTGCATACCTACGCAGATACCGAAAAACGGCTTGCCCCGTTTGCGCACGCTCTCTTCCAATGCATCAATCATGCCGGGAATTTCATCGAGCCCGCGCCGGCAGTCGGCGAAGGCGCCGACGCCGGGCAGCACCACGCGGTCGGCACGCGCGACCTCACCCGGATCGCTGGTGACCACGATCGGCTGATCGTGCCCGCTCTCGCGCGCGGCGCGTTCGAACGCTTTGGCCGCCGAATGCAAATTGCCGGAGCCGTAGTCGACGATGGCGACGCTCATCGCGAGCCTCCCGGCTCCGGGAACAGGCCGATCACGTCGGAAGGCGACGGCGGTCCACGCCGCACCGGCGCGGAATAATGCGGCTCCGGCAGCGGCGCGGTGGCGGCGCTGCGGCGCGCGTTGCTCCACGCGGCAAAGAAACGCTGCTCCGCGATTTCGGCGTCCTCGCCGACCACAAAGCCGAGCGTCTTCCAGCCGCGCCGTGTCAGTTTCCAGCGCCAGATCGTCGCCGCCTCGAAGCCGATCAGCAACGCGACCAACAGGCCGGCGAAGAATTGCACGGTCGACGACGCGCCGATCAGCGTGAAGCCAACGCCGAGCAGAATGCTGGCGATCAGATAGATGACAAAGGCCAGCCACAGCCGATGCCACAGCAGCCACACCGGCGCCAGCAGGAAGGCCCAGAAATAAAATCCGTCGCGCACGAACAGGAAGCGTTGCGGATCGGACGCGGCTTCGCCCGGTTGCGGCGGCGGTTCGTGCACGGTGTAAGTGGGCATTGCGTTACGCCTCAAACTCTAACTCGTCATGCTCGGGCTTGTCCCGGGCATCCCGCTTAGGAAGGCGTTGCGTCCCTGATCGAGATCGCCGGGTCAAGCCCGGCGATGATCCCATATAGGCATCGCCTCACCCGCCGAGCGAGCCCTTGGTGGACGGCACCTCATCCTTGGCGCGCGGATCGATCGTCACCGCTGCGCGCAGCGCGCGCGCCAGGCCCTTGAAGCAGGAACTCGGCGATATGGTGGTCGTTGGTGCCATACAGCGTCTCGGCGTGCAGGGTGATGCCGGCATTCATCGCGAAGGCCTGGAACCATTCCTGCACCAGTTCGGTGTCGAACGAGCCGACCTTGTCGCGCACGAATTCCGCCTTGAACACCAGGAACGGCCGCCCGGAAATGTCGATCGCCACGCGCGTCAAGGCCTCGTCCATCGGCACGTGCACGTCGGCATAGCGGGTGATGCCCTTCATGTCGCCGAGCGCCTGCTTGACCGCTTGCCCCAGCGCGATGCCGACATCTTCGGTGGTGTGGTGGTGATCGATGTGCAAGTCGCCCTTGGCCTTGACCGTGATGTCGATGCGCGAGTGGCGCGCCAGGAGATCGAGCATGTGATCGAGGAAGCCGATGCCGGTCGAAACCTGCGAACGGCCGGCCCCGTCGAGATCGATCTCGACCTCGACGTCGGTTTCCTTGGTCTTGCGCTTCACGGCGGCTTTGCGCATGGCGTTATCCTTGAGACGCGCGCCTTTTATCAGGGGTTTGCCGGATTCGCCACAGGCGGGCCGGCCCCCGTTTGCAATAGGGTTGCGACGTGCATAGATCACGGCCTTCAAGAGGTTAACGCGCATGGCTTCTTCCGATATTCCCTCCTGGCACGGCACCACCATCCTGACCGTCCGCAAGGGCGGCAACGTGGTCGTCGGCGGCGATGGCCAGGTCACGATCGGGCAAACCATCGTCAAGGCTAATGCCAAGAAGGTGCGCCGCCTGGGCAAAGGCGACGTGATCGGCGGCTTTGCCGGCGCCACCGCCGATGCGTTTACCTTGTTCGAGCGGCTGGAAAGCAAGCTAGAGCAATATCCCGGCCAGCTGCTGCGCGCGGCGGTCGAAATGGCCAAGGACTGGCGCACCGACCGCTATTTGCGCCGGCTGGAGGCCATGATGATCGTCGCCGACAAGCAGGTGTCGCTGGTGCTCACCGGCACCGGCGACGTGCTGGAACCGGAGGCGGGCACCGCCGGCATCGGCTCCGGCGGCAATTATGCGCTGGCCGCCGCCCGCGCGCTGCTCGACGGGCCGCTCGATGCCGAACAAATCGTGCGCAAATCGCTCGACCTCGCCGCCGACATCTGCGTCTACACCAACCGGAATGTGACGATTGAAGCCCTGAAGACATGAACACCCGCCCTTCATGGTTCGCGACGCCGCGCTTGCGCGCGGCTCTTCACCATGAGGGCTTCTCACTCGCCTCATCCTGAGGAGCCCGAGCGCAGTGAGGGCGTCTCGAACGAGAGCCGAGCCACGGACACAGTGAGTACATGACCGACTTCTCCCCCCGCGAAATCGTTTCCGAACTCGACCGCTTCATCGTCGGCCAGAACGACGCCAAGCGCGCGGTCGCCATCGCCTTGCGCAACCGCTGGCGCCGGCTCCAGCTCGACGAAAAACTGCGCGAGGAAGTGCTGCCCAAGAACATTCTGATGATCGGGCCGACCGGCGTCGGCAAGACCGAGATCTCGCGGCGGCTGGCTCGGCTGGCGGGCGCGCCGTTCCTGAAAGTGGAAGCCACCAAGTTCACCGAGGTCGGCTATGTCGGCCGCGACGTCGAGCAGATCGTGCGCGACCTGGTGGAGATTTCCATCGCGCTCACCCGCGAGAAGAAGCGAAAAGACGTGCAGGCCAAGGCCGAGCTGAACGCCGAGGAGCGCGTGGTCGACGCTTTGGTCGGTCCCGGCGCCGGCCCCGCCACGCGCGAAAGCTTCCGCAAGCGGCTGCGCGCCGGCGAGCTCAACGACAAGGAAATCGAGATCGAGGTGCAGGCCGGCGGCGGCGGCATGCCGATGTTCGAGATTCCCGGCATGCCGGGCGCCCAGATGGGCGCCATCAATATCGGCGATATTTTCGGCAAGCTCGGCGGCGGCCGCACCAAGACACGGCGTGTCACCGTGCAGGATTCGCACGATATCCTGGTCAACGAAGAATCCGACAAGCTGCTCGACAACGAGCAGCTCATTCAGGAATCGATCAAGGCGGTGGAGCAGAACGGCATCGTGTTCCTGGACGAGATCGACAAGATCGCCGGGCGCGAGGGCCGCTACGGCGCCGACGTGTCGCGCGAAGGCGTGCAGCGCGACCTGCTGCCGCTGATCGAAGGCACCACCGTCAACACCAAGCACGGGCCGGTGAAGACCGACCACGTGCTGTTCATCGCCTCCGGCGCGTTTCACATCTCCAAGCCATCCGACCTGCTGCCCGAGCTGCAGGGCCGGCTGCCGATCCGCGTCGAATTGAGCGCGCTCTCGCGCGACGACATGCGCCGCATTTTGACGGAACCGGAAGCCTCGCTGATCAAGCAATATGTCGCGCTGATGAAGACCGAGGGCGTGACGCTCGATTTCAGCGAGGACGCCATCGACGCCATTGCCGACATCGCGGTGGCGGTGAATTCCTCGATCGAAAACATCGGCGCGCGCCGCTTGCAGACGGTGATGGAGCGCGTGCTCGACGAAATCTCGTTTGCCGCCACCGACCGCTCCGGCGAGACGGTCAAGATCGACGCGGCCTATGTGGAAAAGCACATCGGCGATCTCGCCAAGAACGCTGATTTAAGCCGGTTTATTCTGTGATCATTGTCGCGGTTTGCCGAGGAGGTGATGGCTATGTCTGCTCATGAAGGCGGCTGCCTGTGCGGCGGGATCCGCTACGCGGTCACATCGCAGCCGATGCGGGTGACCGTCTGCCACTGCCGGTTCTGCCAAAGAGCCACCGAATCGGCCTATCTGGTGGAGCCGATTTTCGGCAAATCGGATTTTGCCGTGACGTCAGGTCAGCCGAAGGTTTACCGGCACCGCTCCGAGGGCAGCGGCAAGATGGTCGATGTCCACTTCTGCGACACCTGCGGCACAAAACTGTTTCTGAGTTTCGAGCGCTTCCCTGACGTCGTCGGCGTTTATGGCGGCACTTTCGACGACCCGAACTGGTTCGAACGTTCGCCGAAGAACACCCGGCATATTTTCTTGAGCGCGGCCCAACACGGCACCGTCATTCCCGCCGGCGTCGACTGCTTCGAGCAGCACGCAACCACCAACGACGGCAAACCGATCGCGCCGACGGTTTCCAATGAACCCCGCGTGATCCCTTAAGACTGACCGCGCGTCGCGCTGCCGCCCGCACCTTATTTTTTGGCCGTCATGCAATCCATGACGAATTTCGAGCGCTCGTCCATCTTGATGTTGCGATCAGCCGCCTGTTTTTCGCAGTCGCGCATTTTGCGCGCCTCTTCGGGCGACGTCATCTTTTGCGGCGCCGTCGGCTTCATGGACGTTTGCGCGTACGCGGGCGCGCCAAGCAGACACAGCATCATCGCCAAGGCGATCGCGCGCGGCATGATCGATCCTCCGCAGGCTGGTTGATCGCCAGCTTATTTCTTTTTGCCGCCCTTGTCGTGGTGTGGCGCGGGTTCGGTCACCGCCACCGCATCGGATGCCGGGAAGGTTTCTTCCAGTCCTTCCTCGAGCTCGCGCTCGAGCACCTTCTTGTCAGGCTCGTAACCCTTGCCGGGCGATTTCGTTTTGTTGGACATGACCGTCACTCCTTGCAATGACATTCACGCGCCGCGTGACCGTCGCAGCCGCACATACAACGCGCCCTCGCCGCCATGGGCGATGTGCGCTTCCTCGAAGCCGACCACCAGTGAGCGGAATTCCGGCAAGCCCAGCCACTGCGGCACGTGGCGGCGCAGCACGCCATGTTCGCGCTCGCCCTCGCCGCGCGCGCCGAAATTCTTTGCGCCTTTGCCGGTGATCACCAGCACCAGCCGGACATCGCGCGCGTGCGCGCTGCGCAGGAACCGCAGCAGCGCGGCATGCGCTTGCGCTTGCGTCAGCCCGTGCAGGTCGAGGCGGGCATCGATCGCCTGCTTGCCGCGCGCGACGCGCTGCTTCAGGCGGCGGCCAAGGGGCATAAGAGGCGGCGCCAGCGGAAGTGGCGCCGGTATTTGCTGTACCGGCGGTGGCGAGGCTTGCTGAGCTTGCTTCACCGGACGGGCCGAGTTCAGCAATCTCCGCCGCCGGCTCGCCGTCCGCAGCGGACGCGGCCCGCGCCGGCACACGCAACGGCTCGATCGCCTTGGTGACGGTCGTCCACAGCACGCGCTCTTCGTAAGAGAGAACGCAGCGCCGGTTGCCGCCGCTGGCGTTCATGGCCGCGGCTTGACCGGCGCCGAAACCGTGCCGGCAGGCGTATTGTCAGCGACAATATCCGTCGGCCGTGGCCTCGGCAGCGGAACATTGACGGGCTCCGGCGCGCTGCCGGTCACGGTCACGCCCTTGGGCACCAGCATGACGAACTGGCCGTGCTGTTTGATGCGCCCGGCGATGTGGCTGACCTCCTCGCCGTGGCCAAAATAGATGTCGGCGCGCGCCGCCCCGACGATGGCCGAGCCGGTGTCTTGCGCGAACAGCAGGTGGCGGAACTTGGTGTCCGGCCGCTCGCTCGCGATCGGCAGCTCGGCATCGATCCAGATCGGCGTGCCGTAGACGTGGATATTCTTGTCCACCGCCAGCGAGCGCAGCGGCGTGAGCGACACTCCTTGCGCGCCGATGCACTCGTCCTGCGGCGCGAGCGCGGTTTCCTGGAAGAACACGAAGGAACGGTTCTTGCGGCGCAATTCCTTGCCTTCTTCCGGATTGGCCTGCATCCAGTCGCGGATCTGGTCCATCGACATGTCTTCCTTGGCGATGATGCCGCGATCGATCAGGAAGCGGCCGACCGGCGTGTAGGGCTGACCGTTGCTGGCGACATAGTTGAGGCGCAGCAGCTGGCCGGTATCGAGCTTCACCCGCGTCGAACCCTGGATCTGCGCAAAGAAGGCGTCGATCGGATCCTTGACGTAGCAGATCTCGAGGCCCTTGCCGGCGATCGCGCCGTCCTCAATCTCGGTGCGGTCGAACTTGGCAAATACCTTGCCTTTGTGCCGCTGCACGGCCTCCGCCGGCGCGGTATAGAGCGGCACGTCGTATTCGTCGCTTGGGAAGCGCGAGCCCTCCACCTCGGTCTCGTAGTAGCCGGTGAAGAAGCCCTGCGTGTCGCCATGCGGCACGATGCGCACCGGCTTGAAATTATCCTCGAAAAAGGCGCGCGCCTGCTCGCGGCCGAGCGGGCCCGCGGCATTCGCGTGCTCGCACACCTTGAACAGCCCGCCATAGACCGGCCGCGCCGCGCGCGTCGCCCGGGTGCCTTGCAAGATGGCGCCGCAGCTTTTCAGGAATGTCTCGAAAGCGGCGGCGTGGTCGTCGTCGTTCCAGCCTTCCAGCGCCGTGAAAGCGACCGGCTCGACCTGCGCGTTGCGAAGCTTCATGTCATGCGCCGACGCCGGCCCGCTCAGCGCTGCCGTCAAGGCAAGCGCGAAAGCCGGGGCTATGCCGATCAGTCCGATGCGGTCGCGAAACGAGCGAACCCGGTATGACGAATAGAGGGAGCGGAACCGGGCCGCCATGCGCTCATTGCCCGGCTTCGGTAGCGACCAGTTTCCAATTCGGATCGCGCGACGACAGATCGCGCGCGAATGTCCACACATCGGTGATGTCGCTCACCTTCTCGGCATTGCCGTCGATCACGTTGCCGTTCTTGTCGCGCGTTGCCGTCACCAGCTTGGATTGGAAGCGCACGGTCAACTGCGCGGTGCGCCCGCGCAGCTCAGCGGCGGTGATCTCGGCGTTGTCGATGGAGACGAAGCGGCTTTCCACCGTTTCGCCACGCTTCTCGCGCCCGGTAATCGCAGTCTCGAAGCCGTCATAGACATCGCGCGACAGCAAATTCTTCAAGGTACGGCGATCGCCTTCCGCGAAAGCGTTGACGATCATCTCGTAAGCCGCGCGCGCGCCGGTGAGAAAATGCTGGTGATCGAAATTGGCATCGCCGGCGACGATCGCGTCGAGCCCCGCGGCGAGCACGGAGCCGGGCTCGGCGACACCCTTCCAACGCTCGCCGGGCGCCACGGGTTCAGCCGGCTTGGGCGCGACGGCTTCCGGCGTCCGATTGGGCAAAGCGACGACCTTTTCCGGCGCCGGCCGCGCCGGTTCGCGCGCGGCGTAGGGGTCGTAAGGCGGCCGCTCGCGGCCGGTACGCTGACCGAGCACGCTGCGCAGGCGCAGGAAGATGAATACCGCCAGCGCCAGGAATATGATGGTGTAGATGTCGAACACGTCTCGCATGCTTTCGGTAACCGTAACGGCAGATCGGCCTGCGGCCCGTAGTCAGATTGGCAGCGTGGCGGCCGAAGCCGCCGTTATTATCTAGGTTGGTGTCCGCGCCAATCCAGGCCCGGCGCCAGTATTTCGGCGCCTTTGTGCCTCGCGAACAAAGCTTAAACGATCGCAACGCCGACGCCAACCTCGCTGGCCGGTGCACGATCCCCAAGAGCGGGTAGCCGATTTTCGCCTAAGATCGTGCGCCAAAGGTAGAAACACCGATGAATGTGGCAAAATGGCTGTTGCTGGCGCTGCTGACGCTGCCATTCATGGAACTGGCGGTGTTCATCGCGGTAACCGAGTCGATCGGTTTCCTGTGGGCCTTAGGGCTGCTGCTGGCGACCTCTGTCGCCGGTGCCATGGTGCTGCGCCATGCCGGCGGTAACCACATCGCCCGCGTCCGTGTCGCCTTGAGCGAAGGCGGTTTTACCGCCCTGCAAGCCGACAGCGCCGGCACCGTCACTCTGCTGGCCGGAATTCTCCTGCTAATCCCGGGCTTTATAACGGATATCCTGGGCCTCTTGCTGCTGTTTGCGCCGCTGCGGCAAGCCCTCGGCCGACTGCTTGGACTGCGACGCAAGGCCACGCCCACCGATGGCGTGGTCGACCTTGCGCCTGAGCAGTGGCACCAGGTGCCCGACGCCGCACTGCCGGACCGCCGCGGCAACGAGCGCGAGCCCTAGCGCGGGGCCCCGAACCGGCTTGTTTCGGGTGCGATCGGGGATGGCTGCCGGTTTTCGGACAAGATCATGCGCCCGTAAAAGGGCGTCCGCGCATCCTTGTTCCACCTGGGACCCTGTGTTAGCCAACCGCCGCGTCAAATCTTTCGCAGCAGCAACCGGCGGCAAGGAGTTTTCATGTCCACGACCAATGGCGGCCCGGAGCCGGCCCCCAGCGAGCAGCCGCAACTCAACGTGGTCACGCAATACATCAAGGATTTCTCGTTCGAGAATCCGAACGCGCCGCATTCTCTGGTCGGCGGAAAACAGCCTCCGAAGATCGACATTCAGATCAATGTCAACGCGGCGCCGCTATCGGAAACCGACATCGAGGTGACCCTCAGCCTGGAAGGCCAGGCGAAAGTCGAAGAGACATTGCTGTTCGGTTTCGAACTGGCGTTCGGCGGCGTATTCCGCATCCAGAACGTGCCGCAGGAAAGCATGAGCCCGATCGTGTTGATCGAATGCCCGCGCCTGTTGTTCCCGTTCGCACGCGAAATCATCGCCACCACCGTTCGCAATGGCGGCTTCCCGCCGCTGCTGCTCGAGCCGGTGGATTTCGTCGCCCTCTATCGCCAGAGGCTCGGCGAGTTGGAGGCCGCCGATGCGCCGGCGGAATCGCCGGAGAGCTGAGCGGTCAGGCGTCGTCGCTGAGATAATTCCGCCATAGCGCGTTCGCGCCCAGCGTCGCGACGAATTCGCGGTGCGCCGCGCGATCGGAGTCGCTGACGCGGGCGGTCAGCGCCCGGCTGCGCTCGCGCCGCGCCGCAACGCCATCGCGTCCATTGCTGCGCCCTTTATTGCTCTCCGCAAGCCCGAGCTGCGCCTGCCGCGCGCCGATCAGTTCCAGATAGACTTCGGCCAGAATTTCGGCGTCGAGCAGCGCGCCATGCTTGGTGCGGCGCGAATTGTCGATGCCATAGCGCGCGCACAGATCGTCGAGCCGGTTCGGGCCCGCCGGATGCTTGCGGCGCGCCAGCAGCAGCGTATCGACCAGCCGCTCGCGCGCGATTGGCGGGCGCTCGACGCGCTTGAGCTCGGCAATGAGAAAGCCGTGATCGAAGCCGGCATTGTGGATCACCAGCGGCGCGTCGCCGATGAACATCAGGAAGTCGTCGACGATGTCGGCAAACCGCGGCTTGTCCTGCAGGAAGTCGGTGGCCAGCCCGTGAATCGCGAAGGCTTCCGTCGGCACTTCGCGCTCCGGATTGAGATAGCTGTGGAAGGTCGCGCCGGTCGGAATCCGGTTGAGCAGCTCGATGCAGCCGACCTCGACCAGGCGGTGACCCTGCAGCGGATCGAGGCCGGTGGTTTCGGTGTCGAGGACGATTTCGCGCATTGTGCGTCTATCTCATGCTGTCATCACCCGCGAAGGCGGGTGATCCTGTAAACACGTAGCCCTCGGTGAGTACTGGGTCCCCGCCTTCGCGGCGACGACACTCAGGGTAAGTCGCGACTCACCGAACCCGTTTTTTCATCTTAGCGACCGCCTTGAGAATATCACGCACCCGGGCGCGCGCGGCCTCGAAACCGTGCGACGTATCCACCACGAATTCGGCGCGGGCGCGCTTCTCGGCATCCGGCATCTGTTTGGCGAGCAGCGCCGCCAGCTTCTCTTCGGTCATGCCGGGGCGCTCGAACGCGCGCGCCCGCTGCACCTCGGCCGGCGCCGATACCACCACCACCGCGTCGCAGCGCTTATCGCCGCCGGTCTCGTACAGCAGCGGCACGTCGAGCACCGCCACCGCAGCGCCGCTGCGTTCGGCCTCGGCCAGAAACCGCGCCGCGGCGGCGCCCACCAGCGGGTGCACGATCTGCTCCAGTCGCGTGATGGCGGCGGCATCGCCGAGCACGCGTTTGCCGAGCTTTTCGCGGTCGACCTTGCCGTCCTTCGTCGTGCCGGGGAAGGCCGCCTCGATCTGCGGCGTGGCCTCGCCATCATAGAGCCGGTGCACGACGGCATCGGCATCGTGCACGGGCACGCCTTCCGCGGCGAACATTTTCGCCGTGGCGGATTTTCCCATGCCAAGTGAGCCGGTCAGACCGAGGATGAACATGCTCTTTCTTTCTTCACCTCTCCCACAGGGAGAGGGAGCACGCTGTGCCATACGGCCGCCCAATCTCGCCCAACAGGCTAGCCATCCACAAATCCGTTCTGCCGCAGGAAGCTGAGCAGCGGCAACAGCGGCAGGCCGAGCACGGTGAAATAGTCGCCTTCGACCCGCTCGAACAGATGAATGCCAATGCCTTCGAGCTGATAGCCGCCGACGCTGGCGAGCGCCGCGTCGCCCGCCATGTCGAGATAATCCTCGAGAAAACGGTCGGAGATGTTGCGCATGGTCAGCCGCGCGCTATCGACGCAATCGAACAGCACGGCGCCGTCGCGTACCAGCGCCAGCGCGGAATGCAGTTCATGGGTGCGGCCGCGCAAGGTTCGCAATTGCTCGGCCGCCGCCGCGCGGTTGGCCGGCTTGCTGAAACGCTGGTTGCCGCGCGCCAGCGTCTGATCGGCGCCCAGCACCAGCCGGCCGGGAACCGAGCGCGCCACCGCCGCGGCCTTGGCGCGCGCCAGCAAGCGTGCGACCGCCGCGGCGTCGGTCACCCCGGCTTCGGCTTCGACCGCGCGTTCGTCGATCTGCGCCGGCCTGATCTCGAAGCGCAAGCCGACCGCCGCGAGCATCTTGCCGCGCACGTCGCTTTTCGATGCGAGCACCAGCGGCTGGGGGCTAAGCCAGAGCGGCATGGCAGATTTCCCTCGTCATTCCGAGCTCGCAACGCTAGCGCCGGCGCCCCGCAATGACAGCAACATTCTCAAATCGCCGGGGCGCGGCGGCGTTCGCTCAACAGTTTCATCACCGCGGCGGCGGTCTCCTCGATCGAGCGGCGGGTCACGTCGATGCTCGGCCAGTTGTGCGTGGTGCAGAGCCGGCGCGAAAAAGCCACCTCCTCGGCCACCGCGGCCTTGTCGATATAACGGTCGTCGTCGCGGTGCGCTTTCAGGCCCAGCAGCCGGTTCTCGCGGATCTGCACGATGCGCTCGGGGCTGGCGTACAGGCCTACCACCAGAGGCTGCGTCAATTTCTCCACTTGCGGCGGCAGCGGCACGCCCGGCACTAGCGGCACATTGCCGGTCTTGATGCCGCGATTGGCGAGATAGATCGACGTCGGGGTTTTCGACGTGCGCGAGACGCCGACCAGCACCACGTCGGCTTGCTGCAGCCCTTCCACGTGCTGGCCGTCGTCGTGAAACATCGTGTAGTTGAGCGCGTCGATGCGCTGGAAATATTCGGCGTTGAGCACGTGCTGGGCGCCGGCGCGGTGAATCGTTTCGGCGCCGAGATAGGACTGGAACAGCCGCAGCACCGGCCCCAGCACCGACATGCAGGGCAAACCGAGATCGCGGCAGTTGCTTTCCAGCGCCTGGATGAGGTCTTCCTCGAGCAAAGTGTAAAGCACCAGGCCGGGCGATTCGGCGATTTCGGACAGCGCATGATCGAGCTGTTTCTTCGAGCGCACCATCGGGTAAAGATGCTCGACCGGCGACACGCCGACATATTGCGCCGCGGCGGCGCGCGCGACCGTGATCAAGGTTTCACCGGTGGCATCGGAAACCAGATGGAGATGAAAATAACCGGTGTTGGGCATCTGTATAGCGGCGGGACCTTGTGTGGACAGGGCGGGAGAAGGCCACGGCTTTTCCTGCCATGCAAGCCGCCAATCCAAATGAGTTCAATTTCCATTCACACGGCTGGCCGCGGGACGCCAATAGCATGACGATACGGTATCGATGCGGGGATGTGGACAGCGGCTTGGGGATGGGCCGGGATAGCATGCCAAAAGGCCAATAAAATCGAGCTTACCGCTGTGGAAGGCAGTGCTCGGGATTAGGGCGAGTTCTGAATCCAACCCTGCTGGACGGTGGACAGATTGTTGATCGGCAGGCATGAGTCCAATCCACCGTCCAGTAACCACTACAAAGAAACTTATAAGAGTCTTTATGGAAGAAGCTGGCAAAACCGATGCCATGGGGACAAAGCCGCTGCTGCGTGTGCTCGGCAAGCAGCACGAGGCCGTGCCGCCAGTATGGCTGATGCGGCAGGCGGGACGTTATCTGGCGGAATACCGTGCGGTGCGGGAGAAAGCCGGCGGATTTCTCGATCTCTGTTTCAATCCGAAATTGGCGGCGGAAGTCACGCTGCAGCCGGTGCGGCGTTTTGGTTTCGATGCGGCAATCCTGTTTTCCGACATCCTGGTGATACCGCTGGCGCTCGGGCGCAAAGTTGAATTCTTGGCGGGTGAAGGACCCAAGCTCGAGCCATTGGCGGATGCCGCAGCGCTTGCGAGCATGCGCGAGACGATCGACGGCAAGGTGCTGGCGCCGATCTATGAGACGGTGGCGCAAGTAAAATCGGCGCTGGATCGCAAGACTGCCTTGATCGGCTTTTGCGGCGCGCCGTGGACGGTTGCGACTTATATGGTCGCAGGCGAAGCGACACCCGATCAGGCGCCGGCGCGGCTGTTCGCCTATCGCGATCCGGACAATTTTGCGCGACTAATCGAACGGTTGGTGCAAGGATCGATCGAATATCTCGTCGGTCAGCTCAAGGCTGGCGCCGAGGTCGTGCAGGTCTTCGATACCTGGGCCGGTGTGTTGTCGCCGCGGCAATTCGAGCGCTGGTGCATCGAGCCGACCCGGAAAATCGTTGCCGGCGTGCGCCAGCAGATACCGGGCGCCAAGGTGATCGGCTTTCCACGCGGCGCCGGCATGATGGCGCTGCCCTATGTGGAGCAAACCGGTGTGGATGCGATCGGTCTCGACTGGACCTTCGATCGCAAAGCCGCGCGCGAGACGCTGCAGCCGCGCGTTGCGGTGCAGGGCAATGTCGATCCGCTGGCGCTGCGCGCCGGTGGTACGGCGCTCGATCGCGAGGTCGATGACGTGATGGCGGCGTTGTCGGATGGCCCGTTCATTTTCAATCTCGGCCACGGCATCCTGCCCGACACGCCCATCGCCCATGTCGAGCGGATGCTGAAAAGAGTGCGTGGATAAACTTTCCGAAAAATTGGTGTACGTTCGCTGCCATGTATCTCTGGCTGAAAGCCCTGCACATTATCGCGGTCATCTCGTGGATGGCCGGCATGCTCTATTTGCCGCGGTTGTTCGTTTATCATGTCGATGCGCCCGCCGGTTCCGTGCAATCGGAAACCTTCAAGGTGATGGAACGCCGGCTGCTCAACTACATCATGACGCCGGCCATGACCGTGACCTGGCTCGTCGGCATCGTGCTGGTACTTCAGACTCGCGCGTTCGCGCTCGGCTGGTTCCAGGTGAAAATCGTACTGGTCCTCGCCATGACCGTCCTGCACGCGCAAATGACCCAGTGGGTGCGCGCATTCGCCTTCGACCGCAACCAGCGCACGGCGAAATTCTATCGGATTGTCAATGAGATACCGACGATCTTGATGATCCTCATCGTCCTGCTGGTGACCGTCAAGCCGTTCTAAACAAAGTCTTAATTCGTACACAGTGGCGCGCTACCTCTTGCGCGATGACGCGACGCCACTTATGTTGCGCTCATCCCACCGAACGCAGGCGGATGCAGTTAGCGTTCCGGCTCCCCCCATTTGGGCCGGTTGCAGCATCGGGTTCCGGGCACTTTTCCCAAATTCCTCGTTACCCCAGACCTGCGATCTCTCGCTCTCCCTCAAGTCACCCGGTTTTGAGTCTTTTCATTTTTTGGACTCCACCGGTCACTCTCCCAAGGACGTAAACCCCCCATGCGGGAAATGAAACTCCAAGACCTCAAGGCCAAAACTCCGGCCGAACTGACCGCGTTCGCTGAAGAGCATCAGGTCGAAAACGCCAGCACCATGCGCAAGCAGGAGCTGATGTTCGCGATCCTCAAGCAGCTCGCGACCCAGGAAATCGACATCATCGGCGAAGGCGTCGTCGAAGTATTGTCCGACGGCTTCGGCTTCCTGCGCTCGCCGGAATCGAATTATCTCTCCGGCCCCGACGATATCTACGTCAGCCCCAGCCAGATCCGCCGCTTCGGCCTGCGCACCGGCGACACTGTCGAAGGCCACATCCGCTCGCCGAAAGAAGGCGAGCGGTATTTCGCGCTGCTCAAGGTCAACACCATCAATTTCGAGGACCCCGAGAAGGCGCGCCACAAGATCAACTTCGACAACCTGACGCCGCTTTATCCCGACGAGCGGCTGAAGATGGAATTCGAGGACCCGACCAAGAAGGATCTCTCGGCCCGCGTCATCGACATCGTGGCGCCGATCGGCAAGGGCCAGCGCGCGCTGATCGTGTCGCCGCCGCGCACCGGCAAGACCGTGCTGCTGCAGAACATCGCGCACTCGATCACCGCCAATCATCCCGAGTGCTACCTGATCGTGCTGTTGATCGACGAGCGGCCGGAGGAAGTCACCGACATGCAGCGCTCGGTCAAGGGCGAGGTGGTGTCCTCGACCTTCGACGAGCCGGCCTCGCGCCACGTGCAAGTGGCGGAAATGGTGATCGAAAAGGCCAAGCGCCTGGTCGAGCATCAGCGCGACGTGGTGATCCTGCTCGACTCGATCACCCGCTTGGGCCGCGCCTATAACACCGTCGTCCCCTCCTCGGGCAAGGTGCTGACCGGCGGCGTCGACGCCAACGCGCTGCAGCGGCCGAAGCGCTTCTTCGGCGCCGCGCGCAATATCGAGGAAGGCGGCTCCCTCACCATCATCGCCACCGCGCTGATCGATACCGGCAGCCGCATGGACGAAGTGATTTTCGAAGAGTTCAAGGGCACCGGCAATTCGGAGCTCATCCTCGACCGCAAGGTGGCCGACAAGCGCACCTTCCCGGCCATGGACATCACGCGCTCGGGCACCCGCAAGGAAGAGCTGCTCACCGATCCGGCGGTGCTCAAGAAGATGTACGTGCTGCGCCGCATCCTCAATCCGATGGGCACCATGGACGCCATCGACTTCCTGCTCGACAAGCTGCGCAACACCAAGAACAACGCGGAATTCTTCGAGAGCATGAATACGTAAAAGCGCCGCGCGCGACGTAACGCTGATTTCCGACCGTCATCACCCGCGAAAGCGGGTGAGGACATTCAACACAGGCAGATCAGCGAATATGAGGTCCCGCGCGAACGATCGCGGAAATTATCGTGCAGGCGCAAAGGGCGGCCTTTATCCGTTGCGCCCGCCCTGCCCTGCCTTTGCAAAGCTCGGGCTCGGCATGCAGATCGCGTCTTTCTTGTCGCCAAGCGACTGCTTGCAGTGCGCGAGGCTGGAATAGCCGCAACGCACCTGCGAATGCTCCTTGTCGAGAAAGCCGCACCATTCCTGGGCACGGGCGGACGGAATTGAGATCATAAAACTCGCAGCCAGTACAAGGCCGAGCAAGACGCGCATAGACGTTCTCCCGATCGCCGCCCCCCTAAGTGATCGGGATAAATTTCCGCCGCCGCGGCGGCAAGATCAAGCGCGACTTTCAGCGGCGTAGGGCCGCAACCGCGGCCGCGATGGCCTCGGCGCTGGCGACCGGCAGAGAACAGGTGGCGCCGACGCAGATGAAGGCCGCGCTCCCGGAGGCGGCCGCCATCTTGTCCTGCGCCGGATGGGTAGCCGGCAGATCGGCGGCCGAACGGGCGCGCAGCACGATGCGGTCGAGGAACGGTAATTTCAGCGCCGCTTGCGCCAAGACTTCGGTCTCGGGGCCGGTCAGCACGATCTCGGCGGCGCGCAGGCGCAAATCGAGCGCATTGAGCAGCGCGACATGGCCGAACAAATTGCGTTCCGCCGCCGACAAGATGCTCTCGATTAGCCGGTCGGCCTGGTCGCGCCAGGCGTCGTCGCCCGCCAACACCGCCAGCCGCACCAGGTTTTGCGCGGCCACCGCATTCGGATTGGGGGTGGCGTCGTCCGTTGTGGAATGCGGCCGCAGCAAAAGGTCATCGGCATCGTCGGCGGATAGGTAATAGCCGCCGGTATCGGGATCGCCGTAATGGGCGGCGAGCGCGCGCTGCCAGGCCAGCGCCCGCTCGAGCAGCGCGCGCTCGGCGGTCGCCTCATAAAGCGCGAGCGCGGCCCGGATCATGGCGGCGAAATCGGACGCAAGCCCCGGAAACAGCAGTTGCCCTTGCCGCCAGGAATGGCCGAGGCGGTCGCCGCGCGTCATATTTTTGGCAATGAAATCAAAGGCTTTTCGGGCGATTGTGAGCCAGTCCGGCTGCTCCAGGATGATCCCGGCGTTGACCAGGGCCGCGATCATCAGCCCGTTCCAGTCGGCCAGCACCTTGTCGTCGAGGCCTGGGCGGACCCGCCCATCCCGTTTTTTGTGCAGCAAAAAGCGCAGCATGGCGAGCCGCGCTTCGATTTCCATGCTGCGCGGTAAGCTTATTGAGCCGATTGAGAATATTATAGCCCTCGAAATTGCCCCGTTCGCTTACGTCGTAATGTGCAGCAAAGAACGCAGCATTTTCCGCGCCCAAAACCTCCTCGATTTCCCGCTGGGACCAGACATAAAATTTGCCCTCTTCGCCCTCGAAGTCGGCGTCGAGCGAAGCGCAAAAGGCGCCCTCCCCGGTGGTCATTTCGCGCTGCAGCCAGCCCACGGTTTCCTGGGCGCGTTGGCGGAATAGCGGGTTGGCGCTGCGTTGATAGGCGAGCGCCAGCAACTTCAGAGCTGGGCATTGTCGTACAGCATCTTCTCGAAATGCGGCACGAGCCAGCGTCCGTCGACCGAATAGCGCGAAAAGCCGCCGCCGAGATGATCGTAGATGCCGCCCTCGCACATGCGCTCGAGGCTCTGCTCGACCGTGTCGAAGAAACGGGATCGTCGCGGCGCAGCCCCGCGCGCCAGAGCATTTCCAGAATGGCCGGTTGCGGAAATTTTGGCGCGCCGCGTAACCCGCCATTGACGGGATCGAACATATTGGCGACCTGGGCCGCCGCCGCATCGAGCTCCTGCAGACCGATGGTGACCTTGCCCGCCGGCCGCGCCTTGTCGGCCAGCAGCGCCAGCAGCGCCGTGCGGTTCTGCTCGATCTTGTTGGGTTCCTCGCGGAACAGCCGCGCCACTTCACGCAAAATATCGTTGAAGGCCGGCCGGCCGAAGCGGCTCTCTTTCGGAAAATATGTGCCGCCCCACACCGGTTCGCCCGCCGGCGTCAAGAACATAGTCAGCGGCCAGCCGCCCTGCTCGCCCAAGAGATGCAGCGCATTCATATAGATCTGGTCGATGTCGGGCCCCGCTCCTCGCGGTCGACCTCGATATTGACGAACAGCTCGTTCATCAGCCGCGCGGTGGCCGCATCCTCGACAACTCGTGCGCCATCACGTGGCACCAGTGGCAGGCGGCGTAGCCGACCGACAGCAGGATCGGCCGGTTGCTGCGCTTGGCCTCGGCCAGCGCCTGCGCTCCCCATTGCCACCAGTCCACCGGGTTATGCTTGTGCTGGAGCAGGTAGGGCGAGGTGGCGCTGGCGAGACGATTTCGTGCGCGGAGTCCGGAGACGAGGCCATCGCCGCAGCCTAGCGTGGATGGCGCGCGGCAACGAGAAGCGCGGCCGTCACTTCACTTTTCTCCAGGTCTCGCCGCGGCACAGGATCATCGCGACGCAGCCTTTGAGATTCAGCGCGCTGGGCCCCTCGAGCGTGACCACGCCGGAATAGATCTTCCGGATTCGACATCCAAAAGGTCGCCCTTCCAGATGTTGCCGCCGGACTTCACCGCCCCCTTCATGATCACGGTGCCGATTTCCTTCGACCGGCTCGGATCCTTGACCGCGACAATCTTGCCCAGCTTGCTGCCGCAAGCGTAATAATGCACTTGCGTGCCGGTCGATGGCCGCCAACCCCACACGTAGGGTTCTGGCGGCGCTCGCCGCGCCGGACAGAA